>NZ_JASHKP010000029.1:0-223 GCF_030056775.1 Microbacterium sp. IEGM 1404 | reverse complement strand
GGACCGGGGCGCTGGTCACCAGGCCTGCGCGGGGCCGTGCGCCCCGGCCGGGTCCCCCGGGCCCGCGGCGCCCCCCCCCCCCGTCCGCGCGAGATCGTCCCGCCCGACCTGTCGCAGACCCTCAACCCGCCCACGACCCGCATGCCGCGCGCGGTGTCGGCGGTGCCCTGCGTGCCCGCGACGGCCGGCCGTGCGGCCCGATCGTGCTCAGGGGCGACGGGGG
>NZ_JASHKP010000028.1:0-224 GCF_030056775.1 Microbacterium sp. IEGM 1404 | reverse complement strand
CGCCCCCGCCCCGTCGCTCCTGACCGCGACCACCTCCGTCGACCCCGGGCCCAACCTGCCCGCCGCCACGGCCCCCGCCCGCCAGCCCCACCGCCCGGCGGTCCGGAGGCAGCCGGACCGCCGCGGCCCCCGCCCCGCCCGCCCCCGCCAGCACGCCGCCCTGCATGCCGCGGTCCCCACCGCGAGCCGCGCCTCGGTCACAAGTTAGAGCCATTCTACGCGAT
>NZ_JASHKP010000027.1:0-224 GCF_030056775.1 Microbacterium sp. IEGM 1404 | reverse complement strand
CCCGGAGACGGGAGAACACCACCGCGAGCACGAGGGCCGCGACCGCGCCGACGAGCGCTCCCCCGACCGTGTCGGAGAGCCAGTGGGAGTGCAGGTAGGTGCGGCTGAACGCCATGAGGACGATCCACGCACCGCCCCCCACCCGCACCCACAGGGTCGGGAACACGATCGCGGCGACCCCCGCGATCGTCGCGGCGTTGGCGGTGTGCCCCGAGGGGAACGAG
>NZ_JASHKP010000026.1:0-225 GCF_030056775.1 Microbacterium sp. IEGM 1404 | reverse complement strand
TCCCGGCGCCCACCGCCGTCCCGCTCCCCACCGACCTCGTCGACCCGGCGCTCATCCGCCTGTTCATCGCCGCCCCCCCCCCCGTGCGCGCCGTGGGCCTGGCGGCCCCGCCGCCGGGCCCCCCGACCCCACCGCCCGCGCCTCGGCGTCCGCCCCCGCGACCCACCCGCCCCGCGCCCGCCCCCCGCCGGCCACCTCACCCCCCCGGACGTCGGGTTCGGCCAC
>NZ_JASHKP010000025.1:0-225 GCF_030056775.1 Microbacterium sp. IEGM 1404 | reverse complement strand
CGCTGGAGCTCACGCCGGGCGACGTGGTCGTGCACGCGACCCACGGCATCGGCAAGTTCCTCGAGCTCACCCAGCGAGAGGTCGCCAGCGGCGGTCGCAACGCCGTGAAGACCACGAAGGAGTACCTCGTCCTGGCGTACGCGCCCGCGAAGCGCGGCTACCCCGGCGACAAGCTCTTCGTCCCCACCACCCTCCTGGTGAAGCAGCACCTCGAGACCTTCGCCG
>NZ_JASHKP010000024.1:0-226 GCF_030056775.1 Microbacterium sp. IEGM 1404 | reverse complement strand
CCTCGCCGACGTCCCCGCCGAAGAGCTCGAACGACTCGTCGCCGCCCTCAACACGGGGTCGGCGGCGCTCGGCCTCGACGACTCGGACGCGGCGCCGTTCGGCCCCCGCGGCCGCGGGGGTCGCGGCCCCGGCATGCGCGGCGTCGGCCCGTTCGGGCGCGGCTTCGGCCCGGGCTTCGGCCCCGGATTCGGCCCCGGCCCGCGCGGCCCCCGCCCCGACGCGGAC
>NZ_JASHKP010000023.1:0-227 GCF_030056775.1 Microbacterium sp. IEGM 1404 | reverse complement strand
CCCCGCGTCACCCGGAGACCCCCCCTGAGCGACACCGCCACCCGCGTCCTCGCCCTCGAGGACGACCTGCTCGACCTGCTCGGTCCCGCCGCCGTCAGCACCGACCCGCGCGTGCGGGAGCGCGCGAGCGTGGACGGGTCGCCGATGGCGCCGATCATCGCCGCCAAGCTCCCCCTCGGACTCGCCGTCCTCGTGGTCTTCCCCGCGGATGCCGAGCAGCTCGCGAG
>NZ_JASHKP010000022.1:0-229 GCF_030056775.1 Microbacterium sp. IEGM 1404 | reverse complement strand
CGGCGCCATCACCAGCGGGCCGCCTTGCTCCGAGCGGTCCAGCCCGGTGTCCGCGCCCGCGTCGGGGTGCGCGCGGGGGCCGCCCTCGGCCTGGGCCGAGGCGCGGCGGCGCCGGGCGCGGTGGCGCCGGAGGGCGGGACGGGCGCGCGGCGGGCGTGGGGGGCGGCGTGTGGGCGCTGCGGGGCGTGCGGGGGCGGCGGTCGCGAGGCTCCGTCGGCGGGGTGGGGGA
>NZ_JASHKP010000021.1:0-229 GCF_030056775.1 Microbacterium sp. IEGM 1404 | reverse complement strand
GTGCAGGCGTACCGCCGCACCGGCGCAACGAGTCTGGCACCGCTGGGGGCCCCGGTGCACGCCGGGGCTGCCGGCTGTCACGTCGCGGTAGCCCCCGACGGATCGTTCCTCGTGGCGAGGTGCTGGGGCGACGGTCGCGTCGTCCGCATCGCCCTGGATGCCACGGGCCGCGCCGCATCCCCCGTGCTCGCCGCCGCGGCAAACGACCCGTACGGCTCCACCGTCGACC
>NZ_JASHKP010000020.1:0-237 GCF_030056775.1 Microbacterium sp. IEGM 1404 | reverse complement strand
TCCCGAGCCCGCTCGAGACTGGAGCTCAACTAGCGCTCGCGCTGACGGAGGCGCTCCGCCTCGATGACCGAGACCAGCAGCCGCGAGATCCCGGTGGCCAGAGTCGCGACGGCGAGGAACTCGATCGCGCCGCCGCCGGTATCGAGCTCGTTGAACACCAGGTTGACGAGGGCCCCGGTCGAGAAGATCGCGGGGACGTACAGGAACACGCTCAATCCGTTGCTCGAGGCCGTGCGG
>NZ_JASHKP010000001.1:688157-1129465 GCF_030056775.1 Microbacterium sp. IEGM 1404 | reverse complement strand
TTCTAAGACGAAATGGCCACCCAACGCTGGGTGGCCATTTCGCATATACGGACACATTTGCTTTCAGGCGTCGATCGACCCTCCACGGAGGGGAGATCGGCGCCTTTTTGCGTTCGCTCTGGGTGCGTGGCGAACGGATAGGGTCGCTACGTGAGCGGCTTCTCAGGACATATCCCCGGAAGTCGGGCGTATCGCCGTCTTCTCGTGGGGCTGTTCTTCGGGGGCGTGGCGACGTTCGCGCAGCTGTACGCGACACAGGCCGTCCTCCCGCAGGTCGCCATCGACACAGGAAGTGATCCCGCGACGGCGGCTCTCACCGTGTCCGCATCCACTCTCGGGCTGGCCGTCGCCGTGCTTCCGTGGTCTCTGGTCGCGGACCGCGTCGGGCGGATCCCCGCGATGGCGATCGGCGTGATCGCGGCGACCCTCCTGGGTGCAGCCGCCGCGTTCTCGCAGGACATCACCGTGCTCCTCGCGCTGCGGCTCCTGGAAGGGGTCGCACTGGGAGCCGTGCCGGCCGTCGCTCTCGCGTACCTGAGCGAGGAGGTGAGCCCGCGGCATGTCGCGGCAGCCGCAGGTTCCTACATCGCCGGCACCACCGTGGGCGGACTGAGTGGTCGGCTCGTCTCCGGCCCGATCGGGGAGCTCGCCGGCTGGCGGTGGGGCGTGGCCGCGGTGATCCTCCTCTGCGCGGTGGCTGCCGCGATCTTCCTGACTCTCGTCCCGCCCGCACGGGGATTCGTTCCTGGTCGGGCGCGTGCGCTCCCTGGCCCCACGGTCTTGGCGCGTCTTCGCGTGAATCTCCGTTCACGCGTCCAATTGGCCCTGTACGCCCAGGGGTTCCTCCTCATGGGCGCGTTCGTCGCGGTGTACAACTACCTCGGGTTCCATCTCGCGCAGCCCCCGTTCTCGCTGGCCCCCGCTGTCGTGACGCTGCTGTTCCTCGCCTACCTCGCCGGGACGGTGTCGTCGCCCCGCGCGGGCGCGGTGGCCGTCCGGCGCGGACGGTTCCCGGTCCTGGAAGCCTCGATCGGCATCACCGCGGCCGGTGCGGTTCTGATGGCGGTGCCGTCGACCTTCGTCGTCATCGTCGGGCTCATCGTGTTCACGGCGGGGTTCTTCGCTGCGCATGCCGTGGCATCCGGGTGGACTCCGGTCGCGGCGGTGCCCGAGGCGCGCGCTCAGGCGTCTTCTCTGTATTACCTCGGCTATTACGGCGGGTCCAGTCTGTTCGGCTGGCTGCTCGGCCTCGTCTTCAGCACGGTCGGGTGGACGTGGTTCATCGGCGCCGTCGTCGGCATGTGTGCGATCTCGGCAGCCGTCGCGTGGGTGGCTCTGCGTCCCGGTGGTGATCGGTGAGGCGAGGTTCTGCCGACTCCGGGTCAATCCCTCACCACGATGTCGTTCATGACGACTACCGTCGGTACGACGACATGAGGAGGTCGCGAGTGGACGACGCCGACGAGCTGACGACAGCACGGACGCCGGAGGACGGTATCGACAGCAGCGCCACGGGCGACGATGCCGGGGAGCCGGTCGCTGAGATCAGCTACGACGAACAGCGCTACCCGGCCCGCCCTCGACGTCTGCGTCCGCGCGAGCAGTTCCGGGGCGGCACGCTGCGGCGCTTCCTCACGGATCCCCGCAACGCGAACGGCGCGAATCCGTCGTACGTCGAATGGCTCGTGCGGCAGTCGATGCTGAAGGATGCCGACGTGCTGAGCCGACAGTTGTCGGGGCAGCCCTCGATGTGGCGGAACCCCTATGCGCGCCCCGACGCGCGTCGCGCGATCGAGTCCACCGACGTGTGGTTCACGGCCTATCCGATCTCGCTCATGGCGCGCCCGGGGGAGTCCTTCCTCGACGCTCTGGGCGATGAGGCGCTGTGGGAGGCCTTCGAGTGGGTCGGGATCAACGGCATCCATACCGGTCCGGTCAAGCGCGCGGGTGGGATCAGCGGGTGGCAGGAGACGCCCAGCGTCGATGGCCACTTCGACCGCATCAGCACGCAGATCGACCCGGAGTTCGGTGACGAGAACGCCTTCCGTCGTATCGCCGACATGGCCGATGCGCACGGCGGAAGCGTGATCGACGACATCGTGCCGGGACACACCGGCAAGGGTGCCGACTTCCGGCTGGCGGAGATGGCCTACAAGGACTACCCCGGGATCTACCACATGGTCGAGATCCCGCGCGAGGACTGGGGGCTCCTGCCCGAGGTGCCCGCGGGCCGCGACTCGGTCAATCTCGACGCCGAGACGGAGCGCGAGCTCAGCGCCCGCGGATACATCATCGGCGAGCTCCAGCGCGTCATCTTCTTCACTCCCGGGGTCAAGGAGACGAACTGGAGTGCCACCGCACCCGTCGTCGGCACGGACGGACTCGAGCGCCGCTGGGTGTACCTCCACTACTTCAAGGAGGGGCAGCCCTCGATCAACTGGCTGGATCCCACCTTCGCCGGCATGCGCCTGGTGATCGGTGACGCGCTCCACTCGCTGGGCGATCTCGGCACGAGCGCGTTGCGCCTGGACGCGAACGGGTTCCTCGGCGTCGAGAAGAGCGCGGAGGGGCTCCCGGCGTGGTCGGAGGGCCATCCGCTCTCCCACGCCGCGAACCACATCATCGCGGGCATGGTGCGCAAGGTCGGCGGCTTCACGTTCCAGGAGCTGAACCTGACGATGGAGGACATCCGGGACACCGGGGCCGTCGGGGCCGATCTGTCGTACGACTTCGTGACGCGCCCCGGGTACCACCACGCCCTCGCCACGGCGAACACCGAGTTCCTGCGGCTCGCGCTCACGACGGCACTCGAGACCGGCGTCGAGCCCGTGCAACTGGTCCACGGCATGCAGAACCACGACGAGCTGACGTACGAGCTGGTGCACTGGGCCACGACGCACCGCGACACCGTCTATCCGTTCCGCCACGGCGAGTCGACCGGCGGGGAGATCGCGGAGACCGTGCGGGCCGAACTCACGCAGGCCCTCACCGTCGACGCCGACTACAACCTCGTCTTCACGCAGAACGGCATCGCCTGCACGACGGCGTCCCTGATCGCCGCGACGCAGGGCAAGGCCACCCTGGACGACATCACCGAGGCCGACGTCCCCGCGATCCGCGACGCTCACCTCCTGCTCGCGAAGTACAACTCGTGGCAGCCCGGTGTCTTCGCGCTTTCGGGGTGGGACCTCACCGGGTCGCTCACCGTTCCCGCCGACGAGGTGCGTCACCTGATCTCCTCCGGTGACACCCGGTGGATCGAGCGCGGAGCCCACGATCTTCTCGACGTGGCTCCCGACGCGTCCACTTCCGCCTCGGGGATGCCGCGCGCGCGGTCGCTCTACGGATCGCTCGCCCGGCAGCAGGCCGATCCCGACTCCTTCCTCGCCGGTCTCCGCGACATCCTGCGGATCCGCAGCGAGAACGAGATCGCCGTGGCCTCCCAGGTCGACATCCCGCAGGTCGGGCACCCCAGCATGCTCGTGATGGTGCACAGGCTGGACGGCGGCGACCGCCGCCTCGAGGATGCGCCGCTGCAGATCACCGTGCTCAACTTCTCCGGCGAGAGCATCGAGGGCACGGTGCGTTCGGAGTGGCTCGTTCCTCAGAGCACCGCCGTGGATGCCGCGACGGGCGACGTCGTCGGCCGGGTCGATGAGCTGCAGAGCTTCGCACTCGAGCTGGGCCCGTACGCCGGGCTCTTCCTCCGGCTGCAGGGTCCCGAGGCCGCGGAGGACTAGCGGACGGTCGTGTCGGAGGTCGTGCGTACGCTTCGGCGTGTGAACGAATCGGTCCGATGTCTCGTGTCCGGATGCGGCGACGCCGTCGCGCCGGACGCGCCGCTCGGTCTGTGCGGTGAGCACCTGATGACCGCGGCGGAGTGGGTCGGCCGCCGTGACGGCGTCGCCGATGTCCTGCCCACGCCGTGTCTCCTCTGCGGCTCACGGTTGGGTGTCCGCTGGCCGAGCGGCTGGCTGTGCGCCGTGTGCGAATGGCGGCACGGCGAGCCCGTGGACGGCGAGCTGCCCCCGCCCCGCATCGACGTGGTCTACTACCTGCGTTTCCGTGATCGCGTGAAGATCGGTACGAGCGCCCGGCCGCGGCAGCGACTGCGGGCGATCCGTCACGACGAGCTCCTCGCATTCGAACGGGGCGACCGGTCGGTGGAGCGGCGGCGCCATGCGCAGTTCGCCGCCGAGCGGTTCGGCGGATCGGAGTGGTTCGCCCGTACCGATGTCCTCGACGCCCACATCGCCGCCCTCTCCGACGGCGTGGACGATCCCTGGGACCTGTTCGCGCGGTGGACGAGCGAGGCCTTCGCGCGGCAGGGCTGACCGGCCGCGCGTCACAGGGGACTCAAAGCCCGCGGTCCTAGCGTGATGTCCCCAGCCACAGGGAGGCACTCATGGGTTTCCTCGATCGACTCTTCGGCGGCGGCGAGGATCAGCGTCGCCCGTCGTCGATCCCGACGTCGTCGGCATCCGGGTCCGCGAGCGGTACCCGCGACGCCGAGGGGCGCTACGCCCCGCCGCCCCCGCCCGGCGCCGCCGGCCCGGCATCCGACCCGGCGGGCGACGACGCACAGGCGCTGGAGCGGTATCGCTACCTCCTGCGGACGGCGCCCCCCGAAACCGTCGAGCAGGTTCACGCCGAGGCGTTTGCCCGGCTGACGCCCGGCCAGAGGCAGCAGGTCCTGCACGAGCTCTCCTCCGGGCTCCCGGCGTCGGAACGGCCGGTCGGCGACGACCCGGCCTCGCTGGCCCGCGCGGCGACACGGGCGGAGTACACACGTCCGGGGTTCATGGAGCGCACGTTCGGCGGACGCTCCTTCGCTGGCGGTGGGGGAGCACCGGGGTTCGGATCGATGCTCGGCGCCTCGATGCTCGGAACGATCGGCGGCTACGTGATCGGGTCCGCGCTGGTCGGAGCGTTGTTCGACCCGGGATACGCCGCCGGCTTCGAGGACGGGGTGGCGGCCGACAGCGGCGATGCGGCATCCTTCGACGATCCGGGTGCATCCGACGTCGGGGGATTCGGGGATTTCGGCGCGGATTTCGGCGGAGACTTCGGATTCTGACGCCGCAGCCGCGGGCCGTCCCGCCGCGCGCTCGGGGGCGGAGGGTCGACTCCTCCCGCGTGCCGCGTGGGGATCGCGCGTGCGGGGGTCCTGCGCGCTAGGGTCGAGGCCATGTCCGGCCCGTCGCCGAGCGAGCGGCTCGGTCTCCACCGCAGCCTGCTGACCAGTCAGCTGCTGCAGGCGGCCGCCACGGTACTCGCGGCCGTGGCGACACTCGTCCTCGGGCAGATCGAGGACGTGACGCTGTTCGTGGCGGGTGCCGGGATGATCTTCGTGTGCGCGGGGATCGTCGTCCTCTCGCCCCGGGACGATCTGCCGTCGTGGCTGATCCTCGTCGCTCCGGTCGTCGACGTCGCCGCGATCGGGCTCATGCGCCAGAGCGCCCCGGTTGCGGGCATCGGACTGCTGTGGGCCTTCCCGGCCATCTGGATCGGCTCGGCCTTCGGGGTGCGCGGGGTCGTGGGCGTGACGGCGACCGTGTCGGCCATCATCGCCTATCAGACATTCGACGGGTCGCAACGCGTCGCGGCGTCGACCTTCGTGCTCCCGTTCACGCTCGCCGCGCTGGCGACGATGTCGCACTTCGCAGCCAAGCGAACCCGTGCGCAGCGAGCCCTGCTCGAGAAGCAATCGGCGGAACTGCGGCGTTCGCTCGAGCGGTCGCGTCGGCAGGAGGACCTGGTCACCGAAGTGCTCGACGCGGTCGACTTCGGCGTCATCCGCATCACCGCGGAGGGCGAGTACTCGGTGAGCAACGAGGCGCACGCGCGGCTGCAGGCCGGAGCGGGATCGCTCGGCCCCGCGCCGGCGGTGTACGCCGCAGACGGCATCACCCCGCTCGTCGCGAGCGAGACGCCGTTCGCGCGCGCTCGCGCCGGGGAGGCATTCGAGGGGGAGCTCGTCTGGTTCGGGATGCCGGGCGACGACCGCCGCGCTCTGAACGTGACGGCGCGGCACCTCCCCGCGCGCGACGGCGTCGGCGCGGGCACCGTCGTCGTCTCGCGCGATGTGACGGCCGAGGAACTGGCGCTCCGAGCCCGCGAGGACCTGGTGGCGAGCGTCTCGCACGAGCTGCGCACGCCCCTCACCTCGATCATCGGCTACCTCGAACTCGCCCTCGACGACGATGCCCTGGCGGGCGCGACGCGTGAGCAACTGGAGATCGCCGAGCGGAACGCCACGCGTCTTCGCGAACTGGTGGCCGACATCCTCGCGATGTCGGCGGCCTCCCGGCACGGGGTCGGGTTCGCGCTCGAACCGGCCGCGACCGACGTCGCCGACATCGTCGCGAGTGCCGTCACCTCGGTGGCGCCGCGCGCAGCGGCGCACGGCATCCGGGTCGACGCCTCGGGTGTGCGTTCCTGCCCGGCCGTCGTCGACGCGCACCGTCTGCGGCAGGTCGTCGACAATCTGCTGTCCAACGCCGTGAAGTACAACACCAGCGGCGGGGTCGTGCTCGTCTCCGTCGCGCGCGAGGCCGACGCCGTCCTCATCACGGTCGCCGACGACGGGCCCGGAATCTCGCCGAGCGAGCAGGGGCGCATCTTCGAGCGCTTCTTCCGTGCGGACACCGTGCGCAACTCCAGCGTCCACGGCAGCGGCCTGGGCCTGGCGATCAGCCGGGACATCGCGCGTGCCCACGGCGGCGACATCACGATGACGACCGAGCCCGGGGCAGGGTCGGTCTTCACCGTGCATCTGCCGCAGAAGGAAGGAGCGGCGTCATGGTCTTCGACGTCCTGAGCCTGCAGACGGCCTCGTCCCTCGTCATCCTGGTGTCGGCCGTGCTGTACCTGCTCGACACCCTCATGCTGCGCGACGCTCTCCCGGGGCGGCTCTGGGCGACGGCATTCCTCGCCGGGGTCTTCTCCGCGGTGTGCTACCTGGTGTGGGTCTCGGTGCCCGGGGCTTTCGTCGCCCTCGCCCTCGGCAACGGGGCGTTCGTCGCGGCGACGGCGTTCATCTGGCTGGGCAGTGTGGCCTTCAACGGGCGACCGCTCCGGATCCCGCTCATCATCACCGCGGTCGGTCTCGCCGTCGTCGTGGTGCTCGCCCTCGTCGACGGGCCTTCGGCGGGCGACTGGGCGGGAGCGGTGGCCCTGTTCCTCGCCAATGCGCTGTTCGCCGTGCTCGGGGCGATCGAGACGCGACGCGGCGCCATCGGACGACGATGGAGCGCGGCGGCTCTGACGACGATCCTGGCCATCGAGGCCGCCTGGTTCTTCGTCCGCACGATCGTGTTCGTGTCCCAGGGCCCGGAGAGCCCGGTATTCCTGACCTACTTCGGCACCAGCGTCTCCGCCTTCCTCACGATGTCCCTCGTGGTGGCCGCCGTCGTGGTCACCTCCGTCCTGCGCACGAGCGAATCCGCCCTGCGCGGCAACCCCGAGACGCGACAGCTCATCGTCGACCGCAACGGAGTCCTGCTTCGCGAGTCGTTCGGTGCGGTCCTCACCATCCTCGTGGCGCGCGCCCGAGCAGCCGGAGAGGACCTGTGCGTCATCGGCATCCGGGTGGACGATCTGCGGCGGGTGGCCACCGCCTTCGGTCCCGAGGAGGCGGAGGAGATGGCGCGGGCGTTCCGCGCGTCCGTGCGGCGGCACGCCCCGACGATGGCACTCGTGGGGGAGACGGACGCGACCGGCCTCGCGGTCGCCTTCTCGACGGCGGGGGCCACCGACCATCGACGGATCGTCCGTGTGCTTCACGAGCGGCTCGTCGCCGACCTCTCGGACCTCGGGACCTCCGTCGTGCCGGTGGTGGGGATCGGCGTGGCGCTCGCCTCTGTCGACGGCGCGGACGGTCCGACCCTCGTCGACCGAGCGGATGCGAACGCGAGCCACGCCGCGTCGACGGGCGAGCAGCCCTTCGGCCTCGCTACGGACTGAGGGCGGGGCGATCAGTCCTCGTCGTCCGCGGCCACGAGGGCGTGCACACGGGCGCGGAGCTCACGAGGGCGGAACGGCTTCGTGAGGTAGTCGTCGGCGCCGGCCTCGCGCGCGAGCCGTTCTTCCGTGGCATCCACTCGGGCGCTCACCATGAGGATGCGCGTCGTGCTGAACTCCCGGATGCGCCGAGCCGTCTCGAAACCGTCGAGTCCGGGCATGCTGACATCGAGCGTGGTGACCGCGGGGTCGGTGCGCCGGACCGTCTCGATGCCGGTGAGACAGTCGACGGCGGTGTGCACGACGAAGCCCACCGGTTCGAGGGTCGCCGTGAGCAGCGAGCGGATGTCGACGTCGTCCTCGATGACGACCACGACGTTCGGATTCGGCATGATGACACTCTCGCCAACCGGTCGGAGGGCGCGGATGCGGCCTTGATCGAATGGTAGACCACCCCGGATGGCACCGGCCCCGGGCGTGGCGGCTGTGGCATCCTCGAGGGGTGACCCTCCTCGCGCTGACCGGCGGAATCGCGTCCGGAAAGTCCACGATCTCCCGGATGCTCGCCGAGAAGGGCGCGGTGATCGTGGATGCGGATGCGATCGTCCGCGAGGTGCAGGCGCCCGGTTCGCCGGTGCTCGCCGCGATCGCCGCGGAGTTCGGACCCGAGGTGCTGCAGCCCGATGGATCGCTCGACCGGCCCGCGCTGGGAGCACGGGTCTTCGGTCATCCCGAGCGGCTCGCCGCGCTGAACGCGCTGGTGCACCCCGCGGTGCGGGAGGAGTCGCAGCGGCGATTCCGCGCGGCGCTCTCCGCCGATCCCGGCGCCCTGGTCGTCTACGACGTCCCGCTCCTCGCGGAATCCCGCGGGACCGGCGAATGGGACCTCGTCGTCGTGGCCCACGCTCCGGCTGAGCTGCGCGTGCGGCGGCTCGTCGATCAGCGCGGGCTCTCCGAGGCGGAGGCCCGCGCCCGGGTCGCGGCCCAGGCCGGCGACGACGAACGATTGGCGCTCGCGAACGTCGTGATCGACACGGCCGGCGACATGGATGCCACGCGATGCCAGGTCGACGAGCTGTGGGACCGCGTCTCGCGGGACTGAGCCGTCACGGTCCCGCCCCCGGGCGGCGATCCCCTCGGAGAGTCGACGAACGCGTCGCCGGGCGTCGGTCCGTCGAGCGTCCCGCTCGCGCATGGCGAACAGCACGCCGGCCCCGATGTCGGAGGCCCCGCCTACGCTGGAATCATGCAGGCCACGCGTTCCGTCCGCCCCTTCGAGGTCATCAGCGAGTACTCCCCGTCCGGTGATCAGCCGCAGGCGATCGCCGACCTGGCCGCGCGGATCAACGCCGGCGAGACCGACGTCGTGCTGCTTGGCGCCACCGGTACCGGAAAGTCGGCGACGACCGCCTGGCTCGTCGAGGCCGTCCAGCGCCCGACGCTCGTCCTGGCCCACAACAAGACGCTCGCGGCCCAGCTCGCCAACGAGTTCCGCGAACTCATGCCCAACAACGCTGTCGAGTACTTCGTCTCGTACTACGACTACTACCAGCCGGAGGCGTACGTCCCGCAGACCGATACGTTCATCGAGAAGGACTCCTCGATCAACGCGGAGGTCGAGCGTCTTCGCCACTCGACGACGAACTCCCTGCTGTCGCGTCGCGACGTCGTCGTGGTGTCCACGGTGTCCTGCATCTACGGCCTCGGCGCGCCCGAGGAGTACCTGCGGGCCATGGTCGCGCTGCAGGTGGGGGAGCGGTACGACCGCGACGCTCTGATCCGCAAGTTCATCGCGATGCAGTACAACCGCAACGACGTCGATTTCTCGCGCGGCAACTTCCGCGTCCGCGGCGACACGATCGAGATCATCCCGGTGTACGAGGAGTACGCGATCCGCATCGAGATGTTCGGTGACGAGATCGAGGCGCTGTACATGCTGCATCCGCTGACGGGCGACGTGGTGCAGAAGATGGACTCCGTGCCGATCTTCCCCGCGTCGCACTACGTCGCCGGGACCGACACCGTGCAGCGCGCGATCGGCACCATCGAGCACGAGCTGGCCGAACGGCTCAAAGAGCTCGAGTCGCAGAACAAGCTCCTCGAGGCGCAGCGGCTGCGGATGCGCACCACGTTCGACCTCGAGATGCTGCAGCAGCTGGGCTTCTGCTCGGGCATCGAGAACTACTCGCGGCACCTCGACGGCCGCAATCCGGGGGATCCGCCGCACACGCTGCTGGACTTCTTCCCCGACGACTTCCTGCTCGTCATCGACGAGTCTCACGTGACCGTCCCGCAGATCGGGGCGATGTACGAGGGCGACGCCTCCCGCAAGCGGACGCTCGTCGAGCACGGCTTCCGTCTGCCGAGCGCGATGGACAACCGCCCGCTGCGCTGGGACGAGTTCAAGAACCGCATCGGGCAGACGGTGTACCTGTCGGCGACGCCCGGGCGCTACGAGATGGGCATTGCCGACGGCGTGGTCGAGCAGATCATCCGCCCGACCGGCCTCGTCGACCCCGAGATCGTCGTGAAGCCCTCGAAGGGACAGATCGACGACCTGCTCGAGCAGATCCGTGTGCGCGTCGAACGCGACGAGCGCGTCCTGGTGACGACACTGACCAAGAAGATGGCGGAGGAGCTCACCGACTTCCTGGGGGAGCACGGTGTGCGCGTGCGGTACCTGCACTCCGACGTCGACACCCTTCGGCGCGTGGAACTGCTCACGGAACTCCGCGCCGGGGTGTACGACGTGCTCGTCGGTATCAACCTGCTGCGCGAGGGTCTCGACCTGCCCGAGGTGTCTCTCGTCGCGATCCTGGATGCCGACAAGGAAGGGTTCCTGCGCAGCGGGACCTCCCTCATCCAGACGATCGGTCGTGCCGCCCGCAACGTGTCGGGCGAGGTGCACATGTACGCCGACAAGATGACCGACTCGATGCGGAACGCCATCGAGGAGACCGAGCGACGCCGGGAGAAGCAGATCGCGTACAACACGGCGAACGGCATCGACCCGCAGCCGCTGCGGAAGAAGATCGCCGACATCACCGAGGTGCTCGCACGCGAGGCCTCCGACACCCGGAGCCTGCTGTCCCGCAACGACAAGGCGGGGAAGGGCAAGTCGCCGACACCGCAGCTGCGTCGCACCGGGATCGCCGCCGAAGGCGCCGATCAGCTGGAGTCGACGATCGCCGACCTCACCCAGCAGATGCTCGCGGCTGCGGGCGAGCTGAAGTTCGAGCTCGCGGGACGCCTGCGCGATGAGGTGCAGGACCTGAAGAAGGAGCTCCGCGCGATGGAGCGCGCCGGACACGCCTGAGCGGCCGACGGCGGGGAGCGACGGGACGCGATCATGGAGCAGAGGATCTCGCTGATCACCCTCGGCGTCGCCGATCTTCGGCGATCGGTCGCCTTCTACGAGCGCCTCGGCTGGCGGCGGTCGCCGAGTTCGGTCGAAGGGGAGGTCGCCTTCTTCGATCTGGTGGGCATGGTCCTCGGGTTGTGGTCGCGGGAGACGCTCGCGGCCGACTCGACCGTGACCGACGAGAGCGGATGGGGCGGCGTGACCCTGGCCCACAACGTGCGCGAGCCCGACGAGGTGGATGCCGTCCTGGCGGAGGCCGTTGCTGCCGGTGCGGCGCTCGGCCGGCCGGGGGCCCCGACGGAGTGGGGCGGTTACTCGGGCGTCTTCGTCGATCCGGACGGTCATCCGTGGGAGATCGCGGTCAACCCGGGGTGGCCCCTCGATTCCGATGGACGACCGCGGTTGCCGTGACGCGACATCGACTTCGGTGACGAACGCGGCCCCACGGCCGCGCAGCCGTCACGGGCAGTGCAGGAGCGGCTTCAGGCCCCGGGGCCAACAGAGCCCCACGGCCGCCCAGCTGTCACGGGCAGTGCAGGAGCGGCTTCACGCCCGACCGGTCGACGCTGTGCTCGGACATCGGGTGACCGCACAGGGGGCACGGGCGTCCGGTGCGCACCGGTTCGGGCGTCGTCTCGTACGGGCCGACCGATGCGGGTCCGGCGACGCGGATCAGGCGTGTGTTGATGTACTGGTACCACCCGCCGGCGGCCCGCACGCGTTCGCGCAGCGGGGGCCGGTCGGCATCCTTTTGTGCCATGATCATTAGTGTACTAAGTATTTGAGGAGGGTGCGTGGACGATCCGCTGCGCTTGGAGAATCAGGTGTGCTTCGCGCTCGTCACCGCCGCGCGCAACGTGGTGTCGATCTACCGTCCCGTGCTCGAACCGCTGGGGCTCACTCATCCGCAGTACCTGGTGATGCTGGCGTTGTGGGAGCAGGCGCCCCGGTCGCTGAGCGCCCTCGCCGGCGAGCTCGCGATGGAGCCCGCCACCCTCTCGCCCCTGGTCAAGCGACTCGAAGCGCAGGGGCGGGTGAGGCGAACGCGGCGCGTCGACGACGAGCGCGTCCTGGACATCGACCTCACCGCCGACGGTCGCGCGCTGCGCGAACGGGCGATCGAGGTGCCCGCGCGGATCATGGAGCGCGTCGGCATCGACGAGCGCGCGCTCATCGCACTGCGCGACGGCCTCGCACCGTTCGCGGGGAGATTCGACCCGAACGGCTGAGTCCCCGGATCCCGATCCGGCCCGAGCGGGCGAGGGCGCGTCCGCGAGGAAGCCTCGGCCCGCGTGACGCGGACCCGCACCCTCGCACACATGTGCGCCGGAGGCGAACCCGGGACCGATGTCGGAGGGGGAACCTAGACTTGACGAGTGCCCATCGTTCCTGTCTCGTCTCCCGGAAACACCAGCGGAAAGCTCAGTGTTCGCGGCGCCCGCGTCCACAACCTGAAGAACGTCGACCTCGACATTCCGCGTGATTCGCTCGTGGTCTTCACCGGCCTCTCGGGGTCGGGGAAGTCGAGCCTGGCGTTCGACACGATCTTCGCCGAGGGCCAGCGCCGCTACGTCGAATCGCTGAGCGCGTACGCGCGTCAGTTCCTGGGCCAGGTCGACCGTCCGGACGTCGATTTCATCGAGGGCTTGAGCCCGGCGGTCTCGATCGACCAGAAGTCGACCAACCGCAACCCCCGCTCGACCGTGGGCACGATCACCGAGATCCACGACTACATGCGTCTGCTCTGGGCGCGTATCGGCGTGCCGCACTGCCCCGACTGCGGCGCCCCTATCCAGCGTCAGACGGTGCAGCAGATCGCCGATCAGCTCATGGAGCTGCCCGAGCGGACCCGCTACCAGATCGTCGCGCCGGTGGTGACGCAGAAGAAGGGCGAGTTCGTCGACCTCTTCAAGGAGCTCAGCGCGAAGGGGTACGCGCGCGCCGTCGTCGACGGTGAGCTGGTGCAGCTCGCCGAGCCGCCGACGCTGAAGAAGAGCTACAAGCACGACATCGCCGTGGTGGTCGACCGTCTCGTGGCCTCGGGCGACATCCTCAGCCGCGTCACCGACTCCGTGGAGACGGCCCTCGGACTCGCTGGCGGCATCATGCAGGTGAACTTCGTCGACGAAGAGGGGGATGCCGCCTGGCAGTCGTTCTCCGAGAAGCTCGCGTGCCCCAACGGACACCCGCTGCAGCTGACCGAGATCGAGCCGCGGACCTTCTCGTTCAACGCACCGTTCGGCGCCTGCCCGGTGTGCTCGGGCCTCGGTACCCGCATGTCGGTCGATGTCGACCTCATGCTCGGCGACGAAGAACTCTCGATCCGCGACGGGGCGATCCTGCCGTGGACGACGCAGGGCAAGGGCCTCTTCCAGTACTACGAGCGGCTGCTCGAGGGTCTTGCGCGCGACCTGGACTTCTCGCTCGACACGCCGTGGCGCGACCTCTCGAAGGACGTCCAGGACGCGGTGCTCCGCGGTGAGAACTACAAGGTCACCGTCAAGTGGAAGAACCGCTACGGGCGCGAGATGCGGTACTCCTCCGGTTTCGAGGGCGTCGTGCCCTACATCGAGCGTCAGTACCTCCAGGCCGAATCCGACGCGCAGCGCCAGCGCTGGTCGGAGTACCTGCGCGAGGTGCCGTGCGCCGTGTGCGACGGCGACCGGCTCAAGCCCGAGGTCCTGGCCGTGCTCGTCGACGGAACCTCGATCGCCGCGGCATCCCGCCTGAGTCTCGCGGACGCGCGCGAGTTCTTCACGAAGCTCACGCTCACCGACCGCGAGGCGACCATCGCCGCGGCCGTCCTGCGCGAGATCCGCGCGCGCTTGGACTTCCTGCTGCAGGTCGGGCTCAACTACCTCAGCCTCGGCCGCGCCGCCGGCACGCTCTCGGGCGGCGAGGCGCAGCGCATCCGTCTCGCGACGCAGATCGGGTCCGGCCTGACCGGCGTGCTGTACGTGCTGGACGAGCCGTCGATCGGTCTGCATCAGCGCGACAACCGTCGTCTGATCCAGACCCTCGAGACCCTGCGCGACCTCGGCAACACCCTCATCGTGGTCGAGCACGACGAAGAGACCATCCACGCGGCCGACTGGGTCGTCGACATCGGACCCCGCGCGGGCGTCGACGGCGGCAACGTGGTGCACTCCGGTCCGCTCGCCCAGCTCCTCGACGACGACCGGTCGCTGACCGGCGCGTACCTCTCGGGTCGGCGGTCGATCGAAGCGCCGAAGAAGCGGCGCAAGATCGACAAGAAGCGTCAGGTCACCGTCGTCGGCGCGCGCGAGAACAACCTGCAGAACGTGACCGTCGACTTCCCGCTGGGGGTGCTGACGGCCGTGACGGGCGTCAGCGGTTCGGGGAAGTCCACGCTGGTCAACGGCATCCTGTACGAAGTCCTCGCGTCCAAGCTCAACGGCGCACGCCGCGTGCCGGGCAAGCACACGCGCGTCACGGGTCTCGACAACCTCGACAAGGTCGTGCACGTCGACCAGGCCCCGATCGGCCGCACGCCGCGCTCGAACCCGGCGACCTACACCGGCGTGTTCGACCGCATCCGGACGCTGTTCAGCGAGACGCCCGAAGCGAAGGTGCGCGGCTACCAGGCCGGGCGATTCAGCTTCAACGTCAAGGGCGGCCGCTGCGAGGCGTGCTCGGGCGACGGCACGCTCAAGATCGAGATGAACTTCCTCCCCGACGTCTACGTCGACTGCGAGGTGTGCCACGGCAAGCGGTACAACCGCGACACGCTGTCGGTGCACTACAAGGGCAAGAACATCGCCGAGGTGCTCGAGATGCCGATCTCCGAGGCGGCGGAGTTCTTCGAGCCGATCCAGGCGATCCACCGGTACCTCAAGACGCTCGTGGACGTGGGGCTGGGGTACGTGCGTCTGGGCCAGTCGGCGACGACGCTGTCGGGCGGCGAGGCGCAGCGCGTCAAGCTCGCGACCGAGCTCCAGCGGCGCAGCAACGGCCGTTCGATCTACGTGCTCGACGAGCCGACGACGGGCCTGCACTTCGAGGACGTCTCGCTGCTGCTGAAGGTGCTCAACGGCCTGGTCGACAAGGGCAACACCGTGATCGTCATCGAGCACAACCTCGACGTCATCAAGAGCTCGGACTGGGTCATCGACCTCGGCCCCGAGGGCGGTGCCGGTGGTGGAACGATCGTCGCGACCGGAACGCCCGAGCAGGTCGCGGCGGTGTCGGGGAGCCACACGGGAGCCTTCCTCGCGGAACTCCTCGAGACCGGTCGCACCGGCACGCAGCGCAACACCGCCGAGCGCGAGCCGGAACTGGCCCGCGCGGGAGCCTGAGCCGTGGCATCCCGAGAGCGGGTGTCGCACCTGCCCTATCGTCCTAAGGCGGGGGAGATCCCCACCAATCCGGGGGTCTACCGCTTCCGGGATGCCGAAGGGCGGGTGCTCTACGTCGGCAAGGCCAAGAACCTCCGCGCGCGGCTGTCGAACTACTTCGCTCCGCTGTACTCACTGCACGAGCGCACCCGCCGGATGGTGACGACCGCGGCCTCGGTCGAGTGGACCGTCGTCCCCAGCGACGTCGACTCGCTGCAGCTCGAGTACATGTGGATCAAGGAGTTCGATCCGCCGTTCAACGTCCGCTACCGCGACGACAAGTCGTACCCGTTCATGGCGATCACCCTCGCCGACGAAGCCCCCCGCGTGATCGTCACGCGCAACCCCAAGATCCGTGGGGCCAAGTACTTCGGGCCGTACCCGAAGGTCTGGGCGGTGCACGACACGATCGACCTCATGATCAAGGTCTTCCCGATCCGCACGTGCAGCGATGCGTCGTACAAGAAGGCGATGCAGTCGGGTCGGCCGTGCTTCCCGGGGCAGATCGGGCGCTGCGGCGGACCGTGCTCGATGAAGGTCACGATCGAGGAGCACCGCGCGATCGTCGACGATTTCGTCGCGTTCATGTCGGGCGGCGATCAGAGGTTCACCAAGGCGCTCACGGCTCGCATGATGGAGGCCTCGGCCGCCATGGACTACGAGGCGGCGGCCCGCTACCGCGACAGGCTGCAGGCCATCGACGCCGTCCTCGGCAAGAGCGCCCTGGTCCTGCCGGCCGACACGGATGCCGACCTGTTCGGCATCGCCGAGGACGAGCTCGCGGCGACCGTGCAGCACTTCGTCGTGCGCGGGGGTCGTGTCCGAGGGGTTCGGGCGACCACGATCGAGAAGGAGATCGACATCTCCGGCGCGGATCTGGTCGACCAGGTGCTGCAGCGCACGTACGGGGACGCGGCGCCCGCCGACATCCCCCGGCAGGTGCTGGTGCCCGAACTGCCCGACGACGCCGATCAACTCGAGGCGTGGCTGCGCGACCGACGGGGTCGGCCGGTGTCGCTGCAGGTCGCGCAGCGGGGGTCGAAGGCCGACCTGCTGAAGACTGCGACGCTCAACGCGCAGCAGGCGCTCATGCTCCACAAGACGCGCCGCACCAGCGACTACGTCGCGCGCTCGCAGGCCCTCACCGACCTGCAGGAGGCCCTCGGACTCGCGGAGGCGCCCCTGCGCATCGAGTGCTACGACGTCTCGCACCTCTCGGGCACCAACGTCGTGGCATCCATGGTGGTCTTCGAGGACGGGCTGCCGCGCAAGGACCAGTACCGCTCGTTCGGCGTCGCCGAGACCACCGATGACACCGACTCGATGTACCAGGTGCTCACGCGCCGGCTGGCCTACCTCGACAGGCCCGAGGACGACGAACGCGAGACCCTGGGCGGCGCGATCGTCGCGGATGCCGAGAGTCCGGAGGCGACGGCCGACGGCGAGGTCGTGACCACGCGCAAGCGCCCGCGTTTCGCCTACCGCCCGCAGCTGCTCGTCGTCGACGGCGGTCAGCCGCAGGTCGCGGCCGCCGCGCGCGCACTGGCGGATGCCGGTCATGAGGAGATCGCCCTGTGCGGCATCGCCAAGCGGCTCGAGGAGGTGTGGCTGCCGGGAGAGGATTACCCGGTCATCCTCCCGCGCACGTCGGAGGCGCTGTACCTGCTGCAGCGGCTCCGCGACGAAGCCCACCGGTTCGCGATCACGCACCAGCGCAAGCGTCGCAAGCGCGACATCTCGAGCGTGCTGACGGAGGTCCCGGGGCTGGGAGATGCCCGCATCAAGGCTCTGCTCCGGCACTTCGGTTCGGTGACGGCGCTGAAGAACGCCTCGCCCGACGAGATCATGGAGCTGCCCGGCATCGGTCCGACCCTCGCCGAGGCCATTCACACCCGCTTGGCTCGGTAGGCTGGAACCCCGACGAAAGGGCGAATCATGCAGGCGGCACGGGGTGCGCCCGGCGAGGTGCTCATCGTCACCGGGATGTCGGGGGCCGGTCGTTCCACGGTCGCCAATGCCCTGGAGGATCTCGACTGGTACGTCGTCGACAATCTCCCGCCGCGGATGCTGCGTCCGCTCCTCGATCTCACCGAGCGCGCGGGCGGAGCGGTACCGAGGGTGGCGGTCGTCGTGGACGTCCGAGGGCGTTCGCTGTTCGGCGACCTGCCCGAGGCCATGCGGTCTCTGCAGGCCGACGGGCAGGTGCGCGTGGTCTTCCTGGATGCCTCCGACGCGGTGCTCGTACGCCGGTTCGAGGCCGTGCGGCGTCCGCACCCGCTGCAGGGGGACGGCACGATCCTCGACGGCATCCGTCGCGAGCGCGAGCGGTTGACCCCGTTGCGCGAAGCGGCCGACGTCGTGATCGACACCTCGACGTACAACGTGCATCAGCTCTCGATCCGCACGGTCGAGCTGTTCGGTGAAGAGGGGGCCGCCCGCCACACCGTGACGCTGATGAGCTTCGGCTTCAAGTACGGACTGCCCACCGACGTCGACCTCGTCGCCGACATGCGGTTCCTCCCGAATCCGTTCTGGAACGAGGAGCTGCGGCCGCTGACCGGCGAGGATCCGTCCGTGCGGGAATACGTGCTCGGTCAGGAGGGCGCGCGGGACTTCCTCGACGCCTACGCGGCGGCGCTGCGGCCCGTCCTCGCGGGGTACGAGCGCGAGAACAAGCGCCATTCGGTCGTCGCGGTCGGCTGCACCGGCGGCAAGCACCGCTCGGTCGTGATGGCCCGCGAACTGGCCGCGCGCCTCGGCGAGCTGCCCGGCGTCGCGGTCCGTGTGACTCACCGCGACCTCGGCCGCGAGTAGGCTGTACCCTCGTCCCCGCCGCTTCGATAGCCTCACCCCGTGCTGTCCTGAGCGTTGCCCCATCGTCCTGAACCGAGGAGAACCGTGCCGCTGACCGCCGACGTGAAGGCCGAGCTGATCACCGTACGCGACCCGCGTCCGACGGCGCGCGTCGCCGAGCTCACGGCGATCCTGCGCTTCTCGGGTGGCCTGCACTCGATCGCGAACCGCGTGGCGGTCGAGGCCGAGCTGGACTCCGACGTCCTCGCCCGCCGCGTCGCCCGCGACCTCATGGAGCTCTACGGCGTCCGCCCCGAACTGCACCACGTGCAGGGCTCCGGAGGGCGCACCGGCGGCCACTTCGCCGTTCGCGTCATCGAGGCCGGCGAGACCCTCGCGCGCCAGACCGGGCTCCTCGACCAGCGTCGCCGTCCGGTGCGGGGCCTCCCCAACAAGCTCACCACCGGGTCGCGCCCCGACCTCAGCGCCATCTGGCGCGGCGCGTTCCTCGCGAGCGGCTCGCTCAGCGACCCGGGCCGTTCCGCGGCCCTGGAGATCTCGTGCCCCTCGTCGGAGGCGGCCATGGCGCTCGTCGGCGCCGGCCACCGCATCGGCATCCCGGCGAAGGCCCGCGAGGTGCGCGGTGTGCCCCGCGTCGTCGTGCGCGACGGCGAGGCGATCCGCGGCGCCCTGTACGAGATGGGTGCCCGCCGCACCGCGGGAGAGTGGGACCAGATGCGCCAGCGCCGCGAGGTGCGCGCGGGCGTGAACCGCCTGGTCAACTTCGACGACGCCAACCTCCGCCGGTCCGCCCAGGCCGCGGTGGCCGCGTGCGCCCGTGTCGAGCGCGCGCTCGAGATCCTCGGCGACGAGGTGCCGGATCACCTGCAGCAGGCCGGTGAGCTGCGGCTGGCACACCGCGACGCGAGCCTCGACGAGCTCGGCCATCACGCCGATCCGCCGCTGACGAAGGACGCCGTCGCCGGACGTATCCGCCGCCTCCTGGCGATGGCCGACAAGAAGGCCGAGGCCGAGGGCATCCCCGGCACCGAGTCCGCGGTGCCGGTCGGCGCCGACGACTAGCCCGCACGAGCCCCATCACGAACGGATGCCATGGTCCATGGCATCCGTTTTCGTTATCCCTCGTCATTCGGGGAAGCAACCCCGTGGTCCGTGCGTTGCCGCTCAGTAGGATGAACACGTCACCCTCGCTGCGCCGAGGCTTCGGTGCAGCGCCGATTCGGAAGTAGAGAACATGGCGAAGTACACGCTGCCCGAACTGCCCTACGACTACTCCGCGCTGGAGCCGCACATCAGCGCGACCATCATGGAGCTGCACCACAGCAAGCACCACCAGACGTACGTCAACGGCGCGAACACCACGCTCGACCTCCTCGCCGAGGCGCGCGAGAAGGGCGATTTCGCGAACATCAACCGCCTGCAGAAGGACCTCGCGTTCAACCTCGGCGGCCACACGAACCACTCGATCTTCTGGACGAACCTCTCGCCGAACGGCGGCGACAAGCCCACCGGCGACCTCGAGGCCGCGATCGACGACCAGTTCGGTTCGTTCGACGCCTTCCGTGGCCAGTTCACCGCCGCGGCGCTCGGCGTGCAGGGCTCGGGCTGGGCCGGCCTGTTCTGGGACTCGATCGGTCAGAACCTGATCATCCAGCAGTTCTTCGACCAGCAGGGCCAGATCGTCGCGGGCACCGTCCCGCTGCTGCTCCTGGACGTCTGGGAGCACGCGTACTACCTCGACTACAAGAACGTCCGCGCGGACTACGTGAAGGCGTTCTGGAACATCGCCAACTGGGCCGATGCGCAGGAGCGTTTCGCGGCCGCCCGTGAGAAGACCACGGGTCTGCTGGTACTGTCGTAAACGGCGTGGGCGTCCCGACGGGACACCCCGTCGGGACGCCGTTGTCCGCCAGCGAACACCGCAATCACGCGCTTCTCGCGCACAACTGATTCAGGAGATATTCCGTGACCGTCAAGATCGGAATCAACGGCTTCGGCCGTATCGGACGCAACTACCTCCGCGCGGCTCTCGCGCAGGGTGCTGACCTGGAAATCGTGGCGGTGAACGACCTCACCGACAACAAGACGCTCGCGCACCTGCTGAAGTACGACTCCGTCGGCGGCGTGCTGTCCGAGGACGTCTCGTACACCGAAGACTCCATCACCGTCGGCGACAAGACCATCAAGGTCTTCGAAGAGCGCGACCCCGCGAACCTCCCCTGGGGCGAGCTCGGCGTCGACATCGTCATCGAGTCGACCGGCCGCTTCACCAAGGCCGAGGACGCCAAGAAGCACGTCGCGGGTGGTGCCAAGAAGGTGCTCATCTCGGCTCCCGCCACGGGTGACGACGCCACGATCGTCATGGGCGTCAACGAAGAGACGTACAACCCCGAGACCGACGTCATCATCTCGAACGCGTCGTGCACCACGAACTGCCTCGCCCCGCTGGCGAAGGTCTTCAACGACGCCTTCGGCATCGAGCGCGGCTTCATGATGACCGCACACGCGTACACCGCCGACCAGAACCTGCAGGACGGCCCGCACGGCGACCTGCGTCGTGCGCGCGGCGCCGCGATCAACATCGTGCCCGCCTCCACCGGTGCCGCCAAGGCCATCGGCCTGGTCCTGCCCGAGCTGAACGGCAAGCTCAGCGGCTCCTCGTACCGCGTGCCGGTTCCCACCGGCTCGATCGTCGACCTCACGATCGTCACCCCCACCGAGGGCCTGACCGTCGACCAGATCAACGCGGTCTACAAGCAGGCCGCCGCCGAGGGTCGCCTCGCCGGCATCCTCGAGTACACCGAGGACCCGATCGTCTCCAGCGACATCCAGGGCAACCCGCACTCGTCGATCTTCGACGCCGAGCTGACCAACGTGTCCGGCAACCTCGTCAAGGTCTCGTCCTGGTACGACAACGAGTGGGGCTACTCCAACCGTCTCGTCGACCTGACCGAGTACGTCGCCGAGCGTCTCTGACCCTCCATGGCTCTGCGCACCCTCGAAACGCTGGGGTCGCTGGCCGGCACGCGCGTCATCGTCCGTTGTGACCTGAACGTCCCCCTGAAGGACGGCGTCATCACGGACGATGGCCGCGTGCGCGCGTCGCTGCCGACTCTCAACGCCCTGATCAACGCCGGCGCCCGCGTCGTCGTGTGCTCGCACCTGGGCCGTCCCGACGGGTCGCCCGACCCGAAGTACTCGCTCGAGCCGGTCGCGCAGCGCCTGTCCGAGCTCCTCGGTCAGCCGGTCGCGTTCGCGCGCGACACGGTCGGCGAGTCCGCCCGCGAGGCCGTCGCCTCGCTCGAGGACGGCGACGTCGCGGTCATCGAGAACCTCCGCTTCAACGCGGGGGAGACCTCGAAGGACGAGGCCGAGCGGCAGGAGTTCGCGCGGCAGCTCGCCGAGCTCGGCGACGCCCTCGTCTCCGACGGCTTCGGTGTGGTGCACCGCAAGCAGGCCAGCGTCTACGACCTGGCGCAGATCGTGCCGTCGGCGGCCGGCCTGCTCATCCAGAAGGAGCTCGAGGTCCTCGACCGCCTGACCGAGAACCCCGAACGGCCCTACACGGTCGTCCTCGGCGGCTCGAAGGTCAGCGACAAGCTCGGGGTCATCGAGCACCTGCTCCCGCGCGTGGACAAGCTCCTCGTCGGTGGCGGGATGATGTTCACGTTCCTGGCGGCCGAGGGCAACAAGGTCGGCTCGAGCCTGCTCGAGCAGGACCAGATCGACACAGTGAAGGGCTACCTCGCCACGGCGAAGGAGCGCGGCGTCGAGATCGTCCTCCCCGTGGATGCCGTCGTCGCGGCGTCCTTCTCCGCCGACGCGGAGCACGTCGTCGCGGATGCCGTGGCGCTCGAGGACACCCCGTTCGGTGCCTCGGGTCTGGGCTTGGACATCGGTCCTCGCACGGCGGACCTGTTCGCCGAGGCCATCCGCGATTCGCGCACCGTCTTCTGGAACGGCCCCATGGGCGTGTTCGAGATGGCCGCGTTCGCCGCGGGCACCAAGACCGTCGCGAAGGCGCTCACCGAGGTCGACGGCCTCAGCGTCGTCGGCGGTGGCGATTCGGCGGCCGCCGTACGTCAGCTCGGCTTCACGGACGACCAGTTCGGCCACATCTCCACCGGTGGTGGGGCCAGCCTGGAGTTCCTCGAAGGCAAGAAGCTCCCCGGACTGGAGGTCCTCGGATGGTCCTGAACCGCACCCCCCTCATCGCGGGCAACTGGAAGATGAATCTCGACCACCTGCAGGCGGTCGCGTTCGTCCAGAAGCTGCACTGGACGCTGAAGGATGCGAAGCACGAGAGCGGCAGCGTGGAGGTGGCGGTCTTCCCGCCCTTCACCGACCTGCGCACCGTGCAGACGCTTCTCGACGCCGACAAGATCGAGTTCGCCCTCGGCGGTCAGGACCTCTCGGCCCATGACTCCGGCGCGTACACGGGCGAGATCTCGGGTCAGTTCCTCGCCAAGCTCGACGCGCGCTACGTGATCATCGGTCACTCGGAGCGCCGGCAGTTCCACCACGAGACCGACGAGGTCGTCGCGGCCAAGACCCAGGCGGCGCTCCGCCACGGCCTGGTCCCGGTCATCTGCGTCGGTGAGACCTCCGAAGACCTCGAGAAGTTCGGCGCCAGCGCCGTTCCCGTGGGTCAGCTCGAGGTCGCGCTCGAGGGCGTGGCATCCGATGCCGACATCGTCGTGGCGTACGAACCGGTCTGGGCCATCGGCTCCGGCCAGGCCGCCACGCCCGACCAGGCGCAGGAGGTCTGCGCGAAGCTGCGTGCCGTCGTGGCCGACAAGCTCGGTGCCGATGCGGCAGCGCGCACGCGCATCCTCTACGGCGGTTCGGTGAAGTCGGGCAACATCGCCGGCTTCATGCGCGAGCCCGACGTCGACGGTGCGCTGGTGGGCGGCGCGAGCCTCGTCGTGGACGAGTTCGCGGCGATCATCCGCTACCAGAAGCACGTCGGAGTCTGACCGACACGGGATGCCCGCGGCCTCGCGCCGCGGGCATCCCGTGTGTCCGGCCGCCTCCCCGTATACTTGACGCTTGTGCGGTCCGATCCGACCGCCGCGAAAGGCTTTCGACAGTGCAGATTCTCGAGTTCGTCCTGCAGGTGTTCCTGGGCGTGACCAGCCTCCTGCTGACCCTGCTCATCCTGCTCCACAAGGGACGTGGAGGCGGCCTCTCCGACATGTTCGGCGGCGGCATGAGCTCGGCTCTCGGCTCGTCGGGCCTCGCCGAACGCAACCTCAACCGATTCACGATCGTCCTGGCCCTGGTGTGGTTCATCACCATCGTCGGTCTCGGTCTCCTCACCAAGTTCGCGGAGCTCTGACATGGCCACTGGCGGCAACGCCATCCGCGGCACGCGCGTCGGCGCGGGCCCGATGGGAGAACAGGACCACGGCTTCCACGCCGATCGCGTCGCGGTCTCGTACTGGGACGCCCTCGGCAACGAGACCGTCCGCTACTTCGCGGCGGGCATCCCCGACGACGAGATCCCCGAGACGATCGACTCTCCGCACTCCGGTCTTCCCGCCGGCCGCGACAAGAACAACCCGCCGGCCCTGGCCAAGACCGAGCCCTACAAGACGCACCTGGCCTACGTGAAGGAGCGCCGTACCGACGAGGAAGCGGCGTCGCTCCTCGACGACGCGCTGCAGCAGCTGCGCGAGCGCCGGGGCCAGTAAGACCTTCCGTTCTCACCGGACCGGGCTGGTCGTCACGATCCTGGTCCACGGTCCGTCCGGGACGTCGTCCTCGTCGACGAACGCCCAGTCGACGCGGTCGTCTTCGCCGTCGAGCTCGCGGAAGCCCAGGCAACCGTTGAGCGCGGGGGAGACATCGAGACCGGCGCCGTTGAACCGCGTGTTGTCCGGACGACGATCGTCGGAGCCGAAGACGTAGGCGGCGTCGCGGTACTCGCCGGGACCGGCGTCTTGGATCTGGCCGTAGCACAGCCGGTCGCCCTTGCGCAGCACCACCCAACGGTTCTTCATCAGGCTGACCGTCGGGTCGGCGACGTCGGCGGCGTACGGCGCCTCCGAAGCCCACGGGATCACCTTCCCGCGCTCGGCGAAGCCCACGTCGTCGTTGACGTCGTCGTACGGCAGATCGAGGTAGAAGGGGTTCTCGAGGGGCGTCATCCGCGTCGGGAAGTACCCGTTCTCCGCCGTGCGCGGTTCCGTGCGGCACTGCGTGCCCTCGGACACCCCGTCGCAGCCCCCGTACGACGCCAGCCATCGCGAGTCGTAGGTCGACAGACGCTGGCTGCCGTCGGACGCGCTCGGGTCGAACACCTCGCCGACCCAGAAGGTCGTCGCCACGATGTCGGTGTGCCACGGGTACCCGGTGTCGGGAAGCGGAGCGGGCGCGGTCGCGGGCGCGCATGCCACGACGCCGGCGGCGACGAGCACCCCGAGGGCACCCGCCGCCGCCGCGCGGCGCGTCATCCGGTGACGTCGCTCTCGGTGGGCTGGAAGAGCTCGACCGGACCCTGGGGCGGCGTCGTCGTGTCGGGGGCGACGCGGCTGACGCCGGCGACCGGGGAGAGGGGTGGCGCCCCGGCGCTGTCGTAGAGCGCGAGGTCGTCCGTGCGCAGCGTCCCGTTGCCGAAGATCGTCAGCGCGAAGCTGATCCCGTTGTACCCGTCCGGGATCGCCGGCGTCGTCCAGTCTGCCTCGGTCCAGTCGGTCGCCGAGGCGTACCAGGGGCTCGAGGTCCAGTACGACCACGCCCCGGCGGTCGAGCGCAGATACACGGCGAACTGCGTCACGCCGCTGGCGCGGTACCACTCGCGGAGCGTGTACGTGCGGCCCGGCGTCACCGTCGGAGCGCACTGGCCCAGATCGAACTGCGGGAGCAGCTTCGCGTCGCCGTCGACGTACCCGGTCATGGTGATCCCGCTCGAGATGGCGCCGCCGTGCGCGGGCGATCCCGTCTCGAAGGCGGGGGTGTTGGTGCCCCAGCCGCCGCGCATCCAGCAGTCCGGCGCCCCCTGCTCCATGCCGGGGTTCACGATGCCGTTGGTCGAACCGGTCGGGGCGGGCACCGACGGCCCGTCGACGAGCGGCTTGGTCGTCCCGCCGATGACGCTGCCGATCGTCTTGACGACGGTGCCGGCAGCCTGCCGCGTCTTCAGCCACGAGACGAACTGCGAGAACACGGTCGGGGTGACGGCGAGATCGCTGCACGCGTCGGCGCAGATGTCGTGAAAGGTGTACTGCACCCAGCCGCCGCCGTTCTTCTCGGCGTTGGTGACCCCCTGCTTGAGATCGTCGAGCGTCCAGGTCGCATCGACCTGGTCGAGCGCCTTGAGGGCGAACGGAGCCGCGGGCTTGGTCGATTCGGCGTACGCGCAGTCCGGGCACCCGAAGCGACTGCGGATGTCTCCCAGCAGCCGGGCGCTGTTGTAGCCGCAGTCGGCCGCGGCCTTCTCGACGTCGGGAGTGCTGGAGGCGAACGGGTACGCGAAACTGCGGACCGTGAAGCCCCACGACGTCAGGTTCTTCCGGTCGGTGCAGATCTGCCGCTTCGCCTCGTCGACGCTCACCTGCGCGAGATCGGGGTGGTTCACCGTGTGGCCGCCGATCTCGTGCCCCGCACTCGCGAGGTTCGTCAGGTCGGCGCGGGTCATGTGTCCGGCCGCGCCGATGAAGCCCGACGGGACGTAGAACGTCGCCTTCATCCCGTTCGCCTTCAGCGCCGGCAGAGCGTTCAGTTGGTTGGCGTTGGCGTCGTCGAACGTGAGACTCACGACCGTGCGCGTGGCCGCCTGAGCGGGGGACGGCGCGACGGCGACGAGACCGGCGAGAGGGATCGCCGCGAGGGCGACGGCGGCGATCGTGAGACGCAGGCGACGCCGTCGTCGGTTCGGAGTGGGGGGAGCGGGGACCATGCGGGCGGCCTTTCTCGGGAGGGGAAGCCGAGCCGGGGGCGTCGTCATGCGACGGTCACCGACTTGGCGAGATTGCGGGGCTTGTCGACGTTGCGCTGGAGACGCAGAGCCAGCTCGCGGGAGAACAGCTGCAACGGCACGACCGTCTCCAACGGCCCCCAGGACGGGCCGGTGCGCGGCAGCTGGAGCGGGAGGCCCCCCACCCGCAGGGCCCGTTCGCCCACGCGGATCACCCGCCCACCGCGGGCCTCGACCTCGGCGATGTCGACGTCCAGGCGCGGGTCGCCGTCGTCGACGACGAACACCGGGGTCCCGGCATCCACCAGGGCCAACGGGCCGTGCTTCAGCTCGCCCGCGGCGTGATGCTCCGCCCAGCGGTACGAGAGCTCCTTCAGCTTCAGCGCGCCCTCGGCGGCGTACACGAGACCCGCGCCGCGACCGAGGAACAGGAACCCGGAGGCCGTCACCAGATCGGCGGCGAGATCCGCGGCTCGATCGCGCCAGGCGTGCAGGGCTCCCGAGAGGGCGTCGGGCGTCGCGGCCAGCGCGTTCAGGTCGGCGTCGAGGACGGCGGCATCCGCGCGCCCCGACATGGACAGCCCCGACAGGGCTACGCACGCGCCCGTGAGCACCTGCGCCACGAACGTCTTCGTCGCTGCGACACCGATCTCGGGCCCCGCGAGACAATCGATCACGGCGTCCGCTCGACGCGCCAGAGACGACGCGGTGTTGTTGGTGAGGGCCAGCACCGTGCCGTGACCGGACGGCAGTCCGTCCAGCGCACGCAGCACGTCGGCGGTCTCGCCGGATTGACTCATCGCCACCACGAGGGTGCGCGGCTCCCACACCTCGTGCGCGGCCTCGCTCGCCGTCAGTGCGCGCGTGGGGATGCGTCCCACCCGCGCGAACACCCCGGCGAGCGCTCGTCCGGCGTGCAGCGACGTGCCGCAGCCGAGGACCGCCACCCGGTCGATCTCCTCCACCGGGGGGAGCCCCAGACGGTTCCACAGGGCGCCGTCGCGGATGCTCGGGGCCAGGGCGTCGAGCACGCGTCGAGCGACCACCGGCTGCTCGTCGATCTCATTGCCCATGTGGTCGTCGTGCCGGCCGCCGCGGGACAGCAGCGCCACCTCGGGAACCGGCCAGAGTCCGCGCGGCCGGTCGCTCCCGCCCGAACGGTGCCAGTGCGCGCCGGCCGCGTCGATGTCGACGACGTCGTCGTCTTCGAGCACGCGGAACGCGGACACGAACGGCGCGACCGCGCCGACATCGCTCGCGAGATACACCCCGTCGCCGCCGTCCGCGAGGATCAGCGGCGATCCGTGGGCGGTTCCGGCCAGCGCACCGGTCCGGGAGTCCAACGCGACCACGGCCCACGACCCCACCAGATGGGTCGCCGTGTCCGCGAGCGCCTCACCGAGATCCATGCCGACGCTCACCGCCTCCTCGAGCAGATGGACGATGACCTCGGTGTCGACGTCGGTCGCGAGACGGTGGCCGGCCGACCGCAGGCGTTCCCGCAGCGCACCCGCGTTCTCGACGATGCCGTTGTGGACCACGAACAGACGGCCCCCGCAATCCTCGAGGGGGTGCGCGTTGCGTTCGCTCACGCCGCCGTGGGTGGCCCACCGGGTGTGGCCGATCGCCGCGGTGGTGGCATCCGTGTCCGACTCGACGGCGTCGGCAAGCGCCTCCACGCCGTCCAGGGTGCGCACGTGCATCGCCGTTCCGTCGGGGCGGCGGGCGGCGATGCCCGCGGAATCGTAGCCGCGGTACTCCAGTCGGGCGAGGGCCACGCGCGCGTGGGTCGCCGCGGACGGGCCCCGGAACGCGGTGATGCCGCACATCAGAGCACCCCGCGGAAGGATCCCGTGCCGGCGAGGGGCATGGCGTCGGAGGCGAGGCGCTCGCGGGCGAGCAGATCGGCGGCGACCCGGAGGATCGTCGTGGTCAGCGACGTCTGCGGCTCGTAGCCGACCAGGTCGTTGGCCTTGGTGTTGTCGGGAACCCGGCGACGCATGTCCTCGAACCCCGGGGCGTAGGCCTGGTCGTAGGGGATCAGCTGGATCTCGCTCCGGCTGTCGAGCGTGCGGACGATCTCGTGGGCGAGGTCCAGGATCGAGATCTCCCGAGCCCCGCCGAGGTTGTACGCCTGCCCGCGTGCGCGCGGATCGCGTTCGATGCGCACCATGGCGGGCACGACGTCCTCCACCGCCGAGAAGCATCGGGTCTGCTGCCCGTCGCCGAACACGGTCAACGGGTGCCCCCTGAGCGCCTGGCCGACGAGGTTCGGGAAGACCATCCCGTATCGACCGGTCTGCCGCGGGCCCACGGTGTTGAAGAGTCGGACGATCGCGACGTCGAGGCCCTCCTGATCGCAGTAGGCCTTCGCGAAGGCCTCGTCGATGCCCTTCGCGCCGGCGTACGTCCACCGCGAGAGGAGGGGGTCGCCGAGGATGCGGTCGGAGTCCTCCCGCAGGCGGTCGGCGGTGTTCTTGCCGTAGACCTCGCTCGTGGACACCAGGAGGACCGACGCCTGCCGCTCGATCGCCGCGGTGAGGACGTTCTCGGTGCCGTGGATGTTGATACGGAGGCCGCGCAGCGGCTGCTCGACGATGAGCTTCACGCCGACGGCGGCCGCGAGGTGGAACACCCGGTCGCAGGATTCCATGGCCTGGCCGACCGTCTTGGTGTTGAGGATCGAGCCGTGGATCATCTGCAGGCGCGGGTTGTCGGCGACCCCGGCCAGGTTGCGCGCCGACCCGGTCGAGAGGTCGTCGAGGACGGTGACCTCGTCCCCGGCGGCCAGCAGGTGCTCGACGAGGTGGCTGCCCACGAAGCCGGCGCCACCGGTGACGAGGGTGCGGTGCGCCGTGCGGTCGCCCGACGGGTAGATCGGGACCCCGCTCACAGCAGCACCCGCCCGGCGATGTCGGAGCTGCGATACGTGCCGTCCAGGACGACGGCGTCGCCGTCGAGCCAGTTCAGATCGGAGTCGTGGTGGCGCGTGTGGACGAGGACGACGTCGGGGTGGAAGGCCGCCGGGTCGGTGAGCGAATCCCGTTCGCGTCCGGAGCCGAGATGGATGTGCGGCGCGTGGGTGTCCACGTACTGCACCTCCGCGCCGGCGTTGATGAGTCCGTCGATGATCTCCAGCGCGGGGGACTCGCGGAGGTCGGCGACGTCGGGCTTGTACGTGACGCCGACGATCAGCACCCGGGCGCCGAGCGTGCCCTTCCCGGCCCGGCCGAGGACGTCGCGCACGCGGTCGACCACGCGCCGGGGTCGCGCGGCGATGCGGGTCATCGCTTCGGTGATCACCCCGGCATCCACGTGGAGGGCCTTCAGCTGCCACAGCAGGTAGTGCGGGTCGCACGGGATGCAGTGTCCGCCCACCCCCGGTCCGGGATAGAAGGCCATGAAGCCGTACGGCTTGGTGCTGGCCGCCTCGATCACCTCGGTGACGGGGACGTCGAGCGCCCCGCAGATGTCGGCGAACTCGTTGGCGAGCGCGATGTTCACCGCGCGGAAGGTGTTCTCGAGCAGCTTGGTCATCTCGGCCGTCGCCAGACTCGACACGGGGTGCACGCGCGCGGCGTATCGCGAGAGCAGACGCACGCCCTCTTCCTGGCACTGCGGCGTGGCGCCGCCGACGACGCGGGGCACCACCTCCTGCGCGAAACCGACGTTCCCGGGGTCGATACGCTCGGCGCTGAAGGTGACGAAGACGTCCCGGCCGACCTCCAGCCCCCGCTCGCGAAGCGGCTGCTCGACGAGGTCGTGGGTGCAGCCGACGTAGGTCGTGGAGGTCAGCATGATCAGTTGGCCGGGGCGAGCCGCGGCGACGACGGTGGCGCACGCGGCCCGCAGCGGGGCGAGATCGGGGACCTGCTGGTGGTCGACGGGGGTCGGCACGCACACGACGATCGCGGCGGCCCGGGCGAGCTCCGAGACGTCGCTGGTGAGACGGAACTCCCGCGGCGCGCGCAGGGCGGCTTCGAGGCGGTCGCGGTCGGAGTCGATCAGGTCGGCGCCGCGGGCGGCGATGGTGCGCAGCCGCCGGGGCGAGGCATCCAGCGCCAGGACCCGCGAGCCGCTCGCCCGGTAGGCGAGAGCCGTGGGTAGACCCACGTAGCCGAGTCCCACGATCGCGACGTCGAAGTCGAACGGTGGGGGAGCAGCCGGCTCCGTCGCGGCCGTCGACAGCGGCGCGGTCGCACGGACATCGAGTGTGGACATCGTCATCCTCCAAAGGGGAGGTCCCGTGACAGGCGGCGACCTGCCGCGTGCGAGGGACGTTCGGGTGATCCGGGGCGGGGCATCCGAACGAGCGTCGGTGCTGATCCGGGGCCCACCCTCCGCCGGGCCCGGGGGAGCGGTCAAGCGATCGCGGCCGATCCTGCGGGATGCCGCGCCCCGCACGCCGGTGTGCGGGAAACCGCAAGCGCGCATGCGGGCCGTGCGGGCGCCGGCGGAGCCGAGAACGCGTACGGTCGTGGCACTGACCGCCTCCGGACGAAGGGATGCCATGACCCTCGCGCTCGCGCTCCTCGTCGCCGTCTGCACGATCGGGGTCTCCACGCTCGTGTGGGGCACCGTCGCCCTCGGCCGCCTCGCCTGCGAGCGGCGCCCGCGTCCGTCGCTGCTCGCACCGTCGATGTACTTCCGGTCGACGGAGGTCGCGGTGCTCATCGCCGCGCACGACGAGGAGCTCGTCATCGCCGACGCGGTGCGCGCCGCCCGGGCCCTCGTGCCGGCCCGGAACGTGTTCGTGGTGTCGGACGGGTCGGGGGACGCGACGGTGGAGCGGGCGCGCGACGCGGGCGCGTCGGTGTGGGACCTCTTCCCGAATCGCGGCAAGGCGGGCGCCATCCGGGCGGGACTCGAGCGCTTCCGGATCCCCGAGCGGTTCCCCCTCCTGCTCCTCCTGGATGCCGACTCCCGCCCGCGCCCGGACTACCTGCGCACGGGCCTGCCGCTGTTCACCGACCCGGACGTGGTGGCCGTGGCGGGACGCGCGACGACCGCCGCGGACGCCCCGGCGACTCGCACGGGGCGCCTGCTCACGACCTACCGGGAACGCACGTACGTGTGCACCCAGTACCTCCACAAGTTCGGCCAGGCGGCGCGCGCCGCAGACGCCGTCGCCATCGTGCCCGGCTTCGCGAGCCTGTATCGCACGGACGTGCTGGACCGGATCGACATCGACGCGCCCGGGCTGTCGATCGAGGACTTCAACATGACCTTCGAGGTCCACGCCAAGCGCCTCGGCCGGATCGCCTTCCACCCGGAGTGCGCGATCGCCGAGACGCAGGATCCGGCCGTCCTCCGCGACTATTCGGCCCAGATGCGGCGCTGGAGCCTCGGCTTCTGGCAGACCGTGCGGCGGCACGGCATCCGGCCCGGGCTGTTCTGGACGTCCGTGGGCGTCTTCGCCGCCGAGACCGCCGTCGCGAGCCTGGTGATCGCGGCGGTCGTGCCCGCGCTCGTCGTGGGGGCCCTCGCCGCCCTGGGCGGTCGGCTGTTGAGCGGGACCGCGGCAGGCGTCGCCGAGGCCGTGGCCGCGGCGATCCCGACGGTTCCTCTGCTGGTGGGGTTCCTCCTCGTGGACACCGTGATGACGGTCTTCCTGTGCGCGGTCACGCGGCGGCCTCCGCGCGTGTCGATGCTCCTGTTCCCGCTGCTGCGCGTCTGGGACGCGGTGCTGTGCCTGCGAGCCCTGGTCGCCGCTCTCGGGCGGCCGTCGGACGGCCGATGGAAGAGCCCGGACCGCCGGACGGCCGGGGGCGGGGCGACCGGGCCGGCACCCGGGCCCCTGGCATCCGCTCGTTCGAGGTCAGGCGGAGGCCTCCCCGTGCAGGTGGGCGACGAGCTGCGCGCGTGAACCGACACCGAGCTTCCGGTAGACGCGCGTGAGACGCAACTCCACGGATCGCAGGGAGATGAACAGGGTCGCGGCGATCTCGCGATTGCGCAGACCCCGCTGGACCAGGGCGACGACCTCCTGCTCGTCGGGCGAGAGGACGGAGTCGGCTCGAGCGTCGTAGCCGACCCTGCGCAGGACGCGGTACTCATCCGCCGGAACGCACCGCTCGCGAGCCGCGCGCAGGCGCGCGTACTCGTGGGGCGAGTCGTCGGTGCGATAGAGGGCCTGCGCCTCGTCGAAGGCGAGTCGGCCCTCTCGACCCGACCGGCACACGGCGCGGGACCGGGCCACCGCCAGCGTCGTCCACCGGCGGGGGCGCGCCGCGAGCGCGATCTCCAACCGCGCCGTCTCGGAACGGGCCTCGACGACCCGATCGCTCAGCCACAGCGCTTCGATCAGGTCGGCGTCGGTCCGCATCAGCGCCGGGTCGTTCCCCGGTCCGGCGGCCCGCGCGGCCTGCAGACTGCCGACCGCGTCGTCGAAACGTCGCTCCGTCAGAGCGAGGCCTCCCTCGATCGCCGCGAAGAAGGGCAGGAGCGTCGGCGTTCCCTCTCTCCGACATAGTTCCCTGCCGCGGCGCACGAGGTCGTGGGTCGTCGGATCGGACGGGTCGATGGCGGCGGCCTGAGCCAGCAGCAGAGTGCGGGCGGCATCCGGTCCGCGTCCGGGGAGCCATTCGTGTCGCCACGCCGCCACGGCGTGCCGGGCCGCGAGGGGATCGCCTCCGCGTACCTCGGCGGCGACGACGATGCGCAGGAGACGCTCCCGCCACATCGGGGCAGGGCGCGGCATGCTGCTGAGCAGCGTCTCCGTGACGCGCCGGACCTCCGCGTACCGTTCGTCCAGGAGCAGCACGGTCACCGCGAGGCTGGCGAGTTCGATCGGAGCGTCCGGGCTGAGCCCGACCTCGAGGTCGACGGTGTCCGGGAGATCGTCGGCAACATCCATCCCCATTCCCCGCAGGATCGCGGCCAGCAGCAGTGTCTCCTCGGACACGGCCCCGCGCTCGACGACCGCGGAGACCCGCGCGACCGCCTGATCCAGCTCCCCGCGGGAGAGATGCAGACGTGCGCTCTCGCACAGGAGGCGTTCGGTGGAGACGGCGTCGTCCTCCCATTCGACGGAGTCGGGAAGGGCGTCGCGCACGACGTGATCGACGCGGGCGCCGGCACGCAGAGCCGCGATCGTCGCCCGCACGCGGACATCCGCCGCGGCCGTGTCGAGGGCGCGATCGAGATAGTGCTGTCCGAGCAGGTCGTGTCCGCCGAGGACGAGGGCGTCGCCCAGCTCGACGAGTCCGCGATCCCGCTGGATCGGGTCCAGCTCACCGCCCAGGGCGCGCTCGGCGAACTCGATCGCGGCGAACGTGTCACCCCCGCGGGACAGTTCGACGGCGGCGGCGAGGAGCGGGAGCCGGTCGCCCGTGGGGTCGAGGAAGCTGGCGTGCCACAGATACGTCGCCGGGTCCTGCTGCCGGTGGTCGCTCGCCGACCGGGCGTGCAGCCGCCGACGCTCGTCGGGGGACAGCGCCGCGTGATGGCGGAGGCGGAGGGCGGGGTCGGAGACGCGCGCGCGGTCGCCGTGCACGCTCACGAGACCGCGGTCGATCAGCTCGTCCAGCTCGATACCGATCTCGGCGGCCGCCGATCGGAGGTGCTCGTAGTCGTAGAGGGGCCCCATCGAGAGCAGGTCGAGGACGGCCGACACCCGGGGATCCTCGGAGCACCGCGGCATACTGCGCTGCCGCCGGACCGAGGGACGGACGACGCGCAGAGGCAGCGGCAGCGCGGCGTCGCCGGCCGCCTCGCCGGGAGTCAGCCGGACACGCGCGATCAGCCCGGGGTCACCGCCCGTCGATGCGGCCACGATGTGCGTCACGGCCGGGCTGGTGCCCGCGCCGATCGTCGCGCGGGCGAGCTCGACCGACTCGTCGAAGGAGAGCCGTTCGATGTGGATGTGGGTCACCCCGGCGAAATCGTGGCGCCCCTCCGGGGTTCGCACGGTCGCGATCACGCTGACCCCGGTACCTCGGAGCCGAGCGCACACGAACGCCAGGATGCTGAGGCTCGCGCCGTCCATCTCGTCCAGGTCGTCGATGACCAGCACGCGGGGCTCGTCCTGAACGAGGTGGAGAGTGCGGCTGATCTCCTCCGCCAGCAGGTGTTCCGGCCAGTCGCGTCCCCGGGACAGCACCGCGTCGAGGGCGCTGCTCCGCGACCCCGCCAGTCCGGCGGCGAAGGCGGAGACGCCCGACAGGGGCCACATCCGTTCGCTCGGACTCACCGCGACGACCGCGGTGTCGTGTCGTCGGGCGATCTCCCTGAGGAGGGCCGTCTTGCCCACTCCGGTGTCGCCGACGAACACGCACGCGGCCCCCTCCCGCATGCCGATCATCGCCTCGGCGACCTGGATTTCCCGTTCGCGCCCAAAAAACTGCATCCGAACGCTCCCAACTGCGTCGGTGGACGGCGCGGCGGGCGATTCGCCGCACCCGTCCTGGATGCCCCCAGGCCGCCACTGTAAGCAACCGTGCCGGACGAAGACAAGAGGAGATTTTCCCGGTTGACGGCGAAGGGGGCCTCGTGCATCGCACGTGGCCCCCTCGGATTCCCGATGGAAATCCGGTGTCAGTACTCGCGGTCGATGAGCTGCGGCGGGACCTGGTCGGCCGCGGCCTCGTCGACGAAGAACGCCGTACGACGGCGCCCCTTCGCCCCGGCCGCGGGGACGCTCTGATAGCTCGCACCGGCGAGGGCGAGGCCGAGAGCTGCGGCTTTGTCCGCCCCGGCGATGACCATCCACACGCGCTTGGACGAGTTGATGACCGGACGCGTGAGCGAGATGCGCTCGGGAGGTGGCTTCGGGGAGTCGCGCACCGGCACGGTCGCCCGGTCGGTCACCGAGATCTCGGGCCGGTCGGGGAAGAGCGACGCGATGTGCGCATCCGGACCGACACCGAGGAAGCAGATGTCGAACGACGGCCACGGGCCGGTCTCACTGCGATCCGACGGAGCGAACTGCGCCAGCTCATCGGCGTACGCGATGGCCGCGGAGTCGAGGTCGAGGCCGTCGTCGATCGACGCGACCGTGTGGATGTTCTCGGCGGGGACGGCCAGAGCATCCAACAAAGCCGCACGCGCCTGCCGGTCGTTCCGGTCGTCCGAGTCACGGGCCACGAACCGTTCGTCCCCGAACCAGAAGTGCACGAGCGACCAGTCGATGTCCGCAACGCGCGGATCGAGTGCGGCGGCGCGCAGCACGGCGCCGCCCATCGTTCCGCCCGTCAGGCAGATGTGCATGCGCTTGCCCTCGGCCACGCGCTTGACGACGCGATTGACGAAACGCGTCGCGACGTAGTCGGCGAGGGTCGCGGCATCCTTCTTGATGATGACCTGCTTGGCCGCACCGTTCTCGGTCATCGCGTGCTCAGCTCGTCGAGCGTGCCGAGCAACTCGGTGCACTGGGTGAGGACGCGGCCGTAGAGCACATCGGGGTCGAGGCGACGCAGCTCCTCGGCCAGGCACTCGCGCAGCGTACGGCGCGGGAAGTCGAGCTCGTGCGTCGGCTGCCCCGGCTGCGTGAGCACCGCCACGCCCGGCACCGGGCGCTCCAGCAGCGTGTCGCCGCTCTCGCGGGTCAGGCGCACCGACTTGATGCCGCCGGCCCACTCCTCCTCCGGCAGGTACGTGTACGCGACCGGGGCCTCGAGCTTGAGACCCAGCCACGCCGCGAGGAGAGCGGTGGAGGGGGAGTCGCTCGAACCCGCGACCTCGATGGAGGTCACCGGCTCGTACGGCGGCTGGTCGAGCACGGCCGCGAGCTGCTCGCGCCACCGTGTGACGCGGGTCCACGCGAAGTCCGTGTCGCCGGGCGCGTAGTGCTCGCCGAGGTGGGCGACCCACGACGTCGGGTCGGCCTGCGACGACGCGTCGGTGATGCGGCGCTGTGCGATGCGGCCGATCGCGGAGAGTGCGGGATCCCCCGGCGCCTCGGCGGGCCACCAGGCCACGACGGGGGCGTCGGGCAGCAGAAGACCCGTCACGAGACTCTCTGCGTTGGACCCGGCCGCTCCGTGTGCCCGCAGCACCACGACCTCGCTCGCGCCGGCGTCGCCGCCCACACGGATCTGTGCGTCGAGGCGCGGCTCTTCGCCCTCGTCGCCGAACAGCACCGCGATCACACGCATCGGGTGCTCGCGCGAGGCGTCGTTCGCGGCCTCGATGACCTCTTCCTCGGCGCCGTGACGGGTCACGATGATGAGGGTCAGCACGCGACCGAGGGCGACAGCGCCGCCCTCTTCTCGAACGCTGACGAGCTTCTTCGAGATCGCGCTGACGGTGGTGTCGGGCAGATCGATGATCACGGGCGCCTCCACGTGCGGCCATCGCGGGCGAGGAGTTCGTCGGCGGATGCCGGCCCCCACGACCCGGGCGAATACTGTTCGAGCGGGCCACCCTGAGCCGCCCAGAACTCCTCGATCGGGTCGAGGATCTTCCAGCTGAGCTCGACCTCTTCGTGGCGCGGGAAGAGCGGCGGGTCTCCCAGCAGCACGTCGAGGATGAGCCGTTCGTAGGCCTCGGGGCTGGCCTCGGTGAAGGCGTGGCCGTACCCGAAGTCCATCGTCACGTCGCGCACCTGGGTGCCGTCGCCCGGGACCTTCGAACCGAAGCGGATGGTGACGCCCTCATCGGGCTGCACGCGGATGACGAGCGCGTTCTGCCCCAGTTCCTGGGTCTGGCTGCGCGAGAACAGCTGCTGCGGCGCACGCTTGAACACCACGGCGACCTCGGTGACACGGCGTCCGAGTCGCTTGCCGCTGCGCACGTAGAACGGCACCCCGGACCAGCGGCGTGTGTTGATCTCGAGCTTGATCGCGGCGTAGGTCTCGGTGACCGACTCCGGGTTCATGCCGTCTTCCTCGAGGAAGCCGAGCACCTTCTCGCCACCCTGCCATCCGCCGGCGTACTGCCCGCGGGCTGTCGCCTCGGCGAGGTTCTCCGGCAGGCGGACGGCCGCGAGCACCTTCTCCTTCTCGGCGCGCAGGTCTGCGGCGTTGAAGCTGATCGGCTCCTCCATCGCCGTGAGGGCGAGGAGCTGCAGCAGGTGGTTCTGGATGACGTCGCGAGCCGCGCCGATCCCGTCGTAGTAGCCCGCGCGACCGCCGACGCCGATGTCCTCGGCCATCGTGATCTGCACGTGGTCGACGTAGTTGCGGTTCCAGATCGGCTCGTACAGCTCGTTGGCGAAACGCAGCGCCAGGATGTTCTGCACGGTCTCCTTGCCGAGGTAGTGGTCGATCCGGAAGATCGAGTCGGCGGGGAACGCGCTCTCGACGACCTCGTTCAGCTCGCGCGCGGAGGCGAGGTCGTGACCGAAGGGCTTCTCGATCACGACACGGCGCCAGCCGGCCGGCTTCTGATCGCCCTCGCCCACGAGCCCGGACGCCTTGAGCTGCGTCGTCACCAGGGGGAAGGCCTTCGGCGGGATGGAGAGGTAGTACGCGTGGTTGCCCATCGTCCCGCGCTCGACGTCGAGCTTGTCGACGGTCTCACGCAGACGACGGAACGCCTCGGGATCGTCGAACTCGCCCTGGACGAAGCGGATGCCCTCGAGCAGCTCCTGCCACGTCTCCTCGCGGAACTCGGTGCGGGCGTACTGCTTGACCGATTCGTGCACGACCTTCGCGAAGTCCTGGTCCTCCCAGTCGCGACGGGCGAAGCCGACCAACGCGAATCCGGGGGGCAGGAGGCCGCGGTTGGCGAGGTCGTAGACGGCCGGCATGAGCTTCTTGCGCGACAGGTCTCCTGTCACGCCGAAGATCACCAGCGCGCTGGGACCCGCGATGCGGTTGAGCCGGCGATCCTCGGGATCGCGGAGGGGATTGTGACCGGGTGTGATCTCTACGACCATGCTTCTACTGCGCCGCCTCGAAGAGTGAGAGCACCTCGACCTGCGGGTCGGTGAGCGTGAGCGTGACGACGGGGCGGCCGTGGCCCTCCGCCAGCACGCTCGCGTCGCCCGCGGCCTGTGCGTTGATGAGCTGACCGAACGTGAACGGGCGACCGGGGATCTCGAGGTCGACGTCGGTGCGTTCGGTGATCTGGAGGAAGACACCGGTGGCGGGTCCGCCCTTGTGGTACTGGCCCGTGGAGTGGAGGAACCGGGGTCCCCATCCGAACGTCGTGGGTCGACCGGAATCCGCGGCCACCAGTTCGCGCAGCCCCGCGAGCTGCGGCAGATCGAGTCGGTTCACGTAGGCCTGGATGCTCACGTAACCGTCGGCCGGCACGGACGCCCACAGGGCGTCCAGGACGCTCGCCAGGGTGCCACCGGATGCCAGGGCGGGGTCCGAAACGCGAACCTCGACGCCGTCGAACACGAGCGCCGGGGCGGTCTCCTCCGGGCGCGCGTCGAGCAGCCCGCGGGCGGCGACCTTCGCCGACTCCACGTCGGGCTGATCGAACGGGTCGATGCCGAGCAGGCGTCCGGCGATGGCGGTGGCGTACTCCCACACGATGAACTGCGCACCGAGGGAGCCGCTCACCAGGACCTCGCCCTCGTGACGCTCGAACAGGTGGAACGCGTCGGCGTGGTCGACGAACCTCACGACCTGCAGGTCTGTGGGTCGGGTCTCCAGCTCGGGCGAGACGGGCAGCAGCACGACGGGGAGGATGCCCGTGCCGTCCTTGCCGGTCGACTCGGCGACGAGCTGCTCGATCCAGTCCGGGAGGCCCGGGAGGTGGCTGCCGTCGGTGACGAGGCCGAGCTTGTCGCGGCGCTGCGCGCCGCCGCCCGCGATCGCCGCCGCCAGGACCAGGGCCGGATTCTCGGGGGAGTCGATCGCGACCTCGAGGAGGGTGGCATCCGCCTCGTCGAGCAGGTCGTCGATGTCGACGCCGGCGAGGCCCGCCGGCACGAGGCCGAAGGCGGTGAGCGCCGAATACCGGCCGCCGACGGTGGGGTCGGCGGTGAACACCCGGTAGCCGTCGGCGCGCGCCGCCTGATCGAGCGGCGAGCCGGGGTCGGTGACGACGACGATGCGATCGGCCGGGTCGATGCCCAGGTCGCGGAAGGCGGCCTCGAACGCGCGCTTGGCCGAATCCGTCTCGATGGTCGAGCCGGACTTGCTCGAGACGACCAGGACGGTCTCGCGCAGGCCACCGGCTTCGGCGTCGCCGTCGATCGCGGCGAGCACCTGCCCGGGGGCGGTGGAGTCCAGGATCACCAGCGGCACGCCCGCGGAACGGGCGATCACCTCGGGTGCGAGGGAGGAGCCCCCCATTCCGGCCAGGACGACGCGGGTCACGCCCTGCGCGACGAGCTCGTCGCGCAGGGCGGTGATCTCGGGCACGAGCGGGCGCGAGACGGAGACCGCCTGCACCCACCCGAGCCGACGGGATGCCTCTTCCTCGGCCGCGGGACCCCACAGCGTGGGGTCGCCCGCCGTGATGCCGGACGCGACCAGGGAGCCGACCAGGTCGGGCAGCTCCGAGTCGACGACCGACTTCACCTGGCCGGTGACCTTGACGGCGAAGGTCACTTCGCGGCCTGGGCGCTTCCGGCCTCGAGCGCCGTGGCGACGGTGTCCTGCAGCTCGTGCCACGAGGCGATGAACTTCTCCACGCCTTCGTCCTCGAGCACCTGGGTCGCGTCGGCGAAGTCGACGCCCGCGGCGGCGAGCTGGTCGAAGACCTCGTGCGCCTCGGCGTAGGCGCCGGTGATGGTGTCACCGGTGATCACGCCGTGGTCGAAGGTCGCCTCGAGCGTCTTCTCGGGCATGGTGTTGACCGTGCCGGGAGCGACGAGCTCGGTGACGTAGAGCGTGTCCGGCAGGGCCGGGTCCTTCACGCCCGTGGAGGCCCACAGGGGGCGCTGGACGGTGGCGCCGGCGGCGAGCAGCTCCTTCGCGCGGTCCTCGGCGAACTTCTGCTCGTAGAGCTCGTACGCCAGACGCGCGTTGGCGAGGCCCGCCTTGCCCTTGAGCGCGGCCGCCTCGTCGGTGCCGATCGCGGCGAGGCGCTTGTCGACCTCGGTGTCCACGCGCGAGACGAAGAACGACGCGACCGACTGGAGGGTCGAGATGTCGTGCCCGGCCGCGTGGGCCTTCTCGACGCCCGCGAGGTAGGCGTCGATGACCTCGGCGTAACGCTCGAGGCTGAAGATCAGCGTCACGTTGACGGAGATGCCGGCGCCGATGACCTCGGTGATCGCGGGGAGCCCGGCCTTGGTGGCGGGGATCTTGATCAGCACGTTCGGGCGGTCGACGCGCGCGGACAGATCCTTCGCCTGCGCGACGGTGGCCTCGGTGTCGTGCGCGAGGTCGGGGGAGACCTCGATCGACACGCGGCCGTCGACGCCCCCGGTGGACTCGAAGACCGGGAGGAAGATGTCGCAGGCGTCGCGCACGTCGTCGGTGGTGATCGAGAAGATCGCCTCGTCGACGCTGGCGCCCTGGGCGGCGAGCTCGCGGACCTGGCCCTCGTACGCCTCGCCCTTGGACAGGGCACCGGCGAAGATCGTCGGGTTCGTGGTGACGCCCGAGACGTTGCGCTTCTCGATGAGTTCGGCGAGGTTGCCGGACTGGATGCGCTGACGGGACAGGTCGTCGAGCCAGATGCTGACGCCTGCGGCGGAAAGCTGTTCGGTGGGAGTGCTCATGTCTGTTCTCCTGGTCTCTTACTTCGCGGCGGCGATCGACTCGTGCGCGGCCGCGACGACGGCCTCGGCGGTGATCCCGAACTTCTGGAAGAGGGTCTTGTAGTCGGCGGAGGCGCCGAAGTGATCGATCGCGACGGAGCGGCCGGCGTCGCCGACGATGCCCGCCCACGTGAGGGCCGAACCGGCCTCGACGGACACGCGTGCCTTCACCGAGGAGGGCAGCACCGACTCGCGGTAGGCCTCGTCCTGCTCGGCGAACCACTCGAGCGACGGTGCCGACACGACCCGGGCGTGGATGCCTTCGGCGGCGAGCGTCTCGCGCGCCTGGACGGCCAGCTGCACCTCGGAGCCCGTGGCGATGAGGAGGACGTCCGGCTCGCCGTTCGCGGCCTCGGCCAGCACGTAGGCGCCCTTGACGGCGTTCGCCGCGGAGGCGAACTCCTCGCCCGAGGCCTCGCCGGCGCCGCGCTCGAACACCGGGATGTTCTGACGCGTGAGGGCGATGCCCGCGGGACCCTCCGTGCGACGCAGCATCTCGAGCCAGACCACCGAGGTCTCGTTGGCGTCCGCCGGTCGCACGACGGCGAAGTTCGGGATGGCGCGGAGCGTGGCGAGCTGCTCGATCGGCTGGTGCGTCGGGCCGTCTTCGCCGAGGGCGACGGAGTCGTGCGTCCAGACGAAGATCGTCGGGATGTTCATCAGGGCGGCCAGACGCACCGGCGGCCGCATGTAGTCGCTGAAGATGAGGAACGTGCCGCCGAACGGGCGCGTCGGACCGTGCAGCACGATGCCGTTGAGGATCGCGCCCATCGCGTGCTCGCGGATACCGAAGTGGAGCACCCGGCCGTAGGGGTCGCCCGACCACTCGTGCGTGGACCACGACTCGGGGATGAAGGACTTGGCATCCTTGATCGTGGTCAGGTTGGACTCGGCGAGGTCGGCCGATCCGCCCCAGAGCTCGGGGAGTTCCGCGGCCAGCGCGTTGATGACCGTGCCGGAGGCGGCGCGGGTGGAGACATCCTTGCCGGCTTCGAAGGCGGGGAGCGCCTCGGCGATGTCGGCGGGGAGCTCGCGGGCCTGCAGGCGGTCCCACAGCTGCTTGCGCTCGGGGTGGGCCTCGGCCCAGGCGTCGAACTTCTGCTGCCAGGCGGCCTTCTCGGCCTCGCCGCGCTTCACGAGTTCGCGGGTGTGGGCGATGACGTCGTCGGCGACCGCGAAGTGCTGCTCGGGGTCGAAGCCGAGGACCTCCTTCGTGGCCTTCAGCTCGTCTGCGCCGAGGGCGGAGCCGTGGATCTTGCCCGAGTTCTGCTTGCCGGGGGAGGGCCAGCCGATGATCGTCTTGAGGATGATGAGCGAGGGCTTGCTCGTCTCGCCCTGGGCGGCCTCGATCGCGGAGTGGAGCTCGGCGACGTCCTCGACGTACTGGCCGGTCTTCTTCCAGTCGACGGTCTGGACGTGCCAGCCGTAGGCCTCGTAGCGCTTCTGCACGTCCTCCGTGAAGGCGACGTTGGTGTCGTCCTCGATCGAGATCTGGTTGGAGTCGTAGATCGCGATGAGGTTGCCGAGCTCCTGGTGGCCGGCGAGGGAGGAGGCCTCGCTGGTCACGCCCTCCTGCAGGTCGCCGTCGCCGGCGATGACGTACACGTAGTGGTCGAACGGGCTCTCGCCGGCGGGCGACTCGGGGTCGAACAGGCCGCGCTCGTAGCGCGCCGCATAGGCGAAGCCGACCGACGAGGCCAGGCCCTGACCGAGCGGACCCGTCGTGATCTCGACGCCGTCGGTGTGCCCGTACTCGGGGTGGCCGGGGGTGAGCGAGCCCCACGTGCGGAGCGCCTCGAGGTCCTTCAGCTCGAGGCCGAAACCGCCGAGGTAGAGCTGGATGTATTGGGTGAGCGAGGAGTGCCCCACCGAGAGGATGAAGCGGTCGCGGCCGGGCCAGTGCGTGTCGGCCGGGTCGTGGCGCAGGACGCGCTGGTACAGCAGGTAAGCGGCCGGTGCGAGAGACATCGCGGTGCCGGGGTGCCCGTTCCCCACCTTCTCGACGGCGTCCGCCGCCAGAACGCGTGCGGTGTCCACCGCGCGCCGATCGATCTCATCCCATTCGAAGTCCGACAACACGGTGCCTTTCTCGTCACTTTGCGCCCGGGTCACGATCCGACGCCGCACTCGACGCCGTAGGGGCGGGAGTGGGGTGGGGTGGTCGGCGCGGGGCGCGCGTTCATCGCCAGCATAGCGAGAACGCGCCGGCGCCCGAGACTGTTCCCGAGGGGGTCGACAGGCGGCCGGGCGTGTGTACGGGATGCCATAGAATCGGAGGGATACGCACGCTCTACCCCGGGGGACGATGGACATCTCGACGACGTCGCACGTCACTGCGACGACCGATCGGCGCTCTCTCGGACGCACGGTTCGCGCCTACGTCGCGCTGACGAAGCCGCGCGTGCTGGAACTGCTGCTGGTCACGACCGTTCCGGTCATGATCCTCGCCGCGCGGGGCCTGCCCGACCTCTGGCTGATCTTCGCCACCGTCATCGGCGGATCGCTGAGCGCCGGTTCGGCGGCGGCTTTCAACATGTACCTCGACCGCGACATCGACGCGCACATGCAGCGCACCGAGAACCGGCCGCTGGTCACCGGCGAGGTGTCGCCCCGCGGCGCCCTCACGTTCGCGTGGACGCTCGCCGCCGTGTCGACGGTGTGGCTGTGGGTCTTCACCAACCCGCTCGCCGCCGCCCTCTCGGCCATCGCGATCTTCTTCTACGTCGTCATCTACACGATGATCCTCAAGCGCCGCACCGAGCAGAACATCGTGTGGGGCGGCATCGCCGGCTGCTTCCCGGTGCTCATCGGCTGGTCCGCCGTGACCGGTTCGCTCTCCTGGGCGCCGCTCATCCTGTTCGCGCTGGTCTTCCTGTGGACGCCGCCGCACTACTGGCCGCTGTCGATGAAGTACGCCGCCCAGTACGACGAGGTCGATGTCCCGATGCTCGGTGCCACGCGCAGCGGCTCGCAGGTCGGACTCCAGGTCATCCTCTACGCGTGGGCCACCGTCGCGTGCTCCCTGCTGCTGATCCCCGTGGCATCCATGGGTCTCGTCTACAGCGTGTCGGCACTCGTGTTCGGCGGCTGGTTCGTCTACGAGTCGCACCGCCTGTACTCCCGGGCCGTCCAGGGGGGCGAGCCTCGACCGATGCGCGTCTTCCACGCGTCGATCACCTACCTGACGCTGCTCTTCGTGGCCATCGCGGTCGACCCGCTCCTGCCGTTCTGAGTCACCGACTCCACGAAGAACGCCCGCCCCCCTTTCGGGAGCGGGCGTTCTTCGTCTTACGGGCCGTGCTCAGGAACGCGGGTGCTCGTCACCCGTGTCGAGCTTCGGCGCGTCGTGCGCCGCCTGCGGCGGGGCGGGGGTGTCGGACGTGGTCTCGACGTCCGCGTCCTCGAGCACGAGGGGTGCGGCGGGGGCGGTCGTCGCGGCGGCGGCGACGGTGGGGGCGGCCGCGAACGGGGCGCTCTCGTCGTCGCTGTTCCAGTCGATCGTCTCGACGGCGACATCGGGGCGCGGACGCGTGGACACCGCGGTGGCGACGGCGAGCGTCGCGACGAGTCCGATGGCACCGGCACCGAGCACCGCGGCACCGACGATCGCCCACGACTGGGCGACGTAGACCGTGACGACGGTCGCGTTCGGGTCGTTCAGCACCGCTTGCATCGCGTCGATCTGCTGGAAGACGATGACCAGTCCGCCGATCACGGAGGCCAGGGAAAGCACCAGGAGCACCCAGAACGGGATGCTGGTCACCAGGCGGGGGCGGGTCTGCATGGAAGAACTCCTTCGATCTCCGGGCACGGTCGGCACCGGAGGAACCACAGTCTCGCACCCATCAGTGCGGGGACTCTGGGCGCTCGATGAAATCCCTATGAACGCGCTAAGGTCAGCGCCGCGCCGCTCCGACGGCGTCGAGCCGATCGACGGAACCGACGGCGACCGGTGCTTTCAGTCGCAGGACGACCACCGTCATGGCCGCGGCGGCGAGGGCGGCCAGGACCATGTGCACGCCGACGGCGAGTTCGGGCAGGCCGTTGCGCGCCTGGTACAGCCCGACGGCGATCTGCACCACCTCGACCGCCAGGAGCGCCGTCGCCCAGCGTCGCACGGGCAGCCGCAGGCGCCACGCGAGGACGACGATGGCGAGGGTCAGCACGAACAGGGCGTAGCCGGGCCAGGAATGCACGTGCTCGAGCACTTCGGCGTCGAAGCCGTTGCGCTGCACCGCCGCCGCGTCGCCCGAGTGGGGGCCGGCGCCGGTGGTGAGGACGCCGAAGACGACGGTGAGGGCGAGCACGCCGGTGGTGGCGTGCACCAGTCCCGCGAACCAGGCGGGCACGACGCGTTCGCGCGGCCCGGCCGGCAGGTACATGAGGGTCAGGAAGGCCGCGCACACGGTGACGAGGGCGACCGAGGCGATGTAGTGGAAGCCCACGATGAAGGGGTTCAGGCCCGTGAGGACCGTGATGCCGCCCACGACGGCCTGCGCGACGATCCCGCCGAGCACGACGACGGCGAGAACGAACATCACGCGCCGCTCGTGACGCAGACGCCACATCAGGACGACGACGGCCAGGGCCAGGATGCCGACGACGCCGGTGAGCGTCCGGTTCCCGAACTCGATGATCCCGTGGATCCCCATCTCGGGGGTGTTCACGAGCGAGTCGGGCGTGCAGCGCGGCCACGTGGGGCAGCCGAGGCCCGAACCGGTCAGTCGGACGGCGCCGCCGGTGCCGATGATGAGCACCTCGGCGACGAACGACAGCCACGCGAAGACACGGATGCGGCGGTCGATGCGGGCCGGCAGCCAGTCGAGGACGCGACGGAGCGCGCGGGGGGACGAAGCGGTGGACATGCGCGCAGCCTCCTGGCGGCGGGGCGCTCGGGCCGGTGCGAGGGGTGCGCGTGCCGTGCCGGGAGCGGGCGTTGCCTGTAGAATCGAAGGGTCTTCCGGTGCAGCGCTCGCGCGTCTCGCACCTCTGACAGTCTAGGCGCGCAGCCAGCGCCTTCGAGCGGGCCCACCAGCGACGTTCCTGTGACTCCGACCGGAGTCCGTCGCGGAATGTTGGGGCGGATGACACCGTTGAGGCCCGAGAAGGAGAGTGACCACCATGTCCGATGTACTCATCGACCGACCAGAGCTCGAAAGCCTGGGGCAATACGAGTTCGGCTGGCACGACACGGATGCCGCGGGCGCGATCGCGCAGCGGGGCATCAACGAAGACGTCGTGCGGGGCATCTCCGCCCTCAAGTCCGAGCCCGAGTGGATGCTGAAGACGCGCCTTAAGGGCTATCAGCTCTTCGGTCGCAAGCCCATGCCCACCTGGGGTGCCGACCTGTCGGAGATCGACTTCGACAACATCAAGTACTTCGTGCGCTCGACCGAGAAGCAGGCGCAGTCGTGGGAGGACCTCCCCGAGGAGATCCGCAACACCTACGAGAAGCTCGGCATCCCCGAGGCCGAGCGTCAGCGCCTCGTCGCCGGCGTCGCCGCGCAGTACGAGTCCGAGGTCGTCTACCACCAGATCCGCGAGGACCTCGAGCAGCAGGGTGTCATCTTCATGGACACCGACACGGCGCTGCGCGAGCACCCCGAGTTCTTCGAGGAGTACTTCGGTACGGTCATCCCGGCCGGCGACAACAAGTTCGCGGCGCTGAACACGGCCGTGTGGTCGGGCGGCTCGTTCGTATACGTGCCCAAGGGTGTGCACGTCGAGATCCCGCTGCAGGCGTACTTCCGCATCAACACCGAGAACATGGGTCAGTTCGAGCGGACCCTGATCATCGCGGACGAAGACAGCTACGTGCACTACATCGAGGGCTGCACGGCCCCGATCTACAAGAGCGACTCGCTCCACTCGGCCGTGGTCGAGATCATCGTGAAGAAGAACGCGCGCGTGCGCTACACGACGATCCAGAACTGGTCGAACAACGTCTACAACCTCGTCACCAAGCGCGCAGTGGCCCACGAGGGCGCGACGATGGAGTGGGTCGACGGCAACATCGGCTCCAAGGTGACGATGAAGTACCCGTCGATCTACCTCATGGGCGAGCACGCCAAGGGCGAGACGCTCTCGGTCGCCTTCGCGGGTCCCGGTCAGCACCAGGACGCCGGCGCGAAGATGATCCACATGGCTCCGTACACGCAGTCCTCGATCGTGTCGAAGTCCATCGCCCGCGGCGGCGGTCGCGCGGGCTACCGCGGCGAGGTCCGCGTGGATGCCAACGCCCACCACTCCGCGAACACCGTGCGGTGCGACGCGCTGCTGGTGGACACCATCTCGCGCTCGGACACGTACCCGGCGATCGACATCCGCGTCGATGACGTGCAGCTCGGCCACGAAGCCACCGTCTCGAAGGTCAGCGAGGAGCAGCTGTTCTACCTGCAGTCCCGCGGCCTGCCCGAGGACGAGGCCATGGCCATGATCGTGCGCGGCTTCATCGAGCCGATCGCCCGCGAGCTGCCCATGGAGTACGCCCTCGAACTGAACAAGCTCATCGAGATGGGCATGGAAGGATCCGTCGGTTAAATGACGACTGCGACCCAGACCCCCGCCGGCACGGCGGAGGGTCACATCGATCCTGCCGCCCTCGTGGCATCCGTCGTTCCCGTCCAGACGCGGTCGGAGCGTCCGACGTCGTTCGACCCGAAGGACTTCGGCACCCCCACCGGCCGCGAGGTCAACTGGAAGCTGAGCCCGGTCGACCGGCTCGCACCGCTCTTCGTGGACGAGGCGGGCGCGGAGGGCATCATGCGCGTCGAGGTGAGCGCGCCCGACGCGGTCGAGCAGCTGCGCCTGACGGCCGACCAGGCTCCGCGCGGCGAGCACTTCCGACCGGAAGACCTTCCGGCAGCGCTGGCATGGGTGCACGAGCCCGAGGCGCCGCTGCTGCGCATCCCCGCGAACGTCGAGCTCGACGAGCCGATCGTCGTGCGGTTGACCGGCACGGGCGGCCTCGCGCACGCCCACGTCGTCATCGAGGCGCAGCCGAACTCCCGCGGCACCGTGGTGCTGCGGCACGAGGGCAGCGCGCACCACGCGCAGAACGTCGAGATCCTCGTCCGCGACGGCGCCGAGCTGACGGTCGTGTCGGTGCAGCGCTGGGACGACGACGCGATCCACGCGGCGTCGCACCAGGCGCGGGTCGACCGCGACGCGAAGCTGACCCACGTGGTGGTGAGCTTCGGCGGCGGCGTCGTCCGCGTGAACCCGTCGGTGGAGCTCGCCGGATCCGGCGCCGAGGGTCGGCTGTACGGCCTGTCGTTCGCCGACGCCGGCCAGCACCTGGAGTCGCAGGTCTACCTGCACCACAAGGGTCCCCACACCGTCGGCGACGTCCTCTACAAGGGCGCGCTGCAGGGTGCGAGCGCCCGCAGCGTCTGGATCGGCGACGTGCTCATCGGATCGGATGCCACCGGCACCGACTCGTACGAGGCGAACCGCAACCTCGTGCTGACCGACGGCGCCCGCGCCGACTCGATCCCGAACCTCGAGATCGAGACCGGCGACATCCAGGGCGCCGGGCACGCGAGCGCGACCGGTCGCTTCGACGACGAGCAGCTCTTCTACCTGCAGGCCCGCGGCATCGCCGAGGACGAGGCGCGGCGTCTCGTCGTGCTCGGGTTCCTCAGCGAGATCGTCCAGCGCATCGGCATCCCCGAGCTCGAGACCGAGCTCATCGAGGCGATCGAGCGCGAGCTGGCCGAGGGAGCCGCGGCGTGAGCGCGTCCCGCGTGTGCGGCCTCAGCGAGCTCGTGCAGGACGAAGCCCGCCGGGTCGAGGTCGATGGCGTCGCCATGGCTGTCGTGCTCGACGGCAACGGCGAGGTCCACGCCATCGGCGACGTCTGCACGCACGGCGACATCTCGCTCTCCGACGGTTTCGTCGAGGGCGACACGCTCGAGTGCTGGGCGCACGGATCGGCGTTCTCGCTGAAGACCGGTCGCCCCCTGAACCTGCCGGCCTTCGAGCCGGTCCCCGTGTACGAGGTCGTGATCGACGGCGACGACGTGCTCATCGACCCCGCCGTCACCAAGGCGACGGCCTGACGGCCGCCCCCCATCGACTCCCCGAACTACCGAGTAAGGAACACCATGTCTGTCCTCGAGATCCGCGACCTCCACGTGACGGTCGAGACGGATGCCGGCACGACCCCGATCCTCAACGGCGTGACGCTGACGCTGCGCACCGGCGAGACCCACGCCATCATGGGCCCCAACGGGTCCGGCAAGTCGACCCTGGCGTACACGATCGCCGGCCACCCGAAGTACACCGTGACCAGCGGCTCCATCACCCTCGACGGTGAGGACGTCCTCGAGATGAGCGTCGACGAGCGCGCCCGCGCCGGACTCTTCCTCGCGATGCAGTACCCGGTCGAGATCCCCGGCGTCACCGTGACGAACTTCCTCCGCACCGCCAAGACGGCGATCGACGGCGAGGCGCCGGCGATCCGTTCGTGGACCAAGGACGTCAAGGGCGCCATGGAGAACCTGCGGATGGATGCCAAGTTCGCGTCGCGCAACGTCAACGAGGGATTCTCGGGCGGCGAGAAGAAGCGTCACGAGATCCTCCAGCTCGAGCTGCTCAAGCCGAAGATCGCCGTGCTCGACGAGACCGACTCGGGGCTGGACGTCGACGCGCTGAAGATCGTGTCGGAGGGCGTCAACCGCGCCAAGGAGACCACCGATCTCGGCGTGCTGCTCATCACGCACTACACGCGCATCCTCCGCTACATCCGCCCCGACTTCGTCCACGTCGTGGTCAAGGGCCGGATCGTCGAAGAGGGCGGCCCCGAACTCGCCGACCGGCTCGAAGAAGAGGGTTACGACCGCTTCCTCGAGGCCGGTACGCCGGTCGACGCGTAAGATCGTTACATGACCGCAACGCTCGCGCCCGAGAAGTACGACGAGGTCACCGAGGCCCTGAAAGACGTCATGGACCCCGAGCTGGGGATCAACGTCGTCGACCTGGGGCTGATCTACGACCTCGCGTGGGACGACGAGAACGACGCGCTCGTCATCCACATGACCCTGACGTCGGCGGGATGCCCCCTCACCGATGTGCTCGAGGAGCAGACCGCTCAGGCACTCGACAACGTCGTGGACCGGTTCCGCATCAACTGGGTCTGGATGCCGCCGTGGGGTCCGGAGCGGATCACCGACGACGGACGCGACATGATGCGCGCCCTCGGCTTCGCGATCTGACACTTCTTCGAACGCCCATCCCGACACGGGGTGGGCGTTCGTGTTTCCCTCTCTGACGCCCGGATTCCCCGGCATCCGGGGCTCTCATTAGGCTTTCGGGATGAGCGTCCCCCCTCTCCAGGCCCTGCCGCTCGAACTGCTGCGTCAGCGTTCGAGCACGAAGTGGCGATCGTACGGGGACGACGTGATCCCGATGTTCGTGGCCGAGACGGACTTCCCGCTCGCGCCGGCGATCACCGCCGCCCTGGCCCGTGCCGTCGAGATCGGCGACACCGGCTACACCCCGCCGCGGCCCGGCATCGACCTCGACTTCGCCGATTTCGCCGAGCGCCGGTGGGGGTGGCGCCCGGACCCGGCGCGCATCCGCTGGACCGGTGACGTCATGATGGGCGTCGTCGAGGTGCTGCGGGCCGTCACCTCGCCGGGCGACCGCGTCGTGGTCACGCCGCCGGTGTACCCGCCGTTCTACGACACCGTGGAAGAGGCGGGTGCCGTCGTGGAACGCGTGCCGTTGCGCGACACGGGGGAGCGGTGGGAGCTCGACCTCGACGGGATCGGCGAGGCGCTGGCATCCGGAGCCACGGCTGTTCTGCTGTGCAACCCGCACAATCCGACCGGCACGGTGCACTCGCGGGAGTCCCTCGCCGAGCTGGCGCGCCTCGCCGCGCGTCACGGAGCCGCGGTCGTGAGCGACGAGATCCACGCGCCGCTGACCTTCGCGCCCTCGGTGTTCACCCCGTTCCTCGATTCGGCGCCCGAGGCGGCGGCCGTCGGGTACACCGTGACGAGCGCGAGCAAGACGTACAACCTGGCCGGGCTCAAGTGCGCCGTCATCGTCACGGGGTCGGAGGAGAACGCGGCGGTCGTGCGGGCGCTGCCGTGGGAGGTCGAGTGGCGGGCGGGCCTGTTCGGGGTCATCGCCAACCGCGCGGCGTTCGCGCCGGAGAGCGACGCGTGGCTCGCGCAGCTGCTCGTCGCGCTCGACGACAACCGCCGGCTCCTCGCCGACCTGCTCGCCGAGCATCTGCCGCTCGCGCGCTATCGCGTGCCGGAGGCCGGCTTCCTCGCCTGGGTGGACGTCTCGGCGTACGGGTGGGGCGACAACCCCGCCCCGTTCGTCCGCCGCGAGGCGAAGGTCGCCCTGCACCACGGGCCGCTGTTCGGGGCCGAGGGCGTGGGGCACGTGCGGATCAACGTCGGGTGCGCGCCGGAGGTCCTGGAGGACGCGATCCGTCGCATCGGCGCGCTCGTCGAGTAGTACGGCGGCGACCTATTGCGACGGCCCGGCGTGGCATCCGAGGATAGGTAAGGATATCCTTATCCGGTGAAGACAGCCACGCGTCCCGCCTACCGCCCGTACGTCGCCGTGGTGAAGGAGGCCCGTCGGCTGTCGCCGCACTTCGCGCGCATCACCTTCGCGTCGCCCGACTTCGAGGTCTTCGGCACCGACCGCCGCGACCAGCGGATCAAGCTTGTGCTGCCCGGGCCCGACGGTCGGCTGTGCGACATCGGGCAGGACGACCCCGTGGCCATCGACAACGGCGAGTGGTACACCCGCTGGCGCGACCTCCCCGACGAGGAGCGGATGCCGTTCCGCACCTACACCGTGCGCCGGATCGACCCCGAGGCGCTCGAGCTCGACATCGACTTCGTCCTGCATCACGACGCCGGCCCCGCGGGGGCGTGGGCCGAGGTCGCCGCGACGGGCGACCGGATCCTCGTGGTGGGCCCCGACGCGCGCAGCGCCGACTCCGCGCAGGGCATCGACTTCCACCCCGGCACCGCGCAGCGCCTGCTGCTCGCCGGCGACGAGACCGCCGCTCCCGCTATCTGCGCGATCCTCGAGGGCCTCGCGCCCGGGATCGTCGCGGAGGCGTTCATCGAGGTGCCCACGGCCGATGACGCGCTCCCCGTGGTCGGGGGAGCAGGGGTGCGGTGGCTCGCCCGCGACGACCGTCCCCACGGCGAGGCCCTCATCGAGGCCGTCGAGGCCTGGACCGCGGCATCCGGCGACGTGCTCGCCCGCGCCGCCGCGCCCCGCCCGCAGGAGCTCGACGACATCGACGTCGACGTCGAGCTGCTGTGGGACAGCCCCGCCGACGCGGAGGGCGAGTTCTACGCGTGGATCGCGGGGGAGTCGCAGACCGTCAAGATGCTGCGGCGACTCCTCGTCCAGGGCTGCGGCGTCGACCGCAAGCGCGTCGCGTTCATGGGCTACTGGCGCGCCGGCCAGGTCGAGCGCACGGTCTGAGACCGCACCCGCCCGGCGGGTGGGCCTGCTTGCAGCGCAGATGGCCGGCGCTCCGACGGTGAGCCCTCGACCGCACCCGCGTCAGCGGGCGACCTGCTCCGGTTCGACCACGGTGTGATGACGCCCGATCGGGATGACCATCGGGCGCCCCGTCAACGGGTCGGGGACGACGCGACTGTCGAGGCCGAACACGTCGCGCACCGTCTGCTCGGTGATGACCTCGCCGGGATCTCCCGCGGCGATCACCCGTCCGCCCGCCATGGCGACGAGGTGGTCGGCGTACCGCGCGGCGAGGTTGAGGTCGTGCAGCACCATCGCCACCGTCGTGCCGCGTTCGCGGTTGAGGTCGGTCAGAAGGTCGAGCACGTCGATCTGATGGCTGATGTCGAGGAACGTCGTGGGCTCGTCGAGCAGCAGGACGTCGGTCTCCTGGGCGAGCGCCATCGCGATCCACACGCGCTGGCGCTGGCCGCCGCTGAGTTCGTCGACGTGCCGATCGGCGAGGTGCGCGGTGTCGGTGGCCTCCAGGGCCCGGGCGACCGCGGTGTCGTCGGCGCGAGTCCAGCGCGACAGGGCGCCCTGGTGGGGATGCCGCCCCCGGCTGACGAGGTCGGACACGGCGATGCCGTCGGGCGCCACGGGCGACTGGGGGAGGAGGCCCAGAACGCGCGCGACCTGCTTCGTCGGCATCCGGTGGATGGCTTTGCCGTCGAGGAGCACGTGACCGCTCGTCGGGGTGAGCAGCCGGGCCATCGCCTTCAGCAGCGTCGACTTGCCGCAGGCGTTGGCGCCCACGATCGCGGTCACCCGCCCGGGGGGAAGGCGGAGGTCGAGCGTGTCGACGATCGTGCGGTCGCCGTAGCCGAGGGTGACGGCTTCGGCGTGGAGAGTGCGTTCCGCGGTCATAGCGTGGTTCCTCCGGATCGACTGCTGCGCACGAGCAGGTAGATGAGATAGGGCGCCCCGAGCACGCCGGTGATGACGCCGACGGGGAGTCGTGTGCCGAACGCGTACTGCGCGCAGAAGTCCGCCACGAGGACGAGGAGGGCCCCGACGAGCCCGGCGGGGAGGACGGGGGATCCCACGGGGCCGAGGATGCGGACGGCGATCGGGCCGGCCAGGAACGAGACGAACGCGATGGGCCCCGCCGCGGCAGTGCCGAAGGCGAGGAGTCCCACGGCGGCGACGATGAGCAGCAGCCTGCTGCGCTCGATGGGGAGGCCGAGCGCCGCGGCGGTGTCGTCGCCCATGCGGAGGATCTCCAGACGGCGAGCGAGCACGAGCAGCAGTGGACCCAGGACGATCACGGCGCCGACGACCGGGAGGGCGCGAGCCCACGTGGCGTCGTTGAGGTTGCCGGTGATCCACCGCATCGCGGCCGGGAGGTCGTACTCCGCGGCGCGCGCGATCACGTACGACACCACGGCCTGGCACATCGCCGCGACGCCGATGCCGACGAGGATGAGCCGTGCCCCCGACCCGCCGTCGCGGTAGGCGAGCAGGTAGATGGCGAGAGCCGCGGCGAGGGCCGCCGCCATCGCCAGGAACGACACCGCCGTCTCGTTCAGCCCGAGCACGACGATCCCGATGACGGCCGCGGCGCTCGCGCCGGTGTTGATCCCGATGACGTCGGGGCTGGCGAGGGCGTTGCGCAGCATCGTCTGGAAGACGACACCGCCCATGCCGAAGCACAGTCCCGTGGACAGGGCCGTCGTCGCGCGGGGGAGCCGCAACTCGCCGACGGTGAACGACGCGCCCGGGACGCGGTGGCCGGTGAGGACGCCCCACACCGCGGCAGGCGAGTAGTTCGTCTGCCCGAGCATCAGCGACAGGGCGAACGCGACGATCACGAGGAGCGCCAGGACGCCGGTGACCAGCGCCCAGCGTCGTTGTCGACGCCGCCGCCCGGTGGTGACGGATGCCAGGGCGGAGGGAGCGGGGGGAGTCAGGGTTCCGGTCACAGCGCACGCATCTTCTGTCGGCGTACGAGCGCGATGAAGAACGGGGCCCCCACGAGGGCTGTGACGATGCCGACCTCGATCTCCTCGGGGCGGGCGACGACGCGACCGATCACGTCGGCGAGGGTCAGGAGGGCTGCCCCGCCGAGGGCGGAGACCGGAAGGAGCCAGCGGTGGTCGACGCCGACGACGAGCCGGATCATGTGCGGGACGACGAGCCCGACGAAGCCGATCGGGCCGGCGACCGCGGTGGCCGCACCGCACAGGATCACGGCACCAGCGGAGGAGACGAGGCGTGCGGTGCGCACGCGGGCGCCGAGTCCGGCGGCGAGCTCGTCGCCGAGGGCGAGGGTGTTCAGCGCGGAGGCGCTGGCCAGGCACACCACGAGGCCCGCGAGGAGGAACGGGAGGACCTGGAGGATCGTGTCGAAGGTCGCCCCGCCGACACCGCCGATCTGCCAGAACCGGAACTCGTTCATCACGTTGATGCGCGGGAGCAGGATGGCGCTCGTGAGCGAACTGAAGGCCACCGCGGTGACGGCGCCGGCGAGGGCCAGCCGCAGGGGAGTGGCTCCGCCGCGACCGAGCGAGCCGACGGCGTAGACGAGGACGGCGGCCGCCGCCGCGCCGATCATGCCGACCCAGATGTAGGCCGTGGCCGAGCCGAGCCCGAAGAACGCGATGCCGATGACGATGGCGAGTCCCGCGCCGCCGTTGATGCCGAGGATCTGCGGATCGGCGAGCGGGTTGCGCGTGGCGCCCTGCAGGACGGCGCCGGAGACGGCGAGGGCGGCGCCGACGAGGATGGCGAGGAGTGTGCGGGGCACGCGCTTGGCGACGGCGGCCGCCGACGCGGTGTCGGTCGAGCCGGTCAGGCCCGCCCACACGTCCGCGGGAGCGACGTCGCGGGCGCCGAAGGTCACCGACAGCACGGCCGCGGCGACGAGCACGAGCACCAAGACGGTCACTCCCACGACCCGCCGCCGCCCCCAACGACGCGGACGCGCGTCGCCGGGGGCGGCGGGGGTCGGAGCGAGAACGGTCATCGCGTCGACGGGTGGATGATCCGCATCAGGACGCGGCCTTCTCGGCCGCGGCCCCGACGAGGCCGATGTACTCGTCGTTGTAGCTCGTGCCGATGTTCAGCGGAGTCGGCGTGATGGCGGACGACAGGGTCGAGCCGCCCTCGACCACCGCGATCGCGCCCTTCGCCACCGCGGGGATCTTCGACAGGAGCGGGTCCGCCTGCATGGCGGCGATCGTGCTGTCGTCTCCGTAGGCGACGATCATCTCCACGTCGGCGAAGTTCTCGATCTGCTCGGTGCTGGGCGTGAACCAGAAGGTCTCGGAGCCCGACGACTGCGACGCGACGTAGGACGACGGGGTCAGTCCGAGCTCCTCGAGGTAGCCGACACGGGGGTCGAGCGTGCTGTAGAAGCCGAGGGTCGACAGGTTCGTCGGGTCGAAGTAGGTCAGGAGCGACTTCGTGCCGGCGAGAGCGGGGTACTTCGCCGCTTCGCCCGCGATGTGCTGCTCCTTCTCGGCGATGAGCTTCTCGGCGTCGTCCTTGAGTCCCAGGGCCGTCCCGTCGAGGAGGGTCATGTCCTGCCAGGTGGTGCCCCAGGCGACGCTCTGGTACGTCACGACGGGCGCGATCTTGCTCAGGGTGTCGTACTGCTCCTGCGTCATGCCCGAGTAGGCGGCGAGGATGACGTCGGGCTGCGCGTCGGCGATCGCCTCGTAGTCGTACCCGTTCGTCTCGTCCATGAGCGTGGGCGTCTCCGCGCCGAGCTCGGCCAGCTTGTCCTTGGTCCAGGGCAGCAGGCCGTCGCCGTCCTCGTCGCCGTACGTCACCTTGGGCATGGCCACGGGGACGATGCCGAGCGCCAGCGCGACATCCTGGTTGCCCCAGTCCACCGTGACGACGCGCTCGGGCTTCGCCTCGATCGTCGTGTCGCCGAAGACGTTGGCGATGGTGACGGGGAAGGAGCCGTCGGCGGCCGTGGAGGCGTCCTGCGCCCCGGGGGTGGCGGAGGTGCCGGCGCAGCCGGTCAGGACGAGGGCCGTGGCGGCGGCGAGAGCAGCCAGCGCGCGGAAACGGGACACAGAGGACCTCCTGCAGGTTAGGTAAGGATAGGCTTAGTTTAGATCACGGCCCGACGGTGACCGCAAACCCGGAGGCCCTCCACCCCCGGCGAACCTCTCGACGGCGAGGTAACAGCGGCTCGTCGTATACTGGGTGGCTGGCCATCCTCGGCCTTTCTCCCTCCCCTTCGACGAACGGACGTCTGCTGTGCTCGCCGTGCACGATCTCGAGATCCGCGTCGGCGCGCGCGTGCTCATGTCGGAGGTGTCGTTCCGCGTCTCGGACGGCGACAAGATCGGTCTGGTCGGCCGCAACGGTGCCGGGAAGACGACGCTCACCAAGGTCCTCGCCGGCGACCTGCTGCCCGCGAACGGCGGAGTCGACCGCAGCGGCGAACTCGGCTACCTTCCGCAGGATCCCCGTTCCGGCGACCCCGAGATGCTCGCTCGCACGCGCATCCTCGACGCCCGCGGCCTCGGGTCCCTCGCCCTCGGCATGCACGAGGCGTCGATGGCGATGGGCGACGACGACCCCGTCGTCGCGGCGAAAGCGATGAAGAAGTACGGCCGGCTCACCGAGGAGTTCGAATCCGCGGGCGGCTACGCGGCGGAGGCCGAGGCGGCATCCATCGCACACAACCTCTCGTTGCCGGACCGCATCCTCGACCAGCCCCTGAAGACCCTGTCGGGCGGTCAGCGTCGCCGCATTGAACTCGCGCGCATCCTGTTCTCGGACGCGCAGACGATGATCCTGGACGAGCCCACCAACCACCTCGACGCCGACAGCGTCGTCTGGCTGCGCGAATTCCTCAGGGGGTACAAGGGCGGGCTCATCGTGATCTCGCACGACGTCGAGCTCGTCGGCGAGACGGTGAACCGGGTGTTCTACCTGGATGCCAACCGCCAGGTCATCGACGTCTACAACATGAACTGGAAGAACTACCTGCGCCAGCGGGTGGCCGACGAGGAGCGCCGCAAGAAGGAGCGCGCCAACGTCGAGAAGAAGGCCACGGCCCTGCAGCTCCAGGCCGCCCGGTTCGGCGCGAAGGCCTCCAAGGCCGCCGCCGCGCACCAGATGGTCGCGCGCGCCGAGAAGATGCTCCAGGGTCTCGACGACGTCCGCCAGGACGAGCGCGTCGCCAAGCTCCGGTTCCCCAAGCCCGCCCCGTGCGGCAAGACCCCGCTCATGGCATCCGGTCTGTCGAAGTCGTACGGATCGCTCGAGATCTTCACCGATGTCGACCTCGCGATCGACCGCGGGTCGCGCGTGGTCATCCTGGGGCTCAACGGTGCGGGAAAGACGACGCTGCTGCGGATCCTCGCCGGCGTGGATCAGCCCGACACCGGTCAGCTGGAGCCCGGGCACGGTCTGAAGATCGGCTACTACGCGCAGGAGCACGAGAACCTCGATGTCACGAGGTCGGTGCTGGACAACATGATGTCCGCAGCCCCGGACATCACGGCGACCGAGGCGCGCAAGGTGCTCGGCTCGTTCCTCTTCGTGGGGGACGACGTGCTGAAGCCGGCCGGCGTGCTCTCGGGCGGCGAGAAGACGCGACTCTCGCTCGCGACGCTGGTCGTGTCGTCGGCGAACATGCTGCTGCTCGACGAGCCCACGAACAACCTCGACCCCGCCTCGCGCGAGGAGATCCTGGGCGCCCTCGCGCACTACGAGGGTGCGGTCGTGCTCGTGTCGCACGACGAGGGCGCCGTCGAGGCGCTGAATCCCGAGCGCGTGCTGATCCTCCCCGACGGGGTGGAAGACATCTGGGGCCGCGACTACGCCGACCTGATCACGCTCGCGTAGATCCTCTCCGGATCGAGCGGATGCCGCGGCGGCAGCGCTCTTTTCGTGCTCAGCGGGCGTCCGGCGTGATGCTCAACGAGCGTCGAGCAGGGCGTCTTCGTCGTCGGCGTCGCGGTCCTTCGGACGCTTGCGGGAGCGGTGGAGTGCGACGGGGTCGACGCGGCGGCGCTCCGTCGGGACCTCCTCGGGTTCGGGCGTCGGCTCCGGCTCGCCGCGGAGCTCGGCCTCCTCGGCTTCCTCGCGGCGCAGTCGGCGCTCGCTCACGATGACGTACGTGATGAAACCGAACCCCATCACGGCGAACAGGATCCACTGCACCGCGTAGGACAGATACGGGCCCGGGTCGTTGCTCGGCGGGTCGACGGGAGTGGGGGCGGTGGCCGGCGCGGGCGACTCCGACATGAGCAGGCCGTACGCACCCTGTTCGATGGGTCCGGTCTGCTCGGCGACGAGACCGAGATTGATCGTCGGCACCTGCCCGGGCTCGGCGGTGCGACCCGAGGTCGGTGCGGCCTCCTCGGGGCGTAGCCGGACCTCGATGACGACGTCGCCGGACGGGGGCGCCGGGATCTCGTCGGGATCGGCTTGACGGTTGCCCGGCGGAAGCCAGCCGCGATCGACGAGGAACGTCCGGCCGTCGACGAGACGGAAGGGGACGAGCTGCTCGAACGCCGCCGTCCCGCCGTGCGCCCGGTTGCGCACCAGCAGCTGTTCGTCGGCGAGGTATCGCCCTTCCAGCCGCACCGGCCGCCACTCGTCGGCGGGGTTCATCTGCGCTCCCGGCGCGAGCAGGTCGGCGAGGGGCACGGGGGCGGCGTCGTAGTTGTCGGCGACGAGCTGCAACTGCTCGCTGCGATCGGCGTTGCGGGAGAACTGCCAGTTCGACAGGAAGCCGCACGCGATCGCGAACAGGATCGCGATCCCGACGTACATGCTCCAGCGCGCGGCGGCGGGCATCTCGCGCGCGCTCACGACGACGCTCCGCGCGGGGCGGCCCCGGGACGGGCGCCGCGGACGCGCAGAGGGCTCCGCGCGGCTCGTGCGTTCACCTCGATCGTCCTGACCACGTCGTCCAGCGTACGTCGGTCGGTGCTCCCGCGCTCACGCCGCGTCGTCCGCCAGTGCGGAGACCTCGACGGGGAAGTCGCGCGCCCTCAGGAACTCGCGCAGGTATCCGACGTGCTCCCCGCACGCGACCCAGGTCTTGCGGCGGTCGGCGGAGTGGATCCGCGGGTTCCGCCACCGGATCGCCCACTCGGCGGACGCGCGGCAGCCGGCGCGGGAGCATTCGACGGGGGCGTCGGTCACGACCGGTCGTCGCGCGGCTGCTCGAGACGCGCCGTCTCGGCGATGCGGATCACGGTCGGCGCTTCCGCGGACGGCGACACGGGAGCGGCCGGCGCGGCCTCGATCATGCGCTCGGGGTTCACGGCGTCGACCGTCGCGGCATCCTGCCCCACGTTCGCCACGACCACGGCGAGGTAGGGGAGGAAGATCGCGCCGGCGGCGAAGAGGAAGGTGTACCAGCCGTACGGGGTCACGAGGAACATCGCTCCGAAGCACGCGAAACGGATCCCCATCATCACAATGTACTTGACGAGACGGGATCCGGCGTCGTCCCGGGGAGCCTGCGGGAGCGACGTCGCTGACTGGGCGCGGGGCGATGTCTTCACGGTGAACCCCAGGGTACGCCCGTCTCGCGGGGCGAGGGCGCGATTAGGCGCCGTATCGAGAGGACTGGCTCGCCGCAATCCCCACGAACACGATGAAGAAGATCGTGAGCAGCAGGATGACACCGATCCCGACCCAGCCGATGATGGTGCCCGCGAGCGCCATACCGCGTCCCTGCTCGCCCGTGCGCTTGATCTGCGCGAGCGAGATGTGTCCGGTGATCACACCGGTGATCGGTCCGATGACCGGGACCAGCCCGATGAACCCCGCGATGGATGCCACGAGCGAGATGATCGCGAGCACGTTGGTCCGCACGGCGGATCCGTAGCCGCCGGCGACGGGAGCCGATCCGTACGGGGACTGGCCGTATGCCGGCGTCTGGCCGTACGCCGGTGCCTGGCCGTAGGCCGGGGTGCCGTAGGGCGGCGCCGCGGGTGCACCGTAGGCGGGGGCTGCGGGGGCGTCGTATGCCGGAGTCGCGGGGGCGTCGTACGCGGGGGCGTCGGAGGTCGGCGGAGCGTACGACGGCGCGTCCGCGGCGGGCGCGGGCGGGACGGGCGGCGCCGGGGGAGCGGGGTGCGCGGCGGCGTCGTGTGCGCCGGTGGTGGCCGGCGTCTCGCCTTCGCTGCGCGGGGCGGGGTTCTGGTCGTCGCTCACGGGTGTCCCTTTCGTCGTGCTCGCGTCCAGGCTTCCAGCGCGGCGCGGGCCGTGTCAAACGCCCGGAGACCGGGTGGGACCGAGGTCGTCGGTAGGCTGGGCCGGTTCCGTCCCTCGCACCGCAGGAGTCTCACATGTCCCAGGACCGCGTCGTCGTCGTCACCGGAGGAAACCGCGGTATCGGACGAGCCATCGCCGAACGCTTCGTGGCCGAGGGCTGGCGCGTCGCGGTCACCGCGCGTTCGGGCGAGGGACCGGCCGGGACGCTCACGGTCCGCGCCGACGTCACGGACGCCGCCGCCGTCGACGCTGCGTTCAGTGAGATCGAGGCGAAGCTCGGACCCATCGCCGTCGTCGTCGCCAACGCCGGCATCACGAAGGACACGCTGCTGCTGCGCATGAGCGAGGACGACTTCGACAGCGTGGTCTCGACGAACCTCGGCGGTGCCTTCCGTGTCGTCAAGCGCGCGTCGAAGGGGATGCTCAAGGCGCGCTGGGGTCGCGTCATCCTGATCTCGAGTGTCGTCGGACTGTACGGCTCGGCGGGCCAGATCAACTACGCCGCGTCGAAGAGCGCCCTCGTCGGGTTCGCCCGATCGCTCACCCGCGAGCTCGGCGGCCGCGGCATCACCGCGAACGTGGTCGCGCCCGGGTTCATCGAGACCGACATGACCGCCGAACTGCCCGCGGACACGCAGGCCGAGTACAAGAAGAACATTCCGGCCGGCCGCTTCGCGTCGGCGGATGAGGTCGCCGGCGTCGTCACGTGGCTCGCGGGCGACGACGCCGCCTACATCTCGGGCGCCGTCATCCCCGTCGACGGCGGACTGGGCATGGGGCACTGAGCGCGGGTCTCCTTCGCGGACACCGGTGCTTCTTCGGTGGTGTGCGGGGGCGGGGCGGAAGACCCGGCACCTCCCCGCACCTCCACTCAGCGCACCGCCGCGCGCAGCTTCTCGGCGAAGGCCTCGGGTTGCGAGAACTGTGGCCAGTGACCGCTGCCGAGCGTCACGACCTCGACGTCGCGGATCCGCGCGAACTCGTCGGCGAACGCGCCCCACTGGGTCAGGACCTCGCGGACGCCGTCCTCGTCGAGCTGCCCCGACAGCACCGTCACGGGGATGTCGTGGCGACGGTCGTCTGAGAGCGGGATCGGGTCGGTCGGGACGCTGCCCGGGACGTCGACGACCGCGGCTCCCACGCGTCGGCGCGTCTCGTCGTCGAGGTCGGCGATGTCGGGCTCGTCGAAGAAGTCCCACCCGGGGAACGGGACGACACCGTCCTGGACGGGGAACTCCGAGATCATGGCGCCCGGCGGCGGGGGCATGGTGTCGACGAAGACGACGCGCGCGACCCGCTCGGGACGGGCGTCGGCGGCGCCCCACACGACGTTGCCTCCGCCGGAGTGCCCGACGAGCACCACGGGGTCGGTGGCGGCGTCGACCTGAGCGACGACCGCGTCGACCCAGTGCTGGATGCCGGCGTCGGGATCGGTCGGAAGGGTCAGCGGGTGCACGCGGTGCCCCGCCTCGGTGAGCGCGGGGGTCACGGCATCCCACGACGATGCATCGAGCCAGAGGCCCGGAACCAGAATCACGTCCATGACGTCACTGTAGGCCGGGCCACCGACATCGCGGAGGGGACGTCAGCGTGGGAGGAGCGGCACCACCGCGGCCAGATCCACGGGGCCGATCACGAGGTCGGCCGCGGCGCGGACGGCGGGCTTGGCGTTGAACGCGAGGCCGAGGCCGGCGGCCTCCATCATGCGGAGGTCGTTGGCGCCGTCGCCGATCGCGAACGTGAGGTGCGACGGCACGCCGTGCGCCGCGGCCCACTCGCGCAGGGTGTCGGCCTTGGCGGCGGCATCCACGATCGGACCGTCCACCTCTCCGGTCAGCGCGCCGTCGGCGACGCCGAGGCGGTTGGCGCGCCACACGTCGACGCCGAGGTCGGGCGCGACGGTGTCGAGCACCTCGTGGAACCCGCCGGAGACCACGCCGACCAGCCCGCCGCGGGCGTGGACCGCGTCGATGAGCGTGCGCACCCCGGGTGTCGGTTCGATCCGCGCGATCGCGCGGGCGAACGCCTCGATCGGGACCCCGGCGAGCGCGGCGACACGGGACCGGAGGCTGTCGGCGAAGTCGACCTCGCCGCGCATCGCGGCCTCTGTGGCCGCGGCCACCTCGGCTCCGCGGCCGGCTTCGTCGGCGAGGAGCTCGATGACTTCGTTGCGGATGAGGGTGGAATCGGCATCCAGGACGACGAGGAAACGGGCGGGCGCAGGCACGGCCTCGACCCTAGCGCGTCACGCGGTGACCCACGCGGCGCCGGTCGGAGCGGCCGCGCGTAGTCTCGGAGGACACGTGCCCGCCGTTGAAAGGATCACCCGATGGCCGACGTCGAGAGCTTCACGCTCGACCACACCGCCGTTCTCGCCCCCTACATCCGCCTGATCGGCACGGAGTCGGGCCCACGCGGAGACGTCATCTCGAACTTCGACGTGCGCCTCGTGCAGCCCAACGAGGGGGAGATCCCGACCGCCGGGATCCACACGATCGAACACCTCCTCGCGAGCCTCCTGCGCGACCGGATCGACGGCGTGATCGACATCTCGCCGTTCGGATGCCGCACCGGCTTCCACCTGATCATGTGGGGAGAGCCCGACCTCGGCGACGTCGTGGCCGCCGTCTCCGACTCTCTCCGCGCGATCGCCGAGGACGTGGAGTGGGAGGACGTTCCGGGCACCGACGCGTTCAGCTGCGGCAACTACCGCGACCACAGCCTGCACACCGCGCGCGAGTGGTCCAAGCTCGTGCTCTCGCAAGGCATCAGCCGCGACGCGTTCGCGCGCGTCGGCGTCTGATCCTCCAGGGACGCGGAAGGGGCGGTGACCATCGCGGTCACCGCCCCTTTTGGCATCCGGGATCAGACGTCGACGCGGACGTCCTTGCCGACCACGGTGATACCGGTCTCGGTCACGGTGAAGCCGCGCGCGAGGTCGCGTTCGCGGTCGACGCCGATCGTCGCGCCGGGCGCCAGGGTCACGTTCTTGTCGAGGATCGCGCGGTGGATGCGTGCTCCCGCGCCGACCTGCACGCCGTCGAAGAGGACCGAGTCGGTGATCGTCGATCCGCCGCCCGCGAGCGCCCACGGTCCGACGACGCTCCGCTCGAGGTGCGTCCCCGACAGCACCGACCCGAGGGACACGATCGAGTCGATCGCGTTGCCGATGCGGCCCACCGAGTCGCGCACGAACTTCGCCGGGGGAGCGTTGAAGGTCTGCGAGAAAATCGGCCAGTCGTCGTTGTAGAGGTTGAAGATGGGCAGCGTCGAGATCAGATCCATGTGGGCGTCGTAGAACGACTCGATCGTGCCCACGTCGCGCCAGTACGAGCGGTCGCGGGACGTCGACCCGGGGACGTCGTTGCGCTGGAAGTCGTACACCGCCGCCTCGCCGCGGTTGACGAAGTAGGGCACGATGTCGCCGCCCATGTCGTGCGCGGAGGTCGGCAGCTCGCCGTCGTGCGTGACGGCCTCGACGAGCGCGTCGGCGTCGAAGATGTAGTTGCCCATCGAGGCGAGCACCTCGTGCGGCGCGTCGGCGAGACCCGTGGGGTTCTGCGGCTTCTCGAGGAACTCGCGGATCATCGTCGGGTCGGAGGGGTCGGTGTCGATGACGCCGAACTGGTTCGCCAGTGCGATGGGCTGGCGGATGCCGGCGATCGTCGCCCGCGCGTCGGAGGCGATGTGCGCGTCGAGCATCTGCTTGAAGTCCATGCGGTACACGTGGTCGGCGCCGATGACGACGACGATGTCGGGCTTCTCGTCGCGGATGAGGTTCATCGACTGCAGGATGGCGTCGGCCGACCCCGAGAACCATCGCTTGCCGAGGCGCTGCTGGGCGGGGACGGATGCCACGTACGAACCGAGCATCGGCGACATGCGCCACGTCTGGGAGATGTGCCGGTCGAGGCTGTGCGACTTGTACTGCGTCAAGACGACGAGCTGTCTCAGGCCCGAATTGATGAGATTCGAGATCGCGAAGTCGATGAGACGGTACTGGCCTCCGAAGGGGACGGCGGGTTTGGCTCGATCCGCCGTGAGGGGCATGAGTCGCTTTCCCTCGCCGCCGGCGAGGATGATTCCGAAGACCTTCGGCGCTGCAGGCATGGCACCACACTAGGGGGCGCGCGCGATCCCGGGAACAGACGCGCGGCAGGGGTTTCGCTGCGCTACGGTTCGTCTCATGCGCGTCGACGTCGTGACCAAGGAGTACCCGCCGGAGATCTACGGGGGAGCGGGTGTCCATGCGACCGAGCTGGTCCGTGCGCTGCGGGCGGAAGGCACCGAGGTGCAGGTGCGGGCCTTCGGTGCGCCGCGCGACGAACCCGACACGACGTCGTACGCGGTGCCGACCGAACTGGCTGCCGCGAACGGGGCGATCCAGACCCTCGGGACCGACCTCGAGATCGTGTCCGACGTCGCCGGCGCGGACGTCGTGCACTCCCACACGTGGTACGCGAACTTCGCCGGGCACCTGGCATCCCTTCTCCACGGCATCCCGCACGTCGTCACCGCCCACAGCCTCGAACCGCTGCGGCCGTGGAAGGCCGAACAGCTCGGCGGCGGCTACGCCGTGTCGAGCTACATCGAGAAGACCGCCTACGAGGGGGCTGCCGCGGTGGTCGCGGTGAGCGAGGGGATGCGCCAGGACATCCTGCGCAGCTACCCCGCGCTCGACCCCGACAAGGTGCGCGTCATCTACAACGGCATCGACACCGAGGCCTGGCATCCCGTCTCGGATGACGAATTCCTCGCCTCCGTCGGCATCGACGCCGCGCGGCCCTCGGTGGTGTTCGTGGGGCGCATCACCCGTCAGAAGGGGCTGCCGTACCTGCTGCGCGCGGCCGAGCAGCTGCCGCCCGACGTCCAGCTGGTGCTCTGCGCGGGCGCCCCGGACACCCCGCAGATCCTCGCCGAGGTCGAGGAACTCGTCCGCGGTCTCCAGGCCACCCGCGAGGGCGTCGTGTGGATCGATCGGCTGCTGCCCCGCCACGAGCTGTGCGCGATCCTCACCGCGGCCACGACGTTCGTCTGCCCGTCGGTGTACGAGCCCCTCGGCATCGTCAACCTCGAGGCCATGGCCTGCGGCGCGGCGGTCGTCGGCACGGCGACCGGGGGCATCCCCGAGGTCGTCGTGGACGGCGTCACCGGCCGCCTCGTGCCGATCGAGCAGCTGCAGGACGGTACCGGCACTCCCGTCGACCCGGAGCGTTTCGTCGACGATCTCGCCCGCGTGCTCACCGAAGTGGTGACGGATGCCGCGCGCGCGGCCGAGTACGGCGAGGCAGGACGCCGACGCGCGATCGAGGACTTCAGCTGGGCCGCGATCGCCCAGACCACCGCGGCGCTGTACGCGGAGGTCGCGGGGAAGTAAGGGTCCCTTCCCCAGGCCGGGGTGGCGCGCCGTTACCGGTGCGGTGAGGCCGTTAGGCTGGAGGCATGCCGCAGGTTCTGGAGTTCTCCGACGTCGTCGTCCGCCGGAACGCCCGGGACATCGTGTCCCACCTCGACTGGACCGTCACCGACGATCAACGCTGGGTGGTGCTGGGCCCGAACGGCGCCGGCAAGACCACGGTCCTGCAGCTGGCCGACACGCTCATCCACCCCACCTCGGGCTCGGTGACGATCCTCGGCGAGCGTCTGGGGCGTACCGACGTGTTCGAGCTGCGCCCGCGCATCGGTTTCGCCTCCTCGGCGATGGCGCGCCGCGTGCCGCCGGAGGAGACGGTGCTCGACGTCGTCCTGACCGCCGCGTACTCGGTGACCGGTCGCTGGCGCGAGCAGTACGACGACATCGACGAGCGCCGCGCGCTGCGCGTCCTCGCGGAGTGGCGCCTCGACCACCTCGCCGACCGCACGTTCGGAACGCTGTCGGACGGCGAGCAGAAGCGTGTGCAGATCGCCCGGGCCGTCATGACCGACCCCGAGCTGCTGCTGCTCGACGAGCCCACCGCGAGCCTCGACCTCGGTGCCCGCGAAGAGCTCCTCGCCCTCCTCTCCGGCTACGCGCAGGCTCCGACCACGCCGGCGATGATCATGGTCACGCACCACGTCGAGGAGATCCCCGTCGGGTTCACGCACGTCCTCCTGCTGCGGGACGGGGAGGTCGTGGCATCCGGGCCGCTCTCCGAGGCGCTCACGGCCGAGAATCTGACCGCCACGTTCGGGGTCGAGATCACCCTGAGCCAGGATGCCGGTCGCTACGCGGCCCGCGCCTCCTGACGGCCGCACGACGAGCGTCGTGCGCGGGCCGCAGGCCTGGTAGACTCGTCCTTTGGTGCCTCCGGCGCCGCAGACTTTGACCGTCCTGGCAGAATCCAGGGCACCACTTCTCAAAGGACTTCCCATGAAGACTGACATCCACCCCACGTACAAGGCTGTCGTGTTCCGCGACCTCGGCTCGGGCGAGACCTTCCTCACCCGTTCGACGGTGTCGAGCGACAAGACGATCGAGCTCGACGGTGTCGAGTACCCCGTCATCGACGTGGAGATCTCGTCGGCTTCGCACCCCTTCTACACGGGCAAGCAGCGCATCATGGACTCGGCCGGTCGCGTCGAGAAGTTCAACCAGCGCTTCAAGAACTTTGGCGGACGCTAAAGGCGTCACGCAAGTTCAAGAGCCCTCCGATCTGAATAGGTCGGGGGGCTCCTTGCGTGTTCAGACGAGTAGCGTAGGGCCCTTTGCGCAAGGAGTTCTACCCTCTGATCTGGAGTTTGCTCGCATAAGCGATATGTGATTTGCTCCTCGTCGAGGGCGTCTGCAGATGCCGAAGGGGGAATCATGATGGACGCGGCAAGGGCCTTGGCGGAGCGCGTGAACGCGCATGACGCGGCGGTCGAGTCGGTGGGATGGGCGTGGGCCTCGAGGCTGCGGAAGGCTGCCGAGGAGTGCGAGTCGGTCGAGGCCGTCACGCTCGCCGACGCGGTCGAGGCGGTACTCATGGCGGAAGGTGCAGACGGGCTCGTAGACCTCACCTTGGTCGGCCCGGCTCTTGGCGGGCTCGGGCGCAACGACGTCGCACCGCTCTTGCGGATGGTCGACGAGCAGCTCGCCGGGCACGCTGTGGCGGCCTGACACAGGCTCGGACGGGTCGCAGCTCCGGAGCCTACCGCGGCCATTATGAGGCCCTCAGATTCGATCTGGGGGCCTCTGTCGTGCGTGTCAGAGGTAAGGCGACGGGACGCTGGCCGCTGCGCCACCCAAGAGTCCGACGCCGACGAGCGGCAATTGCCCACACGAGCGCGTTGCGCGTGGCAGAGCGCCGACTTGGTCGCCCTGTGGCGGCATTGAACTCGTCAAACGTGCAGCCGGGGAGCCACGCTCCGCGCTCAGCCGCCGCGCCTCGCTTTGGTCGCGCTAAGAATGCCAGAGGAGCCGTCCGAAGCCATTGATCGGCAGGATTGCGGAGCGGACCGTGGAGGCGGCGAGGGCGGGGCCACGGGCTCCAAATGCTGTCGGCGAAGCGGCGCAAGATGTTCCTGAGTTGGATGAGTTGACGGGGGTGGCGGTCGTGGAGGTTGAGATGCGGAGTATGGGTGCTTGCCCGCTCTTGCCTCACAAGGGCGGGCGCTTGCCGGAACGCTGCTCGAGGCGTTGATCTGATCGCTACTATCCGGAGATGGACAACGCGCAGCGCCACCACCCCTACGCGGTGTGGGTGAGTGAGATCACGGTGGCCATCCGGGACGCTACGAAAGGCCGCATACGGCCTCGCAGCGATCTTTGGGGTGACGGAGCGCTTCTCGGGGAGGACAGTCTCGGAAGTGACGTCGCTCACACTCCGACCATCCAGTTGCTAATGCAGACGGCGGCCTACCAGTTGAGCGCCGCCGTGGAAATGCACGCGGTCTGGGCTCCGCAGTCCGCGACGCCTCCGCTCTCGCGGGCTGCGCTGGAAACCGCCGGTACTGCGGCGTGGCTACTCACCCCGGATGATCGACAGGAGCGGCTCACCCGGTTTCTGAGACTCAAGACACAGGAAAAGTATGATGAATGGAAGTACCGACGCGGTAACGCGTCGGAGCGTCAGGCAAATAAGCGCCTAATACAATCGCTCGCGCAGCGCGTCGGGATCAGCGGTGGCGCGATCGATCGCCGCTTCAGCGCCGAGGAGGCGCTCGGATCATTGGAGCTTGGCGTTGACCTTCCCCTGATGTGGTCGCTTTCCTCGGGATTAACTCACGCTCGGCGATGGGCACTGCATGAGGCCAGCAGTCTCAGCGGAGCGCCCCAGGAAACGGACGAGGATGGCTTCCTAGTCCTATCCGTCCCGCGAGAGCTATTTGGCACCTGGCAGTTGATAGCGGGCCGTGTCCTTGACGAGGCCGTGCGACTCTGGAACCTCCGCAGCGGGCTCGTTTCGTCGGACTTCTTGCCGAGACTCGACCTCGGTGACGTCGAGCATTTTGACCCGCGATGGGACGAGCGCTACCAGCCGATACCGATGCCGAACCTCCGATAAAAAACGAAAGGCCCCCGCTCCGGTGAGAGAGGCGGGGGCCTTGGTCTGGGGTTGGTCTGGCGCGAGACATGCGAGGGGGAGGCCTTTGCGGCAGATGGGCGTCTGCGAGTTGGATGAACTGTTCTGGACTCCGTCGAAGACTTCCTCGTAGACCCAAACGGCAAGCAACGCCCCTCCAGGGCCTAGAAGGGAGCGGGGTCTCCCGACGCGGCGGCTTGCTCGGGGACGTCGGCGTCGCGGTAGCGGTCGCGTGCGGACTTGCGGACTCCGGTGATCGGGGTGACGTTGCCGCCGAGGGCGGCTCGGTCCTGCCAACGTTTGTTAGCGAGGGCGGAAGCGGCGGCCTGAGAGGCTGACTGCGCCGTGAGCCCCAGCGCCCGTAGGAGGGCGACGGCCTCGCGGCGGTAGTGACGGACCTCGGCGATGAGGGGATGCGCGACAGGCTGGCCCTGCGAGCCCGTGGCGATGACGCCCTCGGCGTCGACGGTGCGTTGCATGGTGTCGGCCGCGTCGATGAGGTCGCATGCGGCGTAAAGGCCCGCGAGGGTCGCGGAGTTGAGCGTCGGCTGTGCCTCGACGGTCTCCGTGAAGGTCCGCTTGGCGGAGGTTCGCCACGAGGAGCGCGGTTTGGGGGCGGTTGCGTCGGTCATGGCACCTCCTAGGGCGGTTCGGACGTCGCGGCAAAAACGGGGGCCATGCGCATAGGCAGGGAGACGCTATGCCTCACCGGGCTTCTAGCGAGGGGGCAGGGGGGAGACCCTCCCCACCCCGGCCCTCGAGGTCACGCGGGGAGGAGACCGGGATGCGCCTCGGGCTCGCGGGCCTGGCGCGGGCGTGGGCGACGTGCTGCGACTCCTTCGCCCGCGCTCTTGCGGGCATGGTGCCATCGGCACAGCGCCTCGAGGTTGTCCTCTTGTGTTGGGGCCGGGATTCACCTTCAGGGTGAACCTGTTGAAAAGTTCGCTTGTAGCGAACACAACGTTGGTCCCAACTGTTGTGCAATACGTTGGTAACTAGCGAAGGAGGAGACATGGATACTGAAGCAGCACGGCGGCTTCTGCTCGAGACGCGTAATGAGCTCGAGCAGGCGCGCACGCGGGTCACGCATCTCGAGCAGGTTGTCTCCGGGCTGTCGGGCCTGCTTGAAGATCGCGGCGTTGCTGTCCCCTCGTCGCCGTCGGCCTACAACGCGTGGAACGGTGCCGCCGATGGCAGCGAGGTACGGCCGCGCGAGGCCGTGCTGGAGGCGCTTCGGAAGCACCCCGGCCGCCTCATGACCGTTCGTTCGATCTACGAATGGATCGAGCAGGAGGGGCTGATCAATCCCGAGGTGCGGTCGGGAGTCGCGGCTTACGACATGGCACTGCGACGTCTCGCCGAGGAGCCCGGGGCAAACGTCGTTCGCGATGATCAGAACAGGTTCGCGTATCGTCCGAGTCCGAGTAGGGCGGCAAAGGCCAGCAGTGCGCCGAATGAAGGCACGCGAATCATCGCGAATGACGGCCGAGTTCTCGGCGCCCCCATGCGGGACTCGAAGGGGAACGTGGTGCGTTCTAACGGAACTGGCCGCTTCGTTCGGAGCCATCCGCTTCGCGATGAGGACGCCGACTCCTAAATGGTTTGCCCCCGTCGTGCTGCAACACGGCGGGGGCATGGGTGATAACCCAAAGCCCCCGTAGCTCAGTGGAAGAGCATATCCATTACTAAGAGAAGGCCGTGAGTTCGAATCTCACCGGGGGCACTCCCAAATATAACGCAGTTCAGCTATCGCGGGGCTGTGAGTTTGAGCCGTCCGCCCGCCAGGATCTTCGGCGGGCGGACGAGCACACCACGCCGAGGACCAAGTCAGCCGTGTGCTCACCCCGCGCGGTTCCCGTCGCCGGATGCTCACGCCACGGGGTGAAAGAGTCCCTGCGTGCTCTCGCCGCGCCTGCACACACAGGCCGCGAGCACTCCGACGCCCGCTTCGATGACGGGGGATGTCGGAGAATAGGGCGGGAGCGTCGCGCGGGTCATAGTCCGTCGCGCTCAGGCCCGTACGCCGATGGCGTGCGGACGGAGCCGACGAACGCCCGGCGTCCTCTGGCCGCGCGAACGATCTGCGCTACCTCACGGTTGGTGAGGTAGACGCCTGTCGACTCCGAGAGGCCGACGGTGTGCTCGCAGAGGGTCTCGGAGTGAATGCCTCGGGGGTTCTCGTAGCCTCGGCGCGCTGCCGTGAGGGCGACGAGTTCGGCGACGGCGGGTGCAGCGCCGGCCTCCCAGAGGACGGCGGTGCGCTCAGAGACTTCCGCCAGGACGAGGGTGACCGCGTCGTCGATGGCGCTGCGGGCGCGCTCACGGCCGACGTCGGAGTCGATGGTGACACCGAGGCGAGACTCGAGGGAGGCGAGAGCCGGCGGGAAGCTCACACGCGTCGGTAGCCGCTACGACGGAGCCATCCACGGATGGCCTTGGCGCTGCCCTCGTTCGGTTGCGCGAGGATCGCGGCGGCCATGACAGGCGCGACCTCGGCGAGGTACGCGGCGGCGAGGAGGTCGAGGGCTTCGCGGGGGATGCCGTAGCCGTTCACGGCCTGCGCGACGGCGGCTCCATATTGGCCCTCGAAGGCCTGTACAGCGAGGCCCGCGCCGAGGTCGAGGAGGAGGTCGGGGTCAGTGCTGGCGAAGGTGCCGGAGGCATCCTCACGGGCGACAGCGGCAAGGTAAGCGGCGCGGCGGGCGTCGGAGGTCATGAGGTGCCTATCGGTGGTGGGGGCGAAGTGAGGGGGCGAGGCCGCCCGCGTCGTGTGAGCGGGCCGGCGGCCTCGAGCGGTGGCGGGTTACGTCGTGGCGAGCTTGACGACCGCGCCACCTTCGACCTCGGCGACGGTGGCCGCCCCTGTCGTCTGGTTGCGCGTGACGTCGTAGAGCGGCGAGATACCCGCGCCGACGAAGGTGGAGACGATGCTTCGGTCAGTCAGGCGCGCCGCGTCGTAGTCGCGGAGGTAACGGAGCGCGATGCCCGAGTCGCTCACGGACGCGCCGAACGAGGCGCCCTCGGGTACCTTCGGCGTCTTGGTCGCGAGGTAGATACCCGACTTGGTCGCGAAGACCACCTCGTCGGCTCCGATGCGGCCCGACTCGACGCACGAGAAGCCCGCGATACGGCCGAGGGAGCCCTTGCGGAGCGCGTCGGCGTCGCCGGTTCGTGCGAAGTCGAGCGCGCCCGAGTCGAGGAGAGCGTCGACGATGTTGCCGCCGACGTAGGCCACGAGGGCCTCGTTTGCGACGTCGACGCCCCGAGTGCGAAGCGCGCGGCGGCCCTTGGTGAAGAGTGCGGCGGGCTTTGCCTCGTCGTAGCCGGCCGTGGCGTCGGTCGCGTCGATGTCGGCGATGACGGTCTCGATGCCGTCCACGACGGCAGTGACCTGCGGCTTGAGCACCTGTGCCGTGAAGTCGCGGATATCGAGCGTGAGCTCGGCGTCTCCGATGGCGACGGCGGAGATAAGGTGCGTGGTCAGGTCGACGGAGACGCGATTCTCGCTGATCTTGTCAAAGATCACGGCCGTCGTCTCGTCGCGGAGGGTGCGCGAGCGCGCGGTGACGGCTCCGGGAATGCGGAGGTACGCCTTGCCGCCGTGGCCGGGCAGGAAGTCCGCGTCGGTGTAGCGGGCGACGTTCTGACCGAGGACGAGGCCCTTGTCCGCGCCCTTGACTGCGACGATGCCGATTTCTTCGGCGGTGTACTGGTTGTAAGCCATGAGGGGCTCCTAGGTAGGTGCGGCGCGTGCGCGCCGGAGTGAATTGAGGGGAGCCGCGTCTCGCGGTGGGCGACGCCTAGGGCCTGCCGTAGGGGTCGGGGGAAGGTCTCGAGGCCCTACGCGCGCGCCTGGCGCACGAAGGACGACGAGAGTGGCCACGAGGAGGCCGGGATACGCCGGAGCGGCGCTGAGAGAGGCTCTCCACGTCGCGAACAGGGAGAGGAGGTGCTCGGGATACCGGGTGCGCTAGCTAGGCGCGGTGCGGTCGGACGAGCTACGCGCCGAAGCGCGACATGGGAGCCGCCTCGGAGGACTCAGCAAAGACCGGAGGCGGTTGTCGGTGGGAGCTATGCGGCGGCCACGGTGGGCTGCGTGCGGAGCCATGCAAGGACCGAGTGGGAGTCGACACGGGTGACCTCGGCAAGAAGTGCATTGCGCGTCTCGTAGTCGAGAGCGAGGAGGCCGCGAGCGTAGACGCGCCGGGTGCCGAGAGCGGCGGCGATGCGTCCGGGGCGTGGGTCTGGGGTGGGGTGGGTCACGGGTGCTCCTTGGGCCGAGGAACGGCCCCCGCGCTCACTCCGCGCTGGGAGTGGGCTGGGGGCCGTCGTGGTGTCTTTCCTGCCACGGAAAGACTCCGGCGTGTCGCCGGAGAAAACGGGTTGAGGAGGCTGCGTGGCGCGCGCGTGCAGTCCCTCTACCTATCGAAGTTGCTGCCTGTTTCGGCTACGCGGCGAACATGGCAAGGATGCGCTCGGCGCGGCGGGTTGCAGCCTCACGGGCGAGTTCGAAGCTCTCCGCCGCTGGCGCGTTGGAGCCGATGGAGCGGGCGTCCGCGAAGGCGTCTCGGAGGGCCTCGCGGAGGCACTCCTCGCGGATGAGCGCGACGTCCTGGTCGGCGTAGCTCTTACGGCGGTGAAGGGCGGCGTCAGACTCCCAGAGGGTGCGCCCGTCGCGGTCGACGCTGACGCGGGTGAGGCCAAGCTCGCCGAGGCTCGGCGTGCCCTCCTCGGGGTTGGAGGAGTTGAAGTCGGAGGGCATGGCGAAGCCCGCGAGGCGGTCGCCGGCGTAGGTCAGGGGGTTCGATTCGGCGTTGAGGAGATCAGCGAGCGCGGAGCGCTCCTCGAGCGAGAGCCTGGCTACCTCCGAGCTGCTCGTGAGGCCTCCCCCTGCGAGCCGCGCGCGGATGCGCCGGAAGGTATCCGTGGAGTCGAGCGCTAGGACCGGGGCCGCCGCGGGCGGGGTCGCGGGACCGGAGCGCCGCGCCCGAGCGTCCTTGGCGCGTGCTTCGCGGCGGTGCGCCGGAGAGCACGTCGCGGGGATGCGCCCGCGCCCGGAGTAGCGGATGGCGTCTCCGCACACACGGCACGACGGGGGGACGATAGCGACGGGTGTACCGGTCACTTGTCGAGGTCGACGATGACGGCGTCGATGGCGTCGAGGAGGCGTGCGAGGCGGTGGCCGGCGAAGCTCAAGGCTGCGCGGTCGGGCTGGCGCTCGCGGGCGCGCTCGGCAAGCTCTCCGGCTTCGCCAAAGGCGAGCGAGAGGAGGTCGGTGACGGCGGGCGAGTGCTTGAGGCGCAGCATCGCCCCGATGGCGTCGTCGACGAGATCGGTGGCTGCGAGCGTCTCGTCGGGATCGACGAGGATGCGGGCGAGGGATGCTGCGGCGGGGCCGCTGGCGTCGCGGAGCCGGGCGGCGGCCTCGCGGAGGGTAGGGGTGTGCGTGGTCATGGTGGTCTCCGTGGCAGGGGCGTGCCCGGCGCGTGTGCGAGGGACGTGGAGAAGACCGCCTCGGTGGGTGCGGATGCCCAGGGATCGACGAAGATGACGAAATGACGGTTTGAAACGTCATTCCTTATTCCTTGCTTGAGAGAGAGACACACTCAAGAGAGGAATAGGAAATGACGTTCGTTTCGTCATTCCGTCACCCTCGAGTCGGACGCGGGCACCTCGAGGGGCCGCCCGGCCCTCTCCGGCGTTGTTCAGGTGGACGTGTCGTAGTCGTTCCAGTAGATCGAGACGCGCTCCGGCGACCCGACGGGGTTAACGACGACGTGGTCGATGACCACGAGAAGCATGCGCCGCCGTTCGTCGTCGTCCCGTGCGGCCTCCCACGCCTCGCGGTAGGTGCGTCCCGTGAAGACGACGTCCTCGACGACGGTCGGGGCGACTTCGCGGAGGGCGCGACGGCGGGCTTTCAGCGCGAGCATCGAGGCGGTCAGGGCGTCGGCCTCTTCCTCCTCGTCGGCCGCCGCCAGACGCCCCGCTAGCTCCTTGAGGCGGGCCTCCACGTCCGCGAGCTCCGCCCCGGCCCCCTGGTCGTCCACACGGCGGACGTAGCGCGTCTCAGGGGCATCCCCGCGAGCGGCGAGGTAGCGAGCGGTCACCTCGGCGTCGAGCTTCCGCGCGGACATGTACGTCTTGCGGGGACAGGTAATGCCCATGCCCTGAGAGGAGCATCCGTAGTTGACGTGGCCCTCCGGGTTCCGCTCGCTGACGGACGTCCGCCGGGGGTAGAGGCGGTGCCCGCACCCCGAGCAATAGGCGATCTTCGAGAGGAGGCCCGCGGCGCGACGCTTGACCTCTCCGCGGGCGGTCGCGTCGAAGCGCGCGCGGATCGCGAGGACCGTCTCGAGCGAGAGGATCGGCTCGAAGGGGGCGAGAGGCTGCCCGTCCTCGCCGAAGACGGGCGCGCCGTTGTGGGATACCCGCCCGAGAAGGTGGTCGGAGGTCATGAGGGTCCGCATGTGCGAGCTAATCCACTTGCCCCGATCGAGGCCCTCCTCGGGTAGGCCGGCGAGGCGGGCGGCCCGCGCCGCGGAGCGAGCCTTCGCGACCCCGCGGACCGTAAGCTCCTCGGCCAGCTTCACGGTCGACTCACCCGCGATGAGGCGCTCCGCGAGTTCCCGGATGACGTCGGCCTCCTCGGGGATGACGTGGAGGCCGCGCCCCACGGCGAGCGTCGGATGCGGGCCGGTCCGGTAGCCGAAGGGCGGGATGCCGTGCCCGGCGTTGCGTCCCTGGCGGCGCATGCGGCTCCGCGCGGCGATCTGACGGGCGGAGACGAGGTCTCGCTCGCGCTTCGCCATGTCGGCCGCGAAGGCCGCGCGGAGTTGCCAGTCCGGTTGAGTCGACTCGATGCCCTCGCGGACCGCCATGAAGACCGCGGGGTGAGCGGTGCGGGCTCGAGCGTCGACTACCTCGATGAGGGCGGCGAGGGTCTTGATGCCCATGCGGCTCCATCGGTCGTAGGCGTAGACCGCGAGGATATCGGCGTCTCCGCGCGCCCACAGGTCGTAGGCGGCTTGCGCGTTCTCGCGGTCCTTGCCGCCTGACTTGCCGTTGTCCGTGAAGGTCTCGACGACGTCCCAGCCCGCGCGCTCCGCGATGACGGCGAGGTCGTCGGTCTGCCCGGCGATCGAGGTCGAGGTGGCGGCTTCCTTCGAGAGACGGACGTAGAGAACGGCTCGAGGCCGGGCGGGAGAGGTGGTCACAGGGGAGGAGACCGCCTCGGGGGCGGGTAGTGCCTGAGAAGTAACGCTCTTAGGTGTCATTCAAGAACTTCGGCGGCTCGCGCTGATTCGCAGCGGTTCTCGCCGGAAGCCCTCGTCCCTCGGGACGGGGGCTTCCGTCATTTCACGGGTCGGCTACCAGGCGCGGCCGCGGAGGTCCACGGTGCCCGGCGGCCAGGCATCCGCGGGGGTGCGCAGCGGCAGGATCAGGAGCGGCGGGCCGGGCTCGACGACCACCGTCGAGCCGTCTCGCGCCACGGAGCGTTCGGGGGCGGAGATCCGATGCCATCCGCACGCCCGGTAGAACGGGACGACGCTTTCGCGGCATCCGAGGAATCCGAAGTCGATGTCGCCGGCGCCTTTCATCGACACGGCGCAGTCGCCCAGGAGTCGGCGCCCGAGGCCCCGCCCGCGCGCGCGGTCGGCGACGAGGACGCCGCCGACCCCCGCGATGGCGACCTCGGTTCCGCCGACGTCGACCCGGCGGCGCGCCCAGCCGACGTGACCGACGAGGCGAGACCCTTCCCACGCGAGGACGTGGACGTCGTGACCCGCATAGCCGTAGGGCTGTGCCGGATGCCACGGCCCGAACGCGTCGAGGTATTCGGCGTCGAAGAGGGAGCCGAGGGCGACCAGCTCGTCGGGCCCGAGGTCGTCGTGAGGCACCGCCTCGATCCGAAAGGCGGGCGTCACGGGGCGGGGGAAGCGGCGGGTGTCAGCGGCTTGGACGGGTATTCGCGGAGCACCAGCGCCGTGGTGACGGGGCCGAAGCGCGCGAGGGAATCCACCACGCGTTCCAGCCGCGCGGCGTCGACGCAGTGGACGTCGAAGATCAGGCAGTCCTCGCCCGTGACCCGGAGGGTCGAGGTGACGTCGGCCGTCTGAGCCGCCAGGTGCATCGCGGCGCTCAGTTGCGCGTGCGTCGTGCGCAGCCGGATGACGGCACGGATGTTGAGCCCGACCGCGGCGGGATCGACGACGGCGCGGTACCCGGCGATGATCCCGGCTCTCTCCATGCGCAGGATGCGGGCGCTGGCGGCGGGCTGGGACAGGCCGACCCGCCGGCCGATCTCGGCGCCCGTCAACCGCCCGTCCTCTTGCAACAGCGCGAGGATGCGCTGGTCGACGCGGTCGAGTGATTCCATCGTGTTCTCCTTTCCGCGCTTTGCGAACGCTTGCCGGACGTGCCGGCGGCCGATGGTCTCCTCATCATGGTTCACGGGGACGTTCGCGGAACGTCCGATCGGCGATGGAGTGAGAAGGAGCAGGATGATCGGATATGTCGTGGTGCCCGGGATCGACGGGTCGGATGACGCGCACTGGCAGTCGCGCTGGGAGCAGGCCTGGGGAGAGCGGGCGGTGCGGATCGAGCCGGACTCGTGGTCGGTGCCCGAGCTCGACGACTGGGTCCAAGCGATCGAGCGCGGCGTGGGTCTCCTCGACCCGCGGGTCGACGACATCGTTCTGGTGGCGCACAGCCTGGGATGCTGGGCCGTCGCGGAATGGCTCGCCACCACCACCCGGCGACCACTCCGTGCTTTCCTCGTCGCACCGCCGGACCCGTCGGGCAGTGCCTTCCGATCGGTCGTGACGGCCAGTTTCCTCGGAGTGTCCGCACGCCCGCTGCCGAGCGCGACCGTCCTGGTCGCCAGCGTCGACGACCCGTTCTGCGACGTCGACGTGGCCCGGGAGCTCGGACGCCGGTGGGGGAGCGCGTTCGAGGCGGTCTCCGCGGGCGGCCACCTCAATTCCGCGAGCGGCCTGGGGGACTGGCCGCGCGGCAAGGAGGCTCTGGCGCGGCTGATCGCGCGGTGAGGGGCGGATGACGCTCCCGCGCGGGAGGTGCCGCAGCGGGGGTGGCGCTTCCGGTGGTGGGCGTTGCGCGTCGGGGGGTGGGCGGCGTGCCTCGGCTGGCGGGCGTCGCGTGTCGCCTGGGGGGCGTTGCGCATCGGGTGGCGGGCGTCGTGCCTCGCGTGGCGGGCGTCGTGCCTCGTGTGGCAGGCCTCGCGCCTCAGGCGTCCACCGATGCCCCGGAGGCGACGGTGCCGAGCGTGCGGGGGACTCCGAGATCGTCGCGGCGGTCGGCCCACATGCGCTGGTGCTCGCGGGCGGCCGCGACGACCGCGGCATCCAGGTCGGCGATCGCCAAGCCCTCCGAAGGGGTGGAAGTCGAGGGGGTGTCGCCGGGGGCCGCGGCGGTCACGCCGGTGACGCGGCGGCCGAGCGGGTCGAAGACCGCGGAACCGCCGATGAAGTCGTGGGACCCGCCCGTGAGGCCGCTGAATACGACGTACATGCCGTTGTCGAGCGCGCGGGCGGCGTAGTGGAGGTCGCGGCGGTGTGCGCCGCCCGGGAAGTACGCGCCACTGTTGACGTAGACGTCGGCACCCGCGGCGGCGGCCGCGGCAGCGTGCTCCGGGAAGTTCGCGTCGTAGCAGACCGACAGCGCGAGACGCAGGTCATTCACCACGAACGAGAATCCGCCCTCGCCGGCGGTGAAGACGGCGCGCTCGCTGTCGTAGAGGTGCTGCTTGTCGTACGCCATGACCGGGGGCTCGCCCGGGACGACGATCACGTCGGTCAGCGTGCGGCGGTCGCCGCGGTCGAGGGCGGTGTTGAGGATCGCGACCACTCCGGTGCCGTCGACGGCGCGCTGCACGGGGGCGAGCCACGCGGGAGCGTCGGCGGAGGGGAGGGAGCCGGCGAACGCGGACTCGTCGTATCCGGTGGTGAACGCCTCGGGGAACACGACGACGTCCGCGCCCCGCTCGGCGGCGCGTTCGATCCACGTCGCCGCGCTCGACAGGTTGGCCGCGATGTCGCCGGGCGTCGCCTCGGCTTGGACGGTGGCGATGCGGACGGTCACCGACGAATTCTCGCAGGTACGTCGGCGCTGGTGGGTGCCTCGATGCGGGATCGGATCGCTGGAGCGGGGCGGGTGCCGCAGAGCGGGATCGGATCGCCGGAGCGGGGTGGGGGCCACCTCGGCGGAACGGGTCAGCGGGTGGGAGGCGGCCCGGTGCTCAGCGGATCAGCCGCACGGTTCGGGGGATCGGCCCGAACGATGACTCCGCGCCGTCGGGCCGGAACCCGTTGCGGCGGTAGAACGCGTGCGCCCGGGGATTGTCGGCGGCGACCCACAGGGACGCGGGCCGGTCACCCAGAGTCGCGTGGAGGAGCGCTTGACCGACGCCCGATCCGTGGGCGCTTTCAAGGACGTAGAGCATCGCGAGTTCCTCGGGGCGGACGGCATCCGATTCCGTCGACGGCGTCGTCGACGCGAACCCGACGATTCCCTCGGGACCTTCGGCGACGATCGTCGACGTTCCGGCCTCGCGCAGAGTGGCCTCCCACACGGCGATGCGACGGTCGACACTGAACCACGGGTTGGTGTCGGGGTCGTCGACGAACCTCCCGTACGTCTCCCGCCAGGATGCCGCGTGAACGCGGGCGATCGCGGGGGCGTCGGCGGGCCGTGCGGGGCGCAGCGCCCAGGCGCCCGGGGCGTCCGGGGCACGCGAGGCCGGTGAACCGGGCGGCGAGGACTCGGGCGGCACGTCCATGGGGGGAGCGTACCGGGCGCCGCGGAGGCAGTCCGGGATGCGGGCCGTTCTCGGTGCGGGGCGTCCCGCGTGCGGCGGCACGGGACGACGGTCGTCCTGGGTGCGGGGCGCCCCGGCTGCTGGTCGTTCGGGATGCGGTTTCACGGGACGACGAGGTTCCCGCGTGCGGCCGCACGAGACGACTGTCGTCCTGGGCGCGGGGCGCCCCGACTTCGGGTGGTCCTGGATGCCGGTCGTTCCGGGCTGCGGGTCGTCCGGGATGCCGATCGTCCTGGATGCCGTTCGTCCTCGCCGCCGGTTGTTCCGAGGTGCGGGTCGTTCCGGGCTGCGGGTCGTCCGGGATGCCGATCGTCCGGGATGCCTGTCGGACGGTGTGCTCGCCCGCTCGGCGCGGTTCCGGGCTAGAACGGCGGCGGGTCGGGGTCGATGTGCGCGCCGAGCGGGGTCGTCCATGCCAGGCCGCCGGTGTCGGGGTCGCGGCCGGCGGCCCAACGGGTTTCGTGTCGGAGGCGATGATGGTGGCGACACTCGGGATCGAGGTTGTCGTCGTCGGTCGTGCCGCCCTCGCTCCAGGCGTGCAGATGATCGAGGTCGCACTCCCGGGTCGGGCGGGCGCAGCCGGGGAAGGCGCACGTCGGCGACGTGATCCCGAGCCAGCGGCGCAGTGCCGTGGGCACCCGGTAGGTGGTGCGGTCGAGGGCGACGGGCGCACCCGTCACGGGGTGGGTGAGCACGCGGATCCACGACGTCGCTTCGCGCGCCAGCCGCCGGGCGGTCTCGAGGTCGATCGGGCCGTATCCGTCGAGGGTCGCGGGCGCGTCGTCTGCGCCGAGCAGGGTCAGAGCCGGGACGGTGACGACGATGCCCGGACGGGCGGGAGCCGAGCCCGCGCTCGACGCGCGGACCTGCGATCCCGCTGTCGCGGTCTCGAGGTCGGCTGCGGCTTCCGCCGGTCGCGCCTCGGTGAGGAGGTCGGCGAACGCATCGGCGCGGAGTTGGGCGAGCGTGCGCGTCTCGTCGTCGGCAATCGCGAGGTGTCGCGCGGCGCGGTCGACCCGCGTCATCGCCGCTGCGGCACGGTCGGCGGGAAGGAAGGCCGTGAGCGTGGCCATGCCGTCGAGCTCGGCCGTCATCCAGACTCCCCGGTCGCCGTGGGCGCGACCGTGGCGCGTCTCGAGGGACTCGGCGTGTACGCGTTCCCGCAGTGTTCGCGCCGAGGTGGCGAACCGGGCGGGCGCGAGCCTCAGTGCCCGGTCGAGGGCGCCGGTGTCGAACGCGACCCATGAGTCGCGATCCGCCGGGAGAGTGGCGGCCAGCCGCGCGGTCTCGACGGCGTGACGCTCGGACACACGGCCCTCGGCGAACTCGGCCCATATTCGCGGGCATCGCTCGCGGAGCACGGTCGCGTGCGCAGCCCGCGTGCGCACGGTCTGCTCCGCCAGACGGAGCCGGACCGCGATCTCGGCCACCGCGGCGCGCTCGGCCATGTCGAGGCGATCGCGGCGGACGGCGGCGACCGTGCGACCCCGGGGGTCGTGCCAGAGGCCGTCGAGAGTCGGGTCGGGACCGACCCACACCGCGGGGTCGTCGAGCGCGTCCTGCAGCACGCGGAGGATCAGGTCGTACTCTGCGGCGGCGGCCCGGTGCCGTGCGGCCGCACGGTCTTCGAGACGCTCCAGCATCAGGGCGGGATCCGTGGGCACCGTGTCGTCGGCCCCGGCGACGCTCTCGTCGACGAGACCGAGCGCGATCGCCCAGGCCGAGTCCGCGTCAGATTGCAGCGCGTCGTCATCGGGCCACGGCATCTCCGACCACGCGTCGGTCGGGTGCGACCGATCGTGCGCGGGTGCCGGGACGTCCATACTCGGACACTACCGAGGGGTTCCGACATCGCCTCTTGGGCATTTCACCGCGCGCGAGTCGGCGAAGAGGGGGCGCTCGCGGGCACCGTCGCCCCGTACACGGAGGTCACTCCGGACGACCGGCCCGATCGAGAGCGCTCCTCACGCCGCCTCGGCCACGACCTCGGCTTTGAAACCCGCGGAGTTCTCCAGCCACCCCGCATAGTGGTCGGGTCCGCCCGCGTGCGGATAGCGGTCCTGGTAGAGCGGGCGCCACCCGTGGGCGTCGGCAGTGGCCATGATGGCATCCACTCGGTCGCGCCCGTCCACGGCGAAGGCGAGATGATTCACCCCTGGTGCGCGCCGATCGTGCGTCGATCCCGAGAGGGTGGGCGAGGTCGTCAGCGCGAGATAGGTTCGGCCCGCCGCCCAGGTCTCGCCCCCGGACCACACGCTCTGGCGTTCGAAACCGACCCGGTCGAGCAGCCATCCCCATTCTGCGAGGGCTTGCTCGAGGTCGGCGACCCAGACCTCGACGTGGTGCAATCCGGCCATCGGCGTACCTCGTCCGCGCGTCAGCGGATCGGCCATGCCCCGTCGAGCGGGGGAGCCGTGGCATCCAGTCGCCCGATCTTCACGAAGTACTCGGTGAGGCTGGCCGCCTGCGCGCGCGCCCAGGCGATCTGGCGCGTGTGCAGCTCGTCGAGGGTCGGTGGCAGCCAGGCCGCGTAGCGTTCGGCGAGGGCCAGGGCCAGGCGCCCCGCGGCGACGGCGTCGGCGCAGGCCTCGTGAGCCGCCTCGAGCGGCACGGCGTAGTGCGCCGCGACGTGGGTGAGCGTGCGCTTGCCGCGGCGGTAGCGGTCGTAGGTCTTGTCGACGACGAGCGGATCGATCACCGGCGACGGGGCGTCGATCGGCGCGACACCGTGGCGCAGCGCCTCGTACTTGAGCAGCGAGAAGTCGAACGGCGCGTTGTACGCGACCACCGGGATGCCGGCGTCGAAGAGAGCCCGCAGCGCCTCGACGACCTGCGACACGACCTCCGCGGCGGGCGCTCCTTCGGCGCGGGCGTGGGCCGTGGTGAGACCGTGGATCGCCGCGGCGCCCGCGGGGATCTCGACGCCGGGGTCGGCGAGCCAGTCGCGCGCGTCGATGATGTGGCCGTCGGCGTCGAGCACGCCCACGTGCGCCGTCACGATCCGGTCGGTGCGGACGTCGACGCCCGTGGTCTCGAGGTCGAACACGCCGACGACGCGCGCCCACTCGGGCGTCTGGAACAGAGGGAGCGGCTCGGCCTGCCACGTGGTCATGCGCTCACAGTAGATCGGGGCTCCGACACGACCGCCGAGGCGCTCCGCGGCTGGGCCGGAGCGAACGTGTGCCGCCTAGACTCGACGGATGCCGAACCCCTACGCCCCGCTCCTGGCCGAGATCCCGGTCGAGCGCGGAACGGCCGACGTGCTCGGTGGGACGACGGCCTACTGGACCTATGGCGACGCCGCCGATCCGACCACGATCGTCGCCGTGCACGGGTTCCGCGGCGAGCACCACGGACTCGAGCCCGTGGTGGCGCATCTGCCCGGCATCCGGGTCATCTCTCCCGACCTGCCCGGCTTCGGCGAGACGCCCCCGCTCCCCGGGCGCACGCACGACCTCGACGCGTACGCCGCGTGGCTGCGGGCGTTCGTCGAGTCGGTCGCGCCGGGGGCGATCGTGCTCGGGCATTCGTTCGGCTCGATCGTGGCGTCCGCGGCCGTGGCGGGCGGCCTCGCCACTCCCCGGCTTATCCTCGTCAACCCGATCGGCGCCCCCGCGCTCGAGGGGCCTCGCGGCGTGCTCACGCGCCTCGCCGTCTTCTACTACCTCGCCGGCGCGCGGCTCCCGCGCGCCCTCGGCGACGCGCTGCTGCGCAACGGCGTGATCGTGCGGGTGATGAGCAACGCCATGGCCAAGACCCGCGATCCGCACCTGCGCCGGTTCGTGCACGAACAGCACGACGCGTACTTCTCGCGATTCGCCGACCGCGATGTGCTCCACGACGCGTTCGTCACCAGCGTCTCGCACGACGTGCGCGAGTTCGCGCCCCGCATCGCGCAACCGACCCTCCTGATCGCGGCCGAGAAGGACGACATCACCCCCATCGAGGCGGAACGTCACCTCGCCACGCTCTTCCCGGATGCCGAACTGGTCGAGATCCCCGACGTCGGCCACCTGATCCACTACGAGACGCCCGCCGCCGCGGCATCCGCGATCCGAGGGTTCCTGGAGCGCTGAGCCGGGGATCCGGTCGCGGTGTCAGGCGGGCTGATCCGCCTTGCGTCGTCGGTAGGCGTTGACGTTCATGCGGTTGCCGCAGTTGCCGGCGTCGCAGTAGCGCTTCGAGCCGTTCTTCGAGAAGTCGACGTAGACGCCGCTGCAGTCGTCGGCGTCGCACACCCGGACGCGGGCGTACTCGTCGGCGCGGATCACGTCGACGAACGCCATCGCCGCCTCGACGAGCATGCGCTGAGCGAGGGCGTCCGCGGGGTCGGAGGCGTGGATGTGCCAGTCGAAGTCGTCGTGCCGCACCAGCTGGGGCAGCGCCTTCCCATCGCGGAGCATGGCGTTCACCAGGGGCACGGCCTCGTCGCGGTCGACCGTCCACAGTTCGTAGATCCGGGGGCGGATGCCACGGACCGCCGCCAGCTCCCGGTCGTCGCGCGTGCGCGAACCGGTGTAAGCGTGCCGGGTCGCGAAGTCGTCGAGCTGGTCGGGTGACACGAGCGTGTCGACCCCCGTCGTGTCGGTGTGGGGGAGCGTGTTCACCAGCTCGACCGTGGCGCGGAGGACGAGTTCGGTGTCACGAATGAAGACCATGTTGACTCCTGACAGGCGAAGGCTCTACTGTCACGAGTGTAAACGTATTTGACTCATGACAGCGGGCTTTGCATGACTACTTCCTCCGCCACCCTCCCACGTCCGACCCACCGCGCGTCGGGGGCCGTCACCGGACTCGCGATCGCGGTCGCCTCGGCGCTGTCGTTCTCCTCCAGCGGACCCTTCGTCAAGCCGCTCCTCGAGGGCGGCTGGTCGCTCGGCGCGGTCCTGCTGGTGCGCATGGGTCTGGCATCCCTGCTGCTTTCCCCCGCGCTCATCCGCGCCGTGCGGCGCCAGCCCGGGTTCCTGCGCCGCCACGGCCTCCTCATCCTCGCCTTCGGACTGACCGCCGTGGCCGGCTGCCAGCTCTTCTACTTCGCCGCGATGCAACGCATGCCCGTCGCTGTGGCCCTGCTCATCCAGTACATCGCGCCGGTGCTGCTCGTCGCGGCCGTCTGGGTGCGCACGCGACGCGCGCCCTCGAAGCTCGTCATCATCGGATCGGTCGTGGCGATGGTCGGGCTCGTGCTCGTCGTCGACATCAGCGGTGCCCGGTTCGATCTCCTCGGGACCCTCTTCGCCCTGTGCGCCGCGGCGTGCACGGCCGTGTACTTCGTGATCGCCGCCCGGGCGGGCGACGAGCTCCCACCGCTCGCGCTCGCGGCCGGCGGTCTCGTCGTCGGGACGATCGTCATGGCCGTCCTCGTGGCCACCGGTGTGCTGCCGTTCGCGGCGCCCGCGATCACCGTGTCGATGCTCGGCATGGAGGTGCCCGGCATCATCCCCCTGCTGTGGGTCGGCTGCGTCGCCACGACGCTCGGCTACGCGCTCGGCGTCATCGCCGTTCCGCTCATCGGGTCGCGGGTCGCGTCGTTCGTCGGCCTCAGCGAAGTGCTGTTCGCCCTCGGGTTCGCGTGGCTGCTGCTCGGCGAGACCCCCGCGCCCGTGCAGTTCATCGGGGGAGCGGTGCTCCTCGCCGGCGTCGTGCTCGTGCGGATGGATGCCGGTGACCCGGTGGAACAGCGGACCGAGACCGCGACCATCCCGGTGGTGCCGTCGCCGTAGACGGGATCGGGGGATCGGCCGTAGCCGCGTCGCCCGCGCCCGCCGCGAGCCGCGGGCGGTCGACGGGCCCTACAGCTGTTCGCGCGCCAGGTTCATGAGCGGACCGACGCGGTAGCCGATCACCTCGCCCATGACGAGGGACGTCTCGGTGCGCTCGACACCCTCGATCGCGAGGATGCGCGCGTCGGTGTCGAACAGGTGCTGGGTGTCGCGGCACGCCACGCGCACGAGCAGGTCGACCTGACCGCTGAGGCCGTGCGCCTGCAGCACCTCGGGTACCTGCGCGAGAGCCTCGCGGATCGCCGGCAGCTCCGCCTGGCGGACCGTGACCTGCAGGAACGCCTCGATCGGGAAGCCCAGGGCCTCGGCCGACAGCGTGCGCTCGAACGCCAGGAACACTCCGCCCTTCTCGAGGCGGCTCATGCGCGCCTGGACGGTGTTGCGGGAGAGCCCCAGCTTCTCGGCGAGCGCGACCACGGTGGCCCGCGGATCGTGGGACAGGGCGCGGAGGAGGTCGAGGTCGACCGCGTCGAGCTTGGTCATGCTGCGAAACATTAGCAGGATGCTCGGTCTCCGCAATGCGCACATTGCTGAACCTGCGGCTGAGGTCTTGAGCGGCCTGCCTGCCACGCGTACGGTCGGGCCTGTCGGCGACGCTGCCGGCACCCGGACCGCCCCGCTCCCACGAGGATCGCGGGCCGCACCTGGAGGGATGACGATGACGTACACCCAGACCGAGCCGGACCACGGATCGGCCGCTTCCGCCACACCCCCGGACGCCGCGCCCGAGCCCGTCGCCGACATCGACGACGTCGCCCGCGTGCTCGCACCGGACGGCACCCGCGTGGCCGACTCCGCGCTGGACCCCTGGATCGCCGACCTCTCACCGCACGAGCTCCGCGCCCTCCACCGTGACATGGTCCTCACCCGTCGCCTCGACGCCGAGGGCGTCGCACTCCAGCGCCAGGGGCAACTCGCCCTGTGGGCGCCGTGCCGCGGTCAGGAGGCCGTGCAGGTCGGCACCGCGCATGCGCTCGCCCCGGGCGACTTCGTCTTCCCCAGCTACCGCGAGCACGGCGTGCTGCTGGCCCGCGGCGCGCGGCCCGAGGGCTACGTCCTCGCGTGGCGCGGCGAGGAGCACTCCGCGTACGACCACACCACGATCAACGCGGCCCCGCCGCAGATCATCATCGGCGCCCAGACGCTCCACGCGACCGGGTGGGCGATGGGCGCTCAGCGCGACGGCTCGACGGATGTCGCGGTGGCGTACTTCGGCGACGGAGCGACGAGTCAGGGCGATGTGAACGAGGCCATGGTCTTCGCCTCCTCGTTCCGCGCCCCCGTCGTCTTCGTGTGCTCGAACAACCAGTGGGCGATCTCCGAGCCGGTCACCGTCCAGGCGAAGTACCCCATCGCGGGTCGTGCGCCGGGGTTCGGCATCCCCAGCCTCCGGATCGACGGCAACGACGTGCTCGCCTGCGCGGCCGCGATGCGGTGGGCGCTTGACCGCGCGCGCCGCGGAGAGGGCCCCGCCTTCCTCGAGGCCGTCACCTACCGGATGGGTCCGCACACCACCTCGGACGATCCCACCCGCTACCGCACCCCCGACGAGGTGGAGATGTGGGCGCAGCGCGACCCGATCGCGCGTTTCGAGGCGTACCTGTGCGCCGCCGGGGTGCTCGACGACTCCGCTCTGGCGGAGGTCGCCGCGGCGGCGGACAGCCTCGCCGCCGAAGTCCGTGCCGCTTGCATCGGTGCGACCACCCGCGCACCGGAGACGGTGTTCGATCACGTCTACGCCGAGCCCCACGCGGCCCTGGCCCAGCAGAAGGCGGACTACGTGCAATACCTCGCCGGATTCTCCGCAGGGGAGGGCATCGCATGACCGCTCTCACGATGGGTTCGGCGATCAACGCCGGACTCGCCCGCGCCCTCGCGGACGACGACCGGGTCCTCCTCATGGGGGAGGACATCGGCAAGCTCGGCGGGGTCTTCCGCGTGACCGACGGCCTCCAGCAGCGCTTCGGCGCGCAGCGCGTCGTGGACACCCCGCTCGCCGAGGCGGGCATCGTCGGCACCGCCGTCGGCCTCGCCCTGCGCGGCTACCGCCCGGTGGTGGAGATCCAGTTCGACGGCTTCGTGTACCCGGCGTTCGACCAGATCGTCTGCCAGGTCGCCAAGCTCCACTACCGCAGCAGCGGCCGGATCCGGATGCCGATGGTCATCCGCATCCCGTGGGCCGGAGGCGTGGGCGCCGCCGAGCACCACTCCGAATCGCCCGAGGCCTACTTCGCGCACACCGCGGGACTGCGCGTCGTCGCGGCGAGCACCCCGCAGGACGCTTACGTGATGCTCCGCCAGGCCGTGGCATCCGATGATCCCGTCGTGTTCTTCGAGCCCAAGCGCTTGTACCACTCCAAGGGGGAGGTCGACCTGGATGCCGACCTCGCCGACGCCCCACCCCTGCACCTCGCCCGCGTCGCCCGCGAGGGCACCGACGCGACGATCGTCACCTACGGCGCGCTCGTCCGCACGGCGCTGGACGCCGCGCTCGCCGCGGAGGACGAGGGGATCTCGCTCGAGGTCATCGACCTGCGGTCGCTGTCGCCCATGGACTTCACCACCGTCGCCGCGTCGGTGCGCAAGACCGGCCGGGTCGTCGTCGCGCACGAGGCCGCGCGCCAGGCGGGACTCGGCGCCGAGATCGTCGCGAGCATCACCGAACGCTGCTTCCACCACCTCGAGACGCCGCCGCAGCGCGTCACGGGGCACGACATCCCGTATCCGCCATCGAAGCTCGAGAAGCACCACGTGCCCGACCTCGACCGCATCCTGCACGCGGTCGACGCGGTGCTCGAGCGGACCGGAGACCGGGAGGTGGCGCTGTGATCGCGGAACACCCCAGCCCGTGCACGTCGACCCCGACCCGGATGGAGGGCGCGCTGTGATCGCGGAACACGTCACCTTCCTCGCCCCCACCTCGACCCGGACGGAGGGCGCGCGATGATCGCCGAATTCCTGCTTCCCGACCTCGGCGAAGGACTGCCCGAGGCCGAGATCGTGCAGTGGCTCGTCGACGAGGGGGACGAGGTGAGTCTGAACCAGACGATCGCCGAGGTCGAGACGGCCAAGGCGGTCGTGGAGATCCCCTCGCCGTACGCCGGGACCGTGCGGGGGATCCACGCCGCCGCCGGAGACGTCGTGGCGGTGGGTTCGCCCCTGGTGTCCTTCGCGGTGGGAGAGGCGGATGCCACCCCGACCCCGCCCGGGGTTGCGCCCCGGTCCGCGGAGTCCGCCGCCGACACCCCGGCCGCGGACGACGCCGAACCGCGTGTCGCCGACGAACCCCGCACGACGGAACGGGAGTCCGCGCCCGCGGCGACCCCGAACCTCGTCGGCTACGGCGCCGCGCCCGCCTCCGGTGCCCGTCCGCGTCGCCGCCCCCGCGCCGCCGGAACGACCGCCACGGCGGAGATCGAGCACGCGGTGCACCGGTCGGCGCCGCACGACGTCGTGCCCGCGGCGGCGGCGGACTCGGCCCCCGAGCGGCCCCGGTCCACCCCGCCCGTGCGCAAGCTCGCGAAAGACCTCGGCGTCGATCTCGTCCTCGTCGCCGCCGCCTACCCCGGCGACCTGGTGACGCGGGCGCACGTCGAGGAGTTCGCCGCGCGGGCGGCATCCACCGGCGCGGCCTCCGTGGCGCCGACCCCCGCGCGTGCCTCCGCCGATCCGTTCTCCCTCGCGTCGACGGTCCCCCCGGCTGTCTCCTCCGACCCGCGGACCACGCGCACGCCGATCCGCGGGGTGCGCAAGCACACCGCCGCCGCCATGGTGCGCAGCGCCTTCACCGCGCCGCACGCCACGACGTTCCTCACGCTCGACGTCACCGCCACGACGGAGCTCCTCGCTTCGCTCAAGACCGATCGGGCCCTCGACGGCCACCGCATCGGAGTCCTCGCGATCGTGGCGAAGGCGGTGTGCCTCGCTCTCGGGCGCACCCCGGCGCTCAACGCCCGCTGGGACGAGGGGGCGGGCGAGATCGTCGAGCACCACTTCGTGAACCTCGGCATCGCGGCGGCGACCGATCGCGGTCTGGTCGTCCCCGTGGTGCGGGATGCCGACGCCCTGCCGCTCGTCGACCTCGCCGACGCGATCGCCGAGCTCGCCGGCACCGCCCGCGCGGGCCGGACCGCGCCCGCCGACATGACCGGCGGGACGTTCTCGATCACGAACGTCGGCGTCTTCGGCGTGGATGCCGGAACCCCGATCCTCAATCCGGGTGAGGCCGGGATCCTCGCCGTCGGGGCGGTGCGGCGCACCCCGTGGGAGCACCACGGCGAGATCGCGCTGCGAGACGTGCTGACCCTCAGCCTCTCGTTCGACCACCGGCTCGTCGACGGAGCCGAGGCCGCACGCTTCCTCACCGACGTCGCCGGCGTCCTGCGCGAGCCCGGCCGGGCGATGCTCCTGCGGTGACCCGGGCGCGAGGACTCGCGCTCCCAGCCCGCACCCGATTCGAAACGCCGCCTTCGCGGCATCCGTCCCCTCGATCCCCAGGAGGATCCCCGTGAGCATCGACAGCCAGCAGGCCTTCACCGACGACGAGCGCGAGCTCGCCGGGATGGTGCGCGAGTTCGCCGACGAGGTGATCGCGCCGCGTTCCTACGAGGCCGATCGCGCCCATGAGCTGCCGCTCGACATCGTCGCCCAGATGGGGGAGTTGGGGCTGTTCGGGCTGCCGTTCCCCGAGGAGGTCGGCGGCCAGGGCGGCGACTACGCCGCGCTGTGCGTCGCGATCGAGGCGATCGCCCGTGTCGACCAGTCGCTCGCGATCACGCTGGAGGCGGGGGTGGGGCTCGGTGCCATGCCCCTGTACCGGTTCGGCAGCGACGCGCAGAAGGCCGAGTACCTGCCCGATCTCGTCTCCGGGCGCGCCCTCGCCGGGTTCGGCCTGACCGAGGCGGAGGCCGGCAGCGACGCCGGAGCCACGCGCACGACCGCCCGGCTCGACGGCGACGAATGGGTGATCGACGGGTCGAAGCAGTTCATCACCAACTCCGGCACGGCGATCACCAGCTACGTCGCCGTCACCGCCGTCACCGACCGGGGCGGCGACCGCCCCGAGATCTCGACGATCATCGTCCCGCGGGACACCGCCGGCTTCACCGTCGGCCCCGCGTACGACAAGGTCGGCTGGAACGCCTCCGACACGCATCCGCTCACCTTCGACGCCGTACGCGTCCCCGCGGCGAACCTGCTCGGCGAGCGAGGTCAGGGGTTCAAGAACTTCCTGCGCACCCTCGACGAGGGCCGTGTGGCGATCGCGGCGCTCGCGACGGGAGCGGCCGAGGGATGCCTCGAAGCGGCGGTCGACTACGCCCGCAGCCGCACCGTGTTCGGCGAGCGCCTGTCGACGAAGCAGAACGTGCAGTTCACGCTCGCGCGGATGCACGCGCGCGTCCACACCGCGCGTCTGGCCTGGGTGCACGCGGCGCGGCTGTGCGACGCGGGCAAGCCCTTCGCGGTGGACGCGGCCGTGGCGAAGATGACCGCGAGCGACGCGGCCATGGCGAACGCCCGGGACGCGACGCAGATCTTCGGCGGCAACGGCTTCATCAACGAGTACCCCGTCGCGCGGCACTACCGCGACTCGAAGATCCTCGAGATCGGCGAGGGGACGACCGAGGTGCAGCTCCTGGTGATCTCGCGGGCGCTGGGTCTGGCAGGGAGTACCGTTGCCGCATGATCGAGCAGCGGGGCCTGTATCTGGAGGAGTTCGTCGTCGGTGAGCGGTACGGGCATCGCCCCGGACGCACCGTCACCGACGCCGACAACGTCCTGTTCACGACCCTCACGATGAACACGCAGGCCCTCCACCTGGATGCCGCGTACGCGGCGACCCAGCCCTTCGGCAGGCCCCTCGTGAACTCGATGTGGACGCTGTCGACGCTCGTCGGACTCTCGGTGGCGCAGCTGACCCAGGGCACGCTCGTCGCGCAGTTGGGGCTGAGCGACGTGAGCTTCCCCGCGCCCCTGTTCGTCGGCGACACCCTCACCGCCGAGACCGAGGTGGTGTCGGTGCGGCCGTCGGCATCCCGCCCCGGTCAGGGCGTGGTCGTACTCGCGCACACCGGCCGCTCGCAGAACGACGAGGTCGTGGCCACCGCGACCCGCACGGTGCTGGTGTGGTCCCGGGACGCGGCGGGGTGAGGGCCGGGGCTCAGCTCACGACGCCGGCGTAGGCCAGCATCTCCCAGCTCTCGCCGTCCAGACGGAAGACCGTGGCGGAGCAGTTGGGCAGGCGCTCGCCGGCGCGGGGGAACTCCCCGTCGGTGGCGTGCATGATGACCTCGCGGATGAGCGCGCCGTGCGCGACCGCGATGACGTCCACGCCCTCGGGCGTCTCGGCGACGACCTCGGCGATCGCGGCGAGCGCGCGCTCGCGCACGACCGGCCACGCTTCGGCGTTCGGCACCTGGGCGGTGCCCCACGGGCCGAAGGTCGCGTGGAAGGTCGCGGCATCCATGCCCTCGGCGTCGCCGTAGGACCTCTCGCGGAGCCCGGCCAGCCGGCGGCTCACGGTGGTGCCGAGAGCTGCGGCGATGATGTCGGCGGTCTCGGCCGCGCGCGACAGATCGCTCGACACGACGGTCACCTCGCGGCCGGCGTTCTCGGCGGCCAGGATCTCGGCGACGCCCTGGGCCTGGACCCGGCCCGTGTCGTTGAGGGGGATGTCGGTCGAGCCCTGGATGCGTCCTCCGAAGTTCCACGCCGTCTCGCCATGTCGCACCAGAGTCAGAATCGTCACGGTCCGAGCCTACCCGCGGGTGTCGATGCCGTCGCCGCGGGGCGTGCGGCGTCGGGCGGCTAGAGGAGCCCGGGCAGGCGTTCAGCGAAGGCGCCGAGCACGTCGCTCGTGCCGGCGTCGATCTTGACCGCGGCCCGCTGATCGGCCCGGGTCGCCCCGCGGTTGATGATGACGACGGGGAGGCGGCGTCGCCGGGCGCGCTCGACCAGCCGGATGCCGCTGTTGACCACGAGAGACGACCCGGCCACGATCAGCGCCTGGCTGGCGTGCACGAGCTGCTCGGCCTCGCGGAACTTCTCGACGGGGATGTACTCGCCGAAGAACACCACGTCGGGCTTGAGCGTGCCGCCGCACACCGAGCACACCGGCACGACGAAGCCCTCGGCCGAGGCTGGGGTCACATCGCCGTCGGGGCCGAGCTCGACGTTCTCGGGCAGCGTGATCCACGGATTGTCGGCCTCGACCCGTGCCGCGAGATCGCGGCGGTCGAACACCTGACCGCAGTGCAGGCAGCCGACCCGCCGCATCGTGCCGTGCAGCTCGACGACGCGGTGGCTGCCGGCCCGAACGTGCAGACCGTCGACGTTCTGCGTGATGACGCCGTTGGAGACGCCGGCGTTCTCGAGCGCGGCGAGCGCGCGGTGGCCGTCGTTCGGCTCGGCCGCGGCGAACACCTTCCAGCCGAGGTGGCTGCCGACCCAGTAGCGCCGGCGGGCCTCCGCGCTCGCGAGGAACTGCTGCGCCGTCATCGGCGTCCGCGTGGGCGCACCTTTGCCGCGATAGTCGGGGATCCCCGAGTCGGTGGACACCCCGGCACCGGTGAGGACGGCCACGCGACGACCGGCGAGAACCTCGACGGCTCGATCGATGGATGCCATGGTCTCGGCATCCTTCGTCGTGTCCGTCATGCCCACCTCCGTCGGATCGAGTCTAGGACCGCCCGCGGACGCCGTCGCCCGAGGAGGCTGGCAGAGTGGGACGATGTCCGTGATCCCCCTCGACGCCGCCGACGATCCGCGCCTGGCCGACTACCGCGACCTCACCGACGTGTCCTTGCGGCGGGTCTCCGAGCCCGCGGGGGGCCTGTACATCGCGGAGTCCGCGAAGGTGCTGGATCGGGCGCTCCGCGCGGGACATCGTCCCCGCTCCGTGCTCGTGCAGGAGAAGTTCCTCGACGACGCGCTCGCCCTCGTCGGGGAGGACGCCGAGATCTACGTCGTGCCCGCCGAGGTCGCCGAACAGGTGACGGGATACGCCGTGCACCGCGGGCTCCTGGCATCCATGCACCGGCCGGTCCTGGCATCCGTCGAGGAGGTCGTGAAGGACGCGCGGCTCGTCGTCGTACTCGAAGACATCGTCGACCACACCAATATCGGAGCGGCGTTCCGTTCGGCAGCGGCCCTCGGGGCGGATGCCGTGCTCGTCACGCCCCGGTGCGCCGACCCGCTGTACCGGCGGAGCGTGCGGGTGAGCATGGGCACGGTGTTCCAGGTGCCGTGGACCCGGCTTCCGGAGTGGCCCCGGGCGAAGCCCCTGCTGCAGGAGGCGGGGCTGCACCTCGCCGCCCTCGCGCTGTCGGAGGACGCGGTGACGCTCGACGCGTTCTCGGCCGCGGGGCACGAGCGCGTCGCTCTGCTGCTCGGGGCCGAGGGCGACGGGTTGAGCCGTGGGGCGCTCGCCGCGGCCGACACGGTCGTGACGATTCCGATGGCCGGGGGAGTGGACTCGCTCAACGTCGCCGCCGCGAGCGCGGTCGCGCTGTGGGAGTTGGGTCGCGCGCTGCGCTGAGATCAGACCTGCGTCTCGCGGGAGGCGGCGGGGTCCCGGCCCGGGGCGAGGGTGATCACGGGCAGCGGCTCGGGGCGCTTGGGCAGGACGTGGTCGCCCGACGACTCGTGGCGCAGGCGCCGCAGCACCCACGGCACGAGGTACGAGCGTGCCCAGACCAGGTCTTTCTCGCGCGCCGCGCGCCACGTCGTGGGCGTGAGCGCTTCGGGCTGCATGGGCTGGAGGTCGTTGGGGACGTTCAGGGCGCGCAGCACCATGCGAGCGATCTCGTGATGGCCGAGCGTGTTGTAGTGCAGGCGGTCGTCGTCGAAGAAGCGCATGTCCTGCACCTCTTTCAGGCCCCACTGGTCCGCGACGATGCAGTCGTAGCGGTCGGCGATGGAACGGATGTTCTCGTTGTAGATCGCGACCTTCCCCCGGATGCCGCGGAACACCGGCGTGAACTCGGTGTCGATCCCCGTGAAGACGACGAGCGTCGCGCCCCCGCTGCGCAGCCGCACGACGGCATCCTCGAACTGCTGCGAGACCGCGTCGGGGTCGGTGCCGGGGCGGATGACGTCGTTCCCGCCCGCCGAGAACGTGATGAGGTCGGGCTTGAGCGCGAGCGCGGGCTCGATCTGGTCCGAGACGATCTGGCCGATCAGCTTCCCCCGCACGGCGAGGTTGGCGTACGCGAAGTCGTCGACCTGGGAGGCCAGCACCTCGGCGACACGATCGGTCCAGCCGCGGTGCCCGCCGTCGGGCAGCGGGTCGCCGATCCCCTCGGTGAACGAATCGCCGAGGGCGACGAAGCGGCGCCAGGGGTGCGGGCCGGGGTTGTCGAACGGAGACGGGGCGGGCGAGTGCGGATCGAGTGTCATCGAAACCTCCGCTTCCAGGCTAACCCCGGGCTGCGACACGGCAAGGGGCCGCTGCGCTGCGCTGCGACGCGGAGTCCCCGCCATGCGGACTGCCCGGCCGCGTCCGCCTCCGCGGGCACTCACGCATAAACGCGATCCGCGCGCAGAAACACGCTCTCCTCGCGTTTCCGTGCGTGGATCGCGTTTATGCCCGATGGGGCGACGGAACGATGCACAGGGCGACGCCGCGGGGTCGCCGAACCGCCTATCGTGGATGTTCGCGCTCGTGAGGGATGGAGGTTCGATGCTGGAGGAACAGGCTCGCACCCCCGAGGCGTACGACCCGGCCGCGGATGCCGACGAGCACCACTTCGGAAGCTTCGCCGCCGAGCACCTCTCGCCCTCCTTCCCGCAGCGCGCCCCCTGGGGAACGGCCCAGCGCCTGCGCGCCTGGCAGGCCGAGGCGCTCGACCAGTACTTCGGCTCCGACGGGCCGGACGGCGTCGGCAAGGGCCCGCGGGACTTCCTCGCCGCCGCCACCCCGGGCGCCGGTAAGACGACGTTCGCGCTCCGCCTCGCCTCCGAGCTCATGCGCCGCCGCGTCGTCGACCGCATCGTCGTCGTGGCCCCCACCGAGCATCTCAAGACCCAGTGGGCCGAGGCGGGGGCGCGCGTCGGCATCCGCCTCGACCCGTACTTCTCCAACCGGCACGCCACCCCGTCGCGGCAGTACCACGGCGTCGCGGTCACCTACGCGCAGGTGGCCGTGAAGGCCGACGTGCACCAGCGCCTGACGATGGATGCCAGGACCCTGGTGATCCTCGACGAGGTGCACCACGGCGGAGACGCGCTCAGCTGGGGCGACGCGCTGCGCGAGGCCTACGGCCGCGCCACCCGGCGTCTGCTGCTGTCGGGGACGCCGTTCCGCAGCGACACCGCGCCCATCCCGTTCGTGGAGTACCACCCCAACGACAAGGGCATCCGTCTCTCGCGCACCGACTACGCCTACGGCTACCGGCGCGCACTCGACGACGGTGTCGTGCGCCCCGTCTTCTTCCTCGTCTACGCCGGACAGATGCGTTGGCGCACCAAGGCCGGGGAGGAGATGGAGGCCCAGCTCGGGCAGGACAACACCAAAGACATCACCTCGCAGGCCTGGCGCACCGCGCTCGACCCCAACGGCGACTGGATCCCCGCGGTCCTGCGCTCCGCCGACCGGCGCCTCACCGAAGTGCGCGAGACGGTCCCGGATGCCGGTGGCCTCGTCATCGCGACCGACCAGACCGCCGCGCGGGCCTACGCCACGATCCTCGAGGACATCAGCGGCGAGAAGGTCACCGTCGTCCTCTCCGACGAAGCCGAGGCCTCGGGCCGTATCGAGACGTTCTCGAAGGGCACGAGCCGCTGGATGGTCGCGGTCCGCATGGTGTCCGAGGGCGTCGACGTCCCGCGCCTCGCCGTCGGCGTGTACGCCACGAGCGCCTCGACCCCGCTCTTCTTCGCCCAGGCCATCGGCCGCTTCGTCCGTGCCCGGCGGCGCGGTGAGACCGCGAGCGTCTTCCTCCCCAACGTGCCGCAGCTCCTCGCGCTCGCCGGAGAGATGGAGGCCCAGCGCGACCACGCCCTCGACCGCGACAGCGACGCGGACGACCAGTGGAACGCCGAAGAAGACATGATGGATGCCGCCGAGCGCGAGGACAAAGCGTCCGACGCGCTCGAGCAGGAGTTCGAGTACCAGGCCCTCGGCTCGCTGGCCCACTTCGACCGCGTCCTGTTCGACGGGCAGGAGTTCGGTCAGCTCGCCGTCCCCGGCACGGTCGAGGAGGAGGAGTTCCTCGGCATCCCGGGGCTCCTCGAACCCGAACAGGTGCACGAGGTGCTCATGACGCGGGCGTCGCGCCAGTCCCGCCACCGTTCCTCGCGCGAGGCGAAGGAGAAGGCGAGCGGCCAGGAGCCGCCGAGCGTCGACGAGGGCGGACTGCCCCAGCCCCTGCACCGCACGCTCAAAGAGCAGCGGCAGCTCCTCAACAGCCTCGTCGGGCTCTACGCGCGCCAGACCGGCGAGGCGCACGGCCTCGTCCACGCCGAGCTCCGTCGCATCTGCGGCGGACCCGCCGTCTCGCACGCCACCGTCGCGCAGTTGCAGGCGCGCATCGAGGTGCTGCGCAAGCGCGTGCGGTCCTGAGCGCCGCGGATTCGCCCGTCCGAAATGCTGACGCCGAGCCGTCGGCATCCGCGTCTTTCCGGGCTTCGGAAGCCCGAAATGCTGTCAGTATCGGCCGACGCGCCCGGGGGAGGGGATCCCGCGGCCTAACGTGGGGGCCGACCTGAAGGAGAACCGTGACGATCGCCGCCACACCCACCGCCCGCGACCGCCGCCGCTGGGCGCGCTACCTCGTCGACGAGCGCGCCGAGGCCCGCGTGTACCGCGACCTCGCGAGCCGCCGCACCGGCGAGGAGCGCGAGATCCTGCTCGCGCTCGCCGAGGCCGAGGGCCGTCACGAGCAGCACTGGATCGACCTGCTCGGCGACACTCCTCACCGACTTCCCCGCCCGGGCCTGGGCACCACGATGCTCGCCTGGATGGCCCGCCGTTTCGGCTCGATCTTCGTCCTCGCGCTCGCCCAGAACGCCGAGGCGCGCTCGCCGTACGCCGACGAGCCGTACGCGACCGCGCAGATGGCCGCCGACGAGCAGGTGCATCACGAGGTCGTCCGCGGCCTCGCCGCGCGCGGCCGTCGCCGCCTGTCCGGGACGTTCCGCGCCGCCGTGTTCGGTGCGAACGACGGCCTCGTGTCGAACCTCGCCCTCGTGATGGGCGTCGGGGCCACGGGCGTCGCCCCGAGCTTCGTGCTGTTCAGCGGCATCGCGGGCCTCCTCGCCGGCGCCCTGTCCATGGGCGCGGGCGAATTCGTCTCGGTGCGCTCGCAGCGCGAGCTGCTCGAGGCCACCGAGGAGAACGACTACGCCGACGCGGCGCTCCCGCACCTCGACCTGGATGCCAACGAGCTCGCGCTCGTCTACCGCACCCGCGGAATGGATGCCGAGGAGGCCCTCGCCAAAGCGCGCGAGGTGGTCACCGCGGCCCAGGCCGGCACCGCCCCGGCCGCCGCGGCGCCCGGGGAGTCGTCGCACGAGGTCGTCGGAAGCGCGTGGGGCGCGGCGATCTCGAGCTTCCTGTTCTTCGCCTCCGGTGCGATCATCCCCGTGCTGCCGTGGATCTTCGGCATGAGCGGTGTCGGGGCGGTCGCCCTCGCGCTCGGTCTCGTCGGCGTCGCCCTGCTCGGTACCGGCGCGATGGTGGGGCTGCTCTCGGGCGCCTCGCCGCTCAAGCGCGGCCTGCGCCAGCTCGCGATCGGTTTCGGCGCCGCCGCGGTGACGTACGTCCTGGGCCTGCTGTTCGGGGTGTCCGCGGCCTGACGCCCCGGCATCCGCTCGCGCCCGACGTTCTGTCGGCCATAAACGCGATCCACGACGAGAAACGCGCTGACAACGCGTTTATGCGCGCGGATCGCGTTTATGACGGATGCCGAGCGGTGCGGGCCCACGGATCGTCCCGGCGGCCGCGGCCTCGCGCGGCACCTCGGGCGCCATGACGACCCACGCGCCCGGCTAGCCGCGGCTCGCGCTCAGCCGCGGCTCGCGCTGACCCGCGCGGCCTCGCGCACCGCCGACAGGTTCTTCCGGCCCGCGCGCGAACCGGCGAGCTTCGCGGCGATGTGCTGCGCGACCGTCACCGGTTCGTAGAGCGCCGGAGACTCCCGCGTGGCGAAGTGGGGGAGCACCCCGACCACCGCGTCGGCGTTGCCGTCGTGGAAGAAGGCCGCCGACCGGCGCCGCTCGATGGTGCCGTTGATCACGGGAGGCTTGACCCGGTGCAGGGTCGAGAGCCACTTGTCGTTCGTCAGCCGCGCCGCGACGTCGCCGATGTTCACCAGCAGCGCCCCCTCGGCCGGCATGACGTCGTTCCACGACCCGTCGAGCCCCAGCACCTGCAGCCCCGCGACGCGGTCGGCCCACAGCACCGTCACGAGTCCGAAGTCGGTGTGCTCGCCCATTCCGGTCAGCTCGGCGCCCAGCTCGATCGAGCCGGGCGGCAGCGCGTAGTTGTTCATCCGGAGCACATCGATCGAGTGGTCGGTGAGGGCGTCGAACGAGTCGTCGGGCACCCGGAGCGCCGCCGCGAAGACACGGGTCAGCGTCTGCGCCACCCGCCGGGCCTCGTCGTAGTACGCCTCGACCGCGCCGCGGAACGCGGGGGTGATGTCCGGCCACGTGTTCTCGGCGTAGTCCGCGGGGGTCGCCGTCGTGCCGGGGTAGTCGCGCCAGGACGTGCCCACGTTGAACGCCTCGAAGAAGTCGTTCATGCGCGTGACCGGGTCGATGCCGAGGCTGTAGCTCAGCGACTCGCTCTTGGGCGGCGTGTACCCGCGGTTCTCGGCGGCCGGGCGGACGTACTGCTTCTTGGCATCCAGGGGCAGGCCGAAGAAGTCGTCGAGCGCCTCCTCGAGATCGGAGATCACCCGGTCGGGTACGCCGTGCCCGACGATCTGCATGAACCCGACGGTGCGGCAAGCGTGATCGACGGCGGCGACGACGGCCGCGCGGGCCGCCTCGGGTCCGCGGCCGACCCAGGCGGAGATGTCGATGGTGGGAACGTGGAACCGGTACATGTGGCATCCATCCTTCCGGGATGCCTCGACGCTAGATCCGCGATGTCACGGCGGCGTTTCGTCGGTGTCACGGTTGCGCCGGGTCGGGGTCCGCAGCCCTCCCACTCCCGCAGACAACGAAGAAGGCCCCGGACGAATCCGGGGCCTTCTTCGTTCTGTGCGCGAGGGGGGACTTGAACCCCCACGCCCTATACGGGCACTAGCACCTCAAGCTAGCGCGTCTACCTATTCCGCCACCCGCGCATTGGGTGTTGGTCGCTTTCGCAACGAAGAACGACATTACCACGCCCGCGCCGTGCCCCCGAACCGCGGCCGCAACCCGGGCGCGTCCCGCTCGTGGCGTGGACGGGGGAGGGTCCGGCATCCGGGTACCGTAGTGCCCATGTCCGAGCACGATGCCGACCCGCCCGAGGTCGCCCGCGTGGCCGCCGACCTGATCCGCTTCGACACCACCAACTTCGGCGGCGGACGGTCGCGCGGCGAGCGCGAGGCCGCCGAGTACGCCGGCGCGTACCTCGAGGACCTCGGTCTCGACGTCGACTACTACGAGCCGATCGCGCGCCGCACGAACCTCTCGACGCGCGTGCCCGGCCGCAACCGCGACAAGCCCGCGCTGATCCTGCACGGCCACCTCGACGTCGTCCCGGCCGTCGCCGAGGACTGGAGCGTCGACCCGTTCGCGGGCGAGATCCGCGACGGCATCCTGTGGGGCCGCGGCGCGGTCGACATGAAGGACATGGATGCCATGATCCTCACCGCCGTGGCCGACGTGCTGCGCGCGGGGGAGCAGCCCGAACGCGACATCATCGTGACGTTCTTCGCCGACGAGGAGAACGGCGGCGTCGAGGGTTCGGCCCTCGTCGTCCGCGACCGCCCGGAGTGGTTCGCGGGCGCTACCGAGGCGATCAGCGAGGTCGGCGGATACTCGATCACGGTCGACGATCGGCGCGCGTACCTGCTGCAGGTGGGCGAGAAGGCCCTGCTGTGGATCAAGCTCGTCGCGCGGGGCCGCGCCGGACACGGCAGCGCCCTGCACCCCGACAACGCCGTGACCGCGGTCGCGGAGGCCGTCGCCGCCCTCGGCCGGACGCGATGGCCCGTCCGCCTGACCGACGCCACGACGCAGCTCCTCGCGGGTCTCGCCGAGCTCACGGGCGACGACGCGGGCGACCCCGACCTCCTCGCGCAGCGCGCGGGCGCGGCATCCGGGTTCCTCCGCTCGACGCTTCGGACCACGACGAACCCCACGGGACTCACCGCGGGGTACAAGCACAACGTCATCCCCGACCGTGCCGAAGCCCTCATCGACGTGCGGGTGCTGCCCGGTACCGAGGAGGCGGCGCTCGCCGACATCCGCCGCATCGTCGGCCCCGACATCGAGGTCGAGATCGTCCACCAGGACATCGGCCTGGAGGTGCCGTTCGCCGGCGACCTCGTGGACGCCATGGTGGGGCAGCTGGCCCGCCACGACCCCGGCGTCCCGGTGATCCCGTACCTCATGGGCGGCGGCACCGACAACAAGGCCCTGGCCTCCCTCGGAATCTCCGGTTACGGGTTCGCGCCGTTGCGACTCCCGTCCGATCTCGACTTCACCGGGATGTTCCACGGTGTGGATGAGCGCGTCCCCGTCGACGCGCTCGAGTTCGGTCGTCGAGTTCTCGCCGACCTCATCCGGACGTACTGAAGGAACGCATGCAGAACATCTTCGAGGTCATCATCCTCGGGCTCGTGCAGGGCCTGACCGAGTTCCTCCCCATCTCCTCCAGTGCGCACATCCGCATCGTGGGGGAGTTCCTGCCGTCGCAGACCGACCCGGGGGCGACGTTCACCGCGATCACGCAGCTCGGCACCGAGCTGGCGGTGCTGATCTACTTCCGCAAGAAGATCGGCCGGGTCATCTCCCGCTGGTTCGGGTCGCTCACCGGCCGGGTGCCGCGCAACGACCCCGACGCCCGCATGGGGTGGCTGATCATCATCGGCACGATCCCGATCGGGGTGGCCGGGTTCCTCCTGCAGAGCCTCATCCGCGACAACTTCCGCAGCCTCTGGATCACCGCGGTCGTGCTCATCGTCTTCGGCATCCTGCTCGGTCTCGCCGACCACTACGGCAAGCGTCGTCGCGATCTCGATGACCTGACCTACCCGCACGGCCTCGCCTACGGGTTCGCGCAGGCCCTCGCCCTCGTGCCGGGCGTGTCCCGGTCGGGCGCGACCACCACGCTCGGCCGTGCCCTCGGGTACAAGCGCACCGCCGTCGCGGAGTACTCATTCCTCCTCGCCGTCCCCGCGGTGTTCGTCAGCGGGCTGTACGAGCTCTACAAGAGCTTCGACGAGGGGACCGGGCCGTACAACCTCGGCGAGACCGCCCTGGCCACGGTGATCGCGTTCGTGGTGGGCTTCCTCGTGATCGCCTTCCTGATGCAGTACCTCAAGAAGGGCAGCTTCCTGCCGTTCGTGATCTACCGCATCGTCCTCGGCGTCGTGGTCATCGTGCTGCTCCTCACCGGAGTCGTGCCGGCCGAGTCGACGATCATCTCCGGCTGACCCCGCACGCAGCAGAACGGCGCCGCCCCCTCGGGGACGGCGCCGTTCTCGCGTTCAGCGGCGGGGCGGGTCGTCGCGGCCCGGCTTGGTCGGGCCGTCGCCGCCACGGCGCAGGTACCGCTCGAACTCCTGCGCGATGGCGTCTCCCGATGCCTCGGGCGAATCCCACGTGTCGCGGGTCTGCTCGAGCTGGTGGATGTAGTCGCGCATCTCGTCGTCGTCCGCGGCGGCGGCGTCGATCGACGCCTCCCACGCGAGGGCTTCGGCGGCCAGCTCGCCGCGGGGAACCGGGATGCCGGACACGGTTTCGAGGCGGTCCAGCAGCGCGAGCGTGGCCTTGGGGGAGGGCGTGTGCCCCGCGACGTAGTGCGGGACGCTGGCCCAGAGGCTCGCCGTGGGGATGCCGGCGCGCTCGGCCGCGTCGCCGAGTGCGCTCAGGATGCCGACGGGCCCCTCGTAGAGGCTCCGTTCGAGTCCGAGCGACTGGCGGACCGCGTCGTTGTCGCTGCCGGCGAAGACCGAGATCGGGCGGGTGTGCGGGACGTCGGACATCATCGAGCCCAGCGCGACGAAGCCCGTGACGTCCTCGCGGAGCGCCACGTCGACGAACTCGGCGGCGAAGGCCTGCCAGGCGCGGGCGGGCTCGACGCCCGTGAGCAGCCAGATCTCCGGGCCGTCGGTGCGCTCGGCGGGGCGGAGGAGCGTCGCCTCGGGCCACGTGAGCGTGCGGCGACCCTCGGCATCCACTCCGACCTGCGGGCGCGTGTACTGGTAGTCGAAGTACAGCTCGGGGTCGACCGAGTGCACCACCTCGTAGTCGCCGCCGGCGCGCAGCATCGACGCCGCGGCCGAGGCCGCCTCTCCGGCGTCGTTCCACCCGTCGAAAGCGGCGACGATGATCCGGCGACCCAGTGCGTCCACGCAACCTCCTCTGCCCCTGCGGGGCTGGATATCCAGGATAGGCGCATGCGCCCGGGGGAGCGCGAGGCGGCCGCCGGGCGCTCGATACGATGGAACGATGACTTCCCCCGCCCCCGCCGCCGTCCTGTGGGACATGGACGGCACCCTGGTCGACACCGAACCTTTCTGGATGGCGGCGGAGACCCCCCTCGTGGAGCGCTTCGGCGGCACCTGGTCGCACGCGCAGGCGCTGGGCATGGTCGGGCTCGCCCTCGAGGACTCCGCCCGCCTGCTGCAGAACGCCGGGGTCCCCTGGGGCGTCGACGAGATCATCGCGCACCTGACCGACGAGGTGCTGCGGCAGCTCGCCGTGGAGGGCGTGCCCTTCCGGCCCGGCGCGCGCGAACTGCTCGCCGACCTCCGCCGCGCCGGCGTCAAGACCGCCCTCGTGACGATGTCGATGCGGCGCATGGCGCTCTCGGTCGTCGACCTGATCGACTTCCCCGCGTTCGACGTCGTCGTCGCCGGTGACGACGTCGAACGGCCCAAGCCCCACCCCGATCCCTACCTCCAGGCGGCCGACGCCCTCGGCGTCTCGATCGTCGACACCGTCGCGATCGAGGACTCGCCCAACGGTCTGCGCTCGGCGATCGCCAGCGGCGCGGTCACCCTCGGCGTCCCGCTCATGGTGCCGCTCGACGGGGTCGGGGCCCACGACCTCTGGCCGACGTTGGAGGGACGCGGCGCCGCGGACCTCGCGACCCTCCACTTCACCCACGCAGCCGCGCCGAACCCGCAGGAGACCCGATGAGCGAGACCCCGCACCTGAGCGGACCCTTCCGGGTCGGCGATCGCGTGCAGCTGACCGGGCCCAAGGGCCGGATGCACACGATCACGCTGCGCGAGAACGGCGAGCTCCACACCCACAACGGCGTCCTCAAGCACGAACTCCTCGTGGGCCAGCCCGACGGCAGCGTCGTCACGAACAGCTCCGGTCACGACTATCTGGCGCTGCGGCCGCTTCTGCGCGACTTCGTGATGTCGATGCCGCGGGGAGCGGCGATCGTCTATCCGAAGGACGCGGCGCAGATCCTGTCGCAGGCCGACATCTTCCCCGGCGCGACGGTCGTGGAGGCGGGCGTCGGTTCGGGCGCGCTGTCGCTGTGGCTGCTGCGTGCCATAGGTCCGAGCGGGCGCCTGGTGTCGTTCGAGCGCCGCGAGGAGTTCGCGGACGTGGCGCGCGCCAACGTCGAGACGTTCCTCGGCGCGACCCCCGCCACGTGGGAGGTCGTCGTCGGCGACCTCGTCGAGAACCTCCCGGATGCCGTCGCCCCGGCATCCGTCGATCGTGTCGTGCTCGACATGCTCGCGCCGTGGGAGTGCATCGACGCCGCGGCCGACGCGCTCACCCCCGGAGGCGTCGTGCTCTGCTACGTCGCCACCGCGACCCAGCTGAGCCGCGTCGCGGAGTACATCCGCGCCACGGGGCTGTTCACCGACCCGGATGCCTCCGAGACCATGGTCCGCGGCTGGCACGTCGAAGGACTCGCGGTCCGCCCCGACCACCGCATGGTCGCGCACACCGGTTTCCTGCTCACCGCCCGCCGTCTCGCCCCGGGCGCCGTCCCGCCCGAGGTCAAGCGCCGCGCATCGAAGTCGAGCTACGGCGACGAGGACGTCGAGCTGTGGACCCCCGGCGCCGTCGGCGACCGCGAGATCACCGACAAGAACCTCCGCAAGCGCGTGCGGGAGGCCCAGAAGGCCGCCGACGGTGTCCGCCACCGCGAAGGCGACCCCGCGGGCGCGACGGAGACACCCGACGCGAACGCCTAAACTGATCCGGTGCGCAGACTCCCCGCCCTCGTCGCCGTGACCGCCCTGGCCGCCATCGGCCTCGTCGGATGCTCGGCATCCCCCGCCGCGTCCTGCTCGGATCCCACCGACAGCGCCATCGGGGCCGCGGTCCAGGCCGACGGCGACTTCGGCACGGCGCCCACGGTCTCCGTGCGTTCCCCCTTCCTTCCCGAGCAGTCCGGCGCGCAGACGCTCATCCCCGGCGACGGCGAGCGCCTCACCGTCGACAACCAGCTCGCCCTGGTCGATGTGACGGTGTTCGACGCGACCACCGGTGAGAAGCTGGTCGCCACCCCGTACAAGTCCGACGTCGCCTCGGCGACGCCCCTGTCGAGGCTCGCGCAGTCGATCCCCGCCATCGCGCCGCTGCTGCACTGCGCGGCGGAGGGCTCCCGCGTGGCGGTGGCGATCCCCGGCTCCGACCTCGGCGCCCAGGGCGCCCAGGCCCTCGGCGTGAACGAGGGTGACGGTGCGGTCTTCGTCTTCGACCTCCGCCGGGTGTTCCTGCCGGCGGCGAACGGCGCCGATCAGTTCAACGCCGATTCGGGCATGCCCTCCGTCGTGCGCGCGCCCGACGGTCAGCCGGGTGTGGTCATCCCCGCCGGCGACGCTCCCACCGAGGCGCGGTCGCAGACCATCAAGAAGGGCTCGGGCGAAGAGGTGACCGCCGACTCGTCGGTCGTGATCCACCTGCAGGGCATCGCGTGGGGGGCCACGACCACGTTCGCCTCCACCTGGGACAACGGCGCACCCGGGCAGGCGGCGGTGTCGGCACTGCCGCCCGCGCTCGCCTCCGCGCTCGAGGGCCAGACCGTCGGCTCCCAGGTGCTGGTCGTCGTGCCCGCTGACCAGACGGAGGCCGACCAGCAGGCGTTGCAGGCGCCCGCGGACAAGGCGCTCGTCTACGTCGTGGACATCCTCGGCGTCGTCGGCTGACCGACCACCGCGCCTAGGATGGGCGGGTGTCCGCCACCTCGTCCCGACCCGCTCCGGAGGAGCGTCTGGTCAACCTCGTCGTCGCCCTCATGGCGACCGAACAGGGGCTGACCAAAGAGACGATCCTGTCGTCGGTGGCCGGCTACCGCGAGCAGTGGGAGGCCGGGGCGTCCAAGGACGCGCTCGAGAAGATGTTCGAGCGCGACAAGGAGAATCTGCGCGGACTCGGCGTTCCGATCGAGACGATCGGCGACCGCGCCGACCCCGAAGACCTGCGCGAGGCCCGCTACCGCGTGCCGACCGCCGAGTACGCCCTCCCCGAAGACATCTCCTTCAGCCCGGCCGAGGTCGCGCTGCTCAACATCGCCGGCAGCGTCTGGGGGAGCGAATCGCTCTCCGCCGACGCGCGCAGCGGACTGCGCAAGATCCGCGCGCTCGGCATCCCGGTCGACGAACCGATCATCGGCTACGCGCCGCGCATCCGGGCCCGGGATGCCGCCTTCCCCGCGCTCCAGCGCGCGATCGAGCAGTGCCGCGTCGTCACGTTCAGCTACCTGCGTCCGGGCGACGCGCGGTCGCGGGAGCGTCGCATCCGTCCTCTGGCCCTGCTGGAGTACGAGGCGCGGTGGCACGTCTTCGGCTTCGACCTGACGATGGATGCCGAGCGCACGTTCCTGCTCTCGCGCATCGTCGGCGACGTGACGGTGACGCGCGAACGCTTCGACGAGGTGCTCCGGGTCGGTGCGGGGGAGCGGGCCCTCGCCGGTCTCGAGGAGGTCGCGCGACGACAGCGGGCGCTGCTGGAGGTGCATCCCGGCACCGAGGCCGCGTTGCGGCTGTCGCGTCGCGCCGAGTCCGCGCCGCAGGGCATCGTCGTCCCGTACGTCGATCTCCACGTGTTCGCCGACGAGCTCGCGTCGTACGGGCCCGAGGTCCGCGTCGTGGCACCCGACGACCTCCGCGACCAGGTGATCCGGCGTCTGACCGCGACGCTGGCGCTGCACGGGGGTGCCGCGTGAGTTCCGACCGCGCCCTTCCCGCGCTCGATCGAGCCGCCCTGCTCCTCCAGCTCGTGCCGTACATCGTCGGCAAGGGCGAGGTGTCCATCGCCGAAGCCGCGGCCGACTTCGACGTCACCGCCGACCAGATGCGGGCGATGGTCGAGCGTCTCACCGTCATCGGACTGCCCGGCGAGGGCGGCTACTGGCAGCTCCCGAACGAACTGTTCGACATCGACTGGGATCTGCTCGACCGAGACGACGTCATCTCGATCACGAACACGGTCGGACTCGAGCGGTCGCCGCGGCTCACCGCCCGCGAGGCCGCCGCTCTGCTCGCGGGTCTCCAGCTGACCCGGACGCTCCCCGGCGTGGGGGACAGCGCGCTCGTCACGGGCCTGCTGGCGAAGCTGCGGCGCGGTGCGTCGTCGACCCCGCCCGCGGTGATCGTCGCGCCGGGCCCCGTGGACGGCGTCCGCGATGTGGTCGACCGGGCTCTGCGCCGGCGCGTGGCGGTGTCGTTCACCTACCGCGCCCCGGGCACCGGCCCCACCATCCGTACCGTCGACCCCATCAAGGTGCACATCGCCGGCGGGCAGTGGTACCTGCAGGGATGGTGCCACACGCGCGAGGCGGTGCGGACGTTCCTCCTCGAGCGCGTCTCCGATCCCGAGCTCACCGACATCCCGGCCGTCCACGGCGCCGACCCCGTGCCCGAGCTGTTCGCCCCCTCCGACGACGAGGTCGTCGCGCGTTTCCGGTTCCCGCGTGCGGTGGCGCCTCTGCTGTCGGACTACCTCGAGCGCGCCACCATCGAGGGCGAGGGCGACGTTGCCGTCGCGTCGCTCCGTCTGGCCGACGAGCAGAGCCTGAAGCGCCTCGCCGCCCGCCGTGGCGGCGAGGTCGAGCTGATCGAGCCGACCGGTGCCCGCGCGGCCGCGGCCGCGTGGGCGGCGGCGGGTCTCGCCCAGTACGGCGGCGATGTGTCGCCCGAGGGGTGAACCCTGGGTGCTCTCCGGCCGTCGCCGGGGAGCACGGGCTACACTGAGAGTCACGCCCGAACGAGACTGAGGAGTCCTCATGCTAGGCAATCTGAACGGATGGCACCTGCTGATCGTTCTCGCGGTCATCCTGCTGCTGTTCGGTGCCGCGAAGCTCCCCGCCCTGGCCAAGAGCATGGGCCAGTCGGCTCGCGTCTTCCGGAGCGAGATGAAGGAGATGAAGCGCGACGACGAGGTCGCCGCGCCGTCTCCCGAGGCGCCCCGCGCGACGGACGCCGGCACCGCTTCCTCGGTGGCGCCCGAGAAGCGCGCGCCGAACGACACTTCCGCCTGACACGTGGCAACGGCAGGCCCGCCGCGGATCGACGTCCCGGAAGGACCGCGGCGCGACAAGCGCATGTCGATCGGCGCTCACCTCGTCGAACTTCGCAAGCGGCTGGTGATCGCCGCTCTCGGCCTCGTCATCGGAATGGTGATCGCGTTCATCATCACCGATCCGGTGATCCAACTGATCACCGAGCCGATCCGCGTGATCAACGAACAGCGTGGTGACGCGCAGTCGATGCTGAACTTCCCGACGGTGACGTCGGCGTTCGATCTGCGCATCCGGATCGCGTTCACGATCGGCATCTTCCTGTCCGCGCCGGTGTGGATCTGGCAGATCTGGGCCTTCGTGGTTCCCGGGCTCACGCGCAAAGAGATCCGCTACACGGCGAGCTTCGTCGGTGCGGCCATCCCGCTGTTCTTCGCGGGATGCTGGGTCGGCCTCCTGATCGTCCCCCACGTGATCGAGCTGATGGCCGGCTTCACGCCGGACGGGGCCGCGAACCTGTTCAGCGCCACCGAGTACTACGACTTCGTGTTCAAGCTCATGCTCGTCATCGGTGTCGCCTTCGTCCTGCCGGTGTTCCTCGTCGCGCTCAACGTCGCGGGCGTCCTGACCGGCAAGGCGATCCTCAAGGGGTGGCGCGTCGCCATCATCGTCGCGACGGTCTTCGCCGCACTGGCGACTCCGGCCGCCGACGTCATCAGCATGGTGATGCTCGCCGGCATCCTGGTCGTGCTCTTCTTCGCCGCCGCGGGGGTATCCCTGCTCTTCGACCGGCGCAAGGCCAAGCGCCTCGACGCGATGGGTCTGCCAGGATCGATCGTGTGAGCGGACTCGGCGCGGCAGATCGATTCGCGCGGGCCTCGGCCCGTGCCCAGCACCCTCTGACCGCCGATTTCGCGGAGTCGCAGCGGTTCGACCTCGATCCTTTCCAGATCGCAGGATGCCAGGCCCTCGAAGACGGTCGGAGCGTGCTGGTCGCGGCCCCCACCGGCGCGGGGAAGACGATCGTCGGCGAGTTCGCCATCCACCTGGCGATGCTCGAGCCCGGCGACAAGGCGTTCTACACCACCCCCATCAAGGCGCTCTCGAACCAGAAGTTCCACGAGCTCCAAGAGGTCTACGGCGACGACGAGGTGGGGCTGCTCACCGGCGACACCAACATCAACGCCTCCGCGCGCATCGTGGTCATGACGACCGAGGTGCTGCGCAACATGCTCTACGCCGATTCCCCGGCGCTGCGCGGACTGCGGTTCGTCGTGATGGACGAGGTGCACTACCTCGCCGACCGCTTCCGCGGAGCGGTGTGGGAAGAGGTCATCATCCACCTGCCGCGATCGGTGAAGCTCGTCTCGCTCTCGGCCACCGTCTCGAACGCCGAGGAGTTCGGCGACTGGCTCGACACCGTTCGCGGCGACACCGCGGTCATCGTGTCCGAGACGCGGCCCGTGCCGCTCGAGCAGCACGTCCTCGTCCGGGGAGATCTGCTGCCGCTCTTCGACGATCGCGCCGGTGTCGCCACCGCGCAGGTGAACCAAGAGCTTTTGCGCATCCGCGGCGGTCACGCAGCGACCTACGAGAGCAACCGGCGCGCGCAGGAGTACCGTTCCGCACGCCACGCCGGCGGGCGGCGTCAGCCGCGCGGAGGACAGCGGCCGCTGCGCGCGGCGCAGGCCCCGCGGATGGAGCGGATCGATCGTCCGCAGGTCGTCGACCTGCTGCGTCGGAATCATCTGCTCCCGGCGATCTTCTTCATCTTCAGCCGCGCCGGCTGCGACGCGGCGGTGCAGCAACTGCGGCGTGCGGATGTGCGACTGACCACCCCCGAGGAACGTTCCGAGATCCGCCGCGTGGTGGAAGAGCTGACGTTCGCGCTCAAGGACGAGGACCTCGCGGTCCTGCACTTCTGGGAGTGGCGCGAGAACCTCGAGCGGGGTATCGCGGCGCACCACGCCGGACTCCTGCCGGCTTTCAAGGAGGTCGTCGAGGAGCTGTTCCGCCGCAAGCTCGTCAAGGTGGTCTTCGCGACCGAGACGCTCGCGCTCGGCATCAACATGCCCGCCCGCACCGTGGTGCTGGAGAAGCTCGAGAAGTTCAACGGCGAGGCACGCGTCGCCATCACCTCGGGGGAGTACACGCAGCTGACCGGCCGTGCGGGTCGCCGCGGCATCGACGTCGAGGGTCACGCGGTGGTGCAGTGGACCGAAGGGCTCGAACCCCAGTCCGTCGCCGCCCTCGCCTCGCGTCGCACGTATCCGTTGAACTCGAGCTTCCGCCCGACGTACAACATGGCCGTCAACCTCATCGATCGGTTCGGTCGCGCTCGCGCCCGCGAGATCCTCGAGTCCTCGTTCGCGCAGTTCCAGGCCGACCGTTCGGTCGTCGGGCTCGCGCGCCAGGTGAAGGAGGCCGAGGAGTCGCTCGCCGGGTACGAGACCGCGATGACCTGCGATCGCGGCGATTTCCGCGAGTACTCCACGATCCGCCGCGAGCTGTCCGACCTTGAGAAGATCAACCGCCGCGACGCGACGGCGCCGCGCCGTCTGCGCGACGAGCGGCAGCAGCAGATCCAGTCGTTGCGGCGGCGGATGCAGCGGCATCCCTGTCACTCCTGCCCCGACCGCGAGGCGCACGCCCGCTGGGCCGAGCGGTACTGGAAGCTCAAGCGCTCCACCGACAAGACGCGCCAGCAGATCGACCAGCGCACGGGAACCGTGGCGCGTGTATTCGACCGCGTCGTCGACGTTCTCACGGCGCTGGAGTACGTCGAGATCGATGACGACGGGGTCACCACGCTCACCCCAGCCGGCCGCACCATGCGCCGCATCTACGGCGAGCGCGATCTGCTCGTGGCGGAGTCGCTCCGGCAGGGGCTCTGGAACGCGCTCGACGCTCCCTCGCTCGCCGCCCTCGCCTGCTGTCTCGTGTACGAGCCGCGCCGCGACGAGGCGGGACCGGGGGAGCGGGGTCTCCCGCGAGGACCCTTCCGCGCGGCGCTGGATGCCACGCAGACGCTGTGGCAAGAGCTCGACGACCTCGAACGCGACCACCGTCTGCCCGGGTCGGAGACGCCCGCGTCGGGGCTCGCCCCCGCGATGCACGGCTGGGCACGCGGGCTGCCGCTGGACAGCGTGCTCACGCTCGCCGACATGGCCGCCGGCGACTTCGTGCGGTGGGCGAAGCAGACGATCGATCTCCTCGACCAGATCTCTCTCGTGGCCGAGCCGAAGCTCGCGAAGACGGCGCGGACCGCGCTGGACTCGGTGCGCCGGGGCATCGTCGCCTACACCTCGGCGTAGCGGCGTCCTCGGCCCCGCACGGGTCGTCCGCACCTCGCCGACGTCGTCCGCCTCGCCGCTTAGGCTGGACGGGTGCCCCTCGCCGACGCGCCGCGACCGATCCTCCGTCTCGCCTTCGCCGCGCCGCTGTCGACGGCCGCGGGTCTGCTGCTGGTCGCCGCATTCCCCGCGCCCGCGCTCTGGCCGGTGGCGTTCCCCGCGGTGGCGATGGCCCTGGTGGCCCTCGCCGGGCGGCGCGTGTGGTCGGCCGTGCTCGTCGGGTTCCTCTTCGGCGCGGCGTTCTTCTCGGTGAACCTCCTCTTCACGGCGCGGTACCTCGGCCCGATCCCGTGGATCGCCCTCTCGGTGCTCGAGTCGCTGCTGACCGCCGCGTTCGCGGTCCCGATCGCGCTGGCGTATCGATGGATGCCGCGGATCGCGCCGGGGTCCTGGGGTCGACTGGTGCTGCTGCCGACGCTGGTCGCGGCGCTGTGGACCCTCAGGGAGCAGATCGTCGGCTCGTGGCCGTACGGCGGCTTCCCGTGGGGGCGCATCGGAGTGTCGCAGGTGAACGGCCCGTTCGCGGAGGTCGCGTCCTGGGTGGGGATGTCGGGGCTCAGCTTCCTCGTGGTCCTCTTCTGCGCGATGGTGATCGAATACGTCCGACGCGCGCGTTTCCGTCGTCCGCTCGCTGCTCTCCCCGCGGCCCTGGTGCTCGTGGTCCTGGTGGCGCTGCCGCAGTTCCCGACCGCCGAGGCGGGTTCGATGCGCGTCGGCGCGGTGCAGGGCAACGGCCCGGCGGGCTACTTCGACCAGCGCGAGCGCAACGCGGTGCTGAACGCGCAGTTGTCGGCATCCGCCCCGCTCTTCGGCCAGGACATGGACGTGCTGCTGTGGCCGGAGGGCGGCGTCGATTCGGACCCGACCCGCAACGCGGCGACCGCGGCCGTGCTCGAGGAGTTGTCGCGGCGCGTCGACGCGCCGCTTCTGGTCTCGGCGGTGACCGAGCGCGGGCCGAGCCTGTACAACTCGGCGCTGCTGTGGACCGCGGACGGCCGGCCGCAGCGGACCTACGACAAGCGCAACCCCGTCCCGTTCGGCGAGTACGTGCCCGACCGGGCGTTCTGGGAGCCGTTCGCTCCGGACCTCATCGGACTCATCGGCCGCGAGTACACGCCGGGTACGGCAAGCCCCGTGTTCGACGTGAACGGGGTCGGTGTCGGACTCGCGATCTGCTTCGACGTGATCTACGACGACGTCGTCTGGGACGGTGCGGATCAGGGCGCCCAGGTGTTCATGTTCCAGACGAACAACGCCGACTTCCGCGGGACCGACGAGAACCTGCAGCAGCTCGCGTTCGCCCGCATGAGGGCCATCGAGACGGGGCGCTCGGTCGTCAACCTCTCGACGGTCGGCACCAGCCAGGTGATCGCCCCCGACGGGGCGACGCTCGACCAGCTCCCCGTGGACGTGGCCGGACACATGCTCACCGATGTGCCGCTGCGGACAGGGCTCACCCCGGCCGTCGTGATCGGCCCGGCGGTCAAGATCGTCCTGGGGTGGGGGAGTCTCCTCGCCCTCGTGGCGTTGGGCGTGGGCGTCATGGTCCGCGGGCGCACGAACAAGACGCCGGCTCCCGAGGGAACCGGCGCCTGAATCCGTGATGCGCGTTAGGCGCTGATCTTCTGATCTCCGCCGCGGCGGGAGCGCAGGAACGCGAGGCGCTCCTCCAGGAGCTCCTCGAGCTCGGGGATCGTGCGACGCTCCAGGAGCATGTCCCAGTGCGTGCGGGGTGCCTTGTCGTCGCTGTGGTCGACGGTGGCGGTGCCTTCGCCGATGCGAAGCAGAGCCTCAGCGCCGCAGGTGCGGCACTCCCACGCCGGGGGCACCTCGGCCTCGGCGGCGAAGGTGAGCACCGTCTCGCGCCCGCAGGTGCTGCAGGCGTAGGTGTGCTGGGCCCGGTCGTGGAAAACGACCCCGTCTTCGCTCTGAAGGCTCTGTGCGCCGAGTCGGATGCCTCGAAGACTGCGATCTGCCATTGTGTGGTCCTCTCGTCGGTCCCCATGTATAACGGCCGCACCTGTGCGCTTTATTCGAACAAGGGGCTCCCTGACGGGATTCACAGAGGATGCTCAGGCCACCGGGGGTTCAGCGTCCGTTCACCACGGCGAGCGCGAGGTCCGCGCGGTCGGTGACGAGCCCGTCGACGCCCAGGTCCAGCAGCCGCTCCATGTCGGCGGGGTCGTTCACGGTCCAGACGTGGACCTCGACGCCGGCGGCGTGCGCGGCACGCACGAGCCCGCGGGTGACGACGCGGATCGGGCCCTGCCGCTCGGGGATCTGGAGCGCGTCGAGGCCGCCGAGCAGCCGCCCGACCCGGCGGCGCAGGCCGAGAGCCTGTGCCGCGACGAGCCGCCCGACGGTGGCCGAGCCGGGGGACGTCGCGGGGGGAAGAGACGCGCCGGCCGTCACGGCCGCCGCCAGCGCGACGCGGCGCCGATCGTCGGAGAAGCTCGTCACGAGGACGCGCGCGGCGTGCGGGGCGACCAGCCGGCCGACGGGCTCGGCGGCGGCCTCCGCCTTGACGTCGAGGTTGAACCGGACATCGGGGAACGCCTCGAGCGCCTGCGGCAGGGTCACGAGTCCGCCGCGGTCGGCCATGAGCTCTTCGAGCTCGGGGAGGCGGACGTCGGAGATCTTCCGCGGGTCGCCGGCGACGCGGTCCAGATCGTCGTCGTGGAACAGGACCACCACGCCGTCGGCGGTGAGGTGACAGTCGGACTCGACGTACTCGACGCCGGCCGCGTGCGCCGCGGCCACGGCGGCGAAGGAGTTCTCGACGACCCCGAGCGCGGCGTCGTGCGCGGTCACGAGCCCCCGGTGCGCGAGGACGCGCGGCGGCGCGGGGGAGAGGTAGGGATGGCGAGTCATGAGCCGGCGGGGGTGGCGCTGCCACGCTCGTCGGCCACGCCCTCGGTGGGGCTCACCGCGGACTCGACGGTCGGGGAGTCCGCGGTCGCCGCCGCATCCGGCTGCCCGGCGGCGCGGGTTCCGAACGCGCCCGAGATGCCCTTGAGCGCCTCGGTGAACTCGCTCGGGATGATCCACAGCTTGCTCGACGCGCTGTCGCTGATCTTCGGCAGCGTCTGGAGGTACTGGTACGCCAGCAGCTTGTCGTCGGGGCGCCCTTCGTGGATCGCCGTGAACACCGCCTCGATGGCTCGCGCCTCGCCCTCCGCGCGGAGCACCGCGGCCTGCTTGTCGCCCTCGGCCTGGAGGATGGCCGCCTGCCGGCGCCCCTCCGCCTCGAGGATCTGCGACTGCTTGGAGCCCTCGGCGGTGAGGATCGCGGCGCGACGATCCCGCTCCGCGCGCATCTGCTTCTCCATGGAGTCCTGGATGGAGACGGGCGGGTCGATGGCCTTCAACTCGACCCGGCCGACCCGGATACCCCACTTGCCCGTCGCTTCGTCGAGCACCACCCGGAGCTGCCCGTTGATGTTGTCGCGACTGGTGAGGGCCTCTTCCAGGTTCAGGCCGCCCACGACGTTGCGCAGGGTCGTCGTCGTCAGCTGCTCGACGGCGCCGAGGTAGTTGGCGATCTCGTACGTCGCCGCGCGGGCGTCGGTGACCTGGAAGTAGACCACCGTGTCGATCGAGACGACGAGGTTGTCCTCGGTGATCACCGGCTGGGGCGGGAACGACACCACCTGCTCGCGCATGTCGATGAGCGGTCGCACGCGGTCCACGAAGGGCACCACGATGTTCAAGCCCGGCAAGAGGGTCTTGTGGTAGCGACCCAGCCGCTCGACGACCCCGGCGCGGGCCTGCGGGATGATGCGGATCGCCCGGAAGATGGTGACGATCGCCAGGATCGCGACGGCGATCGCGAGCGCCCAGCCGATCGCGGTGGGAAGCAGATTGTCGGCGTTCACGGTGTGGTCTCCTGCCCTCGCGCACGGACGACGGCCGTGGCGCCGTCGATACGCGCGACCTCGATGTGCGCCCCCGGGTGCAGACGCGTGTCACCGTCGCTGCGGGCCGTCCACACGTCGCCGTTCGCGAGCTTGACCTGCCCCGCGACCCGCGAGACGGTCATCAGCACCTCTCCCTCGAGGCCGAGGAGCGCTTCGACGTTCGAGGGGCGCGTGTCCGCGGAGCGCTGCAGGCGCTGGAGCATGCGCGGTCGGAGGAACACCACCAGAGCGATCGCGGCCGTCGCGGCGATGATCACCTGCACCCACAGCGGCGCGCCCCCGAGGTCGGCGACGAGCCCGACGATGCCGCCCAGCGCCAGCATGAGGAACGTCAGCTCGACGGTGAGCATCTCGATGACGAGGAAGACCAGGATCAACAGCAGCCAGAAGATCCAGGCGAACGTGTCGATGGTGGAGAGAACGTCCATTTCGCACCTCCTGTGCCCGAACGTAGCACGCGCCCACGGGGCCGAGGCCGGATGCCGCGGACCATCCCCGGGACCCCCTCCTCGGGCTCGCGGCATCCCGGTCGGTAGGCTGGGGTCTTGTCGTGTCCGCCGGCGTCGGCGGTCGGCATCCGATCTCGAACCATCAGGAGTTCCCGTGTCCCAGACCCTCCCGTCCGGCTCCCTGAGCGGCAAGACCGCCCTCGTCACCGGCTCGTCGCGCGGCATCGGCGCCGACACGGTGCGCTACTTCGCCGAGGCCGGCGCGAACGTCGTCATCAACTTCCGCAACAAGGCCCCCCGCGCCGAGAAGCTCGCCGCGCAGCTGCGCGAGCTGGGCGTCGAGGCGCTCGTGGTCGGTGCCGACCTCACCGACCCGGCGTCGGTGCAGGCGATGTTCGACGAGGTCGAGCGGACGTTCGGCGGTCTCGACGTGCTCGTCCTCAATGCCTCGGGCGGCATGGAGTCGGGCATGGCCGAGGATTACGCGTTGAAGCTCAACCGCGATGCGCAGGTCAACGTCCTCGAGTCCGCGCTGCCGATCCTGCGCGAGGGATCGCGTGTCGTGTTCGTCACGAGCCACCAGGCGCACTTCATCCGGACGACGCCGACGATGCCGGAGTACGAGCCCGTGGCGCTGTCCAAGCGTGCCGGCGAAGACGCCCTGCGCGAGCGCATCCCCGCCCTCGAGGAGCGCGGGGTCGGCTTCACGGTCGTCTCGGGCGACATGATCGAGGGCACCATCACCGCGACGCTGCTCGAGCGTGCGAACCCGGGTGCGATCGCCGCGCGCCGCGAAGACGCGGGCAAGCTCTACAACGTCGCCGAGTTCGCCGCCGAGGTGGCGCGTGCCGCCCTCGACCCGGTCCCCGCGGACAACACCCGCCTCGTCGGAGACACGGACTCGTTCGGAGGGGAGTGAGCATGCGCGCCCACGACATCGAGACCCTTGTGTCGGTCGGGCGCCCCGCGCTCGCGTCCGACGGTGCCTTCGCCGTCTACGCCACATCCCGCCCCGACATCGCGGCCGACCGCGCCGTGGGGCAGCTGTGGCGCGTCGACCTGCCCGACGGCACGCCGCGCCGCCTCACGCGCGGTGTCGCGGACGGCGCGCCGCGGCTGTCGCCCGACGACTCCGCGATCGCGTTCCTGCGCGCCGACGCGCGCGGGCGCGCACAGGTCTTCGTCGTCGCGGCCGCGGGCGGCGAGCCCGTGCAGGTCACCGACCAGGCCGGGGGAGTGACCGACCTGTCCTGGTCGCCCGACGGCACGCGGGTGGCGTTCACGGCCCGGATCGTCGAGCCCGGACGCTACGGAACGGTGGAGGGCCGGGATGCCGCCGCCGAACCGCCGCGGCGGATCACCGGCATCCGCTGGCACGCGAACGGGCACGGCTACCTGGATCGTCCCGCGCACCTGTTCGTCGTGGACGTGCCCGCGACCGACGCCGAGCCGTTCTACGAGCCGGCGCCCGACGTCGTCACCCCCGAGAAGCGGATCGTCGCCGCCACCCCGCTCCAACTCACGGACGGTGCGACGAGCTGGTCGGGTCTGGCGTGGACCGCGGACGGACGCGAACTGCTGAGCATCCCCGATGTGATCGAGGATCGCGTCCCGGACCTGCGGTCGCGCGTCGTCGCCGTCTCGGTCGACGGCGCGGGGGAGCGCGAGGTCGTCGGCACCGCGGCGAATCTGTCCGTGGACGAGGTCGCGATCGCCCCGGACGGCGCGGTGTTCCTGCGCGGCAACGACGTCGGGCCCTCGGGCGTGGACTTCGTCGCCCCGGGTACCGCCGTGTGGCTGCTGGAGGACGATGGTCCGCGTGCGCTCACCGACCCCGAGACCATCGACCTCGGCGAGGTCGGCTCGCACCTGTCGTTCGCGGGCGATGACGTGCTCGTGCAGGACCGCACCCGCGGCCGCGTGCGCCTGCTGCGCGTCTCGCGTCAGGCGGACGCCGCCGAGGTCGTGGGCGGCGACGTCGAGGTGACGGGGCACGCGTCCGCCGGCGGGCGCATCGTCGCCGCGGTCGCCGCGCCGACGTCGTTCGGCGAGCTCGTCCTCGTCGAGAATGACACGTGGCGCAGCCTCACCGACCACGGCGGACCGGCCCGCGAGAAGAACATCGTCGTTCCCGAGGAGCGCGAGATCGCCGGACGCGACGGGTACCCCGTTCACGGCTGGGTCGCCGTCCCCGAGGGCGAGGGGCCGTTCCCCGTGATCCTGCAGATCCACGGCGGTCCCTACGCGTCCTACGGCATCCATCTCTTCGACGAGACCCAGGTGCTCGTGGATGCCGGCTACGCGGTGGTGTACAGCAATCCGCGGGGGAGCGCCGGATACGGCCGTGCCCACGGCCGCTCGATCCGTCAGGCGATGGGCACCCTCGACTACTTCGACGTCATCGACTTCTTCGATGGCGTGGTCGGCTCCGACCCGCGGCTCGACGGTGGGCGCGTCGGCATTCAGGGCGGGTCCTACGGCGGGTACATGACGGCGTGGATCATCGCGCACGACCACCGGTTCGCCGGGGCGATCGTGGAGCGCGGATTCCTCGACCCGACGGCGTTCCCCGGCTCGAGCGACATCGGCTCGTTCTTCGGTCAGGAGTACGTCGGCACCGACCCGGCGCGGATCGCGGCGCAGAGCCCGATGGCGGTCGTCGATGAGGTGCGCACGCCCACGCTCGTACTGCACTCGGAGCTCGACTACCGTTGCCCGCTCGAACAGGCGACGCGTTATTACTCGGCGCTGAAGCTCAACGGCGTCGAGGCCGAGATGCTCGTCTTCCCCGGCGAGGATCACGAACTCACCCGCGCCGGTCGTCCGCGTCATCGCGTGCAGCGGTTCGACGCGGTCCTGGAGTGGTGGGCGCGGCACCTCCCCGTCGCCTGAACGAGAACGAGGGGCCTGGATGCCGCGGCATCCAGGCCCCTCGTCGTTCGCTGTCTCAGGCGACCTTGCCGAACTGGATCGCCCGGACGATCTGGAACACGCCCAGGACGATGAGCGAGGCGCCGATCAGGATGAAGAGCGTCACTGCGCCCAGCAGCGGCGAGAACAGCAGGACGATTCCGGCGACGATGCTGATGATCGCGAAGAAGATCGTCCAGCCGCGTCCCGAGCCGTGGCCGAGCGTCGTGAGCGAGACGACGCCCTCGATGATCCACAGGATGCCGACGAGCGTCCCGATGAAGACGCCGAACCAGACGGTCGTGGCGGCGAGGTTCGCGAACGAGAAGATGCCCGCGGCGATGAACAGAAGGCCGAGCACGATGTAGCCGATCCGGGCCCAGCCGGCGCGGAAGAAGATGCCGATCCCGATGTTGACCAGCCCGGCGATGATGACGTAGACCGCGATGATGGCGACGGCGACCTGGGCGCTGCGCCCGGGCCAGAGCAGGATCAGCAGACCCACGATCAGTGAGATCGCACCGCTGACGGCCAGAGCCGTGCGCACAGCCCGCAGGGCGGGAGTACCGGACGAGGTGGAGGTGGTCATGGCGAGCCTTTCCTGGGTGAACGCTGAAAGCTTCGAGCCCCACCCTAGACCCTGGGGTGAACGTCGTGGGGGAGCGGTCTCAGCCCAGTAACAGGGCGACTCCGAACAGCACCGGGAGACACCCGAGGGTGGAGATGAACACGACGTCGCGCGAGAGGATCTCGCCGACCCCGTAGCGCTGTGCGAAGTTGAAGACGTTCTGCGCCGTCGGGAGCGCCGCGAGCGTCACGACGATCAGAACCTGATCGGCCGGCAAACCGAACGCGAGCGCCACGCCCCACGCGATCACCGGCATCGCCACGAGCTTGAGCGTCGACGCGATGATGACGTCGACGCGTCGCCCGGGCTCGGTCAGCACGCGCTGTCCGTACAGCGACATCCCGTACAACATCAACAGGATCGGCACGCACGCCGCGGCGAAGAACGCCAGCGGATCCATGACGATGGGCGGCAGGTGGATGCCGAGCACCGCGACGAGCACGCCGAGCGCGGAGCCGATGAGCATCGGGTTCTTCGCCGTCTGCGCGAGGATCCGCCGCGGGGAGCGGGAGCCGGAGGTCGCGGCATCCAGGATCCCCAGGGCGATGGGCATGAGGACCAGCAGCTGGAACAGGATCACGGGCGCCGAGTACGCCGCGTCGCCCAGCATGTAGAGCGAGATCGGGATGCCGATGTTGTTGCTGTTCACCTGGCCCGCCGACAGCGAGCCGATGACCGTTTCGGCGGTACGGCGGCGCAGCACGAATCTCGACACCAGCGCGTACCCGAGGATGATGATCGCCGCGGTGATCATCGACACGGGGAGAAGCGCGGAGAACAGCGTCTTCACGTCGGCGCGGGCCAGTACGACGAACAGCAGGAACGGTGACAGGACGAAGAACGTCAGACGACTGAGCACCGGGCGGGCGTGCGGCCCGAGCAGGTCGATCCGCGCGATGACGTACCCGACGACGACGGCGAGGGCGATGACGGCGAAGCCGGTGAGGATGCCGCTCACTCGGCGGCTCCCGGGCATGCCCGCGCGCCGCGGGGGCGACGTCGCGATTCCATCGAGCCGAGCCTACCGGCGCGGGAGACGAGGTGCTGTCGGTGGCCGGGGTGTCAGGCCGTGCGTACGGCAGGGGCTTGGGTTAGCGTCGAGTCGTGACTACCGACGCGGATTTGAGATACGTCGTCGGTGGAATGTCAGTGATGGAGGATGCCCGCTTCATACTTCGCAGCATGCATGCCTCGATTCGATACGGTGAAACACAGTCGCATGTGCCGGCGCTTGCATTGCTTCCTACGTTCGGTCTGGCCACGCATGAATCTCGCAGGTGGCTAGCGCAGCACCATCCAGATGCCGCCGCGGCGCTGCCTGAGCAGGGACGTGTTCTGATCGAGACGATCCGGAATACGTCGAAGTGGGTTGATGGCGTCCGCGGCAAACCTGATATTGCCCTCGACAGGTTCCGTTCGGTGGTCGGCCATCACAGAACATTGTTTTACGGGAAGGCGCGCTACAAATGGGCGCAGCGTTGGGAGACGGATCTCGGAGTATTTCGGTGCGGCGGGGTGGACGTGCTGAACACTCACACTGTGGGCTTGCTCATGGGGGATTGGCTCGATCCACGAGATCCCTCTGAGTCGGGACCCGCAATACGTGACGCATCATCGAGTATGTCGGCTCAGGCGAGTGCCCTCGTGGGTGACGATCCAATTGCTGACGGTTCCTTCATTGACGCTCTGCCGCCCATCACGCTTCACGACTTTCGTAGCGAGCGATACTATTCGGACATGCCCGTCCCGACAGCAGAGGGATCAGGTGGGTACACCCACTTGATTCGGAATTCGCTGGCGTGGCTACGATTAATGCGGGCGAGCAACGACGACGAACGTGGAGCGGTCTTTAAGTTTCGATTCGTTGGCTTGTATCATGCCGCCTCCGCACTCCAGAGTTTTCGTATTCCTGTTCCGTCTGAAGTCGAGCTCTTTCTTGAGGTGCCGACTGCGCGCGCATTGCGGAACGCCCTCGTTCACTACAGTCCGCACCACGACAGCCCGCGAGGGGCTCTCGACCCGGAACGCCCAAGGGCAGCGCTGGTCGAGCACGCTTATAACTCGTCGTTCGACGATATCGAGGCCAGTTTGGAGCGCCTCATCGTCGAGCTGCACATGCAGATCGACAGTCACGTCCGTGGCCTCGAGGAGATACGGCGGAAATCCCGACGCCGTTGACGGCGTGTTTCGACGCTGGTGCCCGGATGAGACATAGCCGATAATGCACATTATGTCAGTTTGGATCGGGAGGACACCGAACACCGTGCGTCGCGCTCCCCAGTTGTAGACTGCGCCTCGACCGGAGGGTTCATTGTCATCGGTACCGCTCAGGCGATGTTCGGCGTCGTGCTCGTGGTCCGCTCGCGCCGAATTCTCGACATGCTTCGTCGGAGATTCGCGGAAGACGGCGCCGGCCTCCGGCGGTGGATGGTCATCGCGTGGGGGTGTGTGGGGATCCTCATGTCGTGCGCGGTCTTCCTCATCGTCCTCCTGGGCATCTGAGCGCAGGGAGTCCTCGCGGCTACGCTGACCGGATGAGCTCCCCCCGACTCCCCCGCGACCGTCGACGCACCGCGTCTATCGTGCTGTCGGCGATCTCGCTGACGGCTCTGACCCTCATCCTGCTCTGGACCTTCGGTCTGAACGCGACGGTGTCGGGTGCGTCGAGCATGGTGGTGCTCCTCCCCATCGCGGTCTTTTGGTTCTCTTCCGTGATCTGGGGGATCCTCGGCTTCATCGCGCTGGGGCTGGGCGCCACCACGTCACGCCCGACACTCCCCTGCCTCCTCGCCGTGGGAGTCCTCCTCGAGATCGTCGTGGGGTTGCTCCTGATCTCGTGGCTCTGACGTGACGTCGACCACCCATGCCACGACCGACGTGGTGCGCCGCTCGGCCGGCGGGCTCCGCGTTCCCCTCGGGGGCTCTCCCCCCCCCCACACACACACGCGGGTGACTTCGCGCGCGCCGGGCGTCAGCGGATCCACTCGGAGGTCACGCCGATCACGCGCGAGCCGTCGAGATCGCCGAGCGAGAGCCCTGCGAACCGGACCGCGGCCTCGGAGGTCTGCCACCGGAACTTCGGGGTGTCGGTGACGGCGGCTTCGATCACGGTCTTCGCCGCGTCCTCCGCCGCCTGCGCCTGCGCGAACGACGCGGTCGTGCGCTCGATGTACGCGTCGAGCTGCGCCTGGTACGGACCGCCGTCGTAGCGATCCACCGACGCGGTGAACGACGGCGCCACGGCCGCGGGCTCGACGATCGCGACGTCGATGCCGAAGGGGGCGACGACCGGGGCGAGCGACTGCATGAGCCCCTCGACGGCGAACTTCGCACCGCAGTAGGCGTCGGCGAACGGCTGCCCCACCGCTCCCCCGACGCTGGTGACCGTCACGATGCGGCCGTACCCGCGCTCGCGCATGCCGGGCAGGACGAGGCGCGTGAGCCGCGCCACGGACAGGTAGTTGGTGTCGAGCTGGGCCTGGAGGTCGGCATCCGAGAGCTGTTCGAGGGTGCCGACGGCGCCGCGCCCAGCGTTGTTGACGAGGACGTCGACGACGCCCAGGTCGGCGATGAGGGCTGCTGCGGCGTCGGCGTCGGTGACTTCGAGGGCGCGGATGTCGAGCGTCACCCCGGCCGCGTCGGCGGCGTCGCGCAGGGCGTCGGCGCGGGAGGTGTCGCGGACGGTCGCGACGACGGAGAGGCCGGCCTGCGCGAGGCCGACGGCGGTGTGCAGACCGATGCCGCTGGAGGTACCGGTGACGAGAGCGATTCGGGTCATGGCACGACCCTAGACCCGACCACCGACGTGGCGTCAGGCTGTGTGGCCGCCGATCACGGTGAAGAAGACGCTGAACCACAGGATCACCAGGAGCAGCGTGGCGGCCGAGCCCAAGGCGCCCAGGATCATCGCCCAGCGCGCCAATCCGGTACCGGTTTCGACGTTGCCGGGGCGAGCGAGCTGGTTCCGGGCCAGGATGCCGAGGACGAGCCCGGCGATCGGGACGACGAAGGCCGCGATGAAGCCGACGAGGGCGAGCGTGTTGGTGCGCGGGGGTGCGGCGGGCGCGGTCATGGGCTGAGCGTAGCGGTCCCGCGGCGCCGCGATGTCACTCCCCCGTGAGGTCGCCGATCAGCGCCTCGACCCGGCCGCGGATGTCGTCGCGGATCCGCCGGACGGCCGTGGCATCCTGTCCGGCCGGATCGTCCAGCTGCCAGTCCTCGTAGCGCTTGCCTAGGAAGATGGGGCACGCGTCGCCGCAACCCATCGTGATGACCACGTCGGACTCGCGGACGGCATCCACCGTGAGGATCTTCGGGGTGTTCCCCGCGATGTCGACCCCCTCCTCTGCCATGACCTCGATCGCGACGGGATTGATGCGGTCTTTCGGCTCGGAGCCCGCCGACAGCACGTCGACGCGGTCGCCCGCGAGGTGCTGCAGATAGCCCGCGGCCATCTGGGAACGGCCGGCGTTGTGGACGCACACGAACAGGACGGTGGGACGCGACATGGGTTTTCCTCGGGGGTCAGGCGGCGCGCACGTGCGGCAGCAGGGCGTCGATGCGGTGGGAGATCTCGTCGAAGGCCGACTCGAAGGCGTCGTGGGTGCCGATGCGGACGGGGTCGGGGATCGACCAGTGCAGATCGGTGGATGCCAGCGACTCGCGGGCGCGATCGCACACGGTGATCCGCAGGTCGGCGGGGCGCGTGATGTCGTCGAGCGTTCGGGGGCGGGCGTCCGCCAGGTCGAGTCCGTGCGCGGCGGCGACGGCCACGGCCCCCGGGGCGACGCCCTCGGCGGGCAGGGTTCCGGCGGACGCGACGTCGATCGACGTGTGCGCGCGCCACAGGTGCTCGGCGAGCTGCGACCGGGCGGAGTTCGCGGTGCAGACGAACACGACGCGCGGGACGACGAGTTCGACGTCGCCCGTCTCGGTGCGCATCGCGTCCGTGACGAGACGCACGTAGCTGCGGCGCCCGTCCCCCTCGGATCGGCGACGCTCGATGAGGCCGGCGTTCTCGAGCACTTTGAGATGGTGTGCCAACAGATTGGATGCCAGCCCGAGCCGCTCCCCCAGCTCGTGCGGCGACAGGTCGCCGAGGGCGAGCGCGTCGACGATCCGCAGGCGCGCGACGTCCGCCAGCGCGGCATGGCGCGCGGCGCGGACGGCGAGCGGCGAAGATTCCATTTGCTCAATAATCGTTGAGGTACTTGTGCGTGTCAACTCGAGGGGCTCGACGGAGTCGTCCTGATCCGAACGCCCGTCGGTGTCATCGGCGGACGGTCCGATAGGTTCGGGCCGTGACGTCGCGTCCGATCGTCGCCACCGCGGTGGCCGTCGTGCTCGACTGACCCGCCGCACCGCTTTTCGGACTGCTCGCGTAACGCGCCCACCTCGACCGGACATCACAGAGCATGGGGAACCTCGACAGCGACGCCGACCTGTGGCGCGACGCGCTCGCGGGAGACGGCGACGCGTTCGGTGCGGTGTTCGATCGGCATCGCGACCGCGTCTACCGACACTCCTACCGGCTGGTCCCGCACGTCGCGGACGCGGAAGACGTCCTGGCGGCGGCATTCCTGGAGCTCTGGCGCCGCCGAGGTGCCGTCCGTCTCGTCGACGGATCCGTCCTGCCCTGGCTGCTGCTGACGGCGACGAACTGCGCGCGGAACCTGACGCGCTCGCGTCGCCGCTATCAGTCGGTCCTCGACGCGCTGCCGCGAGACGCCGTGGTCGTGGATCCTCCCGCGGACCCTTTGGACGCCGTGCTGGTTGCGGCCGTGGCGCGCCTCCGGCCCCGCGACGCCCGGCTTCTCGCGCTCGTGGCCCTCGGCGACCTCGAGATCGCCGATGCGGCCGCGCTCGTCGGTCTCACTCCGGGGGCGGCGCGTGTCCGTCTCCACCGCGTTCGCGCTGCCCTGCGGCAGGACCTCGGCGCCGACACCCGGACCGGGTATCTCACGGAGACATCATGAACACCCCCGAACTCTCCCCCGCCTTCTCCTCCGCTCTGCGCGCGCACCTGGTCGCCGAGGCTCGCTCCCCCCGTCGTCGACGCCGGCGTTGGGGGGTGTGGGCGGCGGGAGCGACCGCGGCCGTCATCCTCGGCGGAACGTCGGCGGCCGTGGCATCCGGGGTCCTCCCGCTTCCCGGTGCACCCCAGGACACCGCTCTCGGCGTGGAGCGGTCGGTCGAGGGAGGGGGGACGGGCGCTCTCGACCTCGGTCCGGTACCGGACGGCGCCACCGACGTCGCGCTCACGCTGCAGTGCCGGGACGCGGGCACGTTCGATCTGCCCGGTACCGGGTCGGTGGTCTGCACGGAGCCCGGCGACAGCGCCGCATCGTGGACCGTCGCGCTGGATGCCGTCGACCCGGCGAACCTCCGGGTCGCCACCGACGCCGGGGTCCGCTGGTCGCTCGCCGGCCAGTACGTGTCGCGCGAGACGCGTCCGCTCGAGACCAATCCGGACGGACTGACGTTCGGGTCGATCATGGCAGGCGAGACCCCCGATCTCGTGGCGGTCGTCGCGACGAACGGGCGCGAGGGCTACGTGCGGCGGACCGAACTGGAGGACGCGGACGGGACGACGGCCGCGCGGTCGTTCCACTCCCCCGCCGACGCGCTCGCCTGGCAGGAGGAACGGGGCACGACGTCGATCACGATCCCGGTCTACGCCTCGGACGGGCGGACGGTGCTCGGCGATTTCGTCGTCGGCGGTGGCGGCCCGCGCTGAGGATCAGGACGCGCGCGGTGTCAGCTCGGTCCAGCCGCCGCCGAACTTCGCGGCGCGGCCGTCGCCGGACGACGTCCCGGTCAGGCGGCGCCGCACCCAGGGGGCGACGTGCTCGCGGTAGTAGGCGGTGCCCTTCAGGCGCGGGATGTCGGGGATCTCGGGGAGATGCCACCACTCCGCCGGCGCGGCGAGGCCGACGGACTCCAGCACGCGCGCGGCCACGCGATGGTGCCCACGGGCGTTCATGTGGAGCCGGTCGACGGACCAGAACTCCGGTCCCGCGAGCTCGCGGTCGAACCAGTTGTAGGCCGTGACGACGTCGGGCCGGGAGCGGATCATCTCCTCGACCGCGTGCGACAGGCGGTCGCCGCGACCCTGGACGACCTGCCCGAGCGGAAGCCCCGCCGACGGATTCGCGCCCGAGAGGACGATGAGCTGCACGCCCTCCTCGTCGCACCGACGGAGCACGTGCTCGAAGACGTCGACGATCCGGCTGATGCCCGTGCGCGGACGCAGCATGTCGTTGCCTCCGCCGTTGAACGACAGGTGCGTCGGCTTCAGGGCGAGGGCCGGTTCGAGCTGCTGGTCGACGATCGGCTGCACGAGCTTCCCCCGGATCGCGAGGTTCGCGTACTGGATCGGTTCGCCCGTGGCATCCGCCCATCCCTGCGCCGCGAGGTCGGCCCAGCCGCGGACCGTCCCGTCGGGGAGTTCGTCGCCGACGCCTTCGGTGAACGAGTCGCCGATCGCGACATAGCGCACGGATGCCATCCCGCCAGCCTACGCGCGCGGGAACGCCCCGGACGTCGAACGTGGATGCCAGGGTTTGGGGCGCGATCCGCGCTTTGGGGCGGAGAATTCACGCCCCAAAGCGCGAAATACGCCCCAAACCCGACGAGCAGGGGGGGCCGAGGCCGGGAGCAAGACCCGGGTCTCGGGCGTCAGCCCTCGGCCAGCGCCCGTCCGCGCTCCTCACGGAGGAACAGCGCCGCGACCACGGCGACGGCGAAGAACGCCGCGAAGACCACGAACAGCAGCGGGGCGCCCCCGAGGCCGAGCAGCGGCGGCACGCTCAGCGGGGCGACGATTGAGGCGATGCGACCGACTCCCGCAGCCCACCCCGAGCCCGTGGCCCGGAGGGGCGTGGGATACGTCTCGGGGGTCGCCGCGTAGAGCGCCCCCCAGGCGCCGAGATTGAAGAACGACAGCGCCATCCCGGCGGCGATGACCGCGACCTCGCCGGAAGCCGTTCCGAAGAAGACCGCGGAGACGGCGGAACCGGCGAGGAAGGTCGCCAATGTGGCCCGGCGACCCCAGGCCTCGATGAGCCAGGCCGCGACGGCGTACCCGGGAAGCTGGGCCAGCGTGATGATCAGCGTGAAACCGAACGAGCGGACCAGGTCGTATCCCTGCGACACGAGGATCGTCGGGATCCAGATGAACGCCCCGTAATACGAGAAGTTCACGCAGAACCACAGGAGCCAGAGCGCAGCCGTCCGCCGCCGCAGCGGCGCGGCCCACAGAGCGCGCACCCGGGCGCGCGGCGCCCGGTGCTCCTCGCCGACCTCCGTGGCGGCGGCGGTGAACGACACCCGACCGGCGGCGGCCTCGAAGTCGCCGACGATGGCCGAGGCCTCGGCATCCCTCCCCCGGCTCGCGAGCCAGCGCGGCGATTCGGGGAGCCCCCACCGCACGAGCAGCGCGTAGGCGGCGGGGATCGCGCCGAGGGCGAACGCCCAGCGCCAGCCGTCGACGGATGCCGGCACCACGAGGTAGCCGATGAGGGCGGCGGCCGTCCACCCGATCGCCCAGAACGCCTCGAGGAAGACGATCACGCGCCCGCGCATGCGCGCGGGGGCGAACTCGCTCACGTACGTGGAGGCGACCGGCAGCTCGGCACCGAGGCCGAGACCGACGACGAAGCGCAACGCGAGCAGCGCCGCCAGACCGCCGACGAGCGCGCTCGCGCCGGTCGCGACGCCGTAGACCAGCAGGGTCAGCGCGAAGACGTGGCGGCGTCCGAACCGGTCGGCGAGCAGGCCGCCGACGCTCGCGCCGATCGCCATGCCCGCGAAGCCGGCCGAGGCGATCCACGACGCCTCCGTCGGAGCCAGCTGCCACTGCGCCGACAAGGCGGCGATGACGAACGAGATGAGCCCGACGTCCATGGCATCCAGCGCCCACCCCAGGCCCGATCCGCCGAGCACGCGCGCGTGGCGGCGGGTGAACGGGAGGGCGTCGAGGCGGTCCGCGATGCGGGCGACGTCGGTCGAGGTGGTCACCGGATGCCGGCGGTCTCGGTCTCGGCGAGCATCTCGTGCACGAGCGGGAGGACCCGCGTGCCGTAGAGCTCGATGCTCGACAGGAGCCGGTCGTGCGAGATCGAGCCGCTGGCGAACTTCAGCTGGAAGCGGGAGTTGCCGAGCGCGCGCACGGTCGCGACGATCTTGCGGGCGACCGTCTCGGGCGAACCGATGTACATCGCCCCCTCGGGACCGACGTCGTGCTGGAAGCGCAGTCGGTTGTACTCCGGCCAGCCGCGCTCACGGCCGATCGTGTTGTTCAGTTCGGCGACGCCCTCGTACGCCTCCTCCCAGGCCTGCTGGTCGGTTTCGGCGATGTGCCCGGGCGAGTGGACGGAGATCGGCATCTGCGGCTTGCCGAACTCCTCCAGCGACCGACGGTAGAGGTCGGCGAAGGGGCGGAAGCGGGCGGAGGATCCGCCGATGATCGCCAGCACCAGGCCGTATCCGTACCGTGCGGCGCGCACGACGGACTCGGGCGAACCCCCGACCCCGACCCAGGCCGTGAGGCCTTTCTCGGTCTTCGGATACACGTCCGCGTCCTGCAGGGCGGCACGGGTCCGGCCCTGCCACGACACCGGCTTCTCGTCGAGGAGCAGCGAGAACAGTTCCAGCTTCTCCTCGAAGAGCTGCTCGTAGTCGCGGAGGTCGTACCCGAAGAGGGGGAACGACTCGATGAACGACCCGCGCCCGAGGATCACCTCGGCCCGGCCGTTCGAGACGGCATCCAGGGTCGCGAACCGCTCGTACACCCGCACCGGGTCGTCGGACGAGAGCACCGTGACGGCGGTGCCGAGGTGGATGTTCGTCGTGCGGGCCGCGGCGGCCGCCAGCACGATCTCGGGGCTGGTGACGGCGAAGTCCTTGCGGTGGTGCTCTCCCACGCCGAAGAACGACAGGCCGACCTGGTCTGCGAGGACCGCCTGGTCCACGACGTTCCGGATGGTCTGGGCGTCGGTCTGCAGGCTCCCGTCGGGGCCGCGGGAAATGTCTCCGAAGGTGTCGAGACCGAGCTCGAGCGGACGATCGTTCATTGCGTCTCCTTGCATTCGGATGAATGAACTTTATGCCCCCCGGCGGTATTCCCGAGAATCGGGGCGCCTCCGCGCAGAGACGCCCCGATTTCGATCACGCGGATGCCAGAGCCGCGCGCAACGTGTCCAGACCGACGCCGCCGATGCCCAGCGCCTTGGTGTGGAACGCCTTCATCGAGAAATCGGCGCCCTCGCGCTCGCGAGCCTCGTCGCGCACCTGCTCCCAGATGCGCTGGCCCACCTTGTACGACGGGGCCTGGCCCGGCCAGCCGAGGTACCGGTTGACCTCGAACTTCACGAACTCCTCGGGCATGTTGACGTTGCGCAGCATGAACGCGAGCGCGTAGTCGTGGTCCCACACGCCCTCGCCGTCCAGACGCGGCTTGCCGAGGTGGACGCCGATGTCGAGCACCACGCGTGCCGCGCGCATCCGCTGGCCGTCGAGCATGCCCAGGCGGTCGGCGGGGTCGTCGAGGTAACCGAGCTGCTCCATGAGGCGCTCCGCGTACAGCGCCCAGCCTTCGGCGTGACCGCTGGTGCCGGCGAGGAGGCGGCGCCACGAGTTGAGCTGCCCGCGGTTGTACACGGCCTGCGCGATCTGGAGGTGGTGACCCGGGACGCCCTCGTGGTACACGGTGGTCAGCTCGCGCCACGTGTCGAAGCTGTCGACGCCCTCGGGCACCGACCACCACATGCGTCCGGGACGCGAGAAGTCGTCGGTCGGGCCGGTGTAGTAGATGCCGCCCTCCTTGGTGGGGGCGATCATGCACTCGAGGCGACGGATCGGTTCGGCGATGTCGAAGTGGGTGCGACCCAGCTCCTCCACCGCGCGGTCGCTCGTCCGCTGCATCCACTCCTGGAGGGCTGCGGTGCCGTGGAGCTTGCGCGAGTCGTCCTGCTCGAGGAACGCGACGGCCTCTTCGACCGTGGCGCCGGGGAGGATCTCGTTCGCGATGGACTCCTGCTCCGCGACCATGCGCGCGAGCTCTTCCACGCCCCAGTCGTACGTCTCATCGAGGTCGATCGTCGCCCCCAGGAACTGCCGCGAGTGCAGCGCGTACAGCTCGCGGCCCACTCCGTCCGTGTCTCCCGCGGCGGGCGCCAGCTCCGACGTCAGGAAGGAGGCCAGGGCGTCGTACGCGACGCGGGCGGCACCGGAGTTGTGATCGAGATCGCGTGCCAGCGACGCGGGAAGCTGCCCCTCCTCGGGAGCGGCGTCGCCGACGAACTCCGCGAAGAACCCCGTGTCCGAGGTGTAGCGCGCGATCTGCGTGGCCACTTCCGCGACCTGACGACGTGCGGGCACGACGCCGTTCGAGATGCCCTCCCGGAGCGTCGCGATGTAGCCGTCGATCGCGCCGGGGAGCGCCTTGAGGCGGGTGGAGATCGTCGACCAGTCCTCGACCGTGGCGGTCGGCATGAGGTCGAACGCCTGGCGCAGGTCCTGCGCGGGCGAGGCGATCACGTTCACGTCGCGCAGGTGCGTCTGCGCCGCGTGCAGCTCGAGGTGGAGGTCGAGCTCGCGGCCGAGGTCCATCTTCGTGACCTCGTCGACGGCGTCGACGGGAGTGGCGTTGTCGAGGGCGGCCTTCGTCGCGCGCGCCTGGTCGGCGAGCTCGTTCGCGCCCTCGGGACTGTAGTCGCCGAACCGGTCGTTGAACTCGGTGCGTCCGATGTAGGTCGCCAGCGTCGGCAGACGCTCGGCCAGGGTGTCCACCCACGCGTCGGCGATCGTGTCGATCGGCGTGGGAGTGCGTTCTGAATCAGTCATGAGTCGAGCCTAGGGAAGGCCCGGGGGCCTGACCACCCGGGACGACCGAACGCCGCCCCGGGTGCGAGGTCAGTGGCCCGCTTCGTCCCAATCGCCGCCGCGGCCGATCTGCACGTCGAGCGGGACCGACAGGTCGGCGGCGTCGGCCATGCGGGCGCGCACGATCCCCTCGACGGAATCCCACTCCCCCGGCGCGACCTCCACCACGAGTTCGTCGTGGATCTGCAGCAGCACCCGCGAACGCAGCCCCGCAGAGGCCAGCTCGCCGCGGATGCGGAACAGGGCGATCTTCATGATGTCGGCGGCGCTGCCCTGGATGGGGGCGTTCAGCGCCGCGCGCTCCGCGTTCTCGCGCAGCACGCGGTTCATGCTCGTGAGGTCGGGGAACGGACGACGGCGCCCGAAGATCGTCTCGGTGTAGCCGTCCTGACGGGCCTGTTCGACCGAACCCCGCAGGTAGTCGCGCACCGCGCCGAACCGCGCGAAGTACTCGAGCATGAGCTGCTTCGCCTCGGACTGCTCGATGCGCAGCTGCTTCGAGAGGCCGAACGCCGACAGGCCGTAGACCAGGCCGTACGACATCGCCTTGACCTTCGTGCGCATGGCCGGAGTGACCTCCGACGGCTCGACGCCGAAGACGCGCGACCCGACGAACCGGTGCAGGTCTTCGCCGGAGTTGAAGGCCTCGATGAGGCCCGGATCGCCCGAGAGGTGCGCCATGATGCGCATCTCGATCTGCGAGTAGTCGGCGGTCAAAAGCGTCTCGTAGCCGTCGCCGACCTCGAACGCGGCGCGGATGCGACGGCTCTCCTCGGTGCGGATCGGGATGTTCTGCAGGTTCGGGTCGGTGCTCGACAGGCGCCCGGTCTGGCTGCCGGTCTGCACGTACGTGGTGTGGATGCGGCCGTCGGCGCCGATCGCCGCGTCGAGGGCGTCGATGATCTGCTTGAGCTTCGTGGCCTCCCGGTGACGCAGCAGCAGGTCGAGGAACGGGTGGTGGGCGTTCTCCTGCAGATCCGCGAGGGCTGCGGCATCCGTGGTGTACCCGCTCTTGGTCTTGCGGGTCTTCGGCAGCTGCAGCTCGTCGAACAGAACCTCTTGCAGCTGCTTCGGCGACCCGAGGTTGACCTCGTGTCCGATCGAGGCGTACGCCTGCTGAGCGAGCTCGTCGGCACGCGCGGCCAGTTCGCCGGAGAAACGCGACAGCTTCTCGTGCGACACCGCGACGCCCGCCAGCTCCATGTCGGCCAGCGCGGTGAGTGTCGGCAGCTCGATGTCGTCGAGGACCTCCGCGACACGGTCGGGCAGATCGCCGCGCTGCGCGTCGGAGACCCGGCGCACGTACCACGACAGCTGCCCGGGCGTGGCGCCTTCGGTCTCGGGCACGAGCTGCGTGGGATCGGCCTCGGGAAGCTTCTCGCCGAGGTAGCGGTCGACGAGGTCGGCGAGCGTCTTGTCCGGGAAGCTCGGCCGCACGAGCCAGCCCGCGAGGATCACGTCGTCCACGATCCCGCCGACCTCGACGCCGGAGCGTGCCAGGGCCTTCAGTTGGGGCTTCGCCCCCGCGAAGGCCTTCGGGGCATCGGATGCCAGCCACCCCGCGAGCGCGTCGCGCACGGCGTCCGACCACTCGGCCTCGGCCGCGGCCGTGTCGGTCGCGAGACCGATGCGCGTGGGGGCGGCCGCGAGCAGATCGACGGTGACGCCCACGGTGCCGGTGGCGGCGGCGGCCCAGTCCGCGAGACCGGCGCCGTCGAGGACGGCGGCCGTCGGCGCCTGGGCGGTGGGCAGCGCCGGTTCGTCGGCGACGGGGTCGGCACCGAACGCGTCGAAGACACGCGGGAGGAGGGTACGGAACTCGAGCCGCGCGAAGATGTCGCGCACTCCCTGGGCGTCGATCGGCTGCACCGCGAGATCGGCGGGCGCCTTCTCGAGCTCGACGTCGCGCAGCAGGCGGTTGAGCGCGCGGTTGCGCTTCACGTCGTCGAGGTGCTCGCGCAGGTTGTTCCCCGCGACGCCGGTGATCTTGTCGGCGTTCTCGAGCAGCGTCTCGAGCGAGCCCCACTGGGTGAGCCACTTCACCGCGGTCTTCTCGCCCACCTTGGGGACGCCCGGGAGGTTGTCGCTCGTCTCGCCCACGAGGGCCGCGATCTCGGGGTACTGCGCCGGCGGCAGGCCGTACTTCTCGATCACGGCGTCGGTGTCGTAGCGCTTCAGCTGGGACACGCCCTGCACGTTCGGGTAGAGCAGGGTGATGTCGTCGTTCACGAGCTGGATCGTGTCGCGGTCGCCGGAGCAGACGAGCACCGAGAACCCGGCCTCGGACGCCTCGGTGGCGAGGGTCGCGAGGATGTCGTCGGCCTCGACCTCTTCCTTGGTCAGGACCGCGACGTTCAGGGCTCGGAGGCACTCCTGCAGGAGCGGGATCTGTCCCTTGAACTCGGCCGGGGATTCGCTGCGGTTGGCCTTGTACTCGCTGTACTCCTTCGTGCGGAAGGACTGCCGCGACGTGTCGAACGCCACGGCCAGGTGGGTCGGCTTCTCGGCCTTCACGAGGTTGACGAACATCGACAGGAAGCCGTAGATGCCGTTGGTGTGCTGGCCGTCCTTCGTGGAGAAGTTGTCGACGGGAAGGGCGTAGAACGCCCGGTACGCCAGCGAGTGGCCGTCGACGACGAGGAGAGTAGGCTTTTCGGCATCCGTCACTCGTCCAGCGTAACGAGAACCACGGACACTCCCCCGGCCCCGGCTCCTCGAAGGCGACGATGACCTCCACGACACCCGACACCACGTCCGGCCTCGACTGGGCGAAGGAGCGCGGAATGGGCGCCCTCGCCGAGAAGATGGGCATCGAGTGGGTCGAGTTCTCGGTCGAGCGCAGCGTCGCCACGATGCCCGTCGAGGGCAACACGCAGCCGGTCGGCCTCCTCCACGGCGGTGCGTACGTCGTCCTCGGCGAATCCCTCGGCTCGATGGCTGCGAACCTCTACGCCGGGTCCGGCAAGCTCGCGGTCGGAATCGACATCAACGCCACGCACACGCGCTCCGCAACCTCCGGCATCGTCACCGGCGTGTGCACGCCCATCCACCTCGGTCGCTCGCTCACCGTGCACGAGATCGCGGTCACGGACGAGCAGGGCCGCCGCTGCTCGACCATCCGGATCACGAACATGATCAAGGACGCCCCGGCCCCGGCCTGAACAGAAGAATGGATGCCACCGGAGTGGCATCCATTCTCGAAGAATCGGGCGATCAGGCCTTCTTGGGGGCCAGCTGCTCGATGATGGCCTTCGCCACGTCCTGCATCGTCAGGCGACGGTCCATCGACGCCTTCTGGATCCACCGGAAGGCCTCGGGCTCGCTCAGCCCCATCTTCTCGTTGAGGAGACCCTTCGCGCGATCGACGAGCTTGCGGGTCTCGAAGCGCTCGACCATGTCGGCGACCTCCGCCTCGAGCGTGATGATCTGCTCGTAGCGGGCCAGGGCGATCTCGATCGCGGGCAGCAGGTCGTTCGGCGTGAAGGGCTTCACGACGTACGCGAGCGCGCCGGCCTCGCTCGCCCGCTCGACGAGTTCCTTCTGGCTGAAGGCCGTGAGCAGCACGACCGGGGCGATGTGGTTCTTGCTCAGCTTCTCAGCCGCGCTGATGCCGTCGAGCTGCGGCATCTTGACGTCCATGATGACGAGGTCGGGACGCAGTTCGGTGGCCAGCTGCACGGCGGTCTCACCGTCACCGGCCTCGCCGACGACGTCGAAGCCGTTGTCGCGGAGGATCTCGACGATGTCGAGGCGGATGAGCGACTCGTCTTCCGCCACGACGACACGGCGGGGGGCGGTGGGCGCGCTCACCGGCGCGGCTTCGTGATCTGTCACGGTTCCATCCTAAGACTGTGGCTGCAAGGATCACGCGAACGGTGATCCCGGACTGCGGCGCCGACGAGCACCGCGGGGGAAAAGGATACCTGGTCGACTCCGGACGGGAGTCGGCTCATCCATCGTGCCGGTGGTGGGACTCGAACCCACACGCCCTTGCGGACAGAGCATTTTGAGTGCCCCGCGTCTGCCATTCCGCCACACCGGCAGGTGTTCTGCGTCCCCAACCTACCCGGCGGGAACGACGACGCGCGCCGGCGGAACCGGCGCGCGTCGCCCTGGATCAGTTCTCGCGGTAGACCGGAGCCGCGCCGTGCACAGCGTCACCCACGCGGTGCACGCGCAGGTCGTTGGTCGAACCGACGATTCCGGGAGGGGAACCCGAGATGACCACGACCTTGTCGCCGACCTTGGCCAGGTCGTGGGACAGCAGGTAGTCGTCCACCTGCAGGTACATCTTGTCGGTGTGCGACACGTGCTCGACCAGGGTCGAGCGCACGCCCCACGTGAGCGCGAGGCGACGGCGGATGCCGGGCTCGGGCGTGAACGCGATCATCGGGATCGTGGAGCGCAGACGCGACATGCGGCGCGCCGAGTCTCCCGACTCGGTGAAGACGCAGAGGTACTTCGCGTCGACGAAGTCGGCGACCTCGACGGCGGCGAGCGTGATGGCGCCACCCTGCGTACGCGGCTTGTTGGTGAGGGGCGCGATGCGCTCCAGGCCGTGCTCCTCGGTGGACTGCACGATGCGGGCCATCGTCTCGACCACGACGACGGGGTACGCGCCCACGCTCGTCTCGCCCGAGAGCATGACCGCGTCGGCGCCGTCGAGCACCGCGTTGGCGACGTCGCTGGTCTCGGCGCGGGTGGGCACCGGGTTGGTGATCATCGATTCGAGCATCTGCGTCGCGACGATGACGGGCTTCGCCATGCGGCGCGACAGCTCGACGGCGCGCTTCTGCACGATCGGGACGGCCTCGAGCGGCAGTTCGACGCCGAGGTCGCCGCGGGCGACCATGATGCCGTCGAACGCGTCGATGATCTCTTCGAGGTTGTCGACCGCCTGCGGCTTCTCGATCTTGGCGATGACCGGGATGTACCGACCCTCCTCGCCCATGATCTCGTGCACGCGCTCGATGTCCTTGGCATCCCGCACGAACGACAGCGCGATGAGGTCGGCGCCGGCGCGCAGGCCCCAGCGCAGATCGGCCTCGTCCTTCTCGCTCAGCGCGGGGACGTTCACGGCCACGCCGGGCAGGTTGATGCCCTTGTTGTTGGACACCGGGCCGCCGACGATCACCTTGGTGGTCACCACGGTGCCGTCGGTCTCGACGACCTCGACGCGGACCTTGCCATCGTCGATGAGGAGGAAGTCGCCCGGCTTGACGTCGTGGGGCAGGCCCTTGAACGTCGTACCGACGATCTCCTTCGTGCCGAGGATGTCCTCGACGGTGATCTTGAAGATGTCGCCGGGGGCGAGGTCGTGCGGGCCGTTCTCGAACTTGCCGAGGCGGATCTTCGGACCCTGGAGGTCGACGAGGGCCGCGACCGGGCGGCCCGCGTCCTCTGCCGCCTTGCGCACGTTGGCGAAGTTGGCGTCGTGCACGGAGTAGTCTCCGTGGCTCAGGTTCAGTCGGGCGACGTCCACCCCGGCATCGATGATGGCGCGAACCATCTCATACGACGACGTGGCGGGGCCGAGGGTTGCGACGATCTTGGCGCGTCTCATCCGTTTTCAAGCTCCGTGAGGATATTCGGGAAGTGGCCGATCGGCCCTTGCCAGCTTAGGCGGGCAAGAGGCCGATGGCGACATCGGTCGGGCGTACGGGTGCCGGGAGCACCGTCTCGCCCATGAGGAACGTGTCGACCTCGGCGGCCGCGGCACGGCCCTCGGCGATCGCCCACACGATCAGCGACTGTCCGCGCCCGGCGTCACCGGCTACGAACACGCCGGGAGCGGTCGTGGCGTAGGTGGCGTCGCGCTCGACGTTCCCGCGCGAGGTGAACTGCGCACCCAGCTGCTGCTCGAGGTACTCGCGCTCGGGGCCGGTGAAGCCCATCGCGATGAGCACCAGGTCGGCGGGGATCTCACGCTCGGTGCCGCTCTTGGGCACGCGGCGTCCGTCGACGTACTCGGTCTCGGCGACGCGCAGAGCGCGCACCTCTCCCGCCCCGTTGCCGAGGAATTCGACCGTCGAGGCGAGGAACGTGCGCTCCCCGCCCTCTTCGTGGGCGGAAGCCATCTCGAACAGGTTCGGCATCATCGGCCACGGCTGGTCCATCGGACGCTCGGTGGGCGGCTGCTTGCCGATCGCGAGGTTGGTGACGCTGAGCGCCCCCTGGCGGTGCGCCGTGCCGATGCAGTCGGCGCCGGTGTCACCGCCGCCGATCACGACGACGTGCTTGCCGTGCGCGGTGATCTGCTGCGGAACCTGGTCGCCCGCGACGGCCTTGTTGCCCTCGACGAGGTACTCCATCGCGAAGTGCACGCCGTCGAGGTCGCGACCCGGGATCGCCAGGTCACGCGGGACGGTCGAGCCGGTGGCCACCACGACGGCGTCGTAGCGGGCACGGAGGTCGCTCCACGAGATGTCGGTGCCGATCTCGACGCCCGCGCGGAAGCGCGTGCCCTCCGCCTGCATCTGACGCAGGCGCAGCTCGAGATGGCGCTTCTCCATCTTGAAGTCCGGGATGCCGTAGCGCAGGAGTCCGCCGATGCGGTCATCGCGCTCGTACACGGCGACCGTGTGGCCGGCCCGGGTGAGCTGCTGAGCGGCCGCGAGGCCGGCGGGACCCGATCCGACGACGGCGACCGTCTTCCCGGTGAGGCGCTCCGGCGGCTCGGGCTCGACCCAGCCGTTCGAGAACGCCTCGTCGATGATCGAGACCTCGACCTGCTTGATGGTCACCGCGGGCTGGTTGATGCCCAGCACGCACGAGCTCTCGCACGGCGCGGGGCAGAGGCGCCCCGTGAACTCCGGGAAGTTGTTCGTCGCGTGCAGGCGCTCGATCGCCGAGCGGCCCTCGCCGCGCCACGTGAGGTCGTTCCACTCGGGGATGAGGTTCCCGAGCGGACAGCCCTGGTGACAGAACGGGATGCCGCAGTCCATGCAGCGCCCGGCCTGGCGGCGCACGACGGCCGGGTCGCCCGGCTCGTACACCTCTTTCCAGTCCATGATCCGCACGGGGACGGGACGACGCGGCGGAAGCTCCCGCTGCGTGGTCTTCAGAAAGCCCTTCGGGTCAGCCACCCGTCACCTCCAGAATGCGCGTCCAGACGACGTCGCCGTCGGGGTCGAGCCCCTCGGCGACAGCCTCCTGGCGGGTCTGCAGAACAGCGGCGTAGTCGCGCGGCAGCACCCGGACGAAGTTCTCCACCTCGGCGTCGAAGTCCGCGAGCAGACGACGGGCCAGCGTGGAATCGGTCTCGGCGACGTGCTTCTCGAGCAGGTCGCGCAGGATCTCGGCATCCCCCGATCCGAGGGGACCGAGTTCGAGCTCACCGGATGCCACGGCCTCACGGTTCACCAGGTCGGTGTCGAGCTTGTAGACGTACGCCTGCCCCCCGGACATGCCGGCACCGAGGTTGCGGCCGGTCGCACCGAGGATCACGGCGAGACCACCGGTCATGTACTCCAGCGCGTGGTCGCCCACGCCCTCGACGACCGCGGTCGCACCGGAGTTGCGGACGAGGAATCGCTCCCCCACGACGCCGTTGAGGAACATCTGTCCCTGCGTGGCGCCGTACCCGATGACGTTTCCGGCGATGACGTTCTCGGACGCGTCGAACGTCGAGCCGCGCGGCGGACGCACGACGATCTTGCCCCCGGAGAGACCCTTGCCGACGTAGTCGTTCGAGTCGCCCTCGAGGCGCAGCGTGATGCCCGAGGGCATGAACGCGCCGAACGACTGCCCCGCGGACCCGGTCAGGCGGACGTCGATCGCGCCGTCCGGAAGCCCGTGCTCGCCGTGCGCCTTGGTGACGTGGTGGCCGAGCATCGTCCCGACCGCGCGCGCGGTGTTGCGCACCGGCAGCTCGATCGTGATCCGGCCGCCGTGTGCGACGACATCCTGCGCGCGCTCGATGAGCTGCACGTCGAAGTGCTCCTCGAGCTCGTGGTTCTGGTTGCGGCCGTGGCGACGCGGCTCGTCCTCGGCGAAGCGCGGGCCCTCGAGGATCGGGGCGAGGTTGAGACCCCGCGCCTTCCAGTGCTCCACGGCGCCGTTGACGTCGAGGAGTTCGGTGCGGCCGACGATCTCGTCGATCGAGCGGTAGCCGAGGGCGGCGAGGTACTCGCGCACCTCCTGCGCGATGAACTCCATGAAGTTCACGACGTACTCGGCCTTGCCGTTGAAGCGCTGGCGCAGGACCGGGTTCTGCGTCGCCACGCCCACGGGGCAGGTGTCGAGGTGGCACACGCGCATCATGATGCAGCCGGAGACGACGAGCGGCGCGGTCGCGAAACCGAACTCCTCGGCGCCCAGGAGTGCGCCGATGATCACGTCGCGACCGGTCTTCATCTGACCGTCGACCTGAACGACGACGCGGTCGCGCATGCCGTTGAGCATGAGCGTCTGCTGCGTCTCGGCCAGGCCCAGCTCCCACGGCGTACCCGCGTGCTTGAGCGAGTTCATCGGGCTCGCACCCGTGCCGCCGTCCTGCCCGGAGACGAGGATGACGTCGCTCAGCGCCTTCGCCACACCCGCCGCGACCGCGCCGATGCCCGACTGGCTCACGAGCTTGGTGTGGATGCGAGCGGACGGGTTCGCGCGCTTCAGATCGAAGATCAGCTGCTTGAGGTCTTCGATCGAGTAGATGTCGTGGTGCGGCGGCGGGGAGATGAGTCCGACGCCGGCCGTCGCGTGACGGGTGCGCGCGACCCACGGGTACACCTTGGTCGGCGGCAGCTGACCGCCCTCGCCGGGCTTGGCGCCCTGGGCGAGCTTGATCTGGATGTCGTCCGCCTCGGTGAGGTACAGACTCGTGACACCGAATCGACCGGATGCCACCTGCTTGATGGCGCTGCGACGCTCGGGGTCGAGCAGACGATCGACGTCTTCGCCGCCCTCGCCGGTGTTCGACTTGCCGCCGATGCGGTTCATCGCGATGGCCAGGGTCTCGTGCGCCTCCTGGGAGATCGAGCCGTAGCTCATCGCTCCGGTCGAGAAGCGCTTCACGATCGACGACACCGACTCGACCTCGTCGATCGGCACGGGCGGCCGCTGGCCGGTGCGCAGCGAGAACAGGCCGCGCAGCGTCTTGAGCTCGTGGGCCTGGTCGTCGATGAGCTTGGTGTACTCGCGGAAGATGTCGTACCGGCGCTCGCGCGTGGCGTGCTGCAGACGGAACACCGTGTCCGGGTTGAACAGGTGCGGTGCGCCGTCGCGGCGCCACTGGTACTCGCCGCCGGTCCACAGACGTTCGTGGGCGCGAGCTGCGGCATCCTCGGGGTAGGCGTACTCGTGGCGCGCGGCGTTCTCGGCCGCGATGACGTCGAGTCCCACGCCGCCGAGCTTGGTCTCGGTGCCGGTGAAGTAGGCATCCACGAATTCGCGCGAGAGGCCGACGGCCTCGAACACCTGGGCGCCCGCGTACGACGACACGGTCGAGATGCCCATCTTCGACATGATCTTCAGAACGCCCTTGCCGAGCGCGTAGATCAGGTTCTTGACGGCCTTCTCGGGCGTGACGCCCGTGATGAAACCGGCGCGCACGAGGTACTCGACGGTCTCCATGGCCAGGTACGGGTTCACCGCCGAGGCGCCGTAGCCGATCAGGGTCGCGATGTGGTGCACCTCGCGCACGTCACCGGCCTCGACCACGAGACCGACCTTCATGCGGGTCTCTTTGCGGATGAGGTGGTGGTGGACCGCGGCGAGCATGAGCAGCGACGGGATCGGCGCGAGGTCCTTGTTCGAGTCGCGGTCGCTGAGCACGATGAACTCGGCGCCGTCCTCGATCGCGTGGTCGACCTCGGAGCACATCTGCGCGATGCGCTTCTGCATGCCCTTGTGGCCGGCCTCGACGCGGTACAGGCCGCGGATCGTCACCGACGAACGCCCCGGCAGGGCGGTGTCGATGTGCTGGATCTTGGCGAGCTCGTCGTTGTCGATCACGGGGAAGTCGAGCGTCACGGTCCGGGTGTGCTCCGGACCCCAGTCGAGGAGGTTCCGCTCGGGTCCGAGACCCAGCGACAGCGACGTGACCACTTCTTCGCGGATCGAGTCCAGCGGCGGGTTCGTGACCTGCGCGAACTGCTGCGTGAAGTAGTCGAACAGCAGCCGCGGACGGTCGCTGAGCACCGCGACGGGGGCATCGCTGCCCATCGCGCCGAGCGGCTCCGTGCCGTTCTGACCCATGGGGGTCAGCAGCAGGCGCACCTCTTCCTCGGTGTAACCGAAGGTGCGCTGACGACGCGTGATCGAGGCGATGGGGTGCACGATGTGCTCGCGCTCCGGGAGCTCGGACAGGCGCACGCGGCCGGCATCCAGCCACTCCTGCCACGGCTCGAGCGCCGCGAGCTGCTGCTTGATCTCCTCGTCCTCGACGATGCGGCGCTCCGCCGTGTCGACGAGGAACATGCGACCGGGCCGCAGGCGGCCGCGGCGCTTGATCCGCTCGGGCGCGAAGTCGAGCACGCCGGTCTCGGAACCGATCACCACGAGGCCGTCGGTCGTCTCGGTCCAGCGGCCGGGGCGCAGTCCGTTGCGGTCGAGCGTCGCACCGACGAGCGTGCCGTCGGTGAAGATGAGCGCGGCCGGACCGTCCCACGGCTCCATCTGCATCGAGTGGTAGTCGTAGAAGGCGCGCAGATCGGGGTCGATCGTGGCCTGCTTCTCGTACGCCTCGGGCACCATCATCATGATGGCGTGCGGCAGGCTGCGACCGGTGAGCGTCAGGAGCTCGAGAACCTCGTCGAAGGATGCCGAGTCGCTCGCGCCATCGGTGCAGATGGGGAGCAGCGGGCGCACGTCGCCGATCAGCTCGGACTCCAGCTGCGACTGCCGCGCGCGCATCCAGTTGCGGTTGCCCTTGACCGTGTTGATCTCGCCGTTGTGCGCCAGCATGCGCAGCGGCTGCGCCAGCGGCCAGGACGGGAACGTGTTCGTCGAGTAGCGGGAGTGCACGACGGCGAGCTCGGAGGCGAAGCGCTCGTCCTGCAGGTCGGGGTAGAACGGCTCGAGCTGCAGCGTCGTGACCATGCCCTTGTACCCGAGCGTGCGGCTGGACAGCGACACGAAGTACGCGTCGAGCTCGTGACGCGCGCGCTTGCGCAGCCGGTAGACGCGGCGGTCGAGCTCGATGCCCGACAGCGCGGCCTGATCGCCGACCGCCGGGTGCGACACGAACAGCTGCTCGAACGCGGGGCGCGCCTCGAAGGCGAGCTTGCCGAGGTTCTCGGGCTCGGTGGGGACCTCGCGCCAGCCGAGCACCGTCAGGTTCTCGGCCGCGGCGAGCCTCTCGATGCCGGCCTTCTGCGCTTCCCGCTCCTCGTGACCGAGCGGCAGGAAGACGAGACCCGCGGCGTACTCCCCCACCGGCGGCAGGTCGAAGTCGACGACCGCGCGCAGGAACGCGTCGGGCATCTGCGTCAGGATGCCCGCGCCGTCGCCGGTACCGGCATCCGATCCGATGGCACCGCGGTGCTCGAGGTTGCGCAGCGCCGTCAGCGCCAGGTCGATGATGTCGTGCCCGGGCTCACCGCGAAGGGTGGCGACCATCGCGAGGCCGCAGGCGTCCTTCTCGAATGCCGGGTCGTACATGCCCTGCCGGGCGGGGAAAGCGCCGCCGACGGCGCCGGAACGGGAGCTCGAAGCCATACCAACCGTCCTCACGTTGATGCTGCGAATGGGACGACGTCGGCCCAGGGAGTTACTTCGTGGCGGGGCTGCTTGTGGCGCTGGTGCCGACGGTGTCGTTCGTCGCGGGCGGCTCGCTCACGTCGACGAAGTCAGTGGGGTCGGTCGAGTCTACAGCCCCGGGAGCCTTGCTCTCGCGCCCCGGCTGGTACGGCGAGGGCTCGAGACCGTGGTGTCGGCGCGTCTGCACGATGAAGATGGCGATGCCGAGCAGGACGCCGAAGATCGCGGCCCAGACGTTGGTGCGCAGGCCCAGGATGATGTCGCTGGGGTCGATGCGGATGGATTCCCAGACGATACGGCCCGCGCTGTACCAGACGAGGTACACCGCGAACTGCTTGCCCCACTGCAGCGTGAAGCGCTTCCCGACCCACAGGATGACGGCTGCGCCCAGCAGGTTCCAGATGACCTCGTAGAGGAAAGTCGGCTGGAAAAGCGTGCCCTCTGGCAGTCCGACGGGGATCGCCGAGTTGGGGCGGGCGATCTCGAGACCCCACGGGAGGTCGGTCGGCTGGCCGAAGAGCTCCTGGTTGAACCAGTTGCCGAAGCGTCCCATCGCCTGCGCGATGATCAGGCCCGGGGCCAGCGCGTCCGCAAAGGTCCAGAACCGGATGCCGGTCCACTTGCAGCCGAGCCACGCGCCGAGGGCGCCGCCGATCAGGGCGCCGTAGATGGCGATGCCGCCCTCCCAGATCGCCCACACCGAACCGGGCTGGAACGGGTTCCAGGGGTTGGAGCCGGGGCCGAAGTAGAAGCCCAGGTGGGTCACGACGTGGTAGATCCGCGCGAACACGATCGCGATCGGGACCGCCAGCAGGCAGATGTCGATGACGACCCACTTCTCGGCGCCGCGACGCGTCAGACGCGCGTTCGTGAGGAACACCGCCACGATGATGCCCGCGACGATGCACAGGGCATAGAAATGGATGCGCAGGGGTCCGAGGTCGATGTACGAGATCGAGGGGCTCGGGATGCTGGCGAGCACGCCGGAGGCGGCGCTCGAGAGGGCGAACGTCATGCAGACGAGTCTAAGCGCGCCGCGCCGTACCCTCCGACAGCTCTCGTGCGAGGCTCCGCAGGGCGTCGACGCCGCCGTCGCGCAGGGCCTTCACGAGAGCGGTGCCGACGATCGCGCCGTCCGCGTACTCGATCACGCCGGCGACCTGCTCGGCGTTGGAGATGCCGATCCCCACGCACGCGTGGGCGGCGCCGTGCGCGCGCAGACGCTCGACGAGGCCGCGGGCCGCGGCATCCAGCTGCGCCCGCTCCCCCGTGATGCCCATCGTGGACACGGTGTACACGAAGCCGGTCGAGGCGCGCACGATCATGTCGAGGCGCTCGTCGGTCGAGGTCGGGGCGGCGAGGAACACGCGGTCGAGGCCGGTGCGCTCGCTCACGGCGATCCAGGCGGAGGCGGCGTCGGGAGTGATGTCGGGCGTGATGAGGCCCGCGCCTCCCGCGGCGAGCAGGTCGTCGGCGTAGCGCTCGACGCCGTACTGCTCGACGAGGTTCCAGTACGTCATCACGAGCACCGGCACGTCGGTGCGCGCCGTGACCTCGCGGATGATCGTGAACAGGTCGCGCATGCGGAAGCCGTTGGCCAGAGCCGTCTGGGTGGCTTCCTGGATGACGAGGCCGTCCATGACGGGGTCGCTGTAGGGCGGTCCGAGCTCGATGACGTCCGCACCGGATTCGGCGAGGGCGACGATCGCCTCGATGCTCGTGGCGACGTCCGGGTAGCCCGCCGGAAGGTAGCCGACGAAGGCGCCGCGTCCGGCCGCGTGGGCGGTGTCGATCGCGGCCGAGACGCGCGAGGTCACAGCTCGACCCCCGCACCGCTGGCGGCGTCCGGAGCGGGCGTCACGTCCACCGGTGAACCGGGAGCGGATGCCACGGCCTCGGCGCCCGCGGTCTGGGCCGGGTGGCCCTCCGGGGCGGGCGCGTGCTCGGCGTCGTAGAGGTCGAAGTAGCGGGCGGCGGTGTCCATGTCCTTGTCGCCGCGACCGGAGAGGTTCACCGCGATGACGGCATCCGGGCCGAGCTCCTTGCCGATGCGGAGGGCACCGGCCAGGGCGTGGGCCGACTCGATCGCCGGGATGATCCCCTCGGTGCGCGAGAGCAGGCGCAGGGCCTGCATCGCCTCGTCGTCGGTCGCCGGGATGTACTGCGCGCGACCGATGTCCGCGAGCCACGCGTGCTCCGGACCGACGCCCGGGTAGTCCAGGCCCGCGGAGATCGAGTGGGACTCGGTGGTCTGGCCGTCCTCGTCCTGCAGCACGTACGTGCGGGCGCCATGCAGTACACCCGGCCGGCCGCGCTCGATGGAGGCCGCGTGCTTCGGGGTGTCGACACCGTCTCCGGCCGCCTCGACGCCGTAGAGCGCGACGCCCTCGTCATCCAGGAACGCGTCGAACATGCCGATCGCGTTCGATCCGCCGCCGACGCACGCGAACACGGCGTCCGGGAGGCGGCCGAGGCGCTCGAGGAACTCGGCGCGCGTCTCTTCGCCGATGATCTTCTGGAAGTCGCGCACCATCGCGGGGAACGGGTGGGGACCTGCGGCGGTGCCGAAGATGTAGTTCGTCGTCTCGACGGTCGAGACCCAGTCGCGGTAGGCCTCGTTGATCGCGTCCTTCAGGGTGCGCGAACCGGTCGTGACCGGCACGACCTCGGCACCGAGGAGGCGCATGCGGGCGACGTTGAGCGCCTGACGCTCGGTGTCGACTTCTCCCATGTAGATGACGCAGTCGAGGCCGAACAGCGCCGCGGCGGTCGCGGTGGCGACGCCGTGCTGGCCGGCGCCGGTCTCGGCGATCACGCGCGTCTTGCCCAGGCGCTTGGTGAGCAGCGCCTGACCGAGGACGTTGTTGATCTTGTGCGAACCGGTGTGATTGAGGTCTTCGCGCTTGAGGAAGACGCGTGCGCCGCCCGCGTGCTCCGCGAACCGCGGCACCTCGGTGAGAACCGAAGGACGACCGGCGTAGTCGTGCAGGAGGGCTTTCAGCTCGGCGAGGAACGCGGGATCGGCCATCGCCGCCTCCCACACCTCGGTGAGCTCGTCGATCGCGGCGATCAGCGATTCGGGCATGTAGCGGCCGCCGAAGTCGCCGAAGAACGGCCCCTTCTGGTCGCGCAGGCTCACGGTGGTCATGCAGTCTCCTGGAGGAACGCGCGCAGGGTCGCGACGGGATCGCCGGTCACGAGCGCTTCGCCGACGAGCACGACGTCGGCGCCGGCGGCGCGGTAATGGGCCACGTCGGCGGGGGCGAGGACGGCCGACTCGGCGATCTTCACGGCATCCGCGGGGAAGCGGTCCGCCAACGAACCGAAGAGGTCGCGGTCGAGCTCGAAGGTCGACAGGTTCCGGGCGTTGACGCCGATGAGCTTCGCGCCGAGGTCCGCCGCCCGCTCCAGTTCGTCTGCCGAGTGCGTCTCGACGAGGGCCGTCATGCCGAGGTCGGTCGTGAGCGCGTAGAGCTCGGACAGGGTCTTCTGATCGAGGGCGGCGACGATGAGCAGCACGAGATCGGCGCCGGAGGCACGGGCTTCGAGCACCTGGTACGGCGTCGCGAGGAAGTCCTTGCGGAGCACCGGGACGGACACGGCCGCGCGCACCGACTCGAGGTCGGCGAGGCTGCCCTTGAACTTCCGGCCCTCGGTCAGTACCGAGATGGCCGACGCGCCGCCCTCTTCGTACAGGCGAGCCTGGCGTGCGGGATCCGGGATCGCCGCGAGGTCGCCGCGCGACGGGCTCGCGCGCTTGACCTCGGCGATGATCTTCACCCGGTCGGCCGGGGCGAGCATCGCGAGCGCGTCGCGCGCGGGGGTCTGCGCGAGGGCGTCGCGCTCGACCTCGGCCACGGGCCGCGTCTCGGCGCGCCGTTCGGCGTCTTCTACCGCTCCGGCCGTCAGATCGGCCAGCACGGTCAGTGGGCCTTCGGGTTCGACTTCGCGCCGTTGGCGCCGTAGCCGGCCTTTGTCATCGCCCAGCCGACGATGGCGCCCACCAGAAGCAGACCCACCGAGGCCCAGACGAGGACCGGCATGTCGAACCAGAAGAACAGCGTGCCCAGCGTGATCGCGAGGAGCATGATGATCACGGCCGTCCAGGCGGCGGGCGAGTGTCCGTGGCCGGGATCGCCGATGGGGTTGCTCATGGATCTCCTTCGAGTCGCGCGCGGGCGCGGGGAACAGCGTGGGACCAGTCTATCGAAACGTGCGGGGGCGGCCGGTGCCGATGGCTCGACGTCGACCCATGGGCGGTCGCGCGCTCAGTTCGGGCTCGTGATGCCGCCGGTCGCGTACCGCACGACGAGGTTGGTGCCGGTGACGCTTCCGCCGTCGGCGACCTCGATGCCCTTCCAGGGGTACTGGTCGGGTGGGATGTTGAAGGAGCGGGAGAACTTCGCTCCGACGCTGTCGTCGTAGAGCGAGGTGAACGTCACCGGAGACGCAGTGGTGCCCTGAACCACCAGGGAGCCGCCGACCGTCAGCTGGGCGTCGCGGAGGTTCTTCACCACTGTCCCGGCGGGTGCGGTGACCGTGACACCCGGAGCGATCGTCAGGGAGTCGAAGACGAGCTGGGGCCCCGAGGCCGGCAGAGTCCAGTTCTCGACGAGCGTGCCGCCGTACCCGAAGAATCCGGCCTTGCCTCCGACGACGGTGTTCCCGGTCAGCGTGCTGGGGCGGAGTCGGGCGTCCGTGATCTGGAGGGTGATGCTGCTGTCGTACCCGGTGATGTGATTGTCGGTGACCGCGAGCTGCGATGCGGTGGTGCTCCGCGAGGAGATCTGCATCGTGGAGGAACTTGTGTTCCCGGTCACCGTCACGGGGAAGGCATACGCGGGTCCCTCGGGGCGTTCCACCGAGAGTCCACGAAGTGTGTTGTCGGTGACCGTCACGGGACCCTTCGCGTTCTTCGAAGAGATGCCCCAGACATCCGACGACGTCACCCGCATGGAGGCCGCCTGGTCGCCTCGCAAGCTTCCCCACATTCTCGTGTGGTCCAGGGAGACGCTTCCGCCGGCGGCGACGGTGATGCCGTTCCACCCCGTGGACAGTTCGCCGTTGTACTCGGTGAACGAGACCGGGGTCGCTGCCGTGCCCTGGGCTACGAGGGATCCCTCGATCGTGAGGCCTTCCTCCTCGCCGAACTCCTGCGTGGTTCCGGCCGGTGCCGTGAGCGTCGCCCCTGCAGCGACGGTGAAGTTCCCCTGGAGCACATCCTGATCGGTCGGGCGGAGAGTCCAGTCCTCGACCAGGGTCCCGCCGTAAGAGATCCGTCCCGAGGGCGTCGTATTACCCGTCGCGTTGCTGGGGCGCAGCTGCGCGTCGATGATTCGCACGCTGAACAGTGAAGGGGAACCGGTGATGTTGTTCCCGGTGATCACGATCGGGACGGCGGTCGCAGAGGTATTGAGCGACGAGACATAGAGCCCGCCGGCAGAGATCGTGTTCCCGGAGATGTTCACCGCGGACGTGTAGGCAGCGCCGTCCGGTCGGCTGACGTCGATCTGGTCCCTGGAGACAGTGTTGTCCGCGATCGTGACGGTCCCACTCGTGCCATCGGAAGTGATCCTGCCGTCTGTGGTCGACGAGGTGACCGTGACGGATGCCGCCCCCGATGCAAGCACTCCGACCAGGCCGTAGGACACGCGCACTCGGTCGAGGCTGATCGTCCCTCCGTCGGTGACGCGGATGCCATCCCAGTCGCGGCCCGGCGCCGTCGTCGTCCCGTCGGTGTCGCCGCCTGCGGTGTCGTCGTGCACCGAGGTGAACGGGATGGGCACAGTCGCGGTGCCCTGGGCCACGAGCGACCCGGCCACAGCGAGCGCGGCGTCGTCGCTGAACTTGACGATCGCGCGGCCGCTCACCGTCAAGGTCGCACCCGCGGCGACGGTGATCGGTTTGGTGACGACATACACGGTCGTGACTGTCGGTGCCCACGTCGTATTCGTGGTGATATCACCGTTGATGAACACGGTGGGTGCTCCCGGAACCGAGGCGTTTCCGCTCGTCCTGGTCGATGACACATAGCCGGCCTTGATCGCGGTGACCGTGACGGTCAGGTCTGCCCCCGCGTCGGTGTTTCTGACCGTGTAGGTCTTCGCGGTCGCGCCGGTGATCGCGACTCCGTTCCGCTGCCATTGGTAGGTGTAGGAATCGGGCGCGGGCGACCACGCGCCCGTTGATGCCGTCACCGTCGCGCCGGGCTCGAGAGTTCCCGTGATGCTCGGCGTCGGCGTCGTGGTGAAGACGCCCAGAATGGTCTTCGCCGCGCTGGTCCGGGTGAGCGTGGTGTACCCCGCCTTCGTCCCGGTGACCGCCAAGCGAACCTGCGCCCCCCGATCGGCCTCGACGAGAAGGTACGAGGCGCCCGTCGCGCCGTCGATCGGGGTGCCGTTCCGTGTCCACTGATAGCTGAGTCCGTCGGGCTGCGGTGACCACGTCCCCGTGACTCCGACCAGCGTGCCTCCGACCTGCGCAGATCCGGTGACGGACGGGGTGGGCGCAGTGGCGAAGGTACCGGCGATCGCTGTCATCGCCGTGCTGGTCAAGGGTGTGCGCGTGTACCCCGTCTTGATGGCCGCCGCGGTCACGGTGATCTCTGCACCGACGTCCGCTGCTCCGACCGTGTAGGTCGAGGCGGTCGCGCCGGAGATCGCTGTGCCGTTCCGCCGCCACTGATAGGTGAAGTAATCCGGGGTCGGCGCCCACGTCCCCGTCGAGGCCGTGAGCACGGAACCCACTCTCGGGTCCCCACTGATGGTGGGTCTCGCCGTGGTCGTGAATCGCTGCGTCGGCACGCTCTGCGTCACGCTGACGCGGGTCGTCGGCGCGTACCCGGATGCCGACGCCGTGACGGAAACGCTGAGGAGGTTCCCGGCATCCGCCGTGCTCAGTTGATACGTGGATGCCGTGGCACCGCTGATGGCGGCGCCGTTACGCGTCCACTGGTACGTGAACGCGCTAGGCGTGGGTGTCCAGGTGCCCGGTACGGCGGTGACGGTCGATCCGACCGTGACCGATCCGCTGATGGTGGGCGTCGGTGCCGTTGCGAAGGGGCCTGGCGTCGGGGTCCGTTCGGCACTGATCGTGGTCGTCGTCGTGTAGCCGACCTTCGTCGCTGTGACACTGACGGTGATCTTCCTGCCGTTGTCTTCAGGTGCGAGGAGGTAGGTTCTCGCGGTCGCGCCGGGGATCGCCTGCCCGTCGCGGTTCCACTGATAAGTGAGGGATGCGGGCGAGGGAACCCACGTTCCCGCGGCGGCGCTGAGCGTCGACCCGACGAGCGTCTTCCCGGAGATCGTCGGGTTCGGCGCGGTCGTGAAGGCGCCGGCGACGGCCGTCCTCCCTGTACTCGTGCGCGCTGCAGACGTGTACCCGGCCTTGGCGGCCGTGACGGTCACCGTGATCTTCTTGCCGAGCTGCGCGGGCGTGAGGGTGAATGTTCTCGCGGTTGCCCCACTGATCGCGGACCCATTCTGGTTCCACTGGTAGCCGAAGGCGTCGGGAGTAGGGGTCCACGTGCCCGTGGCCGCGGTCAGGGTGGAACCCACCGAGATCGACCCCGTGAAAGTCGGGGTGGGCGCCACGGAGAAGACGCCGGAGACGGCGGTCCGACCCGTGCTCGTTCTGGCCGTCGTGGTGTAACCGGTCTTGCGGGCAGTGACGGTCACCGTGATCTTCTTGCCCACGTCGGCCGCGCTCAGCGTGAAGGTCTTCGCGGTGGCTGAGAGGATCGCCGCGCCGTTGCGGTTCCACTGGTAGGTGAAGGTGTCGGGGGTCGGTGTCCATGTTCCCGTGGCCGCGGTGAGCGTGGAACCCACCGAAATGGCCCCGCTGAACGTCGGGTTCGGCGCAGAAGTGAAGGCAGCGGCGGCGGTGGAGGCCGTGGATGCCGCCATCGCCGCGGGAGCGGCGCCGAGGCTCAGGACCGCGACGATCAGCATCGCGACCGCCGATCGGAGAATGCCGTGATGACGATCGATGCGAACTCGTCGTCGAACGTGTGGGCGCGCGCTCATGTGTCCCTCCCCCGGGGGCCCGTGCGCAGCGCACGGCTCGCGCGTCGCACAGAGCGCAGACAGGAAGGTGATGATCCTGCCCGCGGTCCCGAGGCTATCGGGCACAGCGCGCTCAGGGCAAACATCGAACCGATGTTCCGCGCGTGGCCCGAGTCAGGCGGTCGGGTCGTCGCCCCGCGACAGGTCGTCCCACGAGTCGATGGCGTCATGGGGGCGCGAGGCGTCCGCGGGGGCGTCGGCGGCCGTGCGGTACTTGCGTCCGGCGCTTCCGGGCCAGTTGCGCGCGGTGACGAGCGTGAACACCGCCGCAGCGGCCAGGATCAGCTCGGCCAGCAGGGTGACCGCGGGCCACGGGGTGAGTGACATGGATGCCACGAGGTCGGCAACGGCATCCGCCCCCGAGATCCCGGTCGCCTCGGTGACCGTCGCCGCGGTCGCCGATACGGGCAGCGTCAACAGCACGAGGGCGGTCGCGACGCCGACGGCAGCCGCGATCGCGAGGGCGATGGCGCCGAGCACGTAGCGCAGCACCGGACCGACGATCGAGAGCGCCGCCCCGAGGGCGAGCGCGGCGAGACTGAGGGGCGTCAGTACCGGCACCGCGTCGGATCCCGGCACGGCGAGGGTCTGCTGCGCGCCGTCGGCGAGGGTCACGTCGATCCACGTCTGCGTCGACGAGATCACCCCGATCGCGCCGGCGAGGAGCATCCCGACGACGGACAGCGAGCGCGCTCGGCGCATCAGCCCTGCCCCACGACGGGGTCGAGGTCGGTGGCGTCGAAACACGTGTGGTCACCGGTGTGGCACGCAGCGCCCACCTGGTCGGCTTCGATGAGGAGCGTGTCGCCGTCGCAGTCCAGGCGCGCGCCCTTGACGATCTGGATGTGGCCGGACGTGTCGCCCTTGCGCCAGTATTCCTGGCGCGAGCGCGACCAGAACGTCACACGGCCGGTGGTGAGGGTGCGGCGGAGGGCCTCGGCATCCATCCACCCGACCATGAGCACCTCGCGCGAGTCGAACTGCTGCACGACCGCGGTCACGAGGCCCTGGGCGTCGTACTTCACACGCTCGAACGCCTCGACGTTCATCGTCGCACCTCGATCCCTTCGGCCGCCATCGCGTCCTTCACCTGGCCGACCGTGAGCTGGCCGGAGTGGAACACGGATGCCGCGAGCACGGCGTCGGCTCCGGCCTCGACGGCCGGGGCGAAGTGCTCGAGGGCGCCGGCGCCACCCGAGGCGATCACGGGAACCGCGGCGACCTCGCGCATGAGGCGCACGAGTTCGAGGTCGAAGCCCTGCTTCGTGCCGTCGGCGTCGATCGAATTGACCAGCAGTTCGCCGGCACCGCGCTCGACCGCTTCGCGAGCCCACTCGAGCGCGTCGAGCGTCGTCTCGGTGCGGCCGCCATGCGTCGTCACGACGAAGCCCGAGGGGGTGGATGCCGCCCGCTTCACGTCGAGCGAGAGCACGATGACCTGCGCGCCGAAACGGTCGGCGATCTCGTCGACGAGCGCGGGCCGGGCGATCGCGGCGGAGTTGACGCCGATCTTGTCGGCGCCCACCGACAGCAGCCGGGCGACGTCCTCGGCGGAGCGGACTCCCCCGCCGACGGTAAGCGGGATGAACACCTGCTCGGCGGTGCGGCGGACCACGTCGTAGGTCGTGGCGCGCTCGTCGACGGTCGCGGTGACATCCAGGAACGTGATCTCGTCCGCGCCCTGGTCGAAGTAGAGCTTCGCGAGTTCGACGGGGTCGCCCATGTCGCGGAGGTCCAGGAAGTTCACACCCTTCACGACGCGGCCGGCGGCGACGTCGAGGCAGGGGATGATGCGGCGGGCGAGCGTCATCAGAGTCTCGCGGCGAGGATCTCGGTCACCAGGATCGCGCGGGCGCCGATCGCGTACAGCTCGTCCATGACGCGGTTCACGTCGCGACGGGGGCTCATGACGCGCACGGCCACCCATTCGGGGTCTCGCAGCGGCGAGATCGTGGGCGACTCGAGGCCCGGGGCCACGGCGATCGCCTGCTCGATGAGCGCGGTCGGGAGGTCGTAGTCGATCAGGACGTACTTGCGCGCGGCGAGCACGCCGCGCAGGCGCCGGAGCAGCGTCTCGGTGCCCTCGACCTCTTCGGGTCCGGCGATCAGCACGGCATCCGACTCCAGGAGGACGGGACCGAAGATCTCCAGCCCCGCCTGGCGCAGCGTCGTCCCGGTCGAGACGACGTCGGCCACGGCATCCGCCACGCCCAACTGCACGGCGGATTCGACCGCACCGTCCAGCGGCACGATGTCGACCGCGACGCCGCGCTCGTCGAGGAACGCGTCGACGAGACCCGGGTACGCGGTGGCGACGCGGAGACCCTGCAGGTCTTCGACGTCGGTGAAACGGCCGGGGCGCCCGGCGAAGCGGAACGTGGAACCGGCGAAGCCGAGCGACTCGACCTCGCGGGCGCCGGGCATCCGCGCGTCCAGTAGGAGGTCGCGGCCCGTGATGCCCACGTCCAGGGCCCCCGATCCGACGTACGTCGCGATGTCACGCGGACGGAGATAGAAGAACTCGACCTCGTTGACGGGGTCGACGGTGTACAGGTCTTTCGAGTCGCGACGTCCGGTGTACCCGGCCTCCGAGAGCATCTCGGCGGCGGTCTCGGCGAGCGACCCCTTGTTCGGCACGGCGATTCGCAGCATGACGGGGGCTTTCGTGTGAGGTGAAGGGGGTGAGCGCGGGTGCGGGCTCAGAGATGTCGGTAGACGTCCGCGAGCGTCAGGCCCTTCGCGAGCATGAGCGTCTGCAGGTGGTACAGCAGCTGCGAGATCTCCTCCGCCGCGGCGTCGTCGGACTCGTACTCGGCGGCCATCCACACTTCGGCGGCTTCCTCAACGATCTTCTTGCCGATGGCGTGGACCCCGGCGTCGAGCTGGGCAACGGTGCCGGAGCCGGTGGGGCGCTCGACGGCCTTTGCACTGAGCTCGGCGAACAGGTCGTCGAAGGTCTTCACGCTTCTAGGGTATCGGCTCGGCGGGGCGCCGGATGTCGGGCGCGGTCGGGACGGCTGCGTTCAGTGCGCGTGGCGGGCGGCGGCGGAGCGCAGCGACTGGATCGCGCGGTCGGGGTCGTCGGCGCCGAACACCGCGGAACCGGCGACGAACGTGTCGGCTCCGGCCTCGGCGGCCTGCGCGATCGTCGACTCGCCGATGCCGCCGTCGACCTGCAGCCACACGCTCGACCCGCGGCGGCGGGCCTCGTCGGCCAGGCTCCGCAGCTTCGGCATGGTCTCGGGCATGAAGGACTGGCCGCCGAAGCCCGGCTCCACGGTCATCACGAGGATCTGGTCGAACTCGTTGAGCACCTCGAACAGGTTCTCCACCGGGGTCGCGGGCTTCACGGCCACGCCCGCGCGCGCGCCGATCGAGCGGAGCGTCCGGGCCAGGGCGACGGGCGACGCCGCAGCCTCGAGGTGGAAGGTGACGGATGCCGCGCCGAGCTCGGCGTATTCCGGAGCCCACCGGTCGGGGTCGTCGATCATCAGGTGCACGTCGAGCGGGACGGGGCTCGTCTCCTGGATGCGACCGACCATCTGCGGGCCGAAGGTGAGGTTCGGCACGAAGTGATTGTCCATGACGTCGACGTGCACGAAGTCCGCCCCCGAGATGCGGGCGAGCTCCGCCTGCATGTTCACGAAGTCGGCGGCGAGGATGCTCGGATTGATGCGGGGCACACCTCCATTATCGGCGCCCGGTCCGCCGCACCCTCGCGTGAGGGGTCAGAAACTGTCGCTTGGGTCGCGCACAGGCGACAGATCTTGACCCCTCACGCGTCAGGAGACCCGTCGCAGGAGGGCGATCGACATCGCGTCGGTGCCGTGGCGGTGCGGCCAGAGCTGGGCGCGGAGGGAGCCGTCCGACTGGTCGGGCAGGTCGATGTCCGCACCCGCGATGTCGCGCACGACGGCGCGCGCGTCCAGTTCCTCGACGGTGTCGCCGAACTCGCGACGCACCTCGGCGAGCACCCCGGAGGTTTCGGCCAGGTGCGGCGAGCACGTGACGTACGCCAGCACCCCGCCCGGCTTCACCGCGCCGAGCCCCGCCCGCACGAGCTCGAGCTGCAGGGCGGTGAGATCGGGCACGTCGGCCGGGGTCTTCCGCCACCGGGCCTCGGGTCGCCGACGGAGCGCCCCGATTCCGGTGCACGGCGCGTCGACGAGGATGCGGTCGTACTCCCCCGGCGCGCGAGCCGCGCGGTCGCGGCCGTCCTCCTCGGTCACATCGACCTCGAGCGGGACGGATGCCACGGCTCGGCGGACGAGCGCGGCCCGGTGCGGCGAGATCTCGTTGGCATCCAGTCGGGCGCCGCCCGCGAGCGCCTCCGCCGCGAGCAGCGCCGTCTTGCCGCCGGGCCCGGCGCACAGGTCGAGCCACCGCTCCCCCGGCTCGATCGGCCGGAAGCGGCTGAGGGCGAGGGCCGCCAGCTGCGACCCCTCATCCTGCACGCGGAGGCGACCGTCCGACGCCCGGATGAGCGCCTCGGGGTCTCCGCCGCGGGTCGTGAACGCCGTCGGCGCGTACCGGGCGGGACGGGCGTCACCGGGGATCTCGGCCAGCCCCGGCAGGGCGACCATCGCCACCCGTGGGGCCTCGTTGTCGGCGGCCAGGAGGGCGTCGAGCTCGTCCGCGCGACCCTCCGCCGCCAGCGCCCGACGGAACGCGCGCACGATCCACACCGGGTGGGAGGTCGTGAGCCCGAGCCGCTCGTCGTCGCTGCGGGCGGACGCGGTGATGCGGTCCATCCAGTGCCCGGGCGTCTCGCGCGAGACGCGCCGCAGGACGGCGTTCGCGAATCCCGCGGCCCCGCGTCCGCCGCCGTGGCGACGGGCGAGCTCGACGGACTCGTTCACCGCGGCGTGAGAGGCCACGCGCGTCGAGAGCAGCTGGTGGACACCCAGCCGCAGCGCGTCGAGCACGGGCGGATCGATGCGGTCCACGGTCCGGTCGGCCGCGGAGGCGATGATCGCGTCGTACGTGCCGCGTCGCCGCAGCGTGCCGTACGTCAGCTCGGTCGCGAGACCCGCGTCCTTGGCATCCAGCTTCGCCCGCTCGATCGCGTGCGGCAGCGACAGGTTCGCGTACGCCTCGTCGGCGGAGACCGCCCGCAGCACGTCGTACGCGACGGCGCGCGCTCCCTGCACGCTCATGAGCCCAGCACCGGGTTCTCGACGCGGAGGCCGCGGAACCAGTCGCCCGCGGGCATCGCGCCCTTGCCTGCGGGTTGCACGGTCTCGAGCCGCAACGGCGCGCTCGCCGTTCCGACCAGGATCTCGCGACCGGATGCCACGACCCGGCCCGGCGGGATCGGATCCGCCGTGCTCGCAGCGGCGCGCAGCACCTTGAACCGTGCCCCCTCGAACGTCGTGTGCGCGCCGGGTTCGGGCGTGACACCGGCGATCCGCGCGCGGAGGGTTTCGGCATCCCGCGAGAAGTCGAGGGCGCCGTCGTCGAGGGTCAGCTTCGGCGCGAGCGTCGGCTCACCCTGCTGCGGTACAGCGAGCGCCGTCCCCTCGGCGATGCCGTCGACGACCCGCGCGAGCAGCGGCGCGCCGACCACGGCGAGAGCGTCGAGGACCTCGCCCGCGGTGGCGTTCCACGGCACCTCGTACCGCTCCTCGGCGAAGACGTCGCCGGCATCCAGTTCGGCCACCAGCTGGAACACGCTCGCACCGGTCTCGCGGTCGCCGGCGATCAACGCGCGCTGCACGGGGGCGGCGCCGCGCCAGCGCGGGAGCAGCGAGAAGTGCAGATTGATCCAGCCGTGCCCGGGCGCCGACAGCAGCGGCTCGCGTACGAGACCGCCGTAGGCGACGATGACGCCGAGATCCGGCTCCAGCGCGGTGATGCGGGCGGTGGCGTCGGCATCCAGACGGTCGGCCTTGATCGTCGGGAGCCCGAGCTGCTCCGCTTGCTGGGCGACCGGGGACGGGGTCAGCACGCGTTTCCGGCCGAGCGGCGCGTCGGAACGGGTGACGACGGCGGCGATCTCGTGCGGACCCTCCGCGAGGACGCGGAGGGAGGGGACGGCGACGGCGGGGGTGCCGGCGAAGACGAGGCGCATGGTTCTCCTCACGCTTCGGATGCGGGTGGGTGGGACCGGGCGGCGGCGCTCAGAGGTCGGGCTCGGGGAGGTCGAGCCGCACTCTGAGTGTATTCCGCGGTCTCGGCCCCTTCTCCTTCGTCGACTTGCGCGCACGCAGGGCGTCGGCGATCACGCCGGCGCGGAGCGCGTCCGCGACGGCGCGGCCGTGCGCGTAGTCGAACCGCACCAGGGCGCGGGACGTCGGAGCATCGGGCGCCGTGGACGTGTCGACCGGGCCGAGGACGGCGAGGGCATCGAGATCGGGGACCGCGGCGCGCACCTCGGCGAGGAGCGTGTCGACGCTCCGCGCGTGTCCTTCGACGCTCGCGACGCGCACGGCGGGCGGCATCCGCAGAGGTGCGCGGTCGACCAGCTCGGCACGGGCGTAGGCGGGCTGCGTCCAGGTCGCGAGTGCGCGGGCCACGGGACCGGCGACGCCCACCAGATGCACGGGCGCGCCGGGGGCGGCGAGGGCGGCGGCGTTCGACCACCAGCGCAGACAGTGCTCGCCGACCCGCAGCGCCTCGTTCTGCAGCATGCGGTCGCCGTCGAGCAGGATCACCGCCCGGTATCCGCCGCGCGCGATCGGCTCGGCCCCGCGCGTGGCGATGACCAGGGCCGGGGCGGCATCCACCTCCGCGACCGGGTGGGCGCCGTCGGCGATGATCACGCGCGTGTTCGGGAACGCGCGGCCCAGTTCGTCCGCCGTGCGCTCGCTGCCCGACGAGGCCATCCGCAGCTTCACGGAGCCGCAATGCCCGCAGGTCCACGCGTGGGCACTGCGACCGCACCACGCGCACACCGGAACCGCGCCCGGACGTGCGGCCCGGAGGGGGCCGGCGCAGTGGGCGCAGCGCGCGGGACGACGGCAGTCGGCGCAGACCAGCGACGGCGCATAGCCGGGGCGGGCGACCTGCACGAGGACGGGCCCCTGGGCGAGCGCCTCGCGCGCCGCCGCGAACGCGGAGGACGGGACGCGTGCCTGGCGCGACTCCCCCTCCCGCGTCGCGCTGAGCACCACCCGCGGACTCTGTCGGCGCTTCGGCGCCACCTCCCGCACGTAGCCCACCTCGACCAAGCGCTGCACGTCCGTCGAGCGCGTGTGGCCGGCGAAGACGAGCGCGGACCCTTCCAGCTCCTGCCGCAAGAGCGCCGCGTCGCGCGCGTGCACGCCCGGGGCGAGGGGCTCGGCGAGCAGCGAGTCGCCGTCGTCCCAGAGCGCGACGAGGCTCGTGTCGTGGGCGGGGGCGTACACCGCCGAGCGGCGCCCCACGACGATCACCGGGACGGGTGCGAGGGTGCGCAGGTACTGGCCGTAACGCACCGGACCCGATTGGTCGGCGTCGTCGCGGACCACGGCCTCGGGTGGCACGAGGTCGGCCAGTGCCGCCATGAGCTGCGCCTGGTCGCGGTAGTCGGGCACGACCAGCACCGCGCTCCTCCCCCGTGCGAGCGTGTGCACCGCTGCCGCGGCCAGGACATCGGCCCACGCGCCGCGCGGAAGGTCGCCCGTCGTGTGCGGAGGGGCGTCGAGCGCGATGCGCTCGCCGCCGTCGAGGGCGTCCGGCAGGCCGACGAAAGGCGTGAGCAGCGCGTCGGCACGGGCCAGGGATGCCGCGGGCACCACCGGCGCCTCGGGCGCGGGCGACGCCAGCCAGGCCTTCTCGGCCCGAACCATGCGTTTCGGGACGGCGAGGCGCAGCACGTCGCTCACCGACCCGGCGGCACGGTCGGCGACCTTGCGCGCAAGCCCGAAGAGCCGCTCCGGGAGCACCGGCATCGTCGAGACGACGCTCTCGACCGACGACAGCGGTCGTTCGCTGCCGTCATCGGACACGACCTCGATCACGAAGGCGTCCATCATCCGTCCGGCGGACCGCAGCGGCACCTTGACGCGCACGCCGGGGACGACGTCCGCTACCAGCGGATGCGGGATCGCGTAGTCGAACAGCCGGTCGAGCTGCGGGACCGGTGAGTCGAGCTGGACCCGCGCGACGCGGCGCGCGCTCACGCGGCGGCTCCGTCCGCACTCCGGCGCGCACGGCGACGCGAAGCGCGGGGAACGGATGCCAGGGCTGCGGCGACGCGGTGCACGCCCGGCGCGGGCGCCCCCACGTCAGAGACCGGCGGCAGTGCGCAGCGCGTCCACGCGGTCGGTGCGCTCCCACGTGAAGTCGGGCAGTTCGCGGCCGAAGTGACCGTACGCCGCGGTCTGCGCGTAGATCGGGCGCAGCAGGTCGAGCTGGTCGATGATCGCCTTCGGGCGCAGGTCGAACACCTCGCGGATCGCGCGGACGATGGTGTCGTCGGCGACGTGCGCCGTGCCGAACGACTCGACGTACAGCCCCACCGGGTTCGCCTTGCCGATCGCGTACGCGACCTGCACCTCGAGGCGGTCGGCCAGGCCCGCTGCGACGGCGTTCTTCGCGACCCAGCGCATGGCGTAGGCCGCCGAGCGGTCGACCTTGGACGGATCCTTGCCGCTGAAGGCTCCGCCGCCGTGACGTGACGCCCCGCCGTAGGTGTCGATGATGATCTTGCGGCCGGTGAGGCCGGCGTCGCCCTTGGGGCCGCCGATCACGAACGGGCCGGCCGGGTTGATGTAGTACTGCACGTCGGGCAGGTCGAGACCGGTGTCGCGCAGCACCGGGTCGATGACCTCGGCCTGCACGAGCGCGCGCAACTCCTCCTGCGAGATGTCGGGGTGGTGCTGCGTCGAGAGCACGACGGAGTCGACCGTCCGCGGCGTGTGGCCGTCGTAGCCCAGGGTGACCTGGGTCTTCCCGTCGGGACGCAGGAACGGCAGCGTGCCGTCTTTCCGGACGGATGCCAGGCGCTCGGCGATGCGGTGAGCCGTCCACGCGGCCATCGGCATGAGCTGGGGCGTCTCGTTGGTGGCGAAACCGAACATGATGCCCTGGTCGCCCGCGCCCTGCAGGTCGCGCGGATCGATCGAGCCGCGCTCGCGCTGCTCGAACGCCTTGTTCACGCCGGCGGCGATGTCGGACGACTGCGCGCCGATCGACACGCTGACGCCGCACGAGTCGCCGTCGAAGCCGGTCTCGCTGGAGGTGTACCCGATGCGGTTGACGACGTCGCGCACGATCGCGGGGATCTCGACATATGCGCTCGTGGAGACCTCACCCGCGACGTGCACCAGGCCGGTGGTCACGAGGGTCTCGACGGCGACGCGTCCGGACGGGTCCTCGGTGAGGATGGCATCCAGGATGCTGTCGGAGATCTGGTCGCAGATCTTGTCGGGGTGTCCTTCCGTGACGGACTCGGACGTGAACAGGCGCAGGTCGGTCAAGACGACTCCCGGTCGATTTCGGGCTGGGGACGGGCACAAGTATGCCCCGGACGGCGGACAGCCGCCCGGGGCATCGTCACATCTGTGAACAGATCACGAGATGCGTCGGCTGTGGATTACTCCGCAGCCTTGAGGCGCAGCTTGTCCTCGTGGATCTCGTGCAGCGCGATCGTCAGCGGCTTGTCCTCGACGGTGGAGTCGACGAGCGGGCCCACGTTGTCGAAGAGGTTGCCCTCGTGAAGGTCGGAGTAGTAGTCGTTGATCTGGCGCGCGCGCTTGGACGCGTAGATCACGAGCTGGTACTTGGAGTCGACCTTGTCGAGCAGCGCGTCGATGGGCGGGTCGATGATGCCCTTGTCACGTCCGGCCATGGGGAACCTCCTGGTTCGGCGGGATGGGGTGGATGCGGCGCCCGTCGGCGCCGAAGCATCCTCGTATTCTATCCGACGTCGGGGCGACGTGCGGCGAGGGCCACGACCTCGGCCGCGGCGCGCGCGACCTCGTCGTTGACGACCCGGTAGTCGAACTCGTTCTGCGCGGCGAGTTCGGTGCGTGCGGTGCGGAGGCGCCGCGCCCGTTCCTCGGCATCCTCGGTCCCCCGGCCGACGAGGCGCTGGACGAGTTCGTCCCAGCTCGGCGGGAGCAGGAACACCAGCGTGGCGGACGGATCGGCCGCGCGCACCTGGCGGGCGCCCTGCAGATCGATCTCGAGCAGAGCCGTGCCACCGGCCGCCAGGACGCGGTCGATGGGCTCGCGGGGCGTGCCGTAGCGGTGGGCGTTGTGCACGGTCGCCCACTCCAGCAGCTCCCCCTCCGCGATGAGCCGATCGAACTCGGCGTCGTCGACGAAGTAGTAGTGCTCGCCGTCGACCTCGCCGGGGCGCGGCGCACGGGTCGTGGCCGAGACCGACAGGTGGATCTCGGGGAAGTGCTCCTTGATGTGCGCCGCGACCGTGCCCTTGCCGACGGCGGTGGGACCGGCGAGCACCACGAGACGGCTGCGACCCTCGCGCGGACCCGGCTCGGGCCAGCGGGCGTCCAAGTAGTCGCGGAGCGCGTCGCGCTGACGCGAGCCGAGACCGCCGAGACGCTTCACCGGCGAGATCCCGAGGGAGGTCAGGATGCGGTCCCGCTTGCTCTCGCCGATCGCGGGGATCGCCGTGAGGAACTCGGTCACCCGCATGGCGCCGGCCGCCGACAGCGGGTCGGCGAGTCCGCGACGCAGGAGCTCCTGCGGGGTGATCACGCGCGTGGAGACGTCTCGCTTGAGGGCGGCGCGTTCGCGGCGCGCGGCGACGGCGCGGCGGGAGGCCGCGGCCCGGTCGACTTCGGGGGGACGACGCGAGTCAGCCATGCAGGGCCTCCCGGTACAGATCGGCGCGCGTCTCGATGCGCTCCGCGAGCCGGGCCGGACCGACGGCGAGCACGCTGCGGCTCTCGTTGGCGACGACGGCTTTGGCGACGTAGCCGAAGAGGCGGTGGAGGTCGGCGGGATCGGCGCCCTGCGCCCCGAACCCCGGGGCGAGGATCGGCATACCGGCCAGCGCGATGTCGCCCAGGCCGAAGGCCGCGCGATCGACGGTGGCGCCGACGACGACACCCACGGGGCCCAGGGCCCCGGGTGCGCCGATGTTCGCCTGGTTCACGTCGTGCGCCACGCGGGCGGCGACGTGTTCGTGGTCGCCCACGGCCAGCGCGTCGTCGACGACGGCGCTCTGCACCGCCCGGGCCTCGGGGTTGCTCGTCGCGGTCAGAACGAAAGCGCCCTTGCCGTGGTGCACCGCCAGCGACAGCGTCTCGCGCAGCGAGTCGGCGCCGAGGTAGGGCGTCAGGGTCACGGCATCCGCTTCCAGGGGCGATCCGGGCTCGAGCCAGGCGTGGGCGTAGCCCTCCATCGTGGTGCCGATGTCGCCGCGCTTGGCGTCGGCGATCACGATGAGTCCCGCGGCGCGCGCCGCGGCCATCACGTCTTCGAGCGCGGCGAAGCCCTTCGAGCCGTAGCGCTCGTAGAACGCCACCTGCGGCTTCACGACGCCGACGCGTCCTGCGGCCGCCTCGACCACGCGGAGGCCGAAGGTGCGCGCGCCGTCGGGCGTGGCATCCAGCCCCCACGCCGACAGCAGCGCGGCGTGGGGGTCGATGCCGACGCACAGGGCGCCGTGGGTCTGGAGGGCTGTCGCCAGCCGCTGCCCGAACGTCTCACTCACAGGCGACCCGCGCGGTCGACGGCGTACTCCTGGAGGCTGCGGACCTCGAAACCGTCCTTCATCGCGCCGAGGGCGCTCACGGCGGCGCCGAGCACGGCCATGGTCGTGAACAGCGCCTTGTCGGCGGCCACGGCTGCGGCGCGGATCTCGTATCCGTCGGCGCGTGCCGTGCCCCCGCTCGGGGTGTTGACGATCATGTCGATCTTGCCGTCGTTGATGAGGTCGACGACGTTCTGCTGCCCGGAGCCCTGCGTCTCGGAGTACTTCTCGACGACCTGGACGCGGATGCCGTTGCGGGCGAGGATCTCGGCCGTCCCCTCGGTGGCCATGAGCTCGAAGCCGAGCTCCTGCAGGCGGTGGGCGGGCAGGATCACGGCGCGCTTGTCGGCGTCGGCGACGGAGATGAACACCGTGCCCGAGGTCGGCATGCCGCCGTATGCGGCCTCCTGCGACTTCGCGAACGCGGTCGGGAAGTCGCGGTCGATGCCCATGACCTCGCCGGTCGAACGCATCTCGGGGCCGAGCACCGAGTCGACCGTGCGGCCGTCGGCGGTGCGGAACCGCTTGAACGGCAGGACGGCCTCCTTGACGGCGACGGGGGCGTCGAGCGGCACGCGCGAACCGTCGCTCTCGGGCAGCAGGCCCTCGGCGATGAGTTCGGCGATCGTGCTGCCGGCCATGATGCGGCTCGCGGCCTTGGCGAGCGGGATGCCGAGCGCCTTGGACACGAACGGCACGGTGCGGCTGGCGCGGGGGTTCGCCTCGATCACGTAGAGCACGCCCGCGGAGATCGCGAACTGCACGTTCAGGAGCCCGCGGACGCCCACGCCCTTCGCGATCGCGAGCGTCGCCTCGCGGACGCGGTCGACCTCGGTGCGGCCGAGCGACACCGGCGGGAGGGTGCAGGACGAGTCGCCGGAGTGGATGCCGGCCTCCTCGAGGTGCTCCATGACGCCGCCGATGTACAGGTCGGTGCCGTCGTACAGCGCGTCGACGTCGAGCTCGATCGCGTCGTCGAGGAAGCGGTCGACCAGGAGCGGGAGCCCGGGGCCGATGATGGCCTGGTCGGCGACGCGGACGAAGTAGTCGCGCAGCGCTTCGGTCGAGTACACGATCTCCATGCCGCGGCCGCCGAGCACGAAGCTCGGGCGCACCAGGACCGGGTAGCCGATCTCCTCGGCGACCGTGACGGCGCCCTCGACGTCGATCGCGGTGCCGTTGCGCGGGGCCACGAGGCCGGCGTCATCGAGCAGGCGCGAGAACAGCTCGCGCTCTTCGGCGAGGTCGATCGCCTCGGGGCTGGTGCCGAGGATGGTGTACCCGGCGGCCTCGATGCCCTTGGCCAGGCCCAGCGGCGTCTGTCCGCCGAGCTGGCAGACGACGCCGAGGATCTCGCCGGAGCGGCTCTCGGCGTGCAGCACCTCGAGCACGTCCTCGAGCGTGAGGGGCTCGAAGTACAGGCGGTCGCTCGTGTCGTAGTCGGTCGAGACGGTCTCGGGGTTGCAGTTGACCATGATCGTCTCGTACCCGGCATCCGACAGCGCGAACGACGCGTGCACGCACGAGTAGTCGAACTCGACGCCCTGGCCGATGCGGTTGGGGCCCGAACCGATGATGACGACCTTGGTGCGGTCGGACGGGGTGACCTCGGTCTCCCAGTCGTAGCTGGAGTAGTGGTACGGCGTGAGCGCCGGGAACTCCCCCGCGCACGTGTCGACCGTCTTGTAGACCGGGCGCACGTCCAGCGCATACCGGATGCCGCGCACCTCGGCCTCGTCGAGCCCGCGGATCTGCGCGATCTGGGCGTCGCTGAAGCCGTGCTCCTTGGCGAGGCGGAGGGTGTCGGCATCCAGCTCGCCGGCCGCGCGGATGATCTCGGCGACCTCGTTGGTCAGCACGATCTGGTCGATGAACCAGGGGTCCATCGCGGTCGCGTCGAACGCCTGCTCGGGCGTGGCGCCCAGGCGCAGCGCCTGCTGCAGCACGACGATGCGCCCGTCGGTCGGCGTCTTCGAGATCTCGAGGAGCTCCTCGACCGACCGCGACTCCTCGCCCCAGTGGAAGCTGGAGCCGCGCTTCTCGAGCGAGCGCAGCGCCTTCTGCAGCGCCGTGGTGTAGTTGCGGCCGATCGCCATCGCCTCGCCCACCGACTTCATGGTGGTGGTGAGGGTCGTGTCGGCGGCGGGGAACTTCTCGAAGTTGAAGCGCGGCACCTTCACCACGACGTAGTCGAGCGTGGGCTCGAAGCTCGCCGGGGTCACCTTGGTGATGTCGTTGGGGATCTCGTCGAGGCGGTAGCCGATCGCGAGCTTCGCCGCGATCTTCGCGATCGGGAAGCCCGTGGCCTTCGACGCGAGCGCCGAGGAGCGCGACACGCGCGGGTTCATCTCGATGACGATGATGCGCCCCGTGGCCGGGTCGACCGCGAACTGGATGTTGCAGCCACCGGTGTCGACGCCCACGGCGCGGATGATGTCGATGCCGATGTTGCGCATCTTCTGGTACTCGCGGTCGGTGAGGGTCAGCGCCGGGGCGACCGTGATCGAGTCACCGGTGTGCACACCCACGGGGTCGACGTTCTCGATCGAGCAGACCACCACGGTGTTGTCGTGGGTGTCGCGCATGAGCTCGAGCTCGTACTCCTTCCACCCGAGGATCGACTCCTCGAGCAGGACCTCGTGCGTCGGCGAGTCGTGCAGACCCGCGCCGCCGATACGGCGGAGGTCGTTCTCGTCGTACGCGAAGCCCGATCCGAGGCCGCCCATGGTGAAGGAGGGACGCACGACCAGCGGGTAGCCGAGCTTCTCGGCCCCGGCGAGCAGATCCTCCATCGAGTGGCAGATCACGGAGTCGGCGACGTCGGCGCCCGACTCGATGACGAGCTCCTTGAAGATCTGGCGGTCCTCGCCCTTGCGGATGGCGTCGACCTTCGCGCCGATGAGCTCCACCCCGTACTTGACCAGGATGCCGCGGTCGTGGAGGGCCATGGCCGCGTTCAGCGCCGTCTGGCCGCCGAGCGTGGGGAGGATGGCATCCGGCTTCTCCTTCGCGATGATCGTCTCGATCACCTCGGGGGTGATCGGCTCGATGTACGTCGCGTCGGCGAAGTCGGGGTCGGTCATGATCGTCGCCGGGTTGGAGTTGACGAGGATCACGCGCACGCCCTCCTCGCGGAGGACGCGGCACGCCTGGGTGCCGGAGTAGTCGAACTCGCAGGCCTGACCGATGACGATCGGGCCGGAGCCGATGACGAGGACGGAGCGGATGTCGTCGCGCTTAGGCATTCTTCTTCGTCTCCTGGGTTGCGAGCACCATGTCGCGGAAGCGGTCGAACAGGTAGTTGGCGTCGTGGGGGCCGGCGGCGGCCTCGGGGTGGTACTGCACGCTGAACGCCGGGATGTCGAGGGCGCGCAGGCCCTCGACCACGTTGTCGTTGAGGCCGATGTGGCTCACCTCGACGCGGCCGTAGCCGTGGGGGCTGTCGACGACCGCGTCCAGCGGCGCCTCGACGGCGAAGCCGTGGTTCTGCGAGGTGATCTCGACGCGACCCGTGGTCTTGTCGAGCACCGGCTGGTTGATACCGCGGTGACCGAACGGCAGCTTGTAGGTGCCGAAGCCGAGGGCGCGGCCGAGCAGCTGGTTGCCGAAGCAGATGCCGAAGAAGGGCAGGCCTTCGTCGAGCACGGCGCGCAGCAGCTCGACGTGCTGGTCGCTCGCGGCCGGGTCACCGGGGCCGTTGGAGTAGAACGCCGCGACCGGCTCGATCGCGCGGATCTCGTCGATCGACGCGGACTGCGGGAAGACGTGCACGTCGAACCCGCGCGCGGCCAGGTTGTCGATCGTGGACTGCTTCACGCCGAGGTCGAGCACGGCGAGGTTGCCGATGCGCTCGGCGGTCGCGGGGGTGACCTCGACCTCGGTGACCGACACCTCGGCCGAGAGGTTCCGGCCGGCCATCCCGGGCGCGGCGAGCACGCGGCGCAGCTGCTCGTCCTCGTCGAGGTTCACCGCGTCGCCGGAGAAGACGCCGCCGCGCATGCTGCCGGAGGAACGGATGCGGCGCGTCAGCGCGCGGGTGTCGATGCCGGAGATGCCGACGATCCCGTCGTCTTCGAGCGCGTCGTCGAGGGAGCGGTTGGCGCGCCAGTTCGACACGACGCGCGAGGGGTCGCGCACGATATAGCCGGCCACCCAGATGCGGCGGGACTCGGGGTCTTCGTCGTTCACACCGGTGTTGCCGATGTGCGGTGCGGTCTGCAGCACGATCTGGCCGGCGTAGGAGGGGTCGGTGAGCGTCTCCTGGTACCCGGTCATGCCGGTGGCGAAGACGACCTCGCCGAAGGTCTCGCCGCGGGCGCCGTAGGCGCGGCCGGGGTAACGGGTGCCGTCTTCCAGCACCAGGACGGCGGGTTCGCGCGAAAGGCGCGGAGGGGAGATCAGGGCGGTCATGCGTCGCTTCCTGTCGTGATGAGCGGACGGATGGCGTCGGCGAGGGATCGGGCCGAGGCATCCTGGGGTCGGAGGTAGGTGTCGACGACGGTGTCGTCGTCGATGCGCCAGCTGACGCGCGTCAGGCCGTCGCGCTCGACGACACGGTCGATCGCAACCGTCGCCTGAGCCGCGTCGACGAGGCGGTCACGGGTGAGCGCGATGCGGGGCTGGCCCGGCAGGTCGAGGGCGATCCCGGCCGAGGTGACCGTGACGTCCACGCGGGAGCGGAACCCGAGGCCGCGGATCGCGAGGCGTTCGAGGGGCTCGCCGTGACGCGTGGTCGCGACGTAGAGCCCCGGGAACACGCCCGTCTCCACGGCGCCGTCGGGAAGCTCTCCCACCGGGGCGGAGTAGCGCGCATCGCGCCGCGTTCGTCGGAGCCACGCCACCGCGAGCACCGCGAGCAGGACCACGGCCACCGCGGCCACGACCAGCAGTGCGCCTTCGCGGCTCACGAGAGCACACCCGGAGCATCGAGCACCGCGCCGTCGACGACGGTGGGGATGCCGGAACGAACGGTCCAGCGGACCTCGCCGGGCAGGTCGCGGCCGAGGTACGGCGAGTTCTTGCTGCGCCCGCGGAGGTCGCCGAGCCCGAAGGTCCGCGCGGGGCGGGGGTCGTAGAGCGTGAGGCTCGCGGGCCGACCCGCCGTGAGCGGAGTGCCGTGCCCGTCGAGGCGGCCGATGCGGGCGGGCGTGCGCGACATCACGCGGGCGACGTCGCTCCACTCGAGGAGGCCGGTCGCGACCATGGCCTCGTGGACGACGCGCAGCGCGCTCTCGAGGCCCACCATGCCGTTCGCGGCGGCCGCCCACTCGCACGACTTCGCCTCGGCGGGGTGCGGCGCGTGGTCGGTCGCGACGATGTCGATCGTGCCGTCCGCGAGTCCCTCGCGCACCGCGAGCACGTCTTCCTCGCGACGGAGCGGCGGGTTCACCTTGAAACGCGCGTCGTAGTCGCGCACGAGCTCGTCGGTCAGCAGCAGGTGGTGCGGGGTGACCTCGGCGGTGACGTTCACGCCGCGCTTCTTGGCCCAGCGGATGATGTCGACCGATCCCGCCGTCGACAGGTGGCACACGTGCAGGCGCGAGCCCACGTGCTCAGCGAGCAGCACGTCGCGGGCGATGATCGACTCCTCGGCGACGGCCGGCCAGCCGGTGAGCCCGAGCTCCGCCGAGACGGCGCCCTCGTTCATCTGCGCGCCCTCGGTGAGTCGCGGGTCCTGTGCGTGCTGCGCGATCACGCCGTCGAAGGCCTTCACGTACTCCAGCGCCCGCCGCATGATGAGCGGGTCGAAGACGCAGAAGCCGTCGTCGCTGAAGACGCGGACGCGGGCGCGCGAGTCGGCCATCGCGCCCAGCTCGGCAAGTCGCTCGCCCTTCTGCCCGACCGTGACCGCACCGATCGGCTGCACGTGCACGAAGCCCGCGGCCTCGCCCAGCGCGAGCTCCTGCTCGACGACGCCGGCGGTGTCGGCGACCGGCGAGGTGTTCGGCATCGCGAAGACGGTCGTGAAGCCGCCGGCCGCCGCGGCGCGGGAGCCGGTGGCGACGGTCTCGGAGGCCTCGTACCCGGGCTCGCGCAGGTGCACGTGCAGGTCGACGAGTCCGGGCAGGGCGATGAGGCCGTCGGCATCCACGACCGTGGCACCGGCGTGCGAGAGTCCGGTGCCCGTCTCGGCGATCACGCCGTCGCGGACGAGCAGGTCGGTGGCATCCTGACCCTCGATCCGCGCGCCGCGCACCAGCAGGGTGTGGGAGGGGGCGTGGCTCATCGAAGGTCCTCTTTCTCGGAGTCGGTCCGCGCGCCCGCCAGCAGCAGGTACAGCACGGCCATGCGCACGGAGACGCCGTTCGCCACTTGCTCGAGAACCGTCGAGCGCGGCGAGTCGGCGGCTTCGGCGGAGATCTCCAGGCCGCGATTCATCGGGCCCGGGTGTAGAACGATGCTACCGTCCGGCAGGGCGTCCAAGCGCCGCGCGTCGAGGCCGTAGCGGCGAGAATACTCCCGTTCAGTCGGGAAATACGCGGCATTCATGCGTTCGAGCTGGATGCGGAGCATCATGAGCGCGTCGGGACCCGCGGCGATCGCACGGTCCAGGTCGTAGTCCACCTCGACGGGCCACCCGCTGACGTCCTGCGGCACGAGCGTCGGCGGCGCGACGAGCGTGACGTGCGCGCCCAGGGTGTGCAGCAGCCACACGTTCGAGCGTGCGACGCGCGAGTGCAGCACGTCGCCGACGATCGTCACCCGGATGCCGTCGAGCCCGCGCCCGCGGCTGTCGGCGCCGAACAGGCGCTTGCGGATCGTGAAGGCGTCGAGCAGTGCCTGCGTGGGGTGGGCGTGCGTGCCGTCCCCGGCGTTCACCACTCCCGCGGTGATCCACCCGGACGTGGCGAGGGTGCGCGGGGCGCCGGAGGCGCCGTGGCGGATGACGACGGCATCCGCCCCCATCGCCTGCAGGGTCTGCGCGGTGTCCTGCAGCGACTCGCCCTTGCTGACGCTCGAGCCCTTCGCCGAGAAGTTGATGACGTCGGCGGAGAGACGCTTCGCTGCCGCCTCGAACGAGATGCGCGTGCGCGTGGAGTCCTCGAAGAAGAGGTTCACCACGGTCTTGCCGCGGAGCGTCGGGAGCTTCTTGACCTCTCGCCGCTGCGTGTCGGCCATGTCTTCGGCGACGTCGAGGATCTCGAGCGCCTCCGCGCGGGTGAGGTCGTGCGTATCGAGCAGGTGCCTCATGACTCGATCGTCACTTCCTCGATGCCGTCGACCTCGGCGAGGCGCACGTTCACGCGCTCGTCGCGCGCCGACGGGAGGTTCTTGCCCACGAAGTCGGGGCGGATCGGCAGCTCGCGGTGGCCGCGATCGATGAGCGTCGCGAGCCGCACGGCGGCGGGGCGCCCGATGTCCTGCAGGGCATCGAGGGCGGCGCGGATGCTGCGACCCGAGAACAGCACGTCGTCGATCAGCACGACGACTCTGCCGTCGATGCCGCCCGCGGGGATGCGGGTCGTCTGGGGCGCGCGCGTCGGATTGCGGTGAAGATCATCGCGGTACATCGTGACGTCGAGGGCGCCGACCGGAACGGCCGCTCCCCCGAACTCGCTGATCAGCGGGGCGATGCGCTCGGCGAGGGTGACACCGCGCGTCGGGATCCCGAGGAGGACGAGTCCTTCCGGTCCTTTGTTGGACTCCAGGATCTCGTGCGAGATTCGCGTCAAAGCGCGGGCGATGTCGGCATCGTGCATGACGGTGCGCGTACTCATCCGCCGCTCCCTTCTCCGCCTCACGGGACGGGGTTAAAGGTTGCCGTGGTTCTGACTCGAGTGTAGCGGGTGTGGATGACGGATACCGGGCGCCCCGTGCTGTGTAGGAGGGGGTACGCCGAGGCGGGCGGGCGAGCGCCGGGCGGGACGGGAGGATATTCGGCGGGCGGAGGACGGATGCCACGGATGCGGTTCTTCCCCGGCGAAATCTCCTCCGCTCGCGTCTGCGTTGCCCGCGGGCCTGGGCGCTCAGCCCGCGGCGACCTCGGCGGCGGCGGCCGCGGCGCGCTCGCCGCTCGGCGTCGAACGGATCGGGTGACCCGTCGTCGTCAGGCAGCGGCCGGACGCGAGGTCCCACTTCCAGTCGTGCAGCGAGCAGGTGAGGACGCCATCCTCGATCTTGCCGGTCTTGGTGAGGTCGGCACGCAGGTGCGGGCACCGGCGCTGGACGGTCCAGCCGTCGATCTCGGCATCCTCGGTCTGGTCGGACTGCTCGGCGTACCAGTTCTCGACGTACTCGATGCGGTCGCGCGACAGGCACTTCAGGAACGTCGTGAGGAACTCGTTGAACTTGCCCGAACGGCCCACCTCGAACTGCATCGATAGGAAGATCGAGTTCGACCAGTCGATCTCGTGATCGCGGATGTTCGTCGACACGAGGTCGGCGGGGATCGTGTACCAGTAGATGCACTCCTCGCCGGCGTACTCGCGGAGCTTCGCCTTCGGGAAGTCCACGACCATGTCGAGCTCGCCGATGCGGAACCGCACCACGCCGCCCACGCCGTTGCGGATCGTGCGGGCGCGCCGCAGCAGCGGCTCCCACCACTCCTTCAGCGCCGCGAGCATCTCGGCCGGCGGGATGATCTCGGCACGGGATGCCTCTTCCGCCTGGATCTCGGCCTGGCGGCTGTCGCGCTGCTCGGCGAGGTAGTCCCACTTGTCGCCGAAGATCCGGTCGATCTCGGCTTCCGTGTAAAGGGTCTGGGTCACGGTGACGTCGGATCCCCGCACCTCGACCTCGGTGCCGGGGAGGAACAGGTACCCGTTCTGCTCGGGCCGCTGCTCCTTCATGTGCGCGAGGAACTCGCGCTGGTCCGTGAAGATCGAGTCGTTGTCGAGGCCCGTGCCGTTGTAGCGGAACAGCGCCTCGCGCAGGAACATCGGCGGACCCGCCATGGGGAAGACGTGAGCGGCATCCACCTTCTCGATGTAGTACATCGCGCGCTTGTTCTGCGCGTCGCGCTTGAGCTGCGCGAAGTTCTGCTTGGCGTCCTGGGGAAGGTCGTAGACCATGGGCCACCAGATCGCGCCCGACACCTGGGTGAAGTACGCGTCGGGCTTGCCGAAGTCGAAGAGCTTCTCGAGGTCGAGGGGATGCGAGTCGTTCTGGTTCAGGATGCTGGCGGTGCCGTCGTCCAGCGACAGGGAAGAATCCCCGATCGGACCGTCGGAGGGGGCGCGGAGCGGGGTGACCATGAGCTTCAGGTCGCCGAACTGCAGCGGCACACCCGCTTCGGTGCGGACGAGGTTCGTGTAGCCGAGCGCGATGAGGTCCTGCTCGAGGTCGTCGGTCGGGTACTCGGGGAGCAGGACCCGGATGTCCTTCGAGACGTAGCGCTCGAGCATCGCCGGGTCGAAGTGATCGCGGTGGCGGTGCGAGATGTAGAGGAAGTCGGCCCTGCCGAAGCGCTCCCAGTCGAGCGCGCGGTTGTCGGGGAACGGGAACCACGAGCCGAAGAAGCTCGGACCGATCACGGGGTCGCAGAGGATGCTGCCGCCCGCGGTCTCGATGAACATTCCCGCGTGGCCGAGGCCGGTGATCTTCATATCGCTCCTGTCCGTGAGAACCCGTCGAGTCTACGCGGGGGTGACTGTGCACACGGTGGGCACAAGGTCCCGCGTCCCCCGCGCCCGCCTCAGCCGCCGAGGATCCCGCGGATGTCGTCGGCATCCAGCGCGTTCGCGAAGGCCTCGCCGTCGTCGAGCACCGCGCGCGAGAGGGCGGCCTTGCGCTGCTGCAGCTCGAGCACCTTCTCCTCCACGGTGCCCGCGGCGATGAGGCGGTAGACGAACACGCTGTTCGTCTGCCCGATGCGGTGCGTGCGGTCGACGGCCTGCGCTTCGGCGGCGGGGTTCCACCACGGGTCGAGGAGGAACACGTACTCGGCCTCCACGAGCGTCAGGCCGAACCCGCCCGCCTTGAGGCTGATGAGGAACACCGGGGCGTCTCCCCCACGGAACCCCTCGACGACCTCGCCGCGCCGGGAGGTCGAGCCGTCGAGGTGCGCGTAGGCGAGGCCGGCGGCATCCAGGCGTTCCGCCGCGAGATCGAGGAACGAGGTGAACTGGCTGAAGACGAGCGCACGATGACCCTCGGATGCCACTTCGACCAGACGCTCGAGCAGGACGTCGAGCTTCGCCGAGCCGAGGTGCGCGTCGCGTTCGTCGATGAGGCCGGGGGCGAGCGCGAGCATGCGCAGCAGCGTGATCGACCGGAACACGATGAAGCGCTGCCGGTCGAGGTCGTCGAGGAGCCCCAGCACCTTCTGCCTCTCGCGCTGCAGCACACGGTCGTACAGCTCGCGATGCGCGGGGGCGAGAGGTACGGCGATCGTCTGCTCCTGCTTCGGCGGCAGGTCGGCGGCCACGACGTCTTTCGTGCGGCGCAGCAGGAACGGGCGGACGCGCGAACGCAGACGCGCGAGGCTGCCGCGCCGGTGCTCCTCGGCCGCGGCGGCCGACAGCTCGGTCGGGGCGTCGGACGGCAGCTGCTCGATCGCGCGGACGTACTCCTCGCGGAACCGTCGCGCCGAGGGATACAGTCCCGGTGCCGCGAGCGCCAGCAGCGCCCACAGATCGTCGAGGCCGTTCTCGATCGGGGTTCCGGTGACCGCGAAGACCGAGTCGGCGCGGAGCGCGGCGACGGCTCGGTGGATGCGCGTCGCGGGGTTCTTCACGAACTGCGCTTCGTCGAGCACGACCCCGGCCCACGCCGGAACGGCGAACTCCGCCTCGTCGGTGCGCACGACGCCGTACGGCGCGACGACCATGTCGGCGCCGTCGGCCAGCTGCGCGATCGTCCGCGTGCGCCGAACGGAGGTCGCCTCGACGGTGACGACGCGCAGGTCGGGCGTGAAGCGGGCCGCCTCGGCGCCCCACGTCGGCAGCACCGACGTCGGCGCGACGACGAGCCAGGGGCGACGCTCCCCGGTCTCCCGCGCGTGCGCGATGAGCGCGAGGATCTGCACCGTCTTCCCGAGACCCATGTCGTCGGCCAGGATGCCGCCGAGCCGGTGCGCGTGCAGCAGCGCGAGCCACGCGAGACCCTCGCGCTGGTACGGCCGGAGTTCGGCGCGGAACCCGGGTGGCGTCTCGACGGCGGGGACGGATGCCACGTCCCGCAGCGCCCGAGCCAGGTCACGCCACTCGACGGCGGCGGTGGATTCGTCGGCGAGGTCTTCGAAGTCGCTCCACAGGGCGAGGTGGCGGCGCGCGATGCGGGGTCCGGTCTCCCATTCGTCGAGCTCGGCGGCTTCCTCGAGCAGATCCCGAAGCCGCTGCAGCGACGGATGCGCGAGCGAGAACCACGCCCCGTCCGAGAGCTTGATGCGCGTGCGGCCGCGCGAGAGCGCCGAGAAGAGCGTGCCGAACGGGATGGTCCGCCCGTCGATCACGACAACGATGCCGAGGTCGAACCAATCGCGCTCGGGCGACGGCACCGCGGTGATCGTGAGCGACGGGTCGCCGCGCAGTTCACGGAACGCGGGGACGGTGCCGCGGGTGACCACGCGCACGTCGTCGAGGAGGTCGAGGGCGGGAAGCACGCGCGTCGCGAAGGCGGCGGCGTCGGCGTCGCGCAGCACCCCTCGCGCCCTGACCGGCAGATCGGCGCGCTCAGCCCATGCGGCCTCGACGCGCCTCGCGATCTCGGACTCGGCCCTCGGGTCGCGCTCGTCGTCCGCCGGCAGTCCGTACGCGGCGCGGATGCCGCCCGGATAGACCCAGTCGAGCGCATACTCGACGGACTCGTCGTCGAGGTACGACACCGTCGCCTCCAGCGTCGGTCGCGGCGGCGGTGGCGCGGGAACACCCGGCCCCACGGCCAACGGCCCCCGCCGCGCGAGCCTCGGGTACGCGTCCCGGAGGAACTCCCCCGCGTCCTCCGCCGGCACGATGACGGGTCCGTCGGCGAGCAGCGCCGGCAGCGGTGCCGGCAAGGATACGGGGGCGAGGACCACCGGAATCGGGTCGCGGTCGACCTCGAACCAGAAGAGCCCCGCCGTGCCGAGGGGCCGAACGCGCGTGGCATCCACCGCTCGTCCGTCGATCTCGATCGACGCAGACAGGCGCAGCGCTCCGCCCGCACCGGTGTCGACAGCCACCCTCGCCGACGCCTCGGGCGCCAGCAGCACGCTCTGCTGGGGGTGCATGGAGACGAGAGGGATGCCGAGCCCCGCCGCCGCCCGCAGGTGCGGCCAGAGGAGTGGCGAGGCGATCGCGTCGAGGGCGACGGTGTCGCTCGCGGCGACGAACGGTCCGGTGGTGCGCATGGCCTGGGCGAGGGCGTGGAGTTCGGCGAACCACGCGGCGTGCGTCGGGTCGAAGCGGCCGGTGGATCGGCGGACCGCGTCCCAGGTGGCATCCGCCCGGATCCACGTGTCGCGCGCCCCGCGTACGAGCGGTCGGGCGACGAGTTGGAGCTCGTCCTGCCGCCGCGCGAGCATGCGGGGCGTCACCGGGTCGACGGACCGCGCCTCCCACCGGGACGGGTCGTACGCCTCGCGCTGGCGCAGTTCGATGCCGAGCGCCAGTGCGTCGAAGCCGGGGCGCTCGGCGTCGGGCAGGAGACCGCGCCAGTCGCTCATGCGGTGTCCGGTGCGGCATAAACGCGATCGGCGCGCAGAAACGCGCTGTCCTCGTGTTTATGCGCGCGAATCGCGTTTATGCGTGTTCCGGGCGCGCGCAACGCCGCCGCCCGCGCACGCGACGACGCGACCCGCGAGAAGAGCGGGCCGCGCCGGAACACGTCGATGGACGTCAGGACGAGCGGGCGATCCGGGCGAGGACGCCGTGCACGAACGAGCCGGAATCGTCGGTGGAGAACTCCTTCGCGAGCTCGACCGCCTCGTCGATCGCGACGGCGGTGGGCACGTCGTCGTTGTAGAGGATCTCCCACGCGCCCATGCGCAGCAGGGCGCGGTCGACGGCGGGCATGCGCTGCAGCGACCAGTCCTTCGCGAACGTGGTGATCTGCTCGTCGATCGCGTCACGGTTGTCGATGACGCCGTCCACGATGTCGCGGGCGTACAGCCACGACGCCTGGCGGTCGGGCTCGGACGCCGCGCGCTTGGCTTCGACGGCGAGCATCACGGGCAGCTCTTCGCCGCGGACGTCGGCCTGGAACAGGATGTCGAGGGCGCGCTTGCGCGCCTTTGTGCGAGCGCTCAAGGTCAGCTGATGCGGCCGAGGTACTCGCCGGTGCGAGTGTCGACCTTGATCTTCGTGCCGGTCTCGAGGAACAGCGGAACCTGCATCTCGTAGCCGGTCTCGACGGTGGCGGGCTTGGTGCCGGCCGACGAGCGGTCGCCCTGCAGGCCCGGCTCGGTGTAGGTGACCTCGAGCACGACGGACGGCGGGAGCTCGATGTAGAGCGGGTTGCCGTTGTTCAGCGCGATCTGCACCTGCTGGTTCTCGAGCAGGAAGTTGGCGGCGTCGCCGACCGTGGCGGCGCCCACCGTGATCTGGTCGTAGTCGGCGACGTCCATGAAGACGAAGCCTTCGCCGTCGTTGTACAGGTACGTGAAGTCGCGGCGGTCGACGTTCTCGATGTCGATCTTGGCGCCGGCGTTGAACGTCTTGTCGACGACCTTGCCCGACATGACGTTCTTCATCTTCGTGCGGACGAACGCGCCGCCCTTGCCGGGCTTGACGTGCTGGAACTCCACGATGCTCCAGAGCTGACCGTCGATGTTCAGGACGACGCCGTTCTTGATGTCTGCGGTGGATGCCATGAGCTTCGATGTTCCGTTTCGTGAGTTGGTGGGGCGTCGCGTCGGCGCTCGCCCAGCGATCCAGTCTACGCGATGGGTCGCTCAGCCGTCGGCGCGGCCGCTGACGACGTCGACGAGGAGGTCGACGGCGCGCGCGTATCCGGGTACGCCCTCGCCGATCACGTGAACGGCGGCGACGTCTTCGATGTACGAGAAGTGCCGGAAGCTCTCGCGCTCGCGGATGTTCGAGATGTGCACTTCGGCCACGGGAAGAGCCACGGATGCCAGGGCGTCGCGCAGCGCGATCGAGGTGTGCGTGAGTCCCCCGGCGTTGATCACGATGCCGGCGCAGTCGAGGCGGGCGGCGTGGATCGCGTCGATGAGCACCCCCTCGTGGTTGCTCTGGATCGCGCGGACCTCGAGACCGTGGCGCTCGGCCGCCTCGGCTGTCACGCGCTCGACGTCGGCGAGGGTGTCGTGCCCGTAGATCTCGGGCTGGCGGGTGCCGAGCAGGTTGAGGTTGGGACCGTTGACAAGGAGGAGGCGGCGCGGCGTGCTCACCCGAGGCACGCTATCAGCGTCCCCGCTGCGCGGTCAGACGCACCGGTGCCGTGCCCGCCGCGAACCCGGCGTAGTCGCCGATGCGCTCGACGAACTCCAGGAACACCTCGCCGATGGTGCGCGTGTAGAAGTGCAGGTATTCCCCGGCGGCATCCCGGTCGTAGCCGAGGTGCAGGTCGCGCAGCTCGTCGACGAAATCCTCCGCGAGGTCGAATCGGGCGGCGATGTCGTCGTAGTAGTTGGCGGGCATCTCCAGCGGCCGGAACCCGCGCGTGCGCGCGGCGCGGGCGAGCGCACGGACGTCGGTGCACCGGAAGGCGGCGTGCTGGGGAAGGACGGTGGATCCGTCGCCTCCTCGCTCGGCCAGGATCGGGGGCGCGACGTTCAGCGGGATGCGGATCGCCCCGTTCGGCGCCGTGAGCACACGGCTCTCGACCAGTCCCTGGGGGCCGGGGACGTCGGTGCGGCTGTCGAGCGACAGGGCGAATCCGGCGGTGTAGAACAGCGTCGACTCCTCCACCACCTGCCACGGCTGCGTGAGGCTGATGTGGTCCACGGCGAGCACCGGACTCTCGCGCGGCGGCTCGCCGTGCTCGAACTCCCGCACCCACGCGGGGTCGCCCTCGTCCGCCGCCTGCGCCCAATAGATCTCGGTGCCGTCGGGGGCGACTGCGCCGTCCAGGCGCTCCTCGCTGGCGTAGGTGCGCCGGTAGGCGCGCGGTACCCGCAGGTCGTGCATGCGCAGGTCGACGGCTTCGGCGTCGTCCACCTCGAAACCGATCGCCGCGAGCCGGGGGGCCTGGCCGCGCGCGTGCTGTTCGTTGAGGATCACGCGCGCCTCCCCCGCGGTCCAGAGCGTCACGGGCTTCGTGCGGTGCCGCCCGCGCGGGGTGAATCCGAGCTGCGCCAGCAGCTCTTCGACGGAGGAGGTGTCCTCGGCGGTGATCTCGACGAAGTCGACATCGGAGGGTGCCGCCGAGTCGGGCAGCATCGCGATGTCGGGGCGGGACGCCGTGGCATCCGGCGCGTGCCGCGCGACCGCGTCCTCCAGCCACCGCAGCGACCGGCGGGCATGCAGCGCGGTGCGGCGGGGATCGGTCTGCCGGAACGTGTCGTTGAAGACCTCGAGCGACCACGGTCCGGTGTACCCGGCGGCGACGATGCGCGCGGTGAAGTCCACGAGGTCGAAACCGCCCTCACCGGGGAAGAGCCGGTGGTGCCGGCTCCACGACAGCACGTCCATCGAGAGCAGCGGCGCGTCGGCGAGCTGCACGAAGAAGATGCGGTCCCCCGGGATATCGGCGATCGCGGCGGGATCGTGCCCGCGCGAGAGCAGGTGGAACGAGTCGAGGCAGATCCCCACGGCGGGGTGATCGGCGAGCTCGACGATCCGCCACGCGCGGCGGTAGTCGTCGACGTAGCGTCCCCAGGCGAGGGCTTCGAAGGCGATCCGGATGCCGTAGCCCTCCGCCAGCTCGCCGAGGCGCCGCAGCTGGCTCGCGGACACCGCGTCGTCGTCGACGGTCGCGGTGGCGACGTTGCTGCAGCACAGGACCAGGTCCATGCCGAGGCGCCGCATGAGGCGGAACTTCGCCGCCGCGCGCCGCAGCACGGCCGCGAAGGCCTCCTCATCGACTCCCTCGACGTCGCGCATCGGCTGGTAGAGGTCGAGGCTGAGCCCGAGTCGCGCGGCGAGGGCTGCGATCTCCTCGGGGCTCTCGGGGGCGGCCAACAGATCCGGTTCGAAGATCTCGACGCCGTCGAATCCCGCGGCGGCGCAGGCGTGGAGCTTGTCGGCGAGAGTGCCGCTGACGCACACGGTCGCGATCGAGGTCTTCATGGGCGCCGAATGTACCATCCAGTACATAGCCCGTCCACTAGTCTGGGCCGATGCCCGAGGTTCGCCGCGACGCCGAGCGCACCCGCGCCGAGCTCCTCGCCGTCGCGACCGAGGTCTTCGCCGAAGACGGCTACTCCGGCGCCCGAGTCGACGAGATCGCCGCGCGCACCCGCACGACCAAGCGGATGATCTACTACTACTTCGGCGGCAAGGAAGGGCTGTATCGCGCCGTCCTCGAAGAGGCCTACCGCGGAATCCGCGAGGCCGAGCGCGGCATCGATGTCGATCACGCCGACCCCGTTCAGGCGGTGCGCGCGCTCGCCGAGGTCACGTTCGACCATCACGTGCAGCATGACGCGTTCATCCGTCTCGTCGCGATCGAGAACATCCACCGCGGCGAGTTCATCCGCCAGATCGACGGACTGCGCGAGGCCTCGAAGCCCGCGAAGGACGTGCTCGACGAGATCCTCCAGCGAGGTCGTGCCGCCGGGCTGTTCCGCGACGACGTCGAGGCGATCGACGTGCACCTCGTGATCAGTGCGTACTGCGTGTTCCAGGTCGCCAATCGGTATACGTTCGGGCACCTCTTCGACGTCGACATGGCCGAGGCCGGCCGTCGCGCCCACCTGCGGTCCGTCATCGGCGACGTCGTCGTCGGGTGGCTCACCTCCCCCGCCGCCTGAAGCCTCGGCATCCACCCACCTGTTGACAGGCGCTGTTCGTCGTGCTTTTCTGTGAACGTACCGGTTAGTACATTCGGCGGTGGCCGAGAACGACCGGGGTCCGGAAACGAAGGAGTACCGTGATCGACTCGCACCCCTACCTCGTGGGCCTCATCGGCGCGGGGGTCCTGCCCTCGCTGACCCCGCCGATGCACATGGCCGAGGCGCGGTCCCTCGGGCTGACCTACGTCTACCGGCCGCTGGACCTCCCCACCCTCGGCATCGACCCCGAGCGCATCGGCGACGTGCTCGCCTGGGCGGAGCGGCTGGGTTACGACGCCGTCAACGTCACGCACCCCTGCAAGCAGAGCGTGCTCGCCCACCTCGATCGCATCGATCCCGTGGCCGCCGCGCTCGGCGCGGTCAACACCGTGCTGTTCACCGCCGCCGGCCGCGTCGGCTACAACACCGACACGACCGGTTTCGCCGCCGCGTTCGCCGAGGGCCTGCCGGATGCCGCGACCGATCGGGTCGTGCAGCTCGGCGCCGGCGGGGCCGGCTCGGCCGTCGCGGACGCGCTGCTGCGCTCGGGTGCGGCCCACCTCACCGTCGTCGACCTCGACGCGCAGCGCGCGGGTGCCCTCGTCGGCGACCTCGCGGCCCGGCATCCCTCCGCCGTCGTCGCCGCCGCCGCGCCGGCCGATCTCGCCGCGGCCCTCGGCCGCGCGGACGGTCTCGTGCACTGCACCCCGGTCGGCATGGCGGAGCACCCCGGACTCCCCCTGGATGCCGACCTCCTGCGACCCGACCTCTGGGTCGCCGACATCGTCTACCGGCCGCTCGACACCGAGCTGCTGATCGCGGCGCGCGAACGCGGCTGCCGCACCCTGAGCGGCGGACGCATGGCGGTACACCAGGCCGTCGACGCCTTCGCCCTCATCACGGGGACGCGACCCGACCCCGACCGCATGTCCGCGCACTTCCTCGACCTCGTCGCCGCCGGCGACGTCCTCGCCCGCTAAGGAGCATCCGTCCATGACCACCACCGCAACGACGCGGAAGACTCCCGTGAAGGCCGCAGCCGCGAGCTTCATGGGCAGCGCCGTGGAGTACTACGACTTCTTCCTGTTCGGCTCGGCGGCCGCGCTGATCTTCCCCACGGTGTTCTTCCCGTCGGGCGACCAGGCGGCCCTGGTGATGTCGTTCGCGACCTTCGGGTTCGCGTACGTCGCGCGCCCGGTCGGCGCCGTCATCCTCGGCCACTACGGCGATCGGATCGGTCGGCAGAAGGTGCTGATGTTCACCCTTCTGCTGATGGGGCTGTCGACCTTCATCATCGGGTGCCTTCCCGGCTTCGCCCAGATCGGGTGGTTCGCGCCGGCGCTCCTCGTCATCTGCCGCCTGATGCAGGGTCTCTCGGCGGCCGGTGAGCAGGCCGGGGCCTCCTCGCTCACCCTCGAGCACGCTCCCGAGGACCGTCGTTCGTTCTTCACCTCGTGGACGCTCACGGGCACGCAGGGCGGCCAGATCCTCGCCGCGCTCATCTTCATCCCCGTCGTGGCCCTGCCGGACGAGATCAAGTTCAGCTGGGGCTGGCGCGTGCCGTTCTGGCTCAGCGCGCTCGTCGTGATCGTGGCGTTCTTCATCCGTCGGAGCCTGCACGAGACCCCCGAGTTCGAGCAGGCGAAGGCGACCGGTCAGATCGCCCGGATGCCGCTCATCCCCCTGCTGCGCGACCACTGGCGCGACGTGATCCGCGTGATCTGCTGCGCGTTCATCGCCGCCGTCTCGACCGTGTTCGGCACGCTCGCCATCGCGTACGGCAAGGCGCAGGGACTCGACGCGAGCGTCACCCTGTGGCTCGTGGTCGTGGCCAACATCGTGGCCCTCGGCACCCAGCCCCTTTTCGGGCGCCTCGCCGACCGGATCGGACGCAAGCCCGTGTTCATCTACGGCGCCCTGTCGTCGGCGGTCTTCATGCCCTTCTACATCCTGTCGATGGGCAAGGGGAACGACCTGATCACCTTCGGTCTGGCGATCCTGACCTTCTCGTTCGGGTACGCCGCCGCGAACGCGGTCTGGCCCTCGTTCTACGGTGAGATGTTCAGCACCCGGGTGCGGTTCTCGGGGATGGCGATCGGCACGCAGCTCGGCTTCCTCATGGCCGGATTCGCGCCGAGCATCGTCGCGGCCCTCGGCGGCAGCGGCGAGAACGGCTGGATCGTCATCAGCGTCTTCACCGCCGTGATCGCGGTCATCGCGTCGGTGAGCGCCCTCACCGCCCGTGAGACGAAGGACGTCCCCACGGCGCGCCTGGGACAGGCCGCCGAGGAACGCGTCCCCGCGACCATCTGATCACGCAACGCCGGAACGGCCCCGTCTCCCGAGGGAGGCGGGGCCGCTCCGGCGTCCGTGGGCCTACGCCCCGACCTCCTGGTACGCCGCGAACAGCAGCGACTCGTCGGGGGCCTGCAGCACGGTCGGGCGGGCGAGGTCGTCGAGCACGATGAAGCGCAGCATGCTGCCGCGGGTCTTCTTGTCGCGCTGCATCGTGGCCTTGAGCGTCTGGAACGCCCCGGCGCGGTAGGTCGTCGGCAGTCCGAGGGACTCGAGGACCGTCCGGTGGCGCTGGGCCACGTCGTCGGACAGGCGTCCCGCCAGGCGGGACAGCTCGGCGGCGAACACCATGCCGACCGAGATCGCGGCGCCGTGACGCCAGCGGTAGCGTTCGGCGTGCTCGATGGCGTGACCGAGGGTGTGACCGTAGTTCAGGACCTCGCGGAGGCCCGCTTCCCGCAGGTCCTCCCCGACGACGCGCGCCTTCATGTCGATCGCGAGTTCGATGCAGCGGCGGAACGCGTCGCCCCGCGGGTCGACGATCCCCGACGGGTCGGCCTCGATGAGGTCGAGGATCTCCGGATGCCAGATGAACCCGGCCTTCACGACCTCGGCGAAGCCCGCGGTGGCCTCGTTCTTCGAGAGGGTCTCGAGCAGGTCGAGATCGCAGACGACGGCGTGGGGAGGCCAGAACGCGCCCACGAGGTTCTTGCCCTCGGCGGTGTTGACGCCCGTCTTTCCGCCCACGGCGGCGTCGACCATCGCGAGGACGGTCGTCGGGACCTGCACGACCTGCACGCCGCGCAGCCACGTCGCAGCGACGAAACCGGCGAGGTCGGTGACCGATCCGCCGCCGAAACCGATGACCGCGTCCGTGCGCGTGAAGTCGGCCTGTCCCATCACCTGCCAGCAGAAGGCGGCGACCTCGATCCGCTTGCCCGCCTCGGCATCGGGGATCTCGGCGAGCAGGACCTGTCGGTCGCCCACGAGCTGTGCGCGCAGCGCCTCGGCCTGAGCCGCGAGCGTCGGCGGGTGCACGATCAGGACCTTCTGCGCGGCCGCGGGGAGCTTCTCACCAAGCGTGGCCAGCAGGCCGCGCCCGATCGTGACGTCGTAGCCCGGGTCGCCGGCGACGGTGATGGTCGTGGTCTCGGTCATGGGGTCTCCTGGGCCGGGACGGGGCGCGCCCAGGCCACGATGTCGTCGACCACGCGAGCCAGCGGGCCCGAGGATGTGTCGAAAGCGATGTCGGCGGCCGCTTCGTAGATCGGTCGCCGTTCTTCGTAGATGCGGAGCCAGCGCTCCGCCGGATCCTCGCCGCCCAGCAGGGGGCGCTCGTCTCCGTGGATCCGGGATGCCACGACGTGCGGCGCCACGGTCAGCAGCACCACGCGATGCTGCGTCAGGCGCTCGCGCGTGACCGGGTCGAGCACCGCTCCCCCGCCGAGTGCGACGACACCGCCCCGCTCGAGCGCCTCGGCGACGGCATCCCGTTCCACCGCGCGGAAGTGCGCCTCGCCGTGGGCGAGGAACAGATCGCGGATCGGGCCGTGGTCGCGCACGACGATCTTGTCGGTGTCGCTGAACGTCTCACCGAGGGCACGCGCGACACGCCGCCCGACGCTCGTCTTGCCCGCCCCCATCGGTCCGATGAGCACGAGCGCGCCGCGGCCCGCCTCAGCCGAGGTCATGCGCGAGCAACGCCGCGTCGGAGGCGTCGGTGGTGCGCAGCGTCTCGGGCAGGTGCGCGAGGTACGCCTCGAGGTTGCGGCGGGTCTCGGCGACGTTGTCGCCGCCGAACTTCTCCAGGACCACGTCGGCCAGCGTGACCGCGACCATCGCTTCGGCCACGACACCCGCGGCAGGGACCGCGCAGACGTCGGAGCGCTGGTGGTGCGCGGCGGCCGTGTCGCCCGTGGCGACGTCGACGGTCCGGAGCGCGTGCGGAATCGTGGCGATGGGCTTCATGCCCGCGCGCACCCGCAGCACGGTGCCGGTCGACATGCCGCCCTCGGTGCCGCCCGCGCGGTCGGAGGAACGGGTGATGCCGTCTCCGGTCGCGAACAGCTCGTCGTGCGCCTGCGAGCCGCGGCGGGTCGTGGTGAGGAAGCCGTCGCCGACCTCGACCCCCTTGATCGCCTGGATGCTCATCAGGGCCTGGGCGAGCTTGGCATCCAGTCGACGATCCCACTGCACGTGCGAGCCGAGCCCCGGCGGCAGGCCGTACGCGAGCACCTCGACGATGCCGCCGAGCGTGTCGCCGGCCTTCTTCGCGTCGTCGACCTCGGCGACCATCGCGGCGGAGGTCTCGGGGTCGAAGCAGCGCAGCGGATCGGCGTCGAGGAGGTCGACGTCGTCGGGCGTCGGCAGCGCCGCACCCTCGGGCACGCGCACCGGGCCGATGGAGAGCGTGTGGCTGACGAGTCGGATGCCGAGCTCGCCGAGGAACGCGCGCGCCACGGCGCCGAGCGCGACGCGGGCCGCGGTCTCGCGGGCGGACGCGCGCTCGAGGATCGGCCGCGCCTCGTCGAAGCCGTACTTCTGCATGCCGACGAGGTCGGCGTGACCCGGGCGGGGACGCGTGAGCGCCGCACCGCGACCGCGGGAACGATCGGACAGCTCGACCGGCTCGGGGCTCATGACCTCGACCCACTTCGGCCACTCGGTGTTGCCGATGCGCAGCGCGATGGGGCTGCCGATCGTGAAACCGTGCACGATGCCGGTCGAGAGCGTGAGCTCGTCCTCCTCGAACTTCATGCGCGAGCCGCGGCCATAGCCGAGCTTGCGCCGGGCGAGGTCCGCGCGGATCTGCGCGGGAGAGATCGGGACGCCGGCCGGCATCCCCTCCATGAGGGCGACCAGTTCGGGACCGTGGGATTCCCCGGCCGTGAGCACGCGAAGCATGCCCCTATCCTCCCACGAGCGCGACGCGCATCGCGGCGAGGACGGCGTCCTCCCGCTCGAGCGGGACCGCGGGGTCCCCGCCCACGAACACCCGCACCTGCAGCAGGGCCTGGTGCAGCAGCATCGGCAGGCCGTTGATCGCCGCGTTCCCCGCCGCGAGCCACTGCTCGGCGAGCGACGTCGGCCAGTTCCCGTACACGACGTCGACGAGCAGCCCGCCGTTCTCGGCGTAGGGACGGATGCCGGCACCGGCATCCACTCCCCCGGGCAGCGCCCCGATCGTCACGGCGACCGGGTCCGGCGTGCCGGGGGCGTCGAAAGCGGACGGGACGACCTCGACGCCCACCGATGTCCCGAGTGCGCGCAGCGGCTCCACGGCCTCCGGGCGCCGGGCCACGACCTCGACGCGCGCGGCGCCGAGGTCGGCCAGCGACAGCACCGCCGAGGTCGCGGTCGCACCCGCGCCGAGGATCCGCGCGGCCCGGGGCCGGGTGACGCCGGCCTCCCGCAGCGCGCGCGCCAGTCCCCCGACGTCGGTGTTGAAGCCGCGTGGCCCGTCGTCGGTCAGCAGGTAGGTGTTCACCGCGCCCGTGCGCAGCGCCGCGTCGTCGAGCGATGTCGCCGACGTCGCCGCGACGTTCTTCAGCGGCATCGTCAGCGACAGGCCTCGCCAGGTGGCATCCAGGTCCGCCAGCGCCGCGGCGAACCCCGCCTCGGTGACGCGCTGACGCCCGTACTCCCACGGCAGACCCAGCTCGCGGTACGCCGCCGCGTGCAGCGCCGGCGACCGCGAGTGGTCGATCGGATCTCCCCAGACGGCGAGCCGAGCCGGGGTCAGCATCCGCCGTCAGGGTTGGCGCGGCACCAATCCTGGAACTGCTGCACGGCCGTGAGCTGGTCGGCGTAGGTCGTCGAGAACACCGTCTCGCCGGTCTCCAGGTTCACGGTGGTGAAGTAGTACCACGTGCCGTCCACGGGATGCATGGCCGCGTCGATCGCGAGATCGCCGGGGTTGGAGATCGGCCCGATCGGCAGTCCGGGATGGACGTAGGTGTTCCACGGGTTGTCGCTCGTGAGCGCGTTCTCGGTCGACGACGAGCTGCCCGCGCCGATCTCGCCGACGCCGTACTGCGCCGTCGAGTCCATCTGCAGGAGGCCGTGGGTCTCGTCGTTGTCGGGCTGCAGGCGGTTCTCGATCACGCGCGAGACCTTGTAGAAGTCGTCGGAGTTGCGCGCTTCGCGTTCGATGATCGACGCGATGATGAGGATGCGCTCCCGGTCGGCCTCGGGAACCCCGGCCTGATCCAGGGACTGCACCGTGCGCTGCACCATCCTCTGGATGATCTCGGTCGCCGTGACCCCCTCATCGAAGTCGTAGGTCGCGGGGAAGATCCACCCTTCGAGCGTCGAGGCCGGCACGCCGTACTGCGACGGATCGGCCGTCGCCGCCTCGAAGTCCGCCCGCGGCATGCCCAGCTGCTCGGACATCGCATCGAGCGACTGCTCGAGTGTCAGCCCCTCCCGGAGCTGCACGCTGAGGTTCAGACGGTTCGCGGGATCGCCCAGTGCCGCGAGCACGGCCGCGGACGACATCTGCTGCTGCAGCTTGTACACCCCCGGCTGGAACGTGAACGCAACGGCGTTCTTCACCATGTACTGGTAGAGCGAGTCCGACTGCTTCGTGATGCCGGCCTCGAACAGCTTGGGAGAGACGGACTCGCCGGTGTCGCCGGAGGCGATCGTGACCCGCGCTTCGCCGGTGGCCATCCCCTCGGCGTAGTCCGTGGGTTCACCGGTGCCGAGGAACTCGCGGACGCGATCGCCGTAGGTGTTCCACACCACGACGCCGCCGCCGACGAGTCCCCCGAGGATGACGAGCACCACGGCCAGGGCGATCCATCCGCCCACGCGGCGACGTCGCTTCGGGGGGCGGGTGGCGCCGCGCACCTCGTCGGTGTGGGCGCGGCCGGAGAACAGGTCCTCGAGCGAACCGGATGCCGCGGGTCGCGGGGTCTCGGTCGCACCGACCGCCGCGCCGCCGGCGCCGACGAGGACCGGCTCGCGGTCCCGCGACGATTCGGGCTCGGGCTGCGGGGTCCGCCGCGGGCCCGCGGGACGCGAGTCCGCTCCGCGGGGTGCCTGTGTGACGCGGGGCTCGTCTAGCCGCTGCGGCTCCGCCGCCGACGGGGAGTCGCGCGCGGGCCGGGGCCCGGGTGTCGTGTCGGCGGAGGGCCGCGCGGCGGGGACGGCGGTCGTGTCGTCGGCCGCAGGGGCGGCGGGCGTCGGACCGGTCTGCGTCCGGCGGGCCTCGCGCGCGGCGCGGCGGGAGGCCGGCGCGGGGGCGTCGGGCGTCGATGCGCCGGCACCTCCTCCGTCGCGCGCGGCGGCGCCTGTCGTGCCCGTACGGGGGTCGGGCAGACGTCCGTACAGCTCCGCGAGAGGATCGGTCGGGTCGTTTTCGGGCATGTCAGGCGGGCTCCTGTCCCGGTGCTACGGCGGGTCCGGCCGGCTCACCGGACTGTCGCTCCACGTCGAGCGCCTGCTGCAGAAGCACTACAGCGGCGACCTGGTCCACAATGCTACGAGACTCCCGCTGGGAGCGCCCTGCCTGGCGGAGCACGCCGTGCGCCGAGACGGTGCTGAGTCGTTCGTCGACGAGCCGCACCGGGACGGCCAGAGCGGCGGCCAGCTCCCCCGCGAACTGACGGGCGTCCGTCGTCGACGGGGTGTCCTCACCTCGGAGGTTCAGCGGCAACCCGACCAGTACTTCGAACGCCTCGTACTCCGCGGCGAGGGCGACGATACGACGCACGGGCTCTCCCTTGCGGGGCACCGTCTCGACGGGCACGGCGAGCAGTCCGTCGGGGTCCGATCGCGCGACGCCGACGCGCGCGCGTCCCACGTCGATGCCGAGCCGGATGCCGCGGCGGAACTCCGTCACGCCGTGATCGCCCGCACGTCCGCGACGATGCCCGCGAGCGCCTGCGGCAGGGCCGAGGCATCCGTGCCACCGCCCTGGGCGACGTCGGGACGACCGCCTCCGCCTCCGCCGAGCACACCGGCGGCGGCCTTGGCGAGGGCTCCTGCGGCGAGGCCGCGCTCGCGTGCCGCCTCGTTGGTGACGACGACCACGGTGGCACGGCCGCCCGCGACGGTGCCGAGCGCGACGACGGCCGCGTCGGAGCCGAGGCGATCGCGCACCTGCAGCGCGAGCGTGCGCACGTCGTCGGCGGCGGCGCCCTCGCCGAGCGACTGCGCGACGACGCGGACGGCGCCCACCGACGTCGCGGACTCGACGAGCTGCGGCAGGCGGTCGGAGAGCGCCCGTGCCTCGAACGCGGCGATCTTCTTCTCGGCGGCCTTCAGGCTCGCGGCGAGTTCGGCGATACGGGTCGTCAGCTGCTCGCGCGGGGTCTTGAGCGACGACGTCAGCTGCGAGACGATGGCGCGCTCGGCGGCGAGGTCACGGAAGGCGTCGAGCCCCACGAGAGCCTCGACACGGCGGTTGGAGGCACCCACCGACGACTCGCCGACGAGGTTCACCAGCCCGATCTCTGCGCTGCGCGCGACGTGCGTGCCGCCGCAGAGCTCGCGCGACCACGGACCGCCGATGTCGACCATGCGCACGGTGTCGCCGTACTTCTCGCCGAACAACGCCATGGCGCCCGCGGCCTTCGCCTCGTCGAGCGAGAGGACCCGCGTGGTGACCTCGAGGTTGTCGCGCACCGCATTGTTGGCGATGTCCTCGATCTCGGTGCGGGTCTCGGGCGAGAGAGCGGCTCCCCAGCTGAAGTCGAAGCGCATGTAGCCGGCGCGGTTGAGCGAACCGGTCTGCGTCGCGGTCTTGCCGAGGGTGTCGCGGATGGCGGCGTGCACGAGGTGCGTCGCAGAGTGCGCCTGCTGCGCCGAGTGGCGGTTGAGAGCGTCGACCACCGTCGTCGCCGGCGCGTCGACCGACACCTCGCCGGTGGTGACCTCGACCGTGTGGCTGATGAGACCCGGAACGGGGCGCTGCACGTCGAGTACCTCGAGCTCGTAGCCGGGGCCCACGATGACGCCCTTGTCGGCGACCTGTCCGCCGGACTCGGCGTACAGCGCGGTCTCGGCGAGGACGACCTCGGCGATCTGCCCCTGCGACGCGCGGTCGGTGCTGCGGCCGTCGACCAGGATGCCGAGGACCTTCGACTCCGTCTGGAGGTCGGTGTATCCGGTGAAGACGGTCTCGCCGAGCGCCCGGAACTCGCGGTACACGCTCTGGTCGGCGAGCGCGCCCTTGCGGGAGCGCGCGTCGGCCTTCGCCCGAGTCCGCTGCTCCTGCATGAGGGTGTCGAACGCACCGCGGTCGACGGCGAGGCCCGCCTCTTCGGCGATCTCGAGCGTCAGGTCGATCGGGAAGCCGTACGTGTCGTGCAGCAGGAACGCCTCCGAGCCCGACAGGGTCGTGGCGCCGCCGCTCTTGGCATCCGCGACCGACTGGTCGAGGATCGCGGATCCCGCCGCCAGCGTCCGGAGGAACGTCTGCTCCTCGGCGATCGCGTAGGCGGACAGCCGCGCGTAGTCGGTCTCGACCTCGGGGTACGACCCCTTCATCGCGTCGCGCGACGCGGCGAACAGCTCGGGGAAAGTCGGGCCGTCGACGCCCAGCAGGCGCATCGAGCGGATGGCGCGGCGCATGATGCGGCGCAGGATGTAGCCCCGGCCCTCGTTCGACGGGGTCACGCCGTCGGCGAGCAGCATCAGCGACGACCGCACGTGGTCGGCGACGATGCGAAGGCGCACGTCGTCCTCGTGCGACTCGGCGCCGTACGACTTGCCCGCCAGCTTCGCTGCCAGGTCGAGCACCGGACGCACCTGGTCGGTCTCGTACATGTTGTCGACGCCCTGCTTGATGAACGCGATGCGCTCCAGGCCCATGCCGGTGTCGATGTTCTTCGCGGGCAGTTCGCCGACGATGTCGAAGTCGTACTTCGAGCGCACGTTCGTGATCTCGTACTGCATGAACACGAGGTTCCAGATCTCGACGTAGCGGTCGTCGTCGGTCGCCGGTCCCCCGTCGATGCCGTACGCGGGACCGCGGTCGAAGAAGATCTCCGAGCAGGGCCCCGCGGGGCCCGGGAGCCCGGTCGACCAGTAGTTCGTGTCCTTGCCCAGGCGCTGGATGCGCTCGTCGGGCAGGGTGCTGAGCTTCAGCCAGAGGTCGCGCGCCTCGTCGTCCTCTTCGTAGACCGTGACCCACAGGTCGTCGGGGTCGAAGCCGAGGCCGCCCTCGGCATCCGGGGTCGTCAGCAGCTCCCACGCGTAGCGGATCGCGTCTTCCTTGAAGTAGTCGCCGAACGACCAGTTGCCCAGCATCTGGAAGAAAGTGCCGTGACGGGGCGTCTTGCCGACCTCTTCGATGTCGTTCGTCCGGATGCACTTCTGCACGTCGGCCGCGCGCGGATAGGGCGGCGGAACGACCCCGCTCAGGTAGGGGATGAACGGCACCATGCCGGCGACCGTGAACAGCAGGGCCGGGTCGTCGGTGACGAGGGAGGCCGACGGCACGATGGTGTGGTTCTTCTTCTGGAAGTAGTCCAGGAAGCGCTGAGCGATCTCGGCGGTGTTCATGAGGGGTCTTTCCGTGGGCGTGCGGATCCACCCCGGGGGGCGGGGCGGGATGCCGGGAGGTCAGTCGGTGGGGGCGGCCTTCTTCGCCGCGTCGGCGACGGAATCGACGGCGTCGGCGGTCGCCTCGACGGCGGACGCCGCGACGCTCCTGGCATCGTCCAGGATGTCGGACAGGCGGGATTCCTGCTCGTGGTAGGCGTCGCTCAGGTGGTCGGCGAACTCGCCGATCCGGGCGTCGACCTGAGCGAGCAGTTCTTGACCGCGGGGGTCCTTGTTGACCAGGTGCGCGGCGACGAAGCCTCCGGCGATGCCCAATACGAACCAGACGAGGCTTCTCACGTTCACCACTTCTTCCTCGAGCGAGCGCCGCGGACGCGGCATCCCTTCATCGTAGGCGACAGGGTCGCGCGAGCGCGCGCCCGGAGGGATGGATGCCACGCCCCCGGCATCCGCCGGGGAACGACGAAGGGCGCCGGGAGAACCCGGCGCCCTTCGGCTCGTGAGTCGTGGACTCAGCGAGCGGCGTAGTACTCGACGACGAGCTGCACGTCACACGTGACGGGCACCTCGGCGCGCTTGGGGCGACGCACGAGCTTCGCCTGCAGCGTGGCCAGGTCGACCTCGAGGTAACCGGGAACGGGGGGCAGCACCTCGGCGTGCCCGCCGGCGGCGGCGACCTGGAAGGGCTCGAGACCCTCGCTCTTCGGCTTGACGTGGATCTGCTGACCCGGCTTCACGCGGAACGACGGGCGGTCCACGAGCTGGCCGTCGACCAGGATGTGGCGGTGCACGACGAGCTGGCGGGCCTGAGCGGTGGTGCGGGCGAAGCCGGCACGCACGACCAGGGCGTCCAGACGCATCTCGAGGAGCTCGACCAGGTTCTCACCGGTCAGGCCATCGGTGCGACGTGCCTCGTTGAACGCGATGCGCAGCTGCTTCTCGCGAATGCCGTACTGCTCGCGCAGACGCTGCTTCTCGCGCAGGCGGACGGCGTAGTCGCTGTCGGCCTTGCGCTTGGTGCGGCCGTGCTCGCCGGGAGCGTAGGGACGCTTCTCGAGGTAGCGGGCGGCCTTGGGGGTGAGCGCGACGCCGAGGGCGCGCGACAGACGGACCTTGCGGCGGTCCTGGGACTTCGTTGCCACGAAGTGCTCCTTCCGATGACGTGGCCGCGCGTTTCGCGGCTCACGGACGTATCACGCTCTCTTCGCCCTGTCCGGACTGCACGCCGGGGCATGCCGGAAGGTCGGTGAAGAAGAGAGGGGATGCCCGAAAACTCTGTTTCGAACCGATTAAGCCTATCAGACGGCCGTCGCGACGAACGAGGTCCAGGTCAGCGAGAACAGCGGCACGTAGAGCACGGCGACCAGGAGCGCGTGGGTGACGACGAAGGCGCTCGCCTCCAGCGCCTTGCCGGGCTGACGCAGATGGGCGACGAGCTTGCGGAGGAGGGACACGGGATGCCGCACATCCCAGCTGTTCACGCGCAGATAGCGGCCGAGATAGACCCCGACGGCGCCGAGCACGATGACCACCGCCGCCAGGACCCAGCTGGCCGTCGGCGGCACGGCGTCGTCGGGCTCCTCGTAGACGACGAAGAGCGCGTGCAGGATGCCGAGGCTCAGCACCGCGTTGCCGAGACCGGAGAGGGTCAGCACGAGCGTCTGGATGATGTCGTACCAGAGCGGGACCGGGGAGTCCGCCGTCCGGTGGCTGAAGTTGAGCTCGGTGATGAGGTACACCGAGTTGGGGAAGAGCAGAAGCCACACGCCCGTCGCGAGGGCGAGGTAGATGGGCAGCACGACGACGCCCGCGTCGGGTGCGACATCGGCCAGACGCGTGAGCACCGGGGCGAGCACCGTGAGCCCGACGACGACACCGATCGCCGTCACGACCGGAAGCGTCGACAGCCCGATGTTCAGCAGCATCGGCCGGTACACAGCGACGCGGTAGACCTTCGCCCGCAGCACGACCAGCACGACCGCGTACACGTCGAGGACGATCACGGCGGCGGCGGCGAGGAGAGCGGCGGTCACCGCGACAGCGTCGCACGGAACGCACGGGGCCCTCGTGCCGCGGCGTCGGATTTCACCCGCCGTCGAGGATGCGGCGGATCTTCTCGAGCCGGGCGGAGACCTCGCGTTCGGCGCCGTGCGTGGTCGGCTGGTAGTAGCGCTTCCCCCGCAGTTCGTCGGGGAGGTACTGCTGCGCGACGATGCCGATGTCACTGTCGTGCGCGTACTTGTAGCCCTTGCCGTGCCCGAGTCGCTTCGCGCCCGCGTAGTGGGCGTCGCGCAGATGGACGGGCACGCGACCGAACCCGCCGGCCCGCACGTCGGCGATCGCGGCGTTGATGGCGTTGTACGCCGCATTCGATTTCGCCGTGGTCGCGAGGTACACCGTCGCCTCGGCGAGCGGGATGCGTCCCTCCGGCATCCCGATGAAGGCGACCGCGTCCGCCGCGGCGACGGCGATCTGCAGGGCCTGCGGGTCGGCGAGACCGATGTCCTCCGCGGCGGAGATGACCAGTCGGCGCGCGATGAACCGCGGGTCCTCCCCGGCCTCGATCATGCGCGCGAGGTAGTGGATCGCCGCATCCGCGTCCGATCCGCGGATCGACTTGATGAACGCGCTGATGACGTCGTAGTGCTCGTCGCCCTGCCGGTCGTAGCGCAGCAGCGCGCGGTCGACGGCCTGGGAGATGTGGTCACCGGTGATGACGGGCCGCGGGTCGGCATCCGCGTCTTCGTCGTCCTCGTCGTCGCCGTCGCGGTCCTCGGCATCGCCGTCGCGTGCCGCGTCGTCCGCGGCCACGGAGGCGGCGGCCTCGAGTGCGGTGAGCGCACGGCGCGCGTCGCCGGATGCCAGGCGCACGAGCGCCGAACGCGCCTCGTCGCTCAGGACCACGCGGTCGTCGAGGCCGCGCGGGTCGGTCACGGCACGATCGACGAGGGCGCCCAGATCGTCGTCGCCGAGCGGGCGCAGGGTGAGCAGCAGCGACCGCGACAGCAGCGGCGAGATGACGGAGAACGACGGGTTCTCGGTCGTGGCGGCGATCAACACCACCCATCCGTTCTCGACGCCCGGCAGCAGCGCGTCCTGCTGCGCCTTCGTGAAGCGGTGGATCTCGTCGAGGAAGAGGATCGTCGATTGTCCGTACAGGTCGCGCTGGGTGAGGGCCTCCTGCATGACCTCGCGGACGTCCTTCACCCCGGCGGTGATCGCCGAGAGCTCCACGAAACGACGACCGGACGAGCGGGCGATCGCCTGCGCCAGAGTCGTCTTGCCCGTGCCCGGAGGCCCCCAGAGGATGACCGAGACGGCGGATCCGGATGCCGAGGAGTCGGTGCCGGCGAGCGTGACCAGGGGCGAGCCGGGGCGCAGCAGATGACCCTGGCCGGCGACCTCGTCGAGGCTCGTCGGACGCATCCGCACCGCGAGCGGGGTCTGGCCCTGGAAGAGGGCGGAAGCACTGGTCACCGATCCAGGCTAATCGCGACCGCCGACAACGGATCGAGCGCCTTTGTGGGCTCATCGGCGGGGTGCGTAGGATCGGGGCGGTCCGCGAGCGGTGGAAAGAGGTCGATGTGGCGACGGGTGGCAAGGATCGACAGAGTCGTGAGCAGCGCGAGCGGTCGCGGGCGTATCAGGCCCGCCAAGAGCTCCACCGACGTCAGGGACGTCGGCGCACGCGCGACAACGTGCTCGCGCTCGTCGTCGGTCTCGTCGTGATCGGCGCGGCGGTCGGACTGCAGACCGTCTACTTCGTCGCCGGTCCCGGCGCTCCCGCGCCCCAGCCCACGGTCGTCGACACGCCGAGCCCGGCGTCCACCGGTCCGCTGCTGCCCGACCCCTCGGTCTCGCCCACCCCGTGAGCCTGTGACGACGGCATCCGTCGTACTAGGCTCGGAGGGTCCTTCTCCCCCAGGCGGCCCTGCCGCGATGAGGTGCTTTCCGTGACTTCCGTTCCTTCCTCCGACTCCCCCGACACCACCCCCGCCGTCGCCGACGACGACACGGCTGTCGACGAGACCCCCCAGACCGCCGTGGATGAGACCGCGGCCGAGGCCGCTCCGGCCGCCGCCGAAGACGGCGAGGCCGACCAGGATCCCGCCGAGGAGACTCCTGTCGAGGAGACTCCTGTCGAGGAGGCTCCGGACGAGGAAGCGTCCGCCGAGGTGGTTCCCGTTGAGGAGACTCCGCACGAGGAAGCGTCCACCGCCCCCGTCGAAGACGCGGAAGCGCCCGTCGAGAGCGCGCCTGCCGCTCCGAAGGCCGCCCCCGCACCCGGTCCGCGGCCCGGCCCGCGTCCCGGTGCGCGCGTCGCGGCTCCGGTCGAGCCGTGGGGTCGAGTCGACGAGGACGGCACCGTTTCGGTGCGCGAGGGCGGTGAATGGCGGGTCGTCGGGCAGTACCCCGACGGCACGCCCGACGAGGCCCTGGCCTACTACACGCGCAAGTTCGCCGACCTCGCCGGCGAAGTGACCCTCCTCGAGGTGCGTCACCGTCGCGGCGGTGCATCCGCCTCCGATCTGCGCTCGACCGCGGCCACGGTGCGGGCCAAGGTCGACGGTGCCGCAGCCGTCGGCGACCTCGCCGCACTGCTCGAGCGACTGGACGCGCTGACGGCCGAACTGGCCGAGGCCACCGAGACCGAAGCGGCAGCGGCCAAGGAAGCCGTCGACGACGCCGTGCGCGAGCGCACCGAGATCGTCGAGCAGGCCGAAGCCCTCGCCGCCCGCGACCCGCAGTCGGTGCAGTGGAAGCAGATGACCGCCGACATGTCGGATCTGTTCGACCGGTGGCAGGCGCACCAGCAGAACGGCCCGCGCCTGCCGAAGTCGACCGCTCAGCAGCTGTGGCGCCGTTTCCGCGACGCGCGAGCGACGGTCGACCGCCACCGCCGCGAGTTCTTCTCCGCGCTCGACGAGACGCACAAGTCCGCGCGCGACGCCAAGACGCGCCTGGTCGAGCGGGCCGAGGCGCTCGCGCCCCGCGGCGAGGACGGCATCCCCGCCTACCGCGACCTCCTCGACGAGTGGAAGGCCTCCGGCCGCGCCGGCCGCAAGGTCGACGATGCCTTGTGGGCCCGGTTCAAGGCGGCGGGCGACGCGCTCTACGGCGCCCGCATCGAACGCGAGACCGCCGATGCCGAGGCATCCAAGGAGAAGATCGAGCAGAAGCGCGCCCTGCTGGAGGAGGCCGCGCCGATCGTCGACGAGAAGAACCTCGCGACGGCTCGACAGAAGCTGACCGCGATCCAGCGGCAGTGGGACGAGATCGGCCGCATCTTCCCCCGCGACAAGGAGCGCGTCCTCGACGACGAGCTCCGCAAGATCGAGCAGAGCGTCCGCACCCGCGAGGACGCGGAGTGGAAGCGCAACGATCCGGAGCAGAAGGCACGTGCCAACGACATGACGCGTCAGCTGACGGACGCGATCGAGAAGCTCGAGGCCGAACTCGCCGCTGCCCAGGCCAAGGGCGACAAGCGCGCCGCGGCCCAGGCGTCCGAGGCCCTCGAGGCGCGTCGCACGTGGCTGCGCGCGCTCGGCGGCTGAGCGTTCTCCACAGCTCGGCGTCCCCGGGACGCCGCGGCAGAGACCATCCCGGCACACTGACGGGATGGTCTCTCCCTTTCTGTACTTCCCCGGTGAACGGCTGTCACTGGCGGAGCTGACCGCGGCCTGCCTGGACGGTCTGCTCACGCCCATCGGTGAGGGGTTCATGCCCGCCGACGCCGTCGAGACCTCCTGGATGCGGGCGCGGAGTCTGGCACCCCTGGTCGGGGCGAAGTGGGCCGCCGTCCGATCCAGCGCCGCGTGGATCCACGGCGGCGCCGGTCTCGAACCGGCACGGCATCACCTACAGCGCGCCTCCGCTGAGCGGGCACGGCCGCCGCGCACGACGGGGGTCGCCACCCACGACGTCCGGATCGCGCCCGCCGACGTCGTGACGATCGCCGGTGTCCTGGTGGCGAGCCCGGAGCGCACGCTGGTGGATCTCGCCCGCTCCGGGAACGACGCCGACGTCGCTGTCGCGCGCGCGTGGGGCCTGGCCGAGCCGCGCCTCGTCGGGGAGGCGCGGCGGTGGCTCGGCCGGCATCCGCGGTTCCCCTTCGGACGTCGGGCCGACGAGGTGCTGAGGACTCTCGGAGTCGAGTGATCCGCGCGGAAGGTCAGGACGAGGTGACGCGATAGACGTCGTAGACCGCGTCGATGCGTCGCACGGCGTTCAGCACGCGGTCGAGATGCACGGTGTCGCCCATCTCGAACACGAACTTGCTGAGAGCGAGCCGGTCGTTCGTCGTCGAGACGGTCGCGGACAGGATGTTGACGTGGTGCTCGCTCAGCACCCGGGTGACGTCGCTCAGCAGACCTGAACGGTCGAGCGCCTCGACCTGGATCTGCACGAGGAACACGCTCTTGGTGGTCGGAGCCCACTCGACGTCGATGAGTCTCTCGGGGTCTTCCCGGAGCGACTTCACGTTCGTGCAGTCGGAGCGGTGCACGGAGACGCCGCTCCCCCGCGTGACGAAGCCGACGATCTCGTCGCCCGGCACCGGGGTGCAGCACTTCGCGAGCTTCACCAGGATGTCGGGGGCGCCGCGCACCAGCACGCCCGAGTCGCCGCCGCGCGGGGCGCGGCTGCGGCCGACCTGCGGCAGATCGATCGGCCCGGTGGAGGTGTCGTCGGCGCTGACGAGCGCCGTGACCTTCTCGATGACCGACTGCGTCGAGACGTGGCCCTCGCCGACCGCCGCGTACAGCGCGGAGACGTCTTCGTAGTGGAACCCGCGCGCGACCTCGGTGAACGAGTCCTGGTTCATCAGGCGCTGCAACGGAAGGTTCTGCCGGCGCATCGCCCGCGCGATGGAGTCCTTGCCCTGCTCGATCGCCTCTTCGCGGCGTTCCTTCGTGAACCAGCCGCGGATCTTGTTGCGCGCACGGGTGCTCTTGACGAAACCGAGCCAGTCCTGGCTGGGGCCCGCGTCTGGGTTCTTCGACGTGAAGACCTCGACGACGTCGCCCGACTGCAGCTCGGTCTCCAGGGGGACGAGTCGCCCGTTGACCTTGGCGCCCATCGTGCGGTGGCCGATCTCGGTGTGCACGGCGTAAGCGAAGTCGACGGGTGTCGCGCCCTTCGGCAGACCGATGACGCGGCCCTTCGGCGTGAAGACGTAGACCTCTTTCGCGCCGATCTCGAAGCGCAGCGAGTCCAGGAACTCGCCCGGGTCAGCCGTTTCTGCCTGCCAGTCGGAGATGCGGGCGATCCAGGCCATGTCGGTGTCGGAGGCCTTGGCATCCGTCTTCCCGCCGGCCATCCGCTCTTTGTACTTCCAGTGCGCGGCGACGCCGAACTCCGCCTGCTGGTGCATCTCGTGCGTGCGGATCTGGATCTCGACCGTTCGGCCGCTGGGGCCGATCACCGTCGTGTGCAGCGACTGGTAGAGGTTGAACTTCGGGGTGGCGATGTAGTCCTTGAAGCGGCCCGGCAGCGGTGTCCAGCGCGCGTGGATGGCACCCAGCACCGCGTAACAGTCGCGCACGGTGCCGACGAGGATCCGGATGCCGATCAGGTCGTAGATGTCGTCGAACTCACGCCCCCGCACGACCATCTTCTGGTACACGGAGTACAGCTGCTTGGGGCGCCCCATGACGCGACCGCGGACGCGGAGCTCGCGCAGGTCGGAGTCGATGTCCTCGATCACGGTCTGCACGTACTGTTCGCGCTGCGGAGTGCGCTGGCGCACCAGGCTCTCGATCTCGGCGTAGAGCTTGGGGTGCAGGACGGCGAACGAGAGGTCTTCGAGCTCGCTCTTGATGGCCTGGATGCCGAGGCGGTGGGCAAGCGGCGCGTAGATCTCGAGTGTCTCGGTGGCCTTCTTCGCGGCCTTGTGGGGCGGGACGAAACCCCACGTGCGCGCGTTGTGCAGACGGTCGGCGAGCTTGATCAGAAGGACGCGGATGTCGCGCGACATCGCGACGATCATCTTGCGGACGGTCTCGGCCTGCGCGCTCTCGCCGTACTTGACCTTGTCGAGCTTGGTGACGCCGTCGACCAGCATCGCGACCTCGTCGCCGAAGTCGGCGGCCAGTTCGTCGAGCGGGTACCCGGTGTCTTCCACCGTGTCGTGCAGCAGCGCCGCGGCGATCGCCTTGGGGCCGAGGCCCAGCTCGGCGAGGATCTGCGCGACGGCGAGCGGGTGGGTGATGTACGGCTCGCCGCTCTGACGCTTCTGCCCCTCGTGCGCCTTGTCGGCGACGGCGTAGGCGCGCTCGATGATGCCGAGATCGCCCTTGGGGTGGTGCGTGCGGACGGTGCGCAGGAGCTTGTCGACGTCGTCGCGGCGGGCGGCGCGCGAGAAGATGCGCGGGACCAGTCGCCGGAGCGATGACGGCGGCGGCGCGGGGGACGTGGTCTCGGTCATCGATCCCCTCCCCCGGGTGCTGCGATCAGTGTTCCCATCCTACGCCGCGCGGGGCCGGTGCCCGCCGTCAGGCGGGGACACCGGCCTTCGCGCGCGCGGCCACGACGCGGGCGTCGCGCTGCTGGATCGACTTCTCGCCCTGGCGCAGGAGCGCGTAGAGCGGGACCGCGACGAACAACGTCGAGTACGCGGCGACGATCGTGCCGACGAAGATCGACAGCGAGATGTCGCTCAGCGTGCGGGCGCCGAGCGGCACACCGATGAAGAGGATCGCACCGACGGGCAGGATCGCCACGACCGTGGTGTTGATCGAGCGGATCAGCGTCTGGTTCGCCGCGAGGTTGACCGACTCCGCATAGGTGCGCCCCGAGATCTCCCCGTCCTGCCGGGTGTTCTCCCGCACCTTGTCGAAGACGACCGTCGTGTCGTACAGCGAATACGAGAGGATCGTCAGGAATCCGATCACGGCGGCCGGTGAGATCTCGAAGCCGAACACGGCGTAGACGCCGATCGTGATCACGAGCACGTCGACCAGACCGATGATCGCGGCCACCGACATCTTCCAGGTGCGGAAGTACAGGGCGAGGATCACGAACGTCAGCGCGAGGAAGATCGCCAGACCCCACAGCGACTGGCGGGTGACGTCCGCGCCCCAGGTCGGGCCGATGAACGAGTTCGTCACCTCGCTCGTCGGGACCCCGTACCCTTCGGCGAGGGCCGAGGAGACGGCCTGCGTCTGAGCGTCGTCGAGCTGGTCCGTCTGGACGCGGACCGCCTGGCCGCTGATCGTGGTCACGCGGGTCGCGGTGCCGGGCACCACGGAGGTCACGGCCTCGGTCGCGATCGCCTGATCGAAGGATGCCGGGTTGGAGACGGTGAACTGCGATCCGCCGGTGAACTCGATCGAGAACTGCACCGGGCGGAACAGCGGGACCAGGGCCGCGCCGATCACGAGCACCGCGGCGATGATGAACCACAGGCGGCGGCGCTGGACGAACGGGAAGGACGTCTTGCCCGAGTAGAGGTCGTTTCCGAGCTGCGTCATGGAGCGCATCAGTCGTCTCCCTCCTTCGTGGGGCGGGTACTGCCCTGGGCTGCGGCGAGCTCCGCGCGCTTGCGCTCCGCGATCGTCTGCCGGCGCTGGGCTTCGCCGCGTGAGCGGTTGGCGCGGCCGGAAACGGCAGCGGCGGGGGCGCGGAACTGCGCGCGACCGCGGTAGACGGCGCCGAGCGCCTCGGGGTCCATTCCCGACAGGGGGTGGCCCGAGCCGAAGAAGCGCGTCCGCGCCAGCAGCTGCATCACCGGGTGCGTGAAGAGGATGAAGATGAGGATGTCGATCGCGGTCGTGAGCCCGAGCGTGAACGCGAAGCCCTTCACGGTGGCATCCGCGAGGATGTAGAGCACGACGGCCGCGACGATGTTGATCGACTTCGAGATGTAGATCGTGCGCTTCGCGCGCGCCCAGCCGTCCTCGACGGCGGCGGTGATGGACTTGCCGTCGCGGAGTTCGTCGCGGATGCGTTCGAAGTAGACGATGAACGAGTCGGCGGTGAAGCCGATCGTGACGATCAGACCCGCGACGCCCGCCAACGACAGGCGGAAGCCCATCCGCCAGGCCAGGATGCAGAGCAGGACGTAAGTGAGCACCGCCATGACGCCGAGGGACGCGATGATCACCGTTCCGAGCGCGCGGTAGACGATGAGCGAGTAGACGGCGACCAGCCCGAGTCCGATGAGGCCCGCGATGAGGCCGACCTGCAGCTGCTGAGAGCCGAGGGTGGCCGAGACGGTGTCCGAGCTGACGACGGTGAAGCTCAGCGGCAGCGCGCCGTACTTCAGCTGGTCGGCGAGGGCCTTGGACGACTCCTGCGTGAAGCTGCCCGTGATGCTCGGGCGGCCGTCCACGATGATCCCGTTCATCGACGGCGCGGAGAGGACCGTGCCGTCGAGCACGAAGGCGAACTGGTTCAGAGGGGCCTGGGCGCCGTAGAGGCGCTGGCTGATCTTGCCGAAGGTCTCGGTGCCCTGGTCGTTGAAGACGAGGTTCACGGCCCACTGCCCGGTGTTCTGCTCCTGGCCGTTCGTCGCGTTGCTGATGTCGGTGCCGTCGAGTTCGACCGGTCCGAGGATGTATTTCACGGATCCGTCGTCGCTGCACGTGATGAGCGGCTGGTCGACGGGAGCCTGGGCCGGGTTGTTCGTCGGGTTGGCGCAGTCGTACGCGAGGAACTGTGCCTGCAGGGCGGGGGTGATCCACGACGTGTCGCTGCCGCTGGTCGGCGACGCGGTGGGCGTGGCCTGCAGCGACGGGTCGGGAGTCGGGTACGGCGTGTTCTGGCCGTCCTCGCCGACGAACGACGTCGCCGGCGAACCGGTGAACAGCACCGCGCGCAGCTGCAGCTGCGCGGAGCTCTGGATCCGCTGGCGCGTGGCTTCGTCGGCCTCGCCGGGGATCTGCACGACGATGTTCTTCCCGCCCTCGGTGGCCACATCCGCCTCGCCGACACCGGAGGCGTCGACGCGCTGACGGATGATCGACACCGCCTGGTCGAGCTGGTCCTTGTTGGGGTCGGCGCCGTCGGTGGTCTGGGCCTGCAGGATGATCTGGGTGCCGCCCTGCAGATCGAGAGCGAGGGACGGGGCCCAGGAGCTGGCCTGGAAGACGTACACACCGAGCGAGTTGATGCCGAACAGCACGCCCGTGATGGCGAGCAGTCCGAGCAGTACGCGCCAGGCGTGACGGACGGGAGTTGAGGGCGCCACGGAGTCGGCTTTCTGTGCGGCGGTGAACGGGAAGGGCGGAGGGACGTCAGGCCTGCGGGCGGTCCTTGTCGTCGCGCTCGGCCTCAGCCTGTCGGGCACGGTGGTCGTCGCTGATCGAGGTGATGTCGCCATCGGCGACGCCGGCGACGTACTCGGCCTCGGACTCCTCGGCCTCGATGAACTCGTCCTCGGTCACGAAGCCCTCAGCGGGGCTCACGATGCGGAGAACGGCCTGGCTGTGCACCTTGATGACCACGCCGGGAGCGATCTCGACCTGGGCGGGCTTGTCGAGGTCTTCACCGTCATACTCGACGATCGTGCCGTACAGGCCACCCTGCAGCAGCACCTCGGAGCCGGGAACGGTCTGGCGCGCCTTCTCCTCCTGCTCGAGCTTCTGCTTCTGCATGCGGCGACGCGAGCTGTAGAACATGAAGACCAGCAGGCCGATCAGCAGAATGATCAGGCCGTAGTTGGCGAAGAAGCTCGCGAAATCCATGGAGGCGGTGCACCTTTCGATTCAGGCGCACCGTGCGGCACTGCCTGTGGGGGTCGGGGAATCCCCCGCCGAGTATAGGTCATCCCCCTTGACTGAATCGGAGCAGCCCGTCGGGGTGGGGAGCGCCGAGGTGGTCGTACGCTTCGGGCGTCGCGACCCGGCCGCGCGGGGTGCGCCCCATGAAGCCGATCCGCACGAGATACGGCTCGACGACCGACTCGATGGTCTCCGGTTCCTCGCCGACGGCGACCGCCAGGGTGCTGAGGCCGACCGGCCCCCCGCGGAACCGTCGCACGAGGGCGTCGAGCACCGCCCGGTCGAGGCGGTCCAAGCCGATGGCATCCACGTCGTAGAGGTCGAGCGCGGCGTCGACCGTGCGGACGTCGGCGTCGCCGGCATCCGTCCCGGTCGAGGGCCCGTGCACGACGAGGTAGTCGCGCACGCGCCGCAGCAGACGGTTGGCGATGCGGGGCGTGCCGCGCGAACGGCGGGCGATCTCGGTGCGTGCGGTGCCGGGAAGACCGACGTCGAGCATGGATGCCGACCGCGAGACGACCCGCTCGAGCTCTTCCGGCTCGTAGTACTCGAGGTGAGCGGTGAAGCCGAACCGGTCGCGCAGCGGGTTGGGAAGGAGTCCGGCGCGCGTCGTCGCCCCGACCAGCGTGAAGGGCGCGAGGTCGAGGGGGATGCTCGTCGCTCCGGCACCCTTGCCGACCATGATGTCGATGCGGAAGTCCTCCATCGCGAGGTACAGCATCTCTTCGGCGGAGCGCGCCATGCGATGGATCTCGTCGATGAAGAGCACCTCGCCCGGTGTCAGCGACGACAGCAGCGCGGCGAGGTCGCCCGCGTGCTGGATGGCCGGTCCGCTGGACAGGCGCAGCGGGCGGCCGCTCTCGTGCGCCACGATCATCGCGAGCGTGGTCTTGCCGAGGCCGGGAGGGCCCGAGAGCAGGATGTGGTCGGGCGAGCGCTGCTGGATGCGAGCCGCATCGAGGAGGAGTTGCAGCTGACCGCGCACCTTCTGTTGTCCGACGAACTCGCTGAGCGAGGTGGGACGCAGGGCGCCCTCGATCGCCAGCTCGGTCTCGTCGTCGGGGGAGCCGGCGTCGCGCACGACGTCAGCCACCGACGGGCTCCTTGCGCGCGGGGCCCAGCAGCGCGAGCGTGAGCCGGAGCAGTGCCTGGACCGAGGCCCGGTCGGCGTCGGCGGCGTTCTCGGCGACGGATGCCACGGCCTCGGCCGCGACGCGTTCGCTCCACCCGAGTCCGATGAGGGCCTGGGTGACCTGCAGGGGTACCTGACCGTGCGGGGCGACCGCGGCCGGGGCCTGCGTCGCGGGCACGGCGAGCTTCCCGGCGAGCTGCACCACGATGAGCTTCGCGGTCTTCGGGCCGATTCCCGATACGCGCTTGAAGGGCGCATCGTCGTCATCGGTGACCGCCTGTGCGATCTGCGGCACCGTCAGCGACGACAGCACCCCCATCGCGGACTTCGGCCCGACGCCGGTGACGCCGATGAGCTGCGTGAAGACCGTCAGCTCTTCGCGCATCTCGAAACCGAAGAGCGACAGGGCGTCTTCGCGGACCACGAGGTGCGTGTGCAGGTGGACCTGCGCACCGACGTGGGTGGTCCGCGCGACCTGGGGAGTCACCGCCACCGAGAGCCCCACTCCCCCGACGACCACGACGATTGCGTCGTCGCCGACGTGCGCGGCGACACCCTGCAGCGAAGAGATCATGCGTCGAGCCTACGCGCCGGTTCGGACCTTTGTTCGAGCGACACGCGTCGCCGGAGCGCTCTGTCGCTTCTCGGCATCCCGCCACGCCCTCTGGGCGGGGGTCAGGGCGCCGCCGGTCGCGGGCGCCGCCGCTCCCCCACGCCAGCCGTGACACAGGGCGATGGCGAGGGCGTCCGCCGCGTCGGCGGGCTGGGGAAGGGCATCCAGGCGGAGTACCCGCGCCACCATCGTCTGCACCTGCAGCTTGTCGGCCGAGCCGTAGCCGGTCACGGCGGCCTTGACCTCGCTGGGCGTGTGGGTGGCCGCGGGGATTCCGTGTTCGGCGGCGAGCAGGAGGGCGATGCCGCTGGCCTGCGCGGTACCCATCACCGAGTGGCGGTTGTTCTGGGCGAACACGCGCTCGACGGCGACCACGTGGGGATCGTGGGCGTTCAGCACCGCGCGGATCCCCGCGGCGATCGCGGCGAGGCGCTTCTCGATGGGATCGGCGACGGCGGAGCGGACGACGCCGACATGCACCAGGGATGCCGTGCGGTCGGGCGAGACGTCAACCACGCCGATGCCGCAGCGCGTCAGGCCCGGGTCGATACCGAGGACGCGCAGAGAACGAGACACGACCCCCACGCTAGGCGCAGGGGTCGTGGAGAAGGGCAGGGCGCGCCCTTACTCGTCGTTCTCGAGCTCGGCCTGCACCTCGGGGGTCATGTCGAAGTTCGTGTAGACGTTCTGCACGTCGTCGCTGTCTTCGAGGGCGTCGATCAAACGGAAGACCTTGCGGGCGGTGTCGGCGTCGACCTCGACCTTGAGCGAGGGGACGAACTCCACGTCGGCGGAGTCGTACTCGATGCCGGCCTCCTGCAGCGCGGAGCGCACCGACACGAGGTCGCTCGCCTCGGTGATGACGCCGAAGCCCTCGCCGTGCGGCTCGACCTCTTCGGCGCCGGCCTCGAGGACCGCGAGCATGACGTCGTCCTCGGTGGTGCCCTCGGACGGGACCACGATGACGCCCTTGCGGCTGAAGTTGTAGGCGACGCTGCCCGGGTCGGCGAGGGTGCCGCCGTTACGACTGAGGGCGGTACGCACCTCGGCCGCGGCGCGGTTCTTGTTGTCGGTCAGACACTCGATGAGGAAGGCGACGCCGTTGGGGCCGTACCCCTCGTACATGATCGAGGCGTACTCGACGGCCTCGCCGCCGATACCGGCCCCGCGCTTGATCGCACGGTCGATGTTGTCTTTGGGGACCGAGGTCTTCTTGGCCTTGAGCACCGCGTCGAAGAGCGTCGGGTTGCCCTGGAGGTCCGCCCCACCGAGCTTGGCGGCGACCTCGATGTTCTTGATCAGCTTGGCCCACGACTTGGCGCGGCGGGAGTCGATGACCGCCTTCTTGTGCTTGGTCGTGGCCCATTTGGAGTGTCCGGACATGGGTTCCAGTCTAGAGCGCGGGCGCCGACACCCCGGCGCGGTTGCGGACGCGGTCGAGGAAGCGTGCGTGGAAGCGCGTCTCGCCGGTGGATTCGGGGTGGAACGCGAGCCCCAGGAGGTTGTCCTGCTCCACGGCGACGACGCGACCGTCGGGCAGGGTCGCCAGGGGGGTGGCATCCGGGCCCGTCTCGGTCACCACGGGCGCGCGGATGAACACGGCGTGCACCGGCGGCTCGCCCAGGACGGGGACGGCCAGGTCGGTCTCGAACGACTGCGTCTGCGAGCCGAACGCGTTGCGCTGCACCCGGACGTCGAGCCCGCCGAACGTGCGCTGGCCCTCGATCGCGCCGTCGATGCGGTCGGCGAGGAGGATCAGCCCCGCGCACGTGCCGAGCACCGGGAGGCCGTCGGCGATCGCGGCGCGGATCGGATCGAACAGGTCGAACGCCCGCGCGAGCTTGTCGATGACGCTCGACTCCCCGCCCGGGAGCACGAGCCCCTCCACCTCGGCCAGCTCCGACGTCCGCCGGACGGGCCGGGCGTCGGCGCCCAGGTCCGCGAGCACGCGCAGGTGCTCGCGGACGTCGCCCTGGAGGGCGAGGACGCCGACGCGGGGGCTGTTACCAGCCACGCTCGGCCAGGCGGTGCGGCGCGGGGAGGTCGGCGACGTTGATGCCCACCATCGCCTCGCCGAGACCGCGCGAGGCCTCGGCCACGACCTTCGGGTCGTCGTGGAAGGTGGTGGCCTTCACGATCGCGGCGGCACGCTGCGCGGGGTTCCCGGACTTGAAGATGCCCGACCCGACGAAGACGCCGTCGGCGCCGAGCTGCATCATCATCGCCGCGTCGGCGGGGGTGGCCACGCCGCCCGCGGTGAAGAGGACCACCGGGAGCTTCCCGGTCTCGGCGATCTCGGCGACGAGTTCGTACGGGGCCTGCAGCTCCTTGGCCGCTACGTACAGCTCGTCCTTGGTCTTCGCGCGCAGCGCGTTGATCTCGCCCGTGATGGTCCGGATGTGCTTGGTCGCCTCGGAGACGTCGCCGGTCCCGGCCTCGCCCTTCGAGCGGATCATCGCCGCGCCCTCGGTGATGCGGCGGAGAGCCTCGCCCAGGTTGGTCGCGCCGCACACGAACGGAACGGTGAAGTTCCACTTGTCGATGTGGTTGACGTAGTCGGCGGGCGAGAGCACCTCGGACTCGTCGATGTAGTCGACACCGAGCTCCTGCAGGATCTGCGCCTCGACGAAGTGCCCGATGCGCGCCTTAGCCATCACGGGGATCGAGACCGTCGCGATGATGTCGTCGATGAGGTCGGGGTCGCTCATGCGGGCCACGCCGCCCTGCGCGCGGATGTCCGCGGGAACGCGCTCGAGGGCCATGACGGCGACGGCGCCGGCATCCTCTGCGATGCGGGCCTGCTCCGCGGTGACGACGTCCATGATGACGCCGCCCTTGAGCATCTCGGCGAGTCCGCGCTTGACGCGGGAGGTTCCGGTGTCGGTCATTGTCGATTCCCTTCGCGCTTCGGGGCGCTTTTTTTGGCTTAGGCCAAACCGTAGCATGACGCAGGACGTAGGCTGGAGGGAGCGAGAGGGGGCGCATGACCGTCGACATCACCGGGCGCTCGGCATCCGAGATCGCCGCGGACCTGCGGGAGCGCATCGAGCGCGGACAGCTGCAGCCGGGCGATGCACTCGCCCCCGTGCGCGCCCTCGCCGCCGAGCTCGGCGTGAACCGCAACACCGTCGTCGCCGCCTACCGCCTGCTCGCCCAGGCCGGACTCGTCGTCGCGCGCGGGCGCGGCGGTACGCGGGTCGCCGGCCTCGCTCCCGTGGCGCAGGAGGGGTATGCGGCCGGGACCGTGCTGCGCGACGTCGGCACCGGCAACCCCGACCCGTCGCTCATCCCCGACCCCGCCGCCGCCCTCGCGCGGTCGGGTCGTCCCGTGCTGTACGGCGAGCCGGTCGTCGACCCGGGGCTGGAGGCGTGGGCACGCGAATGGATGGCCGAGGGACTGCCCGACGGTGCTCCCCGCATCACCGTGACCAGCGGCGCGAGCGACGCGATCGAGCGACTGCTGGCCCAGGCACTGCAGCGCGACGACGCCGTCGCCCTCGAAGACCCCTGCTTCCTCTCGGCGCTGCACACGGTGCGTCAGGGCGGCTACCGCGCCGTGCCGGTGGCGGTGGATGCCGAGGGAATGACCGTCGAGGGGTTGCGGGCCGCGCTGGCCGACGGGGTCCGGGCGGTGATCTGCACGCCGCGCGCGCACAACCCCACCGGCGCGAGCCTCACCGAGGAACGCGCGGCGCAGCTACGCGGGGTCCTCGCGGACCACCCCTACGTGCTGGTCATCGAAGACGACCACTTCTCGCTGCTCTCGCGCGCTCCCCTCCGCTCGGTCATCGGGGACGCCCAGCAGCGGTGGGCCCGCATCCGCTCGGTGTCGAAGTTCCTCGGACCGGACATGTGCCTCGCGGTCGTGGCATCCGACGACGAGACCGCCGACCGACTCGCGCTGCGCCTCACCCCGGGGACGACCTGGGTGAGCCACATCCTCCAGCGGCTCACGCTCGCGCTCGTCACCGACCCCGAGGTGCGCCAGGGGATCGACCGGGCCGCGGCGCACTACGCCGCCCGCAACGACGCGTTCGCGGCAGCCCTCGAGACCCGCGGACTGACGGTCTCCGTCGGCGACGGCCTCAACCTGTGGATGCCGCTCCCGGTCCCCGCCGCCCGTGTTCGCGAAGACCTCATGCGCCGCGGCTGGCTGGTCCGCGACGGCGACCACTTCTTCCTCTCCCCCGACACCGCCGGCGACTACCTCCGCCTCACCGTCCACCAACTCGACGACCAGGAGGCGACGGCCCTCGCCGACGACCTCGCCACGGCCGTCGCCGCGCTCCGGCCGACTCCGCGAGGTGGGAGGATCGAAGGATGAAGGTCCTCTCGATCCAGTCGGCCGTCGCGTACGGCCACGTCGGAAACTCGGCCGCCGTCTTCCCGCTCCAGCGCATCGGCGTGGAGGTGCTGCCCGTCTACACGGTCACCTTCTCCAACCACACCGGCTACGGCGCGTGGCGAGGGCCCCTGATCTCCCCCGCCGACGTCGCCGACGTCATCACCGGCATCGAGGAGCGTGGGGTCCTCGGCGAGATCGACGTGGTCCTGTCGGGCTACCAGGGCGGCGAGGGCATCGCCGACGTCGTCATCGACGCCGTCGCCCGGGTGAAGAAGGCGAATCCGGATGCCGTCTACGCGTGCGACCCGGTCATGGGCAATGCCAAGTCGGGCTGCTTCGTCGCACCGGCCATCCCCGAGCTCCTGCGCGAGCGGGTGATCCCGGTGGCGGACATCATCACGCCCAACCAGTTCGAACTCGGCTTCCTCACCGGCACGGAGCCCGGGAGCATCGAGTCGACGCTCGACTCCGCCGACCTCGCGCGCGCCCGCGGACCCCGCACGGTCCTCGTCACGAGCGTCGAGCGACCCGACCGTGAGCCCGACACGATCGAGATGATGGTCGTCGACGACGACGGTGCCTGGATCGTGCAGACGCCGCTCATCCCGATGAAGGCCAACGGCTCGGGCGACGTCACGGCAGCGCTCTTCACGGCCCACTACCGCCGGAGCGGCGACGCCGCCGACGCGCTCGCGCGCACGGCATCCAGCGTGTTCGATCTGCTGTCGAACACGTACGAGGCCGGCTCGCGCGAGCTGCTGCTCGTCGAGTCGCAGGAGGCGTACGCGCACCCGCGCCTGCAGTTCCCCGTGCGGCAGGTGCGCTGAGGCACCCCCCGCCCGCCGGGTCCCGGCGTCAGCCGCCGTAGACCTCGGTGTACGCGTCGAGCCAGCCGGCGGTGTCGCGCGGGCACATGTACGTCGTGCCGTAGACCATGAGGTTGGCGATGGGCGCCTCCGCCGCCGTGCGCTCGTCCCCCTCGAGGCTCTGGTCGACGAGCTGGGCGAAGAGCGGCGACGTCGCCACGTGCGTGCGGAGCGTATCCGCATTCACGACGTGGGAGTTCAGGATCGCGGTCTCGCACGCGTCGGAGACGAGGGCGAGCGAGAGGCTCTCGTCATCGGCGGTCCACTCGAACCCCTGCTCCTCGACGTAGGACTTCTGGTCTTCGATGAACTGCTTCTGCGCCGGGGTGACCGCCACCAGCGGCGTGCCGTCGAGGGGCAGCTGCTGCTCCTGGAGAAAGCGATCGCGCTCGGCGATCGGATCCTCCGCCGCCGCGCCCGCGTCGGGGCTGGAGTCGTCCGTCGGAGAAGGAGTCGCGAGGAAGGGATCTTCGGGCGCGGTCCCGGGCGCCTGCATCCCGTCCGGCCCGAGGGGACTCGGAAGCCGGAAGCATCCCGTCGTCGTCCCGAGCGCCGCAGCGACGATGAGGGTCAGGACGAGGGGACGCAGGGGAGCCTTCATTCCCCTACCGTAGCGGCCGGGCGCGCACTCCCCCGTCGATCGGTGGGTCAGGCGTTCCACGCGTCGGCGACGGTGCGGCGCACGTCGCCGAGCAACTGGGGCAGGGCTTTGGTCTTGGCGATGATCGGGAAGAAGTTGGCATCCGATGCCCACCGGGGAACGATGTGCTGGTGCAGGTGCGCGTCGACGCCGGCGCCGGCGATCGCCCCCTGGTTCATGCCGAGGTTGAATCCGTCGCAGCGCGACACGGCGCGGAGCACGCGCATGCCGCGCTGCGTCAGCGCGCCGATCTCGGCGACCTCCTCGTCGGTCGCCTGGTCGTAGGTCGCGATGTGGCGGTACGGGCACACGAGCAGATGTCCGGAGTTGTAGGGGAACAGGTTGAGCAGCACGTACGCGCTCTTCCCGCGCGCGACGATCAGGCCGTCCTCGTCCGACTTCCCCGGAGCCGCGCAGAACGGGCAGTTCTGCTCCATCGGCTCACGGCCGGCCTGGATGTAGGCCATGCGGTGCGGTGTCCACAGACGCTGGAACTCGTCGGGCACCCCCGGGAGCTCCGCGGCGGCGATGATCTGCGCATCGCCGCCGTCGGAGGCATCCGGTTCGTTCGTCACGCCAGGTCCTCGGCGGTGTCGACGAGTGCGCGGGTCGTGATCGCACCGGTGATGCGCGCGATGGCCTCGTCGACCGGGATGCCGTTGAGCTGCGTGCCGTCGCGGAAGCGGAACGACACGGTGCCACCGGCGCGGTCGGCCTCGCCGGCGATGAGCTGGAGCGGCACCTTCTGCGTGGTGTGCGTGCGGATCTTCTTCTGCATGCGGTCGTCGCTGTGGTCGACCTCGGCGCGCACGCCCTTCGCGCGGAGGTCGGCGACGATGCCGTCGAGGTACTCGCCGTACTCGGCGGCCACCGGCACCGCCACGACCTGCACGGGCGAGAGCCACACCGGGAACGCGCCGGCGTAGTGCTCGAGCAGGATGGCGAAGAAGCGCTCCACCGAGCCGAAGAGCGCACGGTGGATCATCACGGGGCGGTGCTTCTCGCCGTCGGGCCCGGTGTACTCCAGCTCGAAGCGCTCGGGCTGGTTGAAGTCGAGCTGGATCGTCGACATCTGCCAGGTGCGGCCGATCGCGTCGCGGGCCTGCACCGAGATCTTCGGGCCGTAGAACGCGGCTCCGCCCGGGTCGGGGACGAGCTCGAGGCCGGAGGCCTCGGCGACCTCTCGGAGGGTCTCGGTCGCCTCGGTCCACAGCGTGTCGTCGCCGATGAACTTGGGGTTGCCCTCCTCCTTCGTCGACAGCTCGAGGTAGAAGTCGTGCAGGCCGTAGTCGCGCAGCGTCTGCAGCACGAAGTCGAGGCTGTGGGTCAGCTCGCCCTTCACCTGATCCGCGGTGACGTAGATGTGCGTGTCGTCCTGGGTCATGCCGCGCACGCGGGTCAGGCCCGCGAGCGTGCCGCTCTTCTCGTAGCGGTAGACCGACCCGAACTCGCTCAGCCGCAGGGGCAGCTCACGGTAGCTGCGACCGCGCGAGCGGAAGATCAGGTTGTGGAACGGGCAGTTCATGGGCTTCAGGTAGTATTCCTGGCCCTCGCGCGACACGTGCCCGTCGGCATCCACGACCTCGTCGAGCGTCATCGGGGGGTACATGCCGTCGGCGTACCACTGCAGGTGACCGCTGGTGATGAACAGGTCGCCCTTGGTGATGTGGGGCGTGTTCACCACCTGGTAGCCGCTGGCGAGCAGACGCTCGCGCATGTAGCGCTCGATCTCGTACCGGATGATTCCGCCCTTGGGGTGGAACACGCTCAGGCCCGGGCCGATCTCGTCGGGGAACGAGAAGAGGTCGAGCTCCTTGCCGAGCTTGCGGTGGTCGCGCTTGGCGGCCTCTTCCAGACGGTGCTGGTAGGCGCGCAGGTCGTCCTTGGTCGCCCAGGCGGTGCCGTAGATGCGCTGCAGCTGCGGGTTCTTCTCGCTGCCGCGCCAGTAGGCGCCGGCGATGCGGGTGAGGTCCCAGCCGTTGCCGATGAGGCGCGTGCCCGGGACGTGCGGTCCGCGGCAGAGGTCTTTCCAGACGGTCTCGCCGTCGCGGTTCACGTTGTCGTAGATAGTCAGCTCGCCGGCGCCGACCTCGACGTTCGCACCCTCGGCGGCCTCGGCGGATCCGCCCTTGAGGCCGATCAGCTCGAGCTTGAACGGCTCGTCGGTGAGTTCGGCCCGGGCCGCGTCGTCGGTGACGACGCGGCGCACGAAACGCTGGTTCTCGCGGACGATCCGCTCCATCTCCTTCTTGATGACCTTGAGGTCTTCCGGAGTGAAGGGGTCGTCGACCTGGAAGTCGTAGTAGAAGCCGTCGGTGACGGGCGGTCCGATGCCGAGGTTCGCCTGGGGCTTCACGCGCTGCACGGCCTGGGCGAGCACGTGCGCCGTCGAGTGCCGCAGGATCGACAGTCCCTCGGGGCTGTCGATCGTCACCGGCTCGATCCGGTCGTGCGCGTGGACGGTCGTCGCGAGGTCTTTCAGCTCACCGTTCACGCGCAGGGCGACGACCGAACGGTCGGGGAAGAGGGCGAAGCCGTCGGCGGGATAGGTCTGCTCCGACGGCAGGGCGGCATCAGTCAAGGCGGTCTCCTGGATGGGTCGATTCCAGGCTACCCGCCGGGCGTGGCCTCGACGGCACGCGGAGTGCCGCATAGTGGAGCGGTGACTCTGGCCATCATCGGCGGCGTGCTGTGGATCCTCGGCATCATCGCGCTCCTCGTCGGCATCTTCCCCGCCGACCAGGCCCTCGCCGTCGCCGACCGCGTCTGGCCCATCCTGCTGTTCGTGGTCGCGGTCACGGTGGTGGCGGAGCTGGCATCCAAGGCGGGGTTGTTCGACGTCGTCGCCGCACGCCTGGCGCGGGTCGCGCGCGGGCGCACGGCGAGGTTGTGGGTGCTCGTCGTCGCGCTGGCCACCGTAGCGACGGCCTTCCTCTCTCTCGACACGACCGCGGTGCTGCTCACCCCGGTCGTGGTGGCGATGGCGGTGGCCCGGAAGCTCGACCCGCTGCCTTTCGCCTTCGTCACGGTGGTGCTCGCGAACACCGCGTCCCTCTTCCTGCCCGTGTCCAATCTCACGAACCTGCTGGCATCCGACGCGCTCGGCGGCCACGACCCCGTGGCCTTCCTCGCTCTGCTCGGCCCGTCCGCGCTCATCGCCGTCGTGGTGTCGGTGGTGGTCCTGACGGTCGTGTTCCTGCGAAAGCTGCCGAAGACGTACCCGGATGCCGCCTCCCCCGCCGTCGCGGACCCCGTCCTGCTGCGCGTGTCCGCCGTCGTCACCGTGGCCCTGCTGCCCCTGCTCGTCATCGGGCTGGACCCGTGGATGCCGGCCCTCGCCGCCGCGGTCGTGCTCATCGTGACCTTCGCCCTGCGCGCGCCCCGGGCTCTCGGCATCCGGCTCGTACCCTGGTCGCTGCTCGTGTTCGCGGGCGGGCTGTTCCTCGCCGTCGGCGCGCTCGAAGCCGTGGGCATCGGTCGCGTCACGTCGGTGCTCGCCGGCTCGGGCGACGACCTCGTGTCGCTGTGGCAGTTGGCGGGTGTCGGAGCCCTCGCGGCGAACGGGATCAACAACCTCCCGGCCTACCTCGCGATGGAGTCGGTCGCCGGCTCCCCCGTGCGTCTGGCGGCACTCCTCATCGGGGTGAATGCGGGACCGATCGTCACGCCGTGGGCCTCGCTCGCGACGCTGCTCTGGCACGACCGGCTGGTGGCGGCGGGAGTCGAAATCCGATGGAGCCGGTTCATCCTCCTCGGTGCCGTCATCGCGCCGCTGATCCTCGTGCTCGCCGTCCTGCCTCTGGCGCTGTGAGCGTCAGCCCTCGTAGGCGCGGCCGCGGGCCGTGTGAGGTATTCCGGGTCAGGAGCGCGAGGCCATCGGAGCCTGGTCGTTGGGGACCTCGCGGAAGACCATCTCCTCGCGATGCGGCTGCTCGCGGACGGCGACATCGTCGGGCTCGGGGATGACGTACAGGCCGCGTCCCGAGTTGGCGTTGTACGTCAGGGCGTGGAGCCACGTGCTGCTCAGCTGCGGGTTCCGACTGCCGTGGTACTTGAACACCATCGACACGTTGGGGTGGATGTACGCGGTGGTCCGGCCGCCGCCGATGCTGATGTCGTCCTTCCAGGTGAAGGGAAAGCTCTCGCCGCGCCGCACCTTCGCCATGATCACCGCCTGCAGATGGGCGAGGAGACGATCCTCGAAATCGACTTTGATGTTGCCGTCGTAGATGAATTTGCCCATGGCAGCCCTCCGGGGAGGCATCCCGCGGACCGCGCATTCCTGGCGAGAAATGACGAACGCGGATGAAGGGGGATGCCAACGCTCTCGGGGGCAACATCTCGCGAATCCCCCCGAAACGCAAACCCGGTTGCGGCCGAGCGGGTTTGGAGCTATGTCCGTTTCGCGCAGGAATCACTTTCCCCGCGAGATGCGGAGGATGACGCGGTCGCCGGGGCGGCGCTGCAGTCGGCGCACGAACGCTTCGAAGCCGATGATGGCGCGGAACTGCCACCCGTACTTGCGTCGCAGCGCCGCGTCGGCGCGGCGGTCGTCGGTGCTCGGACCGGCGATGCGTCCGCGGGCCTCGACGACGACGGCATCCGGTTCCACGGCTCCCATGCGGGAACAGGGACGCAGCGTGACGCGGTCGTCGTTGCGGAGGCGCTTGACCTTCCCGGTCTTGCGTTCGGTCGTGACGACCAGCTCGTCGCCGTCCCGCGCGATCCACACGGGCGTCGCAACTGCGGTGCCGTCGCGCTTGAAAGTGGCGAGGGAGACGAACGGCGACGACGCGATCTCACGCCAGAGGGTGTCGGGGACGGTCATGCGTTTCACGCTAGTGCGAGCGAATTGCTCGGCCCCCGGGCTTGCGCATCGTGAATCACCACTGCGCTCATATGAAACGTTGAGCATTGTTCACACGAATGGAACACATCGTGCATGAGCCCTCTTCGCCGGGCGTGGGATTCTTCGAGGTAAGGAGGTCCGCATGTCTCGCCACCACATCGCGACCCACGCCTACGATTTCCGCCGAGGTTGGGTGCGCATCCCCCCGACCTCGCTGACCGCGGAGCACGCGGTGTCGTTGCGGGATCAGGGGTTCACCATCGTCCGCTCGCGTCGCGGCTGGTTCAGCTCGCGAGAGCTTCCCCTCAGCTGGTACCTGCGGCGCGTGGACGGCGGTGTGTCCGACCTGACCCGCATCCCCGTGTCGCCCGCCGAGCAGGCGGCCGCGCTGCGCGAACGTCTCGACGACACCCCGGATGCCGAACCGGCAGCCGACGAGGCCGATCCGGTGCGCCCGTCGACACGCCGCGTGCGGCAGCGCGCGGGCGACGAGGAGCAGTAGCGGGGCGTCCGGGTCGCCGGTGGATGGCAGGCGCTCCCCTGCTCATCGACGGTGGCTCGGGCTCTCGGTGCGCGGGCGGAAAAGCGAAAACCCCCGGCGAGCCGGGGGTTTCAGGTGGTGCGCGATACTGGGATCGAACCAGTGACCTCTTCCGTGTCAGGGAAGCGCGCTACCGCTGCGCCAATCGCGCCTATGAAGGCTGTTCAGTTGTAGGCGAGGTGGCGACGGGATTCGAACCCGTGTAAACGGCTTTGCAGGCCGGTGCCTAGCCGCTCGGCCACGCCACCGTGTGTGGTTCGACCCACGTGTCGTGATCTCCCGTCGGAAACCTGACGGCGATCTTCACACTCGAGCGGATGACGAGACTCGAACTCGCGACCCCAACCTTGGCAAGGTTGTGCGCTACCAACTGCGCTACATCCGCATTTCGTTCCCGGGGCTTGCCCCGAGCACTCGTAAGACATTACCCGATTGCGAGGCGTGCGCAAAACCGGACGCGGCCCGCGCGTGTCCGCCGCCACGGTCGGGAGAGGCTCCGCGAATCGGGTAAGGTAGTCGAGTCCCGTTCGGGACATTGGGCGATTGGCGCAGTTGGTAGCGCGCTTCCTTCACACGGAAGAGGTCGTCGGTTCGAGTCCGGCATCGCCCACCGCACAGCCCCCGGTTCGCCGGGGGCTTCGTCGTTTCCCGGCGGCGCCTGGGCTGACGGCATCCCTTCCCCTAGGCTCTGCCCATGGAGCAGACCGCCACCCGTCCCCTGCCCGGCACTCGACTGCGCGGGTACTCCTCGGCGGTCGTCCTCGTCGTCGGCGTCCTCCTCGTGCCGATGGTGATCACCGTCGGCACGAACAGCTGGACCCCGCCGGACGCACACGACTACGTGCGCATGGCGTTCGCGCAGGTGGCGGGAGCGGTCGTCGCCATGACGACCGCGGTGGGTCTCGTCATCCACCGGATCGCCCGTCGCAGTCCGCTCCGTGACACCGTCTGGTTCGGTCTGATCGCGGCGGCGATCGTTGCATGGCAGGTCTCGAACCTCTCCTTCGCGGCGGACATGCTGCTCCAGCGACTGCTTCCCGCGGGCGTCTGACACCGCGACGGATCGTCGAGACTGCATCTCGCTGACAACTCCGCTGCAGCGCGCAGTGGAGACGTCGGGCGGATGCAGTCTCGCGAAATGCGCCCCGCGCCCCGCGTCACGCGCCCCGCACCACCCGTGCGCACCCGGTTCAGCCCAGGCGCCACCCGTAGCGGGCCTGGAGAGCGGATGCCACGGCCTCGAAGCGGCGTCGGTCCAGGGCCGCGGCCTCCCGGCGCATGCCCGCGTCGTGCACGAGGTAGAGCTGCTCGATGTCGACCCACGACGGGCGGCGCTGCGGGTCCCACTCCCCCGTGCCGAGCGCCAGGTAATCGGTGTCGCCCGCGTGCGGCTTGCTGGTGAGGCGCACGGCGTAGGAGCGGGTGGCATCCGCTCGCCCGATGACGAGCACCGGTCGGTCCTTGCCGCGTCCGTCGCGTTCTTCGTACGGCACCCAGGTCCACACGATCTCGCGCCGTCGGGCGCGCCGTCGCGTTGCGGGGCGTAGGAGAGCGTCAGTCGTCGCGGAGGGGCGACCTCCACCGTCGCGGTCTCACCGGAGCCCTGGCCGGGCCCTAGGGGTGCGGACGGGCTCGTTGCGGCAGCGCCGGGCCCCTGGCCGGGCCGTAGCGGCGCGGAGGGCTGCGGCGACGTGGACGGCCGGAAGGCCCGCAGGAAGGCGGAGACGAGGCGTGCGGCGGTTCCCATATCCACACCCTAGACAGTGCTCCGCCGACTCCCCGACGCACGACGAACGGGGCGCCACGGACGGATCCGTGACGCCCCGTTCCGGGGAGTGCTTATCAGCGGGCGTCGGTGAGGACGTAGCCCTCTTCGCCGTGCACGATGGTGTCGATGCCGGCGATCTCGTCCTCGTTCTTCACGCGGAAGCCGATCGTCTTCTCGATCGCGAAGCCGATGATGTAGGCGAGCACGAACGAGTAGATCAGGACCGCGAAGGCCGCGATGGCCTGCACGAGCAGCTGGTTGAACGATCCGCTCTCGACGAGGCCCGTGCCCCGGGCGAAGATGCCCAGGTACAGGGTTCCGAGCAGACCACCGACCAGGTGGACGCCGACCACGTCGAGCGAGTCGTCGAAGCCGAGCTTGAACTTCAGCTCGATCGCCAGGGCGCAGATCGCACCGGCGAGGAGGCCCAGCAGGATCGCCCAAATCGGGTCGAGAGAGGCGCACGCGGGGGTGATGGCGACCAGACCCGCGACGGCGCCGGAGGCGGCACCGACGGAGGTGGGCTTGCCGTCCTTGATCTTCTCGACGAGCAGCCAGCTGAGCAGGGCCGCGGCCGGGGCGATGATCGTGTTGACGAAGGCGAGGGCGGCCGTGCCGTCCGCGGCGAGCTCCGAACCGGCGTTGAAGCCGAACCAGCCGAACCACAGCAGGCCGGCGCCGAGGAGCACGAAGGGCGGGTTGTGGGGAGCGTGAGCGCCCTTCTGGAAGCCGACGCGCTTGCCGAGGACGAGCGCGAGGGCGAGGGCCGCGGCACCGGCGTTGATGTGGACCGCGGTACCACCGGCGAAGTCGATCGCGCCGACACCGAAGACGTCCTGCATGCCCTTGGTGATCCAGCCGCCGTACGAGAACGAGCCGTCGTCGGCGAGGCCGAAGTTGAAGACCCAGCTGGCGACGGGGAAGTAGACGATGGTCGACCACAGGAAGGCGAAGACCATCCACGAGCCGAACTTGGCGCGGTCGGCGATGGCGCCCGAGACGAGCGCGACGGTGATGATGGCGAACGTGGCCTGGAAGGCGACGAAGGCCAGGGGCGGGTAAGCCGCACCCTCGGGCGTCTCGAGGACTCCGGTCAGGCCGAGCTCGTTGAAGTCGATCGCCCACGGGGCCTGGGTGACGCCCGCGTCAGTGGCGGGGAATGCGATCGCGTAGCCGTACAGCGCCCACAGGACTCCGATGAGTCCCATCGCGCCGAAGCTCATCATCATCATGCTGATGACGCTCTTGGCCTTCACGAGGCCGCCGTAGAAGAACGCCAGGCCGGGCGTCATGAGCAGCACGAGTGCCGCTGCTAGCAGGATGAATGCGGTGTTGCCTTGATCCATCTCGGAGGGAACCTCTCTGCAGGGACGCAGGTGTAGCGTCGGGTCCCCTCAGTGTTCACAGCCCCGGTTTCCATCGGCGTGGGAATCGTGTTTCGAACGCGTTACAGCCGCGGCGGTCGTGTAAACATCACGTTTCGCGGTGCCGCGAAGCGGCGATGAAACGGCCCGTCAGGAATGCGTCAGGGCCACGAGACGTGACACGGCACGCAGGTACTTCTTGCGGTAGCCGCCCGCGAGCATCTCGTCGGCGAACACGGTGTTCAGCGGAACCCCGGTGGCGCGGATCGGGATCTGCGCGTCGTAGGCCCGGTCGACGAACGCGACCAGTCGCAGCGCCGCGGACTGGTCGTGCAGCACCTTGACGTCGCGCAGCCCGATCGCGTCGACGCCGTCGATCAGGCGGATGAAGCGCGACGGGTGCACGCGGGCGAGGTGCGCGACGACCGCCGTGAAGTCGTCGTCGGTCGCGACGCCGCGGGAGGCGGCATCCTGGATCGCGTCAGCGTAGTCGACGTCCGTCAGCACGCGGGCCTCGCCGTCGATGGCGCGCTGACGGAAGTCGGTGCCGTCGATGCGGATCGTGCGGAAGCTGTCGGACATGGACTGGATCTCGCGCAGGAAGTCCTGCGCGGCGAAACGTCCTTCGCCGAGTGCGTTGGGGGGTGTGTTCGACGTGGCGGCGAGACGGGTCCCGGATGCCACGAGCTCGCCGAGCAGCCGGGTCATCACCATCGTGTCGCCCGGGTCGTCGAGTTCGAACTCGTCGATGCAGAGCAAATCGGAGCCGCGGAAGAGCTCGACCGCCTTGGCGTAACCGAGGACGCCGACCAGCGCGGTGTACTCGATGAACGAGCCGAAGTACTTCCGACGGGCGGGCATCGCGTGGTAGATCGACGCGAGCAGGTGGGTCTTGCCGACACCGAATCCGCCGTCCAGGTACACGCCGGGCTTCACCGGCGGGGTCTTCTCGGCGCGGCGGAAGAAGCCGGACTTCTTCGCCGGCGCACCCTGGCCGGTCGCGAAGGTCTGCAGCAGCTCCTTCGCCTCCTGCTGCGAGGGGTAGGCGGCATCCGCCCGATAGGACTCGAAGGTCGCGCCGTCGAACTGCGGCGGCGGCACGAGCGCGCTCACCATCTCGGCGCCCGAGATGGCCGGCTCGCGATCGATGAGGTGCACGACACCGGTCGTCGCGGGCGTTGAGGTCATGGCCGTCCTGTGTCGCAGTCTTACGGGAGGGTGCCTGCTTCGACACGGCGGTCCTAGGGTCGAAGGTGCGGAGTCCACCCTACGCCGCCCGCTCCCCCACCCTGACAGAGGAGACATCGTGACCGTCGAGTTCGACACCACCTCCCCGAAGTTCGCCGCGTATGCCGAGCCCGGCCGTCTCGTGACCGGCGACTGGCTGCAGGAACGCCTGGGCCAGCCGGGCCTCGTCGTCGTCGAATCCGACGAGGACGTCCTGCTCTACGAGACGGGTCACATCCCCGGCGCGGTGAAGGTCGACTGGCACACCGAACTCAACGACCCCGTGGTCCGCGACTACGTCGACGGCGAGGGGTTCGCCGAACTCCTGAGCCGCAAGGGCATCGCCCGCGACGACACGGTCGTCATCTACGGCGACAAGAACAACTGGTGGGCCGCCTACGCCCTGTGGGTGTTCTCGCTGTTCGGGCACGCGGACGTGCGTCTGCTCGACGGTGGCCGCGACAAGTGGATCGCCGAGGGGCGCCCGATCACCACCGAGCCGACCACCCGCGAACCGGTCGAGTACCCGATCGTCGAGCGCGACGACACGCTGATCCGCGCCTACAAGGACGACGTGCTCGCCCACCTCGGCAACCCCCTCATCGACGTCCGCTCCCCCGAGGAGTACTCCGGTGAGCGCACCTCGGCCCCTGCCTACCCCGAAGAGGGCGCGCTCCGCGCCGGCCACATCCCCAGCGCGCAGAGCGTTCCGTGGGCCAAGGCCGTCGCCGAGGACGGCGGTTTCAAGTCGCGCGAAGAACTGGATGCCATCTACCGCGATGGCGCGGGCCTCGCGGACGGCGACAAGATCGTGGCGTACTGCCGCATCGGCGAGCGTTCCAGCCACACGTGGTTCGTGCTGAAGCACCTGCTCGGCTTCGAGGACGTGCGCAACTACGACGGCTCGTGGACCGAGTGGGGCAGCGCGGTGCGCGTGCCCATCGTCTCGGGCGCCGAGCCGGGCGAGGTCCCCGCGCGCTGAGCCCGGGCGCGGCGGGCGTGGGAGACTGGCGGTGATGTCCGAGAACACGCTCCCCGCCCGCCTCGCCGAGATCCGCGACGAGTTCCTCGAGCTCGACGAGCCCGACCGTCTGCAGCTCCTGTTGGAGTTCTCGCACGAGCTGCCCGACGTCCCGGCCGAGTACGCGGATCACCCCGAGATGTGCGAGCGGGTCGCCGAGTGCCAGTCGCCGGTGTACATCGTGGTCGACGTCGACGACGCCGGCCACGTGGCGATGCACGCGACCGCACCGGCCGAGGCGCCCACGACCCGCGGCTTCGCGAGCATCCTGGCGCAGGGACTCACGGGCCTGTCGGCCGAGGAGGTCCTCGCGGTCCCGGACGACTTCCCGCAGAGCATCGGTCTCACCCGGGCCGTGAGCCCGCTGCGCATCGCCGGTATGACCGGGATGCTCATGCGCGCGAAGCGCCAGGTGCGGGCCAAGAGCGGTCTCTGACCACTCACTCCCCGGCGGCGAGCCCTTGCGCGCGCACCCAGTCCTGGATGGCCCGGGTCCACCGCGCCTCGTCGTAGTTCCAGAGCTTCGTGTGACGTGCGACGGTGAACGTCTCCATCGTCACGAGATCGGGCCGCGCCTCGGCGAGGGCGTGCGACGCGTCGCTGGGGACGAATCCGTCGTCGTCGCTGTGCAGGAGAAGCACGGGATGTCGAAGCTCCCCCGCGCGGGCGACGGCGTCGAGGCTGTCGAGCGGGATGGCGGACCCGCTGCCCGTGAGGACGGCGCCCCACTCGGAGTCGAGGATGCGCTGCGCGAACGCCAGCACGACACCGGGGAGGCGCAGCAGGCGGCTGTGGTATCGCAGCACCGTGCGCCAGTCGGCGACGGGCGACTCGAGGATGAGCCCGGTGATCACGTCGCGGTGGGGCGAGGCGAACTCGGTCTGGAGCGCGATCGCGCCGCCCATGGACCACCCCATCAGCAGGACGCGGCGGGCTCCCTGGCGGCGCGCGTAACCGATCGCGGCGTCGACGTCGCGCCACTCGGTCGCCCCGAGGGCATAGGTGCCGGTGCGGCTGCGGGGTGCCTCTCCGTCGTTGCGGTACGACACGAGAAGGCTCGTGATGCCGAGGTCGTGGAAGACGGGGACGGCGCGCAGTGCTTCGGATCTGGTCGTCCCGCGCCCGTGCACCTGGATCACCCACACGTCGGTGTCGACGGCGGCGGGGAACTCCCACGCCGCGCACGGGCCGACCGGCGTGCCGATGAGCGCGTTGCGGTACGGGATCTGCAGGTCGTCGGGCTTGTCGTAGTACCAGCCGCTGAACGCGGCCGCCGGAGCGAGATGCGCATCGACGGGCACATGGGTCAGGAGCTTGCGGGTGACGCTCGCGTCGTCGGCCCTGACGACAGAGCCCAGCCGCAGATAGTCGAGCGACCCCGTCGTGAAGAGGCCGTAGCGTCCCGGGAGGGCGGTATCGTCCGTGCGCTGGAGGGTGATGGTCTGCGCCGCCGGATCGAGCGCGAGGAGCTGGACGTCGGGGACCCGGCCCGCGGGGGTGACCACGGTGCGAGCCATCCGCAGCGATACGGCGCCGAGGGCCGCGGCGCTGAGCCCGAGTGCGGTCGTAAGAGCGGCGATGGCGACCCGCAACGGTGCGGCCGCGGGGTGCGGGGCACGGCGCCTCGCGGCGCGCCTGGGAGCGTTCATCGAGGCCTCACTCTAGTCTGTGGCCGTGACTGACCCCCGCTCACCCGAGGCGGCGACCCCCTTCGCCCGGGCGGCCGACGAGTTGCGCGAGACCGCGTTCCGCGACGATTTCGTCGTGCGCGAGATCCCGTCCCCGTCGGGCCTCGCTCCGCAGTCGCTGGCACTGGCCGGCGACGTGCGGCCCGACGCGCACACGACGGATTCGCCGTTCGGTACGGGGCGCTTCATCCTGCTGCACGACGCGGAGGAACCCGAGGCGTGGGGCGGTGCGTGGCGCGTGGTGTGCTTCGCCCAGGCCCCGCTCGAGCCGGAGATCGGGATCGATCCCCTGCTGGCGGACGTCGCCTGGTCGTGGCTGATCGACGCGCTCGATTCGCGCGATGCCGAACGCCACTCGGAGTCGGGGACGGCGACCAAGACGCTGTCCACCGGCTTCGGGGCTCTCGCGGCGCAGGGCGAGGGGTCACAGATCGAACTCCGCGCGTCGTGGTCGCCGCGCGGTCCGTTTCGCCCGCACCTGGAGGCGTGGGCCGAATTGGTCTGCATGCTCGCCGGACTCCCCCCGGGGTCCGAGGGCGTTGCGGTCCTCGGAGCCCGGAGGCCCCCGCGTGGTTGAGTACACCGTCATCGAGGATGCCGCGGGTCTGTCCGCGGCGTCGCAGTCGCTGGCATCCGGAGTCGGCCCCGTGGCCGTCGACGTCGAGCGCGCGTCGGGGTTCCGGTACTCCCAGCGGGCGTACCTCATCCAGGTCTTCCGTCGCGAGGCGGGGGTGTTCCTGTTCGATCCGTCCACGATCGAGGACTTCGCGCCGCTCCAGGACGCCATCGGCGACGTCGAGTGGGTCTTCCACGCCGCGAGCCAGGACCTGCCGTCGCTGCGCGAGCGAGGTCTCGAACCCCCGGTGATCTTCGACACCGAGCTCGGTGCTCGTCTTCTCGGTCACGAGCGCGTCGGACTCGGCGCCGTCGTCGAGGAGACTCTGGGCATCACGCTCGCGAAGGCGCACTCCGCCGCCGACTGGTCGACCCGGCCGCTCCCGGCCTCTTGGCTCGAATACGCCGCGCTCGACGTCGAGCACCTCGTCGACGTGCGCGACAAGCTCGCCGCCGAGCTCGACGAGCAGGAGAAGACGGAGTTCGCGCGGCAGGAGTTCCAGGCGGTGCTCGAGCGGCTGCCGAAGCCGCCGCGCGACGACCCGTGGCGCCGCCTCAGCGGTCTGCACACCGTGCGTGGCCGCCGCTCCCTCGCCGTGGCCCGATCGCTGTGGCAGGCCCGCGAGGACTATGCCCGCGAGCAGGACGTCGCCCCCGGTCGTCTCGTGCCCGACCGCGCGCTCGTCGCCGCCGTCCTCGCCGACCCGCAGACCAAGCAGGCGCTCGCGGGCGTCAAGGAGTTCAACGGCCGCGCGAGCCGGACCCAGCTCGACCGCTGGTGGAACGCGATCGTGGCCGGGCGCGAGGCCACCGACCTGCCGCCGGACCGCGTGCCCAGCGACACCCTCCCCCCGCCGCGCGCCTGGGTCGACCGCAACCCCGAGGCGGACCGTCGCCTCAAGGCGGCCCGGCCCGCCGTCGAGGCGCGCGCGGAGGAACTCCGGATGCCGACCGAGAACCTCCTCACCCCCGAGACGCTGCGCCGCGTGGCGTGGACTCCCCCGGCCGAGGTGAGCGTCGAGTCCGTCTCGGCCTCACTCGCCGAGCTCGGCGCCCGCCCGTGGCAGATTGAGCAGACTGCACAGGTGATCGCGGATAGCTTTGTAGCTTCCCTCAACGCCGATCCGGACGTCTCGGAACCGTCTTCGTAGGTTCGGACAACCGATTCTTCGCGTCGCGGCGCGTTTCCTAGGCTGGCTGCATCCCAAACAATGGAGGCAGAGTGGCCGAGATGTCGGACGTCTTCTTCGTCGACGGTATGCGTACCCCCTTCGGGCGCGCCGGCGAGAAGGGCATGTACTGGAACACCCGCGCGGACGACCTCGTCGTCAAGGCGATCATCGGGTTGATGGAACGCAACGGCGACGTGCCGAAGGACCGGATCGACGACGTGGCGATCGCCGCGACGTCGCAGACCGGTGACCAGGGCCTCACGCTCGGGCGGACGGCGGCGATCCTCGCGGGTCTGCCGATGACCGTGCCGGGTCTGGCGATCGAGCGCATGTGCGCCGGCGCCATGACGAGCGTCACCACGATGGGCGCGTCGATCGGTGTCGGCATGTACGACCTCGCCCTCGCGGGCGGCGTCGAGCACATGGGCCGGCACCCCATCGGCGCCAACGCCGACCCCAACCCGCGCTTCGTCGCCGAGAAGCTCGTCGACCCGGGCGCCCTCAACATGGGCGTCACGGCCGAGCGCATCCACGACCGGTTCCCGCACCTGACGAAGGAGCGCGCGGACCGGTTCGGCATGGCCAGCCAGCACAAGGCGCAGGCCGCGTACGAGGCCGGGAAGTTCCAGCCCGACCTCGTCTCGGTCGCGGTGAAGGACGCCGACGGCGCGTGGGGCCTCGCCACGGAGGACGAGGGGCGTCGCCCCGAGACCACCCTCGAGGGTCTGGCATCCCTCAAGACGCCGTTCCGCCCGCACGGTCGCGTGACCGCCGGGACCTCGTCGCCCCTCACCGACGGTGCGACGATCAGCCTGCTCGCGGGCTCGGACGCCGTGAAGGAGCTCGGTCTCACGCCGAAGATGCGGATGGTCTCGTTCGCGTTCGCCGGTGTGCAGCCCGAGATCATGGGCATCGGTCCGATCCCCTCGACCGAGAAGGCGCTGAAGAAGGCCGGACTCACGATCGACGACATCGGCCTGTTCGAGCTCAACGAGGCGTTCGCGATCCAGGTCATCTCGCTCCTCGACCACTTCGGCATCGCCGACGACGACCCCCGGGTGAACCCGTGGGGCGGCGCGATCGCGCTCGGCCACCCGCTCGCGGCATCCGGAGTGCGTCTCATGATCCAGCTCGCCGCGCACTTCGCCGAGCGCCCCGACGTGCGGTACGGCCTCACGGCCATGTGCGTCGGCCTCGGCCAGGGCGGCTCGGTGATCTGGGAGAACCCGTTCTTCGACGGAAAGAAGAAGCGCAAGTGACCGACTACGACTCGATCGACTTCTCGCCCCTCGACGCCCTCACGGGCGACGAGGTCGTGACCCACTCCCCCGTCCGCGACGTGCGCCTGCCCTCGGGCAACGTCGTCGCGCTCGTGACGCTCGACAACGGACGCGACCACACCCGGCCCAACACGCTGGGTCCGGCGACGCTGGCGGAACTCGGGCGCACGCTGGAGACGCTGAAGGAGCGCGCCGCGGCCGGCGAGATCCACGCGGTCGCGATCACCGGGAAGCAGTACATCCTCGCCGCCGGTGCCGACCTCTCCGACGTGGCCAAGCTGCCGTCGAAGGACGTCGCGCGGCTCATCGCCCAGCGGGGGCACCAGGTGCTCGGATCGCTGTCCGAGCTCGGCGTGCCGTCGTTCGCGTTCGTGAACGGCCTCGCCCTCGGTGGCGGCCTCGAGATCGCGCTGAACTCCACGTACCGCACGGTCGACGCGTCGGCTGCGGCGATCGCCCTGCCCGAGGTGTTCCTCGGCATCATCCCCGGCTGGGGTGGCGCCTACCTGCTGCCGAACCTCATCGGCATCGAGAACGCGCTCGAGGTCGTGGTGTCCAACCCGCTCAAGCAGAACCGGATGCTCAAGCCCCAGCAGGCGTTCGACCTCGGGATCATGGATGCAATCTTCCCGGCGGCCTCCTACCTCGAGGACTCGCTGCGCTGGGCCGACGGCGTCCTCACCGGTCGCATCAGGGTCGAGCGCAAGAACGAGCCCGGCAAGATCGAGCGCCTGACCAAGTGGCCCATCGCGATCAAGGTCGCCCGCGGCATGCTCGAGTCCAAGATCGGGACGGTTCCGCGCTCCCCCTACGTCGCTCTCGACCTGCTCGACAAGGCCCGGAGCGGCACGAAGGCCGAGGGCTTCGCGCGCGAGGACGAGGCTCTCGCCGACCTCATCACGGGCGACCAGTTCGCGGCATCCATGTACGCCTTCGACCTCGTGCAGAAGCGCGCGAAGCGGCCGGTCGGGGCTCCCGACAAGGCGCTCGCGAAGAAGGTGACGAAGGTCGGCGTGATCGGTGCGGGCCTCATGGCCTCGCAGTTCGCCCTGCTGTTCGTGCGGAAGCTGCGGGTGCCCGTCGTCATCACCGACCTCGATCAGGGACGCGTCGACAAGGGCGTGGCATCCATCCGGGAGGAGATCGGCAAGCTCGAGGCGAAGGGCCGGCTCGACGCCGACACCGCCAACCAGCTGCGCGCGCTCGTGCACGGCACGACCGACCGCTCGGAGTTCGCCGACTGCGACTTCGTCATCGAGGCGGTCTTCGAAGAGGTCGGGGTCAAGCAGGAGGTGTTCTCCGCGATCGAGAAGATCGTCGCGGACGACACGATCCTCGCCACCAACACCTCGTCGCTGTCGGTCGCCGAGATCGGTTCGGCGCTGGAGCACCCCGAGCGGCTCGTCGGCTTCCACTTCTTCAACCCGGTCGCGGTCATGCCGCTCATCGAGGTCGTGAAAACGGATGCCACTTCCGACGCCGCGCTGTCGACGGCGTTCGTCGTGGCCAAGGGGCTCGGCAAGAACGCCGTCCTGACCGCCGACGCCCCCGGGTTCGTCGTGAACCGTCTGCTGGCCAAGGTCATGGGCGAGGCCGCGCGTGCCGTGTACGAGGGCACGCCGATCACGGTCGTGGAGAAGGCGTTCGCGCCCCTCGGGCTGCCGATGGGTCCGTTCCAGCTCATCGACCTCGTCGGTTGGAAGGTCGCCGCGCACGTGCAGGACACGATGGCGCACGCGTTCCCCGAGCGCTTCTTCGCCTCCGAGAACTTCCACGAACTCGCGGCTCTCCCCGAGGTCGTCGAGAAGGACAAGGGCGGACGCGTGACCGGCTGGACGAAGGCGGCGCAGAAGGTGCTCGTCACCGGAAAGACCCCGGTGGCGCCCGAGACCATCCTCGCCCGGGTTCAGGACGGCCTCGCGCAGGAGATCAAGATCATGCTCGACGAGGGTGTGGTCCCCGAGGTGCAGGACATCGACCTGTGCCTCATCCTCGGCGCGGGCTGGCCGTTCATCGACGGCGGAGCCTCGCCCTACCTCGACCGCGAGGGGGCGTCGGAGCGCGCGTTCGGCGACACGTTCCACCACCCGCCGATCCGCGGTATCGGCGGCTGAAAGCCCGAACACGACAGCGGCGCCGCCCCCGAGGGGCGGCGCCGCCGTCGTTCGTGGTCTTATTCGGCCGCGCGGATCGCCGGGGTCGGTCGGGTGCCCCAGCGCCAGTTCACGTGATCTGGCCGACACGACACGTCCTTACGCGTCGCAGCGCGTACGTTCGCCCACTTCACGTGAAATGGGCGCGGAACCCGAGGACGACGCGGGGTCAGCGCGTCACGGGCGGGACTTCTCCCACTCCTCCAGCGTCGGGATCGCGCCGGTGGGCGTCTGCCGCGCCATGGGGATCCGCGTGCCGAGCACCTGGGCGACCACGTCGTGGGCGATCTTGGATGCGGTGAGCCCGGCATCCTCGAGGATCTGCTCGCGCGTGGCGTGGTCGATGAATTCGTCCGGGATGCCGAGCTCGTCGACCGCCGTGTCGACACCGGCCTCGCGCAGCACCTGGCGCACGCGGGTGCCGACGCCGCCGACCCGGATGCCGTCCTCGATCGTGATCACGAGCCGGTGCTCGCGCGCCAGGTCGACGATCGAGGGCTGCACGGGGATCGCCCAGCGCGGGTCGACGACGGTGGCGCCGATGCCCTGCGCCCGCAGCCGCTCGGCGACCTCCATCGCGAGGTGGACCATCGGGCCGATGCCGACGAGCAGCACGTCGTCGGACGTGCCTCGCGCGAGGACGTCGACGCCGTCGGGCAGGCGCTCGATCGCGTCGAGGTCGGCGGGCACACCACCCTTCGGGTAGCGCACCACGGTCGGCGCGTCGCCGACGGCGACCGCCTCGCGGAACTCCTCGCGCAGGCGGGTCGCGTCGCGCGGAGCGGCGATCCGGATGCCGGGGACGAGCTGCAGCATGGCGAGGTCCCAGATGCCGTGGTGGCTCGGGCCGTCGGGGCCGGTGACGCCGGCACGGTCAAGGACGAAGGTGACGCCGGCCTTGTGCAGGGCGACATCCATCATCACCTGGTCGAACGCGCGGTTCATGAAGGTCGCGTAGATCGCCACGACGGGGTGCAGGCCTCCGAAGGCGAGGCCGGCGGCGGAGGCGACGGCGTGCTGCTCGGCGATGCCGACGTCGTACACGCGCTCGGGGAAGCGCTGCGCGAAGGACTGCAGACCCGTGGGGCGCAGCATCGCCGCGGTCATCGCGATCACGTCGTCGCGCTCGGCGCCGACGGCGGTGAGCTCCTCGGCGAACACGTCGGTCCACTGCGGGCCCCCGCCCGAGCCGAGCGCCTCGCCGGTGATCGGGTCGATCTTGCCGACCGCGTGGAACTGATCCGCCTCGTCACTGAGCGCGGGCGCGTAGCCGCTGCCCTTGTCGGTGATCGCGTGCACGATGACCGGGGCGCCGTACGACTTCGCCAGCTCGAGCGTCTCGATGAGCGACTCGAAGTCGTGCCCGTCGATGGGGCCGAGGTACTTGATGTCGAGGTTGCTGTACAGCGCCTCGTTGTTCGTGAAGCGCGAGAGGAAGCCGTGCGTGCCGCCGCGCACGCCGCGGTAGACCGCGCGCGCCGCGGGTCCGAGACGGCGGAACAGCGTGTCGGACCCGCGGTGCAGAGTGCGGTACGCCTCGTTCGTGCGCACCCGGTTGAGATAGCGGGCCATGCCGCCGATCGTCGGCGCGTACGAGCGGCCGTTGTCGTTGACGACGATGACGAGGTTGCGGTCGTTGTCGTCGCTGATGTTGTTCAGCGCCTCCCACGTCATGCCGCCCGTGAGCGCGCCGTCGCCCACGACGGCGATGACGTGGCGGTCCTTGCGCCCCGTGCGGGAGAACGCGCGCGACACGCCGTCCGCCCAGCTCAGCGAGCTCGACGCGTGCGAGGACTCGACGATGTCGTGCTCGCTCTCGGAACGCTGCGGGTAGCCGGCCAGGCCGCCGCGCGAACGCAGCTGGGCGAAGTCCTGGCGGCCGGTGAGGATCTTGTGCACGTACGACTGGTGCCCGGTGTCGAAGATGATCGGGTCGGCCGGGGAGTCGAAGACGCGGTGGAGGGCGATCGTCAGCTCGACGACACCCAGGTTGGGGCCGAGGTGACCGCCGGTGCGGGCGACGTTCTCGACAAGGAACGAACGGATCTCGGCGGCGAGCTGCCGCAGCTGATCGGGGGTCAGACCGTCGAGGTCACGGGGGCCGTGGATGCCGGGTAGGAGAGCCATGTGACTCCTCTCGTGCGGTGCGCACAGAAACCTGCGCGTCTGTCGATTCTATTCTCGGGGGGTGCGAGAGGCTCGGCAACGGCTTGCGCGGGCCGCCCCGACCTGAGCGCGAGTCGCCAGGATCTGTCGCCTTGCCGACGGCGGTGGCGACACATCGTGGCGACTCACGCGGCGGGAACACGACAGCGCCCCGGGGGCAGGAGCTCCCGGGGCGCTGTCGAGGCGGGGATCAGACCAGCGAACGCAGCACGTACTGCAGGATGCCGCCGTTGCGGTAGTAGTCGGCCTCACCGGGGGTGTCGATGCGGACCACGGCGTCGAACGTCACGGTCTGCTTGCCCTCGGGCGAGAACTCGCTCGGCTCGGCGGTGACCTTGACCGTCTTGGGCGTGACGCCCTCGTTGAGCTGCTCGAGGCCCTCGATCGAGACGATCTCGGTGCCGTCGAGGCCCAGCGACTTCCAGCTCTCGCCCGCGGGGAACTGCAGCGGGACGACGCCCATGCCGATGAGGTTCGAGCGGTGGATGCGCTCGAAGCTCTCGGTGATGACGGCCTTCACACCGAGCAGGTTCGTGCCCTTGGCCGCCCAGTCGCGCGACGAGCCGGAGCCGTACTCCTTGCCGCCGAAGATCACCAGCGGGGTGCCCTGCGCCTGGTAATTCTGGCTCGCGTCGAAGATGAACGACTGCGGACCGCCGGGCTGTGTGAAGTCACGGGTGTATCCGCCCTCGACGACCTTGCCGTCGTTGACGGCCGCGGTGAGCTCGTTCTTCAGGCGGATGTTCGCGAACGTGCCGCGGATCATGACCTCGTGGTTGCCGCGGCGCGAGCCGTAGGAGTTGAAGTCCTTCTGCGCGACGCCGTGCTCGGTCAGGTATTGCGCGGCGGGCGTGCCCGCCTTGATGTTGCCGGCCGGGCTGATGTGGTCGGTCGTGACCGAGTCGCCGAGGGCCGCCATGACGCGCGCGCCGCTGATGTCGGTGACCGGCGACGGCTCCATCGACATGCCGTCGAAGTAGGGCGCCTTCCGGACGTAGGTCGAGTCGGCATCCCATTCGAAGATCGGACCGGTCGGGGTGGGCAGGTTCTTCCAGCGCTCGTCGCCCTCGAAGACGGTGGCGTACTGCTGGATGAACTGCTCGCGCGAGATCGACGCGTCGATGATCGTCTGCACCTGGTCGGGCGCCGGCCAGATGTCCTTGAGGAAGACGTCCTCGCCGTTCTGGTCCTTGCCGAGGGGGTCGGTCTCGAAGTCGAAGTTCATCGAGCCGGCCAGGGCGTAGGCGACCACCAGCGGCGGGGATGCCAGGTAGTTCATCTTCACGTCGGGGCTGATGCGACCCTCGAAGTTGCGGTTGCCGGAGAGGACGGCCGTGACGGCGAGGTCGTTCTCGTTGATCGCCTCGGAGACCTCCTCGATGAGGGGGCCGGAGTTTCCGATGCAGATCGTGCAGCCGTAGCCGACGGTGTAGAAGTCCAGGCCCTCGAGCGCCTTGTCGAGACCCGACTTCTCGTAGTAGTCGGTGACGACCTTCGAGCCGGGGCCGAGCGTCGTCTTGACCCACGGCTTGCGCTTCAGACCCTTGTCCACGGCGTTCTTGGCGAGAAGGCCCGCCGCGATCATGACCGAGGGGTTCGAGGTGTTCGTGCAGGACGTGATGGCGGCGAGCGTGACCGCGCCGTTGTCGAGCAGGTAGGACTGCCCCTCGGGCGTGGTGACCTTCACGGGCTTCGACGCGTTGGCGGGGTGCCCGGAGGAGATGAGCACCTCACCGGTGTGGGTGTGCTCGTCGCCCGGCACGGGGCCCGGGTCGGAGGCCGGGAACGACTGGTCGCTCTCGAGGTCGACGATCGAGTCCGAGGTGGACGCGGCGGCGTAGTTGAGGATGTCCTTCTCGAACTGCGACTTCGCCTCGGACAGCAGGATGCGGTCCTGGGGACGCTTCGGGCCGGCGATCGAGGGGACGACGGTGGAGAGGTCGAGCTCCATGTACTCGCTGAAGACGAGCTCGCGCGCCGGGTCGTGCCAGAGCTTCTGCTCCTTGGCGTAGGACTCGACGAGCGCGACGGTCTGCTCGTCGCGACCGGTGAGGCGCAGGTAGTCGAGCGTGACGTCGTCGATGGGGAACATCGCCGCGGTCGAGCCGAACTCGGGGCTCATGTTGCCGATGGTGGCGCGGTTGGCGAGCGGCACGGATGCCACGCCCTCGCCGTAGAACTCCACGAACTTGCCCACGACGCCGTGCTTGCGCAGCATGTCGGTGATCGTGAGGACGACGTCGGTCGCGGTGACGCCGGCGGGGATCTCGCCGCTGAGCTTGAAGCCCACCACGCGCGGGATGAGCATCGACACGGGCTGACCGAGCATCGCGGCCTCGGCCTCGATGCCGCCGACGCCCCAACCGAGGACGCCCAGGCCGTTGACCATCGTGGTGTGCGAGTCGGTGCCGACGCAGGTGTCGGGGTAGGCGCGGAGGACGCCGTCGACGGAGCGGTCGTAGACGACCTTGGCCAGGTGCTCGATGTTCACCTGGTGGACGATGCCGGTGCCCGGGGGGACGACCTTGAAGTCGTCGAAGGCGGTCTGGCCCCAGCGGAGGAACTGGTAGCGCTCACCGTTGCGCTCGTACTCGATCTCGACGTTGCGCTCGAGGGCGTTCTCGCTGCCGAAGAGGTCGGCGATGACCGAGTGGTCGATGACCATCTCGGCCGGCGAGAGGGGGTTGATGCGGTTGGGGTCGCCGCCGAGGGCCGTGACGGCCTCGCGCATCGTCGCGAGGTCGACGATGCAGGGGACGCCGGTGAAGTCCTGCATCACGACGCGCGCGGGCGTGAACTGGATCTCGGTGTCGGGCTCGGCATCCGGGTTCCAGGACCCGAGGGCGCGGATCTGCTCGGCGGTGACGTTCGCCCCGTCCTCGGTGCGGAGCAGGTTCTCCAGCAGCACCTTCAGGCTGAACGGGAGCTTCTCGAACCCGGCGACGGTGTCGATGCGGAAGATCTCGTAGTCGGTGCTGCCGACCGTCAGGGTGCTCTTGGCACCGAAGCTGTCAACCGTGGACACGATCGTCTCCTTCGTCGGCGTATGCGCAGGCGTCGGCCCGCCCTCTCCCATCTTCCCTGCGCGGTGCAGAGGATGCCAGGAAGGCCGACCTAACCGCGAGGGAGGGAGATTTATCTTGATATCAAGATAAATGTATCAGGACTCGCGCCGGGGGGAGAGAGCGCGCACGGCGAGCCACGTCACGGCCACCATGGGAGCGAACAGCGGCAGACCCATGATGATCTTCAGCGTCCCGAGAGCGGTGACGTCGCCCGCGAAGTACAGCGGGAGCTGCACCGCCAGGCGAGCGAAGAACAGCGCCGCCCACCCGAGGGACAGCCAGGTGAACACGCGGCGGCGACGCTTGTCGGCGCGCCACGACGTGCCCTCGCCCAGCAGGTACCCGGCGATGAGACCGATCAACGGCCAGCCCACGAGCACCGAGACGAGGAACGCGGCGCCGTACGCGCCGTTGGTGAAGAAGCCGAAGACGAAGTTGTCCTGCCCGCGGCCGGTGAACAGCGTCAGCAGCGCCGCGGCGGCCGTCGCGACCAATCCCCCGATCGCCGCGCTCGGAGGCGACTTCGCCAACAGGCGGGCGATGGTGAAGACGAGCGCCAGCCCCACGGACACCCCGAGGCTCAGGGGAAGGTTCCCCTGGCGCGTCTCGGGATCGATCGTGACGGTGAACAGCACCACGAACGCCAGCGACGGCAGGACGGACTCCAGGATGCCGCGCCACCCGCCCATCGCCGCCCAGACGGCCGCACCGGTCGAGGAATGCTTCGAAGGATCGAGCCCCGCGCGGCGCGCCGCGCTGCCGAGCGCCGCGGAGACGCTGTCGGCCGCCGAGGGCGGTTCGAGGGGCACGCGGTCGCCGTCGTCGGAGCGCGCGGACTCGGTCATGCCGTGCCGGGGGTGGTCGGCATCCGGAGCGGGATCAGATCGCGCGGGGGCATGGGCGAGGTCCCGCGCACGACGACGATGGACCGGAAAAGGTCTTCGACGGCGCCGGCCGCCTCGACGTCCGACGTCGCCGCTCCGCCGATGACACCACGCAGGAACCAGCGCGGTCCGTCGACGCCGACGAAGCGCGCCAGACGCTTCGTGGAACCGTCGGGTCCGGCCACCACGGGAACCTCGGCGAGCAGCTCGGGGCCGAGGGGGCCCTCGCGCTCCTCGACGCGGCCGCCCTGCTGCTTGACCTGCTGGCGGATCTGCTCGCGCGTCTCCTCCCACAGGCCGCTCGAACGAGGCGCCGCGAACGGCTGCACCTGCAGCGTCGACTCGGCGTAGTCGAGCCCGACGGCGACGATGCGCTTGGTCTGCTCCTCGACCTCGAGTCGGAGGTTCAGGCCCTCGCGCGGCAGGATCTTGATGCCGCCGAGATCGATGTACGGGCGCACCGCATTGGCCTCGGACTCGTCGAAGGGACCGACGGTCTCGCGGTCCACCGGTCCGCTCTTGGCGGGCGGTGCGGCTTCGATCTGCTGGTCGGAGTCGTCGGTCATCGGGTGCTCCCTGAAGGGGTCTGGTAGCCGCTGGATCCGAAGCCGCCTTCTCCGCGCACGCTGGCGGGGAGGTCGTCGACGGGGATGAAGCGCACGGGTGGGACGGGCATGACGATGAGCTGTGCGATGCGGTCGCCGACCGCGATCTCGTAGGCCTCGTCGAGGTCGGTGTTGAGCAGCGCCACCTTGATCTCGCCGCGGTAGCCCGCGTCGACGGTGCCCGGGGAGTTCACGATCGTGATGCCGTGCTTGGCGGCGAGGCCGCTGCGGGGAACGACGAAGGCGGCGTATCCGTCCGGCAGGGCGATGCGCACGCCCGTGGAGACGAGGGCGCGGCGACCGGGCTCGAGCCGGACGGCCTCGGCGGCGACGAGGTCGGCTCCGGCGTCGCCGGGGTGGGCGAAGACCGGAGGCTCGGATGCGACAATGAGGACGTCCACCGTTTCGGTCACCCCACGAGGGTAATGCAGAAGAGGGGGTGCGGCATCCGCACCGGAATCGAGTACCGCGAACGCCTGAGTCCGTCCCTGTGGGCGCTCGTCGCCGCGGCGGTCTGCGGCCCCATGGCGGCCCTGGTCTTCTCCCCAATCGACACCACGGTCGCCCTCGTCGTGGGCCTGCTCGTGTCGGTCGGGATCGTGTCCGCGCTCGTCGCGCTCTCCCCTGTGGTCGAGGTGCGGGACGGCGAACTGCGGGCCGGCCGCGCGCACATCCCGGTGGAATACCTGGGGGTACCGGCCGGTGTCGTGGCGGACGAGGCTCGAACGGCCCGCGGGAGTGGTCTCGACCGGCGGGCCTGGCATCTCATCCGGGGAGGGATCGACGGGATCGTCACGGTACCCGTGACCGATCCCGATGATCCGACTCCCCTGTGGGTGGTGTCCACCCGGACGCCGGACCGCCTCGTGGCGGCGATCCAGCGCGCTCAGGTCAGGCTGCGCACTCCAGGCAGATGAAGCCGGAGCCGCTCTCCTCGGCGATCTGGGAACGGTGCTTCACCAGGAAGCAGTTCATACACGTGAACTCGTCCTCCTGAGGGGGAAGCACGACGACATCGAGGTCGATGTCCGACAGGTCGGCCCCGGGCAGCTCGAAGCCCGAGGGGTTGTCGGCATCCTCGTTGTCGATCGACCCCGACGTCTTGTCGGGCACGCGCTCCTTGAGGGCCTCGATCGACTCGCTGTCGTCCTCGGTCTTGCGCGGTGCGTCGTAATCGGTGGCCATGCGTGAAGGTCTCTACTTCCGGTTTTTCGTGGTGCATCGCCCGAACGGGCGGCCATAGTTTGCATGACCCGAACACGATTAGCAAATGCGGTTCTCGGGACATGCGGGCCCTGCGACGCGTCAAACTCGCGGCGCGCCCGCGTTATTCCCGGCTCCGGCCCCGGGGGCGTGTCAGCATGGGGCTCGACTGCAGATCGGAGGGGTGTTTCGCATGGAACAGCTCAAAGTCATCGGAACCGAGGATGACGTCCTCGTCGTCGCGACCGAAGCGGGCGAACGTTTCGCCCTGCCGCTCGACGAGGTGCTGCGCGCAGAAGCGCGCCGCGCGCGCCGTGGGCGCGAGCACGACGACGAGCGCGCGCCCCGCCCGAGCCCGCGCGACATCCAGGCCCACATCCGAGCCGGGCTGTCGGCGCGAGAGGTCGCCACGCTCCTGGGCGCCCGCGTCGAGGACGTGGAGCGCTTCGAAGGTCCCGTCCTCGCCGAGCGCGAGCACGTGGTCGCGCAGGCCCTCGCCGTCCCCGTCCTCCTCGGCGGCGCGCTGGAACACGACGGTCCGGTCACCTTCGGGACGGCCGTCCGCGCGAAGCTCGCCGAAGCGGGAGCGTCGGCGGAGCGCTGGACGAGCTGGAAGGACTCCTCGGGCTGGATGGTGAAGCTCGAGTTCACCGCGAACGGGATCGATCACGACGCCCGCTGGGGCTTCGATCCGCGGCGCAGCACGCTCTCCCCTCAGAACTCGGATGCCATCCAGCTCTCGCGCCAGGGATCGCTGCCCGAGGGACTCATCCCGCGGCTGCGGGCCCTGGACACCCCGCTCCCCAAGGACGACACGCGCTTCGACAGCGGCGCCTTCGGTCCGCGACGTCTCGACATCGAGGACGAACCGGGCATCGAAGCCACCGGTCCCGTCGCGGCCGCGGTGCAGGCGGCGGCGATCAAGCGGGCACCTGACGCTCCGGTCACGTCCTCCGAGACCGCCGATCTGCTCGAGGCCCTCCGCCGCCGTCGCGGTCAGCGCGAGCCGCTCCCCGGCGTCGTCGAGGCACGCGAGCCCGAGCAGCGCGCGCCCAGTGCGCCGGTCGCCCTCTTCGACGCCCTCGAGCCGGAGTACCGCGCCGAGGAGCCCGAGGCCGAACCCGAACGCACCGCCGCTCCCCCGGCATCCACCGACTCCGGACGACGCGCGAAGGGCCGACCGTCGATGCCGTCGTGGGACGAGATCGTGTTCGGAGCCCGCACGGACGAGAGCTGACGCCCGTTCGTCAGGCGAATGCGCCGAGCCGCAGGAGCGGTACGGTGCGCTCCTCGTCGGTCAGCGAACCGTGTTGGCCGACCATGCGCTGAGGGCGCTTGTCGCTCTCTCGATCGTCGTAGTACGCGAATCGCCCGCGGGCGGCGACGAGCACGTCCCCGATGCGCTCGCGCACCTCCGGAGCCACCGGACCGAACAGCCCGGCGGCGATCGCCTCCTCCCGCGTCATCACCCAGGCCCGCGCCTGTTCGCGTTCCCGCCATCGCCCGGCCACGGCATCCTGTTCGCCCGGCGCGGTGTACAGGTGCAGCATGCGGGGCTCGCCGCCGACGATCTCGACGCCGTCGACGAGCGCGTCGCCGTGGCCGAGCAGCACGTGCTTGCGGGCGGGGACGTCGACCATCCCGTGATCCGCGGTGACCAGCACGCCGGTCGCGGGGTCGATCGCGCCGGCGAGGTCGCGCGCAGCGGCGTCGACGCGTTCGAGGGCGTCGATCCAGCGATCGGACTCCCAGCCGTCGCGATGACCGGCGCTGTCGAGGTCGGGCGTGTAGAGGTAGACGAGGGCTCCCGGATGCCGCGAAGCGAGGTCGGCGGCGATGGCGGCGCGCTCGCGCACGTCGGCGGCCGAGACGAACTCGGCGCCCCGGAGCGTCGCCGCCGTGAACCCCGTGCCGGTGTAGTCGGGACGCGAGACGACGAACACGGGGCGACCGCGTTCGGCCTCGCTCTCGAACAGCGGTCGGCTGCGCTGCCACGTGCGCGGGTCGAGACCGTCGGTCTCCCAGCCGTGCAGCTGATTGGCGGCCACGGCGGTACCGGGGATTCGCGTGCGGTAGCCGACGATCCCGTGCGCGCCGGGCTCGGACCCCGTCAACAGGCTCGTCAGCGCGGCTGCGGTCGTGGAGGGGAACACCGTGCGGGCGATGTCGCGTCGCGAACCGGCGGAGCCGAGGAACCGCGCGTGACCGCGACGCTCGGCGAGATTGTGCGAGCCGAGCCCGTCGACGACGAACACCACGGCGCTCCGGGCCGGAGCGAACCATTCCGATCGCCCGTCGAGGGCGGCGATCGCCTCGCTCACCACTCCGGTGAGGCTCCGGGCACGCGGCGGGGCCGCCGGTAGGCTGAGGGACATCGGGGCCAGTCTTCCACACGACTTTCCGCCCCCGTCGCGATCGACGCCCGCCCGACCCGAGGCCGCACCTATGCCCGATTCCCGTTCCACTGCCGCTTCCCCCGCCCCCGAGCGCATCGAAGACGTCGATGTCTCGGTCGAGATGCAGGGGTCGTTCCTCGAGTACGCCTACTCGGTCATCTACTCGCGCGCGCTGCCCGACGCCCGCGACGGCCTCAAGCCCGTCCAGCGGCGCATCCTGTACCAGATGGCCGAGATGGGCCTCCGGCCCGACCGTGGGCACGTCAAGAGCGCGCGCGTCGTCGGCGAGGTGATGGGAAAGCTCCATCCGCACGGCGACACGGCGATCTACGACGCGCTCGTGCGTCTCGCCCAGCATTTCTCGCTGCGGGTGCCCCTCGTCGACGGCCACGGCAACTTCGGCTCCCTCGACGACGGGCCCGCCGCGTCGCGCTACACCGAGGCGCGTCTCGCCCCGCCCGCGCTCGCGCTCACCGAGAACCTCGACGAGGACGTCGTCGACTTCGTCCCCAACTACGACGGCCAGTTCCAGCAGCCCGACGTCCTGCCCGCGGCGTTCCCGAACCTGCTGGTCAACGGTGCGACCGGCATCGCGGTCGGCATGGCGACGAACATGGCGCCCCACAACCTCATCGAGGTCGTGGCCGCCGCCGTCCACCTCCTCCAGAACCCGGATGCCACGGTCGAGGAGCTCATGGAGTTCGTCCCGGGTCCCGACCTCCCCTCGGGCGGCATCATCGTGGGATTGGACGGCATCAAGGACGCCTACACCCACGGCCGCGGGCTCTTCCGCACCCGGGCGAAGGCGGCGATCGAGTCGCTCGGCCCCCGCCGCACCGGCATCGTGATCACCGAGCTTCCGTATCTCGTCGGCCCCGAGAGGGTGATCGAGAAGATCAAGGATGCCGTTCAGGCGAAGAAGCTCGCGGGCATCGCCGACGTCACCGACCTCAGCGACCGCCAGAACGGCCTGCGGCTCGTCATCGGCATCAAGACCGGCTTCGACCCGCAGGCGGTGCTGGAGCACCTCTACCGGCTGACTCCGCTCGAGGACTCGTTCGGCATCAACAACGTCGCGCTCGTCGACGGCCAGCCTCAGACGCTGGGGCTGCGCGACATGCTGCGGGTGTACCTCGACCACCGCATCCGCGTCGTCACGCGTCGGAGCGAGTACCGACTGGCGCGCAAGCGCGAGCGCCTCCACCTGGTCGAGGGACTGCTCATCGCGATCCTCGACATCGACGAGGTCATCCAGGTCATCCGCTCCTCGGACGACGGCGAGCAGGCCCGCACACGCCTGCAGGAGGTCTTCGACCTGTCGCACCCGCAGGCCGAGTACATCCTCGAGCTGCGCCTGCGGCGCCTCACGAGGTTCTCGCGCATCGAGCTCGAGGCCGAGCGCGACCAGTTGCAGGCCGAGATCGACCAGCTCGTCGAGCTCCTCGCCAGTGATGTCCTGCTCCGCGGTCAGGTGGCCGCCGAACTCGAGGCCGCCGCCGAGGCCTACGGAACCCCGCGCCGCACGATGCTGCTCAACGGTGGTCCGGTGCAGCCCCGGTCCGCGAAGGCCGCCGCGGCCGCCGACCTGCAGATCGCCGACTCCCCGTGCCGGGTGTTCCTCTCCGCCACGGGCCGGATGGTGCGTGCCGAGCTCACGGCCGACGCTCCTGGCGGCGGTGTCGTGCCGCCCACGCGGCGCGCGAAGCACGACGCGATCCGTTCCTCGGTCGACACCACGACCCGAGGCGACATCGGCGCCGTCACTTCGGCCGGCCGACTCGTCCGCTTCTCCCCCGTCGACCTGCCGTCGGTGCCCGGCAACGCCGTGCAGCTGGCCGCCGGAACGCGCGTCGAGCAGTACCTCGCCCTGGCCAAGGGCGAACAGGTCGTCGCGCTGGTGCCGTTGGCCGATGGCCCGCCCATCGCTCTCGGTACGGCCCAGGGCATCGTGAAGCGCGTGGCGGCGAGCGAGCTCGGCACGAAGCCCGAGATCGAGATCATCGTCCTCCGCGACGGCGATCGGGTCGTCGGAGCAGCACCGGCCTCGGATGCCGCCGAGCTGGTGTTCATCGCCGACGACGCGCAACTGCTGCGATTCGACGCCTCGTCCGTGCGACCGCAGGGACGCTCGGCCGGCGGCATGGCCGGCATCCGGTTGTCCGACGGTGCCCGGGTGATCGCGTTCGCCGTCGTGGGCGGATCGTCGTTCGATGCCGTCGTCGTCACCGTCGCCGGATCCTCCGCCGCGCTGGCGGGCACGGACGCCGGCAGCGCCAAGGTCTCGGCCTTCACTGAGTTCCCGGCGAAGGGCCGCGCGACGGGTGGTGTGCGCGCGCAGCGCCTGCTCCGCGGCGAGGACGCCCTGACGCTGGCGTGGGTCGGGTCCGACCCGCGCGCCGTCGGCACCGACGGTTCCGTGCGGACGCTGCCCGAGGCGGGCGCGAAGCGCGACGCCTCGGGTCAGCCGCTCGACGCGGTCGTCGGCGCGATCGGCACCTCGATCCGCTGAGACGGGCCTCGCGGCGGGTCGGCGCCGCGCGGAGCGGGGGTGCGCGACGTCTCAGACGTCGATGCGCTCGCGCGCCAGCCGATCGCTGGAATCGACGATGAACTCGCGACGGGGAGCGACGTCACTGCCCATGAGGAGATCGAACACCTGGGCCGCCTCTTCGATGTCGCGCACCTGCACCCGCCGCAGGGTGCGGCCGGCGCGGTCCATCGTGGTCGTCGCGAGCTGATCGGCATCCATCTCGCCCAGGCCCTTGTACCGCTGGATCGGTTCCTGCCAGCGCTTGTTCGACTTCTTGAGCTTCGCGAGCAGGCCGTGCAGCTCCTGCTCGCTGTAGGTGTAGATCGTCTCGTTGGGCTTGGACCCGGGATTCATCACGATGACCCGGTGCAGCGGCGGGACGGCGGCGAAGACGCGCCCCGCTTCGACGAGCGGGCGCATGTAGCGGAAGAACAGGGTCAACAGCAGCGTGCGGATGTGGGCGCCGTCGACGTCGGCGTCGCTCATCAGGATGATCTTGCCGTAGCGTGCGGCGTCGAGGTCGAACGAGCGGCCGGAGCCCGCGCCGATGACCTGGATGATCGAGGCGCACTCGGCGTTGGACAGCATGTCGCTGATCGACGCCTTCTGCGTGTTCAAGATCTTGCCGCGGATCGGGAGCAGGGCCTGGTACGCGCTGTTGCGGGCATCGCGGGCGGTGCCGAGCGCCGAGTTCCCCTCGACGATGAACAGCTCGGAGTCGGCCACGTCGTTCGAGCGGCAGTCGACGAGCTTCGACGGCAGCGAGGACGACTCGAGCGCGTTCTTGCGGCGCTGCGTCTCTTTGTGGGTGCGCGCGGAGATGCGCGCCTTCATCTCGGAGACGACCTTCTCGAGCAGCAGCGCCGTCTGCGCCTTGTCGTCGCGTTTGGTCGACGCGAAGCGCTCGGTCAGCTCCTTCGAGACGACCTGCGTCACGATCTGCCGCACGGCCGGGGTTCCGAGGACCTCCTTCGTCTGGCCCTCGAACTGCGGCTCGGGAAGACGGACCGTGAGGACGGCGGTGAGACCCGCGAGGATGTCGTCCTTCTCGATCTTGTCGTTGCCGACCTTGAGCTTGCGCGCGTTCTGCTCGACCTGGGTACGCAGGATCTTCATGAGGCCCTGCTCGAAGCCCTGCTGGTGCGTGCCGCCCTTGGGCGTGGCGATGATGTTCACGAACGACCGCGTGGTCGTGTCGTAGCCGGTGCCCCAGCGCACGGCGATGTCGACCTCGCACTCGCGCTGCACCTCGGTCGGCACCATCGAGCCGCCGGGCTGGAGGACGGGCACGGTCTCGGTGAACGTGCCCGTACCGGTCAGCCGCCAGGTGTCGGTGATCGCGGAGTCGGGGGCGAGGAAGTCGGCGAACTCCGAGATGCCCCCGTCGAAGCGGTAGCTCGTCTCGACCGGCTCATCGCCCCGCTCGTCGGTGATGACGATCTCGAGACCCGGCACGAGGAACGCCGTCTGCCGGGCGCGCTGCACGAGCTCGTCGAAGCCGAACGCGGCATCCTTCGTGAAGATCTGCCGGTCGGCCCAGTAACGGATGCGGGTACCGGTCGCGCCGCGCGGGGCCTTGCCGACGACCCGCAGCTCGCTGCTCGAGTCGTACGGCGTGAAGGCCGAGTCGGGACCGTCGCCCGCGAACACCCCGGGCTCGCCGCGGTGGAACGACATCGCGTACGTCTTGCCGCCGCGGTCGACCTCGACGTCGAGGCGCTCGGACAGCGCATTGACCACCGAGGCGCCGACGCCGTGCAGACCGCCGGAGGCCGCGTACGACCCGCCGCCGAACTTGCCGCCGGCGTGCAGCTTCGTGAAGACGACCTCGACGCCCGTGAGTCCGGTGCGGGGTTCGACGTCGACCGGGATGCCACGGGCCCGGTCGCGGACCTCGACGCTGCCGTCGGGATGCAGCAGGACGTCGATCCGAGTGCCGAATCCGCCGAGGGCCTCGTCGACGGAGTTGTCGATGATCTCCCACAGGCAGTGCATGAGACCGCGGGAGTCGGTGGACCCGATGTACATGCCCGGGCGCTTGCGCACCGCTTCGAGTCCTTCGAGGACCTGGAGATGATGGGCGGAATACTCGGACGTCACGATCTCTCAGCGTAATCGGCGGCTCCGACATCGGCTTGCAGACACACAGCGAGGTCGGGTCACCGTACGCGCACAGCGAAATGTGATCAAGCCGCGGCATAGGCGAAACATCCGCGTGGTTGTATATGGAGACTCGCCCACGATCACCCGAGGAGGGCACCCGACATGACCACCACGACTGCACCCGACGCGTCCGCCGTCCTCGATCACCGCCTCACGGCAGCCGATCGCTGCGACTCCTGCGGAGCGCAGGCCTACATCGCCGCCGAAGTCAACGGCAGCGAGCTCCTCTTCTGCGCCCACCACGGGCGCAAGTACGAAGAGAAGCTCCGCAGCATCGCCACCTCGTGGCACGACGAGACCGCTCGTCTGCACGCCGCCGACTGACCTTTCACGTCCGAACGGGCTCCGACTGCGCTCACCGAGCGCGACGGGGCCCGTTCGTCGTATACCGCCGGGGGACGAGCGGTGACACCCGGAGCGCGATCTCCTCGCCGATCGTGTCGATGAGTTCGGCGAGGTCGGTGGCCGACGCCACTCCCCCGCGCCCCCACACCGTCACGATGTCACCGGGCGCGGCCTCCGACCATGTCTCGACGAGCGTGGAGCCCGGCTCGATGGTGAGGACGCGCCGGGGTCCCGCCGGGGTCGCCACCGAGAAGCGACCCTCCAGGACCGAGGGGAGCCCGTGCAGGCTGCCGAGGTCGAGGCGTACCGCGTCGCCCTCCACGGCCGTGACCGTGGCCACGAGCGTCGAGATCGGCTCGATCCCGAGCTCCTGTTCGCCCGGGCCGCCGGCGGGGCGGATGCCGTAGGAGAATGCCCCGACTCTGACGAGGTCCTCGCGGAACGGCGCTCGCGCGAACCCCGCCGCACTGGCGGCCAGGTGCGAGAACCGCGGCGCCAGGCCCGCGTCGACGGCCGCAGCCCGTGCGGCGAGGAAGATCTCGCGGGCGTCGTCGTCGTCGGCATCCGAGGCCTCCGCGATGTGCGACCACAGCCCCTCGAACGAGGCCTTCCCCTCGCCGACGAGGGTCGACAGGGTCTCGAGCGCTCGACTCCAGTCCTCGGGACGGATGCCGTTGCGGTGCAGGCCCGTGTCGATCTTGAGGTGCACCCGGGCCGGTGACGGCGGCGTGTCCTGCGCCGCGAGGTCGGCGAGGAGCGCTTCGTCGCCGATGCCCAGGTCGAGGTCTGCGGCGATGCCGCCCGCGAGGTCGTCGGCTCCCCCGAGAAGCCAGACGAAGATGCGCACGTCCGGGCCCGCGACGGCGCGCACCGCGCGCCCGGTCTCGACGTCGAACGCGCCGATCCAGCTCACACCCTCGGCCACCGCTCGCCGGACGATTCGATCGAGTCCGTGGGAGTAGGCGTCGTCCTTGACGACGAGCATGTGCCGTGCGGGCTCGACGGCCTCGCGGACACGGGCGAGGTTCCGGGCGAACGCGTCGAGGTCGACCCGGTACTCGGCGCTCACGCGATCACCGTCCGCACGGCGCGGGCACCGACGGCGGCGACGATCTCGCCGGCGGTCCAGCCGGTGGCATCCGTCCACTCCCGGAGCGAAGGGTGACCGGCCTCGGGGTCGCCGAAGAAGACCACTCCGCTGCCCCGCGGCGGACGCGCGTCGTCGACGTCGACGACGCAGACGTCCATGGCCACTCGTCCGACGATGCGGTGACGGCGACCGTCGATGACGACGTCAGCGACGTTCCCGAGCGAGCGCACCACGCCCTGCGCGTACCCGCCGGTCACCAGCGCCACGGTCGTGTCGCGCGGCGCACGGTGGGTGTATCCGTACGAGACGCCCTCACCGGTGAGCAGCGCCTTCGTCCCGAGGACACGCCCGTGCAGCGACAGCACCGGCCGCGCGCGGAGGTCTCCGCCCGGAAGACCGAAGAGGGTGGCGGCCTCGAGCTCGTCGGGGTCGACCCCGACGGATGCCAGGACGGATGCCACCCACTGGGCGCCGTGTCCCCACGCGTCGGCGGCGAGCACGTCGTCGGCGGCGCCGACCGGCGCGAGCCGCGCGTTCGCGCGCAGGTTCCGCTCCGACACGCGAGCGACGGGAGAGACTCCCCCGGCGGTATCGGATGCGGCGGGCACCACGGCGTCGGGAGTCATCAGCGGCGGAGGGCGTCGCCCATCAGCCGCTCGTGGCGCGGCCGCGAGCCCTCGCGGATACCGGTCGTGCTCACGCGCGTCTCGTAGAGCCCGGGGATCCAGTTGCCCTCGATGAGGACCGGCCCCTCGGGTCCGACCGCGACGTCCCAACCGACGTACGGAACCTCCGGGATGCGCCGGGCGGCCTTGTCGACGAGCGCGAGGGCCTGATCCCAGAGCGGAACCTGGAAGTCCACGATGGACTGCTGCGACTCGGGGTGGACGTCGTAACGGCTCTTGTGCTTGCCCGTGTGGCCGGGGCCGACGGAGTGCCCGTCGTCGTCGAGCATCGTGAAGAAGCCGCCCCAGGTGAACTGGTCGCTCACCGCTCCGCGCCCGAACTTCTGGACCATCACCATGGGGTGGACGGTCTCGCCGTCGAAATACGTGGTGATGCGGGTCGTGTTCACCGTCCCCGCGCAGTACGACGCGAGGTAGGGGTGCTGCACGATCGGCTGCTCGATGAGGATCTGGCCCTTTTCGACGAGCTCGGCGCGGAAGGCGTCCCAGTCCGTCACCTCGGCGGTGTCGTAGCGGAAGACGCCCTTCCCTTCGCGGCTCACCGGCACCTTCGCGATGATCACGGGGTGGCGCTCGGCGAAGTCCTTGAGCGCGGCGGTGTCCGTGGTGTCCAGCTGCATCCACTCGCGCCCCAGGAACTCCTCGAACGCGCGGTTGAAGTTGAGCTTGTTCTCCAGCGTCTTGGCGACCTCGCGGTCGTTCACCGCGGTGGCGAGGTGGTGCTGGATGAGGGAGGTCATGAACGTCTTGCGCTCGCGACGGTTCAGCAGCGCGAAGTCAGCCTCGTAGTAGTCGATGTAGGCGGTGTCGTGGAACGCCGCCCACCAGAGCATGTCGACGAGCACGAACGGGGCGAACTTGCCCTGCTCCTGCCCGATCTGACGCGCGAACGTCCAGACGCGGGAAGGGCGGAATGCGGCGACGCGCTTGAGGAAGTAGGCGGCGCGCGCCTTCGGGGAGATGTCCATCGGCAGGCTGATCGCTTTCTCGTCCGGAGGTCAGTCGCCGCTCAGATGAACGTCCGTCGCAGCGCTTCCGAAGTACCCATCATACGAGGCCGACCTCTGGGAGCCGGCGCCCCGGCGGCTCGGTGGCGCTGTGTTAGCGTGTCGAGGTGTCACAGAGGTCTCTGCGCGTCCGGTACCTGCTGCAGCGAGCTCGACGCCTGAGTCTGGGCAACGTCACCGAGTTCGCCGGCCAGGTGAAAAAGGTCTCCCGCGCGCCACTCCCCGTCATCATCGCCGACATGCTCTGGTCGTCGGTGCGCTACGAGATGGGCTTCCGCGACTACGCGGTCTGGGACATCCGTCTCCTCAACGGTCGTGAACGACGGACCTGGATGACGCACCCCAAGGCGATCCGCCTGAACAACACGCTCAACGGCCCCGATTCGGCGGCCCTGCTGGGCGACAAGCCGCGGTTCTACCGCGACTTCGCGGACATGATCGGCCGCGAGTGGATCGACGCCTCCACGGCGACCGAGCAGGAGCTCACGGACTTCCTCGCACGGCATCCGCGTGTCCTGGTCAAGCCCGCACTCGGCGAGGGCGGTCGCGGCATCACCACCTTCACCCGCGACGAGATCCCCGACGTCGCCGCGTGGCGTGCGACCCTGGTGTCCGAGAACCGTGCGTTGGTCGAGGAGATCCTCCCCCAGCACGCGGACATGGCCCGCCTGTACCCGGGCAGCGTCAACACGCTCCGGCTCATCACGTTCCGCCGCGACGACGGCAGCTTCCACCTCATCGCCTCCGTGCTGCGGATCGGCAACGGCGGGGTCGTCGACAACTTCGCCGGCGGTGGCATGTTCACCATGGTCGACGACGACGGCGTCGCGCAGTGGGCCGGTGTCGACAAGAACTCGAACGTGTTCGCGCGGCATCCGGTGACGGGCGTCGACATCGCGGGATTCCAGGTGCCGCTGTTCGCCGAGGCGCTCGCCATGGTCGAGGAGGCCTCGCGTCGCCTCCCCACCGTGCCGTACGTGGGCTGGGACGTCGCCATCACGCCGGACGGCCCCGCGCTCATCGAGGCCAACCACAACTCCAGCGTCTTCCAGATGAAGCCGAGCGTGTCCGGCATCCGGACGGGGCTCCTGCACCGCTACCGCGACGCGATCGGTCCTGGCATCCTGGAACGTCGCCGCTGAGGAGCGTCGGCCGGCGGACCGCCCGGGCCCGCAGCGTCAGCGGCGCCCGAAGCGCCCGCGCACGAGCGTGATCGCCGACGTCAGCTCCGGCGTCCGCAGCCCCGCGAGGATGCCGAGGTAGATCGCGCCCGCGACGGAGCAGATGAGCGCCGTGCCGACCGCGCCGAAGAACAGGTTGTCGAGCATCCATCCCTGATCGGCGCCGGACCACAGGTAGATCCCCCACCCGGCGAAGGCGGCCGGAATCGCGGCGCCGACGAAGACCGCCAGCGAGGTGACGGCCTTCCGGATGCCGAGGGGGCCGATCTTCCGGCGGAGCAGCCAGATCGCGAGCAGGAGCTCGAGGATGCCGCAGAGCGTCTGCACAGAGGCGACCGTCGCCGTCAGGAACTCCTTCGGGACCATGACGGCCAGGAGCGTGAGGACGACCACGAGGACACCCTGAGCAAGAGTGAAGAAGAACGGGGTCCGCGTGTCGCCGTAGGCGTAGAACGTCCGCTGGATGATGAACAGCACGGCCATCGGCACCAGGCCGACGAGGAACGCGACGAGCACGGGCGCGGCCAGGAGCGCGTCGCCGGCGCTGCTGGTGAAGATGCGCGAGGCGGGAGCTGCCGCGGCGATGAGTGCGCCGGCCGAGATCACGACGAACAGGCCGAGGATGCGGATCGCCGCGCTGATGTCGGCGCGGACGTCGTCGCCACGACCGGCCGCGGCGTGTTCGGCGATCCGCGTGAAGTACGGCGTCCCGATGGACAGCACGATCAGCGAGTACGGCACCATGTAGATCAGCCAGGCGTTGCCCCACACGGCGACGGACGCGTTCTCGCCGGACGCGGCGCTCATGACGTTCACCTGGACGAGCCCGGCGAGCAGCGTCACGACGACCATGCCGAACGTCCAGGTGGCGAGGCTCCCCATGCTGCCGAAGCCCACCCCGCGCCAGCGGAAGTCGGGACGGAGCGGGATGCCGGATCGGCGCCAGGCGACGGCGAGGACGACCGTCTGCGCGATGATGCCCAGCGTCGCCGTTCCGCCGACCAGCGCGATGGAGGACGGCGTCCACCATCCGACCTCGGTGCGGTGGAACCCGAACAGCACGATGAACAGCCCGAAGCCCGCGATCGAGACGATGTTGTTGATCACGGGCGCCCACGCGTACGGAGTGAACATGCGGCGGGCGTTCAGACTCTCGCCGATCAGCGCGAACATGCCGTAGAAGAAGATCTGCGGCAGGCACCAGTAGGCGAACGCCACCGTCAGGTCGCGCGTCGCGCCGTCGTACCCGCTCGCCATCACGGCGACGAGCGCCGGCGCGAGCGCGAGCGCCACCGCCGTGGTCAGGAGCAGGATCGCCGCCCCGGCCGTGATCAGCTTGGGGAGGAAGATCCGACCACCGTCGGCCTGCGCGCTCACCGCCACGACGCGGGGCACGATCACGCCGGTCAGCAGACCCGTCGAGATCAGCGTCAGCACCGTGTTCGGCAGCTGGTTGGCGACGTAGAAGGCGTCGGCCGATGCGCCCACCGAACTGATCGCGGCGACCAGGACGATGGTGCGCACCAGCCCCGTCATGCGCGACACCAGGGTGCCCGCGGCGATGAGGCTGCTCGCCCGTGCGAGATTCATCGAGTGCGCGTCAGGCCGCGGCGCGGACGATACCCAGCGGCGTGGACTCGTGTCCCTGGCCGAGCGGGTTGTCCTTGAGGATCGCGACGAGACGCTTCTCTCCGGCCTTGTCCATCGTCGAACCGAGGATGTTGCCACCCAGGTCGTTGATATCGACGACGGCGACCTCGAGATCGATGCCCAGCAGAGCCTTCAGGCGTGCCGCGACCTCGCGCGGACGCTCCGGCCCCAGCACGACGGCCTGGTTGTACGGCGGGATCGTGCCCTTGGTGGGGCCGTCGATCGCGCGCGCCTTGTCGCCGGCGATGCGGTAGAAGTCGCCCTTCCGCCCGAACGCCTTGGTCACGGCCGAGACCGCTGCGGCGAACAGGATGCGGGGGGTGCCGCATTCGCGCAGGGCCATCTCCATCGTCTCGGGCATGCCGAGTCCGATGCCGTACGGCGTCCGGGTGACGTACTTCGACAGGAACAGGGCGAGCTTGCGCGGCTTGATGCTGTCGAGCTTGAACGAACGACCCTGCGTGATCGCCACGATCTTCTCGGTGACGAACAGCAGGTCGCCCGGCTGCACGGCATCCTTCGCGTACTCGAGGATGAACGCGTCGAGATCGTCGCCCGGCATGACGACCCGGGTGCGGATCGGGATGCGGGCGTACGAGGTGCCCTCGACGGTGCGGGTGAGCGCCTTGCCGGCGTTGGCCTCCTCGCTCATTCGAGGTAGTCCCGCAGCGACTGCGAACGGCTGGGGTGCCGGAGCTTCGCCATGGTCTTGGACTCGATCTGGCGGATGCGCTCACGCGTCACGCCGAAGGTGTCGCCGATCTGGTCGAGCGTCTTGGGCTGGCCGTCGCCGAGACCGAAGCGCATGCGGATGACGCCCGCCTCGCGCTCGCTGAGCGAGTCGAGGAGCGACTCCAGCTGACGCTGCAGCATGGTGAAGCCCACCGCGTCGGCCGGGACGACCGCCTCGGTGTCCTCGATCAGGTCACCGAACTCGCTGTCGCCGTCTTCACCGAGGGGCGTGTGCAGCGAGATCGGCTCGCGGCCGTACTTCTGCACCTCGATGACCTTCTCGGGGGTCATGTCGAGTTCGCGGCTCAGCTCTTCCGGGGTGGGTTCGCGACCGAGGTCCTGCAGCATCTGGCGCTGGACGCGCGCGAGCTTGTTGATGACCTCGACCATGTGCACGGGGATGCGGATGGTGCGGGCCTGGTCGGCCATGGCGCGCGTGATCGCCTGACGGATCCACCAGGTGGCGTAGGTCGAGAACTTGAAGCCCTTGGTGTAGTCGAACTTCTCGACCGCACGGATCAGACCCAGGTTGCCCTCCTGGATGAGGTCGAGGAACTGCATGCCACGACCGGTGTAGCGCTTGGCGAGCGAGACGACGAGACGCAGGTTGGCGCCGAGCAGGTGGCTCTTGGCGCGCTGGCCGTCGCGGGCGACCCACTGGAGGTCGAGGCCCAGCTGGCTGGTCTTCTCGGCCGCCGACATGTTCGACAGCTTCTCTTCCGCGAACAGACCGGCCTCGATGCGCATGGCGAGCTCGACCTCTTCGGCCGCGTTCAGCAGCGGGACCTTACCGATCTGCTTCAGGTAGTCCTTAACGGGGTCGGCCGTGGCGCCGGTGATCTGCGCCGAGTAGACCGGGACGTCGTCCTCGTCGCTCGAGGAGATGACGATCGCGCCGGTGGGAAGTGCCTCGGCGGGCGCGGCCGGCGACTCGTCGTCGTCGTCGCTCTCGTCGTCGGACTTCTTCGCCGCGGGCTTGGCCGCGTCGTCTCCGTCGGTGTCGTCGTCGTCGGAGTCGTCGGCGACCTCGATGTCTTCGTCGATGTCTTCTTCGACGTCGTCCTCTTCGAGGTCGTCGTCGGACTTGGCCTTGGATTTCGCCTTGGCCGGGGTCGCCTTCGCCTTGGCGGGAGCCTTCTTGGCCGCGGTCTTCTTCGACGCGGTCGTGGTCTCCTCGGCAGCGTCGAGGTCGGTGTCCTTCTCACTGCCGGAGCGGGTCTTGGTGTTCGTGCCTGCCACGTTTCGCCTTTCACCGGGAACGCATGTTGCACGGCCGCCGGTCGTTCTCGGACACTAGTAAGACCCTTGTCAAGTCCGATCCTGTGGAGCGGGCTCCAGGTTCGGCCGACAACGGGTCAGGTTCTTCATTGTCTCACATCCCCGGCGCGGGACTTGACGTGCACCGGGCATATATGCGTATGCAACGACGCGCTATGCCTCGGTATTCCCCGTGACGCGGGAGCGATCCCACGTCACAGGCCCGTCGTTCCGACGTCCGGACCGCGAAAGGCGCTCCGCGCGTCGACTTCCTGTGCGTCAGCCCAGCCGGCCGCGGCGATCGTCGTCGCCCGGTCGATTGGCGAGGAAACGCTCGAGTTCCGCCGCCAGTTCGTCGGCGCTCGGCAGATCGCCGGTGTGGATGATGGGCGTCGCCTGCGTCGAGCCCGCCATGTACGCGTCGTAGCGCTCCTCGAGGCCCTGCAGCATGCGCGTGAGCTCTTCGCTGCCCTCGACCTGCTCGGTGACCTTCCCGAGGAACTCGCGGTTCTCTTCACGCAGCACTTCGCCGGAGAAGACGAGTCCCGTGGCGACGGTCAGGCTGTCGAGACCGGCCAGCGCCGCCGCGGGGTACTCGGTGTCGCCGAGGTAGTGCGGGACGAGAAGGGCGAAACCGGCGATCTTCGCTCCGGCTTCGGCGAACCGGTACTCGAGCAGATGACCCACCGTGGAAGGGATCTGCGTGTGCGGGCGCCAGACCGAGTGCGCCTCGGCGAGGTCGCTTCGAGTGCCGCTCACCGTGGTGCCGATCGGGCGTGTGTGGGGCACGGGCATGGGAATGGCGTGCACCCAGGTGATCGAGGACACCTGAAGGCCGGCGCTGAGCTCGAGAACGCTCTCGGCGAACGCCTCCCAGAGGAAGTCGGGTTCGTACCCCGCGAGGAGTAGGAACGGATGACCGAGCGAGTCGTGTGCGAGCGAGAGCTCGAGACGCGGGGGCCGGTAGTCCGTCAGGTGGTCTTCCACGAAGGTGATGACGGGACGCCGCGCGCGGTAGTCGAGCAGCGTGTCGTTGTCGAAGACCACGACGGGGTGGGGTTCGAGATCGTCGCGGAAGTACTCGACCAGACGGGTGACCGCTCCGCCCGCGTCGGTGAATCCGGTGAGCGCGATGACCAGCGGGAGCCCGGATGGCACCGGCGGCGCGGCGGGGGCGCGGTCGTACAGCGGTGCGGGATGCGGCATGCCTCCACTCTACGAGCCGTGTCCGACACGACGACGGCGGTGCGTCCCGCTGCTAGCGAACACCCGCGAACCTAGGATGGAAGCTATGCCATTCCCCTCCGTGACGTACTCCGATGTCCCCGTCCTCGACTCCGGCGCCGATGCGATCCTCCTGGTGGTCGCGAAGTCCGACGGCTCGGAGCCGGACCCGGCTGGATGGGACGGTCTGAACGCTTCGCTCGCCGCCGTGGGTTTCTCCGGCGGCGCCGGTTCGTTCCAGCGCGTGCACGTTCCCGGTGTGACCCTCCCGGTCGCGGTGGTCGGCGCGGGCGCGACGCCGGACGTGGCCGCCCTTCGGGATGCGGTCGGTACGGGCCTGCGCCAGCTGACGGGTTTCGAGCACGTCGCGGTGCAGCCGATGGTGGATGCCGCCTGGGCTCCGCTCGCCGAGGGTGCGGCGCTGGGCGGTTACCGTTTCGCCGGGTACAAGAGCGAGACGCCGAAGGCCCGCGCCTCCCGCGTGAGCGTCCACGGGACGACGCCGCCCACGGATGCCGAGCAGACCGGGGTCGCGGCGGTCGCCGGTGCGGTCGCGCTCGTGAAGGACCTCGTCACGACGCCCGCCGAGTGGCTCGGTCCGGCCGACTTCGCCGACGCCGCCGTCGCGTCCGTCGAGGGCCTTCCTGTCACGGTGACCGTGCTCGACGAGCACGCGCTCACGGACGGCGGCTACGGCGGCATCCTCGGCGTCGGCCAGGGCTCGGATCGTCCGCCGCGCCTGGTCCACCTCGAATACTCCCCCGCTGATGCCGACCGCCACGTCGCCCTCGTGGGCAAGGGCATCACGTTCGACACCGGCGGGCTGTCGCTGAAGCCCGCGGCATCCATGGTCGGGATGAAGTACGACATGTGCGGTGCCGCGACGGTGCTCGCCGTGCTCCGGGCCGCCGCCGAGATGGCCCTGCCGGTCCGGGTGAGCGCCTGGCTGTGCATCGCCGACAACATGCCGTCGGGTCGCGCGACGCGCCCGGGCGACGTGCTGCGCATGCTGGACGGCACCACTGTCGAGGTGCTGAACACCGACGCCGAGGGGCGCCTGGTGCTCGCCGACGGGCTCGTCGCCGCGAGCCGCGAGAACCCCGACCTCATCGTCGACGTGGCCACCCTCACGGGCGCGATCACGGTCGCTCTGGGCAACCGCCACACCGGGGTGATGGGCGACGACGAGGCGGTGGCCGAGTATCTCGCCGCCGCGGGCCGCGTGGCCGAGCTCGCCTGGCAGCTCCCCCTCCCCGCGCACATGGTCGACGAGCTGGACTCCCCCATCGCCGACCTGCAGAACGCCAAGATCGGCGACCCGGCGGGCGGGTCCCTGTTCGCCGGCCTCTTCCTGCGGCATTTCGTCGGGCGCGTCTCCGAGGACGCGGATGCTCCGCGCATCCCGTGGGTGCACCTGGACATCGCCGGTGTCGGGATGAACAAATCCGCCCCGCACGGGTTCACGGACAAGGGCGTGACGGGCGCCACGGTGCGTTCGCTCGTCGAACTCCTCTCCGCGGGGAGCGCGCGGTGACCGAGTTCACGGCCGACGTCGTCGTCCTCGGCGGTGGCAGCGGCGGCTATGCCGCCGCCCTGCGGCTCGCCGAGCTGGGCAAGGACGTCGTCCTCATCGAGAAGGACAAGCTCGGCGGCACCTGCCTGCACCGGGGCTGCATCCCCACGAAGGCGCTGCTGCACGCGGCCGAGGTCGCCGACGCGGCTCGCGGTGCGGGCGACATCGGCGTCCTGGCGTCGTTCGGGGGGATCGACCCCGCCGGCGTCCGGGCCTACCGCGAAGGCATCGTCGCGAAGAAGTTCAAGGGCCTCGAGGGGCTCATCTCCGCGCGCGGCATCCGCGTGGTCCGGGGCGAAGGCTCGCTCGAGAGCGGCGCGACCGTGCGGGTGGGCGACGACGTCTACCGCGGGTCGGACGTGATCCTCGCGACCGGGTCCTACAGCCGGACGCTCCCGGGGCTCGACATCGGGGGTCGCGTCCTCACCAGCGAGCAGGCGCTCGACCTGGATGTCGTGCCCGAGCGCGTGGTCGTGCTCGGCGGCGGGGTCATCGGCGTGGAGTTCGCGAGCGTATGGCGATCGTTCGGCGTCGAGGTGACGATCGTCGAGGCGCTCCCCCATCTTCTGCCCGCGGAGGACGTCTCCTCCAGCAAGGCGCTGGAACGTGCGTTCCGCAAACGCGGGATCGGGTTTCAGCTCGGGCGGCGCTTCTCCGCCGTGACGCAGACCGAGTCCGCCGTGACCGTGAGCCTCGACGACGGGACGAACCTCGAGGCCGACTACGTCCTCGTCGCGGTCGGCCGGGGGCCTGCCACCGCGGGTCTGGGGTTCGAGGACGCGGGTGTCCGGCTCGACCGCGGGTTCGTCCAGACCGACGAGCGACTGCGCACCACGGCCCCGCACGTCTGGGCCGTCGGAGATATCGTGCCCGGGCTCCAGCTCGCGCACCGCGGCTTCCAGCAGGGCATCTTCGTGGCGGAGGAGATCGCCGGTCTGTCTCCCGTCCTCGTGCCCGACGTCGACGTGCCGCGCGTCGCCTACTCGCACCCCGAGGTCGCCTCCGTGGGGCTGACGGAAGCACAAGCCCAGGAGCGCTTCGGTGCCGATGCCGTCCGCGCCTACGAGTACAACCTGGCAGGCAACGGCCGCAGTGAGATCATCGGGACCGCGGGCATCGTGAAGATCGTTCGCCGCATCGACGGTCCCGTCGTCGGGGCTCATCTCGTCGGAGACCGCGTCGGCGAACTCATCACGGAAGCGCAACTCGCCGTCGGGTGGGAAGCCCACCCCGAGGACATCGCCCCGTTCGTCCACGCCCACCCCACGCAGAGCGAAGCATTGGGTGAGGCCTTCCTCGCCCTGGCCGGCAAGCCCCTGCACGCACTCTGACCCCCAGCCGTCACTAAGCTAGACACCGCATCCGGTACGAAGGAGACATATCCATGAGCACTTCCGTCGTCCTCCCCGCTCTCGGCGAGAGCGTGACCGAGGGAACGGTCACCCGCTGGCTCAAGCAGGTGGGTGACACCGTCCAGGAGGACGAAGGTCTGTTGGAGATCTCGACCGACAAGGTCGACACCGAGATCCCCTCGCCCGTCTCCGGCGTGATCGAGGAGATCCTCGTCCAGGAGGACGAGACCGTCGAGGTCGGCGCCGTCCTGGCGAAGATCGGTGACGGCTCCGGCGCGCCGTCCTCGGACGACGCTCCCGAGGCCGCCCCGGCCGAGGAGTCCCCGGCCCCCGCCGCCGAGGAGCAGGCCGCGCCGGCCGCGGAGTCGGCCCCCTCCGACTCGGCCCCCGCCGAGCAGTCCGCCCCCGCCACGTCGTCCGACGCGACCGAGGTCAAGCTCCCCGAGCTCGGTGAGAGCGTCACCGAGGGCACGATCACCCGGTGGCTCAAGGCCGTGGGCGACGACGTCGCGGTCGACGAGCCCCTGCTCGAGATCTCGACCGACAAGGTCGACACCGAGATCCCCTCGCCGGTCGCCGGCACGCTGCAGGAGATCCTCGTCCAGGAGGACGAGACGGTCGCCGTCGGTTCGGCCCTCGCCCGCATCGGAAGCGGCGCGGCCGCCCCGGCTCAGGTGCAGCCCGCCCCGGCCATCGAGGAAGAGCCCATCCAGCAGCCGCAGCCCAACGAGGTGCCCGAGCAGCCCGCTGCCCCCGCGGAGCAGCCCGCTGCCCCCGCGCAGCAGCCCGCCGCCCCCGCGCAGGAGAAGCCGGCCGAGCAGCCCGCCCCGGCGGCGCAGCCTGCCGCGCCTGCAGCTCCTGCCGCCGCTCCGTCGGCTCCCGCCTCCAGCGGCGACGAGGTCACGTACGTGACGCCGCTGGTGCGCCGCCTGGCCCAGCAGCAGGGCGTCGACCTCGCCACCGTCACCGGTAGCGGCGTCGGCGGACGGATCCGCAAGGAGGACGTGCTCAAGGCCGCCGAGGCCGCAAAGTCGGCCCCGGCTGCTGCTGCTGCTGCTGCCCCCGCTGCTGCCGCCGCACCCGCTGCGCCGGTCGAGGTCTCGCCGCTGCGCGGAACGACGCAGAAGATGTCGCGTCTGCGCAAGGTCATCGCCGAGCGCGCGGTCGCATCGATGCAGGCCACGGCTCAGCTGACGACCGTCGTCGAGGTCGATGTCACCAAGGTCGCGGCGCTCCGCGATCGCGTCAAGGGCGAGTTCCAGCAGAAGACGGGCGACAAGCTGTCGTTCCTCCCCTTCTTCGCCCTCGCCGCCATCGAGGCGCTGAAGACCTACCCGATCATCAACTCCACGGTCGAGGGCGACGAGATCGTCTACCCCGCCCACGAGAACGTCGCGATCGCCGTCGACACCGAGCGCGGCCTGCTCACCCCGGTCGTCAAGGACGCCGGCGAGAAGAACATCGCCCAGCTCGCTCGCGAGATCGCCGATCTGGCGGCCCGGACGCGCGACAACAAGCTGAAGCCCGACGAGCTCGCCGGTGGCACCTTCACCCTGACGAACACGGGTTCGCGTGGCGCGCTGTTCGACACGCCGATCGTCTTCCTCCCGCAGTCGGCCATCCTCGGCCTCGGTGCGGTCGTGAAGAAGCCCGGTGTGGTCTCGGTCGACGGCAAGGATGCGATCTCGGTCCGTTCGTACGTCTACCTGGCGCTCTCGTACGACCACCGCATCATCGACGGTGCCGACGCGGCCCGCTTCCTCGGTGCGGTCAAGGCCCGTCTTGAGGCTGCGCAGTTCGAAGGCGACCTCGGGATCTGATCTCCGCCCTTCCCGGCTCATGATGGCTGGTCCGCGACGTCTCTGACGGAGCGGACCAGCCATCGGTCTTCCTGCCGGACGAGCGTGACGTACTGAGTCCGGCCGTCCGCCGATAGTCGCACCACCGCCAGCCCGCCGAAGTCGTCGACCACGTCGAGGTCGGCGACGGCGGGATCCCAGGGGGCCGGATCGCCCGAGCCGGCGGCGGACTCGCGGAGCCGCGAGGTGCACTCTTCGTCCGCGCACGCCGCAAGAGACGCCAGCAGGCTCGCCGCCGCAGCGCGCACGTCGTCGGTCTCCGACGCTGCCGCGCCCGCCCCGACAGCGTTCTCTTCGCTCGCGGCCGATGGTGATGCCTGGCGGTCGGAGGACGAGGCCGTCCCCGGCACCGGCGCCGCGTCTTCGGAATCGGGTTCCGCCGAGAACGCACCCTCCGCGGTCGGCGTCGCGGAGGGCAGGCGCCCGGGTGGGGCGGTCGCGGCCGCGGCCGACGCCACCCGCGCCGGGTGGTCCTCGCTCGTCGTGGCCGGCTCCACCCTCGGGACGAGCGTCATCGCCACGACGGCGAGCACGGCCGCGACGCCGACACCCAGTGCCAGCACGGGCGGTCGGATCCGGCGCACGGACGCCGTGACGCGCCCGATGAACGTCGGAGCAGTGGCATCCTGCTCGTCGCGTGCCGCGCGCGGCGCGACCGCCTCGGTGGGTGCCAGAGGACCGAGCACGAGCGGTTGTGGCTCGACGACGGCGAGGAGGCGTTTCTCGAGGAGGGCCCACGTGGGCGGGGGGTCCGTCAGCACTCCGTCGCGTAGGCGTGCGAAGCCGGGCCGGACGTCGGCGCTCACGAGCGACGCCACTTCGTTGAGGACGGTGACCGTGGCGGCGAGCACGTCGTCTCCGCCCGGGTGGGCGACGAGGACCGGCCGCCCCTCGGGGGTCAGCCGCCACTCTCCGGGCGCGGCTCGTGACGGAGCGGTGGCGCATCCGCGCACGACCGCGATCGCCAGCGTCGCGGCTTCGCCCGCCGTCAGGGCGTGGGCGCTTCGGCCTCGACGGCGGAGGTAACCGGAGACGGTGTCGATCGTCGGCGGGGATGGCGTCGGCTGCATGCCTCGAGGCTGTCGCAGCACGCCGCAGACCGGCGGGCCGCCGAAGGCGTTCCGGGGAGGGATCCTCGATCACGGACGAAGGGGAGGAGGGGTGCTGAGGGCGAAGATAGAATCATCTGCATGGCTGCTCGCACCTCCACCCCCGAGAAGCGTCCGGGATTCTTCTCCCAGCTTCGCACCCTGTACACCTTCACGCAGAAGGAGTACCGCTGGCTGCCCTTCGCGCTGGCCGGCATCGTCCTCGCGGGCACCGGGCTCGGCGTGCTCGTCGGCTTCCTGATCCCTCCGGTCGCCGTCTGGAGCGTCATCCTGTGGGGTGTCACGGGTCTCCTGGCCGGCATCCTGGTCGGGATGATCATGATGACCCGTCTGTCCACGCGGGCCATGTACCGCCGGATGGACGGCATGCCGGGCGCGACCGGTCACGTCATCTCTTCTTCGCTCGGCCGCAACTGGCAGGCGTCCGAGACACCCATCGGCGTGAACCCCCGCACGCAGGAGGCGGTCTACCGCGCGATCGGCCGCGGCGGCGTGGTCCTCATCGGTGAGGGTTCGCAGACGCGCCTGTCCCGTCTCGTCAATGAGGAGCGGGCGCGCGTCCAGCGGGTCGCCGCCGGTGTTCCGGTGACGGTGTTCTACGTCGGACACGGCGATGGCGAGGTCGAGATCAAGAACCTGGCCTCCGCGATCAAGGCTTTGCCGAAGAAGGTCGACCGCACGACGCAGGCGGCGGTCATCAAGCGCGTGTCGTCGGTGTCGCAGGGGTTGTCGTCGCTGCCGATCCCCAAGGGCGTCGACCCGACGAAGATGCGCGCCCCGCGTCCCCGCTGATCATCGACGAACGGCCCCGCTCCGGCGGGGCCGTTTCTCGTTGTTCAGCTGCGGACGAGCACCGTGCCGACGGCCTTGTCGTGGAGGCCGCGTTGGTCGGAGTCCCACACGACAGCGGGGATGATGAGGCCCAACAGGAGGGTGCGGATGATCGGGCGCCAGACGCCCACCCATCCCCCGGATGCCAGTTCGAGACGCATCCCCAGCAGGCGGTGCCCCGGACTCCCGCCGATCAGCGGGATGAACACGATCTGCACCAGGAAGAAGATGAGATTGGTCGCGAGCGGGTTCGCGAACGGAACCCCCGTCACCGGATCCGGCGCCGAGAAGAACGCGAAACCGATGAGGCCGGCGCACGCGACGTCGATCAGCAGCGCGGCGATGCGCCGACCGGGACGTGCGATGGACCCGCGTCCCTCGCGGGGAAGGCCGAGCCGCTGGCCCGGATACTCGTTCTCGACGGGGACGGTCACGGCATCCAGCGTAATCGGGCCTCCGTAACATGCCGGAAACATCCGAGATATGACCGAGACACCGGTTCTGGATAGGGTCGAGGAGGTCGGCTCAGGCTGGCCGATCCCGAATGTTCTACCTCTGGAGTCTTCATGTTCAAAGATTCGTCCGAGGTGCTGAAGTTCATCCAGGACGAGGACGTCAAGTTCCTCGACATCCGTTTCACGGATCTTCCTGGCGTGCAGCAGCACTTCAACATTCCCGCGTCGACCGTCGACGAGGAGTTCTTCACCGTCGGACAGCTGTTCGATGGCTCGTCGATCCGCGGGTTCGCGAACATCCACGAGTCGGACATGCAGCTCATCCCCGACGTGACCACGGCGTACCTCGACCCGTTCCGCGAGGCGAAGACGCTCATCATGGTCTTCGACATCTACAACCCGCGCAACGGCGAGATCTACTCGAAGGACCCGCGTCAGGTCGCCAAGAAGGCCGAGAAGTACCTCGCCTCCACCGGCATCGCCGACACCGCGTTCTTCGCGCCCGAGGCCGAGTTCTACATCTTCGACGACGTCCGCTACGAGGTGAAGCAGAACGCCAGCTTCTACTCCGTGGACTCCGAGGAAGGCGCCTGGAACACCGGTCGCGTGGAAGAGGGCGGCAACCTCGCCAACAAGACGCCCTACAAGGGCGGCTACTTCCCCGTCTCCCCCGTCGACAAGCAGGCCGACCTCCGCGACGACATCAGCCTCAAGCTGATCGACGCCGGCCTCATCCTCGAGCGCGCTCACCACGAGGTGGGTACGGGTGGTCAGGCTGAGATCAACTACCGCTTCGACACCATGGTGCACGCGGCCGACGACATCCTGAAGTTCAAGTACATCGTCAAGAACACGGCTCTCGAGTGGGGCAAGGTCGCGACCTTCATGCCGAAGCCCCTCTTCGGCGACAACGGTTCGGGCATGCACACGCACCAGTCGCTGTGGAACGACGGCAAGCCGCTGTTCTACGACGAGACCGGCTACGGCGGGCTCTCCGACCTCGCGCGCTGGTACATCGGTGGCATCCTGGCTCACGCCCCCGCCGTGCTCGCCTTCACCAACCCGACCCTCAACAGCTACCACCGTCTGGTCAAGGGCTTCGAGGCTCCGGTCAACCTGGTGTACTCGGCCGGTAACCGCTCCGCGGCCATCCGTATCCCGATCACGGGCACGAACCCCAAGGCCAAGCGCATCGAGTTCCGTGCGCCGGACGCCTCGGGCAACCCGTACCTCGCGTTCGCCGCGCAGCTGATGGCCGGTATCGACGGCATCAAGAACCGCATCGAGCCGCACGAGCCCGTCGACAAGGACCTCTACGAGCTCCCCGCCGAAGAGGCTAAGAACATCCCGCAGGTTCCCAACTCGCTGCTCGACTCGCTCGAGGCCCTCCGCGCCGACCACGAGTTCCTGCTCGCCGGCGGAGTCTTCACCGAGGAGCTCATCGAGACCTGGATCGAGTACAAGATCGAGAACGAGATCCAGCCGATCGCTCAGCGTCCGCACCCCTTCGAGTACGAGCTGTACTTCGGGGTCTGACCGCCGATCATCCACGACGAAGCCCGTCCCCGCCGTTTCGCGGGGGCGGGCTTCGTCGTTGGCGGTCCGTACTAGATATCGCAAGCCCTGTGCATAACCGTGCCAGACCTCGCGAGGTTTGGCAGGATGGTCGTCAACGATGAAAGGGGCCATCGTGGGCGACTATCGGGTGGATCCGGACCGAGTGATCGGCGTGCTTGCGGGCGTGGATGACGCTGGGGCTGGCATCGCACGGGCAATCGACGAGACCGAGACGCTCGCACTCGAGGGCTTGAATCTGGTCGTCGATGGTCGGCGCACTCTCGCGAGCGCGTGGAGCGATTTTCTCGACGAACGGCGTTACGTACCCGGAAAGCTCGCCAATATCGTTGCCGCATCCGCATCTGCGGTGAGCGAAGCCACGACCGCTGTCGTCACAGGTGACGTCGACATGTCCTTTACGACGGCGGAAGCGGAGTCACGCGCCGTGGACGAGTGGGGTATCGATTCGTCGGTGTCCTACGGGCGGGGGTATTGATGAGTACGCCGCGCCTCGATGATCTTCCGCAGGTGGTCGACCCCACGGTTCTGACGGACCTCGGGGAGCGTCTCGTATCCATCGCAAATGCGGCGCAATCGTCTATGGCTGACGTGCGCCAGCGATGGACTCTGCTGAGTGACTCCGAGGTGTTTAACGTCTCCGGCGCGGAAGCCGTGCCCCACATGCTCGACCGTCCGGCCGCCGATGCCCGTAGCTTCTCCGAGGCGCTGGTGGAGGCACGCAACGCATTGTGGGATGCGGGGTCGATGGAGTTCCCCGACTTGAGGCATCGTCGTGAAGAACTTGCATCCAGGATTCCGACCGTGGTCGCCGATTACGACTCCGCTGTAGACGCCTCGGCTCGCGCGGACACCGTCTATCGATCGACGCGCGGTGCCGACGTCGACGCCTCGGTCGCCGCGGACGCGTCGCTTGTGCGACTAAATGCGTCGGTAACGCTGCGGTCGGCGGAAAGCGCGCTGGATTCCCTGAGCACCGATATTGACCGATTTCGCCGGGACGTGGAGGACGCCGAGGATCGCCTCGCGTCGCGCCTCCGGAACGTAGCGGGCGGAACGGCGGTGATTAACGCCGCAGGCGAACCCGTGCGAGTCGGTCAACTGTTCTGGGGTCACACGGAATCGGCCTACCCCGGCGCGCCGTCCGCCGCCTCGGTCAACCGCACGCTTTCAGAGCAGCTGGCGTACGTCCTCGGGCGCGCCGCTGAGCGCCGCATCGACTGGCTCTCTAGAGCAGACCCGGATGCCGTTCATTCGTGGCTCGGCGATCACCCGGACTTCGTGCAGTCGGTCGCCTTCATCGACCCGCAGCGCACGGGACCGTTGTTCGCCGATTTGATGGCATCATCCACGTCCGCCCCGGGTGGGGAGTGGATCGAAGGGCCGCTCGCTCAGCTGATGGCACTCGCTCCCCTTGTCGTCGGAAACATGAATGGCGTCTCGGCTGCGCAGCGGAACAGCTTCAACCTGAAGGGGCTGTCCGACGCGCTCGTGCGGGACGACCTCGATGCGGAGGTAGCTTCACGCCTTGCCGCTCTCAGGCGTGCGCTAGACGTGCGAACTCGGGACGGATCACGTCCTCTGCTCGTGGGGTTCTTCTTCGATAGCGATGGCTCTCCTCGGGCAAACCTGGCGTTCGGAGACATCGACTCTGCTGACCAGGTCACCACGCTGACGCATGGTATCAACACGGATTTGGGTTCCGTCGCGGAATGGTCCACAGGCAGCTCTGACCTTCAGGCAGCCTTGGCGCGTGAACTGGAACGGACAGGCGAACAGGGCACCGCGGCGGTGCTCCTCGTGATGGATTGGGATTCCGGCGATACCTTCCAGGTCTGGGGAATCGACCGCCCAGATGCCGGCGCGGCCAGGCTTGCTGAGACGTTGCGCGGTGTGCGTGTCACAAACCCGAGTGCACAACTCAATGTCGGCGCGCACTCGCTTGGGACGACGATGACCAGCCAGGTCATCGCTGACAACCCGGGGTTGGTCTCACACGCGTGGTTCTTCGGTTCAGCGGGCATCACGCCTGACACGCGTGATGCGCTGGCCGAGCAGGCGCGCACCGGTCAGATGGTGTTGTCCGCCACGCACGCGGACGCGGACTTCATCGCCCCCTTCGGCCGCAAAACTTGGCTGGGAAGCTTGCATCCCGAAGACCCCCGAGGCGTACCTGGCGTGTCGTCGTTCGGATCTGATGGCGGCGTCGTCGTCGGGTACGGATCGGCGCAAGGCGAGTTCGGCGAAGCGACAGATAGCCACGACGCGCACAATAGTGTGAAGCAGGAATTCGTCGGCTGGGGGGCGTCGTGGGACGGGTCTCCCTCGCCCCGATACGAGCCGGTTGAACAGACGGGATATCTCGACCCATCGGCCGAATCGTTCAAGCATTTCGTGGTTGGCTTACGCGAGGCCCTCGAAACAACTGGAGCGAGCCAATGAGTCAACGTGGGTGGGGTGCTATCCCCGTCGTGGTCGCCAGTGGCGTTGTGGCCGCGACCATTCTGACCGGATGTGGAGGTCCGCAGGTGTCTCCGACTCAATCGCCCAATGGGGCGCCCAGCAGTACTGGGGGTTTCGACGCCGCAAAGGCGGTCAACCTGGAGTTCAAGGCAACGGTCGCGGCCGTGCAGAAACAGATCTTCGACGGGGAGTGGCGCGTCGGCGCCTACGGCGACACGCCTCAAGCCTGCGGAGAGGGCTACGAATTCTCGTTACGACGTGAGCTTCCCGAGGGTTTCTCGTTCGACGGTCAGGGTCCCCAGCGGATGGACGAACTCCGGAGGTGGTTGGGCGACAACGGGTGGCAGCTCGCCCCGACGCCGACGTACGGCGAGGGGATTGAGAACATCGTGATCATGGCGGGCAAGCCGGAGGCGAAGGTGTCGCGTCTGGATGTCGACATGGTTCCGGCGAATCCCGCCGAGGGCACGATCGACGTGCTGGAGCTTCGGGCGACCTCCACGTGCGAGCCGGGCGACGCCGGTGCGCTCCTCGATGAGTTGCGGGGTCCGCTCACCGCGGTGCCGAGCGATGACGGCATCCCGGATCTGGAGAGCCCGGATGCCACTCCCCTGTTCGAGCGTTTCGACGAGGGGTGAGTGTCAGGACGCCGAGCGCGCGGCGCGCTTCTGCTCCTGGAACACCCGAATCGCCTCGTAGCGGTCCGCGGATCGCGCCTGCCGCTTCGCCGCCTCGACCTCGCGCGTCTTGGGCGGCGCCGTGGTGACCAGATCGTCCAGCAGTCGGCGGGTGGCCGCGGCGATCTCGTCCACGGCGCGATCGAACACTTCCTGATTCGCTCGCGAGGGCTTCGTCGTTCCCGCGATCTTGCGCACGAACTGCAGCGCCGCGTCGTGGCACTCGTCGTCCGAGGCCGGCGGCTCGAAGTTGTGGAGGGGGACGATGTTGCGGCACATGCCGACAGGGTAGGCCGCTCCCCCGCGCGGCGAAAGGGACCGCGCGCCCAAGCTCCCGGCATCCGCACAGGCGTCGCGCCGCTTTCGTGTCGGTGGCGTCGGGAAGGATGGATGCCATGACCTCCCCCTACGCGTCGCGTCCGTGGTTGAGCTCGTACGCCGAGGGCGTGCCCGACGACATCGACGAACCGTCGCAGACGCTGCCCGAGATGATCGCGGACTCCGTCGACCGATACGGCAAGGGTGTCGCGCTCGAATTCTTCGGCGCGCAGACGACCTACCGCGAGCTGGGCGACCAGATCTCCCGCGCGGCCGAGGGGCTGCGGCGTCTCGGCGTGACGGCGGGCGATCGCGTCGCACTCGTGCTGCCGAACTGCCCGCAGCACGTCGTCGCGTTCTACGCGGCGCTGCGGCTCGGGGCGATCGTCATCGAACACAACCCGCTCTACACCGCCCGCGAGTTGCGGCACCAGTTCGAAGACCACGGCGCGAGGTTCGCGATCGTGTGGGACAAGGTCGCCGATCTCGTCGCCGACTTCCCGTCGGATCTCGCCCTCGAGCACATCGTCAGCGTCGACGTCACCCGCGCGATGCCGTTCCGCACACGTCTGGCGCTGCGCCTGCCGGTGAAGAGGGCCCGCGAGTCGCGCGCGCAGCTGACGGCCGCCCCGTCGTCGAAGCGACCGACACCGTGGGAGGGACTCCTCACGCACGGCAAACTCTCGCGCAAGCACGAGGGCCCGCTCCTCGACGACATCGCGCTGCTGCAGTACACCAGTGGCACGACGGGCACGCCGAAGGGTGCGATCCTCACGCACGCGAACCTCCGCGCCAACGCGATGCAGGGGCGCGCGTGGGTGCCGGGCCTCCACGACGGCGAGGAGACGTTCTACGGCGTCCTCCCCCTCTTCCACGCCTACGGCCTCACCCTGTGCCTGACCTTCGCGATGAGCATCGGGGCGAAGCTCGTCCTGTTCCCGAAGTACGACCTCGACCTCGTGGCATCCGCGGTCAAGAAGAGCCCGCCGACCTTCCTTCCGGCCGTTCCGCCCATCTACGACCAGCTGGCCCGCGCCGCGTCCCGCGGCACCGTCGATCTCTCGACCGTGCGCTTCGCGATCTCGGGGGCGATGAGCCTGCCCGTGGCCACCGTCGACCGGTGGGAGCAGGCGACCGGGGGGCTGCTCGTCGAGGGGTACGGGATGACCGAGTCCTCGCCCGTGGCGCTCGGAAACCCGATCGGACCGTCGCGGCGCCCGGGCACCGTGGGCGTGCCGTTCCCGAGCACCGACATCCGCGTGGTCGACCCCGACGATCCCGAGAAGGACCTGCCGCTCGGTGAGGTCGGCGAACTGCTGCTGCGCGGACCGCAGGTCTTCGAGGGGTACTGGAACCGTCCGTCCGACACCGCGGCCACGCTCCTCGACGGCGGGTGGCTGCGCACCGGCGACATCGCTTCCGTCTCGACCGACGGCTTCGTCACGATCGTCGACCGGTTGAAGGAGATCATCATCACCGGCGGCTTCAACGTCTCACCCAGCGAGGTCGAGGACGTCCTCGTGTCGCATCCCGACATCGAGGGGGCGGCCGTCGTCGCCCTGCCCAAACCCCGCGGTGGCGAAGACGTCGCCGCCGCCATCGTCGTGCGGGACGGCGTCGCGATCGAGCCCGAGGGGATCCGCGACTACTGCAAGTCGCGGCTGGCCTCCTACAAGGTGCCGCGACGGGTGGTCGTCGTCGACGACCTGCCGCGGTCGCTCATCGGCAAGGTGCTGCGTCGTGAGGTGCGCGAGCGACTGATGGCATCCTGACTCCGGTCACCCGTAGAACAGCTTCTCGAACACGCGGCGGGCCCGCCGAGTGGCGCCGAGATAGTCCTCTTCGACCTGGGTGGCCGAGTGCGGCGGGTACTCCAGGATCCGCCCGATACCGTCGAGACGCGCGCGATCGGCGGGGAGGACATCGCTCGTCTGCCCCGACAGCAGGGTATTGGCCGAGCGCAGCCGGCTGGCCAGGTGCCAGGATGCCGCGAGCTTCTCGGCCGCGTCCGGAGCGATGAGCCCCGCCTCCACGGCCGCCTGCAGCGCGCCCAGGGTCGAGGTCGTCCGCATCGCCGGAACCGCCCGCGCGTGCTGGAGCTGGAGGATCTGCACGAGCCATTCGACGTCGCTGATCGAGCCCGGACCCAGCTTGAGGTGCCGGGCGGGGTCGGCCCCCTGCGGCAGGCGCTCGTTCTCGACCCGTGCCTTGATCCGGCGGATCTCACGCAACCCGCTGGGGTCGGCGTTCGCGGGGTAGCGCACGTCGTCGGCGAGGGCGAGGAAGTCGGCGATGAGCTTGACGCTTCCCGCGACGCCGCGGCCGCGCAGCAGGGCCTGCGCCTCCCACGACAGCGACCATCGGCGGTAGTACTCGGCGTAGGCGTCGAGGGAACGTGCCAGCGGACCACTCCGCCCCTCGGGTCGGAGCTCGGCGTCGAGGTCGAGCGGGAGCCGGTGGTCCTCGGACTGCTCGCGGAGGCCGGCGACGAGCTTCAGCGCCAGCGTGCTCGCGCGGTGCGGGTCGATGCCGTTGGCGCGGTAGACGTACATGACGTCGGCATCCGATCCGAAGCCGATCTCGCGCCCGCCGAAGCGTCCCATCGCGATGACGGAGAAATCGAGGGCGTCGTCCTCGGGCGGGACGACCTCGCGCCGGACGGCGCGCAGAGTCGCTTGGATCGTCACCTCGGTGATCGTCGACAGGGCATCCGAGAGCTCCTCGAGCGAGACGACCTCGAGGACCGCCGCCATCGCGACGCGCAGCATCTCGCGACGCCGGAGCGCTCGCACCGAGCGCATCGCGCCGTCGATGTCGTCCCAGCGGGTCTGGATGGCCCGCGCCTCCTCCTGGAGGGCCGCGCCAGAGCGGGGACGCAGGAGCGCATCGTCGTCGAGCCAGGCGACCGACTCGGGGATCCACTCCATCAGCTCGCCGATGTAGCGGGACCCTGACAGCACGCGCGTGAGACTCTCGGCGGCGCCCGCCGAGTCGCGCAGCATGCGCAGGAACCACGGGGTGTTGCCCAACCGTTCGCTGATGCGGCGGAAGACCAACAGCCCGTAGTCGGGATCGACGCCGTCGGCGAACCATCGGATCATGATCGGCATGAGGTGCCGCTGGATCGTGGACTTGCGACTCAGACCGCTCGTGAGTGCCGCGATGTGCCGCAGTGCACCCGCCGGGTCGCGGAAGCCGATCGCGGCGAGGCGGTCGCGCGCCTGCTCGGTGGAGAGCGAACGCTCCCCCTCGGGGAGGGCCGCCACGGCCGACAGGAGCGGCCGGTAGAAGAGCCGGACGTGGATGTCGCGGACTTCGCGCTTGATGCTCTCCCACGCGGCCTGCACCCCGGCGGCCGAATCCGAGAGGCCGGTCGCGCGAGCGAGGACGCGCAGGTCGTCCTCCTTCTCGGGGAGCAGCGCGGTGCGCCGCAGCCCGCGGAGCTGGAGACGATGCTCGATCAGCCGGAGCAGGCGGTAGTCGCGGCCGAACGCCTCGGCTTCGCTCCGGCCGATGTAGCCCTCGGCGACGAGCGCGTCGAGGGCTTCGAGCGTGCCGCGCTGCCGGATGCGTTCGTCGGTGAGCCCGTGCACGAGCTGCAGCAGCTGCACGGTGAACTCGACATCCCGGATGCCGCCCGGCCCGAGCTTCACCTGCCGGTTCACCTCGCTCGCGGGGATGTGCTCCGTGACGCGCTCGCGCATGCCCTGCACGCCCTCGACGAAGTTCTCGCGGGCGGCGCTGTGCCAGACGAGGGGCTGCACGGCGGCGATGTACTCGGCGCCGAGCGCGGCGTCGCCGGCGATCGCCCGCGCCTTGAGAAGTGCCTGGAACTCCCAGCTCTTCGCCCACCGGTCGTAGTACTGCTGGTGCGCGCCGAGGCTGCGGACGAGGGCGCCCTGCTTCCCCTCGGGGCGGAGGTTGGGATCGACCTCCCACAGCGGCGGCTCGATCTCGGGGCCCGAGATGCCCCGCATCGTCTGCACGGCGAGGCGCGTGCCGATGTCGATCGCGCGGGCCTCCGACACGACCTCTTCGTCCGCGCTCCCGCCGACGAAGATGACGTCGACGTCGCTGACGTAGTTCAGCTCGCGCGCACCTGTCTTGCCCATCGCGATGATCGCGAACCGGGTCGCCGCGACCTGCGCACGGGGAAACGCCGCGGGCCCGGTTCCGGCGACCCGCGACCGGGCGACGCTTAGCGAGGCCTCGAGTGCGGCGCCGGCGAGATCGGCGAGGGACGCCGAGACGACGTCGATCGCGGATGCGGGGTCGTCCTGGCCGAGGTCGTACGCGGCGATCCGTGCGAGCAGGCGCCGGTAGCGCACACGGAGAGCCACCCATGCGGCATCCGTCGCGTCGGCCGCGAAGCCCTCGTCGTCTCCGACGGATGCCAGCAGCTCGACGCGCATGAGCTGCTCGTCGGGGACGGTCAGCCCCGCGCCGGCGAGGTGGGCGATCTCATCGGGATGCCGGACGTAGAACTCGGCGAATCCGTCGGACGCGCCGACGATGTCCCACAGCGCCCGCCACGTGCCGGCATCCCCCGCAGCGGCGCGGATCGCGGCCGGGTCGCGGCGCGCGATCTGCACGAGCGCCGCGAGCGCACGGTCAGGGTCGGCCACGCGCTGCGCCAGCGCCATGGCATCCGCCCGCTCGGCACCCGTCAGCTGCTCGAGCTCGCCCAGACCCGCATCGGCTTCCTCGAGACGCGAGAAGCCGGTGCGGGCCAGGGCGGTGAGCGCCGTCGATCGATCGCCCGAGGTCATCACAGCCCGGTCAGAGCGCCTCGAGGTTGCTCTGCAGCTCGAAGGGCGTGACCTGCGCGCGGTACTGCTGCCACTCGCGGCGCTTGTTCAGGAGCACGTACTTGAAGACCTGCTCCCCCAGCGTCTCGGCGACCAGCTCGGATTCCTCGAGGTATTCGAGGGCGTGGTCGAGGCTCGCGGGCAGCGGAGCGTAGCCGAGGGCGCGACGCTCGGCGTCGGTCAGCGACCAGACGTTGTCCTCCGCCTCGGGGGGCAGTTCGTAGCCCTCTTCGATGCCCTTGAGGCCGGCTGCCAGCATGAGCGCATACGACAGGTACGGGTTCGCGGCGGAGTCGAGCGCGCGGTACTCGACCCGCGTGGACTGACCCTTGTTCGGCTTGTACAGCGGCACCCGCACGAGCGCGGAGCGGTTGTTGTGGCCCCAGCAGATGAAGCTGGGTGCCTCGTCGCCGCCCCACAGACGCTTGTAGGAGTTGACGAACTGGTTCGTCACGGCCGAGATCTCGTTGGCGTGACGCAGGAGTCCGGCGATGAACTGGCGTCCGACCTTGGAAAGCTGGTACTGCCCGCCCTCTTCGTAGAAGGCGTTCATGTCACCCTCGAAGAGCGACATGTGCGTGTGCATGCCGCTACCCGGCTGGCCGCTGAGGGGCTTCGGCATGAACGTGGCGTACACGCCCTGCTCGATCGCGACCTCCTTCACGACCGTACGGAAGGTCATGATGTTGTCGGCTGTGGTGAGGGCGTCGGCGTAGCGCAGATCGATCTCGTTCTGACCGGGACCGCCCTCGTGGTGGCTGAACTCCACCGAGATGCCGAGGTCTTCGAGCATGCGCACCGACCGGCGACGGAAGTCGTGGGCCGTACCACCGGGCACGTTGTCGAAGTAGCCGGCGGAGTCGACGGGCTCGGGACGACCGTCGGGGCCGAGCTGCGACGACTTCAGCAGGTAGAACTCGATCTCGGGGTGCGTGTAGAACGTGAACCCGGCATCGGCCGCCTTCGCGAGGGTGCGCTTGAGGACGTGCCGCGGGTCGGCCACGGCGGGCTGACCGTCGGGCGTGGTGATGTCGCAGAACATGCGCGCCGTCGGGTCGATCTCGCCCCGCCACGGCAGGGTCTGGAACGTCGTCGGGTCGGGGTGCGCCAGCAGATCCGACTCGTATGAGCGGGTCAGACCCTCGATGGCCGAGCCGTCGAAGCCCAGGCCCTCACTGAAGGCGCCCTCGACCTCGGCCGGCGCGATCGCCACCGACTTCAGGGTTCCGACGACGTCGGTGAACCACAGGCGCACGAACTTCACGCCGCGTTCCTCGATCGTCCGCAGGACGAAATCGCGCTGCTTGTCCATCGTTCTCCTCGTTCTCGGTCGGCGGGATCAGCGGCCGGAGCCGGAACCCCAGTCGGAGTCGCGGGCGTCGTCTTCGGCCCACTTCTTCGAACGTTCCTGCAGCAGCTGGGGGGCGTGCGCCGCTTCCTCCGCGGTGTCGAAGGGACCCGCGCGATCGACCGCCGGCGACTCGTACCCCTGCTCGACCTGACCGGTCTCGAGGTTGTACCAGTACTTCTTGTTGTCGTCGCTCACGATCGCTCCTTGCGTGGGTCTCGCTCCGCAGCGGACGTCTGGCGGGCGCTCTCCCGATCCTACTGATCCGGGCCCCCAGCCTGGATAGGCTGGAGGGTATGGCAACGAATGCGTCGCGTGCGGTCGGAGTGGACATCGGCGGAACCGGGATCAAGGCGGGAATCGTCGACCTGGATGCCGGTGAGCTCATCAGCGATCGGGTGAAGGTCTCCACCCCCAAGGGCGCGGAGCCCGCCGACGTGCTCGAGGCGGTGAAGGAGGTCCTGCAGACCCTCGAGGCTCCCGACGACCTGCCGCTCGGTGTCGCTTTCCCCGCGATCGTGAAGAACGGTCGGACCCTGTCCGCCGCGAACGTGTCCTCGTCGTGGATCGGTTTCGAGGCCGAGAAGTTCTTCGAGCACGGCCTGTCCCGCGACATCCACTTCGCCAACGACGCCGACGTCGCCGGCATCGCCGAGGTCCGCTACGGCGCCGCGAAGGGCATCAACGGTCTCGTGATCCTCACGACGCTCGGCACCGGCATCGGGTCGGCGATGATCTACGACGGCGTCCTCATCCCGAACAGCGAGCTCGGTCACCTCCAGCGTGCCGAGCACAAGAAGGATGCCGAGGGTTACGCCGCCTACTCCGCCATGGAGCGCGACGAACTGTCGTGGGAGAAGTGGGCGAAGCGTCTGCAGTGGTACTACGACTACGTCGAGTTCCTCTTCAGCCCCGACCTCATCGTCGTCGGCGGTGGCGTGTCGAAGCACTCCGAGGAGTTCCTCCCGCTGCTGAAGCTGCGCGCCCCGATCGTCCCCGCCAAGCACCGCAACAACGCCGGCATCATCGGCGCGGCGTCGCTCGCCGTCCCGGTGCCGGAGGCTCTGCCCGCGGTGAAGTGACCGCAGGGACCCGCGATGACGGCCGAGCGGAACGCGCTCGGTACGTCATCGACGGCTGGGTGCGAATGGGCCGGCCTGTACGCCGGGTTCTGTCCGGGGGCGTGAGCCCCGTGGACGGTCATCTCTCTCGGCGACACGTTGCCGTGCCGCTCCAGCGGCCTACCCGGGGACTCGGCGAGCCGCGTCGTCATCCCCTGTCTGGCCTTGCTCCGGACGAGGTTTACCTCGCGGGTCGTGTCACCACGACCCCGGTGGTCTCTTACACCACCCTTTCACCCTTACCCGCGCGGTGAAGCGCGGGCGGTCTGCTCTCTGTGGCACTGTCTCGCGGATTGCTCCGGGTGGGCGTTACCCACCGTCCTGCCCTGTGGAGCCCGGACGTTCCTCGGCACGGGCGAACCCGTGACGCGACCGTCCAGCCGACCCATTCGCACCGTCGAGTCTACGCGGGCGGCTCAGCCCTTCTCGGCCGTCTCGCCGATGCGCAGGTCGAGGGGGAAGTCGATCGGGAACGTCCCGAACAGCAATCGACCCGCGGATGCCGCGGACTCCCGCACCGCGTCCGCAACGGCATCCGCCTGTTCGACCGGGGTGTGCACGACGATCTCGTCATGCAGGTAGAAGGCCAGGTGCGGCACCCGCGCGAACGCCGGGCCGGACGCGGGCGCGGAGCGCGTGGCATCCACAGGTTCGAGGGCGGAGAGGCGCGTGCGCAGATCGGCGAGCCACGCCAGGGCCCATTCGGCGGCGGTCCCCTGCACGACGAAGTTGCGGGTGAAGCGACCGCGGTCGCGCGCGGCCCGGCGGGCTCGGGTTTCATCGACGCCGGATGCCTCCGCGTCGCTGGCCTGAGACTGCACCGCCCGCCACAGGTCGCCCGCGGGCGGTGAGGTCCGTCCGAGCCAGGTGTGGACCCGGCCGCCCTCTTCGCCGACGCGCGCGGCGTCGTCGACGAGCGCCATCGCCCGCGGGAACGTGCGCCGCAGCCGCGGAACCAGACGCCCGCTCTCGCCGCTGGTCGCCCCGTACATCGCGCCGAGCATCGCGATCTTGGCATCGGCGCGGGTGCCGACGGCTCCGGCATCCACGATTCCGGCGTAGAGATCGCGACCGGATGCCGCCTCGGCCAATGCCGTGTCGCGGGCCATGGCGGCGAGCACGCGCGGTTCGAGTTGCGCGACGTCGGCGGTGACGAGGGTCCAGCCCGGGTCGGCGCGGACGGCCGTGCGCAGCTGCCGCGGGATCTGCAGCGCTCCCCCACCCGACGATGCCCAGCGCCCCGTCACGACGCCGGCGGGCACGTACACCGGGCGGAAGCGGGAGTCGTGCACCCACTCGGCCATCCACGCCCAGCCGTTGGCGGTGTAGAGGCGCATGAGCTTCTTGTAGGCGATGAGCGGGGCGACGGCGGGGTGGTCGTGCTCGGCGAGCTCCCAGCGGTTGGTCGAATCGACGAGGAGTCCCGCGCGATGCAGCGCGCGCAGCAGACGGGGTTGCGAGTCGAGCGAGACCGTCGGGTCGCCGAGCGCCTCACGGACGGCGGCCGCAGCCTGCTCGATCCTCGTCGGAAGCCCACCGCCGACACGGGTTCCGAGCTGGTCCGCGAGCAGACGCTCGTGCGCGTCGACGCTCCACGGCAGGCCCGCGGCGTGCAACTCCGCAGCGATGAGGGCACCCGCCGACTCCGCGGCGGCGAGCAGACGCAGCGCCCCCGGCGTCGACGCGGCGGCTATCGCGGCTCGCTGCCGGCGATACTCGGCGGCGGCCGACTCGGCGTCGTCGGGCGGACCACTGCTGGCGGCGCCAAGGGAGAAGAGCGTGTCGGTGTCGTCGGACGTGGGGGCGGCGGCATCCCACTCCCGATGCGCGCGGAGGTCGTGATCGTCGACGACGGCTTCGGCGTCGCGCAGGACGGCATGGACGAGCCGCAGATCCCAGGCCCGGGCGACCCGGATCCCGGACGCAAGTACCGGGCCGTACCAGGTGGGGGTGTCGCTCCACACCCACCGCACGTCACCGGCCGTCTCGCGGTCGCGGATCGCGGCGGGCAGCTCGTCACGCGCGACCTCGCGCGAGCGGGCGACGGAGCCGTCGGCATCCAGGTCGGTCAACGAGATGGTGCCGGATGCCGTGCGCCCGACGACGACCTCAGTCGAGGACGCCAGGGCGGGTCACCGTGATTCTTCGGTGCGGACGAGGATCGCGCCGCACTCGGGGCAGAACACGACCTCGTCGGTCTGCGCGCGGCGGACCACGGCGATGTCGCTCGGCGGCAGCACCATGCGGCAGGCCTCGCACGCGCCCGCGCGGAGGAGCCCGGCGCCCGTGCCGCGCGCGGCCAGACGCTCGTACAGAGCGAGGAGGTCGGCGGGGATGGCTCCGGCGACCGCACCGCGGTCGCGGCGCGCAGCCTCGAGACGGTCGGTGGCCTCGGCGACGACGCGCTTGGCCTCGGCGCTGAGCTCCGCGCCCTGCGCGTTGGTTTCGGCGATCAGGGTCTCTTGCTCGGCGACGGCGGCGTCGGCGGCTTCGAGCTGCTCCATCAGTGCGATCTCGGCGTCTTCGAGGTCGCTCTTGCGCCGGGCGAGCGAAGCCAGCTCGGCCTCGAAGCCCTGCGCCTGCTTGGCGTTGGTGGCGGCGGCGAGCCGCTCGGCGTCGCGCTTCACACGCGCGTCCACAACCGCGACGTCGGACTCGACCCGGGCCAGTTCGGCCCGCAGATCGTCGCGGACGTTCGCGCGATCGCCCAGTTCTTGCGACAGCGTCGAGCGCTGCGCGAGGAGCTCGCGCACCTTCGCGGCCTGCGGCGGGTTGCCCTTGACGTGCTCGTCGCGCAGGATCCGCGCGTCGAGGTCGGCGAGATCGAGCAGTTTGCGCTGGTCTGCGGGGTCGGCATTCACGGACTCCACGCTACCCCGGCCGTCCGACACGCCGGGACCTCGATTAGCCTGGGGCCACGGACCCCCCCACCGATGAATGGATGCCATCCGATGACCTGGAGCATCGATCACGCTCATGCGCGCGGTATCCGCCCTCCCGTCGACGAGATGGATGACGTGCGCGACGAGAACACCGCGATCATGGCCCGCGGCCTGCTGGGTGCGGACGAGCAGCCTGTGGGAGTCGTCCGGTGACCGCCGGGCTGCTCGGCGGCATCCTCTTCCTCGCCGGCGGGATCGTCGCCTACACCGGCACCTGGAAGGGCTGGATCCGCGTCCGTCGGGGGTTCGGCGCGACCATCGGATTCGCGTGGCTGTGGATCGGACTCGCGCTCCTCGTGGGGGCCGCGGCCCTGCTGGTCGAGTCCGCTTCGCGTCCCGCCTTCTTCGTCCTGATCGGTGTGGCCGCGGTCCTGCTGTCCGTCGGAGCGGTCGGGCTCTTCTGGCTGCCGCGGTTTCTCCTGCCCGCGTGGTTCCGGGTCCTGCGTGGCGACGACGCTCGACCGCGCGGACGGGCATGAAATTCTTCGCCGGCCGGGTCGCCCCCGAACCCGCGATCCTCATCGCGGAGACGCCGCACGCGACCGTCACCTACCCGAACTGGCTCGAGACGTCGCAGATCGACGGTGCCGACCTCGTCCTCACGCCGATCGACAGCCCCGAGGGCGTCATCCCCACCCTCGTGTTGACCTCGGTCGCCGGCGCGGCTCCCTTGATGGATGCCTCGACGGCCGCGTTCCATGCCGCCCGGGCCCGGCACCCCGGGTCGTACGTGCTCGCGGTCGACCTGTGGCATCCGACGCGCGACGACTCCGCGCCGCGCGGACGGCGCATCATCTTCGTGTACCGCGCGGAGAACGGTCAGGACGTGGTCGTCGCTGAGTGGGTGTGGGCCACCGGCACGCACCACGTCCACCTATCGGCGAGCTGCTCCCCTTCGCAGTGGACGGGGTGTTCGCCGGTGTTCGACGGCATCGCCGCTCGGCTGACGCTGACAGCCGACCCGGCGGACGTCGCCGAGGCGGCCGGCGCGACGGGCGACGCGCCGCTCGATGCGGCACTGTCCGCCCGGGCGGGTCACCCCATCGAGTCGCTCGACGGGATCTCTGCCCCTACGTTCCTCTCGGCGGCCCCGCGCGTCTCGACCGAGGCCCTGCAGGCGCTCCTCACCGGAGCGACGAAGGCGCGCATAGGCGCGGCCTACGGCATCCTGGCCCGCGCCGACCGCGGCACCTCTCGGGCGCGGGAGCTGCAGAATGCCGGCTGGATCGACGGCGAGGGTCGACTGACGCGCGAAGGCGGCGCCGCGGGCACGGCTCTGGCGGCGAACCGGCCCGTCGTGACCGTCCAGACACGGCGAGCCGATCGGGCCGCAGTGCTGGTCGCCTACGCGGGTCCGCGCGGAGTGCTCGTCCTGCACGATCCTCCCCTCACCGAGGCGTCGGCGACGGAGGGCGCTGCGCGCCACGCGGTCGTTCTCGACCCGGATCACGTTCCCACCTTCGTCTCGGCGTGGCTCGGGCTCACCCCGGGCTGGCCGGTGAGCGAGGAGGACGAGCAGATCACGGTCGCCGACCTCGCCGCGCACGTAGCCGCCGCCGACCCGGCCGTCGAGCCGTGGACCGAGGTGCTCTTCCGCAGCGAGGACGGCCAGCTCGCCGACGCGATCTCCCCCTCGCGGGGCTGGCTGCACCTCGGGCCGCCGGTCGACGGCATCCATCCCCTCCGCGCCGAGCCGACGGCCGCCGTGTTCGACGCGCTGGCGGCGTCGGTCTCGCGCGCCCGCGCCTGAGGGCGCCGACCGTCTCGGGCTAGACTCGAGGCATCCAGGGCCTTTAGCTCAGCTGGTAGAGCGCCACGTTTACACCGTGGATGTCGTCGGTTCGATCCCGGCAGGGCCCACCCCTCTTCTTCGCCGATAGCCTCGCTGCATGAGTGGACGACGCTGGGCCGGCATCCTCGTCATGACGCTCGTGCTCGTGACGTCGACGGTGTTCGCCGTTTCGGAACTGTTGGCGGGATCCTTCCCGCGGCACGCGGTCGGCGCGATCGTGGCTTCGGCGGTCGGTCTGGTGCTGTTCTGCAGGCCACGGGACGAGCCGGAGCGCTGATCGCGATGGACTCTTGGGCGTGCGCGACGGCTTGCGTCCGGGCGCACAGCTGACAGGGTGGTGCCATGGCGTCCCTGATCCAACAGCGGCTGGCGATCGAACGCATCCGCGTGCGAGCACTATGGATCGTCTGCGTCAGTGCCGGAATGTTCGTCCTGGGGTGCGCACTCGTCCTGAGCGGCACGACGAATTCGTTCTCGATTCCCCCTCTGGTCATCTGGGCCGGCGGGATCGTGACGGGCATCGTCGAGATGCGACGATATCGCCGCGCACTCCGCGAGTTCGAGGCGGAGCATGGGGTCGGTGCGGGCGACCAGACGTCGGGCACCGACTCGTGACGGCGCCTCATCGGGGCGCGAAGCTCCACGGGCGCACCTTCCGACAGCACGGGGTCGCGCTGGTCGTGTTCTCGCTGTTGTTCGTCGGATTCGTCGTCCTTGCGCTCCTCAGCGTGGATCTGCTCTCCGCAACCCCGATTCGCTGGTTCGTCGCCGGATTCCTCCTGCTGTCATCCGGGCTGACGGCCGCGTGGGAACTGCGCCTGGTTCTCCTCATGCGGCGAGGCGCGACCGACCCTCAGCGCACGAGCTGACCCTCGGTTGACGATGTCCACGCGGCGTCTCGCGTGGGTGGGCGATGGCGGGACGCGATCGTCATCGGTCTTTCGCATGGGTCGGAAGCGCACCCTGGATGGCGAGGGTCAGGCGCGGGCCCAGCGACGCGGCGAAGCTCGCGGTGAGGTGATTGGGGTCGCGGTACGCATTCCGGTTGTCGACCACCGGGCTGCAGATCGCGTCATCGCAGAAGACATCCGTGTTGTCGAGGACGTGAACAGACGGCCGCGCCTCCGCCGCGCGCGTCAGCGGATCGGGGGCAGGGGCCGCATTCTCACGCGACACGACACAGTCGCTCACGGTGCGGTTCAGCAGGCAGAGATTCGGATTGGTGGGGAAAGCGGGGTTGTCGACCACCGCGACGATCGGAATCGCGGCAACCGACGGACTGTCCCAAGCGCCCTCGAATCCCGCAACGGCCGCGTCCGTTCGGGACGGATAACCCGCGACGGAATACTGCGTGCCCGAATAGGCCGAGGTGACGATCACCGCTGGTGTTTGAGTGAGCAACCAACTCGACAGGTTCTCGCGCCACTGATCGCACACGCGTGCGAACGGAACCTCGGGGCCCAGCTTCGCCGTGCTCCACGGGCACCCACCCTTGAGCTCCGTCGTCAGTCGCCACCCTTCGCGGTCCGCGATGTCGGCGAGGACGTCGATGTACTGGAATGCGTGGCTGTCTCCGATCAAGAGCACGACGGGCGCCGCGGGGTCGTCCGAACCGAAGGTGCACGTGCGCGGTCTTGCGTCGTCGAACTGAGCGAGGCACTCCGGTGAATCCGGTGCATCCATGCCCGCGATGCTCGCTGCGGGCGCGAACCCGTCCGAGGAGAGGGCGCCGCAGGCATCCACGGATTCGTTCGATGGTGTGGAGCACATAGTCGGATCGGCGCGGAGATCCGCGAGCGCGGACCGGGCGCTGAGGTAGTGCGGGAGATTCGTCGCGGCGAGTCCGATCGTGAGGACCACGACGGCCGCCATCGCCACGCCGCCGACGGCCAACGTTCGGCGGGGGCGGGCGCGAACGAGCCAGGGCCATGAGCGAAGCGGCTCTTCGACGAACCGCTGAGTCAGCCAGGACAGAAAGACGGTCACGAGGAGCAGCGCCGTTGTCTGAGCGATATCCCCGGACCACCACGGCAGCGCGGGAACCAGCAGGATCAGCGGCCAGTGCCAGAGGTACAGGCTGTAGGAGATCTGCCCCACGAAGGCGAATGGCTGCACTGAGATCAAGCGAGTCGGAAACCACCATGACCCGCCCGTGGTGACGGCGAGGATGAGGGCAGTCGACGCGACGGGCAGAAGCGCGGCGTATCCCGGGAAATGGACGGCGTCACTCATCATCGTGAACGACACGGCCAACCCCGCGAGGCCGAGCCCGCCGCAGATCATTCGGCTGGTCGAACCTCGCGCACGCAGCCGGGGAACGAGCGCCAGCATCGCCCCGGCCCCGAATTCCCAGACGCGGGTGAAGGTGGCGAAGTAGGCCGCTGCGGGATTGACCTCGGTGAACCACACGCTCGCCCCGAAGCTCGTGAGCGAGATCAGCAGTACCGCACCGAGCATCCCGGCAGGACTCCGGCCGTGGAGACGGCGAGCGAACGCCACGCCGGCCAGGAGCGCCAGAGGCCAGACGACGTAGAACTGTTCTTCGGCCGACAGCGACCAATAGTGGCGGGCGAACGTCGGACTGTTCGAGTCTCCGAAGTAGTTGGCGGACGTCGCGACGAGGTGCCAGTTCGCCACGTACGAGGTCGCGGCCACGATCTCTTTCACCCGAGCGGGGAGCGCCGACAGCAACGCGAGCGACGGGCTGGAGATCACCACGGCGCAGAAGCCGAGCACCAGCAGCGCTGCGGGCAGCAACCGACGCACGCGCCGTGCCCAGAACGCCGCCAGACGCACCGTGCCGGTGGCGACGAGCTCGCGTCGGAGATGTCCGGTGATCAGGAAACCGGAGATGACGAAGAACACGTCGACGCCCACGAAGCCGCCCGGCAGCGCGGACGGCCAGAGGTGGAAGGCGACGACGCCCAGCACAGCTATCGCCCGCAGGCCTTGGATGTGGGGAACGAAAGACGGCTGATCGGTGCGCGGGGGCGATGAGGTCGACACGCGCGAAAACATCTCATGTGAACATGCCCTCGCTGTGCGGGTCGCCGACGGAGAGGGAAGGGTGATGCGTCGGTCGTCACGACCACCCGAGGGTCACACCTCGAACCAGGCGGCCCCGACCCCGTCGGTGAACAACATGAAGCTCCTCATCTGTCCCGTCCCAACGAAGGACGGGCTGGAGGGACGCAGAACGATGTTTCCGGAGACGAGGGATACGCTTCCTCCGTCGCTGACGACACGTACGACCTGACCCGAGTACGCATCGGTGAAGTTCGAAAATCGAACTTCACTGCTCAGCTTGATCGTTGCTCTCCCCGCGACGGACACGCCACCGTCAGCATCCGGCGTGAGAACCGTCGACACCTCCTGCGACCACGGCTCGATTGACAGCGCCGACAGGAGCTGGGCACGGTCAACCTGCTCGTAGCGGACGGCCTCGATGTGTCCCGGGTCGCCGTTCACTGTGGTCGGTAGGCCGTACCAATGGGGATGCCAGCCAGAAATCCGATTTCCGTTGCCCACCCCCAGCCCGATGGTGGCGAGGGATCCGGGAACTGCGTCGGCGTCGTCCGTACGCGCAGGGAAGTAGATGACCGGATCGAGGATGCGCGATGCTCCGCCTCGAAACCGGAAGAGGTCAGCGCGCGCCTGCTGCAGCGGGGCGCCGACCCCTCCTTGATCTCCAGTGACCCCGTCGTGGATGGTTCGGGCTACGGAGAAGCGACAGGCGGACAGAGTGACGTCATCGCCGAGATCGAAGCAGGCAGGTTCACCGTCGGCATTGCCACAACCGTTGAAGTCGCAACTGGTAAACGTCGCGTCGGAGCCGGCGAACCATCGTTCGCCTCCACCATCGGGCACCGTGAAGTGACAGGTATTGAAGGACACAGACGTTTTCGCCTTCTCGGATTGACTCCCTACGTAGCCCCTCTCCTCGATCCTGATGTGGGTCGGGTGCGTCCCCTCGTGCGCGTATGTGTTCTGGACGAACATGCAGGACGAGAAACTGATCTCGCTGACGCGCTCCGCGGCCGCGTAAGCAGGCGCTGACAGGCCGATCTGAATCGGCGACGCGACCGAGGAGGTTCCCCACCCGTGCTCGAACTTCGAGCCAAGAAAGTCGACGTGCCGAGTACCACGATCGAGGAACAGTTCGAGGGTGCAGAACTCGATATGGCATCCGATAAATCTCAAAGCGTTGCAGTTCTCTCGAAGTCGCCCCTCGGAGTCCCGTTGGCTGATGAGAGCGAGGGCGTACGGCTGAGGCTCGGCGTCGCTCATGCGAGCGCACCACCCGATGTTCACCTGAAGGAAGGTTGAATCCATGACCCCCTCGAGACGAAGCCCTTCGCGACGGAAGCCGAAGATGGAAACTCGTTCCAGCGTGATCTCCTGCGCTTCATGAATCAGCATGCCTACCCGATCGCTCACGGTGAAAGCCTGGAGCGGGTTGCCGTCGCTCTGGATACTGAGCCCCCGGATCGTGACGCGTTTGAGAAGATCTCGACTGACCCCGGACGAGTCAGGGCTGCCGAGGTAGACAACCGGACTGCCCGCGGTGTCCGAACCGGTGTAGTCCTTTGCAACGAGGACCGCACCGTCGGCCTCGACGAGGATGCGAACGGACCATTCGCCGAACTGGCGGCCGACATCACCCTCGAGATCCGAGAGATGTAAGTCGGCGGCGGTGACGGAGAGGTCCCACGTGTCTATCGGATAGAAGCCGGGCGGAACTCGCAGGGTCACCCCCGCGACCGGCTCTGAGACACTGTCGAGACCGGACGACGGCGAGGTTTGCATGAACGAGATCGTTCGAAGCCGCTCGAGCGCTTGTTTCCACGCCTGACGGAACACGCGGGAATTGATCCGTGCGCGTCGCGCGTACTCGAGTTCGTCGAGTGATCCCGTCGACAACGCATAAGGCACGCCTCGCAGCGCCCCCGACACTGTGATGGTCTCCATTGCAAACTCGCCATCGTCCACCTCGGCTGCAGAGGCGGGGTTTCCTTGAATGAGCGCAGTCAGACCGGCTGCCACTCCTGCGCCTGTGAGCAAAGTCCGGCGGTGCAGACGCCCGTTCAGTGTTTCCATGTGACGGAGAGTGCCAGTCTCGGGGAGCCTCCAATCAACTCGTCGCCACGGATTCCTTGCCAACCCGTGGAGTCCTCAACCCGACCGAGTCGTGGGCAACCGCGAATATCACCCTCAGGCGGACAACCAGAAGACGCACTATCGCCCTGTGCGTTTCGAGTTCCCATCCCGGCGGCTTCCCGGCCGCGTCGACGGATTCAGTTCAGGATGTTCACGCTGCGCGCGATCACCAGCGCCAGCAGCACGAACCCGGTGATCGCCTGCACCATCATGAACAGCTTCGCGCGGATGCTGAGGGGCATCACGTCGGTGGGGCTGAACGCCATCGCGTTGGATGCCGAGAAGTACAAGTAGTCGATGTAGCCGGGCGCCCAGTCGGCGGTGTTCGAGGAGCGGCGCTTCACTTCGCTCACGGCATCCCCGTCGGAGTCCTGCGGGAACTGGAAGTCGGCCGGCTGCAGTTGGTCGCGGGGGTCGCGGCGTCGGGCGACCGGACCGCCGCGGTCCATCTCCCAGTAGACCGCGCCGTAGCCGATGACGTTGATGGCCCACACCTGCGCGGCGCCGAGCAGGGTGACCGCGCCGCTCCCCTGGCCCGTGAGCAGTTGATGGACGAGCAGGACGAACGCGACCTGATTCGCCGCGAGCAGGATCGACACGAACCCGAGCGCGAAGGCACGCCCGATGCGCGAATCCCGGTCGAAGCGCGTGGGGTGCGCGATGAGCATCGCGATCGTGCACAGCAGGCTCGCGCCCATGACGACGTAGCGGAGTTCGCCGGACACGTCGCTCGGGAGCACGGCGTACAGCACCGTGCCCAGGGCCAGGCAGATCAGCACCGGCCAGCGGTGCTCCGGCCGCGTGCGGAACCCCGCGTACTCGCTCGACGTCACGCGCTCAGGCTAGACCTGCCGTTCGGCGACGCGACGACCATCGACGGTGCGCCCGCATCGCGGGTCGCTCGACGAACAGCCAGCTCGCCCACGCCAGAGGCACGGTGACGACGATGGCGAGCACGAGGGGCACCACGACGGGGACCCCGCGCTCGGCGAGGACGAGAGCGAGCATCTGCTGCACGGGGAAGGCGTAGATGTAGATCCCGTACGAGATGTCGTTCCGGGCCCCGATCCGGCGGAGCGGGAGCACGATCCCCAGCGAGAGCACGAGGTAGGCCATCGCGGGCCCGGCGATCGCCGTCGGCGCGCCCGAGATCGCCACCGCCGCAACGACGGCCGCCGCGGCCATGATGAGGCCCGGCCGAACCGGGACCCGGTCCCGTCCGAGGAAGAGGAGCGTGCCGGAGAGGTAGAAGGCGAGCAGGGTGGCGAAGGTCGCCAGCGTTCCCGGGACCGGGAGGAGCCCCAGAACCGACAGGACGGATGCCGTCATCGCCCCCGCCCAGAGCGCGACCGTGATCCGTGCTCCCCACCGGACGGCGAGGCATCCGAGGAGCCCGGTCACCACGTAGCACGCGAACTCGAACGCGAGGGTCCAGAGGGAGCCGTTCCAGACCCCGGGATACGGGATGTCGGCGAGCATGCCCGGGATGGTGGGCTGCGCGATCCAGAGTCCCGCGTTACGCAGCACGTAGAGAGCCCCGGCGCTGGGCGACCAGGGGCCTGCGCCCAGGAAGGCGGAGGCCGCGGGGGCGAAGGCGAAGGCGACAACCACGAGGACGACGAGGAAGGCCGGATAGATCCGGACCGCTCTTCGCGCGAAGAACTCCCCCACGCCTCGACCGCGGGCTCTGCTGAGCGCGATGAGGTAGCCGGAGATGCAGAAGAATCCGGCGACGGCCCAGGGCCCCAGCGGCTTGGTCTGCAGACCGTACCCGCCCAACTCCCACGCGTGGGCGATGAGCACGAGCAGCGCGAGCCCCAGCCGCAGGGCGTTCAGACTGTTGGACCCGGGATCGAGTCGACCGCCGATGGTCGCCGGAGCCCTGCGCGATCGGTCCCGGAGGATCAGATCTGGAACCACGCGGATCCCGAACCGTAGGTGTAGAAGACGAAGGACGTCATGTCGGACGTTCCCGCACGAAGCGTCTGGGTACCGCGGAGCACGAGAAGCCCCCCGATGAACGTGATCGGTTCGCCGTCCGCGACGACGCGGATCACCTGCCCGGCGTGGGCGTCGGTGAAGCCCGTGTACGTGCGGCCGCCCTGCACGCGCACCTGTTCCCTGCCGCACACCGACACCCGACCGTCGTCGTCGGGTTCGAGGATCGGGGTCGAGGTCCCGGTCAGAGCCTCCCAGGTGAGCGACGTCCCCAGCTGCGTGCGGTCGGGGTCTTCGTAGCGGACCGCGGCGATCGGCCCGGGCCGGCCGCTTCCGTCGCTGGGGAGGCCGTACCAGGCGGGATGCCACCCCGCCAGGCGGTTCGCGTCGCCGACGTCGCGCGCGAGCGTCGCCACGGACCCCGGCGAGGTGTGCACGCCATCCACCGGCGGCGGGAAGTAGATGACGGGGTTCAACACCCGCGAGGCGCCGCCGCGGAAGCGGAACAGGTCGGCCCTCGATCCAGGTACGGCGGTGCCGGCGTTCCCGTGCTGCAGCGAGCCGGTGACGCCGTCGTGCAGTTCGGCCACGGCGGAGAACCGGCAGTCGTCCAAGGTCACGTCGTTTCCGAGGTCGAAGCAGGCGGGTTCGCCGTCCGCGTTCCCGCAGCCCCCGAAATCGCACCCGACGAACGTCGTGTCACCGCCGGTGAACCAGCGCTCGCCGATGCCGTCCGGCACCGAGAAATGGCATCCGAGGAAGGTGACCGCCGTCTTCGCCGCCGCCGCCCGCCCGCCCACGTACGAGACCTCGCCGACCACGATGTGGCTGGGGTGGCTTCCGGCGTGGGCGTAGGTGTTCTGCACGAACATGCACGAGGTGAATCCGATCTCGAGCACGCGGTCGAGGGTGGAGCTGGGATTGGGAGGGAAGCCGATCGACACCGGGGAGTGTTCGGATGTGGTCCCCCATCCGTGCTCGAACTTGCACCCGAGGAAGTCCACGTGGCGTGTGCCGCGGTCCAGGAACAGCTCCTGTTCGCAGAACTCGACGTGGGTGTCGACCACCCGCAGGGCGTTGGAGTTCTCGATGATCTCGCCGCCCGCGTTGCGGGTGCTGACGATCGACAGACCGTAGGGAAGCGGGTCGGGTGGGGAAGGGAGCCGCGACGGGCGTCCGCACCAACCGATCACGGCCGCGTCGATCGTGGAGTCCATGACTCCCTCGAATCGGATCCCTTCGCGCGCGAGTCCGAACACCGACACCCGCTCGAGCCGCACTTCCTGGCTCTGGTGGACCAGGATGCCGACGCGGTCCGCGACGTAGTCGGCCTGGAGCGAGTGTCCGTCGCTCTGCACGGTGAGGCCGCGGATGACGACCCGCTTGAGGAGGTCTTTGCTGCCACCGGGCGAATCCGGATTGCCGAGGTACACCACGGGGCTGCCCGTGACGGAGCCGGGGTGATCCTTCGCCACCAGCACGACGCCGTCCGCTTCCACCGTGATCCGGACCGACCATTCGCCGTACTGCTGTCCGTCGGGTTCCGATCCCGGCAGTCCGAGATCGGCGGGTCGGGTCGCCATCGACCACTGATCGATGGCGTAGAACCCCGGCGGCACCCGCAGGACGACACCGGAGTTCGGGCGCCAGTTCACGCTGTTCCCCGACGCGGGCGAGTCCGCCGGCGCCGGCACCTCCGCGAGGCGCTGGAGAGCGCGCTTCCAGGCGTTCGTGAAGGCGTCGCTGTTGACCTGCGCTCGCCGCGAGTATTCGGCGACGTCCAGGATCGCGGTGCGGGTGCGGTACGGGATGCCGGGGATGGCGCCCTCGACCGTGATGACGTCGACGGGACCGGTCGGAGTGTCGGCGTGCGCGGACTGGGAGGGAGGGGCGGCGACGACGCTCGCGGCGGCGAGGGCGGCTCCGGATCCGGCTGTGGCGAGGAAGAGGCGGCGGTCGAGGGAGAGGGAGGGGCGGCTCACGAGCGTCACGCTAGGAGGCGTGTCGGGGGGCTGTCGTTCCGCCTCCGCCACCGTGCCGACACAGGTGAACGGGGCGGATGCGCGGGAACAGGGGCATGTTCGCATGCGCTTCCGCCCGGCCCACGACGGGGCGTCTCGCAGATTTGGCCCGGACCTTCACCCGGTCGCCGTATCGGTCCGATGGTTCGACACCGAGGCATCCTTCGGACCCCGCGGAGGTGGCGCCGCGCGTGGGCATCCGGCGGGGCACGAACTGACTAGGCTGGACGACGGTGAATTGTGCGGAGCAGACAAGGGTTGCCGCACACGTATGGCGATTCTCTGGCATGACCTGCCAGACGACGAAAGGTCTTCCGTGACTGTTCACGATCAGGATCCGTATTCGCAGGGGCCGCAGGACAGCGACCCGGAAGAGACCGGCGAGTGGCAGGAATCCCTGCGGCAGCTCGTCCAGGCCAAGGGCCCCGGTCGAGCGCGCGAGATCATGCTGAGCCTGCTCAAGGGCTCGAAGGAACTGCACCTCAACGTGCCGATGGTTCCGACCACCGACTACATCAACACGATCGCGCAGAAGAACGAGCCGGAGTTCCCCGGTGACGAAGAGCTCGAGCGTCGCTACCGCAAGTGGATCCGCTGGAACGCGGCGGTCACGGTCCACCGTGCGCAGCGTCCTGGCATCGGCGTCGGCGGCCACATCTCGACGTACGCCTCGTCGGCCGCCCTGTACGAGGTCGGCTTCAACCACTTCTTCCGCGGCCTCGACGACCCGTCCGGCGGCGACCAGATCTTCATCCAGGGCCACGCCTCCCCCGGCGCGTACGCGCGCGCCTTCCTCGAGGGGCGTCTCACCGAGGCGCAGCTCGACGGCTTCCGCCAGGAGAAGTCGGCTGGCCCCAACGGCATCCCCTCGTACCCCCACCCCCGCCTGATGCCGGAGTTCTGGCAGTTCCCGACGGTGTCGATGGGTCTCGGCCCGATCAACGCCATCTACCAGGCGATGTCGAACAAGTACCTCAGCAACCGCGGCATCAAGGACGTCTCCGACTCGCATGTCTGGGCGTACCTCGGCGACGGCGAGATGGACGAGGTCGAGAGCCGCGGTCAGCTCCAGGTCGCCGCGAACGAGGGCCTCGACAACCTGACGTTCATCGTCAACTGCAACCTGCAGCGACTCGACGGCCCGGTGCGCGGCAACGGCAAGATCATCCAGGAGCTCGAGAGCTTCTTCCGGGGCGCCGGCTGGAACGTCATCAAGGTCGTCTGGGGTCGTGAGTGGGACGACCTGCTCGCCCGCGACACCGAGGGCGCGCTGCTGAACCTGATGAACTCCACGCCCGACGGCGACTACCAGACGTACAAGGCCGAGAACGGCGCGTACGTCCGCGAGCACTTCTTCGGTCGCGACCCGCGGGCCCTCGAGCTCGTGAAGGACTACACCGACGAGCAGGTCTGGGGCCTCAAGCGCGGTGGCCACGACTACCGCAAGGTCTTCGCGGCGTTCAAGGCGGCCAAGGAGCACAAGGGCCAGCCGACTGTCATCCTCGCCAAGACCATCAAGGGCTACGGCCTCGGCCCGCACTTCGAGGGTCGCAACGCCACGCACCAGATGAAGAAGCTGACGCTCGACGACCTCAAGTCGTTCCGCGACGCGATGGACATCCCCGTCACCGACGCGCAGCTCGACGAGAACCCGTACCAGCCGCCGTACTACAACCCCGGCGAGCAGGACGAGACGATCAAGTACATGCTCGAGCGTCGTCGTTCGCTCGGGGGCTTCCTGCCCGAGCGGCGCACGACCCACGTGGGTCTGGAGCTTCCCGGCGACCAGGCGTACGTCCTGCCCAAGAAGGGCTCGGGCACGCAGGAGATCGCCACCACGATGGCGTTCGTGCGCCTGCTCAAGGACCTGCTGCGGGTGAAGGACTTCGGCCACCGCATCGTGCCGATCATCCCCGACGAGGCGCGCACCTTCGGTATGGACGCGTACTTCCCGACGGCGAAGATCTACAACCCCAAGGGTCAGCACTACACCTCGGTCGACCGCGAGCTGCTGCTGGCGTACAAGGAGAGCCCGCAGGGCCAGATCATCCACGTCGGCATCAACGAGGCGGGCGCCCTCGCGGCGTTCACCGCGGCGGGGACGGCGTACGCCACCCACGGCCAGCCGCTGATCCCGGTCTACGTCTTCTACTCGATGTTCGGCTTCCAGCGCACGGGCGACGCCCAGTGGGCGGCGGGCGACCAGATGGCGCGCGGCTTCATCATCGGCGCGACCGCCGGTCGCACCACCCTGACCGGTGAGGGCCTCCAGCACGCCGACGGGCACTCGCAGCTGCTGGCGTCCACCAACCCGGCGACGGTGTCGTACGACCCCGCGTACGGATACGAGATCTCGCACATCGTCCGCTCGGGCATCGAGCGGATGTACGGCGGCGAGCACTCCGACCCGAACGTCATGTACTACATCACGGTGTACAACGAGCCGTACGTGCAGCCGGCCGAGCCCGAGGGCGTCGACGTGGACGGTATCGTCCGCGGCATCCACCGCGTCTCGGTGGGCGAGGGCGAGGGTCCCCGCACCCAGCTGCTCGCCTCGGGCGTCGGTGTGCCGTGGGCGTACGAGGCCCAGCGCCTGCTGAAGGACGACTGGGGCGTCGTCGCCGACGTGTGGTCGGTGACCTCGTGGAGCGAGCTGCGCCGTGACGGTCTCGCCGCCGACGAGCACAACTTCCTGCACCCCGATGAGGAGCCCCGCACCGCTTACCTCACCGAGAAGCTCCGGGATGCCGAGGGCCCGGTGGTCGCGGTCAGCGACTGGATGCACGCCGTCCAGGACCAGATCCGCCAGTGGGTTCCGCAGCGCTACCTCACGCTCGGCGCCGACGGGTTCGGGTTCTCCGACACCCGCGCCGCGGCCCGTCGCTTCTTCAAGATCGACGGCCCGTCGCTCGCCGTGCGCGCCCTGCAGGGACTCGCGGACGAGGGCAAGGTCGACCGCTCGGTGATCGCCCAGGCGATCGAGAAGTACCGTCTGCATGATGTCAACGCCGGCACGAGCGGAAACGCCGGCGGCGAGGCCTGATCGCGTGACCGATCGCGCGGCCGTCGACGGCTCGGGAGGGAGCGGGCAGACCGCCCTCTCCCGGGCCGCCGAAGAGAAGGCCGAGACCCTGGCGTGGCTGCGCCGGATCTCGGGCGATCTCGCGACCGCGACGATCCAGCGTCTCGAAGAGACGCTGCCCTGGTACGCCGAGATGCCACCGGCCCGCCGTTCCGCGGTCGGGCTGGTGGCGCAGGCGGGCATCACCTCGTTCCTGCAGTGGTTCGAGGAGCCGGCCTCCACGCCCGCGATCGCCGCCGACATCTTCGCAGCGGCCCCCCGCGAGCTGCTGCGGAGCGTGAGCCTGACCCAGACGCTGCAGCTCGTCCGCGTCACCGTCGAGGTCATGGAGGAGCGCGTCGCGGGCCGCAGCGAACGGGTCCGCGAGGCGATGCTGTCGTACTCGCGCGAGGTCGCGTTCGCGGCCGCCGACGTCTACGCGCGCGCAGCCGAGGCCCGAGGCCTGTGGGACGCGCGGCTCGAAGCCCTCGTCGTGGACTCGATCCTGACGGGCGAAGCCGACGACGAACTCCCCAGCCGCATCGCCGCACTTGGCTGGCACGGCCACGGCGAGGTCGCGGTGCTGGTCGGGACGACTCCCCCGCAGCTCGACGTCGACCACGTCCGTCGCACCTCCCGCAAGCTCGGCGTCGACGTGCTCATCGGCGTGCAGGGCTCGCGGCTCGTCCTCGTGGTGGGTCGCGCGGATCTTCCGGTCCGCGGTCGCGACGACACCACGGAGCTGCCGTTCACCGAGATCGCGAAGCGACTCGAGCCGAGCTTCGGTTCGGGGCACCTCGTCCTCGGCCCTGCGGTCGCCGCCCTGGTCGACGCCGGGCAGAGCGCCCGCGCGGCCCTGGCCGGATTCGCGGTCGCACGCGCCTGGCGGCACGCCCCGCGGCCCGTCGAGGCCGATGACCTTCTGCCCGAGCGGGCCCTGGCCGGAGACGCGGTGGCCAAGCAGACCCTGGTCGACCGCGTGTACCGCCCGCTCCACGCCCACAGCGCCGACCTCGTCGCGACGCTGTGGAGCTACCTCGACAACGGACGCTCGCTCGAGGCCACCGCCCGCGAGCTGTACGTGCACCCCAACACGGTGCGGTACCGCTTGAAGCGCGTGTCCGAGGTGATCGGGTGGGATGCCACGGGCCCCCGCGAAGCGCTGATCCTGCAGACCGCGCTGATCCTCGGATCCATGGGTACCGAGGCCACGCGACGCCGAGGATCGGCGAACCGGCGCCCCGCGACGTCGCGCTGATGCACGGCGCGCACAAAGACACGCCGATTTCTTGTGCCGATATCTCCAGAACGCGTCGCCGGATCCTTGACAGGATGGGACGGTGATCATCGCCGTCTTCCCCGGGCAGGGGTCCCAGACCCCCGGGTTCCTCTCACCGTGGCTCGAGATCGACGGGACGCGTGAGCGTCTGGCCGAAGCCTCCGAGCACGCCGGAGTCGACCTCCTCGCCGCGGGCACCGAATGGGATGCCGACCGGATCCGCGACACCAGCGTCGCGCAGCCGCTGATCGTGGCCGCGAGCCTGCTGTCGTGGAGTGTCCTGCGGGACCGCGCGGCCACGGCCGCCGACGGCGTCGCGGGTCACTCGGTGGGCGAGTTCGCCGCGCTGGCGGCATCCGGGGTCCTCTCCGAGGCCGACGCCCTGCGCCTCGTCGGCATCCGCGGTCGCGCGATGGCCGAAGCGGCCGCGACGGTGCAGACCGGAATGAGCGCCGTCGTCGGTGGCGACGAGCAGACGGTGCTCGACCGCCTCGACGCGCTCGGCCTCACGCCCGCCAACTACAACGGCGGAGGACAGATCGTCGCGGCGGGTGAGCTCTCGGCTCTCGCCGAACTGGCGGCCGAGGCGCCCCGCGGGTCGCGCGTCATTCCGCTGCAGGTGGCCGGTGCCTTCCACACCCGCTTCATGGAGCCCGCCGTCGAGACGCTGCGCGCCGCTGCGGCCGACGTGGCGGCATCCACCCCCGGAACGACCCTGTGGACCAACTCCGACGGCTCGGTCGTCGACGACGGCCGTCGCGCCGTCGACCTGGTCGTCTCGCAGGTCTCGTCGCCCGTGCGCTGGGACCGGAACATGGCCTCCTTCGCCGAGCACGGCGTGACCGGCATCATCGAACTCGCGCCCGCCGGTGCCCTCACGGGCCTGGCGAAGCGCGCACTGCGCGGCACGCCGACCGTCGCAGTGAAGACCCCGGACGACCTCGACGCGGCCGTCGCACTCCTGAAGGGAGAGCAGGCATGAGCACCCCCGTCCTCCGTCAGCTCCAGGGCCCGGCCCACACCCGCATCTACTCCTACGGCGCCGCCCGCGGGGAGAACTTCGTCCCGAACGACGACCTCGTCGGGCCGATCGACTCGAGCGACGAGTGGATCCGCCAGCGCACCGGCATCGTCACGCGCGTCCGCGCGAACAAGGAGACGGATGCCATCGACCTCGCCTCCGAAGCAGCCCGCGAGGCCGTCGAGCGCTCCGGTGTCGACCCGGCGGAGATCGACGCGGTGATCGTCGCGACGATCAGCAACCCGAAGCAGACGCCCTCGGCCTCGGCGATCGTCGCCGACCGCATCGGCGCGAACCCGGCCGCGGCGTACGACGTCAATGCCGCGTGCGCGGGCTTCGCGTACGGCGTGGGCCAGGCGGATGCGCTCATCCGCGGCGGCCTCGCGACGCACGTCGTCGTCGTCGGCGCCGAGAAGTTGAGCGACATCGTCGACCCGACCGACCGCAGCATCTCGTTCCTGCTCGGGGACGGCGCCGGTGCCGTCGTGATCGGGCCGAGCGACACCCCCGGCATCGGCCCCACCATCTGGGGATCCGACGGATCCAAGGCCGACGCGGTGGGCATGAACGCCACGCTGACGGACTTCCGCGACGGCGCTGCTCCGTGGCCGACCCTCCGCCAGGAAGGCCCCACGGTCTTCCGGTGGGCCGTCTGGGAGATGGTGAAGGTCGCCCGACAGGCCATCGAGGCCGCCGGCATCCAGCCCTCCGACCTGGCCGCCTTCGTGCCGCACCAGGCGAACATGCGCATCATCGACGAGTTCGCCAAGCAGCTGGGTCTGCCGGAGACCGTCGTCATCGGCCGCGACATCGAGACCACCGGGAACACCTCGGCCGCCTCGATCCCGCTGGCCACCCATCGACTGCTCGAGGAGCACCCCGAGCTCAGCGGCGGCCTCGCACTGCAGATCGGCTTCGGTGCCGGTCTGGTCTTCGGCGCGCAGGTCGTCGTCCTCCCCTGACGCAGCGTCGTCGAACTCTAGACTGATCGGGGCCCGGACGACTCCCCGGGCCGCCCCCAACAACAGGAGAAATCATGGCATTCACCAACGACGAGGTTCTCGCCGGCCTGGCCGAGCTCATCACCGACGAGACCGGCATCTCGGCCGACGAGGTCGCGCTGGAGAAGTCCTTCACGGATGACCTCGACATCGACTCGATCTCGATGATGACGATCGTCGTCAACGCCGAGGAGAAGTTCGGCGTCACCATCCCCGACGACGAGGTCAAGAACCTCAAGACCGTCGGCGACGCCGTCACGTTCATCACGTCGAACCAGTCCTGACCCTCCCGGTGGGGGCTCCGGCCCCCACCGGTCACGACCTTTCCGGCCGCACCAAGGATCCCACCATGAGCACACCCCGCATCGTCGTCACCGGTATCGGTGCCACCTCGCCCATCGGCGGGACGGCGCCCGAGAGCTGGAACGCGCTGCTGTCCGGTGCCTCCGGCGCGCGCACCCTCGAACACGAATGGGTCGAGCAGTACCAGCTGCCCGTCACGTTCGCCGCCGAGGCCCTCGTGCGGCCCGAGACCGTCCTCGAGCGTCCCGTCGCCAAGCGCCTCGACCCCTCGTCGCAGCTCGCGATGGTCGCGGCGAAGGAGGCGTGGGAAGACGCGGGCGCCCCGGACATCGACCCCGAGCGGCTCGGCGTCGACTTCGCCACCGGCATCGGCGGCGTGTGGACGCTCCTGGATGCCTGGGACACCCTGCGTGAGAAGGGCCCGCGGCGTGTCATGCCGATGACGGTGCCGATGCTCATGCCCAACGCCGCAGCCGGCAACCTGTCGCTCCACTTCCACGCCCGCGCCTTCGCGCGCACCGTGGCGTCGGCGTGCGCGTCGAGCACCGAGTCGATCGTCAACGCGGTGCAGCACATCCGCGACGGTCTGGCCGACGTCGTGATCGCCGGTGGCACCGAGTCGGCGATTCACCCGATCACCATCGCGTCGTTCGCATCCATGCAGGCGCTGTCCAAGCGCAACGACTCCCCCGAGACCGCGTCGCGCCCCGGCAGCATCGACCGTGACGGCTTCGTCATGGGCGAGGGCGCCGGCGTGCTCATCCTCGAGACCGAGGAGCACGCGAAGGCCCGCGGCGCCAAGATCTACGCCACGATCGTGGGCGGCGGCGTCACGGCCGACTCGTACCACATCACCGCGAACGACCCCGAGGGCCGGGGTGCGGCCCGCGCCGTGCGCATGGCGCTGGAGATGGCGGGTGCGTCGCCCGACGACGTGACCCACATCAACGCCCACGCCACCTCGACCCCCGTCGGCGACCCGAACGAGTACCAGGCGCTGCGCGCGGTGTTCGGCGCCCGCGTCGACGAGATCCCGGTGTCGGCGACGAAGGCATCCACGGGTCACCTCCTCGGCGGCACCGGCGCTCTCGAAGCGATCTTCACGGTGCTCGCGCTGAAGAACCGCGTCGCACCGCCGACCATCAACCTCACCGAGCAGGACCCCGAGGTGCCGTTCGCGATCTCGGGTTCGCCGGTTGAGCTCGGTGCGGGCGACCAGCTGGCCATCAGCAACTCCTTCGGCTTCGGCGGTCACAACGCCGTCGTCGCGATCGCCTCCGTCTGATCACGACCGAACGCCCCCGGCATCCCCCGACTGCTACGGGGATGACGGGGGCGTTCGGTGTTGCATCGGGCCGGGGATACGCGGTCCCGGTGCCGGGAATGGTCACCGGCCTCCGGTAATGGCGCCTCCCCCACCCGACATCTCTCAGCCGACCTTGTGCAACCAGACAATGTGCTGGTCGTCGCCGGCGTGGCGGAAGGGCTCGAGCTCGTCGTCCCAGGCGGACCCGAGGGCGACGTCGAGTTCGCGCTGCAGTTCGAAGGCGTCGCCGGCGGCGACCTCCAGGGCGTAGCGCACGCGGTCCTCGCCGATGACGACGTTCCCGGCCGCATCCGTCTGGGCGTAGTGGATGCCGAGCCCCGGCGTGTGCATCCACCGGCCGCCGTCGCTGCGGGGCGTCGGATCCTCGCTCACCTCGAAGCGCAGGTGCTCCCAGCCGCGGATCGCGCTCGCGAGGGAGGCGCCGGTGCCCACCGGACCCTCCCAGTAGAACTCGGCGCGACGGCTGCCGGCGAGCACCGGCTGGTCGGCCCAATCGAAGTTGACCGCACGGCCGAGGGCGCGTCCCACCGCCCACTCGAGGTGGGGGCACAACGCGCGCGGCGCTGAGTGGATGAGGATCACTCCGCGCGAAGACGTGGTCGCCATGGTCTCTCCTTCGTCAGGTACGTCTTCCCCTACGACCTGCGCGAGAGCGGTGGCGGCTGTTCGATTGTCTCGGTCATTATCGCCGGTTGATAACGAAATCACAACTGTGATTCCTCAGCCGAACCAGAGCTTCCAGTAGAGCGCGAAGTTTCGGTTGCCGTAGGTCGAGCAGGCATCGCCCTTGTCCCATCGCGCGGCGATCGCCGCCGGGTTCGGCTGATACGGCGTGTAGTTGTACAGCGCCGCGGTGGCGTGGTTGCGGATCTCGATGTCGGTGCCGCCGCACGCGGGGTCGGGCGAATACGCGATGTAGTGGGTGCCTGGTTGCCGCATGAAGTCCGACGCCCGGTACGCCTTGAGGTCGGTCGCCCCCTGCGCCACCTGCGCGGCGAAGCCGGCCTGCCCGGGGTCGCACGCGGCGTCGTCGGGGCAGCGCGCACCCATCGCGGCGCCGAGAGCCTCGGCCGACGGGGCGCGCGCGATCCGGCCGGACACGAGGCTCTGCTCCTTCTGCAGGGTGACCAGCAGCACCTTCGCCGAGATGCCGCAGGCCCGCTGGATGCGGTCGATGATCTGCGCCGCGGTGAGCTCGCCGCCGTCGTAGCCCTCGCAGACCGTTTCACCGGTGTCCTCCGACACGATCGCGTCGCGAGCGGGGAGGTCGGCGCGCAGGACGGCGAGGCAGGAGTCGTTCGCGCAATCGCCGACCTCGTCGTCGAGGAACCGCTGGATCTCGTCGGCATCCATCGCATCGCCGTCGTAGAAGTCGGCGTCGTCGACCAGGAACCCGGGGTCGAAGCCGGTGAGGTCGATCGAGGCCTTCCGGGTCTCGGCGTTCCAGGCGGAGACGAGGTGCACGAGCGGGATCGCGGCGGCCACGACCAGGCCGACGACGACGGTGGCGAGGAGGCCGAAGATCAGACGTCGCCGCCGCAGTTCGCGCGCACGCGCGGCGGTGCGCCGGGGGCGGCGGGCGGCGGGGCGCTTGGACCGTGCCGGGGTCGGGCGTCGGCGTGCTCCCGTCCCCTGCTTCGCCATGCTCCGATCGTGCCGCACCGCGCTGACCGCGTGCTGGACGCGGCCCGCGCGGCGCGGCGGAATCGAGCGGTCAGCTGCCCTTCACCGCCGGAGCCGTGGCGCCGGGCGTCGGCGCGTCACCGGCCGCGGGCGGGGTGGGCGCCGTGCCGTCGGCAGGCGGGGTGGGCGCCGTGCCGTCAGCAGGAGGTGCGGGCGGGGTGTGTCCGTCCGCTCCGGGACCGCCGGGGTGACCGGGGGCTCCGCCGGGGCCGCACTCGCCCTGCTGCGGCCCGCCCTCCGGCGCGGCCGGTGCCGTGCCGTCGGCGGGCGGGGTGGGCGCCGTGCCGTCGGCGGGCGGGGTGGGCGCGGTCGTGGGGGCTCCCGTGGGCACGCTGGTCGGTGCACCCGCGCCGCCGTCGGCGCTCGGGGCGTTGCTCGTCGCTGCCACCGTCGTGGGCGTGCTCGACTGGGCAGCGAGCGCCGCCGTTCCTCCGGTGAGCCCGACCGCGGCGACCACCGCGGCGGCGATCACCGCGGGGCGGACCCATCCCCGACGCTGCGGGGCGGGCGCCGGCTCGTCGTAGCGCGGAAGCGGCTGGGTGGGGTAGTCGTCGTCCGACATGGTGTTCCTCTCCGGCCGGCGCATCTCGTCGGCGTCGATGACCAGCCTTCGAACCGGAACTGAAGCCGACCTGAAGCGACCGGAATGCGGGCGAACACCTAGCGCTCGCATAAGGGCCGTCCAGTGTCCGCCCGTATCGTCGGCCGGATGTCCGCCCCCGCCCGCGTGCTCGTCCTCGACGACGACGAGACCATCCGCCTCGCCGTCGTCCTCGCGTTGCGCGCCGACGGCTTCATCGCCGAGTGGGCGCCCGACGGCACCGACCTGACCGAGCGGCTGGAGAGGTTCCGCCCCGACCTCGTGGTGCTCGACTGGATGATGCCCGGGCCCAGTGGCATCCGGCTACTCCCCGTCGTGCGCGCCGCCGCCGACACCGCGGTGATCATGCTGACGGCACGCGACGAGGTCGACGATCGCCTGCGCGGCTTCGCCGAGGGCGCGGACGACTACGTGGTCAAACCGTTCACGATGGCCGAGCTCGTGGCCCGCACGGGCGCCGTTCTGCGGCGGCGCGGGCGGCTGCCCCAGACGGTGTCGGTGGGGGATCTCGTCGTGGATGCCGACGCCGCCACGGCGCACCGGGCGGGCACGCTGCTCGACCTCACCGCGACGGAGTTCCGCCTGCTGCGCCTCCTCGTCGAGAGCCGCGGCCGGACGCTCTCGAAGGCGCAGATCCTCACCCAGGTGTGGGGGTACGACGACTACGACGTCAACCTCGTCGAGGTGCACGTGAGTGCGCTCCGGCGCAAGATGGAGACGCAGGGCCCGCGCCTTGTCCACACGGTCCGCGGACTCGGGTACCGCCTGAGCGAGCGCTCATGAGCGCGCCGCGGCCCCTGCGGTCGGGATCCCTCCGCCGCCGGACGATCGTGTCGGTCCTGGCCCTGGTCGCGTTGCTGCTCGTGGTCCTGGCGGTGATCGTCGACATCGCGCTCGGGGCGCGGCTGCGGGGTCAGATCGAGGACCGGCTGCGCGACCGCGCCGCCGCGACCGCGTCGCTCGTCGGGATCGTGGATGCCACCGACCTCGCCGACCGCCTGTCCGCTCAGGGCCTCGCGGTGCGCATCGACGGCGCCGAGGGCGACTCCGTCGTCGCGGGACCGAGCCCCGACCAACTGCGCAGTGCGCCGGCGGGACCGGCCGGCGGCGGTCCGCGCGGTGGGGAGGCTCCCCCGACACCGTCGCCCGGGGCGGTGACCGTCACGGCCTCGGACCTCACCGGCGACGCGGACCTCGTCACGCTGCGCTCGACGCTCAGCGACGGGTCGACCCTGACGCTGACCGCCTCGGCGGCCGGGATCGGCGAGACCCTCGCCCAGGTCCGCTGGATCATGGCGATCGCGTCCGTCGTCGTGCTGGTGCTCGCTGCGGGCGCGGTGATCCTCGTCGTGCGGGCCACACTGCGACCGTTGGACGACGTCTCCGAGGTCGCGCGCGCCATCGGCGGAGGCGAGCGCGACCGCCGGCTGCGGCCCACGCACCCCGAGACCGAGATCGGTCGCGTCGCGAGCGCGCTCGACGACATGCTGGACGATGTCGTGGGCGCCGAGGTCGCCGCGCGCGCCGCGGAGGAGAGGCTCCGCGCCTTCCTCTCGGATGCCGCCCACGAGCTGCGGACGCCGGTGGCCGGCATCCGCGCGGCCGCCGACACCCTCGTCCGCGCCGATCTCGACGGTCCCGAGCGCGAGATGCTGGCCGGGCACGTGGTCCGGGAAGCGACGCGCGCGTCTCGCCTCGTCGATGACCTGCTCCTCATGGCGCGGGTGGACCGCGGTCTCGAGCTGTCCGTGGCGATGACCGACCTCCGCGAGGTCGTGGCGGCCGAAGCCGACCGGGCCCGCCTCGTTCACCCGGCCATGACGGTGCGAACGAAGCTGCCGGATGCCGCGGTCCCGGTCGCGATCGACCGCGACCGCATCGCGCAGGTGCTGTCGAATCTCGTGGAGAACGCCGCCCGCGTCACCGACGGCCGCGGCCGTGTGGAGCTCGGCGTCCGATACGAGGGCGCCGACGTCGAGGTGCACGTGCAGGACGACGGGCCGGGCATCGCCGTCGCGGATCGCGAGCGGATCTTCGACCGCCTCGTCCGACTCGACGAGGCCCGCACGACCGCCGGCGGCGTCGGACTCGGGCTGCCCATCGCGCGCGGGATCGCCCGCGCGCACGGCGGCGACGTGCACTGCCTCCCCGCGGACGCCGGAGCGTCGTTCGCGCTCCGGCTTCCGCTTCCGGCGACCCGTCCGGCTCAGCGCGCGGGGCGCGCCGGCGCGGCCTGAGGTGTCGCGATCCCCGATCCCGTGAGGGTGAGGCCGTCGGCGCCGCTCGCGTCGTGCATCATCTGGTCGACGAGCTCACGGTCGATCGCCGGTTCGCGCCCGCCGTAGAACTGCAGCACCAGGGCGTTCGAGGCGTGGATCCACAGACTCGCCTGGCGCACGCCCTCGTTCACCGGAACCTGGAGCATGAAGCCCTCGTTCCGGCGGAGCTTGTTCATGATCACGATGCGCAGATGCGCGAGCAGACGGTCGTCGATGTCGAACGTCGCACGGTCGCGGTAGATGAGGCGTCCCACGGCTGGTCCTTTTCTGGCGCGCCGAAGCGTACCGGTAGAGCAAGGGCGGGACCACGCCGGGAAGCGAGGCAATGCGGGGGTCACCATTCTGCCACCCCCGTGGCATCCCGGGGCACCACAGCGATTTCAAAGCGAGCGACGGTATCTTTCTGGTCACCGAATCGACGACCCACGAGAGAGAATCCCCCGTGAGCCATCCCCGCACCTCCCCCGACCAGGAGGGCCGATCTTCGAGCCCTCTCGTGACGCGAGGGGGTGAGATTCGATGCTGACGGCGGTTCTGACACTGCTTCTGGGTGTGATCGTGACGCTCGCGATCATCGCGGCCTGCGGTTTCTTCGTGGCCCAGGAGTTCGCCTACATGTCGGTGGATCGATCGCGGCTGGCCGCGCGCGCCGAGAAGGGCGATGTGCAGGCGAAGCGGGTCCTCGCGATCACGCAGCGCACGTCGTTCATGCTGTCGGGCGCCCAGCTGGGCATCACGGTCACCGGGCTGCTGATCGGCTACGTGGCTGAACCGCTCATCGGCGTCTCGATCGGAACGCTTCTCGGAGGCGTCGGGATCGACCCCGGCGTCTCGGTCGCCATCGGAACGGTCGGAGCGCTGCTGCTCGCCACGGTCGTCACCATGATCTTCGGCGAGTTGTACCCGAAGAACCTCGCGATCGCGAACCCCGAGCCTCTGGCCCGGGCACTGGCGGTCCCCACCCGCATCTACCTGCTCGCCTTCGGCTGGCTGATCACCGTCTTCGACGTCGCCGCGAACGCCCTCCTGCGCCTGGTGCGCATCGAGCCGCTCGAGGACGTCGACGAGAGCGCGACCGCGCGCGACCTCGAGGCGATCGTCGAGGAGTCTCGCGCGAGCGGCGACCTACCCGACGACCTGTCGATGATCATCGACCGCATCCTCGACTTCCCCCAGCGCGACGTCGAGCACGCCATGATCCCGCGCTCGCAGGTCGACTCGGTGCGCCCGGACACGACGGTGGGCCACGTCCGGACGCTCATGGCGACCGGCCACACCCGATACCCCGTGATCGGCGACGAGGACTCCCCCGTCGGCGTCATCGAACTCATCGACCTTCTCCGCGAGCAGCCGGATGCCGCGGACCCGGTGTCGTCGGTCATGCGACCGGCGGTCGTGCTCCCGACGTCGATGCTGCTCCCCGTCGCCCTGGATCGCATGCGTCGCAGCCGCAACGAGCTCGCGTGCGTGGTCGACGAGTACGGGAACTTCGACGGCATCCTCACGATCGAGGACCTCACCGAGGAGGTCATCGGCGAGCTCTCCGACGAGCACGACGTCGAGATCGACGAGGTCGCCTCGGTCGGCGCCGACGCGTGGACGGTTCCGGGCGACCTGCACCTCGACGAACTGGAACGCCTGATCGGGCACGACCTCGCCGAGGGCGACGTCGAGACGGCCGCGGGACTCGTGATCGAGGCGCACGGCGATCTGCCCGCCGCGGGCACCGTCGTCCGCGTCGACCTGCCCGAGCGCGCGGGTGAAGTGGTCCAGGGGCTGAACCTGGAGCGCTGGCTCGACATCGAGGTCACCGAGGTCGACCGACACGTCCCCTCGCAGCTCGTCGTGCGCCTGCGGGAAGTGGACCGGGATGCCGATGCCGCCGTGCCGGCGGAGTCGACCGACGAGGAGGTGGCCCGATGAGCTGGTGGGTCGTCACCCTGATCACCGCGGCGCTCATCGTCGCCAGCGCGTTCTTCGTGATCGTCGAGTTCGCGCTGCTCGCCGCGCGCCGCCACCGTCTGGAGGAGGAGGCGGCCACGAGCGCCTCGGCGCGCGCCGCCCTGCGCGGAGTCAACGAACTCACCGTGATGCTCGCGTTCGCACAGCTCGGCATCACCGCCTGCACGTTCCTGCTCGGCGCCATCACGAAGCCCGCGATCGACTACGCCCTGGCGCCGGTGTTCGAGCAGTGGGGTCTCCCCTACGTCCTCGCCGACATCATCGCGTTCATGCTGGCGCTGATCGTCGTCACGTTCCTCCACCTCGTCATCGGCGAGATGGCGCCGAAGTCGTGGGCGATCGCGCACCCTGAGACCGCGGCGAAGGCGACCGGCATCCTCGCCCGCGCGATGACCTGGCCGCTGCGGCCGTTTCTGCTGTGGATCAACCGCATCGCCAACCGCCTGGTGCGCGCGTCCGGCGTCGAACCGGTCGATAAGGCGGCGGCGGGCGGCCAGGACGCCGACACGATCCGCGAACTCGTCGCGCACTCGCGGCGCGCAGGCACGCTGGACGAGCAGTACTCCGCACCGATCGCGCAGGCGATCGAGCTGGGCACGCTGACGGTCGGCGACATCGTCCGCACCGATCGCACGCCCACGGTCGTGCCGGCCGACGCGACCGCGGCAGACGTGCAGGCCGCGGCGGCGGCATCCACCCACCTCCGCATCCTCGTCGGTTCCGGTGCGTCGGCCCGGGTCGCACACGTGCGCGACACACTCGCCGTGGCGCCCTCGACTCCGGCTTCCGCCATCGCGCGCGAGCCGCTCGTGCTCGCGCCGGACGCCTCGGCGTACGACGCGCTCGCGCGCATGCGCCGCGGACGCGTGCAGCTGGCGACGATCGTCGACGGTGAGCGGCTGCTCGGCGTCGTGACGCTCGACGACCTGCTGAAGCAGATCCTGCCGGGGGTGGGCGCGGCCTGAGCTTCGCGCCACCGCGCGGCGGACGCGTCGCGGGTTCGGGGCCTCGTTCGTGCACCGGGGCGGACATCGCGTCCCCCGGTGCACGAAACGCGCCCCGGTTCATCGTGAGTACGCGTCCACGAGCAGCGGACCCCGGATGCCGCGGAACGCCTCGATCAGCCGGTCGATCGCCGCACGATTCCAGCTCGTGAGATGCAGGTCGTGGGGTCCGAGCGGCTCGAGCTTGCCGGTGCGCACTCGCACGACCTCCCACCCGACGGCGCGGAGCGCGCGATCCTTCCGCCGATCGGCCTGCTCGCGTCGACCGACGTGCTCGAGGCCGTGCCGCCCGATCGAGTCATACTCGACCGCGATGCGGAGTTCGGTCAGCACGAGGTCGGGCCAGATCTCCCGGTGCTGGAAGAACGGCCGGGTGACGCGGACGGCGTTCAGCCCTTCGGTCAGGGCGAGCCGCGCGAACAGATCGGCGCGCAGGCGGTCCTCCGCCGCGGACGCCGGAAGTGGCGCGCACGTCGAGACGAACGCTTCGCCGGGCGGCAGGTCGGGCGTCTTGTCGCACAGCGGCGGCGACTTCTTGGGCCTCCGGGGGCGCAGCACTCCTGTCGCGGACACCGGCGGCGCGTCGACGGATTCGCGCATCGGCAGCGCGGGGACGCGCGTCGGGGACGCCAGCTCGCTGCACTCCGGACACCAGGCGCTGCGGCGCCGCTCGCGACCGGGGCGGAGCCGTTGCTCGGTGGGCGTCGCGGCGAACCGGTGGCCGGAGTCGCACTGCCAGAGCAGCAGCACGTCGGCGGCGGGCGGGACCTGGCTCAGGGCGATCCCGCCGTTGAGGTCGGGGTGGTACTGCCGGATCAGCGCCGGGAAGGCCGCCCACGCTTCGCGGTACGCGCCGATCGCGTACGGGACGTCGACGCCCTTCGACCACCGCCGCCGGGCCCACCACGCTTCGACTCTCTCCGCCACGGGAAGACCGTAAAGGAGGCCTCCGACACCGGCCTCAGTCGTCCCAGCGGTCGTCGTCGCCCGCCGACTCGTCGGAGCGTGACCAGGCGAGCCGGAAGCCGCAGTCGCGGCACTCGTCGGCATCCACGCCCTCGTCCAGGAGCGGGTGCATCGTGATGCCGCACGACGGGCAGATGGGCTGCGCGGCATCCTGGTCGTCGTCGTACGGGAAGAGGAAGGTCATGGTCGGTCCGCTCGGGTCGGCGTCTCCGTCAGGTGCGGAAGACGACGGGGAGAACGCCCCGCGCTGTCGCGGTGTTCCCGCATCCGTCCGTGGGCGGGGCGTGAGTAGGGCGGGTGGGACTTGAACCCACGATCGTCGGGTTATGAGCCCGCTGCCTTGACCAGCTTGGCCACCGCCCCGTGTGCGTCCGAGCCTACCGGCATCCGTGTGCCCCGCCGAAGCGGCCGGATCACGTGATCCGGTCGACCGTACGGGCTGTGGGGCGCCACGGCGGGTACGTTCGGCCACGTCACGTGATCTGGCGCCGCGTACCCGGCGAAAGCTCACGCTCGGGTCGAGCGCACACGTTCGGGCCGACCCGGTCGTGTGCGCTCGACGCGGTCATGTGCGCTCGAGTGGATCCTGTGCGCTCGAGCGGGTCGTGTGCGCTCGGCTGGGGCGTGTGCGCTCGAGTGGATCGTGTGCGCTCGAGCGGATCGTGTGCGCTCGAGCGGATCGACAGCGCCGCGCGCCGTCAGTGCACGCGGGGCTTCTTCGGCTTGCCGTCGGCGGTGATCTGCGGGTGGTGGCGGGTCAGCTGGATGACACCCCACGTGGCGATCGCGCCGGCGATGACGAAGCCGATCAGCGCCCAGGCGGGAGCCGTCGAGGCCTCGCCCAGCACCGAGAGTCCGATGAGCACGGCGACGATCGGATCGATGACGGTGAGACCGGCGATCACGAGGTCGGGCGGCCCGACCGAGTAGGCGGTCTGCACGAAGTAGGCGCCGACGCCGACCGCGGCGAGCAGGGCGATGACGCACAGCAGCGTCAGCCACTCGAAGTTCCCGGCCTGGATGCGGCTGATGATGACCTTTGCGAGCGTCGCGACGAAGCCGTAGATGACGCCGGCGGCCATGATGTAGAACAGCGCCTGCGCGCGGCGCCGGACGAGGAACCAGAACACCCCGAACACGACGACCACGACGGCGAGTATGCCGAGGATGATCCACAGCTCGCGCGAGGTGACCACGTGCTCGGTCGCGAAGAACGCGGCGATCGTGACGAAGATGAAGATGCCGCCGACGCAGGCCGCGATCGCGATGAGCGATTGGCGCGTCGGCTTGTGGTGGCTGACCCGGGCGTTCAGGACCGTCGTGATGACCAGGGCGATCGCGCCGAGCGGCTGCACGAGGATCAGCGGCGCGACCGAGAGGGCCGCGAGCTGACACACGATCGCGAGGGCCAGCATCAGGGTGCCGGCGACCCAGGACGGGCGCGTCAGCAGCGACGTGACCTGAGACCGCGAGAGTCCGCCGGTCGTCTTGCCGGAGAGGCGTTCGACCTTCTGCACGCCGCGGTGCTGGTATTGCGCGCCGAACGACATGAAGACCGCGCCCAACAGCGCCAGCGGGATACCGAGCAGGATGCGGGGATCGCGGAAGACTCCGACGAGCTGATCGATACCGTCGGTGAGGGAGACATCGAGCGGAATCACCCTCCGACGATAGCCGCCGCGTCGCCGCATAGGCTGGTGACGTGGCCGTTCTCCCTATTCGCATCATGGGCGATCCCGTCCTGCACTCCCCCGCCTCCCGCGTCGACGAGATCACCGACGAGATCCGCACGTTGGTCGCCGACATGTTCGAGACGATGGATGCCGCTCCCGGCGTCGGTCTCGCCGCGCCCCAGGTGGGCGTGGGTCTGCGCATCTTCACGTACACGTACGAGGACGACGAGGGCCAGCCGTGGCGCGGGGTCGTCATCAACCCCGAGTTGTGGATCCGTCCGCTCGAGCCGGGCTACCCCGATCCGGACGAGGAGTCCGAGGGATGCCTGTCCTTCCCCGGTGAGCGGTTCCCGCTGCGCCGGTCGGAGTCGGCGTTGCTCACGGGGGTCGACCTCGAGGGCCAGCCGGTTCGCATCGAGGTGTCGGGCTGGCGCGCCCGCATCCTGCAGCACGAGTTCGATCACCTCGACGGCGTGCTGTACGTCGACCGGCTCGACGAGGAGGACAGCCGGATCGTCGCGAAGATCGCCAAGAAGCGCAAGTGGGGGAAGCCCGGCGCGTCGTGGATGCCGGGGGTCGGCGACATCGACGCCTGAGTCCGGGAAGCACCCCGAGCGCAACCCCTGTTCTCCGCTCCGGTGGCCCCGCTAGACAGTTCGCGGGGGGTTGTCGTGGGCAAGCGTGTCGCGGGCTGGGTGTGGATCGTCGCGGGAGCCGTGGCGGTCGTGATATCCGCCGTCCTGCTGCCCCGCGGAGGCGTCGCGAGCCTCCTCGCGGCCCTGTGCCTGTCTGCGGGGGTCGCTGTGGCGGTGTTCGGTGTGACGGTCCTCGTGCGCGCGGAAGGCGCAGCCCTCCGCGCGGCGGTGAGCCCGGCCGACGCGCGTCGGCGCGCGCGGCGGTCGATGTGGGCGATCGTCGTCATGGCGTTCCTGGTTCCGGTGCTCGCGGCCGTCAGCGTCCTGACGACGGTGCTGAGCGGGGCGGCACTCTCCCCCGCGAACGTCGTCTTCGTCATCGGCGGCGCGTTGGCTGTAGCCGGCGGAATCGTCGTGGCGATCGAACTCTCCCGCAGCCGACGCGGGGATCCGGACCCCTTGCAGCCCGGGATCGCCGCGCCGCCGGAGGGGGACGTCTGGGTGGTCGTCGCGAGGCGTGATATCGGGGCGATGCTCCTCTACGCCGCGTCGTTCGTGGGATTCGCCCTGCTGCTCGGGTTCACGTCGCTCCGGCTGATCGTGCTGCTCCTGGAGAACACGCCCGCCGCCTGGGTCGTCGTCGTCCTCCTCGTGGCAGTCCTGAGCGTCGCCGGCGGGTGGTGGTTGTGGCGTCGCTTCCCGGCCGTCAGCGTGAACCCGGGTCTCGGGCTCATCCGGGCCGGCGGCCGAGAGCTCGCCGCATCGGAGGTGTCGTCCGCACGTCTCACCGTGGCATCCACCGTGCCGGGCGGTCCTCGAACACTCTTCCTGACGCTGGAGGGCCCCCGAGGGTTCCGCGCCCCGCTTCTGCTGCGGCGGGGCGGCCGTCTCGTGATGACCGAGGTCGAGCGCGGCGCGGCTCTGTCGATCACTCGTGCGGCATCCATCCGGCTTCCGCACGCGCCGGAGGATCCGAAGGGCAAGTTCTCCCGCTTCAGCCATCCGGGCTACGTGGATGCCACGCAGGCGGCATCCGTCGTGGAAAAGCCTCCGCGCGACGGCGAGGAGCTGCCCGTCTCGCTGGTGTGACGCCTCAGTACAGGCCGCGCGTCTGCAATTCCTGCTGGAGGATCGGCGCGAGGCGCTCGGCGAACGCCGGAGTCAGGTGCGTCTCGTCGTAGCGCACCGGTGTGTCGCCCGCGAAGGCGGGGCAGACGTTCTGAACGCAGGTGAACGGCAGTGCGCTGATGGCGGTGTTGCCTGTCGCGGTCGCCTCCGCCTCGGTCGCCCTCTCCATCTGCGTCCACACGTCGTCGACCGCGGCCAGGCAGGAGGACGGGCCGGTCAGGGGCGAATAGCACCGGTTCAGGTCGGCACCGTGCGGCGGCGGCGAGAGGAACACCGTTCGCCCGGTCGGTGCCCACGTGCCGACTTCCGCGAAGGTCGAGGTCGCCAGTTGCGCGGGGTCGAGAGACGCACCTCCGATCGCCGTCCCCAGGGTGAAGGCGTTCGAGACGATCACGAGGTCCGCCGGGTCCGCCGCGATCATCGCCCGCACCTGCGCCTTCCGTGTCTCGCACCCGGCGTTGACCGCGGGATCACGGCTCTCGATCATGACGTCGGTGAAGCGGCATCCATACATCCCCACCGTGGTCGCGCGCCACGAGCCGCCGCTCTGCTCCGCGAGCTTCGCGATCGCCGGTGCGTAGGCCATGGCACTGGAGTCGCCCACGAGATACAGGTGATGGGATGCCGTGGGATCGCCGAACGTGCAGCGGCTGGGATCGGGCGCGACATCGGGGGTGAAGCAGTCGTGCGCGCGGTTGTCGGAGGACGACTCGCGGATGACCTCGTCGAGTCCGGGGTGGAGCTCGGGCCAGGTGGACGCGCTCACCGCCGCGGCGAGCTCCGCCTGCAGGGTGGGGAGGGCCGCGGCGACCTCGGCCGGGTCGGCGGCGGGAGGGGCGGCCACCAGCGCGGGCAGCTGCAGGACGGGGGCGCCGTAGGCCACGAAGATCGCGAGGACCGTGGCGCCCGCGCCGATCGTGAGCGTGGCCGCGGCGAGGCCGATCCGCGCCGAGTAGCGTTCGCGCCACGCCGCCCACGTGGGCGGGCGCAACGGGGCGACCACCGGTTCCGATCCCGGTCGAGGTTCGGATTCGGGTGCGACCGGCGGAACCGCGACCGTCGGCGGTTCCGGGTCGACAGGTGCCGGGGGCGCGGCATCCGGCTCGCCCATCCGCGGTCGTGCCCCGGGGTAGTACCGCTGGCCCGGCACCCACCCCGCGGGACGGGAGGCGAGCGTCGTCGGCCGCGCGACCGGCGCCGCCGCAACCGGCTCGGGAACGTCCGGCTCCTCCCCCATGGCACGGCGGCGCTCGAGCCACGGCGACCGGTGGATCGGCTGCTCGATACCCAGGTACGTCGCGATCGTGAGCACCGCGGTGATCAGCAGCACGATCGGCATCCAGGAAGGACCCGGCGGGAGCAGGACTCCGGCGAACACGATCACGGGCAGATGCCACAGGTACAGCGAGTAGGACACGTCGCCCAGCGCCACGCTCAGCGGGTTGGTCAGCGGGAAGAGGTGGCGGTGGCGCGGGTCTCCCCCGATGCCGCCCGCGACGACGAGGGCCGCGCCGGCCACCGGAAGGGCGGCCCACGGCGCGGGGAACGGCGACGCGGGCTCGATGACGAGGAAGGACGCCCCGACCACCGCGAGACCGAGCCAGGCGAGGAGGCCGCGCAGCGGCGCGGGCATACGTGAAAGTACGGGCGAGAGGGCGGCGAGGACCGCGCCGACCCCGAGCTCCCCCACTCGGGCGAGGGTCGAGAAGTACGCGCCCGCGGGGTCGCTCGCCGTGAGTTGGACCGCGGCGCCGGCCGAGGCCGCGACGACGAGGACCGCGATCACGCCGACGACCGCGCGGGTCACCGCTCCCCGGCGTCGCGCCACCGGAAGGACGGCCACCGCGATGACCAGCAGGAGCGGCCACACGAGCGAGAACTGCTCCTCGATCGACAGCGACCAGAAGTGCTGCAGCGGCGAGACGTCGGTGGCGGAGAAGTAGTCGCGCCCCTCGAGCCCGAACCTCCAGTTCGAGACCAGGCCGAGCGCCGAGAGCGCGTCGCCCAGGGTCTGTTCGGCGCGAGTGCGGTGGAACACGACGTACCCGAGGCTCACGACGACCGTCAGCACGAGGAGCGCGGCGGGTAGCAGCCGGCGAAGACGGCGGCCGAAGAACCCCCGCAGATCGACCGAGCCGGACGCTTCGAAGTCACGCAGCAGGATGCCCGTGACGAGAAAGCCCGAGATCACGAAGAACACGTCGACGCCGGCGAACCCGCCGGTCGGCCACCCGGTCAGGTGGCCGGCCACGACCCCCACTACCGCGAGAGCCCGGAGCCCCTGCAGGTCGCGACGCGGACGGCTCGCACTGCTGGGCACGGTGTGGCATCCTTCCGGGCCGCCGGGCGCAGCCGGAGAGAGCTTACTGGAACCGCTCCCACGGCGCGGATCCGGGGCGTCACCCCGTCGCGAAGCTGTGCAGTCCGAGATCCTCGCCGAGCGTCTCCGCGATGAGCCGCCCGCGGACGCTCGTCCCCTGCGCATCCAGCGGAGGACTCACCACGGCGGCCCCGAGCCGCCCCGGGACGGACAGGACGATCGCGCCCGACACGCTCGACTTCGCCGGGATGCCGACCGCCCGCATCCAGCGGCCGGAGCCGTCGTAGACCCCGCAGGTCGCCATGACCGAGACCACGTCGCGCGCTACGCGCGCCGGTACCACCCGCTCGCCCGAGCGGGGGTTCACGCCTCCGAGCGCGAGCGTCGCGCCCATGAGCGCGAGGGTCTCGGCATCCACCATGGTCGCGCAGGCCCGGGCGTACACCGCGACGGCGTCGTCGGCGCTCACGCGCATCGTGCCCTCCGCGCGCATGAGGTGGGCGAGGGCGTGGTTGCGGTCGCCGAGCAGGTGCTCGTTGTGGGCGATGGCTTCGTCGACCTCCAGCGCGCGCCCGGCGAAGGCGGCCAGACCGCGCGAGATGCGCTCCATCCGCCCCTCGACGCCGTCGCCGTCGACGAGCGACGCGGTGAGCAGCGCGCCGGCGTTGACCATCGGGTTCGGCGGGCGACCGGTCCCGCTCTCGAGCTTGAGGGCGTCGAACGCCTCGCCCGTCGGTTCGATGCCGACGCGGTCGAGGGCCTCGCCGTCGGTGTCGAGCAGGGCGAGGGCGAAGAGGAATGGCTTCACCGCGGACTGCAGACTGAAGGCCACGTCGCTCTGCGAACTCGATCGCACGTCGCCGTCGGGCAGGGCGAGCGCGAGCGCGCAGAGGTCGGGATCGGCATCCGCCAGCTGAGGGATGCTGTCGTCGACGCGGCCGCCCCGGTCGGGCAGAACGCGGGCGCGGAGGCCCTCGAAGTCGTACGAACGCGGATCGGAGGGGGATGCCATGCCCTCAGCCTGTCAGGCGGAGGCGCGGTCCGGGTCGCCCGGTGCGGAGCCGCGACCCGGGCAAAAGGTAAGGCCCGGGGTGGAAGCCCGGGCCTAGGTGAGAGGCGCGTTTAGATGGACGCGGATCTCTCGCTCCCCGGCTTGGACTCGAACCAAGAACCTATCGGTTAACAGCCGATTGCTCTGCCAATTGAGCTACCGAGGATCATGCCCGCCTGGCGGTGGGCAACCAGACGATACTAACAGCACCGCGCCGCAGCGGAAAAATCAGCCCGCCGAAATCCGTCGGTCGGGCGCGCCGTCGGGGGTCCACTGGAGTCCCTCGGCGCCGTGGCCGTACGCGACGACGTGACCTCCGCGCAGCACCAGCACATCGGCATCCAGGTCACGGGGGGCGTCGGCGTCGTTGGTCACGACGAGAGAGGCCATTCCGCGCTCGTCCCGGCGACGCGTGATCGCCGTGCGTGCCGCCCGCCGGACCTCGACGTCGAGGTTCGCGTACAGATCGTCGGCGACGAACAGGCGCGGTTCCAGCACGAGCGCCCGGGCCAGCGCGACCCGCTGCCGCATCCCCGCGCTCAGCTCGTACGGATATTTCGGCGCCGTTCCCAAGGGCAGCTCCATCTCATCGAGCAGCGTCGCCACGCGCACCGCGAGGGCGCGCGTGTTCACGCGACGGTCGCGGGCCGTGATCGGCTCGGAGATGACCTCGTGCACGGTCAGCCGCGCGGGCAGGTTCGCGCCCGCGCCCTGGGGCAGATACCCGGTGTGGAACGTCCATTCGCGCACCCCCCGACCCGGATGCCGCGCGGAGATGCCGTGGACGCGCGCGTCTCCCCCGACGACGCTCAGCCCCTCGTCGGGGCGTCCGGCCAGGAGCGACGCGAGGGAGGTCTTGCCCGAGCCGGTCGGTCCCATCACCACGAGGCTGTGCGCCGCCGGGAGCGTGAAGGCGACCCCGTCAATGACGCGGACGCCGTTTCGGGCGAGCGAGAGGTCGTCGGCTCGGATGGCGACGTCGGTGTCGAGGGTCCGGGGCATGTGGACATCCTCCCTGACGGATGGCGCGGACGCCACCGCGACGCGTCAGGAAGCCGTCAGCCTCTGGCGATCGGCATCCAATTCGCGCAGTCGCAGACGCAGCCGCCGACCCTCCTCGGAGTCGGCCGGGACGCGCTGGATGTCGCGCAGCAGACCGTTCTTCTCCCGTTCGAGCTCGCGGACGAGGAGGCCCCGCGCCAGGTCGTTCGCGGAGGCCACCGCGCCTTCTTCGTTGCGCGCGGGGAACTCCGCCGTGAGCAGTTCGGCCGCGAGGGTCCGGAAAGGTTCGCGTACCGCTTCGACGGCGGCCACGGCCCAGCCCGGTTGCGACAGATCGGTGGATGCCAGGGTGCTCCGCACCGCCTCGAGGGCGGGGTGGCCGAACGGCGTCTGCAGGGCGCGGAGGAACAGATCCGGTTCGATGCGGTGCCCGTACTGCAGGAACGCCATCATCGCACCGCGCTCGAGCGCGACGTCGCGGGTGTTGGGGAGCTGCGCCATCGTCACGGACACCGCCACGGGGGCCGGAGCCTCAGCCGCTCCCCCGCGCTGCGCGTCGCGCTTCTCGGCCCGATCCGCACCGCGCGCCGCGCGTTCGACGGCGCTCTGCACCTCGGGGATGTCCAGCCCGAGACGCCGCGCGAGGACCCGCACGTATCCGGGGCGCAGGGCCGGGTCGCGGATGTCGGCGACGATCGGCGCCGCGGCTCGCAGCGCCCCCGCGCGGCCCTCGACGCTGGAGAGGTCGTAGTCCTTCAGGCGCTGGTCGATGACGAACTCGAACATCGGGGCCTTGTTGTCCATGAGCGCGCGCACCGCGCCGTCGCCGCGCTGCAGGCGCAGGTCGCACGGATCGAGGCCCTCGGGAGCCACGGCCACGTACGTCTGCGCGGCGAAGCGCTTCTCATCGGCGAAGGCGCGCAGCGCCGCCTTCTGGCCGGCGGCATCCGGGTCGAAGGTGAAGACGACCTCGCCCGACGACGTGTCGTCGCCCATCACGCGTCGGAGGACCGTGATGTGATCGCTGCCGAACGCCGTCCCGCACGACGCGATCGCGGTCGTGATGCCCGCCAGATGGCAGGCCATGACGTCGGTGTACCCCTCGACCACGACGACCCGGTGCTCGCGCGAGATGTCGCGCTTGGCGAGGTCGAGGCCGTACAGCACCTGCGCCTTCTTGTAGATCGGCGTCTCGGGGGTGTTGAGGTACTTGGGGCCCTGATCGTCGTCGTACAGCTTGCGCGCGCCGAAGCCGATGACCTGCCCGGTGACGTCGCGGATCGGCCAGACGACCCGCCCGCGGAAGCGGTCGTAGACACCGCGCTGCCCCTGCGACACGAGCCCCGCCTGCACGAGCTCGTCGCGCGAGAACTTCTGGCCGAGCAGGTGGTCCATGAGGGAGGACCATCCCTTGGGGGCGTAGCCGACGCCGAAGTGCGCCGCGGCACCCGCGTCGAACCCGCGGTCGCCGAGGAAACGGCGCGCCGTGTCGGCCTCGGGCGACATCAACTGCCCCCGGAAGTATTCGGCGGCCGCCGCGTTGGCGGCGTACAGGCGGGAGCGGCCGGTCGTCTCGGGAGCCGCTCCTCCGTCTTCGTAGTGCAGGGTGTAGCCGACGCGTGCGGCCATGCGTTCCACGGCCTCGGTGAACGACACGTGGTCCATCGCGCGGAGGAACGAGTACACGTCGCCCGACTCCCCGCAGCCGAAGCAGTGGTAGTACCCGACCTGGGGGCGCACGTGGAAACTGGGACTGCGCTCGTCGTGGAAGGGGCACAGCCCCTTCATCGATCCGACGCCCGCGGGCTTCAGCGCGACGCGCTCACCGACGACGTCGGCGATGTTGACCCGCGCTTTGACCTCGTCGATGTCGGCCTGCCGGATACGCCCCGCCATCAGGCATCCGCTCCCCGCGGCGGCCGGGCGCCCGGCGCCCAGATACCGAGCTCGGCGGCATCCACTTCGCCCACGAGCCGCCCGTGCCACGCGATTGCGAGCTGATCGGTGAGACTCGCGACCTGGTCGACCACCACCCGGCGCCGTGCGACGTCGTCGACGGCGGTCTCGAAGTCGGGCGCGTGCAGGGTGTCGAGCGCGTCGGGGTGCTCCCACAGGGCGGACGCGAGTCGCTTCAAGACGCGTCGCTGCTCTCGGTACAGCGCCTTCCGGCCGTCGATCGAGACGACGGTGGCGCCGATGATGCCCTTAAGCACCGCCATCTCGGCCTCCACGACGCGGGGAACGACCACGTGCGCACGGTACCGCGTGAGGTCGCGGGCCGGGTAGGCCTCGCGGGTGGCGGTGGTGGCCGCGCGGGCGAAGCGCCCGATGAGGTCGGACGTCAGGTTCTTCAACCGGGCGAGCGCCGGACGCGAGCCGTCGAACGAGCCGATCCACTCGGGCAGACGCATCAGGCGGTACAGCGCGTCGGCCAGTTCATCGCGCGCGAAGTCATAGCCGACCCACGTCTGGATCGCGGTGAGCAGGGACTCGTGGCCGGCCGGGGATGCCAGAAGGGCGGGGTCGATGTAGCGGTTGACGACCGCGTCCTCGAAGTCATGCACCGAGTAGGCGATGTCGTCGGAGAGGTCCATGACCTCGGCCTCGATGCAGCGCACCCGGCCGGGCGCGCCGTCGCGCATCCAGTGGAAGACGGGCTCGTCGTCCGGATAGACGCCGAACTTCAACCGCCCGCCCGGGTCGGGCAGCGGCGCATCGGCCGTCCACGGGTACTTGCACGTGGCATCCAGGCTCGCCCGGGTGAGGTTGAGGCCGAAGGAGTGCCCGTCGGGACCGATCACCTTGGGCTCGAGCCGCGTGAGGATCCTCAGCGTCTGCGCGTTGCCCTCGAAGCCGCCGATGTCCTCCGCCCACTCGTTGAGCGCCCGCTCGCCGTTGTGGCCGAAGGGCGGGTGCCCCAGGTCGTGGCTGAGGCACGCGGTGTCGACGACGTCGGGAGAGAGCTCGAGCGCGGTGGCGAGCTCGCGCCCGACCTGCGCCACCTCGAGCGAGTGCGTCAGACGATTGCGGGCGAAATCGGCAGGGCTCGCGGGGCTGAGCACCTGCGTCTTGGCGGCGAGGCGCCGCAGAGCCGCCGAATGGAGAACGCGCGCGCGGTCGCGCGCGAAGTCGTCGCGCTGGGAGCGGTGCTGCTCCTCGTGGAACCGGGCGGCGTCGACGTCGTCGTACCCGGACGGGCGTGCGACGCCCACCCCCGCCTCATCCGCCACTGTGGTGCAGTTCCGCGTCGGCGAGGGCGCGGCCGGCGTCGACGCCGATCTCACGGGAGTCGAGCCATCCGTCGGGCAGGGCGGGACGCTTCGGCGTGCCGGCGCGACCGCGCTGCCCTTCGGCCGCCTCGCCCGGGTAGGGCGCGTCGAGGTCCATCGTGGCCAGCAGCTCGTCGATCTCGTCCAGCGTCGACGCGGTCGCGAGGCTCGCGCGCAGCTCACCGCCGACGGGGTAGCCCTTGAAGTACCAGGCGACGTGCTTGCGGATGTCACGGCATCCGCGCCCCTCGTCCTCGAAGAATTCCACCAGCAGCTCGGCGTGGCGGCGGAACGCCCGCGCGACGAACCCGAGCGTCGCGTCGACGGGCTCGCCGGGAGCCGCGCCGGGGCGGCCGAGCGCGCGCGCCAGGTCGCCGAACAGCCACGGGCGCCCGAGGCAGCCGCGGCCGACGACCACGCCGTCGCACCCGGTCTCGTCCATCATCCGCACCGCGTCCGCGGCCGACCAGATGTCGCCGTTGCCGAGGACGGGGACGCTCGTCACGGTCTCTTTGAGCTTCGTGATCGCGCTCCAGTCGGCGGTGCCCGAGTAGAACTCGGAGGCCGTGCGGGCGTGCAGCGCGATGGAGGCGACACCGGCACCCTCGGCGACGCGTCCCGCCTCGAGGTACGTGAGGTGGTCGGCGTCGATGCCCTTGCGCATCTTGATCGTGAGCGGGAGGTCGCCTGCCGCGCGCACCGCGCGCTCGACGATCTCGCGGAACAGCGTGAGCTTCCAGGGCAGCGCGGCCCCGCCGCCGCGGCGGGTCACCTTCGGGACGGGGCAGCCGAAGTTGAGGTCGATGTGATCGGCGTGGTCTTCCTCGACGATCAGGCGCACCGCCGCTTCGACCGTCGCGGGGTCGACGCCGTACAGCTGGATCGAGCGCGGTGTCTCCGACTCGTGGTGGCGGATGAGGCGCATCGTCGTGTCGTTGCGCTCGACGAGGGCCCTCGTCGTGATCATCTCGCTGACGTAGAGCCCGGCTCCGTACTCGCGGCACAGTCGCCGGAACGCCGTGTTGGTGATTCCGGCCATGGGCGCGAGCACGACGGGGGCGTCGAGTTCGATGGGGCCGATGCGCAGGGTGCGCTCCGGGGCCAATGCCGTGGTCATCGTTCCATTCTCCCAGACCTCGCGCAGGGGCGGTGCCGCCCCGCGCGCGAGGTGGACTGGGGAGGAGGGGTCACGCCTGGGCGGTCTCCGGCTCGGTGGCCGCCGCGCGACGCTCGCCCCACACCTGACGGGCGATCTGGGTGAAAGCCTCGACCGGCTGGGCTCCGCTGACGCCGTACTTGCCGTCGATCACGAAGAACGGGACCCCGCTGATGCCGTAGGCCTGGGCCTGCGCCTGGTCGGCGCGGACCGCGTCGCGGAATCGCCCCGAGGTCAGTGCCTCGCGGGCGAGCTCGGCATCCAGGCCGACCTCCACCGCGAGCTCGACGAGGTCGTCGTCGCGGCCGACGTGCTTGCCCTCGAGGAAATAGGCCGCCATCAGGCGCTCCGACAGGTCGAGCTGGCGACCCTGCTCCTTGGCGAAGTGCAGCAGCTCGTGCGCCTTCACGGTGTTGGTGTGCTGCAGGATGTCGAAGCGGTACTCGAGCCCTGCCTCGGCGGCGACGCCGGTGACGCGGTCGAGCATCTCGCGCGCCTGAGCGGGCGAGATGCCCTTGTGCTGCGAGAGGTAGTCCACCTCGCCGCCGACGAAGTCGACGGGGGTGTCGGGCGAGAGCTCGAACGAGTGGTACTCGATCTCGACGACCGGGGCGTCGTCGTCATCGGCGGTGGCGGCGAGGCCGTTCTCGAGGTTGCGCTTCCCGATGAAGCACCACGGGCAGGCGATGTCGCTCCACACGTCGATCTTGATGGCATCCGTCATGTCGTGTGCAACCTTTCGGGTGAGGGGCTTATTCCGAAAACGGCATTCATCCCGCAGTCGGCGTGTCGACCGCGCCGCCGAAGCGTCGATCCCGGGACACGTACAGACCGATCGCGTCCCACAGGTGCCGGCGCCGGAAATCGGGCCACAGCGTGTCGAGGAACACCATCTCGGCGTACGCCGACTCCCACAGGAGGAAGTTCGAGGTGCGCTGCTCGCCGCTGGAGCGGAGGAACAGATCGACGTCGGGCATGTCGGGAACGTAGAGATTCTTCGCGATCATCTTCTCGCTGATCGCCGACGGCTTCACCTTGCCGGCGGCGATGTCCTCGCCGAGGCGCCGCATGGCATCCACGATCTCGAGGCGACCGCCGTAGTTGACGCACATCGTCAGGGTGAGGCCGTCGTTCCCCGCGGTGAGGCGTTCCGCCGCCTGCAGCTCGTTGATGACCGAGCCCCACAGTTTGGGCCGGCGCCCGGCCCAGCGGACCCGCACGTTCCACTCGTTCAGCTGGTCGCGGCGGCGCTGGAGCACCTCGCGGTTGAATCCCATGAGGAAGCGGACCTCGTCGGGCGACCGCGTCCAGTTCTCGGTCGAGAAGGCGTACAGCGACAGGTGCTTCACACCCGCCTGGATCGCTCCCGCGACGATGTCGAGGATGGTCGCCTCTCCGGCCCGGTGCCCTTCGATCCGCGGAAGGCCCTGGCGATTCGCCCAGCGGCCGTTGCCGTCCATGACGATCGCGATATGAGCGGGAACCGACCCCTTCGGGAACGCCGGCGGATACTCCCCGGTCCAATCCAGGGGGCGGTACGGGGCGGCGTTGCGGTGCGTGAACGGCTTCGGGGTCATCGATTCGATTCCAGGTGCGAGAGGGAACGGATGCCGCGCTCGAGATGGAACTGCGCGTAGGTGGCGACCAGCCCCGAGGCGGCGGCGGTGGTGCGACCGGAGGCCGCGTCCACGACGTCCCACTCCCCCGCGATGAGCGCGCGGAGCAGGTCGACGGTGTCGCGGGCGACGCGCGGCGAGCCCGCGGGTGCGCAGGACGCGCACACGACGCCCCCGAGTTGGGCGAGGAAGTAGTCGTGCTCGCCGACCGTGCCGCAGCGCGCGCATTCGCCGAGACCGGGGGCCCAGCCCGAGAGGGCCATGGCGCGCAGCAGGTAGGAGTCCAGGACGCTGCGGGCGGCGTGGTCGCCGCGCGCGAGCGACCGGAGTCCCCCGACGAGGAGGAGGTACTGCTGCGGCGTGGCCTCGGCTTCGTTCAGCCGGTCGGCGGTCTCGACCATGGCGCTGGCGGTCGTGTACCGGTCGTAGTGCTGCGCGATGTCGGCCCCGTAGGCGCCGAGCGACTCGGCCTGCTGCACGATGTCGAGGTTCCGGCCCTGGTACAGCTGCACGTCCGCGACCATGAACGGCTCCAACCGCGAGCCGAACCGCGACGAGGTGCGGCGTACGCCCTTCGCCACCGCGCGGATCTTGCCGTGGCGTCGGCTGAGGAGGGTGACGATGCGGTCCGCCTCCCCGAGCTTGTGGGTACGCAGGACCACGACTTCGTCGCGGTAGGTGGGCACAGTCCATTATCCGTCCGCGACCCCGGGAGTCGGCGGTGCGCCGCGCGCGGGCCCGCGCAGGCGGGGCGGGAGAATGGATGCCGTGAACCCGCCCGTCTTCATCATCCCGCTGTGGGCCGACCTCACCGCCGTCGCGCTGGGCGGCGTGCAGGGCGCGTTGTTCGCCGCGGGATTCCAGGGTCAGCGACGGCTCGACCTCCTCGGGGTCGCCATCATCGGCATCCTCCTGGGGATGGGCGGCGGACTCATCCGCGACCTCCTGCTCGGGGTTACTCCCTCGACCCTGCAGAACAACTGGTACCTGCTCACGGCGATCGGGGCCTCCCTCGTCGGGATGCTGCTGTCGGGGATCTTCCAACGCCTCAACCGCGCGATCGTCCTGCTCGACGCCGTCGTGATCGGACTCTTCGGCGCGTTCGGCACGTCCAAGGCGCTCGCCCTCGGACTTCCGGCGGTGCCGGCGGTGTTCGTCGGCGTCGTGGCCGCGGCGGGCGGCAGCGTGCTGCGCGACGTGCTGATGGGGCTGCCGGTGGCGATCATGCACGTCGGGTCGCTGTACGCGGTGGCGGCCGGGGGCGGGTGCGCCGTGCTCGCGACGGTCGCGGCCTTCGGCGTGCCGCTCCCCGTGGCGGCCGTGGTCGGCGTCGTGGTGACGACGGTGATCCGCGTCCTCGCGGTGCTGTTCGACCTGTCGCTCCCCGAGCAGCGGAAGCTGTACCGCCGCAAGGTCGCGGTCGAGACGACCGGCATCCCGATCATCCGGGTCGACCCGGAAGCGTGAGGTGCGGCTTCGCGTGAGTCGCCGGAATTTGTCGCTTGGGCGTGCCTCCAGGCGACAAATCCTGGCGACTCACGCGGGCGGTTCGAGCAGCGCGCCGAGGATGTGCGCCGCCTGGTCTCCGTCCAGATCGCGGAGCGCGGGGAGGTCGAGGAAGTGGCGGGCGATGGTGACTCCCAGGATGCTCGAGACCAGGATCGCCGCGCGGATCCGCCCCTCATCGCCGCGGCCGTCGGCCAGCGCGTCCGCGCGGTTCTCGAGATGGGCGCGCAGAGCCTGAGCCGCGTCCGGGGATGTCAGTATCGACCGCAACAGGGCCCGTGTGGCGGGGTCGAGCTCGCGGAGGCGAACGTCGAGCACGTCGCTCAGGTGGGACTCGACGTCTCCGTCGCCGAGGTCGGCCACGGGTTCGACCGCGAGTGCGAACAGTGCGGCTTTCGACCCGTAGTGCTGGAGCACCAGGGAGGGATCGATCCCCGCGCGAGCCGCGATCCCTCGGATGGTGGCTCCGTCCATCCCGCGGTCGCCGAACTCCGCGCGGGCCGCGAGCAGAATGCGTTCCGCCGTCGCTGCGCGCTTCTCCGCGCGGGACCCTATGACCTCCATGAATTCACTCTACAGCTGATGAGCGAGAGCGTAGAGTTTCGCTCATCAGTTGTTGAGTGGAGGATGCCATGGCCCACACGCCCCTGTCCCACCGATCGGTTCTCGTGGTCGGTGCCTCGCGCGGTCTCGGTCTCGCGATCGCCCGGACCTACGTCGACCGAGGCGCGCGAGTCGTCGCGACCGTGCGCGGGGATGTCTCGAAGTCGCTGCGGGCGGTGCGGGACGCCGCTCCCGACCGTGTCGAGTTCGAGCACGTCGACATCGCCGACGGCGCGGAGATCACCGCCCTCGCGAACCGCCTGCGGGGTCGCACGTTCGACCTGCTGTTCGTGGTCGCCGGAATCTCGCTCGCACCTCAGTCGCAGGTGGCGGCCGACATCGACGACGACGACTTCGCCCGTACCCTGGCGACGAACGCGCTCGGGGCGATGCGTGTCGTCGAGAGGCTGCACCCCTTCGTCGCCGACACCGGAACGATCGCGGTCCTGTCGTCGGGACAGGGCAGCATCACGAACAACACGTCGGGCGGGTTCGAGGTGTACCGCGCGTCGAAGGCGGCGTTGAACCAGCTGATGCGCAGTTTCGCCGCGCGTCACCCGAACGACGCGCGCGCCCTGCTACTGCTCGCGCCTGGATGGATCCGCACCGACATGGGCGCGCCGGCGCGGGCCTCGAGATCGACGAGGCGATCCCGCCCCTCATCGACACCGTGGAGGCGCATCGCGGCACGCCCGGCCTCCGCTTCCTGGACCGCACCGGCGCGCCGGTCCCCTGGTGACCTGCCCCGACCCGTGTGAGTCGCCAAGAATTGTCGCGCTCGCGCGCCCGGAAGCGACTAATCCTGGCGACTCGCGCAAAGACGAGACCGCCTAGGCGCGGGCGAGGATCTCACCGTGCGGGAGCAGGATCCAGCCGTCGGGGTGGGCGGCCCACTCGCGCCAGGCGTCGGAGATGCGCTGGAGCGTCGCGTCGTCGGCCAGGCCCAGTCGGCGGGCGTGCCCGGCGAAGGCGGATGCCACGACCCGGTCTGCCCACATCCCGCCCCACCACGCGCGCTTCTCGGGCGTGTCGAACACCCACACGCTCGCGCTCGCCTCGATCCGCGTGAACCCGGCCTCGCGCGCCCACGCCTTCAGGACGCGGCCGGCGTTCGGCTCGCCCGACACTCCACGGTGCACCGCGTCATAGAGCGCGAGCCACTCGTCGAGTGCCGGGATCTGTGGATGCCAGATCACCCCGCCGTAATCCACGTCGCGCGCCGCGACCAGACCGTCCGGCCCGGCCACCCGTCGGAACTCCCGCAGCGCGTCCACCGGTCGGGCCAGGTGCTGCAGGGTCTGGTGGGCGTGGACGATGTCGAACGAGGCATCCGGGAGGTCGAGCGCGTAGGCGTCGCCGACGAGGAACTCGACGTTCGTGCGCTCACCGATCGCAGCGCGGGCGATCTCGACGACGTCGGGAGCGGCATCCATCCCCACGACCCGCCCCGGGAGGACCCGGTCGGCGAGGTCGACGGTGATGGTGCCGGGGCCGGCGCCCACGTCCAGGACGCGGGCACCGGCGAACAGCGAAGACACCAGGTAGGCCGCCGAATCGGCGACGGTTCGGGCCGCGTGGGAACGCAGCACGCTCTCGTGGTGTCCGTGGGCGTACGCCACGGCCGTGCCTCAGACGATCAGACGCCGGCGAGGGCGCCGGAGCGCTGACGCGTGCGGATGGCGCGGTTGACGCCCGACACGATCGCCTTGAGCGACGCCGTCGAGATGTCGTTGTCGATGCCCACGCCCCACAGGCGCTGGTCGTCGACCTGCAGCTCGATGTACGCCGCAGCCTGCGCGTCGCCGCCCGAGCTGAGCGCGTGCTCCACGTAGTCGTACAGCGTCACGTCGAAGCCCTGCGCGCGCACGATCTCGAGGAACGCGGCGACGGGGCCGTTGCCGACCGCCGACGCGGGATGCGTCGACTCGCCGTCGCGCAGCGTCACCTCGAGCGAGACGTCGCCGGACATGTCGCTCGAGGACCGTGTCGAGAGCAGCTCGAACCGACCCCAGCGCTGGTCGTCCTCGGTCGTCGGCAGATACTCGTCGGTGAAGATGTCCCAGATCTGGGCGCTCGAGATTTCGCCGCCCTCGGCGTCGGTACGGGTCTGGACGACACCGGAGAACTCGATCTGCAGCTTCCGCGGCAGGTCGAGGGCGTGGTCGGCCTTCAGCAGGTACGCGACGCCACCCTTGCCGGACTGCGAGTTCACGCGGATGACGGCCTCGTAGGAGCGACCCAGGTCCTTCGGATCGATGGGCAGGTACGGAACCGCCCACTCGATGTCGTCGATGCTCTTGCCCTCGACTGCGGCCCGGGCCTCCATCGCCTCGAAGCCCTTCTTGATGGCATCCTGATGCGAACCGCTGAAGGCGGTGAACACCAGATCGCCGGCCCACGGGCTGCGCTCGGGCACGGGCAGCTGGTTGCAGTACTCGACGGTGCGCTTGACCTGGTCGATGTCGCTGAAGTCGATCTGCGGGTCGATGCCCTGCGTCAGCAGGTTGACACCCAGGGCGACCAGGTCGACGTTGCCGGTCCGCTCGCCGTTGCCGAAGAGGCAGCCCTCGATGCGGTCGGCGCCGGCCATGTAGCCGAGCTCCGCCGCGGCGACGGCGGTGCCCCGGTCGTTGTGCGGGTGCAGCGACAGGATCACGTTCTCGCGGTGGTTGAGGTTCCGCGACATCCACTCGATCGAGTCGGCGTAGACGTTCGGCGTCGCCATCTCGACCGTGGCGGGCAGGTTCAGGATGACCTTGCGCTCAGGGGTCGGCTGGAAGATCTCCAGGACCTCGTTGCAGATGCGCAGCGCGAACTCGAGCTCGGTGCCCGTGTAGCTCTCGGGCGAGTACTCGTAGTAGACGTCCGTCTCGGGGATCGTCGCCTCGTACTTCTTGCACAGGCGGGCGCCCTCGAGGGCGATGTCGACGATCCCCTGCTGGTCGGTGCGGAAGACGACCTCGCGCTGCAGCACGGACGTGGAGTTGTACAGGTGCACGATCGCCTGCTTGGCACCGGCAATCGCCTCGTACGTCCGCTGGATGAGGTGCTCGCGCGCCTGGGTCAGCACCTGGATCGTCACGTCGTCGGGGATCAGGTCTTCCTCGATCAGCTGACGGACGAAGTCGAAGTCGGTCTGGCTGGCGCTCGGGAACCCGACCTCGATCTCCTTGTAGCCCATCTTCACCAGCAGGTCGAACATGACCCGCTTGCGCTCGGGGCTCATCGGATCGATGAGGGCCTGGTTTCCATCGCGCAGGTCGACGGCGCACCAGCGGGGTGCGGTCTCGATGCGCTTGCTCGGCCACGTGCGGTCGGGCAGGTCGACGCGGATCTGCTCGTGGAACGGACGGTACTTGTGGACCGGAGCGGACGTGGGCTTCTGAGTGTTCTTCATGAGGGGGTCGCTTCTCTTGTCTGTCTGATGGGGCCGACGACGAGCTCCGCGACGAGGAAGGCCCTTAGAACGAGGACTCGTCGCGGCAGCTAAGAAGAAGCAGGCCACCGAAGCGCATTCTGCGATGGTAGCACCCGCGCGCGCCGCGCCTTACGCGATCGGCGTCCACTCGCGCGCCAGCACCGCGTAGTCGACCTCGTCGCTCCACCGGTCCTTGAACCACCCGCTCTCGACGAGATGCGCTTCGCGCCGCATGCCGAGACGTTCGGCCAGGGCGACCGATCGCACGTTGTCGGGGTCGATGCGGGCGACCAGGCGCCGCAACCCGTACACCGAGAACGCGGTGTCGACGAGGGCGCGGACGGCCTCGGTCGCCAGACCCCGTCCGGCGGCGGCCGGGTTCACGACCCACCCGATCTCGGCGGTGCCCGAGGCCGGGTCGAGGTGGAACAGCACGAGATCGCCGACCACGGCGCCGTCGTCGAGGCGCTCGATCGCGACCACCAGTCCCCCGCGCTCGCCATCGAGGCTCGTTCCGCCGAAGAGGTGGCCGATCCGCTCACGGATGTCGTCCGGGCTCTGCGGTTCGAAGGGGAGGAAACGGCACACGTCGGGGTCGCCTCGGTACACGACCATCGCGTCGATATCGGCGTCCTCGAGGGGGCGCAGCCGCACGCGTTCGCGCACGACATCGACGCGCGCGGGCGCAGGAGGGAGCACGAACGGAGACCCGGTCACGGCAGCAGCGCGACCTTGCCGCCGGGGTGGCCCTGCATCACGAACTGCACGGCGTCCTTCGCGTCGGTCAGCGGGAACGTGCGCGCGACGGGGACTTCGAGATCCCCGGATGCCGCGAGCTCCAGGATGCGGGGCCGGGCGATGTCGCGGAACCGGGCGCTCTCCGGACGGGCGCCGGCGACCCACAGGATGCCGTCCGATTTGGCACGCTGCGGCGCCACGATCGTGACGATGCGGTCGCGCTCCGCGACGAGCGCGAGCGAGACGTCGATCGCCTCGTCGGTGCCGACGGCGTCCCACGCCGCGGCGATCGGCGCGCCCGCGGCCGCCTCGACGACCCGCTCCTCGAGTCCGTCTCCGTAAGCCACCGGGATCCCGCCGTACCGACGGACGCGTTCCGCGGACTCCGCGGAGTCGGGTCCGACCGTGCCGATCACGCGGATGCCGAGCACCCGCGCCTGCTGCAACAGACTCACGCCCACGGCGCCGGACGCGGCGTGCAGCAGCACGGTCTCGCCCTCGGCGGCGCGCGTGACCTGGATCATCTCGGCCGCGGTCGTGCCGGCGAGCAGCAGATTCGCGGCCTCGGCGTGTGACAGCGTCGCGGGCTTGGCGAAGACGTCGCGCGCGGGGACGTTCAGCTCGGTCGCGTAGGCGCCCTGGACGCGGAACGCGACGACCTCGTCGCCGATCGCGAGCTCGCCCGAACCGCCGACCGCGTCGGGGCCGACCGCGGTGATCTCCCCGGACAGCTCGTACCCGATGGCGACGGGGAACTCGACCCCCGGACGCGCGGACGCGACGTGCTTGGCATCCGCGGGGTTGATCCCGGCCGCGCGGACGCGGACCGTGACCTCACCGGGACCGGGTGCCGGCACCTCGACCTCGTCGAACGTCCAGTCCTCCACCGGACCGGGCTGGTGCGCCCGCCACTGCTTCGCCATGATCGTCGTCCTCTCGTCGCGGAGGGCCTGCTCAGAACCCGAGTCGACCGAGCTGCTTGGGGTCGCGCTGCCATTCCTTGGCCACGCGCACGTGCAGGGACAGGTATACCCGACTTCCCACGAGCGGCTCGATGCCCTTCCGCGCGCGGGCGCCGACGCCGGCGAGTCGCGAACCCTTGTGGCCGATGATGATGGCCTTCTGGCTGTCGCGCTCGACCACGATGTTGGCGAAGACGTCGGTGAGGTCGGTGCCCTCTCGCGGTGCGACGTCCTCGATGGTCACGGCGATGGAGTGCGGCAGCTCGTCGCGCACGCCGTCGAGAGCCGCCTCACGGATGATCTCGGCGATCCGGTCCTCGAGCGACTCATCGGTGACGACGTCGTCGGGGTAGAGCGCCGGCCCCTCGGGCATCAGCGAGAGCAGCTCGTCGCTCAGCACGTCGAGCTGATCCCGCGTCACGGCCGACAGGGGGATCACGGCCGCCCAGTCCTCGCGCAGCGCGTCGACCTCGATGAGCCGCTCGGTGATCTGCTCGCGGCTCGCGGCATCCGTCTTCGTCACCAGGGCGACCTTCTTCGCCCGCGGGTATCCCGACAGGGATTCGGCGATGCGCCGGTCTCCGGGACCGACCTTCTCGGTCGCGGGGACGCAGAACGCGATGACGTCGACATCGCCGAGCACCTGCTCGACCAGGTCGTTGAGGCGCTGGCCCAGTAGCGTGCGCGGGCGATGGATGCCGGGCGTGTCGACCACGACGAGCTGGCCCCCGGGGCGGTTGACGATGCCGCGGATCGCGCGACGCGTCGTCTGCGGCTTGTCGCTCGTGATGGCGACCTTCTCGCCCACCAGGGCGTTCGTCAGGGTGGACTTCCCCACGTTGGGGCGACCGACGAAGGTCACGAAGCCGGATCGGGTGGCGCTCATCTGTCGTTCCTCTCGCGAGCGGAGCCCGCGGGCGCCGTCTCGTCGTCTTCCTCATCGTCGTCGGCCCGCTCGACGATTACCGTCGCGATGCCGCGGTTGCGCCCCCGGGACGCGCCGCCGGTCATGACCAGGCCGGAGTGCTCAGCGGTGGCGCCGGGCTGCGGGATCCGGCCGAGCGCCTTGCCCAGCAGGCCGCCGATCGAATCCACGTCCTCGTCGTCGAGTTCCAGGCCGAACAGGTCGCCGACCTCGTCGAGACCGAGGCGCGCGCTCACGCGGTAGCGGCCGTCCTCCAGCGGCACGACCTCCGTCGAGGGCGCGTCGTACTCGTCGGAGATGTCGCCCACGAGCTCCTCGATGAGATCCTCCAGCGTGACGAGCCCCGAGACACCGCCGTACTCGTCGACGGCGAGGCACACGTGCACGGCATCCTTCTTCATCTGCTGGAGCAGGGTCTCGGCCTTCATCGTCTCGGGGACGAACACCGCCGGGCGGGCGATCCGGCGGATCGGCGCGTCGCGCCAGCCCTCCTCCTCGCGGAACGCGAACTGCACGAGGTCCTTCAGGTACAGCATGCCGACGATGTCGTCGGCCTCGTCGTCGGCGAGGGGCACGCGGGACACGCCCTTGTCGAGGAACAGGGCGAGCGCCTCGCGGGTCGTGGCCGCGGCATCCACCGTCACCATGTCGGTGCGCGGCACCATGACCTCGCGCACGTAGCGGTCGGTGAAATCGAACACCGAGTGGATGAGTTCGCGATCGTCCTCTTCGATGAGCTCGTTCTCGGCGGCCTCGTCGATGATGCTCAGGAGCTGCTCCTCCGACGCGAACGACGTCGAGCGGGCGAGGCCCGGCGTGATGCGGTCGCCGACCGCGACGAGCCCGTGCGCGAGCGGCCCGAGCAGGATGCGCATGCCCCGGATGATCGGCGCCCCGCCCCGCAGCAGGCCGGTGGCGTGCTGACGACCCACCGCCCGCGGGCTCGCGCCCACGACCACGAACGAGATGCCGGTCATGAGGACGGCCGCCGCGATCAGGGCCAGCCAGATGTTGTCGAACAGGAGCATGAACGCCGCCGCGACGAGGACGGCCGCGGTGGTCTCGGCCAGCACGCGGATGAACACCACGGCCGTGACGTGCGCGCTCGGGTCGTCGGCGATCCGCTGGAGCGCGCGGGCGTTGCGCCCTCCCGCGCCGAGTTCGGCCAGATCGGCTCGGGAGGTGACCCCCAGGGCCGCCTCGGACGCCGCCATGAAGCCGCCGAAGGCGACGAGGACGAGGGCGGCGACGAGGAGGAGGGCCGCGGTCATGCGCGGCGGCGGCGCTCGACGGCCTGGAAACCGGTGATGAGCTCGCGCTGCAGGCCGAACATCTCGCGCTCCTCGTCGGGTTCGGCGTGGTCGAAGCCGAGGAGGTGCAGAAGCCCGTGAGTGGTGAGGAGGATCAGTTCGTCCTGCGTGGAGTGCTTCGCGGTGACGGCCTGGGTCTCGGCCACGGCGGGGCACAGCACGATGTCGCCGAGGAGGCCCGCGGGGGTGGGCGAGTCCTCGGTCCCGGGGCGCAGCTCGTCCATCGGGAAGCTCAGCACGTCGGTCGGGCCCGGCTCGTCCATCCACTGCACGTGGAGGGACTCCATCGCCCCCTCGTCGACGAGCACGATGGCGACGTCGGCGTCCGGGCTCACGTGGAGCTCGGCGAGGTTGTACTCCATCAGACGCAGCAGTACCTGCTCGTCGACGTCGTGGCCGGATTCGTTGTTGATCTCGATGGTCATGAGCGGTTTCGTCTCGGGAGGTGATCGCGCGGACCCGCGGGACGGGCGGCGCTACGGCGTTCGGCACGGCTGGCGAATTCGGATGCCTCGTCGCGTTCGCGGCGGGCCACGAGACGCTTCTCGTCGTATTCGCTGTACGCATCGACGATACGGCCGACGAGCGTGTGACGCACGACGTCGGCGCTCGTGAGATACGAGAAGTGGATGTCGTCGATGTCGCCGAGCACCCGCGTGACCAGCCTCAGCCCGGACGCGCCCTGCGGCAGGTCGATCTGCGTGATGTCACCCGTGACCACCATGCGCGTGCCGAACCCGAGACGCGTGAGGAACATCTTCATCTGCTCGGGCGTGGTGTTCTGCGCCTCGTCGAGCACGACGAACGAGTCGTTGAGCGTGCGGCCGCGCATGTACGCCAGGGGCGCGACCTCGATGGTGCCCGTCGCCATGAGCTTCGGGACGATGTCGGGGTCCATCATCTCGTTGAGCGCGTCGTACAGCGGGCGCAGGTACGGGTCGATCTTGTCGGTGAGGCTGCCCGGGAGGAACCCCAGGCGCTCCCCCGCCTCGACGGCGGGACGCGTGAGGATGATGCGGCTGACCTCTTTGCGCTGCAACGCCTGCACGGCCTTCGCCATCGCGAGGTAGGTCTTGCCGGTACCGGCGGGGCCGATGCCGAAGACGATCGTGTTCTCTTCGATCGCGTCGACGTACGCCTTCTGCCCCAGGGTCTTGGGGCGGATGACCTTGCCGCGCGACGACAGGATCGCCTCGCCGAGCACCTCGGACGGGCGGGGCCCGCCGTCGGAGCGGAGGATGCGGCTGGAGCTCGAGACGTCGGACGGGTCGAGGCCCTGGCCGTTGCGGGTCATCGTGAGGAGCTCCTCGACGAGACCCTTCGCCGCGGCCACGGCCGATGCGCCCCCGGTGAGGGTGATCTCGTTGCCGCGCACGTGGACGTCGACGTCGGGGTGCTCCTTCTCGACCACGCGCAGCAGTCGGTCGTGGGGGCCCAGGAGCTGGACCATGGCGACGCCGTCGGCGTACAGACGCTCGACGACGGGTTCTTCGGGGGAATCAGCCACCCGTGCTCTTTTCGTTCAGTCCGCCCGCGAGAACGTGGGCGTGTACATGGAAGACCGTCTGACCGGCACCGGCGCCGGTGTTGAAGACGAGTCGGAAGTCGCCGTCGGCGTGCTCGGCGGCCAGGGAGTTCGCGAGCCCCACGATCTCGGTCAGAAGGTCGGGGTCGCCGGCGGCCAGTTCCACGACGTTGCGGTACTGCTCGGTCTTGGGGATCACCAGCAGGTGTACCGGCGCCTGCGGCGCGATGTCGCGGATCGCGAAAGCGTTCTCGGTCTCGGCGACGATCTCGGCGGGGATCTCGCCCTGGAGGATGCGCGTGAAGATCGACGGCTCGGTCATGGCATCCAGTCTATCGACGGGGTCCGGCGCCGGGCCGGGAGGAGGCGCTACCAGCGTCCCGTCGCTGCGGAGAGCACGGAGATCGCCGCCGCGCCCGCTGTCGAGGTGCGCAGCACCGTGTCGCCGAGGCGGACGAGCCGGGCACCCACCGCCCGCAGCGCGTCGAGCTCCTCGGGCGCGATGCCGCCCTCGGGGCCGACGACGAGCACGACGTCACGATCGTCGGACGAATCGGATGCCACAGCGGTCAGCCTCTCGACGGCGGACGGCTCCAACACGAGAACGTGCGCGTCGCCCGCCCGCGCGATCAGATCCGACAGACGTGCGACGCCCTCTACCTCGGGGATCCACGCGCGATGCGCCTGCTTCGCCGCCTCGCGGACGATCGCGCGCCAGCGGGCGAGGCCCTTCTCGGCCTTGGCATCCCACCGCGAGACGCTCCGCGCGGCCTGCCAGGGGACGATCGCGTCGACTCCCAGCTCGGTCGCCGCCTGCACCGCGAGCTCGTCCCGGTCGCCCTTCGCGAGCGCTTGCACGAGGACGATGCGCGGCGACGGTGCGGGAACCTCGACGCGCGCGGTGACCCGCACGTCCACCTGCTTGGGCGTCGCGGCCGTCACGACACCGTCGAGCCACACGCCGCGCCCGTCGCCGAGCGTCACCGCCTCGTCGACGCGCACGCGCCGGACCGCGGCGGCGTGGTGCGCCTCCGGACCGGTCAACACGACGGCGTCGCCGACGCTCGCGGCCGCGGCGTCGTCCGTGACGAAGTGCAGCGCCACGGTCAGTGCCGGAAGCGGTCGCGGAACTTCGAGAACAGGCCCTGCTGGTGCTCGGCCAGGCGCGGCTGGGGGGCCTTCGTGCGCTTGGCGAACTCCTCGATGAGGGCGCGCTCCTTGTGGTCCAGTCGTGTCGGGGTCACCACGTGCACGCCGATCTTCAGATCGCCGCGCTGGCTGCCGCGCAGCGGCGTGATGCCCCGGCCCTTGATCGTCAGCACGTCACCGGACTGCACGCCCGGTCGCACCTCGAGGTCGACGCTGCCGTCGAGCGACTCGATCGTCGTGGCGGTGCCGAGGATGGCATCCGGCATCGAGACCTCGAGGGTCGCGAGCAGGTCGTCGCCCTCGCGGCTGAAGGCGTCGTGCGACTCGACGGTGATCTCGAGGTACAGGTCGCCGTTCGGGCCGCCCGCGGGACCGACCTCGCCCGAGCCGGGGAGCTGCAGGCGCAGGCCCGTCTCGACGCCGGCGGGGATGTCGACCGACACCGTGCGGCGGGCGCGGACGCGCCCCTGACCCTGGCACGTTCCGCAGGGGTACGGGATCGTCGTGCCGTGGCCCTGGCAGACGCTGCAGGGCTGGCTCGTCACCACGTTGCCGAGGAGGCTGCGGACCGTGCGCTGCACGTGTCCCGACCCGTGGCAGATGTCGCAGGTGACCTCGCCCGTCCCGGGCTGCGTGCACGCGCCCTGGCAGGTCTCGCACAGGACCGCGGTGTCGACCTCGAGGTCGCGGTGCACGCCGAAGACGACGTCGCCGAGCTCGAGCGTGACGCGGACGAGAGCGTCCTGCCCGCGCTCGCGACGGGACCGGGGACGCGGGCCGCGCCCGCCCCCGCCCTGTGCGCCGCCGAAGAACGTCTCGAAGATGTCGCTGAAGCCGCCGAAGCCGGCCGCTCCGCCGCCGCCGAAGGGGTTCTGGTCGCCGCCCATGTCGTAGCGGCGACGCTGCTCGGGGTCGCTCAGCACGTCGTAGGCGTGGGTGACGAGCTTGAACCGTTCGGACGCGTCCTCGCCCGGGTTCACGTCCGGGTGGAGCTCGCGCGCGAGACGCCGGTACGCACGCTTGATGTCGTCGGGGCCGGCGTCGCGCGCGACGCCGAGGACCTCGTAGTGGTCAGCCACAATCGCCTTCCTGCCCGCTCACGCGGGGTCGTTCCGTTTCCGTGCGGTCCTCGTCAACGAGCGGTGTCGTCGTCTTCGAGCATCCGGGTGAGGTAGTGCGCGACGGCGCGGACCGCCGCGAGGTTGGAGGAGTAGTCCATGCGCATGGGGCCCAGCAGGCCCACGCGCGCGCCGCCCGCGGAACCGTCGTACCGGCTCGCGAGGACGGATGCCTCCACCAGACCGAACGGTTCGTTCTCGCGGCCGATGCTGGCCGAAAGACCCTGCTCGTCGGCCACCATCTCGGTCATGAGCCGGAGCAGCGTGACCTGTTCCTCGATGGCCTCGAGAAGCGGGTAGATGCTGCCGCGGAAGTCGGATTCGCGTTTGGCGAGGGTCGCCGCGCCCGCCATGACCAGGCGGTCCTGACGGAATTCCTCGAGCTCTTCGCCGACGACGCGGAGCACCGCATCGGCGATCGCGTCGAGCGCGTTGCCGGGTCGCGGCCCGTCGGTCGTCGCGACCGTCTGCGCGCAGTCGGCGACGCTGCGGCCCACGAGCAGCGCGCCCACCCGCGCCCGCAGTTGGACGATGTCGCTCTCGGACGGCTCGAACGGGACCAGGGCGATCCGCTGGGAGACACGGCCGGTGTCGGTGACGAGGATGACCAGCACACGGGGGCCGCCGAGGGCGACCAGCTCCACGTGCGAGAGGTTGGCGCGGGCGAACGAGGGGTACTGCACGATCGCGACCTGGCCGGTCAGCTGCGTCAGCGCGCGCACCGTCCGCGCGAGGAGGTCGTCGAGGTCGCCGGCCTCGTCGAGGAAGGACGTGATGGCGCTCCGCTGCGCCGACGAGAGCGGGCGGAGCTCGGCGAGGTGATCGACGAAGACGCGGTAGCCCTTGTCGGTGGGTACGCGCCCCGACGATGTGTGGGGAGCGACGATGAGGTCTTCGTCCTCCAGCAGCGCCATGTCGTTGCGGATGGTCGCCGCCGACACCCCGAAGGCGTGCCGCTCGACGATCGCCTTGCTGCCGACGGGTTCGCGCGTGTCGACGTAGTCCTGGACGATCGCGCGGAGCACTTGCAAGCCGCGTTCGGACACCATGGCCTGCTCCCTTCTCCTGGCACTCCGGTCACCTGAGTGCCAATTCTAGAGCACCCGCCCGCCGTGGAGCCGGAAGCGCGCTCAGGCGGTGAGGGCGCGGACGACGGCGTCGGCGAGCAGTCGGCCCCGACGCGTGAGCACGATGCGCCCGCGCACGGCATCCGGTCCTTCGACGAGGCCGTCGGCGATGAGGGATGCCACCGCCTTCCGGCCCGCGCCGAGGAGTTCGGACACCGGCAGCCCCTCGCGGATCCGGCTGCGCAGGAGCACCGACTCGAGGCGCCGTGCGGTCTCGTCCGGCCGCTCGCGTGCCGCGGCCGGCGACTCCCCCGCAGCCAGACGCTGCGCATACGCCGCGGGATGCTTCACGTTCCACCACCGGAGTCCGGCGATGTGGCTGTGCGCGCCCGGGCCGAAGCCCCACCAGTCGGTGCCGCGCCAGTACGCGAGGTTGTGCCGCGAGCGGTGGGCCGTGTCGGTCGCCCAGTTCGACACCTCGTACCAGTCGTAGCCGGCACCGCCGAGGAGGTCGTCGGCGAGCTCGTACATGTCGGCCTGCAGGTCGTCATCCGGCATCGCCACGACGCCGGAGCGGATCTGGCGCGCGAGCTTCGTGCCGTCCTCGACGATCAGCGCGTACGCCGAGACGTGATCGGGCCGCAGCGCCGTCGCCGTCTCGAGCGACGAGCGCCAGTCGTCGAGCGACTCCCCCGGTGCGCCGTAGATGAGGTCGAGCGACACGTCGAGGCCGGCGCGGCGCGCCGACGCGACCGCCGTCGCGACATTGCGCGGGTCGTGGGTGCGGTCGAGCACCGCCAGGACGTGCGGCTGCGCGGACTGCATCCCGATCGACAGTCGGGTCACCCCCGCCGCCGCCAGCGTCTCGGCGACGCGGTCGTCGACGGTGTCGGGGTTCGCCTCCACCGTCACCTCGGCACCGTCGGCGATGCCGAACTCGTCGCGCACCGCTCCCAGCATCCGTGCCAGATCCCCCGGTGGCAGCAGCGTGGGGGTGCCGCCGCCGAAGAACACGGTGGATGCCGCGCGCCGCCCGCCCGCGGCATCCATCACCCCGCCCGCCAGGCGCACCTCGGCGGCCAGCGTGTCGGCGAAGTCCTCCTGGCGCGCACCGCGGAGCTCGCTGGAGGTGTAGGTGTTGAAGTCGCAGTAGCCGCAGCGCACCCGGCAGAACGGGACGTGGAGGTACACGCCGAAGTCGGCGGCGGGATCGAGCGGCAGGTCGTCGGGCAGTCGCCCGTCGACGGGGGCCGGGTCGCCGAGCGGGAGCGGTCCGCCCATCAGGACGTGTACAGCGGCGAGATCGCCCGCAGGTACCGCTGGAACAGCGCCCGCCGGCGACGGCGCACGAGACCGAGGAAGACCCGGTACGACGGTGCCGTGGGGCGGTCGAAGGCCCGCACGACGAACCACACCTCGTCGTTGTCGCGCCACTCGACCGAGAACAGTTCCTCGCCGCTGACGATCGAGTGTCCGACCGTGCCGAGGATGTAACCCACGCGCCGCGGCTCTTCGAACACCGAGATCACGCGCAGATGGGCGTCGGCGCGGTGGCCGTCGACCTTGCCGTGCAGGCGGACGCTCGTGCCGGGGCGGACGAACGGCGTCCCGTCGGCTGCGAACCGCTGCTCGGACTCGAGACGGCTGGGGGCGATCGGGGCGCCCTCCGCGTCGAAACCGACGCCCGAGTAGCCGCCGTCGGCCGCCGGGCGCACGTCGGTGATGCTCAACTCCTCGGACCGCAGCGGTGCCCACGACAGCAGGAGCTCGCCCGCCGCGACGAACCGCTCCTCGCCGCTGCCGATCCGCCACGCGTCCTCAGCGGGGACGGAGTGCTCCGGCGGATATTGCATCAGGTCGTGCGCCTGGGTGGCGCCGACCGCCGCGTAGTCGACCGTGTCGTCGGTGAAGTTTTGCCGGCGCATGATCCACCCCTCTCGGTTGTAAGCGCTACTTCTTGGTCTCGACGTCGCCGGACAGGGCGGCGATGAACGCCTCCTGCGGCACCTCGACGCGGCCCACCATCTTCATGCGCTTCTTGCCTTCCTTCTGCTTCTCGAGCAGCTTGCGCTTACGGGTGATGTCACCGCCGTAGCACTTGGCGAGCACGTCCTTGCGGATCGCGCGGATGGTCTCGCGCGCGATGATGCGGGCACCGATCGCGGCCTGGATGGGCACCTCGAACTGCTGCCGGGGAATGAGCTTGCGCAGGCGCTCGGCCATCAGCGTGCCGTACGCGTAGGCCTTCTCGCGGTGGACGATCGAGCTGAAGGCATCCACCTTCTCGCCCTGCAGCAGGATGTCGACCTTGACCAGGTCGGCGGTCTGCTGACCGGCCGGTTCGTAGTCGAGGCTCGCGTAGCCCTGCGTGCGGCTCTTCAGGTGATCGAAGAAGTCGAAGACGATCTCGCCGAGCGGCATGTTGTAGCGCAGCTCGACGCGGTCTTCGCTGAGGTAGTCCATGCCGAGCAGCGTGCCGCGGCGCGATTGGCACAGCTCCATGACCGTTCCGACGTAGTCCTTCGGCAGCAGGATGCCGACCTTCACGATCGGCTCGGAGACCGAGGCGACGCGACCGTCGGGGTACTCGCTGGGGTTGGTGACCGAGACCGTCTCGCCGGTGTCGGTGGTGACCTCGTACGTCACCGACGGGGCGGTGGTGATGAGGTCGAGGCCGAACTCGCGCGAGAGGCGCTCGGTGATGATCTCGAGGTGCAGGAGCCCCAGGAAGCCGGCGCGGAAGCCGAAGCCGAGCGCGACCGAGGTCTCGGGCTCGTACTGCAGCGAGGCGTCGGAGAGCTTGAGCTTGTCGAGGGCTTCGCGCAGCTCCGCGTAGTCGCTGCCGTCGATCGGGTAGATGCCCGAGAAGACCATGGGCTTCGGGTCGGTGTATCCGGCGAGGGCTTCGGTGGCGGGCTTGCGGTGGTTGGTGATCGTGTCGCCGACCTTGGACTGCCGCACGTCTTTCACGCCGGTGATCAGGTAGCCGACCTCGCCGACGCCGAGACCCTTGGTGGGAACCGGCTCGGGGCTCGAGACACCGATCTCCAGCAGTTCGTGCGTCGCCGTCGTCGACATCATCTGGATGCGTTCGCGCGGCGACAGCGCGCCGTCGACCATGCGGACATACGTCACCACACCGCGGTAGGCGTCGTACACGGAGTCGAAGATCATCGCGCGGGCCGGGGCGTCGGCCTTGCCGACGGGGGCCGGGATCTTCTCGACGATGAGGTCGAGCAGCTCTTCGACGCCCATGCCCGTCTTGCCGCTCACCCGCAGCACGTCTTCCGGCTTGCCGCCGATGAGACCCGCGAGTTCGGCCGCGTACTTCTCGGGATCGGCCGCCGGGAGGTCGATCTTGTTGAGCACCGGGATGATCGTGAGGTCGTTCTCGAGCGCGAGGTAGAGGTTGGCGAGCGTCTGCGCCTCGATGCCCTGCGCGGCGTCCACGAGGAGGATCGCGCCCTCGCACGCGGCGAGCGAACGGCTGACCTCGTACGTGAAGTCGACGTGGCCGGGCGTGTCGATCATGTTCAGGGCGAACGTCTCGCCGTCGATCGCCCACGGCATCCGCACGGCCTGCGACTTGATCGTGATGCCCCGCTCGCGCTCGATGTCCATGCGGTCGAGGTACTGCGCGCGCATGTCGCGGTCGCTGACGACGCCGGTGATCTGCAGCATGCGGTCGGCCAACGTCGACTTGCCGTGGTCGATGTGGGCGATGATGCAGAAGTTGCGGATCTGCGCCGGCGGGGTGGCGGACGGCTCGAGGGGCTTCAGGGCGCGCGGTGACATGTTCCGTCGATTCTACGGGCGACCGGCGACATCCCCGTCCCGAGCCGCTGCACAGACGATGTTCGTAGGCTGGATGCCATGACGGTCCAGGTCGTGCTCGTGCACGGCATCCGGACGTCCGCGACCATGTGGCGGGCTCAGGTCGAGCACCTGCGAGAACGCGGCAACCCCGTCACCGCGGTGGATCTGCCGGGGCACGGAACCCGCCGCGGCGAGGTCTTCACCCTCGGCGAGGCGTTCGCGACGATCGACCGGGCGGTTCAGGATGCCGCGACCCGGGGGCCCGTGCTGCTCGTCGGGCACTCGATGGGCGGGCTGCTGTGCATCGACTACGTCGGGCGCGAGGATCCACCGCCGGTCGCGGCGTTCATCGCGGCGTCCTGCACCTCGATCCCGCGCGGGGTCGGGCTCGCGGCGTACCGCTTCCTCGCGCGGCGGTTCGACGGTCTGCCCGACCGGGGCCTCGGGTTGACCAACTACGTGCTCGACCGGACGCTGCCCACCGAGACGCGGCACGACTTCGGTGCGGGCGGATACGCCTTCGACGCGCAGGACACCGCGCTCGCGTCATTGTCGGTGCTCGACCTGCTGGCGGCCCTGCGTCGGATCGACGTGCCGATGTGGTTCATCAACGGGCAGTGGGATCAGCTGCGGGCCAATGAGAAGCTCTTCACGTCGATCGCGCGGGATGCGGAGGTGATCGTGGTGCCCCGCACGACGCACCTCGTCACGGCGATGCGACCGCGGGTGTTCAACGCGCTGCTCGACGTGGCGCTCACCACGGTGGAAGCGACGACCTGATAGACTCGGTCCTTGGCTTGCGTGTGGGGTTTTTCCCGACCTCCACGATCGCCGGTACAGCGCCCCTCTACCGCTCGGCCGGCACTTCCAACACTCACTCAAACGAAAGACCGTCGAACGTGGCGAACATCAAGTCGCAGATCAAGCGCAACAAGACCAACGAGAAGGCGCGCGAGCGCAACAAGGCCGTCAAGAGCGAGCTGCGTACGCACGTGCGTCGCACGCGCGAGGCCGTCCTCGCCGGTGACAAGGAAGCCGCCGAGAAGGCGCTCGTCCTCGCCGGCAAGAAGCTCGACAAGGCCGTGAGCAAGGGTGTCATCCACCAGAACCAGGCCGCGAACCGCAAGTCGGCCATCGCGAAGCAGGTCGCCGCTCTCTGAGCCGCATCCTTTCGACAGCCCGTCCCGCATCGCGGGGCGGGCTTCGTCGTTTCCGGGCCTGGGGTGCGGTGCGGGTTTGGGGCGCGAGATTCTGTTCGGGGCGAGGAATGCCGCGCCCCAGACGGCCGATCCCGCCCCAAACCCTGGCCGCCTCGGCCAGCTCGGCCTCGTCGGACCCGCGATCAGAGTCGGGCGCGGTCAGCGGCCGTAAGGCTGGCGGGTCGCGATGATCGTGATCATGCGCTCGAGGGCGAAGACCGCGTCGCGCGAGGCGCCCTTCACCTCGGCGTCGGCGCGCGCGGTGGCGTGGATCGCCATACCGAGGGTCGTGGCGCTCCAGCCGACGAGGTCGCGGCGCGCGCGGTCGACCTGCCAGTCCTTCATGCCGAGGCGCTGTGCCAGCGCGCCCGACGATTCGCGGTTGCCGGCGACGCGCGCCATCGTGCGCAGCTTCATCGCGACCGCAGCGACCAGCGGGACGGGGTCGGCTCCGGATGCCAGGGCGTGCCGCAGCGCGAGGAGGGCCTGGCCGTAGTGACCGGCGATCGCCGTGTCGGCGACGGTGAACGCCGAGGTCTCGACGCGGCCGCCGTAGTAGCGCTCGACGGTGCGCTCGTCGATGTCGCCGGGGACGTCGGCGATCAGCTGCTGGCACGCGGCCGCGAGCTCGGTGAGGTCGTCGGCGAACGCCGAGACGAGAGAGCGCAGCGCGACCGGGGCGATCTTCTTCTGCGCGGCCTTGAACTCGCCGACGGCGAAGTCGAAACGGTCGGAGTCGCGCTTGATCGCGGGGCATGCGATCTCGATGCCGTTCCCCTGGCCGGCACGGATGGCATCCAGAAGCTTCTTGCCGCGCACGCTCGCGCCGGTGTGCCGCAGGACGACGGTCGCCCCGTCTTGCGGGTGCTCGAGGTACGCCAACGCCTCGGTGAGGAACGTGTCGGAGCACTTCTCGACGCCGCCGACGCGCACGAGGCGCGGTTCGCCGAACAGCGAGGGGGACGTGACGCCGAGCAGGGTTCCGGCGGTGTAGTCGTCGGCGCGGACGTCGGTGACTTCGAGGCTCGGGTCCTCGCTCTTGAGGAACTCGCGGACGCCCGCGATCGCGCGCTCGGCGCACACCTCTTCGGGACCTGAGACGAGCACGATCGGCGCGGGCTGCGGGGTGCGCCAGCCGATCTGCGGGATCGCCGACTTGGCCTTCGCGGGGGCGGAGCGTCGGGGTGCCGGGGTCACTCCCCCAGCCTACCGACCGGGTCGGACACGGATGCCGGGGCGCGGCCCCTCCCGGCGGTGGCCGTTCCGCGCCCGTAGGTTCGCGGCGCCGGCACGGCCGCGCCCGGCGGGCACCCGGCCCCGCAGCGCCCGCGCGATCACGGCGCCCGCTGGCGCCACAGCGTCAGCTTCCCTTCGTCGCCGCGCCAGACCGCGAGGATGCCGTCGGTGTCGGTGCGGGCAGCCACCGTCCCATTCGCCCGCAGGATGTCGAGCAGATGCTCCGTCGGATGCCCGTACGTGTTCCCCGCGCCGACGCCGATCAGCCCGAGGTCGGCGTGGAGACGCTCGTAGAGGGCGGGGTCCTGGTCGGCGCTGCCGTGGTGGGAGACCTTCACGATCTCGACGCGGGGGACGTCGACGCGGCGGAGCAGGGCGGCTTGGGGCTCGGCACCGAGGTCGCCGAGCATCACGGTGCGGGGGAATCCCGTGCCCGTGACGTCGATCGCGACGCTGGCGTCGTTGCCCGGCTCCGTGCCCGGCAGCGGGCCGAGAGCCTGCCAGCGGGTGTCGCCGACCTGTCCCGTCATCCCGATCGTGGCGGCGATCACGCGGGCGCCACCGGTACGGAACCGATCGAGCAGCCTCTGGTCGGCGGCTTCGCCGGTGGGTCCGTGCACCACGGCGTCCGCCTTCCCGATGATCGCGGCGGACCCACCGACGTGGTCTTTGTCGAAGTGCGTGAGGACGACCAGGTCGAGGCGATCGATCCCGAACGTCTGAAGGCACGCGGCGAGCGGTTCGGGCTCGGGGCCGGTGTCGACGAGCGCGACGGCGTCGCCGGAGCGCCAGAGCGTGGCATCCCCCTGCCCGACGTCGCACATGGCCACCTGCCATGTCGTCGGCACGGTGAGCGGGCCCGCGACCGTGCGGATCGTGCTCGTCCCCCCGGCCGCGCCGACGAGGATCGCGACGACCAGGGTGGCGAGCGCGGTCAACCGCGGCACCCGCCGCGGGCGCGTGACCGCGACCGCGATCGCGGCACCGACCACGGCGAGGAGGGCCGCACCCGGGAGACCGTCCGGCCAGGGGAGGTTCTGGGCCGTCGACGACGCCGTCGTGTGCGCGACGCCGGCGATCCACGCGGCGGGGATCCACGCCAGAGCCGTCAGCCCGTCGCGCAGCCACGGGAACGGCGCGACGCACGCGAGCGCTCCGGCGATCGTCGCGGGCGCGGCCGCCGGGTCGGCGAGCAGGTTCGCCGCGATGCCCAGCAGCGGCACGTGCGGGTCGATCAGCACGATGAGCGGGCCGCACACCAGTTGTGCCGACGTCGGCACCGCCAGGGCGAGGGCGAGGGGGCGCGGCATCCATCGTCCGAGTCCGTCGGCCAGAGGTCGGGCGAGCACGAGGAGAGCGGCGGTGGCCGCGGTCGACAGCGCGAAGCCGAGGGATCGGCACAGCCACGGGTCGGCGATGAGGAGTGCGGTGACCGCGGCGGCGAGGACGGCGATCCCGACGGTGGGTCTGCCGAACCCGAGGGCCAGGATGCCGATCGCGCTCATCGCCGCGGCCCGCACCACGCTCGGCTCGGGCGTGACGAGGACGACGAACCCGGCGAGCACCAGGAGGGCGCCGGTCACCCGGACCCAGCGACGCGCACCGCACGCGGCCAGGAGTGCGAAGGCCGTACCGACCGCGAGGGCGCAGTTGGCTCCGGACACCGCGGTGAGGTGTGAGAGCGAGGACGCTTTCATCGCCGTCTCGGTGACGGGGTCGAGGCTCGACGTGTCGCCCACGGCCAGCCCGGGGATGAGACCGGCGCCGGGTTGCGGTAGTCCTCGGGTCGAGGCGACGAGCCCGTCGCGCAGATCCTCGAATGCCGCCCACACGCCTCGCGGCGGAGGGGCGTGCTCCACGTCGTCGGCCCGGAGCACGAGGATCGCCCGTTCGGCCGGATCGGCCGGGATCGCGCGCCCGGACACCACGACCTCGCTCCCCTGCCCCGCGGCGGACAGACGCTCGCGCTCCTCGGCGTCGACACCGATCCGCGCGGGAATCACGCCGCGCACGGTGATCTGGCCCGCGGAGACGCTCGTCACCGTCGCGTCGAACCACGCCCCGCCGTCGGCGCTGCCCGACACATGCCCGGTGACGGTGGCGGTCACGCGCAGATGACGGCCCCCGTTGACCTCGAGGTCGGCGACGGCCTGGCGCGTGGGGGCGAGCGCGGCGACGGTCCCTCCCGTGGCGGCGGCGCACGCCAACGCGACCGTCGCGACCAGCAGAACCGGGTGCCGGAACCGGACGAAGACGGCGCCGACGGCCGCGGCGGCCAGACCGAGGCCGACCGCCACCGGCCCCGCCTCCGGCGTCGCGGTCGTGACGGCCGCCGCGATCCACGTGCCGACCGCCACGGCGACCGTTCGCCACGCCCGCCTCCGGAGGGCCTTCCGCTCGCTCATACGCGCACCAGATCGCGCAGGCTCGCGAGCATCTTGTCGCCGATGCCGGGAACCGATCCCAGGTCGTCCACGCTCGTGAAGCGGCCGTTCTCCTCACGCCAGGCGAGGATGCGGTCGGCCAGTGCCGGACCGATTCGGGGCAGAGCGTCGAGTTGCTCTCGCGTCGCGGTGTTCAGGTCGAGCGGACCGGAAGCGGCGGTGCTGCCGCCCGCCGACGCGGTCGTCGGCTCGGCCCCCACGACGGGGACGACGATCTGCTCGCCATCGGTCACCGTGCGCGCCAGGTTCACCCCGTCCCGGGCGGCGTCGTCGGCGAATCCGCCCGCTCGGGCGATGGCATCCGCGACCCGGTCGCCGACCTCGAGCCGGTAGAGGCCGGCCGCGCGGACGGCACCGGCGACGTGCACGTACACGCCGGCGGCGGGTGCCCCGCTCACGTCCGGCGCCGGTGTGGACGACGCCGTCACCGTCTCTGCGCCCGTTGCGCCGCGGAAGATCCCGATGCCCACCGTCACCGCGAAGGCGAGCAGCACCAGCACGATCACGGCCCCCACGCCGAGCCGCCGTCGCGGAGGCAGCCGGAGCGACGGCGGATCGGTGTCGGGGACGGTGGCCACCCGAGCACGCTACGAAGTCGGACCACGGGCCCGGAGCCGAGGAGCCCCGAACGGTGGACAGCCCGCGGAATCAGTCCGCTGGGGAGGACTCGCGCCTAGCCTGGAGGGATGAACGAGAACGCCTGGCGCGCCATTCTCGCCGCGCTGGCCGACGACTCCGCCCGCGAGGTGTACGCCCGCGTTGTCCTCGGTGAGTCTGCCACCCCCACCCTCGACGCGCTGACGCCCGCGCGCGCCCGCCGGGTCGTCTCGGCGCTCACCTCGGCCGGGCTCCTCACCGAGACGCCCGAGGGCTACTCCGCCTCGCCGGCGGTCTTCGCCGACGCCCTGAAAGCCGCACCCCGTGCCGCACGCCCGACCGGCGTCGACCGGTTCTTCACCGACGGCCGCCTCACGGACTACCCCTCACGGGCCGGCGACCGACGCGAAGTCCTCGCCGCCGTGGCATCCCGGGTCCTCGCCGACGGCGAACGCCTCACCGAGCGCCAGATCAACGACCGGCTCGCCGACATCGTCGACGACGTCGCCGCGATCCGCCGGTACCTGGTCGACGAGGGCCTGATCGAGCGCACGCGCTCCGGTACCGAGTACGCCCTGGCGCGTTCCTGAACGACGGATGCCACGCCCCCGCGCTCCGCAGAGCGTCAGGGGACGTGGCATCCGGAACGACGAACTACTTCGTCGAGAAGCTGACCACCTTGGGCGGACGCACGACCGCACGCACGATCTCACGGTCGCCCAGTGCCCGCCGCACCTTCTCGTCGGCGCGGGCGGCGGCCTCCAGCGCGTCGGCGCCGATCTTGGCCGAGACCTCGAGCGTGCCGCGCACCTTGCCGTCGATCTGCACGACCGCCGTCACGGTGTCTTCCACGAGCAGCGTCGGGTCGGCCTGACGCCAGGTCTGCAGGCCGACGAACCCGTCGTAGCCGAGCGTCTGCCACATCTCCTCCGCGGTGTGCGGGGCGAACAGGTCGAGGGTCATCGCGATGACCTCCGCCGCTTCGCGGACGGCGGGGTCGCTCGTGCCGGCGGAGCCGTCGATCGCCTTGCGGGTGGCGTTGACGAGCTCCATGAGGCGCGCGACGACGACGTTGAACTTCGTCTGCTCGATGAGGTTCGGCGCCTCGGCCAGCAGGCGATGCGTGACACGGCGGAGAGCCTGATCGCCCTCGGCCCACACCACGTCGGTCTCGCTGTCGACGTCGTGCGCGATGCGCAGGGCGCGCGCGAGGAACTTCGCCGCCCCCGTGGTGGAGACGTCGTTCCAGTCCTTGTCGTCCTCCACCGGGCCGGCGAAGGCCAGGGCGACGCGCAGCGCGTCGGCGCCGTGGGCGTCGAGCTCCTCCTGGAAAAGCACCAGGTTGCCCTTGCTCTTGGACATCTTCGCGCCGTCGAGGATCACCATGCCCTGGTTGATCAGGCTCGAGAACGGCTCGGTGAACTCCACCAGGCCCATGTCGAACAGCGCCTTCGTGATGAAGCGCGCGTACAGCAGGTGCAGGATCGCGTGCTCGACACCGCCGATGTAGAAGTCGACCGGACCCCACTTGCGGGCCTCGGGCAGCGAGAACGCCTCGTTGGGGTCGTTGGGCGACAGGAAGCGCAGGAAGTACCACGAGCTGTCGACGAACGTGTCCATCGTGTCGGGGTCACGCAGCATCTTCTGGCCGGTCTCGGGGTCGGTGACCTCCACCCAGTCGGTGGCGGCGCCCAGCGGCGACGAGCCCTTGGGCTTGAGGTCGAGGCCCTCGACCGACGGCAGCACGACGGGCAGCTCGTCCGCGGGCACGGGCACGATGGTGCCGTCCTCGGCGTGCAGCATCGGGATCGGCGTGCCCCAGTAGCGCTGACGCGAGATGAGCCAGTCGCGCAGACGGTAGGTCTTGGCGGCGCGGCCCACGCCGTTCGCCTCGAGCTCCTCGATCATGCGCGCGATCGCGTTGCGCTTGGACAGGCCGTTCAGCGACCCGGAGTTGATCATGCGACCGTCCCCGGTCAGCGCGACACCGGTCTTCGCGGGGTCGAGGTCGTCGACGTCGCCCAGCGGGTCGATCGGCACGCCGTCCTCGTCGAGCTCGATGACCGGGATCGCACCCGTGACCGGGGCGTTCGTGTCGACGACGACCTTGACGGGCAGGTCGAACGCGCGGGCGAAGTCGAGGTCGCGCTGGTCGTGCGCGGGCACGGCCATGACGGCTCCGTGACCGTAGTCGGCCAGTACGTAGTCGGCGGCCCAGATCGGCAGCTTCTCGCCGTTGATCGGGTTGATCGCGTAGTGGCCGAGGAACACACCGGTCTTCGGACGGTCGGTGGCCTGCCGCTCGATGTCGGTCGCGCGCTGCACCTCCTGCAGGTACGCCTGGAACTTCTGCCGCACCTCGATGTCGGCGGATGCCGCGAGCTCGGCCGCGAGGTCGGATTCGGGCGCCACGACGAAGAACGTCGCGCCGTGGAGGGTGTCGGGACGAGTGGAGAACACCGTGATCTTCTCGGCGCGGCCCTCGATCTCGAAGGTGATGTCCGCGCCGATGGAGCGACCGATCCAGTTGCGCTGCATCTGGATGACCTTCTGCGGCCAGAACCCCTCGAGCTGGTTCAGGTCGTCGAGCAGCCGGTCGGCGTAGTCGGTGATCCGCAGGAACCACTGGGTCAGCTTCTTCTTCACCACGACCGCGCCGCTGCGCTCGCTCGTGCCGTCGGGCAGCACCTGCTCGTTGGCGAGCACCGTCTGGTCGACCGGGTCCCAGTTCACCAGCGCGTCCTTGCGGTACGCGAGGCCCTTCTCGTACAGCTTCTGGAACAGCCACTGGTTCCAGCGGTAGTACTCGGGGTCGCTCGTGTGGAGCACCCGGCTCCAGTCGAAGGAGACGCCGTAGTCCTTCAGGCTCTCCTTCTGCTGCGCGATGTTCGCGTACGTCCACTCGACGGGGTCGGCCCCGCGCTTGATGGCCGCGTTCTCGGCGGGCAGGCCGAACGAGTCCCACCCGATGGGGTTGAGCACGTTGTAGCCGCGGTGGCGCCAGAAGCGCGCGACGATGTCGGAGTAGAGGTAGTTCTCGGCGTGCCCCATGTGGAGGTCGCCCGAGGGGTAGGGGAACATCGCGAGCACGTACTTGCGCGGACGTGTGTCGCCGTCGCCACCGGCGCGGAACGGGTCCTTCTCGGCCCACGCCTGCTGCCACTTCGCCTGGATCGCATGGGGGTCGAAGCCTCCGTCGACGGACGGCACGGAAGGAACGTTCTGTGACACGGGTGAGACCAATCGTGAAAGTCGGGAGACCACAAGGGCCAACGTCCAGGCTACCGGACCCCGCGACACGCCTTCCGGCGCCGGCGGGCGCTCACCATCCGGGCGGGACGACCGCGCCGACGGCGGCGAGCGGAGCCCGCGCCTTGATCCCCACTTCGGCGACCTCGGATGCCGCGACCGACCGCCACGTGATCCCTCCGCCGGCGCCGACCCAGGTGGCATCCGGCTCGAAGACGATGCTGCGGATGACCATCGCGAGGTCGGCCGCGCCGTCGTCGCCGATCCACCCGAACGCGCCGGAGTAGACCCCGCGCGGGGCGCCCTCGAGGCCCGCGAGGATCTCCATCGCCGACGCCTTCGGGGCACCCGTCATGCTCCCGGCCGGGAACGTCGCGGCCACGAGGTCGCCGATCGTCGTCCCGGGGCGGAGGGTGCCCGAGACCTCGCTGACCAGCTGATGCACCGTGGGGTACGTCTCGACCTCGAGCAGCCGGTCGACGCCCACCGACGACGGCTCGCACACCCGCGACAGGTCGTTGCGCATGAGGTCGACGATCATGACGTTCTCGGCGCGCTCCTTGGCATCCGTCCGAAGGTCGTCGGCGAGGGCGCGGTCGTGAGCGGGGTCCGGATGCCGCGGGCGCGTGCCCTTGATCGGATGGGTGTGGACGCGGCCACAGCGCACCTCGAGGAACCTCTCGGGTGACGCGCTCACGAGCGCCGTGTCGCCCTGCCGGACGAACCCGCCGTGGTGCGACGACGCCTGCCGTCGCAGGCGGCGGAACGCGGCGAGGGCGTCGGCGGTCCCCGACAGCCGGAAGCGGGTGGTGAGGCACAGCTGGTAGGCGTCGCCGTCGGCGATGCGCTCCCGGCAGGCCGCGATGAGATCCGCGTACTCCTCGGGTGTGTGGCGCGCGGATGCCGCGCCCCGGTGTTCCGCCTCCGGGACGGCCGGAGCGATCCCGGCGCCGTCCGCGGTGTGCGCGAGTTCTTCCGCGGAACCTGCCGCCGAGAACGCCCAGACACGGCGCGCGGCGTGGTCGAACGCGAGCCACTCCTCGACGCGGAGCCACGCGGGGACGCCCTCGTACGAGATCCAGCCCACCCAGCCGCCGCGGAAGGCGGGACCCTCGTGGTCCTCGTGGGCCGTGGCATCCACCGCCAAAGGCTCTGCGCCGGGGACGGGATGCCCGGTGCCGAGGTAGCTCCAGCCCGATGACGCGTCGGGGCCCGCGTCGAGCCAGAACGCGTGCGGTGCGGTGGCGAACAGGGTGGAGAAGACGTCGTCGGGGTCGCGCCACCGCGGCAGGGCGACCGGGGAGACAGAACGCGGCACGCTCCCAGGCTAGGCCGCGCGGACGCCCGTAGGCTGAGCGAGGTGAACGAGATCCTCACGTGGCTGCTCGACGTCGTCCAGAACGTCGACCCCGTGGTGCGCACGCTCGTCGCCGGAGTCGCGATGATGCTGGAGACCAGCGTGCTGGTCGGTCTCGTGGTCCCCGGCGACACCGTCGTCATCGTCGCGGGCACGGCGATCGCGTCACCGCTGGAGGGGATCCTGCTCGGGGTGGCCGTCGTGATCGGGTCGCTCGCCGGCGAGAGCCTCGGCTTCTGGCTGGGACGCTACTTCGGTCCGCGCATCCGCGCCTCCCGTCTGGGGCAGAAGCTCGGCGACCGCAACTGGGAGCGTGCCGACCGGTACCTCCGCCGTCGCGGGGGCCCCGCCATCTTCCTGTCACGCTTCCTCCCCGTGCTGCATTCCCTCGTGCCGCTGACGGTCGGCATGAGCGGCTACCGCTACCGACGTTTCCTGGCGTGGACGGCGCCCGCGTGCATCGTCTGGGCCGGCCTCTACATCACCGTCGCCGCCACGGCCGCGGGTACCTATCGCGAACTCGCCGACCGCATCCACTACGCCGGGTACGTCTTCGTCGGGATCATCGTCGTCTTCCTCCTCCTGGTCTACATCGGCAAGAAGGTGTTGGAGCGCATCGAGCGCCGGCATCTCGCCGAAGAGCACGACTCCCTCGAACCGGCGGGCGACGACGTGAAAGACTGAGCGGGATGCCTCGCTCCCCTCGCGCCAAAGTGCTCTGGTTCGCCCGTCTGGAGTACCGCTTCCATGCCTGGCGCGAGCGTCGCGCGCGGGCTCGCGGTCTCCGCCCCTCCGTCACCGGTTTCCCGGGATACGGGACCGAGGAGTGGGTTCGCGTCCTGGGCCGCGTCCTCATCGCTCCCCCGGTCAAGCGCACGTCCACCGGCGACTTCGCGAGCCTGAGGGGATGGCGCAGCTTCGCGGCGGTCCCGGTCGGGTACGCCCAGGTCACGGTGACGATCGAGGGGGTCGCGCACGAGGTCGTCGCCGATCGCGGCGGCGTCATCGACGCGAAGCTCCCCGCGTCGCTTCCTCCCGGATGGCAGACCGTGACGATGACGGTCGAGGGCAGCGAACCGACCGAGACCCGGGTGTTCGTCGTCGGCTCGGACGTGCGTTTCGGCGTCGTCAGCGACGTCGACGACACCGTCATGGTCACGGCGCTCCCCCGTCCGCTGCTCGCCGCCTGGAACTCTTTCGTCGTCGACGAGCACGCCCGCCAGCCCGTCCCCGGCATGGCCGTGATGCTCGAGCGGCTCTCGCGTGAGCACCCCGGCGCCCCCGTGATCTACCTCTCCACGGGCGCGTGGAACGTCGCGCCGACGCTCACGCGCTTCATGCGCCGCCACCTCTTCCCCGCGGGCGCATTCCTGCTGACCGACTGGGGGCCGACGCACGACCGGTGGTTTCGCAGCGGCCGCGACCACAAGGAGGGCAACCTCCGGCGACTGGCCACCGAGTTCCCGAACGTGAAGTGGCTCCTGGTCGGCGACGACGGACAGCACGACGACGCGATCTACACGCAGTTCGCGATCGAACACCCCGAGAGCGTGGCCGCCGTCGCCATCCGGCGCCTGCTCCCCGCCGAGGCGGTGCTCGCCGGTGGTCGCACAGCCGTCGACGACCACTCGGCCGCCGACGTGCCGTGGGTCTCGGAATCCGACGGCGCCGGACTCCTCGAGCGGCTCGAGGACGTGGGCGTCATCGCCGGCGACGCCTGACGCCGCCGCGGCCGCGGCCGCGAGACTGCACCTGGCTGACGAACCCACTGCAGCCTGCAACGGAGATGTCAGGCGCGTGCTGTCTCAGGGCACAGACCGCGCCGCCGGACGGCTCGGCCGGGCGATCCGCGCCGGCCGCAACCCCACCCGCACCGCCGCCGATGTCGGAACCCCCGCGTACGGTGGAGGCATGTGCGGTCGATTCGTCGTGGCCAATGTGGCATCCGAGCTCGTGGGGGTGCTGCGCGTCGACGTCGAGACCGATGAGCTGCCGCCGCCGTCGTACAACATCGCGCCCACGGCATCCGTGGCTATCGTGCTCGACTCGGTGAAGACCGAGCCGCCCGTGCGGCGCCTCGAGGTCGCACGGTGGGGGCTCGTCCCCGGCTGGGCGAAAGACGTCAAGATCGGCGCGCGGGCGTTCAACGCGCGGTCGGAAGAGATCGAAGACAAGCCGATGTTCCGCAACGCCCTGATCAAGCGTCGCGCGGTGATCCCCGCCTCCGGCTATTACGAGTGGAAGACCACCGAGGCGGGCAAGACCCCGCACTACATCCATCCCGCCGACGGCTCGCCGCTGTTCTTCGCCGGGCTCTACGAGTGGTGGAAGGATCCCGCCAAGGCGGAAGACGACCCGACTCGCTGGGTCCTCAGCTGCACGATCCTCACGCGCGACGCGATCGGCCGCCTCGGGTCGATCCACGACCGGATGCCGCTGTTCATGGACCCCGACTTCGCCGACTTCTGGCTCGACCCGACGACCGAGAACGTCGGCGACATCCTGGATGCCGCGGTCGACGCCGCCCCCGACGTCGCTGAGACGCTCGACGACCATGTCGTGTCGTCCGCGGTCGGGAACGTCCGCAACGACAGCCCCGACCTCATCGAGCCGGTCGAATGACGACGCTCCTCGAGACGGACGTGCTTCCGCGCGCGGAGTGGACCGCGCGGGCGGACGCGCACGCCGAACGCGCCGACGCGCTGACGGCCGCTCACCGCGCCCGCGCGTCCCGGGGGCAGAAGCATCCGGTCGAAGACTTCCTCTTCACGTACTACTCGTACAAGCCGGCGATCCTTCGACGGTGGCATCCCGGTCCCGGCATCGTGCTGGCCGAGGCCGACGAGCGCGCGTCCTGGCGCTGGTACCGGGTCGCGCCGGAGGGGACGGAGGTGGATGCCGAGGCGTTCCGTCGCGACCGCGGTTCGCTGTACCGCGGCGTGGTGAACCTGCTGCGGGCCACCGCCGCCCGCCCGGCTCAGTTCGGGTGCTTCGGGCTGCACGAGTGGGCCATGGCCTACCGCGCCGACGAGGTGCGCCACGCGGTGCCGTTGCGTCTCGGGCGCGACGGCACGAACGCCGTGGTCGAGGCGCACGATCTCAAGTGCACCCACTTCGACGCGTTCCGGTTCTTCACGCCCGAGGCGGTTCCGCGCAACCGGACCCCGCTCGCCCGCGAGGGGCAGATCGACGTCGAGCAGCCCGGATGTCTGCACGCCGGCATGGACGTCTACAAGTGGGCGGTGAAGCTCGGCCCGCTCGTGCCCGGCGAGATCCTGCTCGACGCGTTCGAGATGGCACGCGACATCCGCACGCTCGACATGGAGGCGTCGCCCTACGACCTCGCCGACTGGGGCTACTCCCCCGTCGCGATCGAGACCCCGGAAGGCAAAGCGCAGTACGTCGCCCGTCAGCGCGCCCTGAGCGAGCGTTCGCAGGCGCTGCGGACAGCGCTCGTCGCCGCGGTCACGGAGGGCGACGACACGCCCGGTGGAGCCGATTTCCTGCGCCTGGAATCCGTGTAGTAAGCTCATGGAGTTGCCTCGAACGGGGCGAAAACAGAAAACGGGCCTGTGGCGCAGCTGGTAGCGCACCTGCATGGCATGCAGGGGGTCAGGGGTTCGAGTCCCCTCAGGTCCACCGAATCGAATGCCCCGCGAGTGATCTCGCGGGGCATTCTGCGTTTCCGGGCGCCTTGCAGTATTCGGAGTCCGAACACGCGATCGCCACGTCCACCGTCACGGAATGGGTCGAAACGCCGAACGACGCCCGCGTGCGGACGGGGGTGTCGTTCGTCTCGCAGAGAAGCGGTCACGACGTGACGCGTGTCCCGAAGGCCACGCCCGCGATACAAAGATCGTCGGCCTCGCCGCGGAAGAAGAGAACCGCAGGTACTTCTCGACCACTGGCCCCCTCGTCAGGCCGCGACTGTGAGACGTTGATGAACCATGTCGGGGAGAGGTCGGCATATTCCTCCCACTGCTCACCGTCGAACTTCTCCGGCTCGCCGGCCGACAAGCCGTCCCACGAGGTCGGATCCCCGAGGTCCACCGAAGCGTCCGCGCATACCCTTCCGTACTGCCCGGAGGTGGTGACCTCCGCGATGACGTCATTGCTGACGGCTCTCACGGCAGCCCCGTCGGAGCCGTAGACGGCCGCCTCCGGTGAGCAGGCCGTGCACGCGAGCACGAGACCCGATCCGGCGGCGAGTGTGGCAATCCGCGTACTCGTTCGCATATCCCTCTCCGTTCATGAACTCGCCGGATCACTCCGTGGGTGTCGTTGTGACAACCTAGCCCTCCGACGTGCCTGCTGCTCCGAATCCTGCGTGAACTCCCACTCCGGGCGCGGGTCGTCCACGACCGTATGCCCGTTTCCGACCTACCCCAGCACCACGACGTCGAACTCCCGCACGACGGCTCGCACCTCGTCGAGGTAGCGCTGCGCCTGTTCGGTGAGCGGGATCGCGGAGTGGGCGATCCACCCGATCTCGATGCGTTCGTCCACGTCGAGCGGCACCGCGACGATCTCGGGATCGAGGTCGTCGCTGATGATCCCGGTCGAAATCGTGTATCCCTCGAGGCCGATCATGAGGTTGAAGATGGTCGCGCGGTCGGACACGCGGATCTCCTGCTCGCTGGACAGGGTCGAGAGGATCTCCTCGGCGAAGTAGAACGAGTTGTTGTTGCCCTGGTCGAACGTGAGGCGCGGCAGGCCGGAGAGATCGTCGAGCGTCACGCGCTCGCGCGCGGCGAGGGGGTTCTTCCGCGAGACGAAGATGTGAGGATCGGCGAGGAACAGCGGATGGAACGTGAGCCCCGAGTCGCGCAGGAGCTTGTCGATGACGTCGCGGTTGAAGTCGTTGCGGTACAGGATGCCGAGTTCGCTGCGCAGCGTCCGGACGTCTTCGATGATGTCCCACGTCCGCGTCTCCCGGAGGGAGAACTCGTATCGTGCCGCCCCGCTGGCCTTGACCATGCGGACGAACGCGTCGACGACGAACGAGTAGTGCTGCGCCGACACTCCCAGAAGGCGCCGGGACGCCGGGTCGCCCAGGTACCGCTGCTCGAGGAGGGCGACCTGCTCCACGACCTGGCGCGCGTATCCGAGGAATTCCACACCGTCGGTCGTCAGCGCGATGCCGCGCGCCGACCGGATGAGCAACGAGCGACCCACCTTCGTCTCCAGATCCTTCATCGCGGCCGACATCGTGGGCTGCGATACGTAGAGCAGGTCGGCTGCGGCGGAGATGGAGCCCTCCGCGGCGACCTCGATGAAGGACTGGAGCTGCTGCAGCGTCACACCGCTGGAACGACGGGCCATAGGGAAAGACTATATGAGCGGATAGTCCAGACGGATTACCCGATGGATGCCGCAACCGAGCACCATGGTCCCACCGATGACCGCGGCGAGAGCCGACGAGCGAGAGGAGCCTCGGCGATGTCCACCGACTTCACCTACCGGATCTCGACCACCCGATTCGACGAGGACTACTCGCCGTCCGAAAGCTCGCGCGCCACGACGAACTTCGCCAACCTGGCCCGCGGTGACGACCGCCGCGAGAACCTGCGCAGCGCGCTGACGATGATCGACCGCCGGTTCAACGACCTGGCACGATGGGACAACCCGGAGGGCGACCGCTACACCCTCGAGCTCGACATCGTCTCGGTCGACGTGGAGTTCGCGGCATCCGGTGACGACCAGGTGTTCCCGCTCCTCGAGGTGCTCGACCTCGTGATCGTGGACCGAACGACCGGTGCCCGCCACCACGGGATCGTGGGCAACAACTTCTCGTCGTACCTGCGTGACTTCGACTTCAGCGTGCTGCTGCCCGCAGCCAGCGCCGCCGCCGGGTCGTTCACCGTCCCCGACGACTTCGGCGCGCTCCACGGAAAGCTGTTCCAGGACTTCCTGGAGTCCGCCGCGTACCGGGAGCGGTTCACGGTGTCGCCGGTCATCTGCATCAGCGTCTCCACCAGCAAGACCTACCGGCGCACCGACAACCATCACCCCGTCCTCGGTGTCGAGTACGCGCAGGACGACTACTCGCTCACCGACGACTACTTCGGGAAGATGGGGCTGCAGGTCCGCTACTTCATGCCGGCCGGCAGTGTCGCTCCTCTCGCGTTCTACTTCCGCGGCGACCTGCTCAACGACTACTCGAACCTGCAGCTCATCGGCACGATCAGCACGATGGAGACGTTCCAGAAGATCTACCGCCCCGAGATCTACAACGCCAACGCCGCCGCCGCACACGTGTTCCGTCCGACTCTGGACAGCGGCGACTTCTCGCGCACGCGGGTCGACTATGACCGCGAAGAGCGCTCGCGTCTCGCGGTCACCCAGGGGAAGTACACCGAGGAGCACTTCGTGAAGCCCCACGGCGAGCTTCTCGCCCGCTGGGCCGGCCTCTCCCCCGCCCTCGTCCACTGACCCGTCGGAGCCCTCACCCATGAACGCACTCCTCCCCACCGCGGTCGTCGGCAGCCTGCCCAAACCCTCGTGGCTCGCCGAACCCGAGAAGCTCTGGTCGCCGTGGGCGCTCGAGGGCGATGCCCTCGTCGAGGGGCAGCAGGACGCTCTGCGCGCCGCCGTCCACGAGCAGCGACAGCGCGGCATCGACATCGTCAGCGACGGCGAGCAGACCCGCCAGCACTTCGTGACGACCTTCATCGAGCATCTCAGCGGCGTCGACTTCGAGAACCGTGAGACGGTCCGCATCCGCAACCGGTACGACGCGAGCGTGCCCACGGTCGTCGGGCCCGTCGAGCGTCCCGAGCCGGTCTTCGTGGCGGATGCCGCCTTCCTCCGCGCGCAGACCGACCAGCGGATCAAGTGGGCGCTGCCCGGGCCGATGACGATGATCGACACCCTCTCGGACCGCTACTACAAGAGCCGCGAGAAGCTCGCGTGGGAGTTCGCCGGCATCCTGAACCAGGAAGCCAAGGAGCTCGAGGCGGCCGGGGTCGACGTCATCCAGTTCGACGAGCCCGCCTTCAACGTGTTCTTCGATGACGTGCGCGACTGGGGCATGGCGACGCTCGAACGCGCCGTCGAGGGTCTGCGCGCCGAGACGGCCGTGCACATCTGCTACGGCTACGGCATCAAGGCGAACACCGACTGGAAGGAAACGCTCGGCCCGGAGTGGCGGCAGTACGAGGAGTCCTTCCCCCTGCTGCAGAAGTCGAGCATCGACATCGTCTCGCTGGAGTCGCACAACTCCCGCATCCCGATCGAGGTCATCGAGTTGATCCGCGGCAAGAAGATCATGCTCGGTGCGATCGACGTGGCCTCGCACGAGATCGAGCGCCCCGAGGAAGTGGCCGACACTCTCCGTCGCGCCCTGGACTTCGTGGATGCCGACAAGCTCATCGCCAGCTCCAACTGCGGCATGGCCCCGCTGCCCCGCGACATCGCCCTGGCGAAGCTCAGCGCGCTGAGCGCGGGCGCGGCGATCCTGCGCGAGGAACTGGCCGGCGCGCTGGTCTGAAACGCCGAAGCGCCGCTCCTCGCGTGGAGCGGCGCTTCGTTTCGATGAGCGTCAGTCGGCGGAAGCCGGAGCTGGGATCTCCAGCGGCACGACCGGGCAGTCCTTCCACAGGCGCTCGAGGCCGTAGTAGACGCGCTCCTGCTCGTGGAAGACGTGCACCACCAGGTCACCGAAGTCGAGGAGCACCCAGCGCGATTCCTGGCGTCCCTCACGGCGCAGCCGCTTGTGACCGGCTTCCAGGAGCTTCTCCTCCACCTCGTCGGCGATGGCGGCGACGTTGCGCTCGTTGCGCCCCGTGACCAGGAGGAAGATGTCGACGAGCGGCAGCGGCTCGGACACGTCGAGCGCGACGAGGTCTTCGCCCGCTTTCGAGTCGGCGGCGATCGCGGCGATGCGCGCCATCTCGATGCCGTTGGGGCTGGCTGTCATCCGAAGACTCCTGTCGTGAAGGCGAGGACCAGCGCGACGGCGACCGCCACGGCGAGAGCGCCGGTGGTGATGATGAGACCGATGACGAGCTTGCTGCCCTTCTCCGGTGCCGGGGGGCGGATGATCTCACCGGGTTGCTTGACGGTGCTGATCGCGGCGCTGGCCGCGATCGGGGTGGGCGACGACGCGGGTGGAAGCTCGCCGTCGAGGAGGACGGCGTCGATATCGCGGCCGTCGGTGGTCCCGGGAGCGTGGCCGGCGGAGCCGAGCCCCTCGGGGAGTTCGAACGTGCCCGTGATCAGCACCTCACCGGTCGACGTGACCGGACCGACGAGCGGGACGCCCGCGGGCGTCTGCGACAGGATCAGCGCGTTCGGCGTCGACACCGACCCCGTGGTCGCGCCTCCGCGCGAGATGAGCTGATCGAAGGACGGCGGCAGCGTGATCTCGGGAGTCTGGCCGCTGAGCAGATCGGAACCGAGGGCGGGGTTCACGGTCGAGAGCGGTGCCTCCGCCTCGGCGGCGGGCGCTTCCTCCGGAGCTGCGGGACGGAAGATCGCCGGCGCCTCCGCCGGGCTCTCGTGCTCGAGCGGGGCCGCCGGTTCCTCCGTGACCTCGGCGGCCTCGGACTCGGGCGACGCGTCCTCGGTGGTGTCCGGGGCCTCGACCAGCGCGGCATCCGCGGATCCGGTCTCGGATGCCGTGACGTCGGTCTCCACCGGCTCAGCCGACGCGGCGGCGGCCGGCGTCTCCTCGCGCACCGCGGGCACGCCCGGCTCGTGGTCGGGCGCGATGATGGGCACCGAGGCGGTGCGGATGCGCTCCTGGGCACGCGCCTGACGACGGGTGAGGCCGGTCACGCCGAGATCGCCACCGTCGGCGGGCGGGAATGACGCCGGGACGATCGGCGGTACGGGGACGGGAGCCGGCTCCGCGTCGACAGCGGGAGTCTCGTCGACCGGCGCTGCCTCGGCCTTGCCCCGGCCGAAGAGTCCGCCGAACATGCCGCCCTTCTTGGCGGGCGCCTCCTGCGCGGCCGCGGGCTCCGCGGAGGGCGCCTCGGGCTCGGCGGCAACGGCCTCGGGCTCGGCGGCTTCGGGGGTGGCGCCGGGCGCCTCCGCCGCGGCGGGCTCCTCGGCTGCGGCGACTGCCGCGGCGGGCGCGTCCGTGGCATCCGCTGCCGCAGGCGCCTCGGCCGGGGCCGCGTCGTCGGCGTCGAACTGCGGGTTGATGATCGGCGTGGCGCCGGTGTTGCGGAGTTCGCGCAGCTGACGCCGCGTCAGCGGCGGGGTCTCGGGGTTCTCGGATGTGCTCATGCAGGGCTCCGGTAGAGGTGATGCTTCGCGATGTACTGCACGACACCGTCGGGCACGAGGTACCACACGGGGTGGCCTCGGCGCACTCGGGCGCGGCAGTCTGTGGACGAGATGGACAGCGCCGGGATCTCGAGCTGGCTGACGTCTTCGGTGGGGAGACCCTCCGTCGTCAGCACGTGCCCGGGTCGGGAGACGGCGACGAAGTGAGCCAGGTCCCACAGCTCCTGATGATTGCGCCACCCCAGGATCTGGGCCACGGCGTCGGCGCCGGTGATGAAGAACAGGTCGGCGCCGGGACGTTCACGCTTCAGATCGCGCAGCGTGTCGATCGTGTAGGTCGGCCCGGCGCGATCGATGTCGACGCGACTGACGGTGAACTGCGGGTTGGAGGCGGTCGCGATGACCGTCATCAGATAGCGGTGCTCGCTCTCGGTGACGTCGGCTTTCTGCCATGGTCGACCCGTGGGGACGAAGACGACCTCATCGAGATCGAACGACTGAGCGACCTCGCTGGCCGCGACCAGGTGACCATGATGGATGGGATCGAACGTCCCACCCATGACCCCGATGCGAGGGGCGCGTGTCACCGACATACAGTGGGCCTCAGTGGCCGTGCGCCTCGGGGGTGGGCGTGCCGTGCTTGGCGGTGTAGGCCTCCGCCTTGTGCGCGTGCCGGTTCGAGACGTTGCGGTACGACAGGGTCACGAGGCTCAGCGTGATGAACCCGGCGAGGGCGATGGCACCGATCCACCACGTCTCGGCCTGCGCGTTGCCGCCGTGGTGGGCGCCCTCTTCAGCGGCGAGGGCGATCAGCGAGGCAATAGTCATCAGTGCTCCGTTCGAGATTCCTGCGCGACGCGCAGGGCCATTTTAGCGGTCAGGCCCGGACCTGGCCGTCGCCGCGCCCGAGCCACTTGGTGCTCGTGAGCTCGGCGAGACCCATGGGGCCGCGCGCGTGCAGTTTCTGGGTGGAGATCCCGACCTCCGCGCCGAAGCCGAACTCGCCGCCGTCCGTGAATCGCGTGGACGCGTTCACGAGGACCACGGCGGAGTCGACCTCGGCGAGGAACCGGGCCGCGGCCGCGTCGTCGTCGGTGATGATCGACTCGGTGTGGTGCGTGGAGTACCGACGGATGTGCTCGAGCGCGGTGTCCAGATCGTCCACGACCCGGACGGCCAGGTCGAGGCTCAGGTACTCGGTCGCCCAGTCGTCCTCGGTGGCCGCGACGACGCGGGGGTCGTATCCGGCCGCCGTCTCGTCGCCGTGCACGCGCACCCCGGCGGCGGCGAGCGACCCCAGGAGTTCGGGCAGCAGTCGATCGGCGGCGTCCCGGTGGACGAGGACGGTCTCGACGGCGTTGCAGACGCTCGGACGCTGCGTCTTCGCGTTCAACACGATGTCGCGCGCCCAGTCGGCTCGGGCCGTGGCATCCAGGTAGACGTGGACGACACCGGCACCCGTCTCGATCACCGGCACGGTCGACTGCGTCACGACGGTCTCGATCAGCCCGGCGCTCCCGCGCGGGACCAGGACGTCGACCAGGCCCCGGGCGTTCATGAGGGCCCGGGCGCCGTCGCGGCCGAAGTCGTCGACGGTCTGGATCGCCTCGGGCGAGACGCCCTGGCTCTTCAGCGCACCGCGCATCACCTCGACCAGGGCGGCGTTGGAGTGCTGCGCGGCGGAACCCCCGCGCAGGACCACCGCGTTGCCCGAGCGCAGCGCGAGCGCCGCGATGTCGACGGTGACGTTGGGGCGCGCTTCGTAGATGGACCCGACGACGCCGAACGGCACCGCGACCTTCTCGAGCGCGAGACCGTTGGGGAGCGTGCGGCGGTCGAGCACGCGGCCGACCGGATCGGGCAGGTCGGCGACGTCGCGGACGGCGGCGGCGAGGGACGCCACCCGCCCGGCATCCAGCCGCAGGCGATCCAGCAACGCGTCGCCGATGTCGGCGGCGCGACCGCTCTCGAGATCATCGGCGTTGGCCGCGACGATCGCGTCGCTCGCGGCGTCGATCGCGTCGGCGATCGCCCGCAGCATCGCGGTCTTGGCCGCGGAGTCGAGGAGCCCGACCTGGCGGGCGGCGTCCTTCGCGAGACGCAGGCGTTCGTCGACCGAAACGGCGGTGAGGGTCATCGCGTCAGTCTATCGCCGCGGGCACCGCGCCCACGGGGCCGGTGGCGAGGGTGACGGGGTCGGGATGCGGGGCGAACCACGTGCCGACCGAGGCGCCCGAGAGGGCCTCGGCGACGAGGTCGGCGCTCGTGACCAGCACACCCACGCCGGCAGCGGAGGCGAGCTTCGCGGCGGAGGCCTTGGTCGCCGCTCCCCCGGTGCCGACGCCGTTCACGGTGACGGAGCCGAAGGTGTACTCCGAGAGGTCGTCGCCCCACTCCACATCGGTGATCGGGCGCGCTCCCGGTTCGCTCGGCGGCGCCGTGTACAGGCACTCGATGTCGCTCAGCAGCACGAGGGCGTCGGCACCGATGAGCTGCGCGACGAGGGCTGCGAGCCGGTCGTTGTCGCCGAAGCGGATCTCGTGGGTCGCGACGGTGTCGTTCTCGTTGACGATGGGCAGGATGCCGAGCCCCAGCAGCCGCTCCATCGCCCGGCGCGCGTTCGACCGGTGCGTCGCGTTCTCGAGGTCCCCGGCGGTGAGCAGCACCTGCCCTGCGAGCAGTCCGAACCGGTCGAGCGAGGTCTGGTAGCGCCACATCAGCACGTTCTGGCCGACGGCCGCCGCCGCCTGCTGCGTCGCGAGGTCGTTCGGACGCCCCTGGAGGTCGAGCAGCGGCAACGCCGTGGCGATCGCCCCGCTCGACACCAGGACGACCTCGATGCCGCCCTCGCGGGCGCGCGCGAGGGCATCGACGATCAGGTCGATGCGGAACGCGCCGTCGCCGCTGATCGACGACGACCCGACCTTCACCACGACACGGGACGCCGAAGGGAGATCGGCGCGCGAGCGAGCGGTCATCGCTCCTCGTCCTCGAAGGTCAGAGCGGACGAGTCGCCGTCGGGCGAGATCCCCGCGGCACGCGCTGCGCGGCGCTCGGCCTCGAGCTCGGCGCGGGCGTCGGCCTTGGCATCCATCCGCTCGTGATACTGCTCGCGGCGCTCCGACGAGGTGCGGCGGTTGCTCTGCAGAAGACGCGGGTCGGTACCGCGCGGCGCCGTCATCAGCTCCGCCGTGGAGCTGAGCGTCGGCTCCCAGTCGAAGACGATGCCGTTCCCGGGGCCGATGACGACGGTCGCATCCGCGACGGCTCCGGCGCGGAAGAGCCCGTCCTCGACTCCCAGACGCGCCAGGCGGTCGGCGAGGTAGCCGACGGCCTCTTCGTTCTGGAAGTCGGTCTGCTGCACCCACTTGACCGGCTTGTCGCCGAGGATCCGGTACACCGGTCCGTAGGTTCCGCCCTCGACCTTGATCTCGAAGTCCTTCTCGGACCCCTTGGGGCGGATGACGACGCGCTCGGCGGGAGCCTCGGCGATCGTGGCGAGGCGGTGCTCCTCGACGATCTCGCCGAGGGCGAACGTGAGCTCGCGCAGCCCGGCGCGGCTCACCGTGGAGATCTCGAACACGCGGAAACCGCGCGCCTCGAGGTCGGGGCGGACGAAGTCGGCCAATTCGTGCGCCTCGGGCACGTCGATCTTGTTCAGCACGACGATCTGCGGGCGCTCGAGCAGCGGAAGCTGACCCTCGGGGACCGGATAGGCGGCGAGTTCGCCGAGGATGACGTCGAGATCGCTCAGCGGGTCGCGGCCCGGGTCGAGGGTGGCGCAGTCCAGCACGTGGACGAGCGCGGTGCAGCGCTCGACGTGACGGAGGAACTCCAACCCCAGGCCCTTGCCCTCGCTCGCGCCCTCGATGAGGCCCGGGACGTCGGCGATGGTGTAGCGCGCATCGCCCGCCTGCACGACGCCGAGGTTCGGGTGGAGGGTGGTGAAGGGGTAGTCCGCGATCTTCGGGCGCGCGGCGGACACCGCGGCGATGAGGCTCGACTTCCCGGCGGAGGGGAAGCCCACCAGGGCCACATCGGCGACGGTCTTGAGCTCGAGGACGACGTCGCCCTCCCAGCCGGGGGTCCCCAGCAGCGCGAAGCCCGGGGCCTTGCGCTTGGGCGAGGCCAGCGCCGCGTTGCCCAGACCTCCGAGACCGCCGGGCGCCGCGACGAAACGCATTCCCGGTGTCAGCATGTCCACGAGCACGTTGCCGTCGGCGTCCTTCACGACGGTGCCGAGGGGAACCGGGAGTTCCTGGTCCTCGCCCAGGGCGCCGGAGCGGTGGTCGCCCATGCCGAACCCGCCGTTCCCGGCGGACCGGTGCGGCGAGTGGTGATACGACAGCAGCGTCGTGACCTGCGGGTCGGCGACGAGCACGACGTCGCCGCCGCTGCCGCCGTTGCCGCCGTCGGGACCGGCCAGCGGCTTGAACTTCTCGCGGCGCACCGACACGCAGCCGTTGCCGCCCTTGCCCGCACGCAGGTGCAGGGTGACGCGGTCGACGAAGGTGACCATGAGAGATCCTTCCGGAAGGGGGCCGGTGCGGCCGGGACGGGTCCGGCGCTGCCGGTGCGGAGAAAAACGACGAGGGGGCGGGCCAGTGCCCACCCCCTCGGGAACGCCGTGCGCTGCGGGATTACTCCGCGGCGGCGACGATGTTGACGACCTTGCGGCCGCCCTTCTGGCCGAACTCGACGGAGCCGGCGGCGAGGGCGAACAGCGTGTCGTCGCCACCGCGACCGACGTTGGCGCCGGGGTGGAAGTGCGTGCCGCGCTGACGGACGATGATCTCGCCGGCGAGGACGGCCTGGCCGCCGAAGCGCTTCACGCCGAGGCGCTGTGCGTTGGAGTCACGACCGTTGCGGGTGGAGCTTGCGCCCTTTTTGTGTGCCATCTCTGCGTCTCCTGGCTCTTACTTGATGCCGGTGATCTTGACGCGCGTGAGGTCCTGGCGGTGGCCCTGGCGCTTCTTGTAGCCGGTCTTGTTCTTGAACTTCTGGATCACGATCTTCGGACCGCGCTCCTCACCGAGGACCTCGGCCGTGACCGAGACCTTCGCGAGCTTGTCGGCGTCGGTCGTGACCGTCTCGCCGTCGACGAACAGGACGGCGGGCAGCTGGATGCTCTCGCCGACCTTCGCCGCCTGGCGGTCGAGCACGACGATCGTGCCGACCTCGACCTTTTCCTGCCGGCCGCCGGCGCGCACAACTGCGTAAACCACTTCACACCTGTTTCGTTCGGGAGCGCACGGCTCCGGTTGTCTGATGACGTCGGGAGGGCTTGACGCCCTGAGTCTCGGTGCGATCCGGCCGGCCTGAGCCTGCGGGGTCTCGCGTCAATCGCGCGGACACGACGCACCAAAGGACGAGTTTAGCTCACCGGGCGGCATCCGGCAAAAGCATCGGCACCGCGTGTCGGCCGTAGGATCGCGGGGTGGCGATTCTCATCGACGACCCGCAGTGGCCGGCGCACGGCAGGCTCTGGGCGCATCTGGTGAGCGACGCGAACCTCGACGAGCTCCACGCCTTCGCCGCGGCGGCCGGTATCCCCCGCCGGGCCTTCGACCTCGACCACTACGACGTCCCCGACGAGCGCCACGCCGACCTCGTCGCGGCCGGTGCCGAACACGTCGGAGGTCGCGAGCTGGTGCGCCGCCTCCGCGCGTCCGGCCTGCGCATCACCGCTCGCGAGCGTCGCGCCCGCTGAGGCGCATGCGTGAGGGGTCAAGATCTGTCGCCTCTGACCTCGGTCAGGCGACAGATCTCGACCCCTCGCGCGCGCGGAGACGCGGGCAGGAAGCGGCCTACGCCTGGTCGGTGGGCTGGGCGTTGACCGGAGTCCCCGTCAGGGCGGCGGTCGTCACGCGGCGGCGCGAACGGCCCTGACCGGGAGCCTTGGGCTCGGGCAGCGCCTCGAGCACCGACTCGAGCAGCGCGTCCTTCTCGGTGCGCGGGGCCCGCGGTTCGCGCTTCTTGCGCGGGCGCTTCTCGCGCACGGGCGCCTCGACCTTGGCATCCAGGACCGCCTCCACCGAGGCGACGACCGCCGCCTCGACGACGGCCGGGTCATCGACCGTCGGGTGGATCGTGGATGCCGCGATCTGCGCCAGAGCGGACTTCACGCCCTCGGTGATCACGTGCGTGCCGCCCGTCGGGGCCGTCTGCGCACCGTTGCCGTTGCCGCCGTTCGCACCGTTGCCGCTCGCGGAGCCGTTGCCGCCGCGGCCGCCGCTCCGGCGGTTGCCGTTGCCGTTCCCGTTGCCGTTCGTCGACGGCGCGGAACGGTGCTTGACCACGGGGTCGTGGTGCACGACGACACCGCGCCCGGCGCAGACCTCGCACGCCTCGCTGAACGTCTCGAGCAGGCCCAGGCCCAGCTTCTTGCGGGTCATCTGCACCAGGCCGAGGGAGGTGACCTCGGCGACCTGGTGCTTCGTCCGGTCGCGGCTCAGGCACTCGATCAGTCGACGCAGCACGAGGTCGCGGTTGGACTCGAGCACCATGTCGATGAAGTCGACGACGATGATGCCGCCGATGTCGCGCAGGCGCAGCTGGCGGACGATCTCCTCCGCCGCTTCGAGGTTGTTCTTGGTGACCGTCTCCTCGAGGTTTCCGCCCGACCCGACGAACTTGCCGGTGTTGACGTCGACGACGGTCATCGCCTCGGTGCGGTCGATCACGAGCGATCCGCCCGAGGGCAGCCAGACCTTGCGGTCGAGGGCCTTCTCGATCTGCTCGGTGATGCGGAACGCGTCGAACGGATCCTGGTCGCCCTCGTACTTCTCGACGCGCTCGAGCAGGTCGGGGGCGACGCCCGCGAGGTAGTTCGAGATGGTCGTGAGCGCTTCGTCGCCCTGGATGAGCATGCGCGTGAAGTCCTCGTTGAAGACGTCGCGCACGATCTTGACGAGGAGGTCGGGCTCGGAGTGCAGGAGCGCCGGCGCCTGGATCGACGAGACCTGGGTGCTGATGTGCTCCCACTGCGCGGTGAGGCGCTGGACGTCGCGCGTGAGCTGATCCTCGGTCGCGCCCTCCGCGGCGGTGCGGACGATGACGCCCGACGACTCGGGCAGCACCTCCTTGAGGATCTTCTTCAGGCGCGCGCGCTCGGTGTCGGGGAGCTTGCGGGAGATGCCGTTCATCGACCCGTTCGGCACGTACACGAGGTAGCGGCCGGGGAGCGAGATCTGGCTCGTCAGGCGTGCACCCTTGTGGCCCACCGGGTCCTTCGTGACCTGCACGAGCACGCGGTCGCCGGACTTCAGCGCCAGCTCGATGCGGCGGGGCTGGTTGCCGGTCTCGACGCCGTCCCAGTCGACCTCGCCGGAGTACAGCACGGCGTTGCGGCCGCGGCCGATGTCGACGAACGCGGCTTCCATGCTCGGCAGCACGTTCTGCACGCGACCGAGGTAGACGTTGCCGATGAGCGAGGCGTCCTGGTTGCGGGCGACGTAGTGCTCGACGAGCACGTTGTCTTCGAGCACACCGATCTGGATGCGGCCGGACTTCGACCGCACGACCATGACGCGGTCCACGGCCTCGCGGCGGGCGAGGAACTCGGCTTCGGTCACGACGGGGCGGCGGCGCCCGGCCTCGCGGCCGTCACGGCGGCGCTGCTTCTTGGCCTCGAGACGCGTCGAGCCCTTGATGCGCTGCGGCTCCGTGATGAGCTCGACCGCGCGCTGACGGACGGGAGCGGCGGGGGCTTCGGCCTGCTCGTCCGCGCCGGAACCCGTGGCCGCTCCCCCGCGGCGACGGTTGCGGCGCCGGGCGTTCGCGGACGTCCGCTCCACGGGCGCATCGTCGTCGTCCTGGTCGTCGGCCTCGTCGCGCGCGGGGAGCGGCGGGAGCTCGGGCGCGTAGAAATGCAGCTGCGTCGACACGGCCGACACGAACACCTCGGGAAGCAGACCGAGCGAGACCGCGGTGGGGAGAGCGGGCTTCTCCGGTTCGGCGGGGGCTTCGGGCGCTGCCGCAGGCTCGGGTTGCGGCTCGGGCTCAGGCTCGGCCGCTGCCGCAGGCTCGGGCTCGGCCTCGGCGGGCGCCTCCGCGGCTGCCTCGGTCCCACCCTCCGCGGCTGCCTCGGCCTCAACCGGGGCCGCGTCGACCTCGGGCTCCACGGCGTCAGTCGCCGTCACGGCGGCGGCGTCCGCGGCATCCACCGCGTCGATCTCGAGGACGGCGGGCTCACCGGCGTCGGTCGCGGCGGCGGCCTCGGCGTCGTCCGCCGCGACCTCGTCGTCGGGATCGGCGTCGACCGTCGGCGCGTCGGCCGTGGGGTTCTCTTCCTCCACCGACTCGGGGGCGTCGGTCGTGGGGGTCTGATCTTCTGTTGCGTCAGCCATATCGGGCGTACTCCCTGGCGGGCGACACCGCGCGTCGCCCGGCGAAATCTCGTGCGGCGCCGCACCCGGCGGGGCCGCGAACTCACTCGGTCTGCAGCAGGCCTGCGGCTCGTGCTGCGAAGGGCGGTCATCGCCCGAAGTCTTCTGGTGATTCGCCTGCGGCGCGGCCGCGGCTCATCGAAGCTCCATTATCGCACGGTCGGCCGGATTCGCTCACAGGCGCGTGGGGTCATCCTCCGTGAGAAACGCGATCCGCGGCGGGAAACGGCGGGAGACGCCGTTTCTGCACGCCGATCGCGTTTCTCGCCAGGTGGGCGCGGGGCGCCGGCATCTCGACGACGAGGCATCCCACAGCAGCCGCACCGCCGGACGGTGGAAGAATCGCGAGCATGAGTGAAAGCGTCGCGCCGCGCCGGCCCACAGTCCTCGCGGTGTGGTTGATCATCGCGGGAGTCGTCGGATGGTGGGCGGCGTTCTCGCTCACGATGGAGCGGTTCCGTCAGCTCATGGACGGCGGGCAAGCGGCATCCTGCGACTTCAGCGTGCTCGTCCAGTGCACCGCGAACCTGAAGTCGTGGCAGGGCAGCGTCTTCGGTTTCCCCAACCCGATCATCGGGCTCGCGGCGTGGATCGCACCGATCGTCGTCGGCGTCGCGATCCTCGCGGGCGCCCGGTTCGCCCGTTGGTTCTGGATCGTCTTCTGGCTCGGCATCGTCGGGGCGCTGGCGTTCGTGATCTGGCTGATCTCGCAGAGCATCTTCGTGCTCGGCACCCTGTGCCCGTGGTGCATGGTCACGTGGTCGGTGGTGATCCCCACGTTCTTCGCCGTCACCCTGCACGTTCTGCGGGAGGGGATCCTCCCGGTCGGCCGGAAGACGCGGGATGCCGCGGCCTCGCTGATGGCCTGGGTGCCGCTCATGGCGCTCGGCGGCTACGTGATCGTCGCCGTCCTCGCGCAGCTTCGCCTGGACGTCCTCGGCCAGCTCTGACGTCGGCGATCCGCGGACGGAAGTCCGTGTCGCGCGGATGCCACTGAGCCGGTGCGGATCGCGGAGCCGGTGCCGAACAGTCGCCGCCGACGAACAGAACGGCCGCCGCCCCACGGGGGACGGCGGCCGTCGTGGCATCCGGGATCAGTCGAACCAGATCGCGAGCTCGCGCGCGGCGGACTCGGGGCTGTCGCTGCCGTGGACGAGGTTCTGCTGGACCTTCAGGCCCCAGTCGCGACCGAAGTCGCCGCGGATCGTGCCCGGGGCCGCGGTCGTGGGGTCGGTGGTGCCCGCGAGGGAGCGGAAGCCCTCGATGACACGGTTCCCGGCGAGGCGGATCGCCACGGACGGGCCGGAGAGCATGAACTCGAGCAGCGGCTCGTAGAACGGCTTGCCCTCGTGCTCGGCGTAGTGCTGCGCGAGGGTCTCGCGGTCGGGTTCGACGAGGCGGATGTCGACGAGGGCGTAGCCCTTCGCCTCGATGCGGGCGAGGATCGCGCCGGTCAGGCCGCGCGCGACCCCATCGGGCTTGACCAGGACGAGGGTCTCTTCGGTGGCCATGGGTCATTCTCCGTTCGAGAGGTCGGGGTCGGCGGCCCTCCGCGCATTGGCGCGATCGAGAGCTGCTCCCTTGATCGTCGCATACGCCCACATGCCACCGAAAATGAGGGCGACGACGGCGAGAGCCGGGACCAGGATGCCACCGAGGGCGAGGATCACCTGGAGGGCCCACCCGACGACGACGGCCCAGCGGTGGCGGAGCAGACCCGAGGTCGCGACCATGGCGACGGCCATGACGGCGCCGCCGACGATGCCCCACCACGGCTCGATTCCCCAGGGCAGAGCCTTGAGGCCGTAGACCACGAGTCCGCCGAGGAACACGACGATCGACTCGAAGCCCAGGACGACCGCCCCGAGCGACTCGAGGGCTCCGCGGGTGCGGCGCGGGCGCCGCTCCCGGGCGCTCATCCCTGCCACCCGGCCTTCCAGTCCTCGAGGTCGGCGAGACGGATCGCCTCGCCCGCGAGAACCACCGATCCGGCGATGATCACGGCGCGGCGGTCGGACTCGGCGGCCCACGCGCGGGCCGCGTCGGCCGCATCCTCGAGCGTCGGGTGGACGGTGACGGGGACGTCGGCCGCCTCGGCCACGTCCGCGATGAGGTCGGGGTCGCCTGCGCGCTCGCTGTCGGGCGCGGTCGCGAAGACGCGCGCGACGGCCGGGGTCAGCGTCGAGACGATGCCGACGGTATCCTTCCCCGCCAGGATGCCGACCACCGCTCCCCACTCGTCGATGTCGAACGCCTCGTCGAGGGCGGCGACGAGGGCGCGGGCCCCGTGCGGGTTGTGCGCGGCGTCGACCAGCACGGTCGGCGCGGTGCCGAGGAGCTGCAGACGGCCGGGCGAGGTCGTGGCGCCGAGGCCGTCCGCGACCACCTCGGCGTTCAGCGGCTGGTCTCCCCCGCCGATGAGCGATTCCACGGCGGCGATGGCCAGAGCGGCGTTCGCCCCCTGGTGCGCACCGTAGAGCGGGAGATACAGCTCGGGGTAGCTCCCCGCGATCCCGCGCACCGTGAGCAGCTGCCCGCCGACCGCGAGGGTCTGCACCTCGAGCGAGAACCCCTCGCCGGCGAACGCGACGGTGGCATCCATCCTCTCGGCGCGAGCGAGGATCGCCCGGCGCGCCTCCTCGGGCTGGGCAGCCGAGACGACCGCCGCGCCCTGCTTGATGATCCCGGCCTTCACGGTCGCGATATCCGCGATCGTGTTCCCCAGGCGGTCGGTGTGGTCGATGTCGATGGGGGTGAAGACCGCGACGTCGCCATCGGCGGTGTTCGTCGAGTCCCACTCGCCGCCCATGCCGACCTCGAGCACGAGGACGTCGATGGGCGCGTCGGCGCACGCGACGAAGGCGAGCACCGTCAGCAGCTCGAAGAACGTCAGGGGCGCGTCGCCGGCCGCCTCGAGCTCGGCATCCACCATCTGCACGAACGGCTGGATCTCGTCCCACGCGTCGGCGACGGCGGCATCCGCCACGGGCTCTCCGTCGATGAGGATGCGCTCCGTGAAACGTTCGAGATGCGGACTGGTGAACAGGCCCGTACGCAGCCCGAGCGACCGCAGCAGGCTCTCGATGATGCGGCTGGTCGAGGTCTTGCCGTTGGTGCCGGTGACGTGGATGACGCGGTAGGTGCGCTGCGGGTCGTCGAGCAGCTCCAGCACGCGCCGCGTGCGCTCGACCCGGGGCTGCACCCACTGCTCGCCCTGCCGCTCGAGGAGGGCGGCGTAGACGCCGTCGGCGCGGGAACGGTCGCTCATGAGGATGCTCCGATCCGGGCGACGGCGACGGTGACGGGGCCGACGTTCGCGTAGGTCTTGGCCGCGATGACGTTCTCGAACTCCGGCGTGCGGGACTCCCCGCGCTCGATCAGACGTTCGGTGCGGCTGGCGAGCACGACGCCTTCGGCGAGGGTCTCGGATGCCACGCCGGCGAGGTCGAACGCCTGGGCCACGGCCGCGGCGTCCGCGGCATCGTCGAACGTCAGGGTCAGCGCGACGCGGTCGCTCACGTCGAAGCCGGCGGCCTTGCGGGTGTCCTGGATCGCACGGATCATGTCGCGCGCCAGGCCCTCGGCTTCGAGCTCGGGCGTCGTGGTGGTGTCCAGCAGCACGAAGCCGCCCGACGAGAGCACCGCGAGGGCTTCGCCGTCGGGACGACCCGCTGTTTCGACGACGAGGTCGTACTCGCTCGGCTCGAGCGGGATGCCGCCGGCGACCACGCGACCGTCGACCTCGCTCCAGTCGCCCTCGCGCGCGGCCTTGATGGCCTGCTGCACCTGCTTGCCCAGGCGCGGACCCGCGGCGCGGGCGTTCACCGACAGACGGTGGGTGATCCCGTACTCGGCGGCGGTGCCCTCCTGCAGGGCGACCTGCTCGACCGCCTTGACGTTGAGCTCGTCGCGGAGAATGTCGTCGAACTGCGCGAGGCCCGCGGCATCCGGGGTCACCACCGTCAGACGCGGCAGGGGCAGGCGCACGCGCTTGCCCTCGCGCTTGCGCAGGGCGTTCGCGACGCTGGAGACGTCGCGGACGGTGTCCATGGCGGTCCGGATGTCCGCTGCCGCCGGGAACGCCGACGCGTCCGACCAGTCCTCCAGGTGGACGCTGCGGCCACCGGTGAGGCCCTGCCACACGCGCTCGGTGACGAGGGGCAGGAGCGGGGCCGCAACACGGGTCAGCGTCTCGAGCACCGTGTACAGCGTGTCGAAGGCCTCGCGGCTGGACGGGTCGTCGGTGACGCCCACCCAGAACCGGTCGCGCGACCGGCGGATGTACCAGTTGGTCAGCACCTCGGCGAAGTCGCGCAGGCGCTCGGCCGCGGTCGTGGAGTCCAGGCCCTCGAGGTCGGCGGCGACGTCGCGGACGAGGTCACCGGTGAGGGCGAGGATGTAGCGGTCCAGCACGTCGGTGGAGTCCGTGCGCCACTGCGCCTCGTAGCCGTCGGAGCCCGAGGCGTTGGCGTAGGTGGCGAAGAAGTACCACGCGTTCCACAGCGGCAGCAGGAACTCGCGCACGCCCGAGCGGATGCCTTCCTCGGTCACGACGAGGTTGCCGCCGCGGAGCACCGAGCTGGACATGAGGAACCAGCGCATGGCATCCGAACCGTCGCGATCGAAGACCTCGCGCACGTCGGGGTAGTTGCGCAGCGACTTCGACATCTTCTGGCCGTCGTTGCCGAGGACGATGCCGTGGCAGGACACCCCCGTGAAGGCGGGACGGTCGAAGAGCGCCGTGGACAGCACGTGCATGACGTAGAACCAGCCGCGAGTCTGCCCGATGTACTCGACGATGAAGTCGGCCGGCGAGTGCTCGTCGAACCACTCGTGGTTCTCGAACGGGTAGTGCACCTGCGCGAACGGCATCGAGCCGGAGTCGAACCAGACGTCCAGGACGTCCTCGATGCGACGCATGGTCGAGCGCCCCGTCGGGTCGTCGGGGTTGGGGCGCGTGAGGTCGTCGATGTACGGACGGTGGAGGTCGACCTCACCCTCCGCGTTGCGCGGCAGGCGGCCGAAGTCCGCCTCCATGTCCGCGAGCGAGCCGTACACGTCGACGCGCGGGTAGTTCGGGTCGTCGCTCTTCCACACCGGGATCGGCGAACCCCAGTAGCGGTTGCGGCTGATCGACCAGTCGCGCGCGCCCTCGAGCCACTTGCCGAACTGCCCCTCCTTGACGTTCTCGGGCACCCAGGTGATCTGCTGGTTGTTCTCCAACAGACGGTCCTTGACCTCGGTCACGCGCACGAACCAGCTCGACACGGCCTTGTAGATCAGGGGGTTCCGGCAGCGCCAGCAGTGCGGGTACGAGTGCTCGTAGGACGCCTCGCGCAAGAGGCGACCGCCCTGCGTCAGCAGGCGGATGAGCGGCCGGTTCGCCTCGAACCACAGCTCCCCCGCGACGTCGGTGACGGCCGACAGGAAGCGTCCGCCGTCGTCGAGCGAGATGATCGTGGGAAGGCCCGCGGCATCCGCGAGGCGCTTGTCGTCCTCGCCGTAGGCCGGGGCCTGGTGGACGATGCCGGTGCCGTCGCTGACGGTGACGTAGTCGTCGACGAGGATCTTCCACGCGTCCTGCGTGCCCCACGTCTCGGCGTCGGCGTAGTAGTCGAAGAGGCGGTCGTACGACACGCCGGCGAGCTCGGCGCCGGTGATCGTCGTCTGCACCGCCGCGCGGGCGGCATCCGCCGAGTCGTACCCGAGGTCCTTCGCGTAGCCCGGCAGCAGGTCTTCGGCCAGCAGGTAGCGGTGCGCCGTGGCCTCGATCGCCTCGTCGGGCGTGCCGTCGGGCGCGCGGTGCACGTCGGCGGCACCGTTCGGTCCGCCCGGGACGACGGCGTAACGGATGCCGGGACCCACGGCCAGGGCGAGGTTCGTCGGCAGGGTCCACGGCGTCGTCGTCCACGCGAGCGCCCGCACGCCGGTGAGGCCGAGCGCCTCGGCCTTCGCCCCGACCAGCGGGAACGTGACGGTGACCGACGGGTCCTGGCGCATCTTGTAGACGTCGTCGTCCATGCGCAGCTCGTGGCTGGAGAGCGGCGTCTCGTCGCGCCAGCAGTACGGCAGCACGCGGTAGCCCTCGTAGGCGAGACCCTTGTCGTGCAGGGTCTTGAACGCCCACAGGACGCTCTCCATGTACGACGTGTCGAGCGTCTTGTAGCCGCGCTCGAAGTCGACCCAGCGCGCCTGGCGGGTGACGTAGTCCTGCCAGTCGCGGGTGTATTCGAGCACCGACTCGCGGGCCTTGCCGTTGAAGACGGCGACGCCCATGCGCTCGATCTCGTCCTTCTCGGTGATCCCGAGCTGCTTCATGGCCTCGAGCTCGGCGGGGAGGCCGTGCGTGTCCCAGCCGAAGACGCGGTCGACCTTCTTGCCGCGCATCGTCTGGAAGCGCGGGAAGACGTCCTTGGCGTAGCCGGTGAGCAGGTGCCCGTAGTGCGGCAGGCCGTTGGCGAACGGCGGGCCGTCGTAGAACACCCACTCCTCGGCGCCGTCGCGGTTCGCGATCGACGCGCGGAAGGTGTCGTCGGCGTCCCAGAACGACAGCGTGTCGCGCTCGATGTCCGGGAACCGGGGGCTCGGGACGACGGATGCCGCGGCGTCGGCGGCCGGGCCGAAGGATGAGGGGCGTGGGTAGGTCATGTCTCTCCGCAGGTTGCGATCCACCTGCGGGGACGATCCGTTCGGACCGCGGTACCACCCCGCATTGCGTCCACCGGAGTGGGCGCCGCTCTCACTGCGGCTGTGACGGGCCTGACCCGCTCGGTTCTACTGGGGGCCGTGACCCTGTTCTTCCGAGAGCTCCCCGGTGATGGCCGGATCGGTGCTGGTGCCTCCATTCTACGCGGTCCCCCGCGCCACCGCGGGCGGGTCGGGGAATGCCCCGGGGCGTCGGGAGGTTTCTGGACTCGTGCCAAGATCGACTCCCGTGACTTCTGCTCCTCCCGCTGCCCGTCCGACCTCTTCCGCACCCGCGCGCCGTGTCGCGTGGGCGTCGATGATCGGCACCTCCCTCGAATCGTTCGACTTCTACGTCTACGCCTACTTCGCCGCGTTCTTCGTCGGGCCGCTGTTCTTCGCCCCCCTCGGCCAGGTCGGCGCGACGCTCGCGTCGTTCTCGACGATCGCGCTCGCGTTCGTCGTGCGCCCGATCGGCGCGATCATCTTCGGTCACATGGGCGACCGGCTCGGTCGACGGACGACGCTGCTGTGGACCGTCGCGATCATGGGAGTCGCCACGGGGCTGATCGGCGCCCTCCCCACGTACGCGCAGGCCGGATGGCTCGGCGTCGTGCTGCTCCTGGTGCTGCGCATCGCGCAGGGCCTGTCGCTCGGTGGCGAGTGGGGCGGCTCCATCCTCCTGGCGACCGAGCACTCGAGCCCGGTGAAGCGCGCGTTCTGCGCCGCGATCCCGCAGCTCGGATCCCCGGTCGGGTCGATCCTCTCCGCCGCCGTGTTCATCGTCATGACCGTCGCGCTCCCCGCCGACCAGCTCGCCGAGTGGGGCTGGCGGATCCCGTTCCTGCTCGCGCTGCCCCTGCTGCTGGTCTCGCTGTACCTGCGGTGGTCCATCGACGAGACGCCCGTGTTCGAAGACGTCGTCGCCTCGGGTCGGCGTGAGCGCCTCCCCGTCCTGGCGATGTTCCGCGCGCGGCCCGTCGCCGTGGTGATCGCGATCGGCGCCGCGCTGCTGGGCATCGGGTCGTACTCGCTGATGAACACCTACACGATCAACTACGGTGTCGCGCAGCTCGGCTTCAGCTTCCAGGACCTCCTGGTGGCGACCACGATCGGCGCACTGCTGCAGCTGGTCACGATCCCGCTGTTCGGCGCGTGGGCGAACCGCATCGGTTCCGCGAGGGTCGTCGCGTGGGGCGCGCTCGGCACCCTGCTGATCACGTTCCCGATGTACTTCCTGCTGCAGTTCGCGACGTTCCCGATCCTGGTCGCGACGATGATCGTCGGCGGCATCCTCCCGACGATGTCGTGGGCGGCGCTCGGCGGCCTCATGAGCGATCTGTTCCCGGACCACTTCCGGTACTCGGCGCTGTCGCTCACGTACGCGATCGCCGCGACCATCTCGGGCTTCGTCCCGCTGGCGACCACGGCGCTCGGCACGCAGACGGCGTTCGCGTGGTGGCATCCTGGTGTCGTGCTCGCGATCCTCTCGGCCGTCACGCTCGTCGCCGCGTGGGCGGCGTCGCGCCGTCGCCCCGAACCGCTCGAGGCCTGAGTGGTCCGCGCCCGCGGTCCGCTGCCGCCCCGCCTCTCCGCGCCCGACCTGCCCCGGGTGCTCGAGAGCGTCGACGGACTCGGACCGCGGGCGGACCTGCTGGGCACGCGCGTCGTCTCACTCGCGGGTCACGTGGATGCCGCGCACTCGGCGCTCGCGGAGAGCGTGATCGCCGAGGCGTCCGTCGACTCCCTCGACCTGACCGGTGCGTCGCTCGCCGACGTCGAGATCGCCACGCTGCGCGCGACCGAGCTGCTCGCCCGCGACGGGCGCTGGCGGAACGTCGCGGTGATCGGCGGCCGCATCGGAACCCTCGACCTGTCCGGCGCCGAGCTCGACAGCGTGGAACTGCGCGGACTCCGGATCGACTACCTCTCGCTGCGCGGCGCGAGAGTGCGCGACGTCCTCGTCGCCGACTGCGTGATCGGAACGCTCGACCTGCCGCTCGCGACGCTCTCGCGCGTGCGATTCGACGGCTCCCGGGCCGATGAGGTCGACTCCGACGGTCTGCGCGCCGAGCACACCGACCTCCGCGGCCTCGAAGCGCTCTCGTTCGGGCGTCCCGACTCCCTGCGCGGCGTCACGCTCACCCACCGGCAAGTGGAGCTGGCCGCCGCCGACTTCGCGCGGGCACTGGGCATCGACGTGCAGGACTGACCCCGGGCGCCCTCCGCCGCACCCCGGCGTCTCGCCGCCGCCCGATAGACTCGAGAGACATCCCACACTCAGGCACGATCACACGGTGCCGCCTATATCGCTCGAGGAGTACCCATGTCGCTGATTCCGGACAAGCCCGCCCTGGAGGGCCTCGAGCAGAAGTGGGATGCCGCGTGGACCGACCGCGGCACGTACGTCTTCGACCGCGTCCGCGCGGCCGAGCTGGGCCGCGCGGGAGTCTTCTCGGTCGACACGCCTCCGCCGACGGCATCCGGAAGCCTGCACATCGGTCACGTCTTCAGCTACACCCACACCGATGTGAAGGTGCGCTTCGAGCGCATGCGCGGCAAGACGGTGTTCTACCCGATCGGCTGGGACGACAACGGCCTGCCGACCGAGCGTCGCGTGCAGAACTACTACGGCGTGCGCTGCGACCCGTCGCTGCCGTACGACCCTGATTTCACTCCCCCGTTCTCGGGCGGCGACAACAAGAGCAGCAAGGCCGCCGACCAGGTGCCCATCAGCCGCCGCAACTTCATCGAGTTGTGCGAAGAGCTCACCGTGGAGGACGAGAAGGCTTTCGAAGCTCTCTGGCGCGACCTCGGACTCAGCGTCGACTGGGGCCAGACGTACCGCACGATCTCCGACGACTCCATCCGCACGAGCCAGCTCGCGTTCCTCCGCAACGTCGAGCGCGGCGAGGCGTACCAGGCGCTCGCCCCGACGCTCTGGGACGTCGACTTCCGCTCCGCGATCGCGCAGGCCGAGCTCGAGGACCGTGACCAGCCCGCCGCCTACCACCGTCTCGGATTCCACAAGACCGACGGCTCGGGCGACGTGTTCATCGAGACGACGCGTCCCGAGCTGCTCGCCGCGTGCGTCGCGCTCGTGGCCAACCCCGACGACGAGCGCTACCAGCCGCTGTTCGGGACGACCGTGCGCACTCCCCTGTTCGACGTCGAGGTGCCGGTGCTCCCGCACCCGCTCGCGCAGCAGGACAAGGGTTCGGGCATCGCGATGATCTGCACCTTCGGCGACGTCACCGACATCATCTGGTGGCGCGAGCTCGACCTCCCCAACCGCACGATCATTGGCAAGGACGGCCGCATCGTCGCCGACGCGCCCGACGTGATCGTGACGGATGCCGCGCAGGCGGCGTACGCGGAACTCGCGGGCAAGACCGTGTTCAGCGCCAAGAAGCGCATCGTCGAGCTGCTGCAGGAGTCCGGCGAGATGGAGGGCGCGCCGAAGCCGTTCACGCACCCGGTGAAGTTCTTCGAGAAGGGCGACCGCCCGCTCGAGATCGTGTCGACGCGCCAGTGGTACATCCGCAACGGCGCGCGTGATGCCGAGCTGCGCGAACGCCTCATCTCGCTCGGGCGCGAGATGTCGTGGCATCCGGACTTCATGCGCGTGCGCTTCGAGAACTGGACCAACGGGCTCACCGGCGACTGGCTCGTGTCGCGCCAGCGCTTCTTCGGCGTGCCGATCCCGGTCTGGTACGGCCTCGACGAGGACGGGGACCGCGACTACGGCCGCGTGCTCACGCCCGACCTCGCGACGCTCCCGATCGACCCGACGACCGACGTGCCCCCGGGCTACACCGAGGACCAGCGCGGCGTCCCCGGCGGGTTCGAGGCCGAGCAGGACATCCTCGACACGTGGGCGACGTCGTCGCTCACGCCGCAGCTCGCCGGCGGCTGGCAGCGCGACGACGAGCTCTGGAACCTCGTCGCGCCGTTCGACCTGCGCCCGCAGGGTCAGGACATCATCCGCACGTGGCTGTTCTCGACGATGCTCCGAAGCGCCCTCGAGGACGACCGCGCGCCGTGGTCGGATGCCGCCATCTCGGGCTTCATCGTCGACCCCGACCGCAAGAAGATGTCGAAGTCCAAGGGCAACGTCGTCACCCCCGCCGACATCCTCCAGCAGCACGGATCCGACGCGGTGCGCTACTGGGCGGCGTCGAGCCGTCTCGGCACCGATGCGGCCTTCGACCCGCAGAACCCGACGCAGATCAAGATCGGTCGACGTCTCGCGATCAAGCTGCTGAACGCGGCGAAGTTCGTCCTGTCGTTCCCGGTGCCCGAGGGTGCCGAGGTGACGCATGCGCTGGATGCCTCGATGCTGACGACCCTCGACAAGGTCGTCGCCGACGCGACCACGGCGCTGGAGGCGTACGACCACGCCCGCGCGCTGGAGATCACCGAGTCGTTCTTCTGGACGTTCTGCGACGACTACCTCGAGCTCGTCAAGGAGCGCGCGTACGACCGCGCCGACGCCGGCCAGGCATCGGCGGCGCTCGCCCTGCGCACCGCACTGTCGACCCTGACCCGCCTGTTCGCCCCGGTGCTGTCGTTCGCCGCCGAGGAGGTCTGGTCGTGGTTCGAGGAGGGCTCGGTCCACACCGCGGCCTGGCCTCAGCCGCTCGGCATCCAGGGCGACCCGGTCGTGCTGACCGCCGTCGGCGAGGCGCTCATCGGCATTCGGCGCGCCAAGACCGAGGCCAAGGCCTCCCAGAAGACGCCGGTGCTCTCGCTCACGATCCACAGTCCGAACGTCGAGGCGCTGCGCCTCGCCGAGGGCGATCTGCGCGCCGTCGGCCGGATCGAGACGATCACCTTCGTCGAGGCCGACACCACCGCCGTCACCGACATCGTGTTCGCACCCCAGGAGGACTGATGCAACTCGGAACCCGTTGGACCGCCCGCGAGCAGCCCCCGGCTGCCGTGCCCGCGGTGCTGCACGCCCAGATCGCGGCCGTCGAGGCGGCGCTGAACCCGGACGGGCTCAGTGCTCCGGCCCCGCGGTGGACGCTCACCTTCCTCGAGGGGCGCCCGGTCGCCGAGCTCGACACCGGCGTGATCGTCGCGCAGGACGCATCCGGCGAGGTGGTCGTGCGCTACGACGACGAGGACGAGTTCGCCTGAGTGCGGACGAAGGGCCGGGATGCCATGCACCCCGGCCCTTCCGCTCCGTTCACCGCACGCGGAGGTAGGCCTCTGCCGAGAACTCGGGGCGCGCTCCGGCGGCGAGGGCGGTCTCGCGCTGGACGGTGACGTCGATGCGTGCCGCGCGAGCGCGCATCCGGGCGTGTGCGTGGTCGGCGAGGATGCGCGACAGCGCCAGCAGAAGCCGCTCGGGCGCGGTCGGTGTCGAGAGGGGTGCGGTGAGGGCGCTCATCGGATGCCTCCTTCGGTGGGGAGCGGGAAGACGTCGGCACGCATGGTGACCACGCGGAGGCCGTCGCCGGTCTGATCCCGGTAGCGGTCGACGGTTTCGGCGATGACGGACTGCAGCCGATCGGCGAGCTCCGCCATCTGCGCGACGGTGAGCCGGGCGCTCGCGGTCGAGATCAGGCTCTTGTCGAGCCACTCCTCGTCTTCCTCCCATCCGTGCGTGACGAACGACATGAGCTGCTGCTGACGAAGCGTGAGCGTCTCGGAGTGCACGGCTTCCATCACCGCGCGTCCGCTCGCGGTGGCGGCCATCTCGGGGTTGATCAGCGTCACCGCGCCCTTCGGGCGTTCCCACCACCGCTCTCGCGCGGTTCCCCGCCCCGCGACCTCGCGGATCAGGTCCTGTTTGGCAAGAGCCCGCAGGTGGTAGCTGGTCGCGCCGGTGGACTCCCCCGTCAGTGTCGCGAGCCCGCTGGCCGTCTGCGGTCCGTACTGGCTCAGCAGGTCGTAGAGCCGGACGCGGAGCGGGTGCGCCAACGCTCGCAGCGCACCGGCGTCGAGGACGCGCCCCTCGGGACGGGAATCGGAGCTCATGCATGCAAAGATACCTTTGCAACGCCCTTCTTGCAAACACTTCTTTGGAAACATCCCCACCCGCGGTGACTACGCTGGAGCGATGACGGATGCCGTGACCAATCCCCTCCTCGCTCCGACGCCCCTCCCCTACGATCTGCCGCCGTACGGCAGCATCCGGGTCGAGCACTACCTCCCCGCGTTCCACGAGGCGTTCGCCGCGCAGCGCGCCGAGGTCGACGCGATCACCGCGCAGACCGAAGCCCCGACGTTCGAGAACACCCTCGTCGCGCTGGAGCGCAGCGGCGCGCTGCTCGACCGCGTCGCGCGGACGTTCTACACCGTCTCCTCCCCCGACGGCACCGCGGAGGTGCAGGCCGTCGAGGAGGAGCTCGCCCCGCTCATGTCGGCCCACGGCGACGCGATCCAGCTCGACGCGGCGCTGTACGCGCGCGTCACGGCCGTGCACGACGCTCTCGACAGCCTCGACCTGGACGCCGAGAGCCGGTACCTCGTCGAGCGCCGGTATCGCGAGATGTCGCTGGCCGGAGCCGGCCTCGACGACGCGCAGAAGCAGAAGCTCACCGACCTCAACCAGCGTCTCTCCACGCTGACGACGACGTTCGAGAAGAACCTCCTCGCCGACACCAACGAGCTCGCGGTCGTGTTCGACCACGCGGCCGAGCTGGACGGACTGAGCGACGGCGAGCTCTCCGCCGCGGCGCAGGCCGCCACCGAGCGCGGACTCGACGGGCGCTACGTCGTGACCCTCACGCTGTACACGGGGCACCCGTACCTCGCCTCGCTCACGAACCGCGAGAGCCGTCGCCGACTGCTCGAGGCTTCCCGCGCGCGCGGCACCCGAGGGAACGTCCACGACAACCGCGCCACCCTGCGCGAGATCGTGCGGCTGCGCGCCGAACGGGCCGCCCTCCTCGGCTACTCCTCGCACGCCGCCGCGGTGCTCGCCGACCAGACCGCCGGGTCTCCCGAAGCGGTCCACGATCTGCTGCGTCGCCTCGCGGTGCCCGCGGCCGCCAACGCCCGGGCCGAGCAGGCCGCGCTCCAGCGCATCGCGGACGGCGACGGCATCCGGATCGAGGCGCACGACTGGGCGTTCTACACCGAGAAGGTCCGCGCCGAGCAGTACGACCTCGACCGCGCCGCACTGCGCCCCTGGTTCGAGGCCGAACGCGTGCTGCGCGACGGCGTGTTCTCCGCCGCCGAGCAGCTGTACGGCCTCCGCATCTCCGAGCGACACGACCTGCAGGGCTACCACCCCGACGTGCGCGTGTTCGAGGTGCACAACGCCGACGGCAGCGAGCTCGGACTGTTCCTGCTCGACCTCTACACGCGCGACTCCAAGCGCGGCGGCGCGTGGATGAACTCCATCGTCACGCAGTCGCGCCTGCGCGGCACCGCGCCGGTGGTCGTCAACAACCTGAACGTCAACAAGCCCGCGCCCGGCACGCCGACGCTGCTGACGCTCGACGAGGTCACGACCCTGTTCCACGAGTTCGGTCACGCGCTGCACGGCCTGTTCGCCACGGTGACGTACCCGCACTTCGCGGGCACCGCGGTGCACCGCGACTTCGTGGAGTTCCCGAGCCAGGTGAACGAGATGTGGATCTTCTGGCCCGAGATCCTCGCGCACTACGCGCGGCATCACGAGACCGGCGAGCCGCTCCCCGCCGACGTCGTCGAGCGTCTCCACGCCTCGGAGGCGTTCAACCAGGGCTTCGCCACGAGCGAGTACCTCGCCGCATCCTGGATCGACCAGGCGTGGCACGGCCTCTCCCTCGACGAGGCCGCTGCCGACATCGACGTCGCGGAGTTCGAAGTGCGCGCCCTCGCCGACATCGGCCTCGACAACCCGGTCGTCCCCACCCGCTACGCCTCGACGTACTTCGCGCACGTGTTCTCGGGCGGATACAGCGCCGGGTACTACTCGTACATCTGGAGCGAGGTCCTCGACGCCGACACCGTGGAGTGGTTCCGCGAGAACGGCGGCCTCACGCGCGAGAACGGTGACCGGTTCCGCCACCGTCTGCTGGGCGTCGGCGGTTCGGGCGACCCGCTCGAGGCCTACCGCGATTTCCGCGGACGGGATGCCGAGATCCAGCCGCTGCTCGAGCGCCGGGGTCTCACGGTCTGAACAACGACGGTCCCGGTCGCGAGCGCGACCGGGACCGTGGGCGTCGTGTGTCAGGCGCTCTTGCGCTTCTGCGCCAGCACCAGGGTCGCGGGGGCGCGGTCTTCGACCGACGCGCGCGTGATGACGACCTTCGCCACGTCTTCCGCCGATGGGATGTCGAACATCACCGGACCGAGCACGTCTTCGAGGATCGCACGGAGCCCTCGCGCACCGGTCTTGCGCGCCACGGCGAGGTCGGCGATCGCGCGCAGCGCGTCTTCCTCGAACTCCAGCTGCACGCCGTCGAGCTCGAACATGCGCTGGTACTGCTTGACGAGCGCGTTGCGCGGGGCCGTGAGGATCTCCATCAGCGCGTCCTGATCGAGGGGCGAGACGGATGCCACGACGGGGAGACGCCCGATGAATTCGGGGATCAGACCGAACTTGTGCAGGTCTTCCGGCAGCACCTCGCTGAAGAGGTCGGGCGCGTCCTCCTTGCGGTGGAGGGGCGCGCCGAAGCCGACGCCGTGCTTGCCGACGCGAGAGGAGATGATCTCTTCCAGCCCGGCGAAGGCGCCGGCCACGATGAACAGGACGTTCGTCGTGTCGATCTGGATGAACTCCTGGTGCGGGTGCTTGCGGCCGCCCTGCGGCGGAACCGAGGCGACCGTGCCCTCGAGGATCTTCAGCAGTGCCTGCTGCACGCCCTCACCCGAGACGTCGCGCGTGATCGAGGGGTTCTCGGCCTTGCGGGCGATCTTGTCAACCTCGTCGATGTAGATGATGCCGGTCTCGGCGCGCTTCACGTCGAAGTCGGCGGCCTGGAGCAGCTTGAGGAGGATGTTCTCGACGTCTTCACCGACGTAGCCGGCCTCGGTGAGGGCCGTGGCATCCGCCACCGCGAAGGGCACGTTGAGACGCTTCGCGAGCGTCTGCGCGAGATAGGTCTTGCCGCACCCGGTCGGCCCCAGGAGCAGGATGTTGCTCTTGGCGATGTCGATCTCTTCGGCGCGCTGCTCGGCGGGCTGCAGGGTGCCGAGCGCACGCACGCGCTTGTAGTGGTTGTAGACGGCGACGGCGAGGGCGCGCTTCGCGGGCTCCTGCCCGACGACGTACTCCTCGAGGAAGCCGAAGATCTCACGGGGCTTCGGAAGGTCGAAGTCGGCGACCTCGCCCGTCGAGGACTCGGCCATGCGCTCTTCGATGATCTCGTTGCACAGCTCGACGCACTCGTCGCAGATGTACACGCCCGGACCGGCGATCAGCTGCTGCACCTGCTTCTGGCTCTTGCCGCAGAAGGAGCATTTGAACAGATCGGCGCTCTCTCCGATGCGTGCCATGCCCGTGCCTCCTCATTCCCGGCCCCACGCCGGAGTGACTTTGAGCCTAACCGGTGCCCGGGACATTCGAGGGTATTTGCGCGAGCGCCGTCGCCGTGATCGCCACGGGCGGACATATGGGCCGCCCTTCGGGGTCCCGGCATCCGTCTCCCCCACCCCTCTTCTCGTGAGTCGCCAAGATCTGTCGTCTTCACCACGCGGGAGGCGACGAATCTTGGCGACTCACGCGCGAAGCACCCGCCGGACACGACGATGCCCCGCCGGACGGATCCGGCGGGGCATCGGGTGGAGCGGGTCAGGCGGTCAGGGCCGCCGGGACGCGCTTGCGGCTCGTCAGCACCTGGTCGACGATGCCGTACTCGAGCGCCTCCTGAGCGGAGAGGATCTTGTCGCGGTCGATGTCCTTGTTGACCTTCGCGACGTCCTGACCCGTGTGACGGGCCATCGTCTCCTCGAGCCACGTGCGCATGCGCATGATCTCGGCCGCCTGGATCTCGATGTCCGACGCCTGACCGTGACCGGACTCGCCGACGGCGGGCTGGTGGATCAGGATGCGGGCGTTCGGGAGGGCGAGGCGCTTGCCGGGGGCACCGGCCGCGAGCAGAACGGATGCCGCGGACGCCGCCTGGCCGAGCACGACCGTCTGGATCTGGGGCGAGATGTACTGCATCGTGTCGTAGATCGCCGTCATGGCCGTGAAGGAACCACCGGGCGAGTTGATGTACATGATGATGTCGCGGTCGGGGTCCTGCGACTCGAGCACGAGCAGCTGGGCCATGACGTCGTCGGCCGAGGCGTCGTCGACCTGGACGCCCAGGAAGATGACGCGATCCTCGAAGAGCTTGTTGTACGGGTCCTGGCGCTTGTAGCCGTAGGCCGTCCGCTCCTCGAACTGGGGCAGGATGTAGCGGCTGCTCGGCATGTGTGCGGCGCCGCCGCCGAAGGTGGGAGTGTGCATTGCGGTGTCCTTTCCTCTCGCCCTCGGCCTCAGGCCGCGGTCCCGCCGCCGCCGGCGACGTCGCTTGCGTGCTCGCGCATGTGGTCGACGAAGCCGTACTCGAGCGCCTCGGCGGCGCTGAACCAGCGGTCGCGGTCGCCGTCGGCGTTGATCTGCTCCACGGTCTTGCCGGTCTGGGCGGCCGTGATCTCGGCGAGACGCTTCTTCATGTCGAGGATGAGCTGGGCCTGCGTCTGGATGTCGCTCGCGGTACCGCCGAAGCCGCCGTGCGGCTGGTGCAGCAGCACGCGTGCGTTGGGCGTGATGTAGCGCTTGCCCTTGGTGCCGCTGGTCAGCAGGAGCTGGCCCATCGAGGCGGCCATGCCGATGCCGACGGTCACGATGTCGTTCGGGACGAACTGCATGGTGTCGTAGATCGCCATGCCGGCCGTGATCGAGCCGCCGGGCGAGTTGATGTAGAGGTAGATGTCCTTCTGCGAGTCCTCTGCCGCGAGCAGCAGGATCTTGGCGCAGATCTCGTTGGCGTTCTCGTCACGCACCTCCGAACCGAGCCAGATGATGCGGTCCTTGAGCAGCCTGTCGAAGACGCTCGTTGCCATAAGGGGTTCGGGCATGTGTGCTCCTCTTCCGGTGATCTGCAACGAATCTACCGGCGCGGTTCGGGGCGGGTCGCCGTGTTCGCCGCGGGCGGATCAGGCGTGTCCGTCCGGGATTTCGCGGGCGTATCCGGTCACTGAACGCGTGTAGCGCGGCAGGTGCGGGGCGAGGGCCTGAAGGGCGATGGATGCCGCCCGCTCGGACTCCCCCGACGACACCAGCGCGAGCGCGTAGAACGCCGCCGCGGCATCGTGCAGCGGGCCGCGGGGCTCGCGCTCGTACTCGGCGCGCAACAGCTCGCGTGCCTCGTCGATCTTGCCGAGGTTGCGGATCGTGCTGGCGAGCTGGATCGTCGCCTGCGTGCGGCGCTCGTCGTCGAGCCCGCCGGCCAGCGCCCGACGGTAGAGCACCTCGGCGTCAGCCTCGAGCCCGGCGGAGTCCCGCGCGCCCGCGCGCTCGAAGAGGGCGACCGGGTCGTCCTCGGGCCGTTCGGCCGCGAGGGCGTCGATGCGCTCGATCACCTGCTGCTCGGTCAACGACGTGTCGTCCCAGACCGCGTCGACGCGTTCCTGCCAGTCGCTCACGGGTGCTCCCTCTCGTGTCGTGCGGTGCGGCGTGCGCCTCGGCCGCACCCCCGTTCGATGTCCAAGACACGCCGTTCGACGCTCGCCGCATCGGCGTGTCTTGGACACTCGGTTGTCAAGCCGGAACGAGAACAGGGGGCGGATGCCGTGGCATCCACCCCCTGTCGACGAACCGGACGAGTCTTACTCGCTGTCGGCGGCCTTCTTCTTCGCGGGAGCGCGCTTCTTGGCGGGGGCCTTCTTGGGGGCCTCCTCGGCGGCGGCCTCTTCGGCCTCGACGACGGCGTCCGCGTCCGCGGCGGCGTCGGCGATCTCCTGCGCCTCTTCGACGACCTCGTCCTCGGCGTCCGTGGGCTCCTCGCCCTCGACGGCGACGAAGCCGGTCAGGTCGACGGGCTTTCCGTTGCTGTCGACGACGGTGACCTTGCCGAGCGCGATCGCGAGCGCCTTGTTACGGGCGACCTCGCCGACCATGGCGGGCAGCTGGTTGCCCTGCTGCAGCGCGTTGACGAAGTCCTGCGGAGCCATGCCGTACTGCGCGGCCGACTGGATGAGGTACTGCGTGAGCTCGTCCTGCGAGACCTGGACGTTGGCGTCCTCGGCGATCTTGTCGAGGATCATCTGGGTGCGGAACTGCTTCTCGCTGGCCTCGGTGACCTCGGCGCGGTGCACGTCGTCCTCGAGGCGGTTCTCGCCCTCGAGGTGCGTGTGGACCTCGTCCTCGATGAGCTGCGGCGGCACGGGGATCTCGACGGCCTCGATGAGGGCCTCGACGAACTTGTCGCGCGCCGCGGCACCCTGCGTGAACACCGACTGCTCGGACACGCGGCCCGCGAGCGAAGCGCGCAGCTCTTCGAGCGTGTCGAACTCGGATGCCATCTGGGCGAAGTCGTCGTCGGCCTCGGGCAGCTCGCGCTCCTTGACGGCCGTGATGGTCACGGAGACCTCGGCCTCCTCGCCGGCGTGCTCGCCGCCGACCAGCTTCGAGCGGAACGTGGTCTGCTCGTCGGCGGTGAGCGAGTCGATGGCCTCGTCGATGCCCTCGAGCAGCTCGCCGGAGCCGACCTCGTACGACACGCCCTCGGCGCGGTCGATCTCGTTGCCGTCGATCGTGGCGACGAGATCGAGCTCGACGAAGTCGCCCTTCGCGGCCGGACGGTCGACGGTCACGAGCGTGCCGAAGCGGGCGCGCAGGCGGTCGAGCTCGGCATCCACGGCGGCATCGTCGGTCTCGACGGCGTCGACGGTGACCGTGATGGTGTCGTAGGCGGGGAGCTCGAACTCGGGGCGCACGTCGACCTCGACGTCGACGACCAGGTCGCCCGAGTAGTCCTTGAGCTCGGGCAGTTCGACGATCTCGGCGCTCGGGCGACCGATGACGCGGAGCTCCTGGTCCTCGACGGCCTGGCGGTAGAACCCGTCGAGACCCTCGTTGACCGCGTGCTCGATGACGGCGCCACGGCCGATGCGCTGGTCGATGATCGGCGCGGGCACCTTGCCCTTGCGGAAGCCGGGGATCTGAACGTCCTGCGCGATGTGCTCGTAGGCGTGGGCGATCGCGGGCTTGAGCTCTTCGGGCGAGACCGTGATGTGGAGCTTGACCCGGGTCGGGCTGAGCTTCTCGACGGTGCTGTTGACCATGCGGTGTGTTCTCCTCGTGTGGCCCGCGCGCACGCGGGGGCCGGCTAGGCCTGTGGTCTGTGGGGCCGTTGCGTCGGGGCGACAGGATTTGAACCTGCGGCCTCCCGCTCCCAAAGCGGGCGCTCTACCAAGCTGAGCTACGCCCCGGGGCGACGCGCAGGACGCGTTCGACGAAACGACCCCTGGAAGTCTAGTCGATCGAGGTGTGGGGGCCGGTCTGGGAGTCGATCGGATGCCATGTGCTTCGCCGGGACGCGTCGATCGGGCGACATGTCCCCGGGCACGAGAACAGGGCATGCCACGGGAACAGGCCGTTTCGGACGACGATCGCCTGCTCTGGGCACATGCCCTGTTCCGGCGACGTCGGTGTCCGTGGCATCCGCGGACGTGAAGTAGAGTTGTCCACGCTGCGGTTCGCCGCCGCGGGGATGTAGCTCAATGGTAGAGCCTCAGTCTTCCAAACTGATGGTGCGGGTTCGATTCCCGTCATCCCCTCCACATCACGCTCGACTCGATGCCGGCCCGCCCCTTCCGGAGCGGGCCGGCATCGTTCGTCAGCCGCCCAGAGTGCTGCAGGCGACCTCGTTGCCGTTGACGATCACGGTGCCCGTGAAGCCGGCAACCTCGCAGGCCTGGTATGCGGCGGCGCCGAAGCCGATGGCCGTGACGATCAGGATGGCCACGATGATCCCGACGACCGTGAGCACCGCGCCCACGATGATCGCCGCGACGGCGAAGCCGTTCTTGTGCCCGGCCTTACGGCTCTGCACCAACGCCACGATGCCCAGGATCAGCCCGATGACATTGAAGAAGATCGCGACGATGAGGGCCACGATGCCCAGGGTGCGACCGGGGACGGGAGCGGCGGCGGGCCGGGTGTTTTCGACGGACATGGTTCCTCCAGAACGATCCTGTTGACTCCGTACGAATCGGACACTAGCGGTCGGAACCCGATCCTGGGTGTCTCCTATGAGCGAGTCTTCGTTCGAGTCGGGCGTCCTCCGCGGTCGTGCGATCACGGAGCCGGCTGTCCGCGAGACGAGTGGTCACGGCGCCCGAGAGGCGGCTCAGCCCCTGCCCAGCGCGGCGCGGAACGACTCCGGCAGCACCACGTTCTCCCCCGCTCCCGCGAAGAAACCCGCCACCTGCTCCGGCCGGTATCCGGCGATTCCGCAGCCGACCTCGGTCACGAGGAACCGCAACTCCGGATGATCGGCCGCGAAAGCGACGAAACGCCGCGCCTGGTCCTCGAACACGGCCAGCCCCGACATCGTGTCGATGCCGTACGACTGGCCCTGCAGCCCCTCGGACTGGCCCCACACGGCACCGAAACGGTCGAGGGCGAACCGCGCGGCGCCGCCCCCGTGCGCGCCGGAGGCGTTGGATCCGAAGACGAAGACTTCGCCGGGCTCGAGACGAGTGATGTGCATGGCGTCACGCTACGCAGATCGGGCGCGCCGTCGAGGGGGTTGTGGGGCAGTGTCACACAGCCGACACACAGGTGTGGTACGAATGGCGCGTGGTCGCCCGAGACCACGGAACGCTCGTCGCAGGGGTGCGGCGGGCGCGGCGCGTGCCGTTATGGGGGGAAACATGACCACGTCTTTCCGTGCGCGTGCACGACGATACGTCTCGAGCGCCGTGGCGCTGACGCTGGCGGTGTCGCTGAGCCTGGCGGTCGCCCCCGCCGCGACGGCGGCGCAGCCGACGCCCACGCCCGCGCCGACATCGGTGTCGAGCCCGAGTCCGACGCCGACCGGCTCGAAGGCGGCATCCCCGAGCCCGACGGCGGCGCCGTCCGCGACCCCGACGAAAACGGCCGCACCGACGCCCACGCCGACGAACACGGCGGTCGCCACGCCCAGCCCGACGAAGACGGCGACCCCGACGCCCACGCCGACGAAGACACCTACGCCGACGAAGACACCTACGCCGACGAAGACACCCACGCCGACGCCGACCCCGACCCCGACCGCTCCGCAGCTCATGTCGATCGCCGGTCGCATCTCGGCGCCCAGTGGCTCGACACTGCCCACGACCGGGATCGTCGTCCGGGCTTTCCCTGCCAACGACCCGTGGCGCGAGGCCGCCTCCACGACCGCGGCGTCGACGGGCAAGTACACGCTCAGCGGTCTGCCCGCGGGATCGTACGTTCTGCAGGTCGACACGGATCCCGGCACGGGTCTCCTCGACGAGTGGTACAACGACAAGTCGGACCGGTACTCCGCCGACAGAGTGTCCCTCGTCGCCGGGGTGAACAAGACCGGGGTCAATGTGACCCTCGCCAAGGCGGCATCCATCTCGGGTCTCGTGACCGTTCCGGCCGGCACGCCCGGTGGCGCGAGCAGTGTCTTCGTGGCCGCCTATGACGCGTCCCGCAGCTGGGTCGGGTCGGCGAACGTCGACGAAGACGGCACCTACACGATCGGATCGCTGCCGGCCGGGCCGATCGTGCTCCAGTTCACCGCGACGTCCGACAGCGGTCTCCTCGACGAATGGTTCGACGACAAGCGGGACTTCGCCTCCGCCGACGCGATCACGCTCGCACCGGGAGAGAAGCGCACAGGGGTGGATGCCGGCCTCGCCAAGGGCGCCACCATCAGCGGGCGGGTGTCTGTCCCCTCCGGATTCACGGTCGCGGACTGGACGATCCGCGTCACCGCCGTCAGCGCCGATGGGGACTGGGTGAAGAGCGCCTACGTCGCATCCGACGGAACGTATCGACTCTCCGGTCTGGACGCCGGGGACTACCGGCTGCAGTTCGACGCCGACTCGACGACGGGGCTGCTGGACGAGTGGTACAACAACGCGACCGGGTTCGACACTGCGAGAGTCGTGACCGTCGCCGCGGGCGCCGCACGCGCCGGGGTGAACGTGACACTCGCCCGTGGAGCGTCGATCTCCGGCCGACTGTCGGTGCCCGCAGGCTCCTCGCCCACCGAGGTCACGGTGCAGGTCTCCGACGCGACGCAGGAAACGGTCGGCTACGCGAACGTCGCCTCCGACGGCACCTACTCCGTCCGGGGTCTGCCGAGTGGGAGCCTGCGGGTCCACTTCACGGCGATGTCGCCGTCGACGTTGCAGTCGGAATGGTGGGATGACAAGCCGGACTTCGCCTCCGCCACGCCCGTCGTGCTGACCGCGGCGCAGGCACGCACCGGCGTCGATGCGACTCTCGCGCCGGGCGCATCGATCTCGGGGAGGATCACGGCACCCGCTGGATACGCGGTCGCGGGCGGGTCCGTCGAGGTCCACACCTCGGAGTTCGGCCCGGCAGTGTGGGGGAACATCGCCGCCGACGGCTCGTACTCCGTCACCGGTCTGGCCGCGGGGACGTATCGAGTCGAATTCCAGCCGCCGTGGAACTCCCCACTTCTGCCGGAGTGGTACGACGACGCACCCCGGTACGCCGACGCCTCCCCCATCACCCTGACGACGGGACAGACCCGCGCCGGCGTTGACGCCGCGTTCGCGCTCGGCGGGACGATCACCGGCACGGTGACGGTGCCCGCCGGCACTCCGCGTGGATCGGACGGAACCACCCTGCGGGTCTCCGCATCCCTCGACTCGGGCGGGTCGGGAGGCTACTTCTCCGCAGAGGTCGCTCCCGACGGTTCCTACGCGCTGCGCGGTCTCCCGGCGGGACAGTATCGCGTCTCCTTCCAGTCGCCCGACGCATGGGGGCTCATCGACGAGTACTACGACGATGCGACCGGATACTACGACGCGACGCTCGTTCCGGTGGCGTCGGGTCAAACGGTGTCGGGTGTCAACGCGGCGCTGGCCGCCGGGGGAAGCATCTCGGGACGCGTGACTCTTCCGTCCGGCGTCAAGGTCGACTCGATGCAGTACCGCGTCACCGCCTACGGGCCGCAGATGAGCTATGCGGCCTCCGTCGGGATCAATTCCGACGGGACCTACGCCCTTCGAGGACTTCCGGCGGGGACGTACCGACTCGAATTCTCCACGCCGCCCGATTCCGTCGTCTTGCCCGAGTGGTACACCGACAAGTCCCAGTTCTGGTCCGCGGACCCCCTCACGCTCTCGGCGGGCCAATCCCTGGTGAACGTCGATGCCGTCCTGGACAAGGCCGGTGCGATCAAGGGTTCCGTGCGCGACGCCGCGGGCGCGGCGGTCGCGGACGCGCAGGTGAGTCTCTACGCGCGGTCCGGCACGGTCTGGGAGTGGCAGGCGTCTGTCATCGCGGACAGCACCGGAGCCTACGTGTTCACGGGGCTGGGCCCGGCGACGTACACCCTCGAGTTCACTCCCCCGGCGGGCTCGGCCGCGCTCCCGGAGTGGTGGAACGACTCGCCCGACCAGGGCACCGCGACCGGCATCGGTCTGACCGCGGGTCAGGTGCGGGGCTCCCTCGTGGCCACGCTGGCCACGGGGGGAACGGTCACGGGCGCGGTGCGCTCCGCCGACGGTTCGCCCCTCGCCGATGCCGAGATCCGCGTGAGCAGTCGAGCCGGCCACACTCTCGCGTCCGGGCGGACCGATGCGGCCGGTGCGTATGTCGTCGCGGGCCTGCCGGCCGGGGACGCCGCCGTGGCCGTGGTCACCTCGGCGGGTCAGACCTTCGCGAACGGCGCGACCTCGCTGGTCTCGGCGTCGTTCCAGACCGTCGTGCCCGGTCGGTCGACGACGGTCGACATCGCGCTCGGCGGGCGATCGATCACCGGTGTCATCAGCGCGGCCGACACCGGTGCCCCCCTCACCGGCGGCACGGTCACGCTGTACTCCTCGACGGGCGCGATCGGCGCGGAGGCCACCATCGGCAAGACGGGCGCCTACGCGTTCCGCAACGTGCCCCGGGGCGCGTACGCGGTGCTCATCCGCCCGGCGGGCGAGACCTACGCTCCGACGTGGTCCGACGGCGCATCCTCGTCCGCCGACGCCGACTACTTCTCCATGAGCACCTCCTCGCTGAAGAAGAACTTCTCGGTCCTGCGTGCCGGGAGCATCACGGGGAAGGCCACGTCTGCACAGCAGTGGGGACTCACTCTCGAGCTCTGGCAGTTCACGGGCGGCACCTGGACGTGGATCGACTCGAGCTGGATTCGAAGCGGCACGGCCTTCACCTTCGCGGGCCTCGCCCCCGGGGTGTACGCGGTGACGGCGTTCTCCGAGCACAGAGGAGACCCGGAGGCCGCCCCACGGATCGATGTCGGCGCGGGGGCGACGGTCGACGTGGGCACCGTGACCAACGTCCCCGCCGCCGCCGGCATCCTCAGCGGGACGGTCGCCGGGATCACGGCGGCATCCAACGTCCGGGTCCTTGCCACGGCAGCGGATGGGAAGAGCTACTCCGCGGACGTCCAGCGCAAGATCGACAAGACCTTCGCGTACTCATTCCCGGCGCTGCCGAGCGGCTCGTACACGGTCCGCGTCACCTCGCCCGCGGCCCCGGTCGCCTGGTACGGCGGCAGCGACGCCGCATCCGCGCGAAGGGTGGTGGTGACCACCGGGGGGACGACGACGGCGAGCGTGACCGTCGCCGCGGGAACGGCCAGCCTCGTCGGCACGATCACCGGCCCCGGAGGCGCAGGAGTCGCGGGCACCTCGGTGTCGCTCGTCGAGGTCGGTGCCACCGGGGACTCCGTCGACAGCAGATACATGGTCACCGGCGCCGACGGGCGTTATGCGTTCCCGTCGATGCTCGTCCCCGGACATTCGTATCGCGTCAGCGCGAGCGGGGCCACCGGGATGGTCGATGCCCGCCTCGTGGCCCGCGCAGGTTCGCAGACGCAGGATCTGGTCTTCGCGGCGGGCGCGCGCGTGAAGGGAACGGTCGTGGATGCCGCGAGCGGCGCCGCCGTGGCGGGGGCGCCGGTGCGCGTCGTCCGTGACGGTGACACCGGAAGCTACGACGGTTTTCCCACGGTCACGGATTCGAAGGGCCGCTACGACATCCCGAACCTCCCGAGCGGGACCTATCGCGTCCAGGTGGGGGCGTGGGGTGACAGCGGCTCCGCCCCGAGTGGTGCGGGCGCCGCGTACGGTCCCGAATGGATCGACGATGCCGTGACGCAGAGTGCGGCGAAGCCGCTGGTGCTCTCCGCCGGGGCGGTGGTCACCGCTCCCACGACGCGGCTGTCCGCGGGCGGCGTGCTCACCGGACGGGTACGTGCCCCGGTCGCCGGCGGAGGGTACGCGTGGGTGACCGATACCCACGTGACGGTGAAGAGCGTCACCGGTGAGACGGTCCTCTCCGGTGGCGCGAGCCCGTCGGGCTCACCCGGCGCGTTCTCCCTCGTGCTCGCACCGGGGACGTATCGCCTGTGTGCTTCGGTTCCCGACGGGGTACCGGGTCACGCCCGGTTCACCGAGGTCTGCAACAGTTCGACGGTCACGGTGGTCGCGGGCGCGACGACGCCGAGCACGACGGTGACTCTGACGGAACGGAAAGGCTGAGCCCGCCACCCCGAGGACCGCGTGTCTCCGACATCCGTCGACGGCCGCGGTCCCGGGGGGATCGCCACGACGACGTACGCTCGGAACGGTGATCGCCTGGGTGAGCCGGTGGCAGGTCCCCGTCTACCTCGGGGCGATGTTGGTGGGCGCCGCCGGAGGCCTCCTCGCTCCGAGCACCTCCGCGATCTCGGAGGCACTCGTCACGCCCGCGTTGATCGTTCTGCTGTTCGCGACATTCCTCGCGGTGCCGTTCGCGACGATCCGACGCGCACTCCGCGATGTGAGGTTCCTCGCGGCCGTCCTGGTCGTGAACTTCCTCCTGGTGCCGATCCTCGTCTTCGGGCTGTCGCGCTTCGTCGCCCACGACCAGGCCCTTCTCGTGGGGGTCCTGCTGGTCCTTCTCACCCCGTGCGTCGACTACGTCGTGGTCTTCACACGCCTGGCGGGCGGCGAGGCCTCCCGACTGCTCGCTGCGTCACCGGTTCTCATGCTCGCGCAGATCGCGCTGCTGCCCGTCTATCTCGCACTCTTCGCCGGGCCGGACGTCCTCGGGATGGTCGATGCCGGACCTTTCGTCGCCGCGTTCCTCCTCTTCATCGCGCTGCCGATGAGCCTGGCGGCCGTGACGCAGGCGTTCGCACGACGGTTCGCCCCGGTGCGCGTGGTCGAACGGACGATGGATGCCGCCATGGTCCCGCTGCTCGCCCTCACGCTGGCCGTCATCGTCGGAGCGCAGATCGACACCGTCCGCACGTACGCCGCGCAGCTGATCGGCGTCGTGCCGATCTACGTCGCGTTCCTCTGCGCTGCGCCGGTGCTCGGCATCCTGATCGCCCGGGTGTTCCGGCAGGACGTCGCCACGTCCCGTGCGACGGTGTTCTCGGGCTCGACGCGCAACTCGCTCGTGGTCCTGCCCCTCGCCTTGGCCTTGCCGGAGCCGCTCCGGCTCGCTTCCGCCGTGGTCGTGACGCAGACCCTCGTCGAGTTGGTCGGCATGGTCGTGCTCGTGCGGGTCGTCCCGCGGCTGATCCGACCGGCCTCAGCGGAGTTCCGACCTGCGCCTGAGGGAACGGACATGTGACCGTCATCTGGCTGGGTTATCGTGGCGGCCGACGAGAGGGGCTCCGTGGCGCGATCGGTGAAGGCGAGGCGAACCGTGGTCATCCTCGTCGTGGTCGCTCTGGTGGCGATCTCGGCGACCGCGGTGCTGCTGGTCCTGCGGTCCAATCCGGGACCCCTGTCGGTGACCAGCCCTTCGCTGCTGTTCTCCTCGGCATCCGATGTCCGTATCGTGCTCGGGAACTCCCACGGTTCCGTGACGTGGACGCTGCACTCCCGCTCCGGTGCGGAGATCGCGAGCGGCGAGGAGCCCGGAGGGCCCGGTGCGACGATCGCGCCCCCGGTGCCTTCCGACGGCTTCTACAGTCTGGAGCTCGCCGACGACCGCGACACCCTCGATGTGAATCTCCTGGTCAATCCGACACCTGAGAGGACCGACCGGTTCTTCTCCGTCGCGACCCACTGGGGCAAGTCGTCCTTCGCCGCCGATACCTGGCCCGTCGATGCCACGGCATCCCTATTGAGCGGACTCGGCTTCCGTGAGGTGCGCGACGAGACTTCGTGGATGAGCGTCGAGCGGGTGCGCGGCGAGTTGGCGATCCCGGCCCACGCGGCGGATCTGCACACCGTGACCCAGGACAACGGCATGAAGATGCTGTTCGTCGCCGGGTACGGGAACCCCGTGGCCTACCCGGAGGACATGAAGGAGACTCTGTCGCCGCCGACCACACCCGAAGGGCGTCAGGGGTACGTCGACTACATCAACGCCGTCCTGGACGCCGACCCCCAGATCGACAAGGTCGAGGTGTGGAACGAGTTCAATCGCCCGCAGCGCAACACGAGCGAGTGCCAGAGCGGCGGCTGTTACGCCACGCTGGTGAAGGCCGTGTACAAGGGGGTCAAGGCCCGTCACCCGCACGTCCAGATCGTCGCCGGGAACACGTCCGGCACTCCCCTGCCGTGGTTCAGCGCCTTCATCGACGCCGGCGGGCTGCGGTACAGCGACATGCTGTCCACGCACGGCTACGCCCGGGACCTCGACACGACGATGGCCGACGTCACCGCCCTGGACGCCCTCGTCAAGAAGCGCAACGGCGGTGTCTCCAAGCCGATCATCGTGAGCGAGATCGGTGTCTCCAACACTACGTCGACAGCCCGAAGCGGAAACATCGCGCGGGTCCAGACCGAGGAACAGGCCGCGACCGCCCTGGTGAAGATCTTCGTCGGACTCCGGGCCGAGTCGGCGGTGGCGCAGACCGTCTGGTACGACGGCGTCGACGACGGAACCCGTCCGGACGAAACCGAGGACAACTTCGGCCTGTTCCGCCAACCGACCGACACGGTCACGGCATTCCAGCCGAAGCAGAGCGCGGCCGCCGCCGGCTACTTGATGCGGCAACTCCAGGGCTACCGATTCGACTCGCGCCAGTCGCTCGGATCGGATGTCTGGATGTACACGTTCGTCGACGCGAACGGCGCCCAACGCCGGATCCTGTGGCGCGATGCGCCCTACGCGGACACCGACACGGGACCCGCGACCGTCGCCGTCACCGTCCGGTCCGGATACCGCACGACGATGTCCTCGGTGACGGGCGAGGCGATGGATTCGCAACTGGCGCCGGGGACGTCGCGGATCTCGGTCGGCACCGAGCCGGTTTACCTCGATGAGGCGGCCCCGGCGTCCTGAGGGGTCAGGTCGCGGAGCGAGGTCGAGCGCTCAGTCGCCACGCACGGCGCTCGCGTGCCGTTCGACGTGGGCGAGGTACGTCTGCGCGTTGCGGAGGATGCCGGCCCGCTCCTCGGGCGTCAGTGCGCGCCGGACCTTGGCGGGGACCCCGGCGACGAGCGATCCCTCCGGGACCACCGTGCCCTCGAGGACGACCGCTCCCCCGGCGACGAGGCATCCGGGTCCGATCTCGGCGCCCGAGAGCACGACGCTCCCCATGCCGATGAGCGACCCGTCGCCGATCGTGCAGCCGTGGACGACGGCGTTGTGGCCCACCGACACGTCGGCTCCGATCGTCACCGGACGCCCCCGATCGACGTGCACCGAGACGTTGTCCTGCAGGTTGCTCCGCGGTCCGAGCACGATCGCGGCGCTGTCGCCGCGCACGACGGCGTTGTACCAGACGCTCGACCCCTCGCTCAGGGTGACCGCGCCGATCACGCGGGCCCCGGATGCCACGAACGCCGTCGCATGCACCTCCGGCGCCGCATCGGGAAGAGCGAGGACCGTGGCATCCGGGGCGATCGTCATGCGCCGACACTATCGCGCGGGTGAGGTGAGGATTGCCTTTCCACCAGGGATTTAGCCGAGCCTCATCTTGCTTGCGGAATGTCCGGGCGTGAGTAGCGTTGGTGTCATCACGACTTCGGTACAACACTCAGGAGACCTCATGAGCACCGTTCAGACGCCCGCCGCCACCACCGTCGACTCGACCATGGCCTCCAGCACCGCGCAGTTCCTCTCGCCGATCGTCCTCGGCCTCGAAGCCCTCGTCGTCAACGGCAAGCAGGCGCACTGGCACGTCCGCGGCGCCAACTTCATCGGCGTGCACGAGCTCCTCGACACCGTCGTCGCCCACGCGCAGGACTGGGCCGACCTCGCCGCCGAGCGGATCGTCGCCCTCGGCCTGCCGATCGACTCGCGTCTGTCGACCGTCGCCGCCAAGGCGAAGGAGACCGCCGTCCCGGCCGGCTTCGCGCAGTCCGACGTCGTCATCCGCGCGGTGATCGCCGACATCGACGCCGTCCTCGTCGACATCCAGACCGCCATCGACGGCCTCGACGAGACCGACCTGTCGAGCCAGGACGTCGCGATCGAGATCAAGCGCGGCCTCGACAAGGACCGCTGGTTCCTCTTCGCGCACCTCGCGGCCTGAGCCCGGGTTTTCGAAGGGGGCGGCGCTTCGGCGTCGCCCCCTTTTTCTGTCGCGTGAGTCGCCAGGATTTGTCGCCTCCATGCGCGGTCAAGCGACAAATCGTGGCGACTCACGCACACGCGCACCCGCCCCGGGCACACGCGTGCGAGTCAGGACGCGTGCGTGATGCGACCGGCGAGGAGCGTCGTGCGCACGGGCATCGCGCGCAGGGCGAGCTCGTCGGCGGTCCGGGGATCGGCGTCCACGATCACCAGGTCCGCGCGGGCGCCCGGTGCGATCTCAGCCGGCGCCGTCGAGCCGCCGGCGGTGGATGCCGCGATCGCGGTGTCGATGTCGACCCTTTGATGCGGCTGCCACGCGTCACGCCCGTCGCGCGTGCGGAACACCGCCGACGCGATCGCGCCCCACGGGTCGAGCGGCGCGACCGGAGCGTCCGAGCCGAAGAGGAGGTTCGCGCCGCTGTCGGCCAGGGCCCGCAGCGGGTAGGGCTGCGCGGACTGCCCGGCCCAGACGGCATCCGTCATGTCGCGATCGTCGAGAGCGTGCTCGGGCTGCACGCTCGCGGACACGCCGAGTCGAGCGAATCGCGGGATGTCGGCGTGGGCCACGAGCTGGGCGTGCTCGATCGTGCCGACCGCCCCGGTCAGGGCGTAGGCATCGAGGGCGTGGGCGTTCGCGACGTCGCCGATCGCGTGGATCGCGCATTCCAGACCCGCCGCGGTCGCCCGGGTCATCAGCTCGACGAGCTCGTCGGGCGGGATCGTGAGGAGCCCGTGGTTGTCGACGTCGCCCGGGTAGTGGTGGGCGCAGGCGGCGGTCCGCGTTCCGAGCGAGCCGTCGGTGATGGCCTTGAGCGGACCCACGCGCACCAGGTCGTCCGCCGCGCCGCGCACGGGGTCGCCGGTGCGCAGGCCCTCGGCGATCGCTCGATCGAGGTGCTGTGGGTAGGTGCCGTACGACACCCGCAGCGTGTCGAAGCCGCGCGCGACGCGGCGCTGCCACGGCTCGTCGTTCCAGGTCATGTCGAGGTCGACCAGGCCGACGAGTCCGCGTGCGGCTGCGGCGCGCGCCATCCGCTCGACGGCGCGATCCCCGACCTCGGCGTCGACCGCGTTGATCCGTCGGGAGATCTCGAAGGCGTCCTCTTCGCGCAGGACCCCGGATGCCGAGGGCTCGAAGCCTTCGCGCCGGAAGGCTGCGGAGTTCAGCCAGACGCTGTGCACGTCGGCATTGACGAGGTACGTCGGGACCTCGCCGGTCGCGGCATCCAGGAGTTCGAGGGTCGGCTCGTCGGGCCAGAGACCGTCGCGGAAGCCCACACCGACGCGGCGGCCGCCGTCGCCCACTGGCGCTGCGGCCATCATCGACGCCGCCTCGCGCGCCGACCCCGCCTCGCCGAGCGCGACGCGGTCGGCCGTGAGCGCCCACTGCAGAACGTGCACGTGGTGGTCCCACAGCCCGGGGAGCAGCCAGCCGCCGTCTCCGTCCACGACGAGGCCGCGCGGGCGGAGGTTCCCCGTCGGCGCGATGTCGACGATGCGGCCGCCCGCGAGCACGAGATCGACGGGTTCATCGGGCGTCGGGAGGAAGTCCCGCCCCGGGCCGGCCACCCGGACGGCCTGCACGAAGGCCGCGGTCTCGCCGATCATGCGCGTCCTGCCGGACGTCGGGCGTCGGCGGCGCGCTGCATCTCAGCGGCCAGTGAGGGGTTCGCGTACGGTCCGTCACCGAGCCCGGCGATGATCGTGTCGACGACCTCCGAGGGACGGTTCTGGCTCAGCTTCCGCTTGCCCACCACCCGCGTCGGGGTCAGACGGAAACCGACGGTGCCCGCGGCGAGTCGGTCGACGAAGGCGGCGTCGTTCGGCGCACGGTACAGGCCGCGACCGTCCTCCCCCTCGAAGCGCTCCACCAGTCGATCGAGCACGCGCAGATTCTCCTGGGGCGTGAGGATCTCCGGGATGCCGCTGAGGTGCGCCGACACGAAGTTCCAGGTCGGCACCGCCGGGCCGTCGCCGTACCAGCGCGGGGTGATGTATCCGTGCGGACCCTGCACGACGACGAGCAACTCGCGGTCACCGAGACCGAGGATCGCGTCGTCCGGCTTGCCGACGTGTCCCACGATCGTGAGGTCGTCACGGCTGTCGTCGAGCAGGACGGCGTAGTGCGAGGCGACTAGGCCGTCGGGGGTCGACGCGACGAGCGTGACCCAGGGATGATGCTCGATCAGGCGTCGGATCTCGCCGACGTCGGTCATCGCGAAACTCGGATTCTGCCGCACCGGATCAGCCTAGAACGCTCACGCCTGGCAGCGCGGGCACCAGTACAGCTTGCGTCCGGCCGCTTCCTCGACGAGCACCGTGGTGCCGCACACCCGGCACGGGAGACCCGCCCGGTGGTACACCCAGTGCCGGTCGTCGCGGTGGGCCATCGCGCGTCGGTACGCCTCGGGGTCGAGGTCGTCCATGGTCATCATCTGCCCGGTTTCGACACCGATCGCAAGCAGCCGCACCCAGTCGCGCCACATCTCGCGCGCGGTCTCCTCGCGGACGTCGCGGCCGGGCGTGTGCGGGTTCTGTCGGGCACGGAAGAGGATCTCGGCGCGATAGACGTTGCCGATGCCGCTGACCACCGACTGGTCCATGAGCAGCAGCCCGATGGCCGTGGGCTTCCGCCGCACCGTGGCGACGAACCGCTCCTCCCCCTCGGCGACGTCGTCGACGAGCGGGTCGGGGCCGAGCTTGGCGATCGTCGCGGCGACCTCGTCGGGCGTCTGGAGCGCGCACGCGGTGGGCCCGCGCAGGTCGGCGCACGTCGTCTCGGTGAGCAGGCGCAGACGCACCGCACCGACCACGGGCGGCGGCCACTCGGTCTGCTCCTCGAGCCCGGTCGTCTGCTCGGACATGCGCACGCGTGCGCGCCGCGGAGCGCCGATCGAGGTGAGGGAGTTCTCGCCGGCGGCATCCATGATCGGCTCGTCGAGGACGGTGCCGCGCTGGTTCGTGTGCCCCATGCGACCGTTCGCCGAGGCGATCGTCGCATCGATCGCGACCTCGCCCGAGAAATCCCACGCGCCGTACATGCCGAGGTGCACCCTCAGCCACACGTCGGGGTCGAACCGCAGGAACATCTGTTTGCCGACGGCACGCACCTCGAGCGCGTCACGGCCGTCGATGACCGCGGCTCCTTCGACGAATCGCCCCTGAGGACTGGATGCCGCGACAGCGCGGCCCACGATGTTGCGGTCGAACTGACGGGCGATGCGGTGGACGGAATGCCCTTCGGGCATCAGCCTGCCTCGGGATCGAACGTGTCGCTCGCGTCGAGGACGTCGGGCCGCGCAGCCGCCTCGCGAGGATCGGGCAGCAGGATGCCGTCCTGCTCGTAGGCCGCGAGCTGGGCGATGCGCCGGGCGTGGCGCTCTTCGCCCGAGAACGGGGTCGCGATGAAGCGGTCGATGAACGACGCGGCCTCGTCGAAGGTGTGCTGGCGCGCGCCGATCGCGATCACGTTGGCGTCGTTGTGCTCGCGCGCCAGTTCGGCCGTCGCGATACTCCAGACGAGCGCGGCGCGGATCCCGAGCACCTTGTTCGCGGCGATCTGCTCGCCGTTGCCCGAGCCGCCGAAGACCACACCCAGCGTCTCGACGCCATCGGCCTGATCGCGGACGACCGCCTGGGCCGCGCGGATGCAGAAGGCCGGGTAGTCGTCGAGGGGGTCGTACTCGATGGGGCCGTGATCGACGACCTCGTGGCCCTGGGAGGCGAGGTGGTGCTGCAGCTGGGTGGAGAACTCGAGACCGGCGTGATCGGTGCCGATGTGAATGCGCATGCGCCCATCCTAGGGACGGCCGCCGACACCGCGGGCGAGAACGACGACGCCGCCCGCCCCTCGGCGAGGGACGAGCGGCGTCGAACGGTGTCAGGGGCGCAGACCCGCGGCGACGGGCTTGAATCCGGCGCGGACGTTCTCGCAGCACCCGGGGCGGCACACGTCGTACCAGGGGCCCAGGTCGGTCAGGTGCGGACGTTCCGCCTTCAGCGTGCCCTTCAGACGCTCCTCGACGAGGTCGACGAGTCCGGACACGTATGCGGGGTCGATCCCCGGCGTGGGCGTGCGGACGGCGCGGATGCCGGCCTCCTCGGCCGCCTCCATGGCCTCGGTGTCGAGGTCCCACAGGACCTCCATGTGGTCGCTGACGAAGCCGAGCGGGACGATCACGACCGCCTCGGCACCGCGGCCCGGCAGTTCCGCGATGACGTCGTTCACGTCCGGCTCGAGCCAGGGCTGCGTGGGAGGGCCGGAGCGCGACTGGTACACCAGCTCCCACTCGACGTCGGCGACCGCGGCGGCGACCTCGGCCATCACGAATGCCGCGACGGCCTTGTGCTGCGCCGCGTACGCGCCGCCCTCGCCGAAGTCGACGTCGCGGGGGCCCGAGCGCTCGGCGTCGGCGGTGGGGATCGAGTGGGTGGAGAAGAGCACGCGGATCTTCTCGGGCGCGATGCCGTCCGCGACGTACGCCGACACGGCATCCGTCACTCCTGTGACGAACGTCGACACGAAGCCGGGGTGGTCGAAGAACTGGCGGACCTTGTCGATCGTGACCGTCTCGCCGAGACCGGTGGCCTCGAGGACGCGCGCGTAATCCTCGCGGTACTGCCGGCAGCTCGAGAACGAGCTGTACGCGCTGGTCGCGATCGCGAGCAGCGTCGTGTCGCCGGCTTCGGCCGCCTCGGTGACGGCTTCCTCCAGGTACGGCGACCAGTTGCGGTTGCCCCAGTAGACGGGGAGGTTCAGCCCGCGGCGCGCGATCTCGGCCTCGAGCGCCGCCTTCAACTGGCGGTTGTGCTCGTTGATCGGGCTCACGCCGCCGAAGTGGCGGTAGTGGTGGGCGACCTCTTCCAGTCGCTCATCCGGGATGCCGCGTCCGCGCGTGACGTTGCGGAGGAAGGGGATGACGTCGTCCTGGCCCTCCGGTCCGCCGAATCCGGCGAGGAGGATCGCGTCGTAGGCCACCGGGGTCTCGACCCACCGGGGTCCGGATGCCGCGGCGGGAGACGCGTAGAGGACGGTCTCGGGGGTGCTGTCCGTGTCGGTCGTGCTCACTCCGACATCTTCCCACCTGAGCGATCAGCCCGGCCCGGGGGTATCTCGACACTAGGCTTATACGGTTGTCGTCGGCGCCAGCAGTGCCATCCGCGATGATCCACCCACATCCTCGGGAGAACGCCAGTGCCAGGAGAGAACCTCACCCGCATCGAAGCGCAGGAGCGCCGCGCGATCGTCGACACGCACGGATACGACGTGCGCCTCGACCTGCTGCGCGGCGACGAGGTGTTCGGCTCGGTGACCACCGTCCGGTTCGCCGCGACCGAGGGCGCGTCGACCTTCATCGACCTCATCGCGCGCACCGTCAACTCGGTGACCCTCAACGGCCGGGTCCTCGACCCCGCCGAGGTCTTCGCCGACTCGCGCATCGCGCTCGAGGAACTGGCCGCGGAGAACGAGCTCGTCGTCGACGCCGACTGCGAGTACACCAACACCGGCGAGGGTCTGCACCGCTTCGTCGACCCGGTCGACGGCGAGGTGTACCTCTACTCGCAGTTCGAGGTTCCCGACTCGCGCCGTGTGTTCACCGTCTTCGAGCAGCCCGACCTCAAGGCCGAGTTCACCTTCACGGTGACCGCCCCGGCCGCGTGGAAGGTCGTCTCCAACTCCCCCACCCCCGAGCCGGTCGAGGTGGGCGACGGTGCCGCGGAGTGGCGCTTCCCCGCGACGCCGCGCATCTCCTCGTACATCACGGCCCTCATCGCCGGCCCGTACGAGTCGACGTTCTCCGAGCTCACCAGCGCCGACGGGCGCGTCATCCCGCTCGGCGTGTACGCCCGCAAGAGCCTGTGGCAGTACCTGGATGCCGACTACGTCTTCGACAAGACGCGTCAGGGCTTCGCGTACTTCGAGGAGAAGTTCGGTTTCCCCTACCCCTTCGCCAAGTACGACCAGCTCTTCGTGCCGGAGTTCAACGCGGGCGCGATGGAGAACGCCGGTGCGGTCACGTTCACTGAGACCTACGTCTTCCGCAGCAAGGTCACGGATGCCGTCAAGGAACGTCGCGTCGTGACGATCCTCCACGAGCTGGCGCACATGTGGTTCGGCGACCTCGTGACGATGAAGTGGTGGAACGACCTCTGGCTCAACGAGTCGTTCGCGGAGTGGGCGTCGACGATCGCCACCGCCGAGGCCACCGAGTGGGAGGCCGCCTGGACGACCTTCAACGCGATGGAGAAGACCTGGGCGTACCGCCAGGACCAGCTCCCCTCCACCCACCCCGTCGTCGCCGAGATCAACGACCTCGAAGACGTGCAGGTCAACTTCGACGGCATCACCTACGCCAAGGGCGGGTCGGTGCTCAAGCAGCTCGCCGCCTGGGTGGGCATCGAGCAGTTCTTCGCCGGCGTCGCCGCCTACTTCCAGAAGCACCAGTGGTCGAACACCGAGGTCGGCGATCTGCTCGCCGAGCTCGAGACCACGAGCGGCCGCGACCTGGGCGACTGGGCGAAGAAGTGGCTCGAGACCGCGGGCGTCAACACGCTCTCGCCGCTGATCGAGCAGGACGACCACGGCTCGCTCACGCGGTTCGCGATCGTGCAGACCGCACCGTCGGACTACCCGACGATCCGTCCGCACCGCCTCGGCGTCGGCTTCTACTCGCTCGACAAGTCCGGCCGCCTCGAGCGCGTGCACCGCATCGAGCTCGACGTCGACGGCGACCGCACCGAGGTGCCGCAGCTGCGCGGCATCCGTCGTCCCGATCTCATCCTGCTGAACGACGACGACCTCGCGTACGCGAAGATCCGCCTCGACGAGCGCTCGCTCGCCACGGCCATCGCGCACCTGAAGGACATCGCCGACCCGCTCGCGCGCTCGCTCGTCTGGGGTGCCGCGTGGGACCAGACCCGGGATGCCGAAGCGTCGGCGACCGACTACATCGACCTGGTGCTGCGGAACATCGGTTCGGAGACTGAGTCGACGACGGTCCGTACGACCCTCGCGCAGCTCCAGCTCGCGGCCAACAGCTACGTCGCACCGGCGACCCGCGCCGCCGCTCGCGAGCGTGTCGCGGACGGCCTGTGGGAGCTCGCGCAGGGGGCCGAGGCCGGCAGCGACAGCCAGCTGCAGTTCGTCACGGCGTTCGCCTCGGCCGCGGCCACGCCCGCGCACGTCGAGACGGTCCGGGCCTTGCGCGACGGCGAGACGGTGCTCGACGGACTCGAGATCGACACCGACCTGTCGTGGCAGCTGCTGGTGGCTCTCGCCGCCGGCGGCGCGGTCACCGCGGCCGACATCGACGCTGCCCGCGAGGCCGACAACACCGCCAAGGGCGGGGAGTTCGCAGCGCAGGCCAAGGCGGCGCTGCCCACCCACGAAGCGAAGCAGGAGGCGTGGAGCTCGCTCATCGACCGCTCCGACGCGCCCAACACGATCGTCCGCTCCGCGGCGCTCGGGTTCACGCACCCCGCCACCGTCGGCGTGCTGGCCGACTTCGTCGGACCGTACTTCGACATGCTGCTGCCCGTCTGGGAGAGCCGCAGCTACCAGATCGCGCAGTACCTGATCGTCGGGCTCTACCCCGCCGCTCTCGCGAACACGCAGCTGCGGGATGCCACCCGTGCGTGGCTCTCCGCGCACAAGGACGCAGCCCCCGCGCTGCGCCGTCTCGTGAGTGAGAACCTCGCCGGTGTCGAGCGCGCGCTCGCCGTGCAGGAGCGCGACGCGCAGTAACGCACGCACCCTCGACGTACGCCCTCTCCCGCTCCGGTGGGAGGGGGCGTACGTCTTCCGATGTACACGGATCACTCGCCGGGGGGACGCGGCATCCGGGGTCCGCTTCCTAGCGTGGAAGCATGATCGTCGCAGACCACCTCACCAAGCGATACGGCACCCGCACCGCCGTGTCCGACGTCTCCTTCACCGTCCCTCCGGGGCGCGTCACCGGGTTCCTCGGCCCCAACGGCGCCGGGAAGTCCACCACGATGCGAATGATCGTGGGACTCGACCGCCCGACCGCCGGCAGCGTCACCGTCAACGGCACGCCGTACGACCGCCTGCGCGCCCCGCTGACCGAGGTCGGCGTGCTCCTGGACGCCAAGGCCGTGCACACCGGACGCTCCGCACGCAACCACCTCCGCGTCATGGCGGCCACGCACGGCATCAGCCGCAGCCGCGTCGACGAGGTGATCGAGATCACCGGCATCGCTTCCGTCGCCGACAAACGTGCGGGCGGGTTCTCGCTCGGCATGGGCCAGCGACTCGGCATCGCCGCGGCGCTTCTCGGCGACCCGCACACGCTCATCCTGGACGAGCCGGTGAACGGACTCGACCCCGAGGGCGTGCGCTGGGTCCGTGAGTTCGTCCGGCACATCGCCGCCGAGGGACGCACGGTGCTGCTGTCGAGCCACCTCATGAGTGAGATGGCACTCACCGCCGATCACGTCATCGTCCTCGGGCGCGGCGAGGTGCTGGCGGACGCTCCGCTGCCCGAGCTCGTGCGGTCGTGGACCACCGAAGTCGTCCTCGTCCGCTCGCCGGAGCTCTCGCGTCTGGTCGAGGTGCTCGCACCCGAGGGCGTCACCGCGACGCGCGCGGAGACGGGCCTGGCGAGTTTCGCCGGCGCCTCGGCGGTCCGGATCGGTGATCTCGCCGCGCGTCACGGCATCCCCCTCCACGAATTGACCCCGCGCAGCGGATCCCTCGAGGACGCCTACCTCGCCCTCACCGGCGACGCGATCGAGTACAAGACGAAGGAACTCGCATGACCACCCTCACCGCGCCCCGGCGCACCACGTACACGGATGCCACGGCAGGCCCGAACTTCCTCCGCACGCTCCGCAGCGAACTGCTGAAGCTCACGACGCTCCGTTCGACCTGGTGGTCGTTGGGGATCGCCGCCGCGCTGTCCCTCGCCATCGCCGCGCTGTACGTCTCGGCGTCCGACGGCGGGTATCCCATCCTCGGGGTTCTCCTGTCGGCGCAGTTCACGATGCTCGTGGCCGGCGTGCTCGGGGCGATCGCGATCACCGGCGAGTACGCCACCGGGATGATCCGCTCGACCCTGACGGCCAATCCGCGTCGCGCCCAGGTGGCGCTCGCCAAGAGCCTCGCCATCGCCCTGCTGGTCGGTGCGGCGACGGCGGTCAGCTCCCTGCTCAGCCTCGCGGTCACCGTTCCGATCTCGTCGACCGCGGTCACCTGGTCGGATCCGACGCAGGCCGTCCTCCCTCTGCTGCTCGGTGTGCTCGCGATGATCGCCTACGCCCTCATCGGCACGGGCTTCGGACTCCTGATCCGCAACGGCGCCGGTGCGATCGCCGCGACCGTCGGCGTCCTCTTCGTCGCCCCGATCGCGGTCAACCTCTTCGCGCTCGGCGGGACGTCCTGGCAGTGGGTCGTCGATCTCGGGCGCTACCTGCCGGTCGCCGCGGGCAGCGACCTGACCGCCATCCCCACCGGCGACATCCTGCAGCCCGCCCTGACGCTCCTCGCCTGGGTCGTGGCGCTCGTGGGCTCGGGCATCGTCGTGCTGCGGCGACGGGACGCCTGACGGATCGGACGAACGACGGATGCCTCGATGCCCAGGTGGCACCGAGGCATCCGTCGTTAGCATGAAGACGATGTCCGTACTCGCCAGCACACCTGACCCCACGACGAGCCCGAGCGCCCCGAGCAGTCCGGCCGATCTCGTCCTCCCCTCCTCCTGGGCGTGGATCGGAGAGCAACTGCTCGGCTTCGGCGGCGTGCTCCTGCAGATCTTCGGGATCATCGTCGGCGTCACGATCGCGGCCTGGGTGCTGCGTCTCATCATCCGGCGCGTGGTCGACCGCATCGTCAACGGTGCGAAGAAGAACGCCCGGGTGGACGACACGCAGGCGCTCGACCGTTCGCCGCTCGCCGCCGTCCGCCTCGTCCAGCGCACGCGGACCCTTGGCACGATCCTCCAGAACATCGTCAACGTCGTGCTCGTGATCGCCGCCCTGGTGTGGATCGCCGGGATCGTCGCGCCCGATGCCCTGGCATCCCTCACCCTGCTCACCGCGGCGATCGGCGCGGGTCTGGGCTTCGGCGCCCAGAACATCGTCAAGGACGTGCTGAACGGGATCTTCATCGTCGCCGAAGACCAGATCGGGATCGGCGACGTCGTGGACCTCGGCCTCGCGACCGGGATCGTGGAGTTCGTGAGCGTGCGCATCACCCATGTCCGCGACGTCAACGGCACGCTCTGGTACGTCCGCAACGGCGAGATCACCCGCATCGGCAACATGTCGCAGGGGTGGGCCCGGGTCATCATCGACCTGGCGGTCCCCGCGGACGCCGACATCGACGAGGTCGAGAAGGCGATGCTCACCGCTGCGAAGACCCTCGCAAAAGAGACGAAGTGGCGGTCCCGCATCATCGAACAGCCCGAGATCTGGGGGCTGGAGTCGATCAGCGGCGATGCCCTGGTGATCCGTCTCGTCATGAAGACCCGATCCGGCGCGAAGGACGATGTGGCGCGGGAGCTGCGCGTGCGTCTGAAGCGGGCGATCGACGCGCTCGGCGTCACCCTCCCGCAGCTGAACTCGATCATCCTCACCGGCGCCGAAGGCGCGCAGAGCGTGCGCGGAGCGCACCCCCCGAAGACCAAGCCCACCCCCGTCGCCACCGCACCCGAACGTCCGGTCTGGCGTCCGCGGCGTAAGAAGCTCGCCGTGTCGGACACGGTGTTGGACGCGGATGCCGTGGCTGCCGAGATCGCGGCGGAGAAGGCGCGTCCGAAGAGGCCGAAGACCGAAGAAGCCGCACCGCGGGTCGACGACGGCGACGTGATCAAGCCCACTCCTCCCGCCGTGCGGGCCGACGACGATGGAGCATCCGCGTGAGCGAGCCGATCAGCCTCTACGAGCAGGTCGGCGGGATGGACACCTTCCGTCGACTCGTCGACGCCTTCTACCGCGGCGTGGCCGAAGACGAAGTGCTGAAGCCGATGTATCCGGAAGAAGACCTCGGGCCCGCGGCGGAACGGCTCACGCTCTTCCTCGCCCAATACTGGGGCGGCCCCACGACCTACGGCGAGCGACGTGGTCACCCGCGCCTGCGGATGCGGCACATGCCGTTCCACGTCGACCCCGACGCACGGGACCGGTGGCTCCGACACATGCGCGCGGCCGTCGACGAGGTCGCCCTGCCGCCGGCGCTGGAGGCACCCCTCTGGGACTACCTGGAGCGCGCGGCCCACGCCATGGTGAACACGTTCGAGCCGCGCGGAATCGGACCGACCCGCGACGGGCGCGCCGACACCGGTCTGCCCATCCGTCCCGCCGGCTGATCCCGCACACGGCGATTCGCCGGGCCGCACATCCACCGGTCGCGGGCGAGCTGACGCGTCCCACCGTGACCGAACACGCGTCAGCGACCGAGGAAGTCTCCGAAACCCGGGATGTCGAGGTTCGACAACCGCTCGCCCCAGCCGCCGATCTGCTCGCCCGCTCCCGACACGGCATCCTGAGCCCCGCCGGCCCACTCGCCGAGATCGGTTCCGCCGGCGAGGGAGGCGAGATCGACTCCGGATGCCAACGACTCGAGGTCGACCCCCTCGGCGAGGCCGGCGAAATCGACGCCCATCTGCCCGGCGTGCGCGAGCAGCGGCGCGGCGACGGCACTGACGACGGCGCCCCCGGCGACCGCGGCGAGGAGCCCTCCCGCACCGACGACGCCCGCTCCGATGAGGCCGCCACGGCCCGCGCGCGCCAAGATCGTCGACATGCGACCAGGGTGCGCAGCCTCCGCGCGGGCAGCGGTGCGTGCCAGATCGTGGGCGCTGTCCGACCGCGGGCGCTCGGCGGGCGCAAGCTCCGCATCCATCCGCTCCCGCACGTGCGCGCGTTGGGTCGGGCTCAGGCGCGTGAAGGCGTCGCGGTGGATCTCCTCGACGCGGTCGGGATCGGCCGTGCGCAGCAGATAGTCGTAGCGAGCGATCGCCGCGCGGTCGCTCTCCGAGACGGAGGCTGAACCAGCGGCGGGCGAGGCGGGGACAGCTCCGCTCGCCGTCAAGGACGGAGGAGGAACCGCGGGTGTTCCAGGTGTGGTCCCGGAGCGCCCGTCGCCCGTGACCGCGTCCGCGGCTGAGCGCACCACATCACGCCAGTCGGTGCGGCCGCCTCCCGCGCCCGATGGGCGAGACGGCGAGGATGCGGCCTTCTCGACGGCTCGAGAGGCGAGGGAGACGAGGCGGGAGAACGAGACCATGTCAGACCTTCGAACGGGCAGCGCGAAGCTGCGACGTCAAGGTCTCCTCCGCCCGGGTCGGACCGATGCGCCCGGAGACCAATCGTGGTCTCGTGATGACGGAGGCATCGCGACGGGAGTACTCCCCCTGCACGATTCAGCCTAGGCCGGCCGCCTATGGGACGGCTGAGTCACCCGCCGGTGGCACGCACCGGCGTCAGGCCGGAGCGCACCGGCCCGCGCACGAGCACGTGACCGCGGGCCAGGGTGAGACGCGTCCAGACCCCGCTCGTGCGCACGGCAGCCTGCTCCGCCCCCGCGATGAATCCGAGGGCGTAGGCCGTGAACGCCGTCCCCAGCGGGAGCCCGCCGAGAGCCTCGTCCGGCTGCCCCCACACCTGGGCGCGCACCGTGCGGACGACATCCTCGCCCGGATCGGACGGGAGGGCGTCGGCCACGGCCGCGATACCGTACTGCGCCCGGGCGGCGAGGACCGCGCTGTCGAGAGCATCCACCTCGGTCCAGCCTCCACGCGGTGGGGACACCCCCGCCCAGGCCGGGGCGCTCGCGATCTCGGGCAGGACGACCGCGGAGGCGTCGTCGGGTGCGGCAAGGAGAGCGGATGCCTCGACCACGAGATCGCACTGCAGCTCCGGGTCGATCAGCGACACGCGAAGGCCCAGCACGGTGGGCGTGGCATCCAGAAGCCCCCGGGGGGCGAGCGGAGCGGCCGTGGTCACGAGGACCCCGCCGTCGGCGCGGAGCCGCACCGTCCCGTCACCGAGCCGGACGGCGCGGGAGGCGAAGGTCAGCAGGTCGGCGGCCGCCTGCGGGTCGGGGAACAACAGGCGCGCGGACACCCGCCCTAAACTATCAAGCGACGCAGACCTCTGCGGCGGAACGGGAGTGAGCGTGACCGACGCCATCGACCCCGTCGCCTCTCTGCTCGCGGTGCTCGACCTCCGCGACGCGGGCGCACGGACCACCGAAGACATCTTCACCGGCGTCTCGCAGCCCATGCCGTTCGGGCGTGTCTTCGGCGGGCAGGTGCTCGCGCAGTCCATCGAGGCGGCGTCGCGAACCCTTCCGCCCGAACGCACGGTGCACTCGATGCACGGGTATTTCCTCCGGCCGGGCGACCCGTCCGACGGCGTCACGTTCTCGGTCGATCGCATCCACGACGGACGGTCGTTCTCGACGCGCCGGACTCAGGCCTTCCAGGCCGGCGTCCCGATCTTCTCGATGATCGCGTCGTTCCAGGACGACGACCCCGGTCTCGAACACGCGGAGCCGATGCCGGAGGGCATTCCTCAGCCCGAAGACCTGCCGCCGCTCGACGACGCGTCTCTGCACCCGCTGAGCCGACGCGCGATCGCGGACAGCCCGGTCGAGGTCGTGCACGTCCCGTCTCCGGTGTACACCGTCGTGGAGGGGCCGCACGTTCCCCGTCAAGCGGTGTGGATGCGCACGCGGCGCGCGCTGCCCGACGACCCGGCCGTGCACCGCGCCGCGCTCGCCTATCTCAGCGACCTCACCATCCAGGAGCCGATCCTGCGCGGTCACGGTGTGCCGTGGGGCACCCGCGGGCTGCGGGTGGCGAGTCTCGACCACGCCATGTGGTGGCATCGCGCCGGGCGGGTCGACCAGTGGCTCCTCTACGTGCAGGAGTCGCCGAACGCGCGCGGGGGGCGCGGCCTGTCGACCGGTCGCATCTACACGCGCGAGGGCACACTCCTCGCGAGTGTGGCCCAGGAGGTCATGGTGCGGGTACCGGGCGAAAACGGCGCGTGAGTCGCCTAGAATCGTCGCTTCCGGCTGCATTCAGGCGACAGAACTTGGCGACTCACGCGGGCTCGCGGCGTCAGCGGCCGCGGCGTCGGTACTCGATCGGGTCGCCGACGTAGGGGCCCCACGCGGCGCGCTCGGTCTCGCTCCAGCGGATGGGGCGTCCGCTCGCGGTGTCGACGAGCACGACGACGGCGGTCGCCCGCGCGTAGAGCACGGGCTCGTCCTCGCCGACGGGACTGAAGACCTCGAAGCAGATGTCGGCGCTCGAGCCGCCCATCGCGCCGATCCACAGGCGCACGTCGAGTGGACGCTGGCTGTAGGGAACCGGGCGGAGGTACTCGATCTCCTGCCGGGCGATCAGGGTCGCCCGCTCGCCGCCGCTTTCGAGGACGCTCATGTCGAAGACCGCGGTCGGGAGGGCCTCGCCCTCTTCGTCACCGCGCCAGAAGGCGCGCAGACGCGCCTCCTCGAGGAGCTTGAGCATCGAGGTGTTGTTGACGTGCCCGAGCGCGTCGAGATCGCCCCAGCGCAGGTGGATGGGGACGTGCAGCCGCGCGGGCCCGGCCGCAGCCGGACCCGCGGGCGCCGTCGACTCAGTCACGCGTGAGCTTGCGGTAGGTCGAACGCGACGGGTTGGCAGCGTCCGCACCGAGACGCTCGATCTTGTTCGCCTCGTAGGCCTCGAAGTTGCCCTCGAACCAGTGCCACTGGTCGGGGTGCTCCTCGGTGCCCTCGTAGGCGAGGATGTGCGTCGCGATGCGGTCGAGGAACCACCGGTCGTGGGTGATGACCACGGCGCAGCCGGGGAACTCGAGAAGGGCGTTCTCGAGCGAACTCAGCGTCTCGACGTCGAGGTCGTTCGTCGGCTCGTCGAGGAGGAGCAGGTTCCCGCCCTCCTTCAGCGTGAGCGCGAGGTTCAGGCGGTTGCGCTCACCGCCGGAGAGAACGCCGGCCTTCTTCTGCTGGTCGGGCCCCTTGAAGCCGAACTTCGACACGTAGGCGCGCGACGGGATCTCGGTCTTGCCGACCGTGATGATGTCGAGGCCGTCCGAGACGACCTCCCACAGCGTCTTCTCGGGGTCGATGTTCGCGCGCGACTGGTCGACGTAGCTGATCTTGACGGTCTCGCCCATCTTGAGCGTCCCGCCGTCGAGCGGCTCGAGACCCACGATCGTCTTGAACAGCGTCGTCTTTCCGACACCGTTCGGTCCGATGACGCCGACGATGCCGTTGGGGGGCAGGTTGAAACTCAGGTTGCTGATGAGCGAGCGGTCGCCGAAGCGCTTCTCGAGCTTCTTGGCGTCGATCACGATGCTGCCCAGACGCGGGCCCGCGGGGATCTGGATCTCGTCGAAGTCGAGCTTCCGCGTGCGCTCCGCCTCGGCGGCCATCTCCTCGTAACGGGCGAGGCGGGCCTTCGACTTGACCTGACGGCCCTTGGCGTTCGAGCGGACCCACTCGAGCTCTTCCTTCAGGCGCTTGGCGAGCTTGGCATCCTTCTTGCCCTGGACCTCGAGGCGCTGCCCCTTCTTCTCGAGGTAGGTGGAGTAGTTGCCCTCGTACGGGTACAGGTGCCCGCGGTCGACCTCGGCGATCCATTCCGCGACGTTGTCGAGGAAGTACCGGTCGTGGGTGATCGCGATGACGGCACCCTTGTACGCCTTCAAGTGCTGCTCGAGCCACAGCACGCTTTCGGCGTCGAGGTGGTTGGTGGGCTCGTCGAGCAGGAGCAGGTCGGGCTTCTGCAGCAGGAGCTTCGCCAGCGCGACGCGGCGGCGCTCACCACCCGACAGCGGCACGACGCTGGCGTCGGCCGGCGGGGTGCGCAGAGCGTCCATGGCCTGCTCGAGCTGCGAGTCGAGGTCCCACCCGTCCGCGGCGTCGATCTCTTCCTGCAGGGTGCCCATCTCGGCCAGCAGCGCGTCGAAGTCGGCGTCGGGGTCCGCCATGAGCGCGGAGATCTCGTTGAAGCGGTCGAGCTTCGGCTTGATCGCGACGCCGTCCTGGATGTTCTCCAGCACGGTCTTGCTCTCGTCGAGCTCGGGCTCCTGCATGAGGATGCCGACGGTGAACCCGGGGCTCAGGCGCGCCTCGCCGTTGGAGGGGGTGTCGAGCCCCGCCATGATCTTGAGGATCGTGGACTTACCGGCACCGTTCGGTCCCACCATGCCGATCTTGGCACCGGGGAGGAACGACATCGTGACGTCGTCGAGGATCAGCTTGTCGCCCACGGCCTTGCGGGCGCGGACCATGGAATAGATGTATTCGGCCATCGAGGACGTACCACCTTCGATCGGGGATGAGGGCCGCGCCCGCCCGGTTCGCCGACTCGATCTCGGCGGAGCACCCGGGTGCGCGGAAGTCCCGATCAGCCTATCAAGGCCGCCTGTGCGGGCGCCGTCCGACGCGGGCCACGGGTGACCCGGGCCACGGCGACGGCCGAGCCGCTCACGACGGGGTCACCGCCCGCGGACCGGCACCCCCGTTTCCACCCGGCACCGTCGTGTCACCAGTCGATCGCGCGCGTCTGGCCGATCAGGCACGCGCCGGTGGACAGCCCCGGCAGCACGGTGGCCACGGGGTCGCCGATGGACGGGCCCACCTGACCGACGAGGCAGTCCTCGCCCCACCGCACCGCGAACTCGATGCTCTCGGCGGGGTTGCCGATCGTCGTGGCGTCGGGTGTGACCTGCATCGCCGACTTTTCGAAACCGGCGGCGACGAGGGCGTCGACGTAGGCCCGCCCGGACACCTGGTCGGGTCCGGCCCACACCGCGCGCACGACATCCGCGAAGAGGGGGAGGTTCTCCGCCGCCGACCCGGCGGGGACGAGGGCCGGGACCGCAGCGGACGCCGAGGGAGTCGTCGCTGCCGACGCCGTCGCCGCGGGGGTCGCGACCGCCTCGGAGGGACCGGCGGGCGGCGTCGGGGTGCACCCCGCCAGCGCGAGAACGGCGGCCGCCGCCAGAACGGTGGCCGGTCGGGGTGTCAGGCGAATCACTCGCCCGAGTCTACGGACCGACCGCGCGCGCCCCGCCCCTCAGAACGGGGTCGTGTCGCCGACCTCGACGAGGGCGGGAGTCGACGTCCCCCCTTCGACGCCGTCCGGATCGAGTGCCCCGGCGGGAACGGACGGCGATTCTCCCGGCACGGCCCACGCATCGTCGCCGCCCTCGGACGACGCACTCGACGCTTCACCCGATCCGGCGGCGGAGGGGTCGTCGCGCCGGACGCTCCGACGGAACGTCGACGCGCCCCACCGAAGATCGTGTCCGACGGCGTCCGCGGTGACGTCGGCGCTGACTCCGCGTTTGGCATCGGTCTCCCACTCGCGGAGGCGGAGCCGGCCCGCGACGATGACGCGTTCGCCCTTGCGGAGCGAGGCCAGCGCGTTCCTGCCCAGTTCGCCGAAGACCGAGACGGCGTAGTAGTTGGTGTGTCCGTCGATCCATTGGCCGCGTTCCCGGTCGAACCGGCGCTCGCTCACGGCGAGACGGAACGCCGCGATCGGGTCGCCGCCGCGGGTGGCTCGCTCCTCGGGGTCTCCGATGATGTTGCCGACGAGGGTGATGTGGTCGCTCATGATGTGTCCTCTCTGGGGTTCGGGCTCCGGCATCCGTGTGCCCGACGGACGCCGGAGCCAGGGACAGAATGACCGGTCGGGCCAGAGGGCCGCGGGCCGCGGACGCCGTTCCGTGGAGAAGTCCGACGAACCGATCCGTGGGGAGAAGGAGCACCCCGGCGATGTCGGAGGCCCCTCGTAGCGTGAGGGCATGACCACCGCACTGTGGAACGACCTCGCCCCGGCCCCGCGCCCGGCCGGGTGGGGAGCGGCGACGCACGTCGCCGCGGGCCTGTGGCGCATCGCTGACCCGCGCGGCGTCGTCGTGGGTCATGTGCGCGCCATCGCCGCCGATGAGGGGTGGCGGTACGCGGCCGAGCGTTTCCATGCGACGACGGGTCGGTTCCGCCGGTTGGGCGAGTTCTGGTCGTCCAACGACGCACTGGAGTGCCTCCGCTACGCGCGGTAGAGCTCCACACGGGCGCGCCGCGGCGACCCCGCGAGGTCGGACAGGGCCGCACGGAGCGCGCCGCGACGATCGGGGCTGCAGAAAACAGACCCGATACGTCCTCGCGGCTCAGACCACGGTCGCGAGGTCGTCGAGCGCCGCTCCCGCCGCTGTCCCGCGCACGTCCTCCCAGGCATGCCGGAGGATGTCGACGGCGCGTTCGAGCGTGTGCGGTGCGGCGGTGAACGGGATGCGCAGCCGCCGGTCGTGTCCGCCTTCGACCGCGAAGCGCGAGCCGGCGGACAGGAGCAGCCCACGGGCCCGCGCGCTCATCACGAGCGGGGTGCTGACCGGTTCTCCGAGGCCGACCCACAGCGACACCCCTCCGTGCGCGTGCGGGATCTCCCACTCGGGGAAGCGCTCGACCAGTGCGCGCGTGAGTGCATCCCGACCGGCGCGCAGCAGATCCGCGCGCTGCGTGCTGATCTCATCGAGCCGGTGCAGCAGACGCGCCGCCACGGCCTGCTCGAACTCCGGGGTGCCCAGATCGTGCACCGGCCGGCCGCTCGCCAACCGCCGCACGATGTCGGCTTCCGCCCGGACCCATCCGACGCGCAGCCCGCCCCACACCGTCTTCCCCAGGGAACCGACCCTCACGATCCGGCCCAGGTCGGGGAACGCGACCGGCGCGGTCGGACGGTCGATGTCCAGGCCCGCGGTCGTCTCGTCCAGCACGAGGTACGTTCCGGCGCGCTGCGCACCGTCGACGAACGCGGTCACCTCCTCCCGGCCCATGGTGCGGCCGGTCGGGTTCTGGAACTCGGGCATGAGATAGGCCAGAGCCGGCAGCACGCGCGCGAACGTCTGCGCCGCTCGATCGAGATCCCACCCGTCGTCCGGCGAGACGGGGACGCCGACGAGTCGGGCGCCCACGGCACGGAAGGCATCCGCGCCGTGGGGGTAGGTCGGCGTCTCGATGAGGACGCGGTCGGCGCGCGACAGGAGGACCGACGCGATCAGGTGCAGTGCGCTCTGCGCCCCCGTGGTCACCAGGATCTGGTCGGGCGCGGTCGCGAGTCCGCGGTCGCGATAGTGCTGGGCGATGGCTTCGCGCAGTCCCGGCTCCCCGACGACGTCGTACCCCGTACGCGCGACGAGTGCGGCGGCATCCTGAGCCACGTCCTGGATGACCGCCGGCAGACCGGGTCAGGCTGCGGGGCTCGCCTGCTGGAGGTCGATGACGCCGTCCCGCCGGTCGTCCGCGCCGGGGTCGTTGCGCCGGAGCGGCAGGGTCACGCTCCCGCTCCCCCGCAGGCTCTCGATGTGGCCGGTGTCTCGCAGGCTGCGGTACGTGGCGGCCACGGTGGTGCGACTCAATCCCAGGGCCGCCGCCAACTCGCGCTCGGCGGGGAGCGCGGTGCGCGGGGCGATGCGGTTGTCGAGGCACAGGAGGCGGATGCCGTCGGCCAGCGCCTCGTAGGCGGGGCCACGGCCGCGCCAGCCGCCGAGCGCCTCGGCGAGGGCGCGGGCGGAGATGCGGGAGTCCATGAGGCCAGAGTAACCAGATTGGCACGCTTGCATAGACCCAATCCTATGATTGGCTCCTTTCGTGACCACCCGGATCCTTCGCCTCCTGATCGGCCTCTGCCTCTACGGCTTCGGCTGCGCCCTCACCATCGCGGCCGGTCTCGGCGTCGACCCGTGGACGGTGTTCGCCGAGGGCCTCTCGCGGGTCACGGGGATCGGTGTCGGCTGGATCACCAACATCGTGGGACTCGGCGTGCTGCTCCTATGGATCCCCCTCCGGCAGAGACCCGGCGTCGGCACGGTGGCCAACATCCTCCTGGTGGGGACGAGCATCCAGGTGTCTCTGACGTTCCTGCCGCATGCCGACAGCCTGATCTGGCAGGCGCTGATGCTCGTGGGCGGAGTGGTCACCGTCGCGGCGGCCTCCGGGCTGTACATCGGCGCGCGCTTCGGACCCGGTCCGCGCGACGGGCTGATGACCGGAATCCACGCCCGGTTCGGTTGGCCGATCTGGGCCTCGCGGCTCGCCGTCGAGGGCACCGTGCTGGTGGCGGGCTGGCTCCTCGGCGGCACGGTCGGCGTCGGCACGGTCGTGTTCGCGCTCGGGATCGGACCGCTGGTGCACGTCGCACTGCGCCTGTTGGCCGCACCCGAGCCGCGACGGCGTCTTCACCGCCCGGCCCGGGTGTGACGCCCGCCGCGGTCGCGGAGGCTTCCTCGCCTCCACGACACGCTGGGGGGCTCAGTGCTCCCGGAACTGGGGCCGATCACTCCCGGGCTTCAGGTGCGAATGCACCGCGTTCTTGGCGATATCCATCGTGGGGTAGACCCCGAGGCGTTCGTCCCTGCCGGTCATGTGCACGGCGTAGCCCTCGGCATCCTTCTGGATGGTTCCGACCACTCCGCCGGGGCCGTACGCGACCCACAGTCGTCGCGTCGTCGTTTCGGACATGGTGCTCCTTTCGTTCGATCTGGCCGGAGCGTACGCCCGCCCGTCCGGCCCCGCCAGGGGGTCGACCACGGCGCGAGCGGGTCACCGATATCCTGGTGGCGACCCCCAGTAGCTCAGTGGATAGAGCAGCGGCCTTCTAATCCGCCGGTCGCACGTTCGAATCGTGCCTGGGGGACCGACTCCGCCGTCTCACCCCGTCAGTAGGATGACGGGATGGTAAGCGCCTCTGAGAACGACCGGCTCGTCTGGATCGACTGCGAGATGACGGGACTCGACCTCGCGGTCGACGAGCTCGTCGAGATCGCGATCGTCGTCACCGATTTCGAGCTGAACGTTCTCGACCCCGGCTTCCAGGTCGTGATCAAGCCCGACGCCTCGGCCCTGGCGAACATGGGCGACTTCGTCACCGAGATGCACCGGTCCTCGGGTCTGCTCGACGAGATCCCGAACGGCGTGAGCCTGGCGGATGCCGAGTTCCAGGCGCTGGAGTACATCCAGCGCTTCGCCCCGCTCGAGGGCAAGGCGCCCCTGGCGGGCAACACGATCGGCACGGACCGGATGTTCCTCGCGAAGTACATGCCGCGGGTCGACCGCTGGCTGCACTACCGGAACGTGGACGTGTCGAGCATCAAAGAGCTCTCGCGCCGCTGGTATCCGCGCGCCTACTTCAACGCTCCCGCGAAGAACGGCGGGCATCGCGCCCTCGCCGACATCCTCGAGTCCATCCGCGAGCTGGCGTACTACCGCAAGGCCGTGTTCGTGCCGGAGCCGGGCCCCACGAGCGACGAGGCGAAGGGCGCCGCATCGTCGGTCGTTTCGTCGTTCGCGCGGGACGTATGACATAATCGTTCAGTTGTCCGCTTCGGTGGACACATGGTGGCTATAGCTCAGTTGGTAGAGCACCGCGTTGTGGTCGCGGGGGTCGCGGGTTCAAGTCCCGTTAGCCACCCCACCCCGAAGGCCCGCCTCCCCGGCGGGCCTTCGTCGTTCCGGCCGGTGCCCTGCGAGGACTCATAGAATTGGGCGGACGGAGCGCGAGGCATCCCCGCCGACGTCCGCAGGAACGGGAGAACCATGCACGACGAGGTGGACGAGCACGCGTGGCTCGACCTCGACGGTGCCGCGTTCGAGGCCCTGGTCGTGGACGAGCTGGACCGCCTCCCGGACGACATGGTCGACGGGCTCGACAACGTCGTGTTCGTCGTCGAGGACCGCCCCGAGGATGGATCGCTCGATCTCCTCGGCCTCTACGACGGATGGGCTCTCACCGAACGTGAACGCTACGGCGTGGGCGAACTCCCCGACCGGATCATCGTCTACCGCGAGCCGCACCTCGCCGCCTGTGCGGACGAGGACGAGCTCCGCGACGAGATCCACACCACCCTCGTCCACGAGATCGCCCACTTCTACGGCATCGACGACGCGCGTCTCCACGAACTCGGATGGGCGTGATGACCGGTATCGCGGTTCCCGACCTCGACGAGGTCACCGAGATCGAGGCCGCTCCCCCGACCTCCTGGCAGACGGTCGTCTGGAACGACCCCGTCAACCTGATGAGCTACGTCGTCCACGTCTTCCGCACGTACTTCGGCTTCGACGCCGACACCGCCCATCGGCTCATGCTCTCCGTGCATCACGACGGGCACGCCGTCGTGGCCCGAGGCCCGCGCGAGGTCATGGAGGTGCACGCGCAGGCACTGCACGATTACGGCCTCTGGGCCACGGTGCGAAAGGATCCGCGATGAACGACCGCATCGTCGTGCTCGAGGTCAGTGGGCTCGAGGCGCTCCACCTGGCGGGGATCGTCGGGCAGTTCCGCGATCTCATCGTCGACGCCGGACGAGAGGACGACCCCGCAGTCCTGCGACTCCTCCCCGACGCGTATCCCGACGACGACGACGCCAGCCGGGAGTTCCGCCGGCTGACCGGCGCCGACATGCTCGAGCGGCGCGCGGACGACGCCCGCACGGTCCTCGACACCCTCGGCATGGACGGTGGCGAGCTCGACCCCGCGAGCGACCCCGACACGACCATCACCGTGGCCCTCGGCGAGACCGAGGCGCGCGCCTGGATGCGGACCCTCTCGGCGGTCCGGCTCGTGCTGGCGACCCGGCTCGGCATCCAGGATCAGGACGAGCACCGTCCGGATGACGCGCGCTTCGGGATCTACGACTGGGTCGGTTACCGCTTGGACGGTCTGGTCGCGGCCCTCGACCGGAACCTCGAGGATCCCCCGCGCCGCTGAGGCGTCACGGCAGGAACACCACGACGGATGCCAGCGCCTGCGGCTGGTGATCGGCGAGGTGCGCGTTCTCCTGGGCCGCCCACCGGTCCCAGTGGGGGCGGTAGGTCTCGCCGTCGCGGCGGAGCGCGCGGTCCTTGCGCGGCCCGTCCGGCGCGTCGACCCAGACGCGGACGTCGGCGAGCGTCGCCGCGGCCGGTGTGAGGATCCCCGCCCCTTCGACCACGAGGGGCAGTGACGGGTCGACGGCGTGCGCCTCGGCGCGATCACCCGCCTCCCAATCCCAGCGTTGCCACACGCCGATCGTCCCCTTCGCGTGGGGCAGGAGGATCGTCTCGCGAGCGTACTCGGCTCCCTCGGCGAGTCCTCCCCAGCCGGGGTAGAGGTCATCGAGAGCGACGAGCTGCACACGGCTGCGTCCCGGCCAGGCACTGACCAGGCGGCGGGCGAGCGAACTCTTGCCCGCTCCGCTACGGCCGTCGATGAGCACGACGGGATTGGACGCCCCCACCGCCGACACCCGCGACGACACCGCCCCGACCGCGGCGGTCAGGGCGTCGTCGAGGGGATCGCCGCTACTTCTTGAGGGCGCGGATGACACGGCTGAGCGCGCGACCGGCGACCCACACGAACGGGATGCCGACGGCGAGCAGGGACACGAGGTTCGGGTCGAAGCGGAGGTCGTCACCGCGACGGATGTACGCGCCGAGCGGGAGCGTGTACCCGCCGCCACCTCCGCCGCCGTTGCCCTGTTCGTCCGAGCCGCCGCCGAATCCGGCCCAGGTCAGGGCGACCGGGACGATGCGCACGCCGTCCACGTCCTGCTGCTCGCCGTAGGCGGAGGTGACGCCGAAGCTGGTGGCCTGCTTGCCGAGTTCCAATGCGATGTTGGGCATGGACCCCACCGTACCCGCCCGTGATCGACGCGCCCAGGGGCGTTGCGCACCGGGCGGCGCCGTGTCAGTGGTCGTACGAGGGACGCGGATTCGTGGGCAGCGCGCCGCCGCCGCGCGACGGGCCGAGGAGCGATCCGCGGGTGACGGCGCCGCGCCCGAACCGCGCGGTCGCGCCGTCGAGCGCTCCTTCCACCCGTCGCCACTCCGCGTCGTCGTCCCACAGCGTCGCGGCGGTCGCGGTCGGCCGCAGCTTCTCGCCGCGGACGCCGACGAGCCGCACCGCCTGACGGCGGTCGATCCCGTCGAACAGCTCGATCGCGGCATCCCCGATCCGCTGTCCGACCGACGTGGGTTCGGGGAGGGTCCGCGAGCGGCTCAGCGTCGTGAAGTCGCTGAACCGCACCTTGATGGAGATGGTGGATGCCTCGAACCCCTGGTTCCGCAGGCGCGCGCCCACCCGGTCGGCCAGCCGGCGCAGCTCGACGTGGAGCGTGCGCGTGTCGGAGATGTCGGTGTGGAACGTCTCTTCGTGCCCGACGCTCTTCTCCGTGCGCCCGGTGTGCACCTCTCGGGCGTCGATGCCGCGGGCGAGGTGCCAGATGCGTTCACCCATGGCCGGCCCGAGCACCTTCTCGAGCGCCGGGCGGGGGGTGTCGAGCACGTCGGAGATGAGACGGATGCCCCGCGATTCGAGAGCCTCCGCCGCCTTCGGCCCCACTCCCCAGAGCGCACGGACCGAGCGCGGCCGCAGGAACGCCTCGGTGTCGGCCTCGGCGACGATCAGGAGGCCATCGGGCTTCGAGATCGTCGAGGCCATCTTGGCCACGTGCTTGGTCGCCGCGACCCCCACGCTGCACGTCAGCCCCGTCCGTTCTTTCACCCGGACCCGCAGATCGCGCGCGATCCTCCCCGGACTCCCCCACAGCCGTCGAGCGCCACGCACGTCGAGGAACGCCTCGTCGATCGACAGGGGCTCCACGAGCGGGGTGATCTCGTCGAAGATCGCCATGACCTGGCGGGACATCTCGGTGTACCGCGAGTACGGCGGATTCACGACAATCGCGTTCGGGCACAGGCGCAGGGCGATCGCCACCGGCATCGCGGACTTCACGCCGTAGCGTCGCGCCTCGTACGACGCGCTGGACACGACCCCGCGCCCTTCGGAGCCGCCGATGATGAGCGGCTTGCCCGAGAGCGACGGGTCGTCGAGCACCGCGACCGAGGCGAAGAAGGCGTCCATGTCGACGTGCAGGATGCCGGTCCCCGTGTCGTCGGCACCGGGCGGCGAGACGATGCGCCCCGTCCCGTCTCCGCGTCCCATGGCATCCATTCTCCCCCGGGCCTCCGACATCGCGGCCGAGGACGGGCGGCGGCGCGCGCGTCCGCTCAGCGATCCGCACAACGTCATCCCAAATCCCGCGAAGCCGACTGGCCTACGGCGAATCGCTGAGTTCGCGCACCCGCCCCACACCCCCGGAAACGACGGATGCCACGGCCCGCGCCCGCGAGGAGCGTCGGAGCCGTGGCATCCACGGTGCTTACTGTGCGGCGGCGCGCTCCAGCACGAGCTCGCGCACGCGCGCGGCGTCGGCCTGACCCTTCATCGCCTTCATCACGGCGCCGATGACCGCGCCGGCGGCCTGGACCTTGCCGTCGCGGATCTTCGCCAGCACGTCGGGCTGGGCGGCCAGAGCCTCGTCGATCGCGGCGATGAGCGCGCCGTCGTCGGACACGACCGCGAGACCGCGGGCGTCGACGACCTGCTGCGGAGTGCCCTCGCCCGCGATGACGCCCTCGAGCACCTGACGCGCGAGCTTGTCGGTCAGCGTGCCCGCGTCGACGAGCTGCTGCAGCGCGGCGACGTTCTCGGGACTGACGAGCTCGGCGGGCTCGCGCTCCTCGGCGTTCGCGATGCGGCTGATCTCGCTCATCCACCACTTGCGCGCGGCGGCGGGCGACGCGCCGGCGGCGACGGTGGCCTCGACCTCGTTCAGCAGACCCGCGTTCACGACGCCCTGGAAGTCGATGTCCGCGAAGCCCCAGTCGGCCTTGAGCCGACGACGGCGTGCGGCCGGCGGTTCGGGCAGCGCGGCGCGCAGCTCCTCGATCAACTCCGGCGCCGGCACGACGGGGAGCAGGTCGGGCTCGGGGAAGTAGCGGTAGTCATCGGCATCCGACTTCGGACGACCCGGCGACGTGCGCCCCGTGTCCTCGTGCCAGTGGCGCGTCTCCTGCGTGATCGTGCCGCCGGCGGCCAGGATCGCCGCCTGGCGCTGGATCTCGTACCGCACCGCGCGCTCGACCGACCGCATCGAGTTGACGTTCTTCGTCTCGGTGCGCGTGCCGAGCTTCTCCTGGCCGCGGGGGCGCAGCGACACGTTGGCGTCGCAGCGCAGGTTGCCGCGCTCCAGACGGGCCTCGGAGATGCCGAGACCGCGGACGATGTCACGGATCGTCGCGACGTACGCCTTCGCGAGCGCCGGAGCCGAGTGCTCGGCGCCGAAAATGGGCTTCGTCACGATCTCGACCAGCGGAACGCCGGCGCGGTTGTAGTCGACGAGCGAGTACTCGGCGCCCTGGATGCGCCCGGTCGCCCCACCCATGTGGGTGAGCTTTCCGGCGTCCTCCTCCATGTGCGCGCGCTCGATCGGCACGGTGACGATCGTGCCGTCCTCTAGCTCGACCTCGACCGATCCCTCGAACGCGATGGGCTCGTCGTACTGAGAGATCTGATAGTTCTTGCCGAGGTCGGGGTAGAAGTAGTTCTTCCGTGCGAACCGGCTCGACGGCGCGATCGAGCAGCCGAGGGCGAGGCCCAGGCTGATCGACGAGCGGATCGCCTCGGCGTTCACGACCGGAAGCGCGCCCGGCAGGCCCATGTCGACCGGCGCGACGAGCGTGTTCGGCTCGGCGCCGTGGTTCGCCTCGTTGGCGGGGTTGGGTGCGGCGGAGAACATCTTCGTCGCCGTGTTGAGCTCGACGTGAACCTCGAACCCGAGAACCGGCTCGAACAGTTCGAGGGCCTCGTCGAAGTCCATCAGCGCGTCCTTGGCCATCAGCGGGTCGCTCCGTTCGTGAGGGAGGGGGCACGGTCGAGAAGCGGACCGCCCCACTGGTCGACCAGCAGCGCTTCGAGCGCCGCGCCGACGCGGTACAGACGTGCGTCCTCACGGGCGGGGGCGAGGAACTGGATGCCGACCGGCAGACCGTCCTCCTCGGCCAGGCCGCTGGGGATCGAGATGCCCGGGACGCCGGCGAGGTTCGCCGGGATGGTCGTCACGTCGTTGAGGTACATCTGCAGTGGATCGTCGAGCTGCTCGCCCAGGCGGAACGCCGTGGTCGGCGCCGACGGGGTCGCGATCACGTCGACCTCGGCGAACGCGGCGTCGAAGTCCCGCTGGATGAGGGTCCGCACCTTCTGCGCGCTGCCGTAGTAGGCGTCGTAGTACCCGGCCGACAGGGCGTAGGTGCCGAGGATGATGCGGCGCTTGACCTCGGGACCGAACCCGGCGTCGCGCGTGGCGGCCATGACGCTCTCGACCGTCGGGGTGCCCTGCGGCGTGACCCGCAGACCGAAGCGGACCGAGTCGAACTTGGCCAGGTTGCTGGATGCCTCGGCCGGAAGGATCAGGTAGTACGCGGCCACGCCGTATTCGAAGTGCGGCGCGCTGATCTCGACGATCTCAGCGCCCTGAGCCTCCAGGGTGGCGAGCGCGGCGCGGAACGAGTCGGACACGCCCTTCTGGAAGCCGCGGTCGTCGAGTTCGCGGATGACGCCGACCTTCAGCCCCTTCAGCACCTCACCGGTGGCGCCCTCGCGGGCTGCCGCAGCGAAGGAGGGCCACGCGTCGGTGAGCGACGTGGAGTCGTGCGGGTCGTGGCCGGCGATGACGTCGTGCAGGAGTCCCGCGTCGAGCACGGTCCGGGTCACGGGACCGACCTGATCGAGGCTGGATGCCAGGGCGATCGCGCCGTACCGGCTGACGCCGCCGTAGGTCGGCTTGACGCCCACCGTGCCGGTCACGTGAGCGGGCTGGCGGATCGAGCCGCCCGTGTCGGATCCGAGCGCGAGGGGGGCCTCGAATGCGGCCACGGCGGCAGCCGAACCGCCGCCCGAACCGCCGGGGATCCGGTCGAGGTCCCACGGGTTGTGCGTCGGACCGTACGCGGAGAACTCGGTCGACGAGCCCATGGCGAACTCGTCCATGTTCGTCTTGCCGAGCGGCACGAGTCCGGCGGCGCGCGAGCGGGCGACGACCGTAGCGTCGTAGGGAGACAGGTACCCCTCGAGGATCTTCGATCCGCTCGTGGACGGCATGTCGGTCGTGACGAGCACGTCCTTGACCGCGAGCGGGACGCCCGCGAGCTCGTGGAGCTGCTCGCCCGCGGCGCGGCGGCGGTCGATGTCCGCCGCGACGTCGAGAGCGTGGTCGCTCACGTGGAGGAAGGCGTGCACGTCGCCGTCGACGGCGGCGATGCGGTCGAGGTGCGCGCGCGTCGCCTCGACGCTCGACACCTCCTTCGACGCGAGGGCGGCGGCGAGGTCGGCGGCGCTCAGGCGCGTGAGGTCGCTCACTGCTCCTCCCCCAGGATCGCGGTCACCCGGAACCGGCCGTCGGCCTGGTCGGGTGCGTTCTGCAGCACCTGGTCGCGGGTCAGCTGCTGCTGCACGATGTCGGGGCGGAACACGTTCTGCAGCGGGATCGGGTGGCTCGTGGCGAAGACGTCGGGGGTTGCCACCTCGGACACCTTCGCGATGTTGTCGACGATGGCATCCAGCTGGCCGGTCAGGCTCTGGATCTCTTCGTCGCTCAACTCGATCCGAGCGAGCACACCGAGATGGCGCACGAGATCAGGGGTGATTTCAGACACCCGGCAAGTCTAGTTCGCGGGCACCGCGCGCCGAGACCGGCCCCGGCCTACGCTGGGACGGTGACGAGCTACGACCCGCCTCGCCCCTGGACCGCCAGCTATGCCGCCGGAGTGCCGGAGGACCTCGAACCTCAGACGGGCTCGCTCGTCGACATCCTCGACGCCTCCACGCGCGACTACCCCGACGCCCCGGCGTTGGAGTTCTTCGGTCGGACGACGTCGTACGCCGAGCTGTCGGCCGAGGTGAGCCGCGTCGCCGGGGCCCTCGCCGCGCACGGCGTGCGTGCCGGCGACCCCGTCGCGATCGTCCTGCCGAACTGTCCGCAGCACATCGTCGCGTTCTACGCGGTGCTGCGCCTGGGCGCGGTCGTCGTGGAGCACAACCCGCTCTACACCGCGCGGGAGCTCCGCAAGCAGTTCGAGGATCACGGCGCGAAGCACGCCATCGTGTGGAGCAAGGTCGTGAAGACCGTGCAGGACTTCCCGGCCGACCTGCGGGTCGACACCCTCGTGTCCGTCGACGTCACCCGGGCGATGCCGCTCCGCATGCGCGTGGCCCTACGCCTCCCCGTCGCGAAGGCGCGGGAAGCGCGCGCGGCCCTCACCGAGAAGACGGCGGATGCCGAGCCCTGGGCCCAGCTCCTCCGCCACGACCCGCTGCCCGCGGCGCACCCCCGCCCGGCCACGGACGACCTCGCGATCATCCAGTACACGAGCGGGACGACCGGCACCCCGAAGGGCGCGATGCTCACCCACGCGAACCTCCTCGCCAACGCCGCGCAGGCCCGCGCGTGGGTGCCGTCGATCGTGCGCGGCGAGGGTTGCGTCGTCTACGCGGTCCTGCCGATGTTCCACGCGTACGGTCTGACGCTCTGCCTGACGTTCGCGATGTCGATGGGCGCGCGCCTCGTCCTGTTCCCCAAGTTCGACCCCGACCTCGTCCTCGCCGTCACCAAGCGGCATCCCGCGACCTTCCTGCCCCTCGTGCCGCCGATCGCCGAGCGCCTGCTCGCCGCGGCCGAGGCGAAAGGCGTGTCGCTGGCCGGCACCGATATCGCGATCTCGGGCGCGATGGCCCTCCCGCACGAGCTGGTGGTCCCGTTCGAGAAGGCCACCGGCGGGTACCTCGTCGAGGGGTACGGCTTGAGCGAGTGCTCCCCCGTGCTCATGGCCAACCCCGTGGCCGAGAACCGCGTGCCGGGAACCGTCGGGCTCCCGCTGCCGGGCACCGAGTGCCGCGTCGTCGACCCCGATGACCCGCACACCGATGTCGAGCCCGGCGGCCGCGGCGAGCTCGTGGTGCGCGGACCGCAGGTGTTCTCGGGCTACTACGGCAAGCCCGAGGCGACGGAGGAGGTGTTCGTCGACGGGTGGTTCCGCACGGGCGACATCGTCACAATCGACGAGGGCGGATTCGTCCGGATCGTCGACCGCATCAAGGAGCTCATCATCACGGGCGGCTTCAACGTCGCGCCGACCGAGGTCGAGAACGTCCTACGACAGCATCCCTCGATCGCCGACGTCGCCGTGGTGGGGCTCCCGAGCGACCATTCGGGGGAAGACGTGGTCGCCGCCGTCGTCCCGTTCGCCGGGGCCGAGATCGACCCCGACGAGCTGCGCGACTTCGCCCGCGGCATCCTGACCCCGTACAAGGTGCCGCGCCGGATCGTGGTCGTCGACGAACTGCCGAAGTCGCTCATCGGCAAGGTTCTCCGGCGTCAGGTGAAGGAGCGGCTGCTCGCGGAGTGAGCAAGCCCGCGGGCCTCTCCGCGGGGCTTCACCGACCGGAGCGGATGCCGGGCGCCTCGACTCAGTCCTCGGTCGCGGCGTCCGGAGCCGGAGGGAGCGCGTCCGGTCCCTGCTCGACGAGCACGCGGAACTGCGCGGCATCCAGAATCCGGACGCCGAGTTCTTCCGCCTTCGCCAGCTTCGACCCCGCGCCCGGCCCCGCGGCGACGAAGTCGGTCTTCTTCGACACGCTCGAAGCGGCCTTGCCTCCCGCGGCGATGATCGCCTCCTGCGCCCCCTCGCGGGAATAGCCCTCGAGCGATCCCGTCGCGACCACGGTGAGACCGGTCAGAACCCCGCCGGCGGCGGCCGCGGCCCCCGGGCCGGGATGCCCGGGGATGGCAAAGCGGACACCCGCGGCCGCCCACCGATCGACGATGTCGCGGTGCCAGTCGACCTCGAACCAGTCGATGACGGCGTCGGCGATGATGCCGCCCACCCCCTCGACCGCGGCGAGTTCGTCGCGCGAGGCCGCGCGGATGGCATCCAACGACCCGAACCACTGCGCCAGGGCGCGCGCCGCCACCGGACCGACGTGCCGGATGTTCAGGGAGACGAGAAGGCGCCAGAGGTCTTTCGACTTCGCCTTCTCGAGTTCGGCGACGAGCTTGACGGCCTGCTCCGAGGGGAGGACCTCGCGGTAGTCCTTGCGGATGCCGCGGCGCCGACGCTCCGCGGGATCGAGGTTCTCGGAACCGGGCGGATACGTGGCAGGTCCGAGCTTCTGGAACGGCGCGCGCCGCACCTCGTCGCCGGTCTTCTCGTCGATCTTGCGCTCCCCCGTCTCGGCGTCGCGCACGACGACCTCGATCGGGACGAGCTGCTCGAGCGTCAGGTCGAACAGACCCGCCTCGGTGTCGAGCGGCGGCTCGGCGGGGACATCGGGCTGCGTCAACGCTGCGGCCGTCACCTCGCCCAGCGCCTCGATGTCGAGCGCGCCCCGCGAACCGATGTGCTCCACGCGCCCGCGGACCTGCGCGGGGCACGACCGCGCGTTGGGGCAGCGGAGATCGATGTCGCCCTCTTTGGCGGGGCGCAGCGGCGTGCCGCACGCCGGGCAGTCGGCGGGCATGACGAACGCGCGCTCGCTGCCGTCGCGCAGCTCGACCACGGGTCCGAGGACCTCGGGGATCACGTCGCCGGCCTTGCGCAGCACCACGGTGTCGCCGATCAGGACGCCCTTGACCTTGACGACGTCCTGGTTGTGCAGGGTCGCCTGGCGCACGACGCTGCCCGCGACGCGCGCGGGTTCCATCACGGCGAAGGGCGTCGCGCGGCCGGTGCGCCCGACCGACACCACGATGTCGAGGAGCTTGGTGTTCACCTGCTCAGGCGGGTACTTGTAGGCGATCGCCCAGCGCGGGGCGCGGCTCGTGGCCCCGAGCTCGTCGTGCAGAGCGAGCTCGTCGACCTTCACGACGACGCCGTCGATCTCGTGCTCGACGTCGTGGCGGTGCTCGCCGTGGTGGGCGACGAAGGCGAGCACGCCGTCGACGGTCGATTCGACGCGGCTGTAGGGCGACGTCGGAAGCCCCCACGACGCCAGGAGATCGTAGATCTCGCTCTGCGCGGCCACCGGCGGATCCGGCCACGCACCGATGCCGTGGACGTAGAGGGCGAGCGAGGCGATGCGGGCGAGTCCCGCCTCGAGCTCGAGCCCCGACTTCTTCTCGATCTGCTGGCGCAGCCCTCCGCTGGCGGCGTTACGCGGGTTCGCGAACGCCGGGAACCGCCGCGCCGCCGCCTGCTCGGCCTTCTCGAGGTCGAACGCCTTCGCCCCGCCGCGGCGGGCGGCGGCGCGCTCCCGGGCCTCGGCCACGGCGCGCTCGCGGTACTCGCCCTGCAGCCGGTTGAGGTTCTCGAAGGCCGCGACGGGGATGAAGACCTCGCCCCGCACCTCGACCAGCGCCGGGTGGCCGTCGCCGGTGAGTTCGCGCGGGATCCCGGCGACCCGCAGCGCGTTCTCGGTCACGATCTCGCCCACGCGCCCGTCGCCACGGGTCGCGGCCGAGGTGAGCACCCCGTTCTCGTAGCGCAGGCTGATCGCCAGTCCGTCGATCTTGAGTTCCGTCAGCCAGTTCACCGGCCGCCCGGCGGAGGCCTCGGTCTTGACGGCCCACTCGCGCAGCTCTTCCGGCGAGAAGACGTTGTCGAGGCTCAGCATCCGCTCGGCGTGCTCGATCGTCACGAGGTCGGTGGCCTCGGCCGCACCCACGGACAGGGTCGGGCTGTCCTGCCCCTGCAGCTCGGGGTACAGGCGCTCGATGGCCTCGAGTCGATGCATCCACCCGTCGTACGTCGCGTCGTCGACGAGCTCGGCATCCCGCCCGTAATACGCGTCGCGCGCATGGACGATCCGCTCGGTCAGATCGGCCGCTTCGGTGCGCGCTTCGTCGAGGGTGAGGTCGGGAAGCTGGTCGTGCTCGGTCACCCGTCCAGCTTAGGCAGGGGCACCGACACCGCCCGGGGGTTGCGGGGGTTCCGCGCGCGACGGGAGGACATTCCTTCAAGGGAGGACGGATGCCACGATCCCGGCCCTCCCGGCCCCGAATCCCCTCCCGGGGCCGGAGTCGCCGGGAGCGAGGGCTCAGGCTCCGACGGGGACCGCCGACACCGTCCGGGCGATCGTGAACTGACCGATCACGCGGGTGCCGTCGTAGAGCACGGCCGTCTGCCCCGGTGCCACGCCGTCGAAGGGCTCCTCGGGGCGCACGGTCAGCGCCCCGCCCTCGAGCACGGCGGTGGCGGGCACGGGGTCCGCGTGGGCGCGGATCTGCACGTGGCACGTGAACGTCGCCGCGGAGGGGGCGCGTCCCGCCCAGGAGAAGCGATCGCCCGAGATCTCGGCGCAGGCGAGGGCCTCTTTCGGTCCCACCACGACCGTGTTGTTCACGGGACGCACTTCGAGCACGAAGCGCGGCTTGCCGTCGGCGGCGGGGACGCCCAACTGCAGTCCGCGGCGCTGGCCGACGGTGAAGGCGTGCGCTCCCTCGTGCGTGCCGACGACCGCACCGGAGCGGTCGAGGATCTCGCCCTTCTCCGCGCCCACGCGGTCGGCGAGCCACCCTCGCGTGTCGCCGTCGGGGATGAAGCAGATGTCGTGGCTGTCGGGCTTCTGCGCGACGGACAGTCCGCGCTCCTCCGCCTCGGCGCGGACGACCGCCTTGGACGGCGTCGACCCGAGCGGGAAGTACGTGTGCGCGAGCTGTGCCTCCGTCAGGACGCCGAGGACGTACGACTGGTCCTTCGCGGCATCCGAGGCCCGGTGGAGCTCCCGCCCGTCGGGGGTGTCGACGAGCGTGGCGTAGTGGCCCGTGCACACCGCGTCGAAGCCGAGTTCGACGGCGCGCTCGAGGAGGGCGGCGAACTTGATCTTCTCGTTGCACCGCATGCAGGGGTTGGGCGTGCGGCCGGCGCGGTACTCCGACACGAAGTCCTCGATCACGTCGTCGCGGAAGCGCTCCGAGAAGTCCCACACGTAGAAGGGGATGCCGAGCTTGTCCGCCGCGCGACGGGCGTCCATGGCGTCCTCGATCGTGCAGCAGCCGCGGCTCCCGGCGCGGAGCGTCCCGCCCGCGCGCGACAGTGCCAGGTGCACACCGACGACGTCGTGGCCCGCCTCGACCGCGCGTGCCGCGGCCACCGCGGAGTCGACGCCACCGCTCATCGCCGCCAGAACTCGCATCGTCCCAGTCTACGAACCGCCCGCTGAACGGGCGCCGGATGCCACGGCCCGCTCGTACGCGGACGGCAGTGCCGCGAGCACGGCATCCACGTCGCCCTCGGTCGAGGTGCGCCCGAGGGTCAGACGGAGGACCGACCGGGCGGCACGGTCGTCGAGCCCGAGGGCGAGCACGACGTGCGAGGGTTCGGCGACGCCCGCCTGGCATGCCGAGCCCGTGGACACCGAGATCCCGGCCATGTCGAGGAGGAACAGCAAGGTCTCCCCCGCCACGCCCGGGAAGAGCACGTGCGCGTTGCCGGGAAGCCGGTCGTCGGGATCCCCGAGCAGGCGCGCGGTCGGGATCGCCCCGAGGATGCCGTGGACCAGGCGACGACGCAGGCCCTCGAGCCGCACGGTCTCCCGTTCGCGCTCGGTCTCGGCCGCGATCGCGGCGGCGGCGAAGGCCGCCGCCCCGGCGGCATCCTGCGTGCCGGCGCGCAGTCCGCGCTGCTGACCGCCCCCGTGCTGCAGCGGCGTCAGCCGGGCGTGCCGCGAGACCACCGCCGCGCCGACACCGACGGGTCCGCCGACCTTGTGCGCCGAGACGGACAGGGCGACCAGGCCACCGGGGCCGTCTCCGGCGCCGCGCCAGCCCGAGAAGTCGACGTCGACCTGGCCGAGCGCCGACACCGCGTCCAGATGCAGGGGAACGCCGGCCTCGGCGGAGGCGCGGGCGAGGCCGGCGGCATCCTGCACCGTTCCGACCTCGTTGTTGGCCACGAGCGCGGTGGCCAGGGCCGCGTGCGGAAGCTCCGCGGCGAACGCGGCGACGGGGATCCGGCCGAGCGCGTCGAGCCCCACGGGGCGCACCCGCGCCTCGGTGGCACGCGTCAACCACGCGACCGTGTCCAGCGTCGCGTGGTGTTCGCCGTCGGGGAGCACGATCGCGTCGGTCGACGGCTCCCGCGACCACCACAGACCCTTCAGGGCCAGGTTCGTCGCCTCGGTGCCGCCGGAGGTCAGCACGACCTCGATGGGCTGGCATCCCAGCACCTCGGCGAGGCGCTCGCGTGCGTCTTCGAGGAGGCGCCGGGCGGCCTGGCCGGCGCCGTGGATCGACGACGGATTGCCCAGCACCTCGTGCGCGGCCAGCCACGCGTCGCGAGCCTCGGGCCGCAGCGGGGTGGTCGCGGCATGGTCGAGATAGACCGGCATTCACCCTCCCCGGTGTCTCGTGCGCGTCCTTCACTACCCTAGGACGCATGGTCCCACCCGAAGCGGCCCTGTCGCCGCGCCCTGCCCTCCTCGCCTCGTCCTTCGACGACCTCGGCGTGCGGCTGGGCCCCGACGGAGGAACACTGCGCGTCTGGTCGGGGAACGCCGACACGATGCACCTCGTCGTCTTCGACCATGTCGACCTCGACTGGGCCGTCGAGACGCTGCCGATGACGGCGACGGGCGACGGCGTGTTCGAGGCGACGACGCCGCTTCTGCGGCCCGGTGCGCGCTACGCGGTGCGGGCCGGCGGACCCCACGGTCCCGGCAACACCTTCAACCCCGAGACGCTCCTCCTCGACCCGTACGCTCGAGGCCTCGTGTCAGGGGGCTACGGCGACTGGCGCGGCGTCGTCGTCGAGGGCGGGTTCGACTGGGGCGGTGTGGCCAAGCCCCGCGTCCCGATGGACCGCACCGTGATCTACGAGGGGCATGTCAAGGGGCTCACCAAGCGGCATCCGCTGGTTCCGCCCGCCCTGCACGGCACGTACGCGGGCCTGGCCCACCCGGCGATGATCGAGCACTTCCTCTCGCTCGGCATCACGAGCATCGAGCTGCTCCCCGTGCACGCCTTCGCCACCGAGCCGCGTCTGCTCCAGCTGGGCCTGACGAACTACTGGGGCTACAACTCGCTCAACTTCTTCTCCCCGCACTCCGCGTACGCCACCGCCGCCAGCCGCGCGGAAGGCCCCGAAGCCGTGCTGCGCGAGTTCAAGGGCATGGTGCGGCTGCTGCACGAGGCGGGCCTCGAGGTCCTCCTCGACGTCGTGTACAACCACACGTCGGAGGAGGGGATCGGCGGCCCGCGGACCAGCCTGCGCGGCCTCGACAACCGCTCGTACTACCGCCAGACCGACGAGGGCGTCTACATCGACGTGACCGGGTGTGGCAATGCGGTGAACACGTCGACGGATGCCGCGGCGCGCCTCGTCCTGGACTCGTTGCGCTACTGGGCCGAGGACGTGCAGATCGACGGGTTCCGGTTCGACCTGGCCGTCACGCTGGGGCGCGACGGGAACCACTCCTTCGATCCCGAACATCCGCTTCTGCGGGCGATCCGCGACGACGAGGTGCTCGCGGGCACCAAGCTCATCGCCGAGCCGTGGGACGTCGGCATGGGCGGGTGGCAGACCGGCAACTTCGGCGACGGCTGGCACGAGTGGAACGATCGCTACCGCGACCGCGTGCGCAATTTCTGGCTCAGCGACGTCGACTACGCCCGGCGCGCCAGTACGGCGCCGGTCGGCATCGGCGGCTTCGCGACCCGGCTGGCGGGATCGTCGAACACGTTCTCCCAGGAGCGCGGACCGCTCGCCAGCGTCAACTTCGTCACGGCGCACGACGGATTCACCCTGCGCGACCTCGTCTCGTACGACGTCAAGCACAACCTCGGCAACGGCGAGCAGAACCGCGACGGGGCGGACACCAACCGCTCGTACAATCACGGGGCCGAGGGCAAGACCGACGACCCGCGCATCCTCGCCACCCGCCGGAAGGCCATGCGCAACCTCCTCGGCACCCTGCTGCTGTCGGCGGGAGTTCCGATGATCACCGCGGGCGATGAGATGGGGCGCACGCAGCGCGGCAACAACAACGCCTACTGCCATGACTCGCCGCTGACGTGGCTGTCGTGGAACCTCGCGCCCTGGCAGCAGGACCTCTTCGCGCACACTCAGCGCCTCCTGGCTCTCCGCCGTGAGAACCCGGCCCTGCGTCCGGTGCACTTCGCCCGCCTCGGCGAACGGATCCCCTCCGCGTCGCTCATGGACTGGTACGACGAGCACGGCGAGACGATGTCGAGCGACCGCTGGACCGACCCCTCGCACCGCACCCTGCAGTACCTCGCGACCTCCACGCCCGAGAACGAGGAGCTCAATCGCATCCTGCTCGTCGTGCACGGAAACGAGAGCCCCGTCGAGGTGACCCTGCCCGTCCTGACGGACGACGTGGAGTACGTGTCGCTGTGGTCGAGCGCCGACGAGACCCCGGCGGACGACATGCCGAGGATCGCTCCGGGTGAGGTCGTCCCGTTCGTCGGCACGTCGATGCGGCTGTTCCGCGTCGAGTCCCGGGGCTGACTCGGCGTCGGAGGATCGGGTCGGTCTGTCAAGGCCCGCGGCAAGCCCTGGGGGAACGTCGCCGGGCCACGGTAGGTTCGGACCGTGGCCACCACGACGACGACACTTTCGCCCGTTCTCCCCTGGCGCAGCGCCGCCTCGATCCCCGTGCGACCTATCAAACCGACGCCCGCGAAGGGCGTGGTGACGCCGCGCATCCCGCTGGCGCTCCCCCATCCGCACGTTCCCGGGGGTCGGTTCCGACCTTCGGCCTTCGTGGGCGAGGCGGTGCCGTTCAGCGTCACCGCCTTCCGCGAGGGTCACGACCGCATCGGCGTGCACGTCCGGCTCTTCTCGCCCTCCGGCGACGAGTCGCTGCACCGCCTCTCGCCGCTGAACGACGGGTTCGATCGCTGGTCCACCCTGGTCGCCCCGCTCGAGCAGGGCGTCTGGCGGTTCCGGTTCGAGGCGTTCGCCGACGAGTTCGCCACGTGGGAGCACGCCGCCGAGGTGAAGATCGCGGCCGGCGTCGACTCCGCGCTCATGCGGGAGATGGGCGCGCAGCTCTTCGACCGCGCCCGGGGCGAGAAGAAGCGGCCCGGCAGCGACAAGGACGTGCTCTACGCCGCCGCGCGGACCCTCCGCGACCCCGAGACGCACGACGACGTCGCCCTCCAGATCGTGCGCGATCCCGCGATCGCCGAGATCTTCGCGGTGCGCCCGGTCATGGGGCTCGCGTCGGCGGGCAAGGATGCCGAGCTGCTGGTCGAGCGCGAACGCGCCGGCGTCGGCGCATGGTACGAGTTCTTCCCGCGCTCCGAGGGCGCGACCCGGGCCGAGGACGGCTCCGTGATCAGCGGCACGTTCCGCACGGCCGTGGATCGTCTGCCCGGTGTGGCCGACATGGGCTTCGACGTGCTCTACCTGCCCCCCATCCACCCGATCGGCGAGCAGAACCGCAAGGGACCCAACAACACGCTCGTGACCTCCCCCGGCGACCCGGGCTCGCCCTGGGCGATCGGCGGGCCCGCCGGCGGGCACGACACCGTTCACCCGGATCTCGGCACGCTGGAGGACTTCCGCGCCTTCGTCGACGCCGCGCGCAGCAACGGGATCGAGGTGGCGCTCGACCTCGCGTTGCAGGCATCACCCGATCACCCGTGGGTCACCGAGCACCCCGAGTGGTTCACGACCCTCCCCGACGGCTCGATCGCGTACGCCGAGAATCCGCCCAAGAAGTACCAGGACATCTACCCCGTCAACTTCGACAACGACCCCGACGGCATCCGTGCCGAGGTCCTGCGGATCGTGCGGCACTGGATCGCCCAGGGCGTGCGCATCTTCCGCGTCGACAACCCCCACACGAAGCCCCTGCAGTTCTGGGAATGGTTGATCGCCACGGTCAGCGCCGAGGAGCCCGACGCGGTGTTCCTCGCCGAGGCCTTCACCCGACCGGCCCCGCTGCAGGGACTCGCGATGGCCGGCTTCCAGCAGAGCTACACGTACTTCACCTGGCGCAACACCAAGGAGGAGCTCGAGGAGTTCTTCGACGGCCTCGCGCACGAGACGGCCGACTTCCTCCGGCCGAACCTCTTCGTGAACACCCCCGACATCCTCACCGAGTACCTGCAGTTCGGGGGTCGCCCGGCGTACAAGATCCGTGCGGCGCTGGCGGCCACGGCCGCCCCGACCTACGGCGTGTACGCGGGGTACGAACTGTACGAGAACGTCGCGCGTCCCGGTTCCGAAGAGAACATCGACAACGAGAAGTACGAGTACAAGTTCCGCGACTGGGCGGGCGCCGAGTCGGCGGGCGACTCGCTCGCCCCGTATCTGCGTCGACTCAACGGCATCCGTCGTGATCACCCGGCTCTCGGGCAGCTGCGTAATCTCCACGTCCAGTGGAGCGACGACGACGCGATCCTCGTCTACGCGAAGCATCTCGACGCGGCTCTCTCGCCCACAGGAGTGTCCGACACGATCATCGTCGTCGCCAACGTCGACCCCCACTCCACGCGCGCGACGACGGTGCACCTCGACACGACGTTGTGGGGCGTCGAGCCCGGGACGCCCTACGAGGTCGAAGACCTCGTGACGGGCGCCGTCTGGACCTGGACGGACCACAACTTCGTGCGCTTGGACGCATTCGACGAACCCGTGCACATCCTGCACGTGAAGGAGTCCCGATGACCGCTCTTCCCTCAGAACTCCTGGATGCCGTGGCCCACGGCGCCCACCACGACCCGCACAGCATCCTCGGCTCCCACGAGACCGCCGACGGCTGGGTCATCCGCACCCGGCGTCCGCTCGCCCGCGAGGTGGTGGCCGAGCTCGAGGACGGCTCGACCGTCGAGCTGTCGCACACGCGCTCCGGCATCTGGGAGGGTCTGCACGCCACGGCTCCCGGTGCGTACCGCGTGCGCGCCTCGTACGACGGGAGCGCCGACCACATCGCGGACGACCCGTACCGTCACGTTCCCTCGGTGGGCGAGCTGGATCTGCACCTCATCTCGGAGGGCCGCCACGAGGAGCTGTGGCGGGTCCTGGGCGCGCACGTCCGCGAGCTCGACGGTTCCACCGGTACGGCGTTCACGGTGTGGGCGCCGGACGCCCGCGCGGTACGCGTGATCGGCGACTTCAACGGGTGGGACGGTACCGGGAGCGCGTTGCGCTCGATGGGCGGCAGCGGGGTCTGGGAGCTGTTCGTGCCAGAGGTCGGCATCGGCGCCCACTACAAGTTCGAGATCCTCACCCGGGCGGGTGCCTGGATCCAGAAGGCCGATCCCATGGCCCGCCTCGCCGAGACCCCGCCCGCGACGGCATCCGTCGTGACCTCGTCCGACTACCGCTGGGACGACGACGCGTGGCTGGAGGAGCGATCCCGCACCGCCCCCATCGACCGTCCGATGTCGATCTACGAGCTGCACCTCGGCTCGTGGCGTCCCGGACTGTCGTACCGGGACGCCGCCGACGAGATCATCGACTACGTCGGCGCCCAGGGCTTCACGCACGTCGAGTTCCTTCCCCTCTCCGAGCACCCGTTCGGCGGGTCGTGGGGCTACCAGGTCTCGGGCTACTACGCCCCCACCAGCCGCTTCGGCGACCCCGACGACCTGCGCTACCTGATCGACCGTCTGCACCAGGCGGGCATCGGCGTGATCATGGACTGGGTTCCCGGCCACTTCCCCAAAGACGACTTCGCCCTGGCGAAGTTCGACGGCGAGGCCCTCTACGAGCATCCCGACCCCCGTCGCGGCGAGCACAAGGACTGGGGCACGCTGATCTTCGACTACGGCCGGAACGAGGTGCGCAACTTCCTCGTCGCCAACGCGCTGTACTGGTTCGAGGAGTTCCACGTCGACGGGCTCCGCGTGGATGCCGTGGCATCCATGTTGTACCTCGACTACTCCCGCAACGACGGCGAGTGGGCACCGAACCAGTTCGGCGGCCGCGAGAACCTCGAGGCGATCCGCTTCCTGCAGGAGGTGAACGCGACCGCCTACAAGCGCTACCCCGGGATCGCCATGATCGCGGAGGAGTCCACCAGCTTCCCCGGCGTCACGGCGCCCACGGCGCACGCGGGCCTCGGCTTCGGGTTCAAGTGGAACATGGGCTGGATGAACGACTCGCTCCAGTACATCGCCCGCGACCCGATGTACCGCTCGCACCACGAGGGCGAGCTGTCGTTCTCGTTCGTCTACGCGTTCAGCGAGAACTTCATCCTGCCGATCAGCCACGACGAGGTCGTCCACGGCAAGGGCAGTCTCTTCGGCCGGATGCCCGGCGACCACTGGCAGAAGCTCGCGAACATGCGCGCGTTCCTGGCGTACATGTGGGGTCACCCGGGCAAGCAGCTGCTGTTCATGGGTCAGGAGTTCGGGCAGATGTCCGAGTGGTCCGAGTCCCGCAGTCTCGACTGGTGGATGCTGGACCAGCCGTCGCACGCCCAGCTCCACTCCTTCGTCGCCGAGCTGAACCGCGTGTACCGCGAGCAGGCGCCGCTATGGTCGCGCGACCACGACGGTGCCGCCTTCTCGCGCCTCGGGGCGCCCGCATGGAATCCGAACGTGCTCGCGTTCGCGCGGCGCGACCACCATGGCAACACCGTGGCCGTCGTCTGCAACTTCTCGGGCGTCCCCCTCGGCGACTTCCCGCTCGACCTCCCCGAGGCCGGCACCTGGACCGAGGTGCTCAACAGCGACGCGGAGGCGTTCGGCGGCTCGGGTCAGGGGAACCTCGGCGCGATCACGACCGACGGTCGCGGCAGCGCCGTGCTGACGCTCCCCCCGCTCGGCGTCCTGTGGCTTCACCACCGCGCGGGCTGAGTCCCGACGACGAGGAAGGCCCCGTCCGCGGACGGGGCCTTTCTCGTGTCGTCGTCAGAACAGCAGCGATGCCAGTCGAGACCGCGCCCGGATCACGCGGGGGTCATCGTCGCCGATGAGGCCGAAGAGCTCGAGCAGACGCTCACGCACCGGCGCCCGCTCGTCCGACGGGAGCACCGCGAACAGATCGAGGAGGCGCGCGAACGCGTCCTCGACGTGGCCACCGGCGATGTCGAGGTCGGCGACCGTGAACTGCGCCTCGATGTCGGTCGGAGCGGCCGCCGCCGCGGCGCGGGCAGCCTGCAGGTCAGCGCCCTGCACGCGGTCGAGCAAGCGCACCTGACCGAGCCCGGCCCGTGCGTCGGCGTCGCGCGGGTTCTCCGCGAGAGCCTGTTCGTACGCGGCGATGGCGCGGGGGTAGTCGCCCTCTTCGATCGCGGCGAACGCCTCGGCGTGCAGCGGAGGCAACGGCTGCTCCACCGGCTCCTCGGACCCGGCTTCGGCGCCGTCGACGGGAACGGTGCCGGTCACGCCGTGCTGCGCGGCGAGCTGGAGGAGCTGCGCGAACACTTCCCGGACCTGCTGCTCGGGCACGGCTCCGGTGAACAGGGGCACGGGCTGACCCGCGACGAGGGCCACGACCATCGGGATCGACTGCGCGCGGAATCCCTGCGCGAGCTGCGGATTCGCGTCGACATCGACCTTCGCGAGCACGACCTTGCCGGCGAGCTCGGCCACGACCTTCTCGAGGATCGGGCTGAGCTGCTTGCACGGGCCGCACCACTCGGCCCAGAGGTCGACGACCACCGGCACGCTGCGCGACAGTTCGAGGACCTGACCGAACGACGCGTCGGTGACGTCGAACACGAGCGACGGCGCCGGCGCCCCGCCGGCCGCGGTCGGGGCGGACCCGTCGGCGGGCGCCGCGGGGGGCTGAGGACGGTTGCGCAGCGACGACAGATCGACGGCGCCGCGGAGGACGGAACCGGGGGTGGGAGTGCTCACGGTGACACCTTCGCTTCGAGGAGGCTGGAACGGTAGCCCAGGAGTCGGATCTGGTCGCTGGACCCCTGGCTGGGCACGTAGAAGAAGATCTGATCGGTGTACGTCGTGGTGAAGCCGGTCGCCGACTGGTCGACGCCGGTGAGGGCCTTCACCGCGGGGTTGTTGTCGAGCTTGATCACGGCATCCGCGTTGGTCGGCTTCGCCGTGTCGCTCTCGTAGACGTTGACCGCGACGATCGCGCCCGTGTCGAGTGTGGCGAGGGCGATGGGCGCCGCCGGGCCGGCGGACGCGGAGAAGCTGATCTCCGCCGTGCCCTGACCGGTCTGGTTGAGCTCGTCCGTGCGGTTCTTCTTGTTCTCCTCGATCGCGGGGAGCAGCAGGTCGTTGGCGGTGTCGAACGCGGCCCACGACGCGCTGTTCTGCCCGTTGTTGATGAGATCGGCGTACGCGGCCGCGACCTGGTCGGGCTGCATGACCAGGAACGAGGAGTCCGGCGGCACCTGCGTCGCGCCCACGTACGGAGCGGCGAGCTCCGGGAGGTTCGTGGATGCCTCGAGGTTGCCGATGTAGGACACCCGGTACTCCGACCACGGGTCGTCCTGCGTCATCATCATGATCGACGTCGACGGCGAGGTGGCATCCGCCGACTCGACCACCGTCATCACCGTGCGCGGCCACGTGCCCGTCGTCTGCGGGAGGGTGATCTGCACCGGCTCGGCGGGGATCGCCGGGAGAGCGGGGCGGTCGGGCAGCGCCGCGCGAAGCGTGTAGTTGGTCTTGCGCTCGGCCAGTGCCGGGCCCGTCAGCCGGGTCTCGGCGGCGGTCGCGTCGAGGGCGGCGTCCGCCTGAGCCACGGTCGTGGCGATCCGCGAGACGATCTTCGCGGCCTGGTTCTCGGTGACGGCCGGGGGGAACTGCCCCTCGGGGACGATGACCGTGGGCGTCGGACTGGGGCTCTCGCTCGCCGCGAGCTGCGGCCACGCGTCGGCGGAGCAGCCCGCGAACAGCGCCGCGGAGAGCCCGAGCGCGGGAACGGCGATCAGCGCACGGCGCCCCGGGCCGAGGGCGCCGCGGGTGCGGCGCGACGGCGACGAGCTGATGACGCCCTTGTCGGCCGCATCGGCATCGGCGATCGAGATGGGCTCGGTGACCGGCAGCGGCAGACCCTTGCGCCGAGGCCGTCGGGAGCGGCGCACGTGGCGGATCCCCAGGAGATACAGCACGATGCCCGCCAGCAGGGCGATCGCTCCCCCGGCGATCAGCGGTCCAGCCCACGGAGTGGAGTTGTCGATCGGCCAGGTCACGGAGACATCGGTCGGCGCCGGAGCCGTGCCGTCGCTCGCGACGAGCACGCTCATGTCGGACGGGAGCTGCAGCGTCGTGCTCAGCGACCCGGTCTGCTGGTACTCGTCGAGCCAGAGGTCGGATCCCGCGGGCGTGCGAGCGGTGGTCGTCGCATCCGATGCCGGCGGAGTCACCGAAGCCGGGACGAGTGCGGTCTGGACCGCGTTCTCCTGCCCGAGGGTGACCGCGGTGTACGGGACGTCGGCGAGCCAGGCCTGCATGTCGGACGTGCGCCCGTACGAGACGAAGACCTCCCCCTCGCCCGCGACCCGGAGCGACTGCGCCCCCGGGAGGCTGCCGAGAACGGCACCGTCGATCAAGGTGTAGGCCGTCGAGCCGTCGGTCTGGATCGACTCCGTCGCCTCCGAAGGACCTTGGAAGACGGTGCGCTGGGCGATGCCCGCGCCGATCATGACGGCGGCGATGACGAACGCCACCACGGCCCAGACGAATCTCACGCTACACACCATCCCCACCGGCGACTCGGGCGGCCACCGAAGAATCGACGTTTCAGACTAGCCGAGGCCGGCTGAAAGTTCGCGGCGAGGCCTGACGGTGCCGGGAGGACGCCCCGCTCAGTATCCTTTCGAGACGGGCACGCTCGCCCGCCGGAGGCAGGAGTCGCTGCGGATGAAGATCCACAATCCTTTCCGAGTCGCGATCCTCGCGACCCTCGGTGTCGGAGTCGGGCTCCTGGTGATCGTGAGCATCCAGAACCTCTCCACGATCCTCCTGTACGTGGGGACCGCGCTCTTCCTCTCGTTGGGACTCGACCCGGTGGTGTCGTTCCTCGAGCGGCGCGGACTGCCCCGCTGGGCGGCGGTGCTGCTCACGATCCTCGGGGTCCTCGGCGTCTTCGCCGGCATCATCTTCATGGTCGTCCCGATCATCGTGAGCCAGATCACGCAGCTGATCACGCAGATCGAGGGTCTGCTGCAGCCCGGCAAGTGGAACGAGATCGTCACCGGAGTCCAGGAATGGGTGACGGCCAACTTCCCCTGGTTGCGGATCGACGAGGTGTGGGCCGGGGTGCAGCACTGGTTCTCGACGCTCGACGTCGGGTCCATCTCCACGATGATCGGCAACAGCCTCCTGACGATCGGCGGCGCCGTCGCCGCCGGACTGGGCGGGGCCTTCATCGTCCTCATCCTGACGATCTACTTCACCGCCTCCACGCCCTCGCTGAAGTCGGCCGTGTATCAGCTGGTCCCGGCATCCAAGCGCGCGCGCTTCATCGAACTCTCCGAGAAGATCACCGACTCGGTCGGCTACTACGTGATGGGCCAGGTCAGCCTGGGTGTGATCAACGGAATCCTGAGCGCGATCTTCCTGAGCATCATCCAAGCGCCCTTCCCCGCGGTGCTCGCGGTGATCGCTTTCTTCTTCTCGTTGATCCCCCTCGTCGGGACGCTCACGGGCTCGACGATCATCGTCCTGACGTGCCTGATCCCGGGTCTCGGGTCTCCGACGACGGCCATCGTGGCCGCGATCTACTACCTCGTCTACATGCAGATCGAGGCGTACGTGATCTCTCCGCGCATCATGAACCGGGCGGTATCGGTGCCCGGCTCGGTCGTCGTCATCTCCGCGCTGGCGGGAGGCGCGCTGCTGAACCTGCTGGGTGCGCTGATCGCGATCCCTGTGGCGGCGAGCATCCTCATCATCTACCGCGAGGTCATCATCCCTCGGCAGAACGAGCGCTGAGACTCAGTCGCCGACGGGACCGTCCCACTCCACCGGGAGCGGGAGCGCGTCGGGATTCACCGCGGCGACGATCTCCGTCAGGACGCGGCGCGTCTGCGTCTCTCCGACCCAGAGGTGCTTGCCGCCGTCGACGGCGATGAGGTCGGCGTGCGGAACCGAGGCGAACCGCTCGCGCGCCTCGGCGGGCCGGAGGTAGTCGTCGAACTCGGGCACGAGGACCACCATGCGGCGCTCGTCGCCCGCCCATGCGGCCACCTCGTCGGCCGTCGCCCGGTGCAGGGGCGGGGAGAGCAGGATGACGCCCTCGATGTCGTGATCGCGACCGTACTTCAGCGCGAGCTCCGTGCCGAACGACCATCCCAGGAGCCACGGCCGCGGCAGCCCGCGCTCGCGGACGAAGTCCATCGCCGCCGCGACGTCGAAGACCTCGGACGCGCCGCCGTCGAACGTGCCCTCGCTCGTGCCACGCGGCGAGGTCGTGCCGCGGGTGTTGAAACGGAGCACCGCGAGGTCGGCGAGGGCCGGGAGGCGGCCCGCCGCCTTGCGCAGGATGTGCGAGTCCATGAACCCGCCGGCCGTCGGCAGCGGATGCAGCGTCACGAGGGTGGCGACGGGCTCACGGGCTTCGGGAAGAGCCAGCTCGCCGACCAGCGTCAGGTCATCGACGGTGGTGAGCTCGATGTCCTCCCGGCGGGCGGGAAGCAGCACGGGTCCGCGTATCTCCATCAGGCGATCCTCCAACAGGGCGTGTGCCAATGGCGGCGAGCGGCGAGATCCGCCGAGTCGCCCAGGACTCCATCCGCGCGCCACACGACGACGTGAGCCACACCGACCTCGACGGTCCGCCCGCATGCCGGGCAGATGTACGGCTTCTGCGCCTGCGCCGCCGACAGCGGCTGGACCGTCCACTCGACGCCGCGCTTGACCTCGGTGCGCTTCCAGCCGGCGATCAACCGGTCGAGTGACGCGTCGGATCGGTCGTTCGACGGCCGACGCTTGCGGGAGCGGGGCACGCTCCCGTCACCACCAGTGGTTGCTGGTCCAGAACGCGTACGCGCTCGCCCAGCTCCCGTACCGGCCGGTGGCGTAGCCGGTGGCCCACCGCAGGTTGTCGACGGGGTCGTACCCGTTGCCGGGGACCTTGCTGCACGGGAGAGCCTGGACCAGCCCGCAGGCCCCGGACGAGCGGTTCGTGGCGTTCGGGTTCCAACCGCTCTCGCGGCTGACGATGTAGTCGACGTAGCCCATGTCGGCGTCGGAGATCCCGGCGGCCGCCATCCATTCCGCGGGTGCACCTCCACCCGTGTAGTAGAGGGGGCCGCTGCTCCCCCCGCTTGAGGCGTCCGATCCCGTCGACGACTTCGTGGCCGTCGGCGTCGGAGTGGGCGTGGGCTTCGGTTTCACGTACACGTTGTAGCTCGACCGGTCGAGTGTCGGCGCCTGCTTCTCGCCCCCCGTGGAGACCTGCTGCGCGTCGTCGAGGCCCTCGGCGTAGAGGGTCACGGTCTTCGGCTCGTCGGCCTGGGCGCGCAAAATCGCCACGCCCATCGGGCCCACGTAGGCGCCGGTGAACGCGAGCGCCGCGCAGGCGGCGAAGACCGTCACGACGCCGCGGCGACGCGACCAGTGCGGTCCGCGACGCCCGGACGGGGCCGGGTGCACGACGTCTGCCACGGCGTGGCCACGACGGGCCACACGCCGCGAAGAGGCACGCGTGAGATCGGATCCGGAAGTCACAGTGCGCTCGAGTCTACCGATCGGTTCGGCTGCAGGCTACGCGAGGGTCAGCCCACCGCGAGCATGACCTCGACGACGGCGTCCAGCACGGCGTCGACCTGCGTCTCGCGGTAGCCTCCGCGCTGCACACGGAACGCGACGGAACGGACCTGCTCGGCCGTGATGGCGTCGCCCGTGGCGAGGTAGCGCGCGATCCGGTCGGACACGATGTCGACCTCGCGGACGCTGTAGCCGTAGCGGAACACGCCGACGCGGTCGAACCGGCCCCCGCGCGGGCGGGAGAGGCGGTCGAGCACGACCTGCGCGGTGTCGCGGGTCTCGGCGACCCAGGCGCGCGCACCGAGCCGTGAGAGGGCGTACTCGCGCTCGCGGGCGGCGAAAGCGTCCTCGACCCGTCCGAGGGCGGCATCCACCGGTCCGATCGCGTAGCCGCCCCGCACGAGCGGGAAGGATGCCGAGCGCACCTCGGTCGAGCGGAGGGCTCCGGGCTCATCGGCCTCGAACGCGTCGCGCGCCTTCTCGAGGAAGGTGTCGACGGCCCGCTTCTCGTAGCCCTTCTTGCGTCCGGGGGCGTCGGGGAAGGGCGTCGAGCGGTCGGTGCGGGTATCTGTCATGACGCTCCCAGGGGCGAGAGGAGGTAGTACATCGCCAGCGCTGCCGTCGCGGACGGGAGGATCGAGTCCAGGCGGTCGAGGACGCCGCCATGCCCCGGCAGCCACGAACTCATGTCCTTGATGCCGAGGTCGCGCTTGAGCATCGACTCGCCGAGGTCGCCCACCGTAGCGGTGGCGAGCACGACCGCACCGAAGATGAGTCCGGTCCACCACGGCACCTGCAGCATGAACACGGCGAGGAGCACGCCCGCCGCGAGTGCGGCGACGCACGCGCCGGCGAAGCCCTCCCACGTCTTCTTCGGGCTGATCCGCGGGGCCATCGGATGCCGCCCGCCCCGACCGAACGTGAGGCCCGAGACGTACGCGCCCGTGTCGGCCACGACCGCGAGCACCAGGAACGCCAGGACCCACCATTCACCGCCGTCCTGCGCGAGCAGGACCAGCGCCATGCTCGTCAGGAACGGGACGTAGAGCTGCACGAACGCCGCGACGAGAACGTCGGCGAGCACCTCGGTGCGTGCTCTGCCGTCATGCGCGTGCAGTTGGGCGGTGAGGCGCCACACGATGACGAAGGCGACCGCGACGAGCACGGACACCCAGTGCAGCCACAGGCCCGCGAGGAAGCCACTCGCCAGCAGGAGCACGCCCGCCGTCAGCTGGGGAACCACGTCGACCCGGCGTCCCGACACCTGGAGTGCGCGCGAGAACTCGAGGACGGCCAGCACCATCGCGCCGAGCGCGAAGAAGGCGAACAGCCACTTGACGAAGATGAGCGAGGCGATGACGACGACGCCGATCGCGACGCCGATCAGGCTGGCCACGATCAGGTCGCGGCCCGTGCGCTGCTTGATGCGCTCGTTGGCCTGGTCGAACTCCGCGCGCGCGTGAGCGATGTGCTGCTCGGCATCCGTCCGCATGGCGCGCAACTGCGACTCGATCGCGGTCACGGTCTCACCGGTGGGAGGCGTGCGCCGCGCGGCGTCGCTCCTCCGTCCGGAGGGCGACTCGGCGGGCGCCGTCACATCGTCGTCGGGGGCCTGGGGCATGGGTCAGACCTCGAGCAGCTCGGCCTCTTTGCGCTTGAGCGCCTCGTCGATGGCGTCGACGTGCGCACGGGTCACACCGTCGAGCTCCTTCTCGGCTCGCACCAGCTCGTCTTCCCCGACGTCGCTCTTGAGCGCATCGAGGTCGTCCTTCGCCTTGCGGCGGAGGTTGCGCACCTGCACCTTCGCGTCCTCGCCCTTGCCGCGCACGATCTTGACGTACTCCTTGCGACGATCCTCCGTCAGCTCGGGCATCGTCACGCGGACGATGTTGCCGTCGTTCGTGGGGTTGACGCCGAGGTTCGGCATGTCGCGGATGGCCTGCTCGATGGCCTTGAGCGCCGACTTGTCGTAGGGGTTCACCACGAGCGTGCGGGCCTCGGGGTTGTTGAGCGAGGCGAGCTGAGCGAGGGGCGTCGGAGAGCCGTAGTAGTCGACCAGGACCTTCTGGAACATCTGGGGGTTCGCGCGCCCGGTGCGGACGGTCGCGAAGTCCTCCTTGGCGGCCTCCACGGCGCGATCCATGCGCGCTCCGGCATCGGCGAGGACATCGGCGATCACGGTGACTCCATTCGTTGAAACTGAGGTCCCAGTCTAGTCGCGCGCGGGGCCCGAACCCCGGCCCCCCCCCCGCCGCACCAAATGAAGAGCCGAACCATAGTGAA
>NZ_JASHKP010000001.1:0-688147 GCF_030056775.1 Microbacterium sp. IEGM 1404 | reverse complement strand
GCGGGGGTTCTTTGTTCCGAATTGTTTTAAACGTGGGGTCCCTGTTTTGGCGCGGGGGGGCCGGCACCCGGGGCCCGCGCCGCGCGTCACGAAGTGACGAGCGTACCGATGGTCTCGCCGAGCAGGGCGCGGGTGACGTTGCCGGCGGGCTCCATGCCGAACACCCGCATGTCCATCCCGTTGTCCATGCAGAGGCTGAACGCGGTCGAGTCCACGACCTTCAGACCCTTCTGCAGCGCGTCGCCGTAGGTGAGGTGGTCGAGCTTCGTCGCGGACGGGTCCACGCGCGGGTCGGCCGTGTAGACGCCGTCGACGCCGTTCTTGGCCACGAGCACCTCGGACGCACCGATCTCGAGCGCACGCTGCGCGGCGACGGTGTCGGTCGAGAAGTACGGCAGGCCGGCACCCGCGCCGAAGATCACGACGCGACCCTTCTCCATGTGCCGCTGTGCACGGCGGGGGATGTAGGGCTCGGCGACCTGGGTCATCGAGATCGCGGACTGCACGCGCGTGGCGGCCCCCGCCTGCTCGAGGAAGTCCTGCAGGGCGAGGGCGTTCATCACGGTGCCGAGCATGCCCATGTAGTCGGCGCGGCCGCGGTCCATGCCGCGCTGGCTGAGTTCGGCGCCCCGGAAGAAGTTGCCACCGCCCACGACGATCGCGATCTCCACGCGATCCACCGCCTCGGCGATCTCCCGGGCGATCTGGCTGACGACGTCGGGGTTGACCCCGAGCTGTCCCCCACCGAAAGCCTCACCGGACAGTTTGAGCAGAACGCGGCGGCGCCGGGTCGCTTCATCGATCACGTGTCATGTCCTCTCGTCGGGTTCAAACTATCTCCCCCGCCGACGCGACCGATACGCCACGCGCGCAGGGAAAAGGCCCGGGATGCCATGGCATCCCGGGCCTTGTCATCGGTGCTTACGCGCCGACCTTGAAGCGGGCGAAGTCGGTCAGGGTGAGACCGGCGTCGGACGCGACCTTCGCGACGGACAGCTTGTTGTCCTTCGCGTAGTCCTGGTCGAGCAGCGCGACCTGCTTGAAGAACGCGTTCACGCGGCCCTCGACGATCTTCGGCAGCGCGGCCTCGGGCTTGCCCTCGTTGCGGGAGATCTCGGTGACGATCTCGCGCTCCTTCTCGACGTCGGCCTCGGGCACGTCGTCACGGGTGAGGAACGAGGGGTTGGCGAAGGAGATGTGCTGCGCGATCGAGCGAGCCGTCTCCGCGTCGTCGCCGGTGTAGGCGAGGACGACGCCGACCTGCGGCGGGAGGTCCTTGCTGGTCTTGTGCAGGTAGACCTCGAACTTGTCGCCGCGGATGGTGCGGACGCGACGGAGCTCGACCTTCTCGCCGATGATCGCGGCCTCGTCCGAGATGAGCTGCTCGACGGTCTGGCCGTCGGCGTCGGCGGCGAGGGCGGCCTCGACCGAGTCGGCACCGGCGGCGGCAGCCGCGGCGACGACCTTGTCGGCCAGCGCGATGAAGCGGTCGTTCTTGGCGACGAAGTCGGTCTCGCAGGCGAGCTCGAGCAGCGTCACGGCGCCCTCGGTCTCGCGGGCGGTGACGAGACCCTCGCTCGTGGAGCGGTCGGCGCGCTTGGCGTTGCCCTTCGCGCCCTTGAGGCGCAGGATCTCGACGGCCTTCTCGACGTCGCCGTCGGCCTCTTCGAGCGCCTTCTTGGTGTCGACCATGCCGGTGCCGAGCTGCTCGCGCAGGGCCTTGATGTCGGCGATCGTGAAGTTTGCCATGGTGTGGCGTCTCCTAAGTCGTTGGTGGTTCTGATGTGAGCTCGGCGGGGCCGCGCGCACCCCTGGGGGCGCGTACGACCCCGCCGGATCGTAGCCTGTGCGGGTGACGCCGCGGTGTCGCGGCGGCGCGCTTACTTGCTGTCGGTGGCCTCGGCGTCGGCGACCTCGGCGGTCTCCTCGCCGGACTCGGCGGCGACGGCCTCGTCGTGGGCCTCGGCGCCGGCGGCGTCGTCAGCGGACTCGGTCGCGGCCTCGACGGCCTCTGCACCGGTCTCGGCGGGGGTCTCGAGCAGCTCGCGCTCCCACTCGGCGAGGGGCTCGGCGGCCTCGTCCTCACCGGCGGGCTGGTGGCGCTGGATGAGGCCCTCGGCGGCGGCGTCGGCGATGATGCGCGTGAGCAGGCTCACCGAGCGGATCGCGTCGTCGTTGCCGGGGATCGGGTACTGGAACTCGTCGGGGTCGGCGTTGGTGTCGAGGATGCCGATCACGGGGATGCCGAGCTTCTTGGCCTCGTCGATGGCGAGGTGCTCGCGCTTGGCGTCGACGACCCAGATCGCCGAGGGGGTCTTCTGCAGGTTGCGGATACCACCGAGCGACTTGTGCAGCTTGTCGAGCTCGCGCTTCTTGAGCAGGAGCTCCTTCTTGGTGAAGCCGCTCTCGGCCGGGTTCTCGTAGTCGAGCTCCTCGAGCTCCTTCATGCGAGCGAGGCGCTTGGAGACGGTCGAGAAGTTGGTGAGGAGGCCACCGAGCCAGCGCTGGTTCACGTAGGGCTGGCCCACACGGGTCGCCTGCTCGGCGAGGACTTCCTGCGCCTGCTTCTTGGTGCCGACGAAGAGGATGGTGCCGCCGTGCGCGACGGTCTCCTTGACGAACTCGTAGGCCTTGTCGATGTACGACAGCGACTGCTGGAGGTCGATGATGTGGATGCCGGAGCGCTCGGTGAGGATGAAGCGCTTGACCTTCGGGTTCCACCGGCGGGTCTGGTGTCCGAAGTGAACGCCGCTGTCGAGCAGCTGGCGGATGGTGACGACGGCCATGGTCGTACTCCTGTTCTGAGGCGCTCTCGCGCCGTGGTTGCGGTTGTTTCGCGCCGATCGAGGGACCGGCGAGCCTGGTGCCCGGCGCACACCCGCCTTCCGCCGGAGCGGAGGACCGTGGGGTGTGGATGCCGCGCGGTGCGCTGACCCGGGGGCCAGTGCGGTGCGCTGTGGGCACGCGGAGTCATCCCGATGTACGAGATGCGTCCTCCAGCATACAGGACACCTCCTCCCCACGAGGTCCGATCCGCGCCCCGCCCACCGAACGGGGGATGCCGCGTACCGGCTCGTCGTCGCGCCGGGCACGCTGCACTCATGAGGACTCGTTTCACCGGTCGGCTGTCGCGGATGTCGGCATCCATCGCGGTCCTGCTGCTCGCCCTGGGCACCACCGCGGCGGATGCCGCCGAGCGCGACCCGCTCGCGGACCGGGGCTGGGCGTGGCCGGTCGCGGTGGTGCGGGTGGTGCGTCCGTTCGAGGCGCCCCCGGGCCCGTACGCCGCGGGCCATCGCGGCGTGGACCTCGGCGACGTCGAGCGCGTCCGCTCCCCCGCTCCCGGACGGGTGGCGTTCACGGGAGAGGTGGCCGGGCGCCCCGTCGTCACGATCGACCACGGCGACGGCCTCGTGACGACGTTCGAGCCCGTCACGACGGTGCTCGGCGTGGGAGTTCCCGTCGCGCGCGGCGACCCGATCGGCGAGGTGGCGGCGGGCGGCCACGTCGCGGGTGGTGCGGTGCACTTCGGTGTGCGGTGGAACGGCGAGTACGTCAACCCGCTGCGGTTGCTGGGCGGGGTGCCCCGCGCCGTGCTGCTGCCGTGCTGCTGAACGTCGGTCCCTGCCGTGATCCGCGGCGGATGGGATCAGCCGACGCTGTTGCCGCGCCCCTCGACCGTGCTGGTGCCGATCCCACCGCCGGCCGTGACGACGCTGTCCTGCCCACGGAGGACGAGGGTGCCGAGCGCTCCCCCGGTCGAGATCGTCGCGCGGTCGCCGCTGAGATCGAGGCGGCCGAGTGTGCCGCTCACGGTGAGCGATGTGTCGTTGCCCTGCACGGTGGCGTCATCGACCGCAGAGGCCGTGACGCGGAGGCGATCCCCCGACATCGTCAGCGTGGCGATGGTGGCGGCGCTCGCGTCGACGGTGATCGCGGAGCCAGACACGGTGAGTCGGGTGCAGGTGCCGTCGACGCGGACGGAACGCTCGGATCCGGTCACCGTCGCGGCGCCCCCGTCGCCGCACGCGGTGACCGACGCGTCTCCCGGTGCGACGGATGCGCTCGTCCCGGGGGCAGGAGTCGTGGGCGTCGCGTCGGTGGGCGTGCCGCTCGGAGTCGGGTTCGCGCTCGGGGCGGCGGAGGTTCCGGATGCCGCCGGCGGAAGCCGGGTCACGACCGGCTGGGGTGCGAGACCGCAACCGGCGAGCAGCGTCAGCGAGAGGAGGACCCCTCCCGTCGCCCAGACGAGTCGAGCACGATGCGCCACGGCTCTACGCTACGACCGCCGCCCGTCGCGCGCCACGACGGCGTGCGGCGTGTGCGACATGTCAGGCACGGGGGTGCGCGAGCCGGTAGGCCTCGCGGAGTCGCTCCGCGGAGACGTGGGTGTAGATCTGGGTGGTGCCGAGGCTGGCGTGCCCGAGGATCTCCTGCACCGATCTCAGATCGGCCCCGCCGTCGAGCAGATGCGTCGCGGCCGAATGACGGAGGGCGTGGGGGCCGAGGGATTCCGCCCCCACCGCCGGCCCGACGACACGGGAGACCAGGGAATGCACGGTGCGGGGTCCGAGACGGCAGCCTCTGGCGCCGACGAACACGGCCGCGTCGATATCCTCCGCGCGCGCCCGGAGGGCGGGCCGGCCCCGAACGAGGTAGGCGTCGAGGGCCCGTGCGGCCGGGGCGCCGTACGGGACGACGCGCTCCTTGTCGCCCTTGCCCCGCAGGCGCAGTGTGCGCCGTTCGTGGTCGACGTCGTCGACGTCGAGGCCGCAGATCTCCGATACTCGCGCGCCGGTGCCGTACAGCAGCTCCAGGAGCGCGTGATCGCGCAGGGCCACCGGGTCGCCCGTCTGCGCGGCCGCCTCCATTCGCGAGAGCAGTCCCTCCAGCGCGGGCGCGGTGGCGACGGTCGGGAGTGTGCGCCCGCGTTTGGGAGCCACGAGACGTTGGGCGGGATCGGCGTCGATCACGCCCTCCTCGCGTGCCCACGCCAGGAACCCCTTCACCGTGGAGGTCCTCCGCGCGGCCGTGGCCTTGCTGAGGCCCGAGGTGGTGGCATCCCACTGCCACTCGCGGAGCGCCTCGACGTCGATGTCGCGCATCTCGGGATCGCCCGAGGCGCGCGTGAGGTCCGCGAGATCGGAGCGGTAGGCGCGCACCGTTGCCGGTGAGAGCCGCCGCACGCTGCCGAGGTGGGAGAGGTACCCCTCGACCGCTTCCGAGATCCGCATGCGTCAAGACTGCCCCCGACGCCGACGGGCGGTGCGCAGGACGCGCGCGCCGCCACCGACCTGCCCGCCCCGGGCGGCGGGCTGCCTCCGCCGAGCTCGATTCTCACCGGCTCGGCCGCGACGATCGCCACAGGCCGTCCTCCGACCGCGCGGCGCGCCCGTCGAGCTCCGCGAGTCCGAGCAGGGCTCGAGTATCCGACTCCGAGAAGCCCGCGCGCCGGGCGATCTCGTCGACGCTACGGCCGGTGCGCGGCGACAGCGCGTCGATCAATCGGCTGCTCTCGTCGGTGCGGCCTTCCGCGTTCTGACGAGGTGGGACGGCCGCGCCGAGCATCTCCCGCACATCCTCGGCGGAGGTGACGCACACGCCGCCGAACTCCCGCAGAACGCGATGGCTGCCGGCCGAGGCCGCGCTGGTCACGGGACCGGGCACGGCACCGAGCGCGCGCCCGAGCTGGGCGGCATGCGCCGCCGTGTTGAGGGAGCCGCTCCGATGGCCCGCCTCCACCACGACCACCGCATCGGCCGACGCGGCGATCAACCGGTTCCGGGAGAGGAAACGCCATTTGGTCGGAGCCGCGCCGCAGGGCGTCTCGCTCACGACGCAGCCGGTTGCAGCGATGCGCGAGAGCAGACCCTCGTGTCCCCGCGGGTACGACCGGTCGACGCCGCCCGCGAGGAACGCGATCGTCGTCCCGTCGACCGACAGAGCGGCACGATGCGCCGCGCCGTCGACGCCGTAGGCGGCCCCGGACACGATGGCCACCCCGGATGCGGCGAGATCGGCGGCAAGGTCGGCCGCCACGGCCTCCCCGTACGGAGTCGCCGCGCGCGCGCCGACGATCGCCACCGTCGAGGTGTCGATGAGCCGCCCGGGGTCGCCTTTGACCCACAGGCCGTGCGGCGCATGGACGCCGAGGTCGTCGAACCGTCGGGGCCAGCGGGGGTCGGACGGAACGAGGAACGCAGCCCCCGTCCGGCGCCCCGCCTCCAGCGCACCGCGAACGGCAGCGCGGTCGGCCCGCGGACGCCATCGCGCTCGGCCCGCACTCCACTCGTCATCGTCGTCGGCGTGCGCGATCCGGAGAGCGGCCTCCGCGCCGAACCTCGCGATGAGGTCTCCCGCCACCCCGTCGCCGGGTTCGGCTAGGACCGTCCAGCACGCTCGCGCGTACGCCTCCGCCCTGTCGACGGCATTCGCCAGGCCCAGCCCGGCCATCGCGGCATCTGCTGCGGCCCGTCCCATATCGCCGCCGTTCACGCGACGCTCCCCTGCCGGAGGAAGAGCGCGCGCCCCACGTCCTCTGCCCGGAGCCGGTCGTGGCCCGCGATGTCGGCGACGGTCCACGCCACGCGCAGAAGACGGTCGTACCCGCGCAGGGTGAGGGAGCCGCGCCGGAGGGCCGTGTCGAGTGGACGCAGCACCGCCGGATCAGGGGCGGCCGCGCCCCGCAGCCACGTTCCCGGGACGTCGGCGTTGCGACGCCACGGAGTCGCGGCCCAACGGTGCGCGGCGCGTTCGCGCGCCGACGCCACGATCGCGCGGGCGTCTCGCGTGGTCACGGCCGGCGCCGCGTCCGACCGGCGCGCGTCCGACACGCGCTGCAGACGCAGGTCGAGGTCGATGCGGTCCAGCAGCGGCCCGGAGAGCCGTCGCGTGTACCGACGGATCGCCTGCGGCGCGCACTCGCACACTCCTCCCGGCACGCCGTGCTGCCCGCACGGGCACGGGTTCGTTGCGACGACCAGTTGGAACCGCGCGGGGAACGTCGCCGACACCCCGGAACGGTGCAGCTGGATCACCCCGCTCTCGAGCGGCTGACGCAGAGCGTCCAGCACGGAGGCCGGGAACTCTCCCCCTTCGTCGAGGAAGAGCACACCCTCGCTGGCGCGGGCGATGGCGCCAGGGCGCACGACCCCCGAGCCTCCTCCGATCAGCGCCGCCGCGCTGGCACCGTGATGCGGGCTCTCGAACGGCGGTGTCCGACTCAGACGCGTCACGACCTGTCCCGAGAGGGAACGCACGGACGCGACCGACAGCGCCGCCTCGTCGTCGAGATCGGGCAGGATGCCGGGAAGCCGACGCGCCAGCATGGTCTTCCCCGCGCCCGGCGGCCCACTCATCAGCAGGTGATGGCCGCCGGCGGCCGCGACGACCAAGGCGTCCACGGCATCCGGTTGTCCGAGGATGTCGGCCAGGTCGAGGGATTCTCCGCGGTCGACGGGAGGCTCCTCCGCGAGCACCGGCAGCAGATCAGGCGCCTCGCTGAGACCGCCGTGCCAGCGCACGACCTCCGCCAGGCAGGTCGCGGCGCGCACCTCGATGCCCTCGACGAGCTGAGCCTCGGCGGCATTCGCCGCGGGCACGACCACGCGCGATCGCCCGGCACGGTGCGCCGCGAGGACCGCCGGCAGTACCCCCGGGACGGGCCGCAGACGCCCATCCAGACCGAGCTCGCCGATGTGCACGGTGTCGGCGACGCGGGCGGCATCCATCATCCCCGTCGTCGCCAGAGCGGACACCGCGATCGCGACGTCGAACGCCGACCCGCGCTTCGGAAGGCTCGCGGGCGACAGGTTGACCGTCAATCGGCGCTTGGGGAGTTCCAAACCCCGGTTGGTGCAGGCGTTCCGCACTCTCCGGACCGCCTCGCCGAGCGCCTTGTCCGGCAGCCCGATGATCGCGAACTCCGGTGTCTGGGGCGACAGGTCGGCCTCGACCTCGACGAGATCGCCCCGCACCCCGGTCAACGCCACCGCCCACGTACGCGCGACGGTCACAGCGCATCCTCGAGGTGCTCGAGTCGCGCGGTTCGCGGGTCGGCGCCGATGAGGGCGATCGCGTCGATGCGCAGACTCCGTCGCCGGGCCTCCTCCGGATGCACGGCGATCCACGCCATGGCCAGTCGCCACAGACGCGCGGCCTTGCGCTTGTCGATCGCTTCGAACGGGTGCCCGAACGCTTCACTCGTCCGGCTCTTCACCTCGACCACGACGAGCGTTCCCGCGGTCTCGGCGACGATGTCGATCTCGCCCTGCGGGCACCGCCAATTGCGGTCGAGGATGCGGAAACCGTTCGCGGTCAGGTGGCGGGCGGCCCGTTCTTCACCGGCTCGCCCGAAGTCGTCTTTCGCTGCCATGCCCGAGAGCGTGGCATCCGGGCTTCATGCCCCGACGGGCCGGAACCGCGATCCGGGGACGGCCCGGCGACTCGGGCTCCTGGGGAGGAACCGTCAGCTGTCGAGCGAGAGCTCTTCGGGCAGCTGGAAGTCGCGACGCGAGAGCTCCTCGACGTTGACGTCCTTGAACGTCAGCACACGCACCGACTTCACGAAGCGGTCGGCACGGTAGATGTCCCACACCCACACGTCGGTCATCGAGATCTCGAAGTAGAAATCGTGCTCGGTGTCGCGGCGGACGACATTCACGTCGTTGGCGAGATAGAACCGGCGTTCGGTCTCGATCACGTACTGGAACTGCGAGACCACATCGCGGTACTCGCGGTACAGGGCCAGTTCGAGTTCGCGGTCGTAGTCCTCGAAGACGTCGTCATCCATGGTCCTCCCATCCTAGGCGCGTTGCGCGCCGGCGCCGACCGTGCGACGGCCGGGCGACCACCACCCGCGCGTGTCAGAACAACGTCGGCGCCGGGGCGATCGCCCATGAACGCCGGTGGTGCACGCTCATGCCGTGCAGGCCGATCGCCTCGCGATGGTCCAGGCTCGCGTAGCCCTTGTTGCGCGCCCACCCGTACGCCGGCAGCTCGTCGTGCAGGCCGACCATCACGGAGTCGCGCGCGACCTTCGCGATGACGGATGCCGCCGCCGCGCTCGCGCAGTCCCGGTCGGCCTTGATGACCGGCTTCACGCGCAGGCCGCTCTCCCCCGCCGGAGTGATGTAGTCGTGGTTGCCGTCGAGGATCACCAGCGCATCCTCGGGGATGACACCGTGCGCGCGGAGATCGGCGATCGCCCGCACCGCCGCGAGACCGAGGGCGCGGATGATGCCGATCTCGTCGATCTCCTCGGAGCTGGCCCAGCCCACCGCGCTGTGCTGCACGAAAGCCGCCGCGCGGGCGGCCACATCGGGACGGCGCGCCTCGGGAACCAGCTTGGAGTCACGGAGCCCCGCGGGGACGCGCTTCCGGGACCGCGAAGGATCGATGACCGCCGCCCCCACCGCGACGGGACCCGCGAGGGCACCGCGACCGACCTCGTCGCACGCGATGATCAGCGCGTGCTCCTTCAGCAGACGCCGCTCCAGGGTGAGGGTCGGCTCGATCACGGCGCGGACTCCGGCGCCGGCACCCCCGCGAACACGTCGTGGTGGAAATCGATCGTGCCGAACCGGTTGAACGGCCAGGTGATGAGGAACGCACGGCCCACCACGTTGTCGATCGGCACGAAACCCTTCCCGGGCTGGTCCTGGTTGAAGCGGGAGTCCTTCGAGCTGTTGCGGTTGTCACCGAGCACCCACAGCGAGCCCGCGGGCACGGTGATGTCGTACGGAACCGGCGACGGGGCCGCCGCGCCCGGCGCGAGCTTCACGTACGGCTCGACCAACGGCACGCCGTTGACCTCGGTCTGCCCGAGGGCGTTGCAGCACACCACGTGATCGCCGGGGGTTCCGATGACGCGCTTGATCAGGTGGTCATCGCTGTCGGGTGCCGACAGGCCCACGAGCGACAGCACCCAGTCCGTGGCCTCGACGAGGGGCGGGCGTTGCTCCTTGACCGTCGCCGGCAGCCACCCGCCCGGGTCGCGGAACACCACGACGTCGCCGCGGGCGTAGTCGCCGAAGCGGGGCGTCAGCTCGTCGACGAGGATCCGGTCGTTCACGAGCAGCGTGTCGTTCATCGACGCGGACGGGATGAAGAACGACCTCACGACGAACGTCTTCACGAGGAAGGAGACCACCAGCGCGATCAGCAGGATCACCACGACGTCGCGCAAGAAGGTCAGCGCCCCGCGGCGTCGACGCGCGGTCGTGGCCGGGGCCGGAGGGGATGCGGTCTCGTCGCTCATGTTGATCCTTCGCCGGGCTCACCGCACACCGGAAGACCGCCCGACAAGCCTCGCACATTACGTCGCCCCCGCCGAACGGCACACGGCAACGAACCGGTATGAATGCGTGACCGTCGCGGCATCCGGATGCCGTCACGGCCGCGGAAACGGCGAACGCCCCGCGACGGATCGCGGGGCGCTCGAAGAGGCGGACTCAGCGGTCGCGCTTCTCCTTGATCTTGGCCTTCTTGCCACGCAGGTTGCGCAGGTAGTAGAGCTTCGCGCGTCGCACGTCACCACGGGTGACGACCTCGATGTGGTCGATCACGGGGCTGTGCACGGGGAAGGTGCGCTCGACACCGACCTGGAAGCTGACCTTGCGGACGCAGAAGGTCTCGCGCACGCCGTCGCCCGAGCGGCCGATGACGACGCCCTGGAAGACCTGGATACGCGAGCGGTTGCCCTCGGTGATGTTGACGTGCACCTTGACGGTGTCGCCGGGGCCGAAGACGGGGATGTCGGAGCGCAGCGAAGCCGCGTCGACGGAGTCGAGGATCTGCATGATCATCACTTCCTGCGACCGCCACAGGTCGATCGCACGATAAAGGGGAAAAGGTGAGGCGTGCCCGAGGCCGCGGATGCGGCGGACTCCCCTGAGGCAGAGTCTGTCAGGGCACAAACGCCTATTCTGCCACGGACGGACACGCCGACCAAACCGGCTCAGGACGCGGCGGGCTTCTCCGTGATGACGATGACGTCACCCTCGACGCGGGGACGCGGCTGTTCGCGCGTCGGCGGGATGTAGCCGGTGCCGTCGGTCGTGTGCAGGAGGGCGACCCCCGCCCGCGCCTCGTTCCACATCTGGGCCAGCGACGACCACAGCAGGACGAACGCCCCGACCACGCTCAGGACGAGCAGGGGGAAGAAGATCCGCGAATCGTAGAGCCCGAGCGCGATGACGACCACCTGCCACAGCCCGATGCCGACGACGTCGCGCCACGACGCGGCGCGCTCCAGGCGGACCGTGCCGCGGCCGCGGACGAGGAGCGCCACGAGGGTCTGCGTCACGAAGACCGCGGGGGCCGCGATGAAGAGCCACAGCAGAGCCCACCCGCTGCCGCCGCCGAACACGATCCACCCGACGAACAGCCACAGGGGCAACAGGAAGGCGGCCGGGAAGAGCCAGCGGAGGAAGAAGCGGCGCAGCACCATGGACCGATGGTACGGGTGTGAGTTGTGCGGCTGCTTTGAACCGCGACGCGCCCGCTCGCCGTGGGTCGCGGCGGGGCTCGGACCGTCCGGGAATCGCGGCTGCAGCCGCACGGCGCGAGCGGCGGACGGTCGCGATCGGCGAGAATGGAGGTTCGAGGAAAGGGAACCACCGATGATCGAACTGCGCACCCCGGCCGAGATCGACGCCATGCGCCCGGCCGGCAGATTCGTCGCGGAGGTTCTGGCGACGTTGCGCGATGAGACGAAGGTCGGCACGAACCTCCTGCACCTCGACCGTCGCGCGCACGACATGATCCGCGCCGCCGGAGCGGAGTCCTGCTACATCGACTATCACCCGTCGTTCGGGGCCAGCCCGTTCGGCAAGGTGCTCTGCACCTCGATCAACGACGCGGTGCTGCACGGTCTCCCCCACGACTACGCGCTGCGCGACGGCGACCTGGTCTCTCTCGACTTCGCCGCCTCCGTCGACGGGTGGGTCGCCGACTCGGCCGTCTCGTTCGTCGTCGGCACCCCGCGCGACGAGGACCTGGCGCTCATCGACACCACCCAGCGCGCCCTGGCCGCCGCGATCGACGCCGCGACCGTCGAGCACAAGATCGGCGACATCTCCGCCGCCGTCGCCGCGGTCGCGCGCGCCGAGGGACTCCGCATCAACACGGACTTCGGCGGGCACGGAGTCGGGCGCACCATGCACGGCGACCCGCATGTCGCCAACGACGGCAAGGCCGGCCGAGGTTACCCCCTGCGGGCCGGTCTCGTGCTCGCCCTCGAGCCGTGGTTCCTGCAGACCACCGACGAGCTGGTCACCGACCCCGACGGGTGGACCCTTCGCAGCGCGGACGGCTCGCGCGGCTCGCACTCCGAGCACACGGTCGCGATCACCGCGGACGGCCCCATCGTGCTCACCGACCGGTCATTCCTCGGCGTCGACTGACCGCCGGGGCGTGGCATCCCGATCCGGATGCCACGGGCCCCCGCCAGCCGCGCAACCCACCACGCAGGGCAGGCCGACGGCGACGCTCAGTCAGCGAGGAGGTCGGGACGACGCTCGCGCGTGCGCTCGAGCTGCTGGTCGCGACGCCACGTCGCGACGGCGCCGTGGTTGCCGCTCAGCAGCACCGGCGGAACCTCGCGGCCGCGCCAGGACGCGGGCTTCGTGAAGGACGGGTACTCGAGCAGTCCGTCCTCGTGCGACTCCTCGATGAGGCTCTCAGGGTTGCCGACGACGCCGGGGATCAGACGCCCGATCGCCTCGACCATCGCCATGACGGCCACCTCGCCGCCGTTGAGGACGTAATCGCCCAGGCTGAGCAGCCGGACGCGCCCGAGGTCGGCGGCGTAGTCGAACACGCGCTCGTCGATTCCCTCGTACCGGCCGCACCCGAAGACCAGATGCTGCTCCGTCGAGAGCTCCCGGGCGATCTTCTGCGTGAAGCGCTCCCCCGCCGGCGACGGGAAGACGATCACCGGTGCCACCTCGGCATCCCGCGTGACGTCGTCGAGAGCCTCGCCCCACGGCTCGGGCTTCATGACCATTCCGGCGCCGCCGCCGTACGGGGTGTCGTCCACCGTGCGATGACGGTCGTGCGTGTAGTCGCGGAGATCGTGCACACGGACGTCGAGCAGCCCGCTCTGCCGAGCCTTGCCCAGCAGAGACACCTCGAGCGCGTCGAAGATCGTCGGGAAGATCGAGACGACGTCGATGCGCACGTCAGCCCTCGTGGGAGTCGGCGGCCTCGTCGGAGTCGTCCGGCGCGGACTCCTCCCGCGGGGCGTCGTCGTCTCCGGGGAGCTCTTCGAAGAGCCCGGCGGGGGGCGTGACGACCACGCGACCGCCGTCGACGTCGACCTCGGGAACGATCGCGCTGACGAACGGCACCAGGACGTCGGCGTCCTCGCCGCGCCCGGTGGGACGCACGATCAGAAGGTCTTGCGCCGGGAAGTGGTCGACGCGCACGACGCGACCGATGACGTCACCGTCGCGCACCACGTCGAGCCCCACCAGCTGGTGGTCGTACCAGGCATCGTCCTCGGCCGGAGCCGTCTCGGTGTCCTGGTCGATCCACAGGATCGCCTTGACGAGCTCTTCCGCCGCCGTCCGATCGTCGACACCCTCGAAGAAGGCGACCGGGTGGGAGTTCATCCAGCGGAACTCGCGGACCGTCAGCTCGCGGCCGTGCCACGGCGAGGACTCGGGAACCTGCAGGGTGAAGGTCTTCCCGGGGACGAAGCGACCCTCGGGGTCGTCCGTGTACAGCTCGATCTTGAAGGCACCCTTGAGGCCGTGGGCCTTGACCAGGCGGCCCACACGGAGCTGGGTCTTGGCGGGCTCGGCGCCCGCGGTGTCGCCGGCCGACATCAGTCGTCGGCGACGTCGACGCGGACGCGCTGTCCGTCGGCGAGAGCCGTGATGAGGGTGCGCAGCGCTTTGGCGGTGCGACCGCCGCGCCCGATCACGCGACCCCGGTCATCGGGGTGCACGCGAACCTCCAGCACCTCGCCGCGGGGCGAGGAGGCGGAACGGATGGTGACGGCGTCAGGGTGATCGACGATCCCCTTGACGACGTGCTCGAGCGCGGCGGACAGCACGGGACTTACTCTGCCGAGGTCTCGGCGGCGGCTTCGGGCGCCTCGTCGGCGGCCGGGGCCTCGGCCTTCTTCTCGGCCTTGGGCTTGACGACCGACTTCTTCGCGGCGTCGGCCTCGAAGGCGGCCTTCGGCTCGCGGACCTTGACGGTGGACTTCGCGTCCTTCTCGCCCTTGAAGGTGCCCCAGTCGCCCGTGAGCTTGAGGATGGCGCGCACCTGCTCGGTCGGCTGAGCGCCGACACCGAGCCAGTACTGGGCGCGCTCCGAGTCGACCTCGATGAACGAGGGCTCCTCGGTCGGGTGGTACTTGCCGATCTCCTCGATCACACGACCGTCGCGCTTGGTGCGCGAGTCGGCGACGACGATGCGGTAGTAGGGCGCACGGATCTTGCCGAGACGCTTGAGACGGATCTTGACAGCCACGATTTCTCCTGTGGTGGGAAATGAACGAACCGGTCGCCTGGAGCGTGGGGTGCACACCCGGCGGAAGCTCAAAGAGGAGGACCGGCGCTGGATAGAGGGTCGAGCACCTGGTCCGACCCTCTATTCTGCCAGATGACACGGCGGGTCGCGAACCCACCGGCGGCCGTGTCGTCATGTCAGACTGACCGGATGACGCTCCCGTTCGCCCCGTCCACGCGTTCCTCGGTCGGACTCGAATGGGAACTCATGCTCGCCGACCGCGAGACCGGCGACCTCGTCGGCCGTGCCCCCGAGATCCTCGACCTCGTCGAGGACGCCACGGCGCTCGAGCGCTTCACCGTCACCGGTGAGCTGCTGACCAACACGGTGGAGGTCACGAGCGGCGTCGGCCACACCGTCGCCGAGGCCGTGGACGACATCGCGGATGCCATCGGTGCGCTGCGCGCACAGACCGAGCCGCGCGGCATCGAGTTGCTGTGCGCCGGCAGCCATCCCTTCGCCCAGTGGTTCGAGCAGCACGTCACCGACAAGACGAGGTACCACACGCTGATCGAGCGGACCCAGTGGTGGGGCCGGAACATGATGATCTGGGGCATCCACGTCCACGTGGGCGTCGATGACGTGGACAAGGTCATCCCGATCGTCAACGCGCTGACGGTGTACCTGCCGCATCTGCAGGCGCTGTCGGCATCCAGCCCGTTCTGGGCGGGTGAGCGCACCGGCTATGCGAGCAATCGAGCGCTCGTGTTCCAGCAGCTGCCCACCGCGGGCCTCCCCTGGCAGCTGAAGGACTGGGCCGAATTCGAGAGCTACCTCGACGACATGGTGCGGACGGGCGTGATGGCGGATGCCAGCGAGGTGCGCTGGGACATCCGTCCCGCGCCGCGCTGGGGCACGGTGGAGATCCGCGCGTGCGACGGGATGTCGACCCTCCCGGAGCTCGCCGCGGTCGCCGCCCTGGCGCAGACGCTCGTCGAGCACTTCTCGCGCCTGCTCGACGAGGGCAGGGAACTCCCCGGCATCCCGCCGTGGTTCGCCCGCGAGAACAAGTGGCGCGCCGCGCGGTACGGGTTGGACGCGCGGGTCATCGTGGATCGCCGCGGCACCCAGCGACACGTCGTCGAGCATCTGCGCGAGACCATGGACGAGATCGTCGACATCGCCGCGGAGCTCAAGTGCGCACGGGAGTTCGCGGGCCTCGAGACGATCCTGGCGACCGGCGGGAGCTCCGCCCGGCAGATCGCCGTGGCCGAGGCGGCGGACGGTGATCTGCGCGAAGTCGTGCAGCATCTCGTCCGCGAGTTCCGCGGAGGCCCGACTCTGCGCGAGCACCTCGCCGCGCTGCGGGTGTGACGGCACTCGCGAAGGCGAACACATAGGTTCGCGCCCGTAGGATCACGCCATGATCCCTCGGCGCCGTGTCGCGTTGCCCCTGGTGGCCGCCGTGGCCGCCGGGGGGATCGTCGTCCTCGCCGGCTGCGCGCCCGAGCGGACCGATCCCGTCCAGGCGCTGACTTTCCCGGCCCCGACGCCGGCAGCGGTCGCAGCGCCGAGCGCATCGCTCGCGCCGCTCCGCGTGGTCACCCTCGGCGACTCCCTCATGTCGGGTGCGGGACTGCCGCTGGGCGAGGCGTGGCCCGCCCTCCTCGCCCAGCGCGAAGACGTGTCGCTGACGAACCTGGCCTGCGGCGGCATGGGCTTCGTCGTCACGGGCGAATGCGGCACCGCGTACGCGGGCTTCTCCCCCGCGATCGCCGCCCTGCAACCCGACCTCATCATCGTTCAGTCCTCGAGCAACGACTTCTGGGAGGAGGCCGACGAGATCCGCGCCGACACGGACGACACCATCGTGCAACTGCACGACGCCGCCCCCGGAGCCCGCATCGTCGGCCTCAGCACCATCTGGAACGACGATCCCGACGTACCGGATGACACCGCCACCACCTCGGACGCGCTCCGGGACGCGGTCGACTCCGTCGGCGGAGCCTTCGTCGACGTGGGTCAACCGCTGGTCGGCCACCCGGAGTGGCTCCAGGACGACGACATCCATCCCACGGCGCGCGGACAGAAAGCCATCGAGCAGACCGTCGTGTCGGCGCTCCAGGACGCGGGAGTCCTCCCCTGAGGCAGGCCCGTCCGCCCCGCGGGGGTCAGCCCCGACCGAGCAGCTTCTGCAGTTCGGCGAGGTCTTCCTCGCTCGGCGCCTTCTGACCGCCCAGCCCGAAACCGGACCCCGTCGCGGGGGCGGCCGCGGCGATGCCGGCGTTCTCGGCGGCGCGCTTCGCGGGGTTGCCCGACCGCGAACCCTTCGCCTTCTGCTGCTTCCCGCGCTTCGAGGACGCGCCGGGCTTGCCCCCGATGGGACCCATGCCGGGGATGTTGGGCACCCCGCCGCGCGCGACCGTCTTCATCATCTTCGCGGCCTGCTCGAAGCGCTGCACGAGCTGGTTGACGTCGGTGACGGTCATGCCCGAACCGCGCGCGATGCGCAGGCGGCGCGAGCCGTTGAGCAGCTTGGGGTTCCGGCGCTCGGCGACGGTCATGGAACGGATGATCGCCTCGGTGCGGTCGATCTCGCGCTCGTCGAAGTCCTCCAACTGCTGCTTCATGGAGCCCATGCCCGGGAGCATCCCGAGCATCTTCTTCATGGAGCCCATCTTCTTCATCTGCTGCATCTGCTCGAGGAAGTCCTCGAGGGTGAAGGTCTCGGTCGCGAGCTTCTCGGCGACCTTCATCGCCTCGGCCTCGTCGAAGGCCGACTGCGCCTGCTCGATCAGGGTGAGGATGTCACCGAGGTCGAGGATGCGGGAGGCCATGCGGTCGGGGTGGAAGGGCTCGACGTCGTCGAGACCCTCGCCGGTCGACGCGAAGATGATCGGGCGCCCGGTGACCGACGCGACGGACAGCGCGGCACCACCGCGCGCGTCACCGTCGAGCTTCGACAGCACGACGCCGGTGAAATCGACGCCGTCCTGGAACGCCTTCGCCGTGTTCACGGCATCCTGACCGATCATCGCGTCGATGACGAAGAGCACCTCGTCGGGCTGGGTCGCCGTGCGGATGTCGGCGGCCTGCTTCATCAGCTCGGCGTCGACACCGAGGCGGCCCGCGGTGTCGATGATGACGATGTCGTGCTGCTGGCGCGTCGCGTAGGCGACGCCGTCGCGGGCCACCCTCACGGGATCGCCCACGCCGTTGCCGGGTTCGGGTGCGTAGATCGCGGCACCCGCGCGCTCGGCGACGACCTGCAGCTGGTTCACGGCGTTGGGGCGCTGGAGGTCGCACGCCACCAGGAGGGGCGTGTGGCCGTCCTTCTCGAGCATCTTCGCGAGCTTGCCCGCGAACGTCGTCTTACCCGATCCCTGCAGGCCTGCGAGCATGATCACGGTCGGCGGGTTCTTGGCGAACTGCAGGCGGCGCTGCTGGCCGCCCAGGATGCCGATGAGCTCGTCGTTGACGATCTGCACGACCTGCTGCGCGGGGTTCAGCGCACGGTTGACCTCGTCGCCGAGGGCGCGCTCGCGCACCGCCGCGGTGAACTCCTTGACGACGGGCAGCGCCACGTCGGCGTCGAGCAGGGCGCGCCGGATCTCGCGGACCGTCCCGTCGACGTCGGCAGGGGTGAGCTGCCCCTTCTTGCGCAGATTGCGGAAGGTCTCTGTGAGCCGGTCGGAGAGGGTGCCGAAAGTCGCCATGATGGGACGAGTTTACGCGGCCCCGCCGCAGACCGCCGCCGCGCGCCGGCACATCGTCAGCGATCCGCGCAACCTCAGTCCTCAACCGGCGCGTACGACTGACCTTGCGCGCATCACGGACGATACGACCGCGGATGCCGTGCCCTCACGCCGCGTCGAGCGCCTCGGACAGCGTCTCGGTGAGCGAGCGGTCCGCCGTGTGATCCGCCCACGCCCAGACCGCCGCGAGCACGGCCGCCGACAGCGCCCCCGCTCCGACCTGTGCCGCGAGCGGCGACGCGCCCTCGCGCACCAGCCGCGCGGCCGCCTCGCGCTGCAGACGGAACTGGCGGATCGCGCGATCGCGGTCGAGTTCGGCGCCGATGCCCATGGCATCCGCGTTCACGATCGCCAACGCCAGCGCGTCGGGCGCGAGGCCGTCTCCGATGGCGAGGAACACCTCCCGGACGGAACCGCCCTCGCGGAGATCGCCGACCGCAGCGTCGACCCGCGCGTCGAAACCCGACCAGAGGACGTCGCTCTTCGCCGAGAAGTAATTGAAGAAGCTCGAGCGGCTCACGCCGGCACGGCGCGTGATGTCCGAGACCGACGTCGCGTCGTACCCCTTCTCGAGGAAGAGTTCGCACGCCGCTTCCGACAGCACCTCGCGCGACGAGGCGCGAGGGCGACCGGTGCGGGATTCGGTGGCCATGCCGTCAGCCTAGAGCGCGGGGGGTCATGTATTCTTGGACTCAATCCATAAACAGGGAGCGCTGATGCTCGACATCCTTCGCGCGGGGCTCGCCCCCGACTACGTGCCCTACCTCGACGGCTGGGCGCTCCAGCGCGCGGTGCACACCGACGTGCTCGCGGGCGTCCGCCCCGACACGCTCCTGCTTCTGGAACACGAATCCGTGTACACCGCGGGCAAGCGGACGGAAGCCCACGAGCGCCCCACCGACGGGACCCCGGTGATCGACGTCGATCGCGGCGGCAAGATCACCTGGCACGGCCCCGGGCAGCTCGTCGGCTACCCCATCGTCCGTCTCCCCGAGCCGCTCGACGTCGTCGCCCACGTCCGCCGGCTCGAGGGCCTGCTCATCTCGGCGCTCGCCACGCACGGCGTCGAGGGTTTCCGCGTCGAGGGCCGCAGCGGCGTGTGGGTGCGCCGCCCGCTCGGCGTCGACAAGGTCGCAGCAATCGGCGTACGCGTCGAGAAAGGTGTCACCATGCACGGGTTCGCGGTCAACTGCGACAACACCCTCTCCGGATTCCGGGGCATCGTGCCCTGCGGGATCACGGATGCCGGCGTCACGACGGTGAGCGAGGTCCTCGGGGCCGACGTCTCCCCCGCCGTCATCGTCGACAGCGTCGAGACCGCCTTCCGCGCCGAGTACGCGGCGGTGGCCGCGTGAGCGCCTGCGGGACCGGCAGCGCCGGGGGCGCGGCATCCACCGCCCCGAACGGACGCAAGCTCCTGCGCCTCGAGGTGCGCAACGCGCAGACGCCGATCGAGCGGAAGCCCGAGTGGATCAAGACCAAGGCGCGCCTCGGGCCCGAATACACGGCCCTCCAGAACCTCGTGAAGACCGAGGACCTGCACACCGTGTGCCAGGAGGCCGGCTGCCCCAACATCTTCGAGTGCTGGGAGGACCGCGAGGCGACGTTCCTCATCGGCGGCTCGCAGTGCACGCGCCGCTGCGACTTCTGCCAGATCGACACCGGCAAGCCCGCCGACTACGACACCGACGAACCGCGCCGCGTCGCGGAGAGCGTGACGCGCATGCAGCTGCGCTACGCAACGGTCACCGGCGTCGCCCGCGACGACCTCCCCGACGAGGGCGCGTGGCTGCACGCCGAGACCGTGCGCCGCATCCACGCCGAGAATCCGGGCACCGGCGTCGAGATCCTCGCGACCGACTTCTCGGGCAACCCCGCGTTGCTCGAGGAGGTCTTCTCCTCACGGCCCGAGGTCTTCGCGCACAACGTCGAGACGGTGCCGCGCATCTTCAAGCGCATCCGTCCCGCGTTCCGGTACGAGCGGTCGCTCGGCGTGCTCACCGCCGCTCGCGACGCCGGGCTCATCACGAAGTCGAACCTCATCCTCGGCATGGGCGAGGAGCCCGAGGAGGTCGTCCAGGCCCTCCAGGACCTGCACGACGCCGGGACCGACATCATCACGATCACGCAGTACCTGCGGCCGACCCCGCGGCACCTTCCCGTGCAGCGCTGGGTGAAGCCCGCGGAGTTCGTCGAGTTCAAGGAGGAGGCCGAGCGCATCGGGTTCCTCGGCGTTCTCGCCGGCCCCCTCGTGCGCTCCTCCTACCGCGCGGGACGCCTGTGGGCGCAGTCCATGGTGTCGAAGGGCCGCGAGATCCCGCCGCACCTCGCACACCTCGCGAAGGACATCGCGGCGGCGGACGCGGGCTTCGCGCAGGCCGTGTGAGACGAATCACGCAGGCGGTCTGAGACGCTGCGCGCACGCGACGTGACGACGCAGAGTAGACCTCTGCGCACCCGGGAGGGAAGCACGCTTTCCGTTCGTTTCCGAGGCCTATCCTGACGCGCGGTCATCCGACCGCACGTGGGAAACACCCTCTCGAACGGAGCCCCCGGTGGACCTCGTCGTCCTCATCCCCGTCCTTCTCGTCGTCGCACTGTCGTTCTTCTTCGACTTCACCAACGGCTTCCACGACACCGCGAACGCGATGGCGACCTCCGTCGCCACGGGCGCGCTGAAACCCAAGGTCGCCGTCCTCATCTCCGCGGTGCTGAACCTCGTCGGAGCATTCCTGTCGACGGCGGTCGCCAAGACCGTGTCCGAGGGCATCCTGGCCCAGGACTCCCAGGGTCTGCCCGACATCACAGTCCCCATGATCTTCGCCGGGCTGATGGGTGCGGTGCTCTGGAACCTCCTCACCTGGTGGCTCGGCCTCCCCTCGAGTTCCACGCACGCGCTGTTCGGCGGCCTCATCGGCGCCGCCGTCATCGGCGCGGGTTTCGGTGCCGTCGAGTGGGGCGGCGTCGTCTCCAAGATCGTGCTGCCGGCGCTCCTGTCGCCGTTCATCGCGGGGTCGGTCGCGCTCGTCGCGACGTATCTCGTCTACCGCGTCACGCGGATGGCGACGGTCGCCGGTTCCACCACCGCCTTCCGACACGGGCAGACGGTGTCGGCATCCCTGGTCTCGCTCGCCCACGGAACCAACGACGCGCAGAAGACGATGGGCGTCATCACGCTCACCCTCATCGTGGCGGGGTACCAGGAGACGGGGACCGGTCCGCAGTTCTGGGTCATCCTCGGCGCGGGTCTCGCGATCGCCCTCGGCACCTATCTCGGCGGGTGGCGGATCATGCGGACGGTGGGCAAGCGCATCACCGACGTGAAACCTCCCCAGGGCTTCGCGGCCGAGACGAGTGCGGCATCCACGATCCTCATCTCCTCCACGCTCGGATTCCCGCTCTCGACCACGCAGGTGACCTCGGGCGCGGTGGTCGGATCGGGGCTCGGAAAGAGACTGGCGTCCGTGCACTGGAACGTCGTCGCGCGCATCGCTTTCGCGTGGATCATCACGCTGCCCGCCGCCGCGCTGGTCGGAGGACTCGCGGCCTGGGCCGCCACCGCGGGGACGATCGGTCTGGTCGCCGTCCTGGTCGGAGGCCTCGGTGCGTGCGTCGGACTGTTCCTGCTCGCCCGCCGGAAGCCGGTCTCGGCCGAGAACGTCAACGACGAATCCCTGGATGCCGACCGCGTCGGCCGCGAGGGCACGAACACGCAGGAGGCACGCGCATGAACGGCATTCGGCACACCGCGTCGGCGTCGGCCGGATGGCTCGGCGTGGACTGGGGATCGATCGGACTCGTGTTCGTCGTCGGTCTCGTCGCGACCCTGCTGATCGTGGGGCTCTACACCGCCGGCATCCGGTTGCTGGCGGTGGGGGCGCCCGACATCCGCGTGGGGGCGGACGGCGACCCGGAGGGCCGCGACGCCGTCACGGCCGCGAGGGTCGCGCCGCGCCCCGTGGCGGCCACGATCGGCGGCTACGCGTGCTTCGCCGGTTTCGCGGCCGCGGTGCTCGTGGGGGTCTACCTCGTCATCCCGGCGTTCCACGGGCACTGACGCGGCCGGGGCCCGCGGATCTCAGTCGGCGCTGGTCACCGACTGAACCTGCCCGTCGGAGGCGAGGTTCACCAGCAGGACGTCGTCCGTCGAGTCCGGGTCGAGCGCGTACTCCAGGACCGCGAACGGGTCCGTCCCCCCGTGCTCGTCGGCCAGGATCGTCATGCTCATGAGCTGGAGCGACTTGATGACGTCGATGTGCGTGTCGCCGGACGGGTCGGAGAGCAGGTCGTCGAGCTCGTCGCCCAGGCTCGCCTGCTGCTGCAGGATGTACTCGGTCACCTCGCTCGTGCGGTCGTCGAGCTCGTTGACCATGGCGTTGCGGGCGGCGAGGTCGATCGTCTCGAGCGACGAGATCATGGCCGCGGCGACGTCGAGGGCGTCGATCGAGACGTCGTCCTGATCCGGTGCGGTCAGATCGACGGTGACGCTCTGGTCGCCGAACTCGACGTTCTCCGACCAGAAGATCGACCCGTCGGGGCCCGACTCGAGTAGTCCGAAGAAGTCGTGCTCGATCGCCATCCCCCCATGAAACCAGCCCGACCCCCCTCGCGAAAGGCGACCCGCCAGAGCGACGAGGTGCGGTAGAGGATCAGTCGACGAGCGAGGCGGCGAAAACGTGGGGCGTGAAGCCCGTGAGATCGTTGATCCCCTCGCCCTGGCCGAGGAGCTTCACCGGGATGCCGGTGCGCTCCTGCACCGCCAGGACGAACCCGCCCTTCGCCGACCCGTCGAGCTTCGTCAGGACGAGGCCGGTCACCCCGGCGCTGTCGAGGAAGGCCTGGGCCTGCATGAGCCCGTTCTGTCCCGTGGTGGCATCCAGGACCAGGAGCACCTCGCTGATCGGAGCCTGCTTCTCGATGACGCGCTTGATCTTCCCGAGCTCGTCCATCAGGCCGCCCTTGGTGTGGAGGCGGCCGGCGGTGTCGACGAGCACGATCTCGGTGCCCGTCTCTTTCGCGTGCGCCACGGTCTGGAAGGCGACGGATGCCGGATCCTGACCCTCGTGCTGGGGGCGCACGATCGTGGCTCCCCCGCGCTCGGCCCACGTCGCCAACTGATCGACGGCCGCGGCGCGGAAGGTGTCGGCCGCGCCGACGACGACCGTCCGCCCGTAGCGCTGCAGGAACTTCGCGAACTTGCCGATCGTGGTGGTCTTCCCGACGCCGTTGACGCCCACCACGAGCACCACGGCGGGGCGTTCGGTGAGGCGCAGCGTGGTGTCGAACTTCGCGAAGTGCTCCTCGAGTGTCTCGCGAAGCATGCGCTGCAGGTCGCGCGGATCCGTCGTGCGGTAGCGGTCGACCTTCTCGCGCAGCTCGTCGACGAGTCGCTCGGTCACGTCGGGACCGAAGTCGGCGGTCAGCAGAGCCGTCTCGAGGTCGTCCCACGTGGTCTCGTCGATCGTGGGTTTGACGAACAGCCCGCGCAGCGCGCGGCCGAGCGACCAGGAGTTCTCAGCCATTCCTTCAGCTTACGGGGGCGGGTTCCGCCGCCGCGCGGGCGCGGTCGCCGACGCGCTGACCGACGACGGCCGACACGCCGTCCTGGCGCATCGACACGCCGTACAGCGCGTCCGCGATCTCCATCGTGCGCTTCTGGTGCGTGATGACGATGAGCTGGCTGCTCTCGCGCAGCTTCTCGAACACACCGAGGAGGCGACCGAGGTTGGCGTCGTCGAGCGCCGCCTCGACCTCGTCCAGGATGTAGAACGGGCTCGGGCGCGCCGTGAAGATCGCCGTGAGGAACGCCACGGCCGCGAGCGACCGCTCCCCACCGGACAGGAGCGAGAGTCGCTCGATCTTCTTGCCCACCGGACGCACGGCCACCTCGATGCCGGTCGTCAGGGGGTTGTCCGGATCCGTGAGCGAGATGCTGCCCGCTCCGCCGGGGAAGAGGATCGGGAAGATCTCCCCGAATGCGGCGCGGGTGTCCTCGAACGCGGCGACGAAGATCGTCTGCATCCGCTCGTCGAGGTCGCCGATGATCGTCTGCAGATCGGCCCGGGTCTGCTGCAGGTCGGCGAGCTGCTCGGTGAGGAACGCGTGGCGCTGCTCGAGCGCAGCGAACTCCTCGAGCGCGAGGGGGTTCACGCGGCCGAGCTGAGCGAGCTTGCGCTCGGCATCCTGCAGCCGGCGCTTCTGCAAACCGCGTTCGAACGGCTCGGTCGCCTCGCCCTCTCCGGTGGGGACGGGCTGATCCGGGCCGTATTCCGAAACGAGAATGTCTTCCTCGAGCGACAGCTCCGAGTGCACGCGTTCGAGGAGGCTCGTGACATGGAGCCGCTTCTCGTGCATCTGCAGCTCGAGTCCGTGCACGCTCTCGGTGAGTCGCGCGAGTCGCTCGCGGACCGCGGTGTCTTCGGCCCGGGCGCGGGCGAGATCGGCGGTGACGGCCGAGCGCGCGGACTCCGCGGCGGCGAGGTCGACGCGCGCCTGGCTGACCGATCGATCGACCGAGTCGAGGAGCGCCGGCAGCGCTCCGGCCACCTCCGCCGCAATCTCGCGCTGCGCGCGACGGATGACGGCGCGTCGCGCAGCAGCCGCAGCGGCGGCACGTTCGCGTTCGCGCTGCTGCTCGAGCTGCACGATGCGCGCCTCCCCCGCCCGCACGCGTTCGCGCAGTGTCTCGATGTCGAGCCGCGCCCGCATCTCGCCCTCTCGGGCCGTCTCGAGGTCGGCGAGCATCCCCTCACGGGCGGACGCATCGAGGAGCGGGCGCGGCGCTTCGAGCGCGCGAGCAAGCGTCTCGTCGGCGACGCGGGCCTTCTCCTCGGCGTCGGCGACCGCGGCCTCGGCCTGCGCGAGTCCGGCCTCGAGACGCTCGCATTCGGCGACCGCGGCCTCGTGCCGCACCGTGACGCGGTTCAGCCTCTCCGCGTGGGCCGCGAGAGCGGCGTCGTGCGCGCGGAGGGTCGTGAGCGCCTCTTTCGTTCGCGCTCTGACGTCGGTGAGCTTCTGCTGTGCCTCGGCGAGGGCCTCGCGGAGCGAGTCGGCGATCACGGTGATCTCGGCGAGGCGATCCGCCGCCGCGTCGCGCTCGGCGGCGAGCTCGAGGCGCGAACGCCCGCCACCGGATCCCGCCCGCAGCGTCCGCGCGGTCATCACGGCCCCGTCGCGCGTCACGACGACCGTGCCCGCCGGTGCGGACTCGAGGTCGGCGCGTGCCGACTCCGCGGCCGCGAGATCGTCGACGATGACGACGCCGGACAGGATGCCGCGCACCCCCGCCGGCGCGGAGACGACGTCGATCGCCCGCACGCCCCCGCGGATCGTCGCGCCCTCGCCCGCGTCCGGGGCGTCCGCGATCGCGATCTCGACGACGCCCAGGTCGCCCTCGCGCGCGGCGCGGGCCGCCGCGAAAGCAGCGGCACCGTCATCGACGAGAAGACCCTCGGCGAGGGAGCCGAGCGCCGCGGCGATGGCGGCTTCGTAGCCCGCGGTGACCTTGACGGAATCACCGACGAGTCCGCGGATGCCGGCGGCTCCGCTCGCGACGAGATCCGCCGCCGCGTTCCGGACGTCCAGCGCACGGCCGAGCGCCGTGGTCTGGGCCGTGAGGGCGTCCCGCTCGCGCTCGGCGGCGTGCAGGCGTTCGCGCAGGCCCGCGACCTCCGACTCGGTGTCGTTCGTCTCGCGCTGGGCTCGCTCGTACGCCGCGGCGTGCTCGGCGCTGGACTCCTCGGGCGTCACGTCGGGATCGAGCCCCGCCCAGGCTTCCTCGGCCTCGGCGAGGCGCTCGCGCGCGGCATCCAGCGCGCGCTGCTGCCGCTCGACGGCTCCCCGCACTGCGGCGAGGCCGGACGCCGCGGCATCGGCGGAGCCGCGCAACGCGGCGATCTTCATGTCGTGCTCGGAGACCAGCGCGCTCTGGGCCGCGATGTCGGCGTCGAGGGCGTCGAGCTCCGCGCGCGCCCGCGCGACACCGCGCGCAGCCTCGGCAGCGGCATCCTGAGCATCTCCGAGGCCGCCGGCGATCTCATCGATCTCGCTGCGCAAGTCGTCGATCATCGACTGCGTCACCGTGGGCACCGCCGCGGAGGCGTCCCCCTCGTCGTCGGCGAGCAGCGTCAGGCGCTGCCCGGCGAGCGTGTAGAGCCCGCGCAGGCGTTCCTGCACCTGCTCGAGCGAGAAGGCGACGCGTCGGGCCCGGTCGACCGCCTCGGAGCGCTGCTCCTCCTCGAGCCGCTCGACTTTCAGTCGGATGCCGTCCGCCTGGTCCTGCAGCATGAGCCGCTCGGTGTGGCGTTCGCTCTCGGCCGCGGCCGCGTCGGCGAGCTGGCGGCGCAGCTGCACGAGCTCGTCCGCGAAGAGGCGCGCCTTGGCATCACGGACGACGGCGGCGATGGTGGCCGCCTCGCGTGCGATCTCGGCCTGCTTGCCCAGCGGCTTCAGCTGCCGCCGCAACTCCCCCGCGAGGTCGCTCAGCCGGGTGAGGTTGGTCTCCATCGCCTCGAGCTTGCGGACGGTCTTCTCTTTGCGGCGCCGGTGCTTGAGGATCCCGGCGGCCTCCTCGATGAAGCCGCGCCGTTCCTCGGCCGAGGCCTGCAGGACGGTGTCCAGGCGCCCCTGCCCGATGATCACGTGCATCTCGCGCCCGAGACCGGAGTCGCTCAGCAGCTCCTGCACGTCCAGCAGGCGACACGTCTGTCCGTTGATCGCGTACTCGCTGGCGCCGTTGCGGAACAGCGTGCGGCTGATCGTCACCTCGCTGTACTCGATCGGTAGAGCGCCGTCGGCGTTGTCGATCGTCAACTGCACCTCGGCACGTCCGAGCGGTCCGCGCGTGGAGGTGCCGGCGAAGATGACGTCCTCCATCTTCCCGCCGCGGAGGGTCTTGGCGCCCTGCTCCCCCATGACCCAGGCGAGGGCGTCCACGACGTTGGACTTGCCCGACCCGTTCGGACCCACGATGCAGGTGACACCGGGTTCCAGCGCGAACGTCGTCGACTGCGCGAAGGACTTGAAGCCCTTGAGCGTGACGCTCTTGAGGTGCATGCGGATGCGCCTTCCCGACCGGTGAACTTCCGCCTCACGCTACCCGACGACCCGCGGAATCCTGCGGTGGCTGGCCGATCGGCCCCTCTCCCGACGCGCCCGGACGGCTACCGTTTCTGAGTCTTCGCTTGACATCGGCTGAGCGTCCCGGCTAGCGTCGGGGGTCGCAACCGACTGAGAAAGGAGGTCACTCCCATGATTCGCAACACCACCGGCTTCTTCGCCACCGGCTTCACCGCCGCTCCCGTGCTTTCCGCACCGCTGCGCGGAGTGACCACCGCTGTCGGCATGCCTGTTCGTCAGGCGTAGCCGCGCCGCGTCGAGACGACTCTTCGTCTCCGCTCCCGCCGCACCCCCGTCCGATCTTCGGATGCCGTGCGCCCGGGTCGTCCGCGACCCTCCCGCCACCTGCCGCCTTCCGTCGGCCGTGGCCCCTTCGCTCTCCCTTCCTCATCGGAGCCTCCGCATGAACACCTCGCTCACGCGCGCGCCGCAGCACACGGCATCCGCGTTGTCCCTTCCCGTCGTCGAGACCACGGCCCAGCACCGCCTCGGATTCCTCGACCGTCTCTCCCTCCGCCTCGGCCTGTGGCTGCTGACGCGCGCCGCGGCACGCGCCGCCCCGCTCGCGCACCGCACGGAGCGCGGCGACCTCGCGCACCGCGCCGCTCTCGAGCGGGGCCGGCGCGAGACCCACTGGCAGCGGCAGGCGCTTCTCTCGCGTCCGCCGCTGTGATCCGGCGGGGCCGGTACCCCCGGCCCCGCCCCTTCCCTCTCCTTCCACCGAAAGTTCCGACATGAGCACCCTCCCGGCCGGCCTCGAGCTGCGCCCCCTCCGCATCCCGGCATCCATCGACTCCCCTGACGCCGCCGACTTCCGCGAGATGTCGCGCGTGCGCAATCTCGTCTACCGCGAGATCGCGGGCCACGACGACCACGCCATGCCCGCCGACGAGCTTCTGCCCGTCTACCGTCCGACCGCTGCGCAGATCCGGCTCGTCTGGATCGCGCTGTGGGACGGCGAGGTCGTGGGCCGTGTCGGACTCGACCTCCCCCAGGAGGACGGCGCGCGCACCGGCTTCTGGCTCATCGAGCTGCGACGCAGCGCGTGGGGTCGCGGCATCGGGCGCGCCGCGCACGACCTCATCGAGCGCACGGCGCGGGAGCACGGACGGACGATCCTGCAGTCCTGGGCCGAGCACCCGGCCACGGACGGTCCGCACCTGGACGCGCCGACCGGGTTCGGTCGGATCCCCCTCGACCGTGCCGCGCAGTTCTACCTCGACGCGGGATACACCCTCGAGCAGATCGTGCGGCAGAGCCGTCTCGACCTCGCGGGCGCGGAGCCGCACCTGCGGGCACTCCTGACGGAGGCGGAGGCGGCGGCCTCGGGGTACCGCGTGATCCAGTGGACGCTTCCGACTCCCCCCGAGTTCGTGGACGCCTTCGCGTACATGAAGTCGCGCATGATCACGGACGCGCCCGCCGCCGGTCTCGACTACGACGAGGAGATCTGGGATGCCGCCCGGGTGGCCGAGTGGGAGCGCACCTACTCCGACGCCGACCGGCACCTCCTCGTCACCGTCGCACAGCACGTCGATTCGGGGGAACTCGCCGCCTTCAACGAGCTCGTCGTCGGCAAGGACCGCACCGCGGTGACCCACCAGGAGGACACCCTGGTCGTGGCATCCCACCGGGGACACCGTCTCGGGATGTTGGTGAAGTGCGCCGGCCTCCTCGCCTGGCGCGAGGCCGTCCCGGAGTCGCCCCGCGTGATGACGTACAACGCGGAAGAGAACCGCCCCATGCTCTCGATCAACGAGACGATCGGGTTCGCCCCGATCGCCTACGAGGGCGCGTGGCAGAAGGTGCTCGGCTGACCCGGCCGCGGGCCCAGGAGCGCCGAGACGGCATCCGCCTGACGTCTTCCCCGCAGCGTGCAGTGGGTTCGTCAGGCGGATGCAGTCTCGCGGCCCGGCAGCGGGCGCGACGCGGGTCAGCCCCGGCGGAGCATTCCGCGCTCGCGCATGTCGTCCAGTGTCTCGAAGATGGTGGTCTCCGCCGGGCGCGGGGTGAAGCCGAGTTCCGCCTTCGCGCGTTCGTTGTGAATCACGAGCGGCGGCAGCTCGTCGCCCGGCACCTCCTCCGTCGGCGCGGCCGCGGCCAGATCTCCCAGGTGCTCCCGGAGCAGGGATGCCACGCCCAACCACGAGATCGTCGGCCCGTCAGCGAGCAGGAGGTACCGCTTGCCAGCCGCGTCCGGCGTGCCCATCGCGGCCAGGTGCGCCGCCGAGACGTCCCGGACGTCCGCGATACCGAACCGCTGCCGCGGCGCGAGCGGCATGTGCCCGTCGAGCATCGCGAGGAACGCCTGCAGCGACGAACGCGGGTCTGCGGTCAGAGTCGGTCCGGCGATCCACGTCGGGTTGAGCACGACGAGCTCGAGCCCCTTCCCCTCTCGTTCGACGAAGTCCCACGCGGCACGCTCGGCGAGGGTCTTCGATCGCGGGTAGTCCGGCAAGCCGGCCGCGTCCGGGTCGGTCCAGTCGTCCTCGTCGTACTCCCGCTCGCCCTCGGCGTTCAACGGCTTCGGCGAGTACCCGACGGCCGCGAACGATGAGGTCAGCACGACCCGTCGGATTCCGGCATCCCGAGCGGCGCGGACCACTCGCAGCGCGCCGTCGCGCGCGGGAGCCAGGAGGTTCGCGTCCTCCGTGGCGAGGGTCATCGGGGATGCCAGGTGGTAGATGCCCGCGACCCCGGCGACCGCGGCATCCCATCCGGCATCCTCGGTCAGGGTGGCGAGGGAGAGTTCGAGGCCCGTGTCGTCTGCCCCGGCGCGGCGGACGGCCGCGCGGAGCGCCGGCTCCGCGTCGAGGGAGCGGACGACGGCGCGCACGCGCGTGCCCCGCTGGAGAAGGTCGGCGACGACGCGGGTTCCGAGGTATCCGGAAGCGCCGGTCACCAGGACGGTGTCAGAAGAGGTGTTCATGAGCCGAGTCGAACAGCCCTCCAGCGCTGGAGGTCAAGCCCGGATCAGCATCTCGATCTCGGGGTAGATCTCGTGGACGCGCGCCTGGGCCTCCGCTTCCGCGGTGGCATCGCCGCGGTCGCGGGCGTCCCACAGGTCCGCCTTGCGACGCAGATAATCGAGGTGCACGCGCAGAGTCGCCCTCTCGATCTCCACTCGCTCGGCATGGCGCAGGAGGATGTCGCGCTGCTCGGCCGCGGCGGCGTTCCCCCGCGCGCGATTCGCCTGGTACGCGCGCATGTCCTCGATCCCGACGCCCATCGCTCGAAGACACGCGAGCACCTGGAGGTCGTCGAGGTCGCGCTCGCGATACCGCCGGTGACCGCTGCTCGCATCGCGCGCGATCGGGCCGATGAGCCCGACGTCCTCGTAATACCGGAGCGTGGGCACGCTGAGCCCGGACCGACGTGCGGCCTGCTGAATGGTGAGCATCGACATGTCGCTAGCTCAGCACACCTCAGGCACTTGAGGTCAAGCAGTGCTCAGCGCACGCGCTGGCACCGCGGGCAGAAGTGGCTCGAGCGGTTCATGAAGCTCACCCGCACGATCGGGCGACCGCAGCGCGGGCACGGCTGACCGGTGCGACCGTACGCGTTGAGCGAATGGGCGAAATACCCCGCTTGACCGTTGACGTTGACGTACTGCGCGTCGAAGCTCGTGCCGCCCTCGGCGAGAGCCTTTTCGAGCACCGCACGTACTTCGGCCAGCAGGCGGTTCACCGAGCGGGTCGGAAGATCGGAGCCGGGCGTCTCGGGATGGATGCGCGCGGCCCACAGCGATTCGTCGGCGTAGATGTTGCCGATGCCGCTCGCCACGGTCTGATCGAGGAGCACGCGCTTGATCCCCGACGACGTGCGCCCGAGACGCGCGCGGAACCGCGCCTCGGAGAACGCCGGATCGAGCGGGTCGCGGGCGATGTGGGCGACCTGCGTGGGGACGCGCGGCAGTGCCGAGCCGCGGCCGCCGGCTGCGGCATCCGGCGTGTCGACCAGCTCATCGAGGGCGAGCGACCCGAACGTGCGCTGGTCGGCGAAGACCACCGACAGCGCCCCGTGCGCGGGGTGCTCGAGCTCGATGCGGATGCGTTCGTGCCGCTCCTCGGGCGCGCCGGGCACACGGAGCAGCATCTGGCCGCTCATGCCGAGGTGCGTCACGATCGCCTCGTCGTCGCCGACCGGCATCCACAGGAACTTGCCCCGGCGGACGGCACCCACGATACGGCGACCGGTGAGCTCGGCCTCGAAGTGGTCGGGCGAACCGGAGTGACGGGTGAGGGCGCGGGCGTCCCGCACGTCGACCGAGGCGACGAGCGCCCCCGTCACCGCGGGCTCGAGGCCGGCGCGGACGACCTCGACCTCGGGCAGCTCAGGCACGGGCGTCGAGCTCGCGCCACGCCGCGAGGGCCGCGGCCATCTCGGCCTGCTTCTTGCTCGACCCATGGCCCTGGGTGGCGACGTCGCCGACCGTCACCGTGGCGGTGAAGCGCCGATCGTGGTCGGGACCGGCCGCCTCCACGGAGTAGACCGGGGCGGACAGCGACTGGCGCGCGGCGATCTCCTGCAGGCTCGTCTTCGGATCCATCGCGGCGCCGTACCGATCCGGGTCGGCGAGCAGCGGCTCGACCAGACGCAGCACGAGCTCGGTCGCCGCATCCGGGCCGGCGGAGAGGTACGTCGCGCCGATGACCGCCTCCATCGTGTCGGCCAGGATCGAATCCTTGTCACGGCCGCCCGTGAGGATCTCGCCCCGGCCGAGCCGCACATGATCGCCGAGGCCGATGGCGCGCGCCACCTCCGCCAGTGCGACGGTCGACACGACGCTCGCCCGGCGCTTGGCGAGGCTGCCCTCGTCGAGATCCGGATGCCGCGTGTACAGGCGGACCGTCACGGCCTGCCCGAGCACCGAGTCGCCGAGGAACTCGAGGCGCTCGTTGTGAGGGATGGCGCCGTTCTCGTACGCGAACGAGCGATGGGTCAGCGCAAGAGAAAGAAGCTCGGGGTCGATGTCGACCCCGAGCTTCTCGATGAGCGCAGATGTACGCGTCACCGGACGTTGATCAGACGTCGGCGACCTTGCGGCCCTTGTACTCGAGGAAGAGCTCGGTGCCCTGCGAGTCGGTGACGACCTTCGCCTGGTGGGGGCGGCTGTAGACGACCTTGCCGTTCTCGATGGTCTTGACCAGCGTGGGGGCTTCGGCCTTCCACTGCGCGCGACGCGAGCGGGTGTTGGAGCGGGAGACCTTCCGCTTCGGGGGGTTACCTGCCATGACTAGCTCTTCTCTGTCTTGGGGGCGGCGCTGAGCGCATCGCCGTCGTCTGGGGTGTACTGCTGGAGCGCCGCCCACCGGGAATCGACGGGCGTCTGCTCCGTGTCGCCGGCGCTCTCCGTCAGCTTCTCACCCGTGACCGGGTCGAGCCCGAGGCAATCCGGCTGACACACCGGCTGGAACGGAAGCGACAGGACGATGGCATCCCGGACCAGATTTTCAAGATCCACGTGGTCGTCTTGAACTTCGAAGTCGTTCGCTTCATCCCCAGGATACGCGAAAAGTTCCTGGAACTCGACTTCGACAGGCTCGGTGATGTCGGTGAGGCAGCGTCCGCAGACGCCGGAGGCCGTGGCGTAGACGGTTCCGGAGACCAGGATGCCCTCGTGGACGGACTCCAGACGCACGTCGATCTCCAGCGGCTCGGCCGCGGGGACGCCGACGAGACCCTCTCCCCACTTCTCGGGGGCGGGGATCTCGAGCTCGTGCTCGCGCATCTCGCCCGGGTGGCGCACGATGTCGCGCACGGGGAGCTGGAAGGGTCCGGGGCGGTGGGTTCTCACGGTCGTCCATGCTACCCGGGCGCCCCTGGGCGCGGGCCGCACGGCATCGCGGGCGCCTCACCCCGCGCCCGTGGGCGTCAGAGGCCGCGCGCGCCGGTGTCGAGGAAGCGGGCGACCGACGCGGGGACGTACGGCGAAACGTCTCCACCGAGTGCGGCCACCTGACGCACCAGCGAGCTCGACACGAGCGCGTGGGAGGGATCGGGCAGCAGGAACACGGTCTCGACGTGGGCGAGGTCGCGGTTCACGATCGCCATCGGGGTCTCGTACGCGACGTCGACCTGCGACCGGATGCCCTTGACCAGCACCTGCGCGCCCACATCGGTGGCGTAGTCGACGAGGAGCCCCATGCTCCACGCGGCGACGATGACATCGCCCTCGATGCCTTCCTCCTGGATGGACTGCTCGAGCAGGGCCTGCCGTTGAGCGATGGGCAGCATCGCCTCTTTGCCCGGGTTGTGGACGACGAGCACGTGCAGCTGATCGAACAGGCCCGCCGCGCGGCGGATCACGTCGAGGTGCCCCCGCGTCGGGGGGTCGAAGGAACCGGGTACGACGGCGATCCGCGGACTCATGCCGCCAGCCTACCGATCACGACTTGGCCAGGGCCGCGCGTTCCTCGACGCCGACACGTCGCTCGAGAGCCGCCGCGAGCCCCGGGTGCCGGACCAGGGCCGGGTCGTCGGCGAGCACCGTCTCGGCGACCGCACGCGCTTCCACGATCAGCTCGGCGTCGGTGACGACGCGCAGGAGACGCAGCGACGAGCGCACGCCCGACTGCGCGCCGCCGAGCACGTCGCCCTCTCCGCGCAGCTCGAGATCGACCTCGGCGAGTTCGAAGCCGTCCAGGGTGCGGGCGACCGCTTCGACGCGCGACCGCGACGACGTGCCCGGCGCCGCCTCCGTCGCGAGCAGGCACAGTCCTGGCAGACCACCACGACCGACGCGTCCACGCAACTGGTGCAGCTGCGAGACGCCGAAGCGATCCGCTTCGAGGATGACCATCGTCGACGCGTTCGGCACGTCGACCCCGACCTCGATGACGGTGGTCGCGACCAGGACGTCGATGTCGCCGCGCGCGAACGCCTGCATCACGGCATCCTTCTCGTCGGCGTGCATCTTGCCGTGCAGGATCTCGACCCGGATGTCGGCGAACGCCGGGAGCGTGTCGAGCAGCGCTCGAACCTGGACGACGCCCCAGCGGGTACGCGCGTCGGCAGGCCCCTCGGCCGGTTCGTCGCCGACCTCGTCGGAGGTGAGCTTCTCGGCGTCGATCGCGGCGCACACGACGAACACCTGGTGCGTCTTCGCCACCTCTTCGGCGACGCGGTCCCACACCCGCGCGAACCAGCCCGGCTTCTCGGCGAGGGGCGCGACGAAGGTCTGAATGCCGGCACGCCCGGCCGGCATCGTGCGAATCGTGGAGACATCCAGGTCGCCGAACACCGTCATCGCGACCGTGCGAGGAATGGGGGTCGCCGTCAGCACGAGCGTGTGCGGGGAATCACCCTTGGCTCGGAGCGCTTCGCGCTGGTCGACCCCGAAGCGATGCTGCTCGTCGACCACCACGAAGCCGAGGTCGGCGAACGTCGTCGTGGAACTGAGGAGGGCATGGGTGCCGACCACGATCCGGGCCTGACCGGATGCCACCCGCAGGGCGGCGCGACGACGCTCGGCCGCCGGGAGCTGACCCGTGAGCAGTGTCGGCATCAGCTCGGGCGCGAGGTGCGGGCCGAGCATCTTCGCGATCGAGCGGACGTGCTGGGCGGCGAGCACCTCGGTCGGGGCGATGAGCGCCGATTGGCCGCCGGATTCGGCCACCTGCAGCATCGCCCGGAGGGCCACGAGGGTCTTTCCCGAACCGACCTCGCCCTGGACCAGCCGGTTCATCGGCCAGTCGCCCACGAGGTCGTCGGCGATCCGGGCCCCGACCGTCTCCTGATCGGGCGTGAGCGCGAAGGGCAGGGACGCGTCGAAGCGTTCGAGCAGCCCACCCGGGGCCGCGGGACGCTTCGTCGCCGACAGGGCACGGACGAACTGACGCTGCTGCAGCAGCGCGGTCTGCAGGACGAACGCCTCCTGCATGCGCAGGGTCTCGACCGCCGGCGGGATCTCGTCGTCGTGGTACGGCCGATGGATGTGTTCGAGCGCGGTCCGGGCGCCGACGAGGCCGCGGCGCTCGCGCAGATCGTCGGGCAGCGGATCGTCCACGGCACCGAGGCCGTCGAGCACGAGGGCGATCGTCTTCTGCACGAGCGGGCTCGGCACCGTGCTGGTGGCGGGATAGATCGGGATGGGGCGCTTGGCGTTTACCTCGGCCTCGGCGCGGGCCTCCTCGAGGTCGTCGAAGAGCGAGTAGTCGGGGTGGGTCAACTGCGTCTGGCGGCGGTACTCCCCCACCTTCCCCGAGAAGATGCCGCGCCGACCCGGCGTCAGATCCTTCAGACGCCACGACTGGTTGAAGAACGTGAGCGACAGGCGGCCGTCGCCGTCGCTGATGATGACCTCCAGCAGCGATCCCCGGCGGTTCTGCATCCGCCGTTCGGTCGCGCTGACGACTTCGGCCACGATCGTGACCGGCTCGCCGAGCGGCAGCGACGCGATGGGGGTGAGCTCTCCGCGCCGCGCGTAGCGTCGCGGATAGTGCTCGAGGAGTTCCCCGACGGTCTTCATGCCGAACGCGCGCTCGAACGCCGCGGCGGTCTTGCCGCCCACGGCGCCGTCGAGTCGGGACGACAGCGAGAGACCGGGCATGCACCGAGTCTAGGCACGGCCCCGGACACGCGGTTTGTAGGCTGAGAGGGTGACCCGCATCATCTCCGGCCGCGCGGGCGGCACGGTCCTCGACGTCCCGCCCAAGGGCACGCGGCCCACGAGCGACCGTGTCCGCGAGTCGCTCTTCGGCGCCCTCGATTCCGCGGACCTCGTCGACGGTGCGCGCGTGCTCGACCTCTACGCGGGCTCGGGCGCGCTGGGGCTCGAGAGCCTCAGCCGCGGTGCCCTCTCCGCCGATCTCGTCGAACTGTCCGCTCCCGCGGCGGCGCTCATCCGTAAGAACGCGGAACGGCTGCGCGGCGCCGGCGTGAGCGGCACGGCCCGGGTGCACCGCGCGAACGCCGCGACCTACCTGGAGACCTCCTCCGCCGAGTGGGACCTCGTCTTCCTCGACCCCCCGTACGACGTCTCGGACGACGAGATCGCCCGGGTCCTCGCCGGGGTCGCCCCGCGACTGAGCGTCGATGCCGTGGTCATCGTCGAACGGGCGAAGCGTTCCCCGGCCCCGGACTGGGTGCCCGCCGGCCTCGAGGCCGATCGCCACCGCACCTACGGCGACACGACGCTGTGGTGGGGGCGCCCCGCGCTTCCGCGGGCGTGAGTCGCCGCTCCCGCGCGCGTGAGTCGCCGGTGCCGCACCGGTCAGCCGCGGCCGGCGTCCCAATCGCGGTAGGGGTCCCATCCGGTGCGGCCGGTCCACGGGTGGCCGTCGACCGTCACGGCGACCTCGCCACGGGCGACGACCGTACCGACACGCCGCCCCGGGCCGACGGTCCCCGCGGGGTAGGTCACGAGGAAGCCGTGGTCTTCTCCCCCGCCGAGCGCCCGCGCGAGGTCGCTCCCCAGCGCACCCGCGTCGAACGCGATCGTCACCCCGGACGCGTCGGCCAGGCGCTCGGCATCCAGGGCCAGTCCGTCGGAGACGTCCATCATGGCGGTGGCTCCCGCGTCCGCGGCGCGCAGCGCGTCGGGGATCGGCGGACGCGGGCGCAGCTGCCGGTCCAGACCTTCCGCGTCCTCGGCGCCGAGTGAGGCCCGCGCCTCGGGAGTCACCGGGATCGGCGCACCGGCCGCATCGACGAAGCGGGTGAAGAGCACGTCGAGGCCCCGGCCGGCCAGGCCCAGATCGCCGATGACGTGCACGGCATCCCCCGCCCGCGCTCCGGATCGGCGCACCGGTTCGCGGCCGTCGAGACTCCCCAGTGCGGTGACGGCGATCGTCAGCGTGTCCGAGACGGTGAGGTCGCCGCCCTCCACCGCACAGCCCGGCGCGAGCTCGGCGCACGCCTGCGCGAGACCGTCCGCCAGCCCGCGGACGAACGACAGCGGGGTGCTGTCCGGCATCGCGAGCGCCACGAGCAGCGCGATGGGCCGGGCGCCCATCGCGGCGACGTCGGCGAGGTTCACCGCGGCCGACTTGTACCCGAGGTCGACCGCCGACGACCAGGCCAACCGGAAGTCCGGACCGTGCACGAGCGTGTCGGTCGTGGCGACGACACGGCCGTCGGGAACGGCCAGAACCGCCGCATCGTCACCGGGGCCCACGGGCGCGGTCGAGGCGGGCAGGCGGTTCAGGATGCCGCGGAGCACCTGCCCCTCGGACAGCTCCCCCACGGTGGTCTCGGCGTCGGTCACCCTCCCACGCTATTAGCCTGGAGGGGTGCCCCGCTCCCGTCGTCCCCTCGCGCTCCTCGCCGTCCTCGCCCTGCTGCCGGGACTCGCCGCGTGCACCACGACGGTCTCGATGGAGCCGGCCAAGGCGGCCAACGACCCGGCCTGCGCGCAGATCACCTCGCGTCTGCCGAAGTCGATCTCGGGCCAGGACCGCCGCTGGACGGACGCGCAGGCGACCGGCGCGTACGGGAATCCGGCCAGCATCCTCATCACGTGCGGCCTCGAGGCCCCGGGTCCCTCGACCCTGCCGTGTCGCACGTTCGACGGGGTGGACTGGCTCGTGGACGAGTCGCAAGCGACCGATCAGAAGTACACGCTGACGACGTTCGGGCACCAGCCGGCCATCCAGGTCTTCCTGAATGCCGGCACCGCCAGCAGCGCCGACATCGCGCGGGCGCTGGCGCCGCTCATCCGCGACTACCTGCCCGCGACCGGTCAGGTCTGCACCTCCCCGGCGGACGCGACCCCCGCGCCGACCCCCTCGTCCTGAGCGCGGGCGCCGGTCGAGTCAGTCGCGCGTCAGAGCCGCGTCGAGCAGGTCGCTGATGAGCTCGGGGTACGACAGGCCCGAGGCGATCCAGCAGGTGGGGAACATCGAGATCGGCGTGAACCCGGGCATGGTGTTGACCTCGTTCACGTAAAACTCGGTGCCGGTGTAGAAGAAGTCGACGCGCGCGAGCCCCTCGCCGCCGAGGGCCTCGAAGGCCTGGGCGGCGATCCGCTGCATCTCGGCGAGCTCGCCGTCCCGGAGGTCGGCCGGGCACACGAGGTCGACGCCGGGCGCGTTCAGGTACTTCGCCTCGAAGTCGTAGAACTCGCGCCCCGTGACCACGATCTCGCCGGCGACGCTGACGCGCACCGGTCCGCCGTCGCGACCGGGCAGCACACCGCACTCCAGCTCGCGCCCGACGACGGCCTGCTCGACCAGCACGAGGCGGTCCTCGGCGAAGGCCGTGTCGAAGGCGGCATCCAGGTCTTCCCAGCGCGAAACCTTCGTGACGCCGACGCTGGAACCGGCCTCGTTGGGCTTGACGAACACCGGCAGGTCAAGCGAGCGGATGCGGCGCTCCCACAGGTCGCGGTTGCGCGCGAGATCGGCCCGGGTGACCGCGACCCACGGCACGACGGGCACGCCCGCGGAGCGCAGTACGCGCTTGGTGACGTTCTTGTTCATGCCGATCGCCGACATGAGGACTCCCCCGCCGGCGTACGGGATGCCGAGGAGCTCGAGGAGCCCCTGGATCGTGCCGTCCTCGCCGAACCGACCGTGCAGGATCGGGAGCACCACGTCGATGTCGCCGAGGGAACGTTCGCCGTCGGCATCCGTGACCGTCCACTCCCGCGAGAGCACGGATTCCGGCAGTCGCACGCGGGTACCGTTGTCGCGCACCTCGGGCAGCGCCTCGGGGCGCAGCGCGAACTTGTCGGGGTCGTCGTCCTCGAGCACGAAGGCGCCGTCGCGGGTGATCCCGACGGGGATCACGCGGAAGCGGTCACGATCGATCGCCCGCAGCACCCCTCCCGCCGTGGCGGAACTGATCGAATGCTCGCTGGAGCGCCCGCCGAAGAGCACCGCCACCGCCGGTCTGGTCATTCTGCGTCCTCTCGCCCTGCGGCTGGTCGTCGTCGGTCGTGAGATGGGGCGCGATGTCGCGCGGGTCCATGGTGCCGTCCAGCACCATCTTCACCTGCCGCACGATCGGCATGTCGACACCGACCTCGCGGGCGAGCTGCAGGACCGGGGCCACGGATGCCAGCCCCTCCGCCGTCTGCTGCATCTGCTTCACGACGTCCTGGTAGCCGTAGCCCTGACCCAGCAGGCGTCCCGCCGTGTTGTTGCGGCTCAGCGGCGACTGGCACGTGGCGATGAGATCGCCCAGGCCCGCGAGACCCTGGAGGGTCTCGGGCTGCGCCCCCTGCGCGACGGCGAAGTCCGTCATCTCCACCAGCCCGCGCGTGATGATCGACGCCTTGGTGTTCTCGCCGTATCCGACGCCGTCGACGATGCCGATGGCCACGGCGATGAGGTTTTTCAGCACACCGCCGAACTCGGTGCCGATGACGTCGGTGTTCACGAAGGAGCGGAAGTAGCGGTTGCGCGCGCGCCGGGCGACGGCTTCGGCGGTCTCGGGGCTCAGCGAGCTGATGACGGCCGCGGTCGGCTGCTCGCGCGCGATCTCGAGGGCGAGGTTGGGACCGGATGCCACGGCGATACGCGCCGGATCGCATTCGAGCACCTGCGCGATGACCTGACTCATCCGCAGCCCCGTCGACTTCTCGACGCCCTTCATAAGCGACACCAGGGGGACGTCGGTGCGCTCGACGAGGGGGCGGATCGCGGCGAGGTTCTCGCGCAGCGACTGGCTGGGCACAGACAGATAGATCTGCTCCGCGCCGTGGAGGGCCTCGGCGAGGTCGGTCGTCGCCGTCATCGTGCGCGGCAGGTTGATGCCCGAGAGATAGCGGCTGTTGCGCTTGGACTCTGTGATCTCGGCGGCCAGTTCGGGCCTCCGTGCCCACATGACCACCGATGCGCCGCCGTCGGCCAGGATCTTGCCGAACGTCGTGCCCCAGCTACCGGCACCGACGACGGCGACCTTGGGCGCGGGAGCTTCGCTCTTACGACTCAAGGCGGCCCGTCTCGTTCTGCCCGTGCTGCGACGGGTTCCAGCGCTCGGCCGGTGCCGGCAGACCCCGGAGGCCCGAGAGCATCTCGGAGATGCGGGCCATGAGCGCATCGGTCGCGCGCGTGAGCGTCGCCGGCTGCGTCGCGGTCGCGCGGTACTCGGCGACGTCGAGCGCCGGACCGAACTCCACGATCACGTGGGCGCGTCGGGGGAAGCGGAGCTTGCCGTAGCGCGGAAGGATCTGCTGCACGCCCCACTGCGCCATGGGGATGAGCGGGAGGTCGCCACCGAGCGCCAGACGCACGGCCCCGGTCTTGCCGCGCATCGGCCACAGCTCCGGGTCGCGGGTCAGCGTGCCCTCGGGGTAGACGATGACGCCGCGGCCGTCGCGGGCGATGTCCTGCGCCGCCGTGATCGACTGGTTCGCGCTCGTGGACGTCCGGGGAACGGGGACCATTCCGGTCGCCCGCAGCGACGCGCCGAGGACGGGGACCTTGAACAGGCTCTCCTTGGCCATGAACCGCGGTGCGCGACCGGCGCGCCACACCGAGACGGCGACGATGAGCGGATCGAACTCGGAGTTGTGGTTGGGCGCCAGCACGTAGGCGCCCTCCCGCGGGAGGTTCTCCACGCCGCGCATCTCGATACGGGCGAAGAGACCCGTGAGCGGCACCACGATCGCGGCGAGAGGCCAGAAGGCGCTGGGCCGGCTCTTCTCCGGGGAGGCCGCCACGGGTCAGCCCACGACGTCGAAGTCGGCGTCGAGAGCGGTCAGCTTCTCGAGGAACTTCTCGTATCCGCGACGGATGATGCCGATGTTGCGCACCGTCGATTCACCCTCGGCCGCCAGAGCGGCGATGACGTAGCTGTAGCCGCCTCGGAGATCCGGCACCTCCACGTCCGCGCCGTGCAGGGGCGTCGGGCCGTTGATGACGGCGGCCTGCTCGAGGTCGCGGCGCGGAACGCGGCGGTCGGGGCTGTCGAGACCCTTGGGGTGCACGACGATGTCGGCGCCCATCTTGTTGAGCGCCTGGGTGAAGCCGAGGCGGTTCTCGTACACCGTCTCGTGCACCGTCGAGGTGCCGTGCGCCTGCGTGAGGGCGACGATGAGCGGCTGCTGCCAGTCGGTCATGAAGCCGGGGTGCACGTCGGTCTCGACCATGACGGGCTTGAGGTCGCCGCCACGGCGGAACAGGATGCCGTCCTCGCGCACGTCGAACCACCCGCCGGCCTTGCGGAAGACGTTGAGGAACGTGAGCATGTCCTGCTGACGCGCGCCCTTGGCGAAGATCTCGCCGTCGGTGGCCAGGGCTGCGCACGCCCACGACGCGGCCTCGTTGCGGTCGAAGATCGCGCGGTGGTCGTATCCGGCGAGACGGTCGACGCCCTCGATGAAGATCACGCGGTTGGGCTCGTACGAGATGATCGCGCCCATCTTCTGCAGCACCGCGATGAGATCCATGATCTCGGGCTCGATCGCGGCGTTGCGCAGTTCCGTGACGCCCTTGGCGCGGACGGCCGTGAGCAGAACCTGCTCGGTCGCGCCGACGCTCGGGTACGGCAGGGTGATGTTCGCCCCGTGCAGACCGTTGGGGGCCGTGATGCGGATGCCCTCGTAGCTCTTGTCGACCACCGCACCGAAGGCGCGGAGCGCATCCATGTGGAAGTTGATGGGGCGGTCGCCGATGCGGCATCCCCCGAGGTCGGGGATCAGCGCTTCGCCGAGCAGGTGGAGCAGCGGACCGCAGAAGAGGATCGGGATGCGCGAGGCACCCGCGTGCGCGTCGATCTCCTCGAAGTGCGCGGCGACCGCTCCCGACGGGTCGAGGTGGAGCGTGCCCTCCTCGTCGCCCTCGGTGACGGTCACGCCGTGCACCTCGAGGAGCGACCGGACGACCTTGACGTCGCTGATCATCGGGACGTCGCGCAGCGTGCTCGTGGTGTCGCCCAGAAGGGCGGCGACCATCGCCTTGGTCACGAGGTTCTTGGCCCCCTTGACCTCGACCGTTCCGCGGAGCGGTCGGCCGCCGCGGATCGAGAGGGTCTCCGCCGCTTCCCAGTCCGGCTGCCCGGGGATCTGATCTCCGGATTCGGTGACGAGTGTGCTCATAGGGGGGTGGACCTCACTTCGTGGACGAGGGGCGGCGGACCGGCCCGATCGGGCCGACCGGGCTTAGCGGACCGGAAGGGTCCGCGGCCGCCATGCCTCGCGGCGCGCCTCGAACTGCGCGATCTTGTCTTCGTCGCGCAGAGTGAGCCCGATGTCGTCGAGCCCTTCGAGAAGCCGCCACCTAGTGTAATCGTCGATCTCGAACGAGACTCGGAGGTCGCCGAGTACGGCGGTGCGCGCCTCGAGGTCCACCGTCATCTCCACACCGGGCTGCGCCTCGACGGCCGCCCAGATGCGCTCGACGTCGTCCTCGGTGATCACACCCGTGACCAGGCCCTGCTTGCCGGAGTTGCCGCGGAAGATGTCGGCGAACTTCGGGCTCAGCACCACCCGGAAGCCGTAGTCGCGCAGCGCCCACACGGCGTGCTCGCGGCTCGACCCGGTGCCGAAGTCCGGTCCCGCGACGAGGATGGATGCCGAGCGGTAGGCATCCTGATTCAGGACGAACTCGGGGTCCTGCCGCCAGTTGGCGAACAGCGCGTCCTCGAAGCCCGTCTTGGTGACGCGCTTGAGGTAGACCGCGGGGATGATCTGGTCGGTGTCGACGGCCGAACGCTTGAGGGGGGCGACGACACCGGTGTGCGTGGTGAACTTCTCCATGTCAGGCCTCCGCCCCGGTCGTGACGGCCTCCGCGGGCAGCGGATCCAGGTCGGCGGGGCTCGACAGGGTGCCCCGCACGGCGGTCGCCGCCGCCACGAGCGGCGACACCAGGTGCGTGCGACCGCCCTTGCCCTGGCGGCCCTCGAAGTTGCGGTTCGACGTCGAGGCGCAGCGCTCGCCCGGAGCGAGCTGATCGGGGTTCATGCCCAGGCACATCGAGCAGCCGGCGAAGCGCCATTCCGCGCCGAAGGCGGTGAAGACCTTGTCCAGGCCCTCCGCCTCGGCCTCGAGCCGCACACGGGCCGAGCCCGGCACCACCATCACGCGGACGTTGTCGGCCTTGGTGCGCCCCTGGATGACGGAGGCGAACGCGCGGAGGTCCTCGATGCGGCTGTTGGTGCACGAGCCCATGAAGACGGCATCCACCGGAATGTCCTTCATGGGGGTGCCCGGCGCGAGGTCCATGTACTGCAGGGCACGCTCCGCGGCCGCGCGCTCGTTCGCGTCGGCGATCTCGGCCGGCGTCGGCACGACGTCGGACAGCGACACGCCCTGGCCGGGGTTCGTGCCCCACGTGACGAACGGCTCGAGCTCGTTCGCGTCGAGGAAGACCTCGGCGTCGTACGCGGCGCCCTCGTCGCTGGGGAGCGTGCGCCAGTAGGCGACGGCGTCGTCCCAGTCCTGACCCTGCGGGGCGTGGGGCTTGTCCTTGACGTAGGCGAAGGTCGTCTCGTCGGGGGCGATCATGCCGGCGCGGGCGCCCGCCTCGATCGACATGTTGCACATCGTCATGCGCCCCTCCATCGAGAGGGAGCGGATCGCGCTGCCGCGGAACTCGAGGACGTAGCCCTGGCCGCCGTTCGCACCGATCTTGGCGATGATGGCGAGGATGATGTCCTTCGCGGTGACGCCCGGCTTCAGCTCGCCCTCGACCGTGATCGCCATCGTCTTGAACGGCTTCAGCGGCAGGGTCTGCGTCGCGAGGACGTGCTCGACCTCGCTCGTGCCGATGCCGAACGCCATGGCGCCGAACGCGCCGTGGGTCGACGTGTGGCTGTCACCGCACACGACGGTGATGCCCGGCATCGTCAGCCCCAGCTGGGGGCCGACGACGTGCACGATCCCCTGTTCCTTGTCGCCGAGCGAGTGGATGCGCACGCCGAACTCGTCGGCGTTGCGTCGCAGCGTCTCGATCTGCGTCCGGCTGGTCAGGTCGGCGATCGGTTTGTCGATGTCGAGCGTCGGGGTGTTGTGGTCTTCGGTGGCGATCGTCAGGTCGAGGCGGCGCACGGGGCGCCCCTCGGCGCGCAGGCCGTCGAAGGCCTGGGGGCTGGTGACCTCGTGCACGAGGTGGAGGTCGATGTAGATCAGGTCGGGCTGACCGTTCTCGCCCTTCACGACCAGGTGGTCGTCCCAGACCTTTTCGGCCAGGGTGCGCGGGCGATCGGGAACCTGGATGCCGTCGATCGATGTCGTGCTCATGAGACTTGCGTTTCTCCTCGGATGGGATGTGAGGCCCGCGACGAACTCCGCGACGAGAAAGGCCTAGAACAAGGTCTCGTCGCGGCCGCTAAGGAGGAGGCCGGCGATCCGCACGTCGCCACGATACCACCGGGCGAACGAGCCCCTCCGCGTAACACGGCGCCGCACGGTTGGGCGGCGGGTGGGCCGACGTGCGAGCCTGTCGCCACGCCGTTGGAAGGAGAGTGCCGCATGAGCGCGCAGGAAGACACCGGGTTCTCGACCCGTCAGGTGCACGTGGGAGCGTCGGTCGCCCCCGCCTCGCCCCGGGCGACGCCCATCTACCTGACCGCCGGGTTCACCTTCTCCGACCTCGACGAGTCCGCCGCGCACTTCGCCACCGGGAGCGGCTTCGGGTACACCCGGACCGGGAACCCGACGGTGCAGGCGGTCGAGGAGCGCCTCGCGTCCCTCGAGGGAGGCGACCAGGCGATCCTCGTCTCCAGCGGGCAGGCGGCGGTCACGGTCGCGCTCCTCGGACTCCTGGATGCCGGCGACCACATCGTCGTGTCCGAGCACATCTACGAGGGCACCCGCGGCCTCCTCCTCGACAACTTCTCGCGTCTGGGTGTCGAGGTGACCTTCGTCGACACGGACGACCTCACCGCGTGGCGCGCCGCCATCACGCCGCGGACCAAGGCGCTCTTCGCCGAAACGCTCTCGAACGCCCGCAACGACGTGCTCGACGTCGCCGCCGTCGCGGCGATCGGCGCCGAGCGCGGCGTCCCGCTCGTCGTCGACAGCACGTTCACGACCCCCTACCTCCTCCGGCCGATCGAACACGGCGCGGCGATCGTCGTGCACTCGGCGAGCAAGTTCCTCGCCGGGCAGGGGGCCGTGCTCGGCGGCGTCATCGTCGACGACGGGCGCTTCGACGCGACCGCCTCGGGACACCTCTTCCCCCACCTCGTCCAGACCGACCGGCTCGGCGGGGCGAGCTACGCCGAGAAGCACGGGCGCCGCGCGCGGGGGCAGTACCTGCGCGAGAGCGTCGCCCCGCGGTTCGGCCCCTCGCCGTCGCCGCTGAACGCCTTCCTGATCGGTCAGGGCGTCGAGACGCTGAGCCTGCGGGTCGAGCGGCAGTCCGCCAACGCACTCGCCGTCGCGCGGTGGCTCGAGGGCCGACCCGAGGTCGAGCGTGTCGACTACGTCGGGCTTCCCTCCCACCCGCACCACGAGCTCGGTCGGCGGTACCTCACGCGCGGCAGCGGCTCGGTGTTCACCGTGACCCTCCGCGGCGGGCTCGAGGCTGCGCGGCACCTCGTGCAGTCCGTCCGCCTCGTGACCCACATGACGCACCTCGGCGACGTGCGTTCCCTCGTACTGCACCCCCAGAGCACGAGCCACTCCGCCCGGACCGTGCCCGAGCGCGAGCGCGCCGGGGTGTTCCCCGGCACGATCCGGCTCTCGATCGGCATCGAGGACGTCGACGACATCATCGCCGACCTCGCCCAGGCTCTCGAAGGGCTGGCATCCCTCGTCTTCGACGACGAGCTCGCGGGCGCCCTGGACGAGCGCGAGGTCGTCGTCCTGTGAGCCGTCTGCAGCACTTCGGCTGGTTCCTCGCGCGCGGCTTCGGTCCGCACGGCTGGGGTCACCCGTACCTCCGCTGGAACCACCGTTGGACCGAGCCGGGGCTGTACCAGGACTCGGCGCGCACGTTCGAGCAGGCCGGCTTCGACCTGCTGATCATCGAGGACGCCCCCTCGCTCGGCAGCGCCGAGACGATCGACCTGCGCGTCCGGCACGCGTTCGGCGGTCCGAAGCACGATCCGCTGCTCCTCGCGCCTTACCTGTTCGCCGCGACGCAGCATCTCGGCGTCGTGCCGACCGTGAACCCGGCCGCGTACCTGCCGTACACGGCGGCGCGCCAGTTCGCGACGCTCCAGCACCTCAGCGGGCACCGCCTGGGCCTCAACATCGTGACCGACACCGGCAGCGCGCGGCACTTCTCCACCGCTCCGCAGCTCGGCCACGACGCCGCCTACGACCGGGCGGAGGAGTGGATCGACGGACTGCGCGCCCTCTGGCGCAGCTGGGGTGACGGCGCCCTCGTCGAGGACGAGGAGTCCGGCGTGTACGCCGACGGGACGCGGCTCGCCGGCACGGAGCACCGCGGCGAGTACTTCGGCTTCGACGGTCCGCTCAACGCGGTGCCGTTCACCGACGGCGAGCCCGCGATCGTCTCCCCCGGCGGGTCCGGACGCGGACTCGCGTTCGCCGGACGCAACTCCGACGTGCAGCTGGCCCTCGCCCCGCTCGACGAGCAGAGCATCCGCGCCTACCGGGGCCGCATCCACGCCGCCGCCGAGGCGGCCGGACGCACGCCGAGCGACGTGAAGATCCTCTTCGCGATCCAGCCCGTGCTCGTGTCGTCACCGGAAGAGGCCGACCGCCTGGTCGCGGCATCCGCGGATCCCGACGAGGCGGCGCTGCTCGCCATCGCGCGCAAGCAGTCCAGCGACCTCGAGACCGACCTCACCGGACTCGACCTCGATCAGCCCCTGGACCGCGCGATCTTCGGCGAGCACGTCTCGGAGGGAAGCGTGCGCCGTCTCGTCGGGAAGCACGAGCCCGACGCTCCGCTGCGGGCGATCCTCGCCGCACACGCGCGTCTCGGGCGTCTGAACGACGGCTCGGGCTTCGTCGGCACCGCGGACGAGTTCGCCGACCGCATCGAGGAGCTCGGCGACTGGGGCAACGACGGCGTCCTGCTGTGGGGCGACCTGCACCCGGTCACCGTGCACCGGCTGCTCGACGAGCTCGTCCCGATCCTGCGGCGCCGCGGCATCCTCCGCGAGGAGTACGTCGAGGGCGGTCTGGGCGCGAACCTCCGCGCCTTCTGAGCCCGGTCAGTCCTTCGCGTCGACCTTCTGGGGGATCGTCAGGCTCGCGATCGTCGCAACCGCCATCGACAGCACGATCACCGCGAGCGACACCCACGTCGAGATCTCCGGAGCCCACTCGATCGGCTCACCGGCATTGAGGAACGGCAGCTCGTTCACGTGCAGCGCGTGCAGGATCAGCTTCACGCCGATGAAGGCCAGGATGAACGCGATGCCGTAGTGCAGGAACCGCAGTCGCTCGAGCAGGTCGCCGAGCAGGAAGTACAGCTGCCGCAGGCCCATCAGCGCGAACAGATTCGCGGTGAAGACGATGAACGGGCTCTGAGTGATGCCGAAGATCGCCGGGATCGAGTCGATCGCGAACAGGAGGTCGGTCACACCGATCGCCGCGAACACGATGATCATCGGCGTGAACACCCGCTTGCCGTCGATGCGCGTGAGCACCTTCTTGCCGTCGTACGCCTCGCTGATGGGGAGCACGCGGCGCAGCATGCGGACGATGAGGTTCTCTCGCTGGGTGTCGTCCTCGTGGTCGTCGCCGGGGAACGCCTGACGGATCGCCGTGTAGATCAGGAACGCCCCGAAGAGGTAGAAGATCGGGCTGAAGTTCTCGATGATCGTGGCACCGACGAGGATGAACGCGCCGCGCAGGACGAGGGCGATGATGATGCCCACCATCAGCACTTCCTGCTGATAGCGCCGCGGCACCGAGAACTGGCCCATGATCAGCACGAAGACGAACAGGTTGTCGATCGACAGGCTGTACTCGGTGAGCCAGCCGGCCACGAACTGTCCCGCGACCTCTCCCCCGGCGACGACGACGAGCACGCCCGCGAAGGCCAGCGCGAGCACCACGTAGAACACGACCCACAGGGTCGATTCCTTCGGGGAGGGAATGTGCGGGCGGGCGAGGATGATCAGCAGATCCGCGGCGAGGATCAGCACGAGCACCACGAGGGTGACCGTCTGGAACACCGGGTCCAGCTGCAACTCCATGACGGGCCTTTCGTTCGGGGAAACGCTGAAGTCTATCCACCGCCCCGCCGACCCGGCATCCCGTCCGCAATCGGTATGAGACGATCCGGCGCGAGCGGACACCTCTGAGTGAGAGAGTGCTCGCACGGGTGCCGGATCGAGGGAACGGATGCCATGACGGACGACGTCATCGACGACAGGGCGCTGGTCGCGCGCGCCGCCGGCGGGTCGGAGGACGCCTTCCGCTCGCTGTACCGCGCCTACGTGCGGCCGGTGTACTGGATCGCGTTCGGACTCGTCCACGACGAGAGCGACGCGGAGGACGTCGTACAGGAGACATTCGTCGTCGCCTGGCGGAAGATCCCGAAGCTGCGACTGGAGGGGGCGTCCCTCCTCCCGTGGCTCGCCACGGTCTGCCGCCTGCAGGCGCAGAACAGGCTCCGGTCGAAGCGCCGGCACGGGAACACCGCGGAACTGGACGAGCGCATCCCCGCGCTCGTCGACGTCGAGAACCAGGTCGTCGAGGCCGAGACGGTGGCCGCGATCCTCGCCGCCGTGGACGGGCTCGGCGATCTCGACCGCGAGATCTTCCGCCTGTGCGCGGCCGAAGGCTACGGCTACCAGGCGGCGGCCGAGACGCTCGGCGTGTCGCACGGGACCGTGCGCAACCGCCTCTCCCGCATCCGTTCCCGGATGCGCGCCACCGCGATGGAGACGGAGACCCCATGACCACCCCCAGCCTTCCCCCTCTTCGCGCCGAGCGCGTGGATGCCATGGAGTCCGCTGTGTTCGCGCGGATCGCCGACGAACGAGCGGCCCGCCGTCGCCGCCGGCGCAACATCTGGACGGGCGTCGGAGCCGCGGCCGCCGTAGTGGTCGTCGCCGCCGTCGTCGGGCCGGCATTGACCACCTCGACCGGCACGTCGGGGTCGTCCGTCTCCACCGTCGGCGAGACCGGCAGTGGCGTGGATCCCGGCACGGGCACCGAGGCCGGCACGCGCGACATGAGCGCACCGCTCGTCCCCCAGGGCGCCGCAGGCGGGTCGGCGGACTCGTCGAGTTCCTTCGCCGCCTCGGACTCCGGGACGTCTACGACCGATGGCACGCGAGACATCGTCGCGACCGGATCCAGCACCGTGGAGGTCGAGGACGTGCCTGCGGCGATCACGCAGATCTCGGATGCCGCGACCTCCGCGGGCGGATACGTCGAGTCCTCGCAGGTCGGGGGCGGCTATGGCGTGGTGCCCCTGGACGCGACGGCGTCGCAGCCGGCCGTGTCGTCCGGCTGGATCACGGTGCGGGTGCCGGCCGAAGCGCTGACCTCGGTGATGGACGGGCTCTCCGCGGTCGGTGACGTCACCGCGACCAGTGTGAACCGCTCCGACGTCACCGCGCAGACGGTCGACCTCCGGGCCCGCGTCGCCGCCGGCGAGGCATCCGTCGCTCGTCTGACCGAACTGATGGCGCAGGCCGGGTCGGTGTCCGACCTGATCGCGGCCGAGTCCGCCCTGTCGGAGCGTCAGGCACAGCTGGACTCCGATCGCGCGATCCTGACCTCGATCGAGTCGCAGGTCGCGATGTCGTCGCTCAGCGTCCAGCTGAACATGCGGTCGCAGACCGTGGCGGCCGATCCCGCGGGCTTCGGCGACGGATTCGTCGCCGGGTGGAACGGCCTGATCGCCACGCTCAACGGCGTCGTGATCGGCCTCGGCTTCCTGCTCCCCTGGATCGCCGTCGCGGGCATCGTCGTGCTGATCGTCTGGGGTGTCCGTCGCATCGTGCGGAATCGTCGGGGGTCGCGCGAGGCGTAGGACGGCGGCGGCCCCGGCCCGCAAGGGTCGGGGCCCAACCCGCACTCACGGCTTCTCGTCCTGCTACGGCACCGAAACGAGAAGAAGCCCCGACCATTCGGTCGAGGCTTCTTCTCATTGGTGACCCCAGCGGGATTCGAACCCGCGTTACCGCCGTGAGAGGGGGTTCGGCTCCCCCGGAACTGCGTGCCGGACCCCGTTCTGCCCTGTGTTTACAGGGGTTCCGCGTGCGTGGAGTGCGTCAGGGAACGTCTCGTCGTCAGCGTTCGTTGCCAGAATGTTGCCACGTTTCCGCCCCTGCGGAGGCGGGTAATCCTGGTGCCTCGGGTCGCTTGTCGAGTGTGACGAGAAGCCCGCGCCTGACCCGCTCTCCCAGCTTGCGGGGTCGCGCCGGATGCCGCAACACCGCTCGCTCTGCTCGGATGTTGCACCCTCCGTCCCGACCCCGCCAACAGCAGGGAGCGGGTCCGGGGCGGGAGCAGACCGGCAAGGTAGAATGAGGAACGACGAAGCAGAGGTGATCCCATGAGCGTGACGATTCCGAGCGCGATCCCGGCCGAGTCTCTGCGCGCCTGGTACGACGACGAGCCCCTCGTGAGCGACGTGGCCCTCTACGACATGACCGCCCAGGGCGCGACCACCCTGGCCTCCGTGCTGATCGAGCGGCAGCTCGCCACGGCCGACGAGCGCGAGCGCGAGTATTGGGCCGCACGGGTGCGCCTGGTGAATCAGCAGCGCACGGCGCTGGATCCGGACGACCGGCTCGGGCTGATCGCCCAGCAGCAGGCGTGGCTCGATGAGATCGACGCCCTGACCGGCCAGGCGAGCCGCCGGATCGCGTGAGCGAACCCGGCGCGCCCGACGAGGTGCTGCTCGGCGGCCAGCCCGCCGCGGGCAAGACGAGAGCGCAGGCGGCGACCCTCGCGGAGCACCCCGAGCTGGTGTCGATAACCGGGGACGATCTGCGCGCCTACCACCCCGGCTACCGCGAGCTGGCGGTGGACGACCCGCTGGGGATGCCGGCCGCGACCGCGCCGACTTCGAGCGGGCTGATCCGGCTCGCCCTGGATCATGCGATCGAGCACGGCTACCCGGTGCTGCTGGAGGGCACCTTCCGCGACCCGGCGATGGTCACCGGCACCGCGGCCCGGTTCGCGGAGGCCGGCTACCGTGTTGAGGTCGTCGCCGTCGCAACCCCCGCCGCGGTGTCGCGGCTGGCGGCCGAGGAGCGGTTCCTGCGCGCCCGGCGCGGCGAGGTCGGTCGCTGGACCCCGCCCGAGGCGCACGAGACGGCGCTGGCCGGCTCCCCCGAGGTCGTGGCCGCGCTGGAGGCGCTGCCCGCCGCCGCCCGTATCCAGGTCTACGCCCGCGACCGTCGCCTCTACGACAACCACCGCACCCAGGCCGGCGCGTGGGAGCAGGAGCCCAGCGCGGCCGACGTGCTGCGCGGAGAGCAGACCCGACAGCTCACCCCGGCCGAGGCGGTCGGCTGGCTCGCGGACTACGGCGCGGTGTTCGGCGCCGCCCTTGCCCGGCGCGGCTACCTCAGCCCGAGGACCGCGCCGGCCTACCGGCGGCTGCAAGACGACGCCGCCCGGATGATCGAGCTGGCGAGGGACGAGCCGAGCGCCGACGTGCGGGCGCTGGAGGAACAGCAGACGCACCGCCGACTCGCCCTGAAGGTCAGTGTGCCCGAGCCGCCGGGAATCGTCGGACGGATCGGGCAGACCCTCCGGCGCTCACTCCCGCCCTACCGCCCCGCCCCGTCGCGTGACGTGCCCGGTCACGAGCCGCCGAGCATCGGACGCTGAGCAGAGGCGCAAGGGAAACCTCACCGCGGCAGAAGGCTACGCGCCGCGCCTTCGAGCGCGCCGTCGATGACGCGGAAGTAGGCCCACTTGCCGCGCTGCTCGCGGGTGGCGAGCCCGGCGTCTACGAGCTGCTTCATGTGGTGCGAGACGGTCGGCTGCGCGAGGCCGACCGGGTCGGTGAGGTCGCAGATGCACAGCTCCCCGGTGTCGCTGGCAGCGATGAGGGACAGCAGCCGGACGCGAGTGGGGTCGCCGAGGGCCTTGAAGACGCGGGCGATCTGCTCGGCCTGATCCGTCTCCAGGGCGCCGCCGGTCACGGTCGCGCAGCACGTCATGTCCTCGGTGGCGACGGCGGGGAGGGTGTCGATCACGGTGCAGCTCCATCGGGTCGTATTGACATTGCTCGATGTATCGAGGATTCTCGATGTATTGATGCTAGTCGATACGAGGAGTGATAGTGGGACTTCCCGTTGTGGTGATCGGTGCAGGACCGCAAGGGCTCGCGGCGGCGGCGCATCTTCTGGAGCGTGACCTGGAGCCGCTGGTGCTGGAACAGGGCACCAGGCCGGCGGCAGCCGTGGCCGAGTGGGGGCACGTCCGCCTGTTCTCGGAGTGGCCCGAGCTGATCGACCAGGCCGCCGCTCGCCTCCTGGCGCCGAGCGGATGGCGCGCGAACGAGCACGGATACCCGACAGGTGAGGCGTGGATCTCCGACTACCTCGCTCCACTCGCTCACGCCCTCGGTGAACGAGTGCGCTTCGGGACGCGCGTGACCGGAATCGGTCGGAAGGGCCGCGACCTTCTCGTGGATGCCGGTCGCGCCGAGCAGCCCTTCGTCGTCCACGTCGAGGAACCCGGCGGCGCCCAGTCGCGGATCGAGGCGCGTGCGGTGATCGACGCATCCGGTTCATGGTCGGCCCCGAACCTGGCCGGTGCTGACGGATTGCCGACGATCGGCGAGGCCGAGGCCACGGGCTTCCTGACGTACCGGATTCCCGCGTTCGAGAACCCTGCCGAATACGCGGGGCGGCACACGGTCGTCCTCGGCAGCGGGCACTCGGCCATCACCGCTGTCACCGAGCTGGCCCGGATCGCCCGCCAGTACCCGGAGACTCGCATCACCTGGGCGTTGCGCCGCGATGGTGTCGGCTCGACCTTCGGCGGCGGGGACGCGGACCAGCTTCCGGCCCGCGGTGCGCTCGGTGAGCGCGCGAAGGATGCCGTCGACCACGGCATCGTGTCCCTGGTCACCGGCTTCCGCACCGAGCGGATCGACACCACCGATCAGGGCGCGGTCCTCACCGCCGAGGACGGCCGCGCGCTCGATCCCGCCGCTCGCGTCGTCGTGCTGACCGGCTTCCGGCCGGATCTGTCGTTCCTGTCGGAGATTCGGCTGGAACTGGATGCCCGGTTGCAGGCGCCGGTGCGGATCGCGGCGGACATCGACCCGAACATCCACTCCTGCGGGTCGGTGCGCACCACCGGCGCGGCCGACCTCGCCCAGCCGGAGCCCGACTTCTTCATCGTGGGAGCGAAGTCCTACGGCCGCGCGCCGACGTTCCTGGCGCTGACCGGGTACGAGCAGGTCCGCAGCGTTGTCGCGCAGCTCTCCAGCGACCACGAGGCCGCTGCGCGGGTCGAGCTGGTACTGCCCGAGACAGGCGTATGCGGGGGCGCGGGGCTGTTCGACGACCCGGACGCGGCGAAGGGCGAGGCGTGCTGCGCTCCGGCACCGAAGGTGCTCCAGATCGGGCGCGCGCCCGTCTCTGCCACCCGGTGACGGCGATCGCTCAGGAGCGCGTCGGCACGCTCAACTCGGCCAGCAGGCTCAGCACCCGTCGTTCGATCTCGTCGCGCACCGGGCGGACTCCCTCGGGCGTCCAGCCGGCGGGGTCGGGCAGGGTCCATTCCTCGTAGCGTTTGCCGGGGAAGATCGGGCAGGCGTCGCCGCAGCCCATCGTGATCACCACGTCGGCGGCGCGCACGACCTCATCCGTCCACGGCTTCGGGTACTCGCCGGCGATGTCGATGCCTCGCTCTGCCATGACCTCGACGGCGACCGGATTGATCCGCTCGCCCGGTTCGGAGCCGCCGGACCAGCCGACTGCGTGCTCGCCGGCATGGTGCTGGAAGAAGCCGAGTGCCATCTGCGAGCGGCCGGCGTTGTGGACGCACAGGAACAGCACGGTCGGCTTGCCATCGACCTGGAGGCCATCGACCTTGGCGAGTGCGCGCAGGCGTTGCCGGGCGAACTTCTCGGTCAGCAGGGGCAGGTAGTTCGGAACCGTGGCGCGTGCGGCGAGGTCGGCGTAGGAGGCGTGCAGGGAGCGGTCGATCGTCTCCCGCCCGAAGGTGCCGGCGAACTCTCGCGTCAGGCGCTCGGCGCTGGTGGCAAGGGCCGCCTCCTGGTCGATGGTGATGGACGCATGACGTTCGTGCTCGTGGGGCATCGTCGTCATCCCTTCGTCGTGGTTAGCCGGGGTGCGAGGCTTTGGATTCGGGAGGCGATGTCCTCGAACGCGGCATCGAACGCGGCATCGGTCCCTGCGCGCACCGGGTCCGGGACCGACCAATGCAGCCGGCCCCCGCCGGCCAGTTCTTCGTGGGCGGTGTCGCAGACCGTCACCAGGAAGTCGTCGGCCTCGGCCACGTCCGGAAGCGCCCGCGGTCGGGAGGCGCGGAGGGTGAGCCCGTGCCGCTCGGCGGCGGCGAGCGCGCCCGGCTCGATCGCGTCCGAGGGGTGCGTGCCCGCCGAGGCGACCGGGACATCGCTCGCGTCGTGCCAGAGCGCGGCGGCGAGCTGCGAGCGCGCCGAGTTGCCGGTGCAGACGAACACCACCCGCCTCACCCCGAGGGTCGGCGTCGGGATGAGCCCGTCGAACGCGGCGGGGGCGAGGCGCAGGTAGGTACGGCGTCGGTCGGCCTCCGACCGGGTGCGGATCAGCATCGCCTCCCGCTCCAGGAGGTTCAGGTGGTGCGCGAGCAGGCTGGACGAGATGCCGAGTTCGGTCTGCAACTCGACCGGGGCTGCGTCGCCCAGGGTGAGCAGGTCCATGATCCGCAGGCGCACCGGGTCGGCCAGCGCCGCGTACCGCGCCACCCGCCCAGCCAGGCTAGTTTCCTCAACGTTCATTACCTCAATAGTGACTGAGCAATGTATCGTCGTCAAGGTGATCCCGCGATGACCCCCTCACCGCCCCCTGCCGTCGCCCCGCTCTGGCGCCGTGCCCTGGCCGAGTTCCTCGGCGCGGGGCTGCTCGTGACGGTCGTGATCGGCTCGGGCATCGCCGCCGAGCGTCTGTCGCCGGGGGATGTGGGGCTGCAACTGCTGGAGAACTCGCTGGCGACCGCGCTGGGCCTGGCGGTGCTCATCCTCGTGTTCCAGACCGTCAGCGGGGCGCACCTCAACCCGGTCGTGACCCTCGCCGACCGCGCCCTCGGCGCCCGGCGCGGGCCGGTCGAGATCAGCGTCTACGTCGTCGCGCAGATCGCGGGCGGCATCGGCGGGGCGGTGCTGGCGAACACGATGTTCGGCGTCGCCACCACGATCTCCAGCAAGGACCGCCTGGGCGCCGGGCATCTGCTGGCCGAGGTCGTGGCGACCGCGGGGCTGGTGCTGGTGATCTTCGCCCTTGTACGCACCGGCCGGGCCGCGTTCGTCGGTCCCGCGGTCGGCGCCTACATCGGCGCGGCGTACTGGTTCACCTCGTCCACGTCGTTCGCCAACCCCGCGGTGACCATCGGCCGCATCTTCTCCGACACCTTCGCCGGGATCGCCCCCGGCTGCGTGCCGTGGTTCATCGGCGCGCAGCTCGTCGGCGGCGCGCTCGGCCTGGCCCTTGTCCTCGTCCTGTTCCCGAGAAAGGCAACCCTATGACCCACCTGATCGCCATCGGCGGCAGCGACGCCGGGATCTCCGCCGCGCTGCGCGCCCGCGAGCTCGACCCCGCGACCGAGGTGACCGTCGTGGTCGCCGACGAGTACCCGAACTTCTCGATCTGCGGCATCCCGTACTACTTCACCGGGGAGGTGCAGCCGTGGCAGTCGCTCGCGCACCGCACCGCGGCGGACCTGGAGGCGACCGGGATGCGGCTGCGGCTGAACACCTACGCCACCGGCATCGACGTGTCCGGGCATCGCCTCGAAGTCCGCAACCCGGACGGCCAGATCGAGGAACTGGCCTACGACGAGCTGATGGTCGGCACCGGGGCACTCCCGTCCCACGCCGGGATCGCCGGCCTCGACCGGCTCGGCCCGGAGGACGGGGTGCATGTCATCCACTCGATGGGCGACACCTTCGCCCTGGACCGCGACCTGACCGACCGGCAACCGCAGTCGGCCATCATCGTCGGCGCGGGCTACGTCGGCCTGGAGATGGCCGAGGCGTTCACCGTCCGCGGGCTGCGCGTGACGCAGCTCCAGCGCGGCTCCGAAGTGCTCTCCACCCTCGACCCGGAACTCGGCGCGCTGGTGCGGGATGAGATCGAGGCGCACGGCGTCGAGGTCGTCACGGACACTACCGTCACCGGGATCGAGAAGACCCCGGCCGGGCTGACCGTCACCGGCACCCACCGGGGCGAGCCGATCCAGCGCACCGCCGACCTCGTGCTCGTCGTCGTCGGCGTGCGCCCGAACACCGAACTGCTGGAGCAGGCCGGGGCGACCCTGGGCGCGGGCCGCGCGGTCGTGGTGGACGAATGGATGCGCACCGGCCTGCCCCATGTGTGGGCGGCCGGCGACGGCATCATCACCCACCACCGCCTTCTCGGGGTGACCTACCTGCCGCTGGGGACGACCTCGCACAAGCAGGGCCGCGTCGCGGGCGAGAACGCGATCGGCGGCGACGCGCGCTTCGCCGGGTCCGTCGGCACCCAGGTCGTCAAGGTGTTCGACCTCGTTGCCGCTCGCACCGGGCTCCGGGATCACGAGGCCGAGGGAGCCGGCTACGCGGCCATGACCACCGCGGCGGCGGCCGACGACCACAAGCGGTACTACCCCGGAGCCCACCCCATCCAGTTCCGCATCACCGGCGACACCCGCGACGGCCGGCTCCTGGGCGCGCAGCTCGTCGGGCGACGAGGCACCGAAGTCTCCAAGCGCGTGGACACCTACGCCACCGCCCTCTACGCCGGGCTCACCATCGAGCAGATCAGCGACCTCGACCTCTCCTACACCCCGCCCCTCGGCTCACCCTGGGACGCCGTGCAGGTCGCGGCGCAGGCGTGGTCGGCCACCAGGGCGAGCCTGCTGGTTTAGGCAGAATCACATGGCTCAGCCAGGCTGTTCCTGATGACTCCTTCGCCCCCGACCCGCAAGCGCCGCCATCCCGGCACGGTCGGAGAGGTGTTCCTGGTGTTCCTGCGCCTGGGGCTGACCTCGTTCGGTGGTCCGGTCGCGCACCTGGGCTACTTCCGCGAGGCGTTCGTGGAGCGCCGCAAGTGGCTGGGCGACCGCGCCTACGCGGACCTGGTGGCCCTGTGCCAGTTCCTGCCCGGCCCGGCGTCCAGCCAGGTCGGCATGGCGATCGGGCTGCAACGCGCAGGGTTCGGCGGACTGCTGGCCGCGTGGGCGGGCTTCACCCTGCCGTCGGCAATCCTGCTGGTCGCGTTCGCCTACGGGGTCACGGCGCTCGGCGACCTGTCGAACGCCGGATGGATTCACGGGGTCAAGGCCGCGGCGGTCGCCGTCGTCGCCCACGCCGTGCTCGGGATGGCGAGAACGCTGACTCCGGATGCGAAGCGGGCGACGATCGCCGTGGCGGGCATGATCGTCGTGCTGCTGGTCCCGAGCGCCTTCGCCCAGGTTGCGGTAATCGCCGCCGCCGGAATCGTCGGGCTGGTGTGGCTGCGCCCGCAGGCCGCCACGGCATCGGAGTCGGAGCCATTCGCCGTGCGGGTGCCTCGCTGGGTGGCGATCGCGAGCCTGGCTGTCTTCACGGTCCTGCTGGCCGGCCTCCCGGCGCTCTCGGCGGCGACCGGCGACGGAGCCGCCCGCCTGTTCGACGTGTTCTACCGCGCCGGGGCGCTGGTGTTCGGCGGGGGCCACGTCGTGCTGCCGCTGCTGGAAGCCGGGACCGTGCAGACCGGCCTCATCGACCATGACGTATTCCTCGCCGGCTACGGTGCCGCGCAGGCAGTCCCCGGCCCCTTGTTCACTTTCGCCGCCTACCTCGGCACCATGACCACCAGCCCGCCGTCCGGGCTGCTTGGCGCCGGGATCGCGCTGGTTGCGATCTTCCTTCCAGCGACTCTGCTGGTAGTCGGCGTGCTGCCGTTCTGGGATCGGCTACGCCGCGCCCCGCTCGCGCAGCGGGCGCTCATGGGCGTGAACGCCGGCGTGGTCGGCATCCTTGCCGCCGCGCTCTACACGCCGGTGTTCACCGAAGGGGTCACCTCGGCGGCGAGCCTCGCGATCGCCGCCGCCGCTTTTGTCGCCCTGACATCGTGGAAGGCTCCGGCATGGGCGGTCGTCATCGCCGCCAGCCTCATCGGCTGGGCCGTGCTGTGAGCGAGGGGTGAGCCCGCGCCGGGTCAGCCGACGACTGTGCCGAACAGGGAGCCGACGAGGAAGGTCGCTCCCAGGGCAAGCGCACCGCCGATCACCAGACGCGCCACGGCCCGCCACCGATGAGAGCCGCCGATCCAGGCCGCGACGTATCCGGTGACCGCCAGCGCGAGGAGCACGGCGACGAAGGTCCACACGATGCGCGCCGGGTGCGGCAGCAGCAGGATCGTCAGCAGCGGCAGCACGGCACCGATCGTGAAGGCGATCAGCGAGGCGAGGGCGGCGTGCCAGGGGCTGACGACGTCCTCCTGGTCAATGTTCAGCTCGACGGCCAGGTGGGCCTTGAGCGCGTCGTGCTCGGTCAGCTCCGTCGCCACCAAGCGGGCGGTGCCGGAGGTGAGGCCCTGCTCCTCGTAGAGCCCGACCAGCTCCTCGAGCTCGACCTCGGGATCCTCCTCCAGCTCGCGCCGCTCCTTCTCGATGAGGGCCCGCTCGGTGTCCCGCTGGCTGGACACCGAGACGTATTCGCCGAGCGCCATCGAGATCGCCCCGCCGACCAGGGCCGCGGCCCCGGCCAGGAATACCGGCGTGACCTCGGCCGTCGCCCCGGCGACGCCGACGACGACCGCCGCCGTGGACACGATCCCGTCGTTCGCTCCCAGCACGCCCGCGCGAAGCCAGTTCAGCCGCTGGGAGAGCCCCGACGCGTGAGGCTCGCCGGAATGCCGATATGGAGGGGATTGCGTCGTCACGGCTACTCACGATAGTTCGGTAGCTCTCCTGCTGCCAGCAAGGAGAGGCAACCCTGCACCTCGGCTCTCGCCGCAGATTCCGGTCGTGGTGCTCGGGTTTCAGAGCGTCACACGCGGTGCGATTCGGACTCCGTGTCGGATCATCGTGATGGCGGTGATCCGGCAGCGGGGAATCCGCTCGGCGGGCCGCCCAACGCGCGAAGGGCGTAGAGGATCGTCGCGAGGTCCACGAACTCCTGCGTGAGAGCGCCGGCAACGGCGGGGATGGCGCCGGTCATGGCGATAAGCATGAGGCCAACGCTGAGGCCGATGCCGAGCCAGATCGCGGTCAGCGCGACGCGAAGCGTGTGCCGCCCAATCGACACGGCGTCAACCACCTTGCCCAGCGAGTCGACAAGGATCACGATGTCAGCGGCATCACCGGCCGCGGTCGCGCCTTTCGCGCCCATCGCAACGCCGATGTCGGAGGCAGCCAGTACCGGGGCGTCGTTCACTCCATCGCCGACCATCATCACGGGTCGTGGATGCAAGTCGGCCGCGAGATGAACTTTCTCGGGTGGAAGGAGCTCGGCATGCACCTCGTCAATCCCTGTCTGCCGTGCGATCGATTCGGCTGTCGCACGAGTGTCTCCCGTGAGCATCACGATCCGTTCGACGCCGTTCGACCGCAGCCACGACACCACCGCGGGGGACTCCGGGCGGGGATCGTCGGCGAGCACGAGGATGCCGGCGAAGCGGCCGTCGATGGCGACGTAGGCCGCGGCCTCGCCCGTCGTCAGGTCTGCGCGCACCGTGTCGGCCGCCACCGCCGCGACGTAGGCGGGCTTTCCGACGACGACCGTTCGTCCTCCGATCACCGCGGTCACACCATTCGTGGCGACCTCACTGGCCTCTTCGGCCGCGAGGAGGTCGATGCCGCGCTCGACCGCGGCCCGTCGGATGCTGTCTGCGAGCACATGCGATGAGTACTGTTCAGCGGACGCGGCGAGCTGCAGCAGGTCGCCCGCCTCGAAGCCGTCGACAGGGCGAACGTCAACGAGGGTCGGCTGGCCCTGCGTGAGCGTTCCGGTCTTGTCGAAGGCGGCGGACCGCACTCGGGCGAGTTGTTCGACAACGCCCCCGCCCTTCACGATCACGCCGGCCTTCGCGGCTCGCGAGAGCCCGCCGAGGAACGCGACCGGTGCAGCGATCAGCAGGGGGCACGGCGTTGCGAGCACCAGCACCTCAGCGAAGCGCGTAGGGTCGCCCGATATCGCCCACGCTATGCCGGCGAGGGCGAGCGAGACCGCCGTGAAGGGGATGGCGAACCGATCCGCGAGCCGCACGACGGGCGCACGCGAGTCCTCCGCGGCACGCACGAGCGCGACGATCTGCTGGTACTGACTGTCCGCGCTGCGGCGCACCGCCCGGATCTGCACCGCCCGGTTTCCGTTGATAGCGCCGGAGAGCACTTCGCTGCCCGCCTCATGAGTCACCGGCAGGCTCTCTCCGGTGAGCGACGATTCGTCGAACGTGCCGCTGTCGGTGAGCAGGATGCCGTCGACCGGCACGATCTCGCCCGGCCGCACCAGCAGCACATCGTCGATCCCTACGTGCTCGACCGCGACATCCTGCACCTCGTCCGAGTCCGATGCATGCTCGTGGGTGAGAACATGCGCGGTGCGCGGTGATCGGTCCAGCAGCGCGGTGAGGTCGCGCCTGGCCCGCCGGGCAGCGAAGTCCTCCAACGCTTCACCGCCGGAGAGCATCAGGACGATGATGAGCGACGCGATGTACTCGCCCACGGCAAGGGTTGCGACCATCGCCACCACCGCGAGGATGTCAAGCCCGACATGCCCGCGGAGCACATCCCGCACCATCCGAACCAGCGTCCACGCGACGAACGCTCCGACGTAGGCCGTCGCCATCCATCGCCCTACGGCATCCGCTCCGAGGGCGTGGAGAACCACGACCGCGGCGAGCATCACGACGGTGACCGAGATGATCGGGTATCGCCACAGTGGCCGCAACAAGAGCATGCGTCTCAGCCTTGTCGACTGCTGCACTCGCCGCTAGCAAGCCAAGCCATACCTGCCGGGCGGATCAGCCAGCTTCCCTTTGGCGCGGGCGTGCTCATATTCACGCCTTCGGAGCCGCGACGCCGACTTGGCGGTGCCTTCCGGATTGCACGCGACCCAACTAGCCGGACTTGCGGCCGTTGTCGTAGTCGCCCGTGTAGATCAGGCACCCGCTCGCATCCCAGCGCTCCCATCGGCCGTGCTTGACGTCGTGCTCGAAACTCCCTCGCTGCATGAGCGCGCCGTTCGCCCGATACCACGTCCAGGTGCCATGCAGCGCCCCGTCGTCATACTCGCCCTCCGATCGCGGCCTTCCATCGTCGGCGACGTGCCGCCACAAGCCCTGCCGCCGCCCTGCGACGTAGACGCCCGTCATGATGCCGCCATGCGGGTCGGGCTCGGTCCAGTGCCCCGTCTTGCACCCCTCCGCATCGTAGGCGTTCGGCGAGTCCTCGGACACGCTCATGCCGGGCTGGCGAGCTGGATCAGGTTGCCGCATGTGTCGTCGAGGATGGCGGTGACGACCGGCCCCATCACGGTCGGCTCCTGCGTGAAGCGGACGCCCTTCGCGGTGAGCTCGGCGTGCGCTGCCGCCGCATCATCGACGGCGAAGGACGCCGCCGGGATGCCGTCGGCGACGAGCGCGGCCTTGTACGCCCTCGCGGCCGGGTGCTGGTCGGGCTCGAGCAGCAGCTCTGTGCCGTCAGGCTCATCGGGGCCGACGACCGTGAGCCAGCGGAACTCCCCGACCGGCACATCGGTCTTCGGCAGGAAGCCCAGCCTCTCCGTGTAGAAGGCGAGTGCCTTGGCCTGCTCGTCGACGAACACGCTCGTCACGTTGATACGGATGCCCATGAGTCATTCCTTCGGTTCGGCGGGCCAGCGCTCGGCGATCTCGCGCAGCGGCTCCGTGTGCAGGTGGTGGAGTTTCGTCCGCCCGAAGCGGCGCGAGCTGACGAGGCCGGCGTCCTCCAGGACGGCCAGGTGCTGGGAGATCGCCTGCCTGCTCGATGTGACGCCGTGCCGCATGACCAGTCGGCTGCACAACTCGAAAAGACTCTGCCCATCCCGTTCCGTCAGCTCGTCGAGGATGAGCCGCCGGGTCGGATCGGCGAGCGCCTGGTAGACGTCTCCCACTCCGATTACAATAGGCAAGTAGCCACTTGCATGTCAAGATCGCGTCGCTCACCCGACGACAACCTCACGAGACCTGCTGGCTGCGGTTACGCTCCGACGGTTGTTTCATCGCTTTGGCCGTGTCGGCGCGAGCGGTGGCGCTCGCTGCTCTGGTGAGTGCGGGCGCCGAGCAGGAGGACGAGGTGATCGGCCCAATCACGAGGAGCTGAACGCGTTCCACAGAACCAAACGCGTTCCAGAGAACCAGGAGCACGCGTGAGCCCGCGACGAGGTTGGTGCAGATGTTCGCGGCGAGCAGACAAGGGTGCGGCCGGGGCGCCACCGCCCCGCGCTAGCGTTTCGTGACGCGACGGACGAAGAGGGAGTCGTCGTGTACCTCGGTCGCGGCCCAGCAGTTGTCTCCGCACGCACGCACAGCTCTCTGACATCCTCACCACTGTCCACTCTCCGCAACTCATGACCCTCTGACCTTCGCTGTTCCGCCAAACCGGACCCCGGACTGGCTCATTTCTGACTTCTTCACGAGAATGGACGTATCCTACCTGATACGGTAGCTGTCATTTGAGGAAGGAGGCGAGCGATGAAGGGCGGCGTGATCCCGTTCCGGGGCTCTGGCTCGGATGCCCTGCGCTATCTGGAGTCCGACCGTGCACGGGCGGACGAGTACTACCTGGAGGCGGGGACCGCCCTGGCGGAGTTCACGGCGGTCGATGCCGAGGGCAGGGTGGTCGGCGAGCTCGGGCTGACCGCTGAGGAGTACCGGCAATGGGTGGACTGGATCAACCCGCTCACCGGAGAGTCGATGGGCCGGCCCCGGCTGCGAGGCGAGGGCGGCCGGGGATCGCCCCGGTTCATGGAGATGGTCGTGAACGTCCCCAAGTCCCTGTCGGTCGCGGCCGCGCTGCACCCGGAGGTGTCCGAGGCCCTGGACGCGGCGCAGCGGGACGCGGTGGTGGAGATCCGGTCCTGGCTCGGCCAGCACTCGGTCACCCGCGTCGGGCCGCGCGGGAAGCAGGAGGTCGTGCCGATCGAACAGTTGGAGACAGTGGCCGTCTCGCACAAGACCTCTCGCGCTGGTGACCCGCACCGGCACATCCACTTCCAGATCGGGACGCGCGTGTGGGCGGCCGGCGCCTGGCGCGGGCTCTACACCGGGGCGCTGTTCCGGCAGCAGGGCGCGATCCGCGCCCTCGGCACGGCCGTCATCGCGGCGCACCCGCAGCTCGCCGCGGTGCTCGAGGCGCACGGCCTGACCCTCGATCCGGTGACCGGCGAGGTGGCCGAGCTGGAGCCGTGGAACGCGCTGATGTCCAAGCGCGGCGCGCAGGTGGCGCGCAACCTCGCCAAGTTCGAAGCCGAGTGGGAGGCGGCGCATCCCGGCCAGGAGCCGGGGCCGGTGGTGCGCGCCCGGTTGCACGCGAAGGCGTGGGACCACGAGCGGCCGAGCAAGAAGCCGTCGCAGCTCGGCTCGGAGGCTGGCTGGCTGCGCGAGTTGCAGGAGGCCGGCTACACGCCCGGTCTGCCGCGCGCCACCGTGCAACCCGCGCACACGCTGGACGAGCTCGCCGTGCAACAGGTCGCCTCGCGCGCGCTCGACCGCTGCGCGGCCGCTGCATCGGCGTGGACGGTGCATGACGTGCAGGAGCAGGTGGCGCGCATCGTCACCGAGGCCGGCGTGCGCGCCACGCCCGAGGAGCTGCGCGAGTTCATCACCATCACGACTCGGCTGGCCGCCGACGACTGCCTCTCGATCCTGCCGCCGGACGCGCCGCCCCTGGAGCATGTGGCGCACCTGACGACGTTGCACGTCGTCGCGGTCGAGACGGAGCTGCGCGACCGGCTCGCCGCACGCGCCACCCGGCCGGCGCACGGCGCAACCCCGCGCGTGCAGGAGCCGGGGCTGGACGCGGACCAGGCGCGCGCGGCGGCCGCAGGCGCCTCGACTCGGCCGCTGGTCGTGGTCGAGGGTGCGGCCGGCGCGGGCAAGACCACGATGCTCGGCGCCGCGATCCGCGCCGCCGCGCAGGAGGGCCGGGCGGTGCGGGTGGTGACGCCGACGAAGAAGGCCGCGGACGTGGCCGCCGTCGAGCTGGGCGTGCCGACCGACTCGGTAGCGGCGCTCGTCTACGACCACGGGTTCCGGTGGAACGCCGATGGGGTCTGGACCCGGCTGGCCGTCGGCGACACGGACCCGGTGACGGGCGCGACCTACCGCGGCCCGGCAACGAAGAACCGGCTGGTCGCCGGGGAGCGGGTCGTGGTGGACGAGGCGGGCATGCTCGATCAGGACACCGCCCTCGCCCTGCTGACCGTCACGGACGAGGCCGGCGCGACGCTCGCGCTCGTCGGCGACCGGGCGCAGCTCCCGGCCGTGGGGCGTGGCGGGGTGCTCGACATCGCGGCCGCGCTCGTCCCGCGGGTCTACTCGCTGACGAGCCTGCACCGCTTCGCGGACCCCGACTACGCGCGGCTCACTCTCGACCTGCGCGACGGCCGCGACCCGGCCGGACTGTTCGACCGGCTCCACGGGCTCGGACTCGTGCAGCTCCACGAGGACGCCGAGGCGCTGCGCGCCGCGGTCGCCGCCGAGCGCATCGACGGAGCCGCGATCACCGCGGCGACCAACGACGAGGCGCGCGAGCTGAACGCCCTGATCCGCGAGGACCGGGTACGCGCCGGGCTGGTCGACGACGCCCGCACCATCGACGGCGCGGACGGCATGAGCATCGGCGCCGGCGACCTGATCCAGACCCGCCGCAACGACTCGGAGGTGGGCGTGGCGAACCGGCAGACCTGGATCGTCCAGCACGTCAGCGGCGACGGCAGCCTGTGGGTGCGCGACGCCGCGAGCCAGCGGAAGCAGCAGTGCACCGCCCATCTGCCCGCCAAGTACGTCGCGGAGCACGCGCACTTGGCCTACGTCTCCACCGCCTACGGCGTCCAGGGCATGACCGCCCCTGCCTCGCACACCGTCCTGTCCGATGCGCTCGACGCGGCCGGCGTCTACGTCGGCCTCACCCGCGGGCAGGAGGAGAACCGGCTGCACATCGTCGCCGCGAACCTCGGCGACGCGCGGGAGCAGTTCGTGGCCGCGCTCGAGCGGGACCGCGCCGACCGCGGACTCCGCGAGGCCACCGAGCGCGCGCAGCTCGCCGTCGCCGGGATCGTCGCGGACGGGCCGGTGCGGGCCGTGAACGCGGAGCGCGCCCGGCTGACGGAGCGGATCGAGCACGCCGAGCGCGAGGCGGCGAAATGGGAGCGGGCGGGCGCCGCGCTCGACCGGCAGCGCGCCGAGCACCGGGCGGAGTCCGACGAGCAGCGCGAGCTCGTCGCGGCCGCGGACGCCCGTGCCGCCGACGTGCGGGCCGAGGTCGCGGTCCCGCTGATCGAGCAGGCCACCGCGGACGGAACCGCCTACCTCGATGCACGGGCGCGCATGCGGGACACGGCGGCCGCGCACCGCGCGGCGCGCGGGCTCCGCAAGCGCGGCGCCGGCCGCGCGCTGACGACCGCCAGCGACGAGTACCGCGGCATCGAGACGGGTGCGCGGCGGCGCTGGGGCCGCCTGCCGGAGACGCCCGAGAGCGTCGAGCCGTGGGCGGCGTCGGTGGCGCAGCACGAGGCCGACCGCGATCCGCGCGCGGCCGAGACACGGGAGCGCGCCGACAACGCCCGGCAGGAGCAGCAGCGCCTCGCCGCACGCCAGGCGCAGGAGCGCACGAGCCTCCGCCGGCGGCTGCTCGGCGACCGCGTACCGAGCCGGCCCGGAGCCGAGGCCGCCCGGTGGCGGGCGCGCGCAGAGGCCGCCCGAGGCGACCTGACCGCGATCGAGGCCCTGCCGCCCGTCGAGGCGGCCGCCCTGATCCGGGCCCGCGCCGAGCGGGAGCAGGCCCAGCGTGAGGCCGCCGAGCGCGCCCTGGCCGCACGCGAGGCCCGCGCCACCCAGCTCCACGACTTCACCCGCGACCGCCACCGGCACAGCCCGGCCAGCGGACCCGACTTCGGGCCGAGCCTGTAGCGACGCGCTCAGGGGCGAGGTGCCGCGCCACTCCCCCGACGACTACCCACGGCGACCGGGCGGGAGCAGTCCGCGGGAGCGGGTGCGGACGAGCCAGCCCTGCGCGGTGGCATGGGCGACGCCGTTGATCTTCGCCATCGTGACCGCCGGCGCCGGGTCGCCCTGCGCGGAGAGCTTGCCGTACTGGAGGGCGACGAGTTCGTAGAAGTCGGGGGTGCGCTTCGGGTTCCCGAGCGGCTTGAGCAGATCGCGCTCGCTGATCTTCCGGCCGGAGGGCAGCACGATCTTGCCGCCGGTGATGGTCACCGTGCGCTTCATGGCGAACAGGCGCTCGTTGATCGCCGCCTCGATGCGCGCGGTCGGCAGGGCGCGGAGGTCTTGGCTGGAGACGGGATCGCCCGGCCGCCACGGGAGGTAGACGACCCCGGTGATGCGCACCTCCTCGGGCACGGCGAACTGCTGGCGCTGGAGACGGATGAACACGCGGGTCGCGGTGGCCGTGTGCTCGATGTAGCGCCAGCGCCCGTCGATCGTCTCGTTCTGCTCCGAGTCGAGCTGCGCCTGCCGGTCGGTCTCGGTCGTCACCTGGTCGTTGTAGCCCAGGAGCGCGTCGATCTGCGCGCTGGCGTCGTCGTCCCGCTCGCCGGGGAACCGGGTCGGCAAATGCCAGCCGTCCGGCAGATCGGCCGAGACGATGAGCCCGTCATAGGACTGATCGCCGGGGCGTCGCGGGGCTGCGGTCACATCCCGAGTGTACCGAGCGACACGAACAACTAAAACTCTTGCTGTGATTGGCGTGTTGGTCTAATCTAAGATGACAGCAACGATTGCGGCTGTCATTGTAGATGCGAAGGAGGCCGTGATGGGTCAGAGCGCATCCCCCCTCGACGCTCGGGAGCCCGAGCGCCTGTTCTACTCCGAGGAGGAGACGGCGGCGCTGCTCGGCATCCACCGCACGACGCTGCGCACCCTCGCCCTGGCGGGCCAGGCCCCGGTGGAGCCGATTCGGCTCACCCGGCACAAGCGCGTCTACCGCCGCATCGACGTGCAGCGCCTCGCGGGGCTGGAGCAGTAGGCGGCCGGCATGGGAAGCATCGAGGCATACGACACGTCCAAGGGCCGCCGCTACCGCGCGCTCTACCGGCGCCCCGACAAGAAGCAGACGCAGAAGCGCGGCTTCACGACGAAGAAGGCGGCCGAGCTGTTCCTGGCGACCACGGAGGTCGACATCGCCCAGGGCCGCTACCTCGACCCCTCGCGGGCACGGGTGACCGTGGCCGAATGGCTCACCACCTGGCTCGCCGCCCGCGGCGACCTCCGGGCGACGACCCGCAGCCGGGTCGAGAACATCATCGACAAGCACATCGTCCCCGAGCTGGGGAAGATCCCGATCGGTGACCTCACGCGACTGCGCGTGCAGGAATGGGCCTCGGCGCTCCCCGGCGCCCCCGCCACGGTGCGGAAGATCGTCAACGTCCTCTCCGGCTCCCTCCGGTTCGCGGTCGAGGACGAGCGCCTGCCGTCCAACCCCGCCCACCGGCTCAAGCTCCCGAAGCCGACCAAGACCCGCAAGCGGTACCTGTCCCACGATCAGGTCGCCGCGCTCGCCAAGGCCATTGACGAGACGAAGGACGGCCGCGACTACGGCTACGGCCTCGTCGTGCTGGTGCTCGCCTACTGCGGTCTGCGCTGGGGCGAGCTGTCCGGGCTCCGCATCCGTGACCTCGACCTGGACGCGAAGCACCCGCGGCTCACCGTCGAGCAAACCGTCGTGGCCGACAAGGGCTATCAGCGCATCGAGCCGCCGAAGGACTACGAGCACCGGAGCATCCCGATCCCGGCGTTCCTCGTCGGGCTGCTGCGCGCGCAGATCGCCGGGCGTTCCGGCGACGCCCCGGTGTTCTACGGCATCCGTACCGGCACCTGGCTTCGCAACCACGTCTACCGGGTCGGCTGGTTCGATGACGCCGCAGCCGCCGTCGGGATCAAGGGCCTCACCCCGCACGAGATGCGGCACACCGCCGCCTCCCTCGCGGTCAGCGCCGGCGCGAACGTCAAGGCCGTCCAGAGGATGCTCGGGCACGCCTCCGCCGCCGTCACGCTCGACGTGTACGCCGACCTGTTCGATGACGACCTCGACGGTGTTGCCACGGCGCTCAATCTCGCGGCGATGCAATCAGATGTTGCCAATCTGTTGCCAAAAGCCGCATAGAGCCCTTCCACCGCCCGTCAGCAGAAACGCGAAAACCCCCGGATGACCGGGGGTTTTCCTGTTGGTGACCCCAGCGGGATTCGAACCCGCGTTACCGCCGTGAGAGGGCGGCGTACTAGGCCGCTATACGATGGGGCCGCGTCGCAACCGTTCAAGTATGCACTACGGGTGCCGCGCACGACAAATCGGGCCGCGAATGACTCGCAGCCCGGGCGTGTCCGGCCCACCGTACCGCGACCGCGGCTCCGAGGGAAGAGCCGGGCCGGAGCGGACGCACGACGTTCACCCTGTGGCATCCCGACGACTCGCCGTCCAGCGGTTGCAGGCTCCCGCACCGCGGAGTTGACTCGAGCGCATGCAGGTCACCAAACGCGAACACGCGGCCCTCGTCCTCACGGAGGCCGGACACACCCTGGTCATCGATCCCGGCGTCTTCACCTCGCCGCTCGAGGAGCTCACCGGACTCGTCGGCGTCGTCATCACGCACGAGCACCCCGACCACTGGACCCCCGAGCACCTCACCCGACTCCAGAAGGCGCACCCCGGCGTGCCGATCTACGGCCCCGAGGGCGTGCAGAAGGCGGCCGCGGGCTTCGATGTCGTCGCGGTCCACCCCGGTGACTCGCTCGACCTCGGACCGTTCCACCTGGAGTTCTTCGGCGGCAAGCACGCCGAGATCCACTCGTCGATTCCGATCGTCGACAACGTCGGCGTCCTCGTGAACGACGCGTTCTTCTACCCCGGCGACTCGTACACGGTCCCGAAGGGGGCGCACGTCTCCCTCCTCGCCGCCCCGGTCGGCGCCCCGTGGCTGAAGATCTCCGAAGCGATCGACTACGTGCTGGCCGTCAAGCCCGCCCGCGCTTTCGCGACCCACGACATGACGCTCTCGGTCGCCGGGAAGCAGATGGGGGACGCGCGCCTCACGTGGGCCGTCGAGCAGAACGGCGGATCGTTCGTCGACCTGGGCCCGGGCGACTCGACCGAGGTCTGACACCACCCGCAGACGGAACACCGGATGCCACGACCCCTGGGGGCCGTGGCATCCGGTGTTCTGCGTGCGACGTGCTTACTGCGCGTCGAGGTCGGTCTCGAGCAGGGCGACCAGCTCGTCGAGCGCCTGCTCGGCGCCCTCGCCCTCGGCCTTCAGCGTCACGACGGTGCCGTGACCGGCGCCCAGGCCCATGAGCGACAGGATGCTGCCGGCGTTGAGGTCGGGACCGCCCGCGGCCGCGATGGTGACGGGCACCTTCTTCTCCTGCACGGCCTGCACGAAGAGCTTCGCGGGGCGGGCGTGGAGACCCGAGCTGCTGGCGATGGTGGCCTGACGTTCTGCCATGGTGATTCCTTTCGAACCGTTGGGGCCTTATGCGGCGACCGGGACCGCCGTGGCGGACTCGGCGACGGGGGCTTCTTCCTTGCGTGTGCCACCGATCCGCTTGAGGGCGACGACGAGCACCGCCGAAACGACCGTACCCACGATGATCGCGAGCGGGAAACCCCACACGGGGTTGATCGCGAAGAGCACGAAGATGCCGCCGTGCGGAGCGTACGACTGGACCCCGATGAGCATGCTCAGACCACCGGTGATCGCGCCGCCCACCATCGAGGCGGGGATCACGCGCAGCGGGTCGGCCGCCGCGAACGGGATCGCGCCCTCGGAGATGAACGAGGCGCCCAGGAGCCAGGCGGCGGCGCCGTTCTCGCGCTCGACGGGCGTGAACCGGCCGCGGGCGAGGACCGTGGATGCCAACGCCATCGCGAGCGGGGGCACCATGCCGGCGGCCATGACCGCGGCCATGATCAGGTACGGCGCGGTGTTGGTCTGCGTCGCCGCGGCGAGGCCGGTGGTGGCGAAGACGTAGGCGACCTTGTTGACGGGTCCGCCGAGGTCGAAGCACATCATGAGGCCGAGGATGACACCGAGCAGGACAGCACCGGCGCCCGAGGCGGCGAGCGACGTCAGGCCCTCGGTCAGCGCGGCCATGAGCGCGGCGATCGGACGACCGAGGAACAGGATCATCAACCCCGAGGCGAAGATCGAGCCGAGGAACGGCACGATCACCACCGGCATGAGGCCGCGGAGCCAGCGGGGAGCGTCGAAGCGACCGAGCCACCAGGCGATGAAGCCGGCGAGCAGACCGCCGATGATGCCGCCGATGAAGCCGGCGTTCATGAGCACCGCGACGGCACCCGCGACGAAACCGGGCGCGATGCCGGGCCGGTCGGCGATCGCGTAGGCGATGAAGCCCGCGAGGACCGCGACGATGAAGCCCATCGACGTGGCGCCGATCATGAAGGCCACCGACCCGAGGTACTGCCCGAGCGGGCCGAGCGACGAGGTGATGTTCTCGGTCGGGAGGTCCCACAGCGAGTTCTGGATGATGACGTTCGCGGCATCCTTGGTGACCTGGTATCCGCCGAGCAGGAAGCCCAGCGCGATGAGAAGGCCACCGCCGGCGACGAACGGGATCATGTAGCTGACACCGGTGAGGAGCCACCGCTGGATGCGACGTCCCACGGACTGCTGGACGACCGGAGCATCGGAGGCGGATGCCGCCGCCGCGCCGCCCTGCACGCGGGCGGCGTTCGGGTTCTCGCTGGCGGCGACGGCCTCGGCGATGAGCTGCTTCGGCTGCTCGATGCCGCGCTTGACACCGGCGCGCACGACGGGCTTCCCCGCGAAACGCTGCGGCTCGCGCACGTCGACGTCGACCGCGAAGATCACGGCGTCGGCGTCGTCGATGACGCTCTGCGGGAGGGCCTTGTAGCCGCTCGAGCCCTGCGGCTCGACGACGAGCTCGACGCCGTCAGCCTCGAGGCCCGCGGCGGTCAGGGCGTCCGCGGCCATGAAGGTGTGGGCGATGCCCGTGGCGCACGCGGTGACCGCGACGATCTTGGTCGTCTTCGTCGCCGTGGCGGTGCGGGCCTCGGCACGCGTGGCCGCGGGTGCCGCGGCCGCAGGTGCCTCGGGAGCCGGGGTGATGGCATCCGTGATGATCCGGACCGCGTCGGACGGCGTCGCCGCGGCGCGGAGGCCGCCGGTGAACTCGGGCTTCATGAGGCTCCGAGCCAGCTGCGACAGGACCGCGAGGTGGGCCTCGTCGGCGCCGGCGGGCGCGGCGATGAGGAACACGATGTCCGCGGGACCGTCGGGCGCGCCGAAGTCGACACCCGGGATCAGGCGCGCGAACGCGAGGGTCGGTTCGGTGACGGAGGCGCTGCGGGCGTGCGGGATGCCGATGCCGCCAGGCAGGCCCGTCTCGTCCTTCTGCTCGCGGGCCCACGCATCGTCGAAGAGTTCCTGCGCGCTGGTCGCGCGGCCCTGCGCGACGACACGCTCGGCCAGAGCACGGATGACCGACTGCTTGTCGGCCCCCAGGGGCGCGTCGAGGCTGACGAGCTCCGGTGTGATGATGTCGGACATTTTCTGGTGACCTTTCGTGGTCAGGGTGTTGCGGTGGGAGGGGAGAAAACGGTCACGGCGATCGGCCCGGCGGGCAGGTCGGCCGGTGTCGGGGCTTGCGTCCCCGGCAGGGTCGCCGCAGCCGCGCCGTACGCGATGCTGCGGGCGAGTCGATCGGGGGCGGTGGCCCCCTCGAGATCGGCGAGGAGGTAGCCGGCGAGCGAACTGTCGCCCGCGCCCACCGTGCTCGCGACCTGGATCTTGGGGGCGCGCCCGCGCCACGTGCCGTCCGCGTCGAACAGCAGGGCACCGTCGGCCCCGAGGGTGACGAGGGCGGATGCCACGCGCCCGGGGACGAGCTCGGCCGCCCGGCGCGCGGCCTCGGCGATCACGTCGAGGTCGTCCGCGGCGTCCTCGCCGACGAGCTCGGCCAACTCCTCGTGGTTCGGCTTGATGAGGTCGGGATGCGCCGATGCGACGACGGCGGCGAGGGCGGCGCCCGAGGCGTCGACGGCGATGCGCGGAGCCGCGGCCCCCCACCGATCGCGGACGGCGGCGATGAGGTCGGCATAGAACGTCGCCGGCACACCCGGCGGCAGCGACCCGGCGAGGACGAGCCAGGTGGCGTTCTCCGCCGCCGCGACCACACCCGCGGTGAGCGCGGCGGCCTCGGAGGACGAGAGCTCGGCGCCGGGGAGGTTCAGCTTCGTCGTCTCGCCCGTGGGATCGGTGATGGTGAGGTTCGCCCGCACCCGACCCGCCACCGGCACGATCGCCACGTCGACCTCGGCGTCGTCGAGGAGCAGACGGTACGGGTCGTGGTCGTTGACCGGCACGACGGCGCGCGCGGGAGCGCCGGCGGCCGAGACGACCCGCGCGACGTTGACGCCCTTGCCCCCGGCATCCTCCCGCGAGGATTCGGCGCGCTGGACCTCGCCGGGAACGAGCGCGCCGGTGAGCTGCACGGCGCGGTCGGCCGACGGGTTGGCGGTCAGGGTGACGATCATGCGACACGCACCTCGGCGTCGGCGTCGGCCAGAGCCTGCGCGAGCGACTCCGGCGGTGTGCCGTCGGTGACGAGCACGTCGATCTCATCGAGGCGGGCGAAACGCACGAGCAGTTCCTCTCCGAACTTGGCGGTGTCGGCGACGACGACGACGCGGCGGGCGGCACGGATGATCGCGGTCTTCACCGCGGCCTCCTCCGGGTCGGGCGTGCTGAGGCCGAACCCGGCGCTCAGCCCGTTGGTGCCGACGAAAGCGATGTCGGGGCGCAGCTCGCCGATCGACCGCACCGTGTGCGCGCCGACGGCCGCCGCGGTGACCCCGCGGATCTTGCCGCCGATCACGGTGAGCGAGACACGGTCATCACCGGCGAGGATGTGGGCCGCCTCGAGCGAATGCGTGACGATCTCGACCGCGCCCGCGCTGTCTCCGAGAACCTGCGGCAGTTCGGCCGCGACCGCGGCCGGCGTGGTGCCGGCGTCGATGAAGATCGAGCCGCGGAAGCCGGGGGTGAGCAGCCGCGCCGCCGCGATGCCGATCGCGCGCTTGGCCTCGCCCTGTCGCAGACGGCGCTCGGAGAGGGATGCCTCGGTCGTGCTCGCGCGGTCCACACCCACGGCACCGCCGTGGACGCGCCGCAGTGAGCCGGTCTGCTCGAGGCGGTCGAGGTCACGGCGCACGGTCTCGGTGGTGACGTCGAAACGACGAGCGAGGTCGACGACGCTGACGCGTCCGATCTCTCGCAGTTCGCGCTCGATGAGCTGCTGGCGCTCCATTGCGTACACGGGATCCCCTTCGAAGATTCCCACACGATACAACACGAAGTCACATGAATCAACACCCCGTCGAGACAAACACAGACCGCGGCGCAACCCTAAGGTCACGCCGCGGTCGTTGCCCCGTCACCGGAAGCGTCGCGCGCAGGCGAGAGGCGGCGGAAAGCCGCCTGTCGACGCGGCTCGTGTTACGCGTCGGCCGCGCGCGACCCGGACTCGCGAAGGGCGATCGGTGCGGATGCCGCGCGGATGTCCCGCACCTGCGTGCGACGCAGTTCGGCGTCCGCGCCGAGGTCGCGCGCGAGGGCGGGGCGCAGACGGGACAGCCGGTCGACGAACGCGATCGGCAGCGTCAGGACCGTCACGACGGCCGCAGCCGTAGCCGTGGTGAACGAACGCTCGCGCGTCAGCGCCGTGGTTCCGAGCCAATCGCCGCGCTCCACCGTCCCCGGGAGAGGCTCGCCGTCGGGCACGGTCAGGATCACCCGCCCCTCGAGCACCCGGCGGACGGATGAACCCACCTCGCCCGCCCGGTCGATCGTCTCCCCCATGCCGAACTGCTCGACGCGGCACTCCCGGAGCGCGTCGTCGCGGAGGGCATCGTCGAGATGCAGCGCCCGCGAGGCACTCTCGAGGGCGTGGCCGAGCGCCGCCTCGCGCACCGCGGCATCCACGGGGATCTTGTCGAGAGAGAGCCCGCGGCGGCGAGCGGCGTACCAGAGCCAGGAACGGAAGGTGCTCAGCGTGCTGTCGGCATAGACCGGCGAGTCGAGCGGGATCGCGACGGTCCACGAACCGCCGCCGGCGTTGGTGACCTCGATCTCGCCGCCCGGAGTCAGAGTCGGCAGGTCACCGGCCACCTCCCGCAGCGTCGCGATCACGACGTGCGGAGGATCGGCGGGGGCGAATGTCGCGGTGGCGACCGCGGTGAACGGTCCCGGCGGACGGCTGAGGTTCAGGAACGACGCGTCGGCAAGGCCCGAGTTCGGGATGATCTGGAGACCCGACCCGGTGTCGATGTGCAGCGCCCGCCAGTTCACCTCGACGACGCGTCCGGTCGTGCCCCCGGTCGTGATCCAATCCCCCTGACGGAACGGCTGCTCGAACAGCACCAGCAGACCCGACACGATGCCGCCGGCCGCGTTCTGCAACGCGAGGCCGATCACGATGGAGGTCACCCCGAGCGCGGCGATGACCCCCTCGACATCGGCTTCCCACACCCACTGGAACAGGAAGGCGACGCCGACGACGACGAGCAGGAGCCGCACGATCTCGATGAAGATCTGCGGAACGCGCTGCCGCCACGATCCGCGGTCGGCCGTGGCGAAGAGCGCATAGTTCAGGACGCTCAGAGACAACAGGATGACGAGGAAGCCGAAGATCGTCGCCACGACACGCGGCCACACGAGATCCTGGTCGGAGCGCGTGGCGAACACGAGCAGCCCGACGAGACCGCCGAACGGGACCACCCAGTTGCGCAGCAGGAGGAGCGGTTTGACCGCCGGGCTCCGCCGCCGACGCAGGATGCCGATGACCTCCGTGAGGATCACCATCAGCACCGGCACCGCGACGACCGAAGCGATCGCCCACCCGATCGCCGTCCCGTCGAACACGGGAGTCATCACGCCACCCGCCAGACCGCGGTCGCCTGGCCGTCGACCTCGACGGCATCCGCCTCGACGAGGTCGAACAACCCCTCGACGCGCGTGCGCACGGCATCCGTCACGAACACCCCCGGCTCCTCCCCCGCGCGGCGCAGGCGCGAGGCCAGATGCACCGCGTCACCCCACAGGTCGTACGCGAGACTCGCCCGCGCGACGATACCGCTGGTCACGCTGCCGGTGTCCACCCCGGCGCGCAGGTCGAGGGTCGCGCCCGTACGGTCGTTGAAACGCTGCACGCTCTCGCGCATCCCGACGGCGAACTCGACCGCGCGGCGCGCGTTGTCCACCCGCGGGACGGTCAGGCCGCTACTGGCGAGGTAGCCGCCACGGAGCGTGCGCACCGACTCGACCCCGCAGCGCGCGGCCACCTCGTCGAAACCGCGCATGAGGTCGTTCAGCGCCGACGTCTCCTGCGCTCCGTCGAGGTCGCGTGAGAAGTCGTCGAACCCGAGGAGCTCGGCGAAGACGACGGCGACGTCGTCGTGCCGCTCGGCGAGCGTCTCGGCTCCCTCGCGATACTTCTCGGCGAGGCTCTCGGGCATGATGCTGCGCAGGAGCCGCTCGTTCTCGTCACGCTGGTGGTCGATGAGCTCCTGCTTGAGGCGCAGCCCCGACGCCATCTCGTTGAACGACGACGCCAGATCGGCGAGCTCGTCGGTACCTCGGGTCTCCACGCGCGTGTCGTAGTCGCCGTCCGACACCCGGCGCACGGCGGTCGCCAGGCGCCGGATCGGTCGGGTGAAGCTCTGCGACAGGATCAACGACAGCAGGCTCACCAGCAGCATCAGGCCAAGGGTCGAGAGCAGCAGCGTGCGGGTGAAGTCGGTGACGGGCGCGAACGCCTCCTGCGACTCCATACGCGCCACGATCACCCAGTCGACACCGTCGATGTCGAGCGGCGCGTACGCCGTGATGCTCTCGCCGCCGATGTAGTCCTGCGTGACCTCCGCCCCGGTCTGGCCCGCGACAGCCGCGTCCACCGCGGCGCCTCGCGCGGGTTGCAGCAGAACGGTGCCCCCGGCGCGGACGATCTTGTCCGCGGTGTCGGCGGTCGTCCCGTCGGCGATCACCGCCGCGGCGTAACCGTCAGGATTCTGGATCAGGCTGCGGGAGTTCGACCGCATGAGATGGTCGGCTCCGGCCAGGTAGGTCTCCCCCGTCTCGCCGAATCCCTGCTTCTCCCACTCGCCGTAGCCGGTCATGACGTCGTTGATCCACTGGATCGGCACCTGCAAGGCCAGTACGCCCGTGATCCCCTCGTCATCGCCGATCGGCGAGACGACCCACATCACCGGAAAGCCCAGCGCGGGCGTCCACTCCTCGATGTCGGTGGTCACGACGTCGTTCACGGAGTTCGCCGCGACGACCTCGCTGAACCCCTTCGCCAGCTGGCTCTCGCGGAACGGCCCATCGGTGAGGTTCGAGCCGAGATCGACACCGCCCGCGGCGGTGTAGACGACGTCGCCGTCGAGATTGGCCACGACGACGTCGGTGTAGCCCACCGTCTTCACGAGCTCGGAGAAATAGGAGTCGGCCTCGAGGTAGGCCTGCGAGTACGGGCTCCCGTCGCCGGGGTCGGACACCGGACGGTCGGCGGCCCCGTCCTGACGGGTGAAGAGGTACTGCGCCATACGGCCCGCGGGAGAGGGGGGCACGAAAGCCCGATCCGCGAAGTCCTCGCCGGTCGCCCCCGCCAGTCGCGGCAGGAAGGTGTCGGCGTAGAACGACGACAGCGCGGCATCCTCCGTGGAGGTGAGCGAGCGACCGGAAAGCTCGTCCCAGCCGGCGTTGAGGGCGACGGAAGCCCCGCGGGCGCTGGCGTTGTTACTCGCCAGCGCGGACTCGCGCTGCACCTCGCCGAGCAGCGACGTGATCTCGCCCGTACGGAGTTCGCGCATCGCGGTGAGCTTGTCGACCACCTCGGCACGCAGGGATTCCCGCCCGTTGACGTACCCGACCGCCCCGACCACCGCAGCACTGACCAGGCTCACCGCCAGCAGCATGATCAGGAGCCGGGACTGGATACTCAGGCCCCCGCGTCGTCTCTCGTCCGTGCGCGCGCCTGCGGAATCGTCATGCCCCATGTCGCTCACAGTACGGAGGGAAGGGTCGTTTCACCCCGCTTTTCGCCCCATGGCGGAAATCAAGGGGCGACGACGTCGACAGTAAAGCGGATCTCTCGACCGTCCGGAGCGGTGAGTGTCGCCGTCGTCGATCCGATCCCCCTCGCGACGAAGCCGGGGCGGAAGGTCGCCCCCTCGTCGGATCCGCCCGCCGAGAACTCGGCGATCGTGACGTCGGCGGTCGTCCCGTGCCACTGGTCCTCGGTGCCGTCCTCGACGGCGATGACGAGCGCGGTTCCGATGACGACGGCGATGTCGGTGCCGTCGAGCTGGCCGGGCGACACGATCGTCGGAGGAAGAGCCTGCAGACCCGCGGTCGCGGTCGTGCTCGACGACGGGGCGGGAGCGGCGGGGACCGCGGGCTCGGTGGTCGCCGTGCAGCCGCTCGTGACGAGCGCGACAGCGATCACGGCGGCGACGGCGAAGGAGGAGCGGATCACGCCGACCCCCTTTCCGAATCACACCTGGATCGGATGCTATCGCGACGCGCGGTCCCCCTTACACGATCCGACGTACCCGGCGCACGCCTTTGCCGTGCCGCTGCGGGTCGGGAAGCATCGGGTGTTCAGACCTGGGGGGAAGGCCGAACGCATGTCCGATGAGCCGAACAACACGCCGGAGGGCTGGTACGCCGACCCCTGGGACCCGCGCCGGTTGAGGTATTGGGACGGCACGACGTGGACGGGGCACGTGCACCCGGCATCCACGGGCGCATCCGTGCCCGCCGGCGTCGCCTCCGCAGAGGCGACCGGACCGACGTCCGCCGATGCGCCGGCGACCCCCGCATCCGACGAGCCCACACCGCGCCGCCGCCGCGGGCTGAAAGTCGGGCTCCTCGTCGGCGGCATCGCCGTCGTCACCGTCCTCGCGGTCATCGCCGCCTTCGTCATCGTCCCTGCGGTCACCGGATCCAACGAACGCATCTACGCCGACCGCTCGACGCTGTACGACTTCACCGAACCGCAACTGGGTCTGCCGCGCGACCACGAGTTCGAATTCGACGCCGACTACGACTTCGACGCGGTCAACGCCGCTCACGAGGCCGAGAACCCCACTCCCGACCCGGACAAGAAACCTGAGGCGGACGCGCCGGACTGGGCGATCGAGGTCTACTACGACGCGGCGTTGACGAGGCCCGCGGAGTTCCGTGCCTACCAAGCCGATCCGGGCGGGAAAGTTCTGGTCAGCGGCGACGAATCGGGGAGAGCGTCCGACGGGGCCGGCAATCGCCAGATCCAGGAGAGGGACGGTGATCTCGCATTTCCCTGGGGCCTGCACGAGGACTACTTCCTCGTGCGTCACCTCGAGAAGGACGGCACTCCGCGCGCGAAGCCGCTGGTCACCCGGTTCACGGTCGAGTCGACGCTCGCGACACCCGACGTCACCTTCGGCTCCGGCGCCGAAGCCGGCAGCCTCACCATGTCGTGGGCGCCCGTCAGCGGTGCCACCAGCTACCTGATCGTGACCAATGAGGTCGAGCGCGACGGGCAGGCCATCCAGAAGGTCGTGGCCGAAGTCAGAGAGACCGAGTGGTCGTCCGCGGGCCAGACCGAGAACAATCAATCGAATCGGGCCTCCTTCGTCACGGCCCAGAACCTGGGGCTCGAGGGCTTCAACTACCGCGCCCTCACACAGGACCAGGTCGACGGCGGAGACACGCTCGACTCCGAGGAGGCCGCGCGCGTCGCACAGTCGCTCGGCTCGGACATCGGTGTGATCGCCACCGACGGCACGCGCTATTCGTCCTATCAGGCCAACGACCTCGAGCAGGTGGCGGGATGGATGCCGCTGGAGGTCGCCTTCAACGCCGCCTCCGCGCTCAAGAACTGGGGAGCGAGCGGGTTCATCGAGGGCATCGAGAACGTGCAGAAAGTCCTCCCCGTCACCTCGGTCGACGGGCGTACGCGAAGCACCGTCGCCTTCCTCGACGAGAATGCCGTGCTCGACTACGGCGACCGCTGGATCATCGCCCTGCGCGGCCGGAACACGCTGTTGGGAGAATGGATCCCGATCACCAAGATCTCCACCCCCGACCCGGCGGCGGCCATCGCCCAGTTCAACGCCGCGGCGCTGGCGGTAGCGCCGCCGACCGGTCAGCCGCGGTTCGAGTCGTTCGAGGTGCCCGAGGACAGCCGCGACACTCCTGTCTCGGAGACTCCCGAACTCGGCTACCCCGTCTACGGGAGCACCGAGTTCACGCGCTACCTGGGGGCGCATCTGATCGCGCAGACCAAGGTGATCGACATCTCGGCCTACGTCGACCAGCCCGGCGCTCCGGATCCGTACGACGCCGTCTACGAAGCGCGGTACCAGAACCCGTACGCGTTCAACATGAACTACGTCGGACTCCGCAACGGCGGGAAGTCGTTGCTGGTCACGTATTCGCTTCCCACCGACCAGGTGCGCACCCTGCAGGCGGAGATGAAGGCCAAGGTGGACAGCGTCGTCGGCGAGGTGACGAACGACGCGATGAGTCCCCGCGACAAGGTCGCCGCGCTCAACGACTGGCTGATCTCGAACGCCGAATACGACGACGAGGCGTTCGCCGCTCTCGAGTCCTACGAGTTCGACGGCACACCCCCCGGATACGAGGCGGCGTGGAACGCCACGGGAACGCTCCTCGACGGCACCGGTGTCTGCGCGAGCTACGCCTACGCGTTCTCCGCCCTCGCCAACGCCGCGGGGGTGGAGACGGTCGTCGTGGCCGGCGACGTCCTCTCCGGCGGCCCGCATGCATGGAACAAGGTGCGTGTCGACGACCAGTGGCTGGCGGTCGACGCCACGTGGAACGACGGCGGCGACCCGACCCGATACCTCATGATCCGGGATGCCGACTTCACCGACGTCTCCGCGCGGACGCAGTCCGAGTACTGGATGATCGACTCCGCCATCCCGGCGTACGCGACGCCCTGATCCCGTCTCAGCCGCAGACGCTCCGCCAACCGGGCGGGGCGCATGCGGCGACACATTGACGCCGTGTTGCGCGTGCGGCCGCGCCGCGGCGCGCGGTGGACCACCATGGACGAGTGACGCGAACGCAGGAGAGCACCGCCCACTGGGGGACGTTCCAGGTCGAGATCTCGGATGACGGCCGCGCGGTCGTCGAGACGCGACCGTATCCGGACGACCCGGATGCCGCCCCGGCGATTTCCGCAGTGGCGGAAGGGCTCCGTCACCGGTCGCGTGTCACGCGTCCCGCGGTTCGCCGTCGCTGGCTGGAACGGGGCCCCGGGCCCGACCCGCTCCGCGGCTCCCCCGACGACCCGTACGTCGAGGTCGACTGGGACGAAGCCCTCGACCTCCTCGCGGACGAGCTCCGTCGTGTGCGCGCCGCCCACGGAAACCGGGCGATCTTCGGCGGATCGTACGGCTGGGGAAGCGCCGGGCGGTTCCATCACGCGCAGAGCCAGTTGCACCGGTTCCTCAACTCCATCGGCGGTTACACCCGCTCGATCAACGACTACAGTCGCGGCGCGAGCCTCGTCCTGCTCCCCCATCTCATCGGGCCGATCGGTATGCGCGAGCTGCGCAACCGCCCGCCGTCCTGGGGCCACATCGCCGAGCACACCGACCTGCTGATCGCCTTCGGAGGACTCCGCCGGTCCAACACCTGGGTCGTGCCGGGCGGGCACGACCGTCACGTGGGCACGCGTTTGGCGCGCGACGCCGCCGCTTCGACCCGCATCGTGTCCGTCTCGGCCCAGCGCGACGACACCCTGACCGAACTGGATGCCGAGTGGGTCGGCATCCGCCCCGGAACCGACACCGCGGTACTGCTCGCCCTCACCCACACGCTGGTGGCGGAGGGGCTCGCAGACGACGCCTTCCTCGCGACGCACACGGTCGGCGCCGACCGCGTCCGGGCCTACCTCCGTGGCGAGACCGACGGCGTCGACAAGACGCCGGAATGGGCGGAAGCACTCAGCGGGGTTCCTGCCGGGACGATCCGCGACCTCGCCCGGCGCGCTGCCTCGGGACGCACCCTCGTGAACGTGACCTACTCCCTGCAGCGCGCGGAGCACGGCGAGCAGGCGGTGTTCGCGGCGGTGACGTTCGCCGGGTTCCTCGGCCAGATCGGACTGCCCGGCGGCGGGTTCACCCACGGGTACGGGTCGATGGGCGACTACGGCGTGGGCGTCGCGCCCGTCCCCCTGCCGACCTTCCCGCAGGGCCGGAACCCGGTCACGGACTTCATCCCGTGCGCGCGCATCACCGACCTCCTGCTCCGCGGTGGTGAGACGATCCCCTACGACGGCGGGACGCTCGATCTCCCCGACATCCGGCTCGTGTACTGGGCGGGCGGCAACCCCTTCCACCATCACCAGGATCTCCGTCGTCTCAGCGAGGCTCTCACCGGGGTCGACACGCTCGTAGTCAACGAGTTCCACTGGACCCCGACGGCCCGCCACGCCGACATCGTGCTGCCCGCGGCAACGGGCCTCGAACGAGACGACCTCGCGGCCGGCGCCGGCGACACGCGCCTTCGCACCATGCCGCGGGCCGTCGAGCCCGTCGGTGACGCGCGCGAGGAGTTCTGGATCTACGACCAGCTCGCTCGACGACTGGATGCCGACTACGCCGAGGGCCGCGACAGTCGCGAGTGGCTCGAGAAGATCTACGAGGACTGGCGCGAGCGGCCGGACACCCCGGACGCGCCTCCGTTCGCCGACTTCTGGCGGGACGGCGGCACGCCTCTCCCCCAGCATCACTACCGCGACGGCGCGTTCACCGACTTCCGCGCGGATCCCGTCGCGCACTCGCTCGACACCCCGAGCGGCCGCATCGAGCTGTTCTCCGCCACCCTCGACGGATTCGGACTCGACGACACCGCCGGGCACGCCGTGTGGATCGACACCGCGGAGCCGCCGGGTTCGCCCTACGACCTGGAGCTGCTGTGCACGCAGCCGTCGCACCGGCTGCACAGCCAGCTTGACATGGCCGCACCCAGCCGATCGACCAAGGTCGCCGGGCGCGAACCCGTCCGACTGCACCCCTCCGACGCGGCCGCACGCGGCTTGACGGACGGCGACGTCGCTCTGGTCCGCAGCGCCCAGGGCAGCCTGCTCGCGGGCGTCGTGACCACCGACGCGCAGCTGCCGGGCGTCGCGCAGATGCACACGGGAGCCTGGTACGACCCCAGCGCTCCGCGGATCGCCGACTGCATCAACGGCAACGTCAACGTCCTCACGAAGGACATCGGCACCTCGCACCTCACGCAGGCCTCGAGCGGCGCGCGGGTGGCCGTGTCGATCACGCGGTACGACGGGGAGGTGCCGCCGATCCGGGCGTACGAACCGCCGCCCCTCGCGACGCGCTGATACGGGGGTCAGCGTGTCAGCGTGTACACGAGCTGGAGCGATCCCCCGGCGGTGACGTTCACGTCGGCGGTGATGCCCAGACCCTCGGATGCCACCGCGGGCAGGCTCACGGTGGATGCGACACCCTCATTGCGCGCCGCGTCACCGACCTGGTCGCCCAACGTCGCGAGATCGGCATCCGTCCAGCCCCACACGGTCGCACGGGAGCGGAGATCCGCGGAGATCGTCGACCACGACCCGCTGGACGGGGGCTCGACGGAGATGCGGGTGACGCTGTCCTGTCCGGTCGTGATCTCGAAGTGCGACACTCCCCCGAAGGTGATGTCCTCGCCGCCCGTCCGGATATCGAGCGACAGCGGGACGAGCGTGTCGACCGCGGTCGTGCCGGCGAGGGGAAGACCGAGATCGGATGCCGAGGTCGACGAGGACAGATCGACGGTCACACGTCCCTGCCGATTGAAGAAGTCCTGACCCGCCTGATCGAAGCGCGACTGGCCGTCGGGCAGCTGCTGATCGGACGCGGCGACCGGCGTTTCCTCGGTCCACCACGAGGTGTTCATGGCGTAGGCGCCGACTCCGATCACCGCGCAGATGACCGCGGCGACGGCCAGCGTGATCCACGTCAGCAGCCGGTTCTTCCGCGCGGCGCGCGCGCTCGGCGACTCTTTCCGCGGGCGAGTGGCGGTGGAAGTCATGCTTCCTGCCTATCAAAGCTCGCGCAAAGCCTCCAGGGGCTCCAGAATCCTCGGAGGAAAAGCAAGAGCCCCGGACCTTCGCAGAAATGCGATGTGACCGGGGCTTTCGTCTTGCTGGGGTACCTGGACTCGAACCAAGAACAACGGAACCAGAAACCGCCGTGTTGCCAATTACACCATACCCCAAGGCGCTGAACCGAAGTTCGTGCCGAGGATCAAGCTTACGTGACGCGGGGCCCTGCGCCAAACCGGCACCCACCCGCGCGCGTCGCGCGGCGCCGTGACCCCCGCTTCGGCGTCCAGAACACGCGGATGCCGAGGCATGGCATCCGCGTGTCTGGGACACTCGACGAAGGCGCGGGGGTGCGCGCGACGCGGGCTCAGCCCAGGTGCTGCACCAGGGCGTCGAGGCGGCGGAGGGTCGCGGCCTTACCGAGCAGCTCCATCGACTCGAACAGCGGCGGCGACACGCGGCGTCCCGTCAGCGCGACGCGGGGCGGGCCGTAGGCGACGCGCGGCTTCAGGCCGAGTTCGTCGACGAGAGCGACTGACAGCGCCTCCTGCACGGCCGCGGTGGTGAACTCCCCCTCGGGGACGAGCTCGAGCGCGCCGACGGAGGCCACGAGCACCTCGCCCGCGTTCGCGGGGAGACCCTTGAGCGCGTCCTCCGCGTACGACACCTCGTCGACGAAAAGGAACCCGAGCATCCCCGGAACCTCGCCGAGCAGCTGCACACGCTCCTGCACGAGGGGCGCGGCGGAGGCGATGATCGCGCGGTGCTCCTCGGACGGCTCCTCGGACACGTACCCGGCCGCGGCGAGGTACGGCACGATGCGGGCCGCGAAGTCGTCGGCATCCAGCAGACGGATGTGGTCGCCGTTGATCGCCTCGGCCTTCTTCTGGTCGAAGCGGGCCGGGTTCGGGTTCACGTCCGCGATGTCGAAGGCCGCGACCATCTCGTCGAGCGAGAACACGTCACGGTCGCTCGAGAGCGACCAGCCGAGCAACGACAGGTAGTTGAGCAGACCCTCGTGGATGAAGCCCTTCTCGCGCTGCAGGAACAGGTCGGCCTGCGGGTCGCGCTTCGACAGCTTCTTGTTGCCGGTCTCCCCCAGCACCAGCGGCATGTGACCGAAGCGCGGGATGAACGTCGTCACCCCGGCATCCACCAGGGCCGAGTACAGAGCGAGCTGACGCGCCGTCGACGGCATGAGGTCTTCGCCGCGGATGACGTGGGTGATGCCCATGAGCGCGTCGTCGACGGGGTTCACGAACGGGTAGAGCGGGACTCCGCCGGCGCGCACGAGGACGAAGTCGGGGAACGAGCCCGCGGGGAACGTGACCTCGCCGCGGATGAGGTCGACGTAGCTGAGGTCGTGATCGGGCACGCGCAGTCGCCACGCGGGCTGACGCCCCTCGGCGCGGAACGCCGCCTTCTGCTCGTCCGTCAGGTCGCGATCGAAGTTGTCGTAGCCGAGCTGCTTCGCGCGGCCGTTGGCCTCGTTGCGCGCGTCGATCTCCTCCGCCGTGGAGTAGCTCTCGTACACCGCGCCGGCGGCGATCAGCTTGTCGAGGACCTCGCGGTAGATCTCGTGGCGCTGCGACTGCCGGTACGGGGCGTGGGGTCCGCCGACCTCGACACCCTCGTCCCAGTCGATGTTCATCCAGCGCAGGGCTTCGAGGAGCTGCTGGTAGCTCTCCTCGCTGTCGCGGGCGGCATCCGTGTCTTCGATGCGGAAGACGAGCGTGCCGCCGTTGTGGCGCGCGTAGGCCCAGTTGAACAGGACGGTGCGGATGAGACCGACGTGCGGCAGCCCCGTCGGGGAGGGGCAGAACCGGACGCGGACGTCGGCGCCGGTGGCGGTCGTAGTGCGGGGATCGGGTGTGGCAGACACCCCCCGATCCTACTCGGCGGCGCCCGCGCGGCCCCGGCGCCCCGGCGCCGGACGCGGGTGATCCACGAGCACCTCGTCGACGATGCCCAGCGCCGCACCGACCGCGGGCACCCGCTCGGCGCCGCGCGCGGTGACGACGTGAAGCGTGCGAGCCTCGGCGACGGGGAGGCGCGGCACCGCGATCCCCGCGACGAGCGGGAGGGATGCCACGGCCATTCCCGGCAGGATCGCGACCCCGACCCCCTGGGCGACGAGGTTCTCGACGGCGACGTAGTTGTCGGTCTCGAAGGCGATGTCGGGCGTGAACCCCGCCCGACCGCACGCCTCGAGGAGGTGCCCCCGGCACTGCGGGCAGCCGGCGATCCACCGCTCCCCTGCGAGACGCGACAGATCAACCGGATCATCGCCGGCGACGGGGTGATCGGCGGGCACGACGACCACCGTGTCGTCGCCCCCGACCGTGCGGACGCTCAGACCCGTCGCCGCCGAGTCCAGCTGCTCGCGGCGGTCGCCCGGGAAGCTGTAGGTGAGGGCGATGTCGGCGCGATCCTCGCGGACGGCGGCGATCGCCTCGGGCGGTTCGGCCTCGACGAAGCTCAGCGACACCCCCGGCCGACGCGCCGACAGCGCCGCGATCACCCGCGGGACGACGGTCGAGGATGCCGACGGGAACGCGGCGATCCGCACGCGCCCCGCGCGCATGCCGCGCAGCTCGGCCAGGTCGCCCGCGGCGGCGTCCAGCGCGGTCGTGACCGTCGCCGCGTGCCGGGCGAGGACCCACCCGGCCTCGGTCAGCCGGACCCCACGCCCCACGCGCTCGACGATCGGCAGGCCCGATCGACGCTCCAGCCGACGCAGCTGCTGACTCACCGCGGGCTGGCTGTATCCGAGCGCTTGGGCCGCGGCCGTGATCGACCCCGTGTCGGCGATCGCCTTCACCACGCGCAGCGCGTGCGCGTCGAGTCCGTCGTCGCGGGGAACGTCGCTCATCCTCATACATAAGCAGACCGGATGCTTTTCATGCAAAACCTCCCGTAGTGCAATGCACCGGCCGGGAGGCACCCTGGACCCATGACCCTCGCCCCGCACTTCGCCGGTGGCCGCGATTACCTCGCCGCCTGCACGCTCGGACTCCCGCCGCGCGCCACGGTCGCGGCGGTGACGGCCGACCTCGAGGCCGCGGCATCCGGTCGCCCCGACGTCGCCGCGGCCACGCGAGCGGTCGAGGACGCCCGGCGGTCCTACGCCCGGCTCGTCCACGCACCGGTGTCACAGGTCGCGATCGCCGCGCAGACCTCGGTCGCCGTCTCACTCATCGCCGCGGCCGTCCCCGACGGGGCGGAGGTGCTCTGCGCGGACGGTGACTTCGCGTCGCTCGTGGCACCGTTCGCGCACGCGGGTCGGGGCGTGCGTCTCCGGTCGGTTCCGCTGGCGAGCCTCGCCGCCGAGATCGCCGCCGACACGTGGCTCGTGGCGTTCTCCCTCGTGCAATCCGCCACCGGCGAGGTCGCCGACGCCGCCGCGATCGCCGCCGCCGCGGCGCGCACCGGTACCCGGACGCTGTGCGACCTCACGCAGGCGGCCGGCTGGCTGCCGGTGGATGCCACCCTGTTCGACGCGACGGTGTGCCACGCCTACAAGTGGCTGTGCGCTCCGCGGGGGGTCGCGTTCCTCACGCTCTCCCCCGCCCTCGCAGGAGAGCTCCGTCCCGTGCACGCCGGCTGGTACTCGGGGGACGATCCCTGGGCGTCCTGCTACGGCACCTCGGCGCCGCTCGCGCCCGACGCGCGTCGCTTCGACGTCTCACCGGCCTGGCAGGCCTTCGTCGGGGCCGCGCCCGCTCTCGCCCTGTTCGCCTCGGCCGATCCGGCCGCCGTCCACGCGCACGCCACGGGGCTCGCCGAGCGTTTCCGTGCGGCGATGGAGCTCGACGAACCCGGCCGCCCGTCGGCCATCGTCACCTGGCCGGATGCCGAGGGCTGCGCGCTCGCCCGGCTCACGGCATCCGGGATCATCGCCTCCGGACGCGCCGGACGCGCACGCGTCGCGTTCCACGTCTTCAACGACGAGGACGACGTCGACCGGGCGCTGTCGGCCCTGCAGGGGCGGCGCACCGCCACGCTCAGCGTCGTGATCTGACCGCGACCGCGCCGACGCACACCGCCGCGACGGGAAGGAGCGCCCACAGCGCCAGCCCGCCGTACCCCGCGATGTTCAGGATGACGCCCGCGAGGACCGACCCGACCGCGGCGCACGCCGTCATGAGAGTGTCGCTGCGCCCCTGACGGCGGGGACGGGCGGCGACCGGTGTCACCTCGGTCAGCAGCGCCGACCCCGCAACCGTCGCCGCGCTCCACCCGAGCCCCAGCAGCACGAGAGCGACGAGCACCCCGGCTTGCGACCACGGCAGCATCGCCGCCACCGCCAGGGCCGCAGCCAGCAGAACCTGCCCGAGGAGGACGACGGGGATCCGCCCCACGCGGTCGGCGAGGATTCCGAACACCGGAGAGAGTCCGTACATCCCGAACACGTGGAGCGCGATCGTGACGCCCACTGCGAGGGTGACGGCATCCGGGGCGACGATGTGCGAGAGGTGCACGGGCGTCATCGCCATCACGGATGCCATCGTCACGTGCGACGCGGCCACGGCGAACATCGCGTAGCGAGCCACGGCGGGCCGATCGGCCACCGCGTCGACGACCGTCGCAGCGTCCGCACGGTCCCGCCTCTGCGCGAGGAGCAGCGGGTCGGGCCGCAGCACGAGGACGTACAGCGCGAGCGCGCACGCCTGGGCGGCGAAGGAGAACAGGTACGCGCCGGTGAGGCGCGGCATCCCGATTCCCGCTCCGAGCACCTCGCCGGGCGCCAGCAGCAGGGGTCCGACGACGCCGCCGACCGTGGTCGCCCAGACGACCGTCGCGAGGTCTCTGCCCCGCCGGGTCGTGCTCGCGAGGTCGGTCGCGGCGAACCGCGCTTGCAGGGTGCCGGCGTTCCCCGCGCCGATCAGGGCGATCCCGGCGAGGAGCAGGGGGAACAGCCGCAGGGCGGCGGCGACGATCACGACGGCGATGCCGATGAGCGCGGCGATGTTTCCCGCGCTCAAGGCGAAGCGACGGCCGCGCGCCGCGGCGAGGCGCGCGAGCGGGATGGCGGTCAGCGCCGCACCGAGCGTCACCGCGGCGGTGGCGAAGCCCGACAGCGACTCCTGGCCCGAGAGGTCGGCGGCCAGCAGGGCGCCGAGCGACAGGGTCGACCCGAATGCGACGCCGGTGAGCACCTGCCCGGCCGCGAGGACCCGCACGGTGCGGCGCTGCATGAGCGCGACGTCGACCGCCGCGCTCGTCGTGGGGTCAGGCATCGCGCGCGGTGTTGCGCAGCACTCCGATCCCGCTCACCTCGACCTCGACGGTGTCGCCGGCCTCGAACGGGCCGATGCCGGCGGGCGTGCCGGTGAGGATCAGGTCGCCGGGCAGCAGCGTGAACACCGACGAGGCGTAGGCGATGAGGTCGGGCACCGAGTGGATCATGTCGGACATCGGTCCGTTCTGCCGCACCTCGCCGTTGACGCGGGTCGTGATGATCGCGCCATCCACGTCGAGGTCGGTCTCGATGACCGGTCCGACGGGGCAGAAGGTGTCGAAGCCCTTCGCGCGCGTCCACTGCCCGTCGGTCTTCTGCAGGTCGCGCGCGGTGACGTCGTTGGCCACGGTGTAGCCGAAGATGTAGTCGCCCGCGCGCTCGGCAGGGACGTTCTTGGCGATGCGACCGATCACGACGGCGACCTCGCCCTCGTAGTCGGTGCGGGAGCTGAGCGAGGTCGGTCGCACGATGACGTCGTCGGGCCCGATCACCGACGTGTTCGGCTTGAGGAACATCAGCGGCTCGGCCGGCGCCTCACCGCCCATCTCGGCGGCGTGGTCGTGGTAATTCTTCCCGATGCAGACGACCTTCGAGCGCGGGATCACCGGGGCGAGGAGCGTCACCTCGGACAGCGGGATGCGCTCCCCCGTCGTGTCGAACCCGGCGAAGAGGGGGTCACCACTGAGGACCACCAGTTCGGTGTCGTCGACGATGCCGTAGCGGAGGGTTTCCTGGTAGCTGAACCGAGCGATCTTCACCCGTTCAGCCTAACCGGGGCCTCCGACGTGGCATCCGCGGTTCTGCGCCGTCACGCCGGGCGCGGGGGTCGGCCCGGTACGCCGGGCGCGGGGCGACGCACCCCCGGCTCCCCACGCATAAACGCGATTCGCTCGCATAAACGCGCTCCGCACGCGTTTACACGCGGAAATCGCGTTCATGCGTGCGGGTAACCCGCGCGGAAACGACGAAGGGGCCCCGATGTCGGGACCCCTCCGTGTTGGACGTGCGCTCAGGCGTCGAGGCGGTACAGCCAGTCGTGCTTGTCTTCGACCCGGCCGTACTGGATGTCGGTGAGCTCCTGGCGCAGCTCCAGCGCGAGGGTGCCGGTCGGCTGCTCGTCGATGAAGTCCTTGCCCTTGAGGATGCCGATCGGGGTGACGACGGCGGCGGTGCCGCACGCGAAGACCTCGACGATGTCCCCGGATGCCACGCCCTCACGCCACTCGGTGAGCGAGACGTTGCGTCCGACCACGTGATGCCCGCGGTCACGGGCCAGCTGCAGGAGCGAGTCGCGCGTGATGCCCTCGAGGATCGAGTCGGACTGCGGGGTGACGATGGTGCCGTCCTTGTAGACGAACACGACGTTCATGCCGCCGAGCTCCTCGATGTTGCGGTCCTGGTCGAGGAAGACGACCTGGTCGCACTCGTTCTCGTACGCCTCGGACTGGGGCAGGAGGCTCGCGGCGTAGTTGCCGCCCGTCTTCGCCGCGCCGGTGCCGCCCTTGCCGGCGCGCGAGTAGTCCTCGCTGAGCCAGATCGAGACCGGCTGCACGCCGCCCTTGAAATACGCACCCGCGGGGCTGGCGATCAGGTAGTAGGCGACCTTGTGCGCCGGGCGCACACCGAGGAACGCCTCTTTCGCGAACATGAACGGCCGCAGGTACAGGCTCTGGTCGGCACCCGACGGCACCCACGCACCGTCCACGGCGATGAGTTCGCGCAGCGACTGCAGGAAATACGGAACGGGCAGTTCGGGCAGCGCCAGGCGACGAGCCGAGCGCTGCAGGCGCCGTCCGTTCTGGTCGGGACGGAAAGTGTGGATCGAGCCGTCCGCGTGGCGGTACGCCTTGATCCCCTCGAAGATCTCCTGCCCGTAGTGCAGCACGGCCGCGGCGGGGTCGAGCGAGATGGGGCCGTACGGCGAGACGCGGGGCCGGTGCCACCCACCGCGGACCGACCAGCAGACGTCGACCATGTGGTCGGTGAAATGCTGCCCGAATCCCGGGCTGGCGAGGATCTCGTCGCGCTGCGCGGGGCTCTTCGCGGCGAGGTTGCGGGTGACGGCGAACTCGAGCGGGTCGAGTCCGGTGTCGGGGTCGGTGTCGATGGTCGTCATGGTCTCTTTCACACGGTGTCGGGGGGCGCAGGGGCGGCGGCGCGTGCCGATCGGTCCAGGTTACGCCTGGACGCGGTCGACGATGGCGTCGCCGATCTGCGCGGTGCTGCGCGGGGTGGCATCCCGGCCGGCGATGTCGTCTTCCACCGCGCGGGTGACGCGGGCGGCTTCGTCGGTGAGCCCGAGGTGATCGAGCAGGAGGGCGACGGAGAGGATCGCAGCCGTGGGGTCTGCCTTCTGGGTTCCTGCGATGTCGGGCGCCGATCCGTGGACGGGCTCGAACATCGAGGGGAACGCGCCGTCGGGGTTGATGTTGCCCGATGCGGCGAGGCCGATGCCACCGGTGACGGCGCCGGCCAGGTCGGTCAGGATGTCTCCGAAGAGGTTGTCGGTGACGACCACATCGAAGCGGCTCGGGTTCGTGACCAGGAAGATGGTGGCCGCGTCGACGTGCAGGTAGTCTACGTCGACCTCGGGGTGCTCCGACGCCACGGCGTCGACGATGCGCTTCCACATGCCGCCGGCGTGCACGAGCACGTTGGTCTTGTGCACCAGCGTCAGCTTCTTCCGGCGCCGCCCGGCGAGGGTGAACGCGTAGCGCACGACGCGCTCGATCCCGTAGGCGGTGTTGACCGACGTCTCGTTGGCGACCTCGTGCGGAGTGCCGCGGCGGATCGACCCGCCGTTGCCCACGTACGGTCCCTCCGTGCCTTCGCGGACGACGACGAAGTCGATATCGCCCGGGTCGGCGAGCGGACCGGGGGCACCGGGGTAGAGCTTCGAGGGACGCAGGTTGACGTAGTGGTCGAGCTCGAAGCGGAGCTTCAGCAGTAGGCCGCGTTCGATGTTCGCGTCCTTGAGCCGCGGGTCGCCGGGCACTCCCCCGACGGCGCCGAGGAGGATCGCGTCGTGCTCGCCGATCGCGGCGAGGTCGGCGTCGGTGAGGGTGTCGCCGGTCTCGAGATACCGGGCGGCGCCGAGGGAGAACGGCGTCTTCTCGAACTCCACTCCCGATCCGGCGGTGACCGCGTCGAGGACCTTCACGGCCTCGGCGACGACCTCGGGACCGATGCCGTCACCGGGGATGACGGCCAGTTTGACGACGCGCGACATCGCACTCCTCAGCGCTCAGGGCGCATCACTTCGTCGACGCGCCGCGGGTTCCTCCCAGGGTAGTGGCAGCGATGAGGGCCGCCACGACGATCAGCCCGGCGCCGATCAACGCGGTGACGACGACGCCGGAATCGAACGCGTGCGCTGCGGCCAGGCGCAGCGACTCCGCCAGGGCGGCGTCGTCCAACGTGTGCGACACCGCAACGGCTCCGGCGAGCGTCTCCCGAGCGGCGTCGGCCGCGGCATCCGGGAGTCCGGCCGGAAGGACGAGCTGAGCCCGGTAGAACGCGGCCAGGATGCCACCCAGCACCGCCGTGCCGAGCACGGCGCCGACTTCGTACGCCGTCTCCGAGACGGCGCTGGCGGCACCGGCCTTCGCCGGCGGAGCGCTGGAGAGGATGAGTTCGTTCGACACCGTCTCGGCAGCGCCGATGCCGATGCCGAGGAGTGCGAACGCGATGATGAGCAGCAGCAGGTCGGCGGTCGACACCGCGACCAGGACGTATGCCACGACCGAGAAGGCGAGCGCGACCGGGACGACGATCCGAGGGGCGAAACGCTGCGCCACGGGGACGACGGCCAGACCGGACACGATCATCAGGACGAGGCCGGGCAGCAGCGCGAAGCCCGCGACCATCGGCGTGAGACCGACGACGAGCTGAAGGTGCTGCGCGACGAAGTACAGGAAGCCGACGAGCCCGACGACGCTCAGCAGGTTGACCAGGATCGCGCCGGAGAACGTGCCACGACGGAACAGCGTCATGTCGAGCATCGGGGTGGGGAGCGAGCGCTGCCGCCGCACGAACAGCCAGCCGAACACGACACCGACGACGAAGAGGGCACCGGTCGTCAGCGTGGGACCGTCCACCGCGAGCTTCTTGATCCCGTAGACGACGGGCACCATGGTGGCGAGCGAGAGGACGACGCTGACGGGGTCGAACCGGCCGGGCGCGGGGTCGCGGCTTTCGGGCACGAAGAACGGGGCGAGGACGAGCAGCGGCACGAGCACCGGCACGGCCATGAGGAACACCGAGCCCCACGTGAAGTGCTCGAGGAGGAACCCGCCGACGATGGGGCCGAGCGCGGCGCCCGCGGAGAAGCCCGACGCCCACACCGCGATGGCGAGGCGCCGCTCATCGCGGTCGCGGAAGATGCTGCGCAGCAGCGAGAGGGTCGAGGGCATCAGCATCGCGCCGAAGACGCCCATCAGCGCACGTCCGGCGATGAGGAGCGCCGCGGTGGGCGCGAAGGCCGAGAGCGCGGAGACGACGGCGAATCCCGTCGCTCCGATCAGCAGCATCCGACGACGACCGAAACGATCACCGAGCGTCCCCATGGTCACCAGCAGCCCCGCGAGGACCAGCGGATACACGTCGATGATCCAGAGCTGCTCGATGCTGGAGGGCTGCAGCGACAGGGCGATCTCGGGCAGCGCGAAGCTCAGCACGGTGTTGTCGACCGACACCAGCAGCACCGGCAGCATCAGCACAGCCAGCGCGAACCACCCGCGCCAGCCGGCGCGAGGGGCGTTGATCTCTTGAGTGGGCAACGACGAGGTGAGCATTCTTCCCAGTTCCGTTTCTAAACCGTCCAGCCGGTATAGTAACAGAGTCCTCACACCACCCGCCACTACGATCGAGAGGCCATGAGCAGACCCCCACTCGCCCGCGAAGCCGTCCTCGACGCCTTCACCCGCATCCTCGTCGACGACGGCGAACGTGCCGCGACAATGGATGCGACGGCGCGTGCCGCCGGGGTGAGCAAGGGCGGCCTGCTCTACCACTTCAACTCCAAGAGCGCACTCGAAGAGGCTCTGGTGAAGCGCCTCGAGACACTCGCGCAGCAGGACGTCGACGAGATCGAGAACTCCCCCGAGGGGGTCGTGGCCGCCCATCTGCGCTCGTCGCAGAACACCGGATCACCGCTGGACGTCACGATCCTCGCGGTCTCGCGGCTGGCGCAGAACGGCAGCGACGCCGCGTCCGCGAGCCTGCGCCGGGTGCGCGAACTGTGGGAGGACAGCCTGCGCGCCCACACCCGCGACGAGACGGCTCTGCAGATGGTGCTGCTCGTCAGCGACGGCCTCTACTTCAACGCCGTGCTCGACCTCAACGCGCTGCCCGGCCCCACGCTCGAAGGCACCGACCTCGACGCGTTGATCTCCGCCGTGGTCGCTGCGACGACCTGACGTCGGCGCATGGCCGCCCGCGGGACGCGGATGATCCCAGATGCCTCCAGCGCGACGCACAGCAGGATGCCGACCGCACCGACCAGCGCGAGGAACCCCCACCCCCGGCCGTGGGCGGTCTCAGCGAGCCCGACGATGAGGAGCGCCGAACCGACCGCCACCATCGCGAGTCGAGTGGCGAGGAGTGAGGCCATGCCTTGAGCGTGACGGCAAGTCCGCACGGAGTCCGCGAATCCGATCGGAATCCGTCCTCCGCGGGTCGTATCTCACCCCGTAGCGCACCTCGCCCCGCGTCCAGGCGTCGGAGGCCGAGCGCCGGGGAAGCGTCGCAGAGATACGAGAGGAGGGGGCCGCTCCCGCGACCCCCTCCCCCGGTACTGCTCAGGACGTCAGCTCTCGACGATCTCGATCTGACGGAAGAGGTCCGCGTTCACCGCCTGGCGCATCGCGTCGAGGATCTCGTCGGACACCGGCGAGTCGACCGTGAGGACCGAGAGGGCACGGCCCGTGGCATCCGGACGGGCGACCTGAAGACCGGCGATGTTGATGCCCGCGTCGCCCAGCTTCTGTCCGTAGATGGCGACGATGCCGGGACGGTCGGCGTACCGCATGACGATGTGGTGCGCCTCGATCGGCACCTCGATCTCGTACCCGTTGATCCCGACGACCTTCGGCACCATGCGCGTCCCCGCGAGCGTACCGGCGACCTCGAGGGTCGATCCGTCCGCGAGCGTGCCCCGCAGGATCGTGATGTTGCGGTAGAGCGGGCTCTCCGACTCGACGACGAGACGGGTCTCGACCCCGCGCTGCTCCGCGAACAGCGGCGCGTTGACGTACGAGACCGTCTCGCTGACGATGCGGCTGAAGATGCCCTTCAGCGCGGCGAGGCGGTAGACGCTCACGTCGTACTCGGCGAGCTCGCCCCGCACCTCGATGTCGAGGCTCGACAGTGCGCTGTCGGCGAGTCCGCTGAAGAACTGACCCAGCATCTCGACCAGCGCGATACCGGGGCGCACGAACGGGTCGATCGCGCCACCGGCGACGTTGACGGCATCCGGGACCAGATCGCCCTCGAGGGCGAGCTTGACCGAGCGCGCCACGGACACGCCGGCCTTCTCCTGCGCCTCTTCGGTGCTGGCACCGAGGTGGGGGGTGACCACGACGTTCGGCAGGTCGAGCAGCTTCCGGGCCGGACCGCCCTCGGCGGGGGGTTCGGTCGAGAAGACGTCGAGGCCGGCTCCGGCGATCTCGCCCGAGGTGAGCGCGTCGTACAGGGCGTCCTCGTCGATGAGCCCACCGCGCGCGACGTTGATGACGTAGGCCGTCTTCTTCATGCGACGCAGCTGCTCGGTGCCGATCATGCCGGTGGTCTCGGGGGTCTTCGGCATGTGGATCGTCACGAAGTCGCTCTGCTCGAGGAGCTCGTCGAGGGTGACGAGCTGCACGCCGAGCTGCTGCGCGCGCGTCGCGGTGACGTACGGGTCGTACGCGATCACGCGCATGTCGAACGCCTGCAGGCGTGCCGCGATGAGGGCGCCGATGCGGCCGAGGCCGATGATGCCGATCGTCTTCTCGAACAGCTCGGTGCCGGTGAACGAGCTGCGCTTCCACAACCCCTGGGCGAGCGACGAGTGGGCGGCCGGGATGTGGCGCGCGAGGCTGAGAACGTGCCCCACGGTGAGCTCGGCTGCCGAGATGATGTTCGACGTCGGCGCGTTGACGACCATGACGCCCGCGGCCGTCGCCGACTTGATGTCGACGTTGTCGAGTCCGACGCCGGCGCGTGCGACGACCTTCAGAACCGGCGCGGCCGCGAGAGCCTCGGCATCGATCTTGGTGGCCGATCGCACGAGCACCGCGTGCGCGTCGGCGAGAGCCGCGAGCAGCGCGGGGCGGTCGGTCCCGTCGACGTTGCGCACGTCGAAGTCGGGGCCGAGCGCGTCGATCGTGGCGGGAGAGAGTTCTTCGGCGATGAGCACGACGGGCTTCGTCACGGATGCGTCCTTCGAAACGGTGCTGGGGAGCAGCGCGCACCGCCGCGCATCGCCGGCGCGAACCGGGCGCGCGACCCGTGCGGGCCGTCTGCCAGCCTAGCGCTGCCGCGACAGCCGCCCGACCGTATGACGCCGTGGTCCGCCCGGAGAGGACGTCCCGCGACCCGACGGAGGGCGACGGGCGTCAACCGCCGTAGAGCCCGTACGACGTTGCGCCGTAACCGACGATCGCCAGCCAGAAGGCGGCGGAGAGGGTGAGTCCGGCGAGCAGCGCGAGCGAGAACTCCCCCGCCCGTCGGCGCGCGCCGATCGCGAAGGCCACACCGAAGGCGACCAGGGGGAAGACGATCGGCAGGATGTAGACGAACCAGCCGAGTCCGTTCAGCCCGAGGGTGCCCGTGGCCTGCTGCACCAGCAGCGAGACCGAGCTCCAGACGACGAAGGCGTAGAACAGACCGAACAGCCCGGCGATGGTCACGATGACCCACGTCGGCAGACGGCGAGGACGGGTGGTCGTGCTCATGCGGAGGCCCCCAACGACAGGAACGGCCACGGCACGAGCAGCAGGATGCCGAGGATCAGGAGCAGGAACCGCTGCCAGGTGCGCCAGGTGCGCGTCAGAGCGAGCACGGTGACGAACCACACCAGCGGGGCGAGGGCCGCGCCGATCGTCAGGGCGAGGACCGTGACGTCGGGAATGGGGAGACCCAGGTCGCGCAGACGGAATCCCGCGACCAGCCAGCCGATCGCGAACAGCAGGAACGTCGCCGCGATCATCCCGATGCCGACGAGCCCGACGTTGCCGAGCGGGGCTCGCGCGGCCTCGTCCTCGACCGCGGCTACTTCGGTGTGAGCGGAGTCGCCCCCCGGAGCCCGGGGACCCGGATCCGCGGAGGTCGAGCGCGGCTCGGGCCGAAGGGGCTCGGGCTGAAGCGGCTCGGGCTGATCCGGATCGAGGACCCGATTCTCGCCCACGTCGAGCGTCGGGTCGTCGTCACCGTCCCAGGAGAGGGCGTCGTCGTCGCGCGGTGTGCTCACGCGTCCACGCTAGCGCCGACCTTCGACACCGCGGCGCCGCCCCGCCGCAACGGCGAACGCCCCGGTACCGAGGACGGTTCCGGGGCGTTCGCGGACGGGATCAGCGCGCGGCGGAACCCACCGCGATCGCCTGGGCGATCGCTATGGATGACGAAGCCTCCGGCGGAGGTCAGCGCGCAGCGCTGCCCTCCGTGTAGTCGCTGTCCTGCTGCTTCCACGCGAAGAGCCCGCGGAGCTCCTTGCCGGTCGCCTCGATCGGGTGACCCTGCTCCTTCTCGCGGAGGGCGAGGAACTCGGGGGCGCCGTTGTCCTGGTCGGCGATGAAGCGCTGCGCGAACGCACCCGACTGGATGTCGGCGAGGACGGCCTTCATGTTCTCCTTGACCTCGGGCGAGATCACGCGGGGGCCGGAGACGTAGTCGCCGTACTCGGCGGTGTCGGAGATCGACCAGCGCTGCTTGGCGATGCCGCCCTCCCACATGAGGTCGACGATGAGCTTGAGCTCGTGCAGAACCTCGAAGTACGCGATCTCGGGCTGGTAGCCCGCCTCCGTGAGGGTCTCGAAGCCGTACTGCACGAGGTGGCTCATGCCACCGCAGAGGACGGCCTGCTCGCCGAACAGGTCGGTCTCGGTCTCTTCGGTGAAGGTCGTCTTGATGACGCCGGCACGGGTGCCGCCGATGGCCTTCGCGTACGACAGGGCGGTGTCCCAGGCCGAACCCGAGGCGTCGCGCTCGACGGCGATGATGTCGGGAATGCCACGACCCGCGACGTACTCGCGACGGACGGTGTGACCGGGGGCCTTGGGGGCGACGAGGATCACGTCGACACCCTCGGGGGCGTCGATGTAACCGAAACGGATGTTGAAGCCGTGCGCGAAGGCCAGCGTCTTGCCCTCGGTGAGCTTGTCCTTGATGGAGTCCGCGTAGATCGAGCGCTGGTGCTGGTCGGGCGCCAGGATCATGATCAGGTCGGCCCACTCGGTCGCGTCGGCGACGTTCTTGACGTCGAAGCCGTCCTCCTGCGCCTTCGCGGCCGACTTCGAGCCGTCCTTGAGCGCGATGACGACCTCGACGCCCGAGTCGCGCAGGTTCTGCGCGTGAGCGTGACCCTGCGAGCCGTAGCCGACGATCGCGACCTTCTTGCCCTGGATGATCGAGAGGTCGGCGTCGTCGTCGTAGAAGATCTCTGCCATGGGGATGCTTTCTCCTTGGATACAGGTCCCGCGACGCAGGACCGGGGGTGTGTGGAAAGGGTGGGAGGGTCAGCCGCGCAGGACGCGCTCGGTGATGCTCTTGCCGCCGCGGCCGACGGCGAGCAGGCCCGACTGCGCGAGCTCCTTGACCCCGAACGGCTCGATGGCCTTGAGGAACGCGCCGACCTTGCCCGAGTCGCCGGTGATCTCGATCACCAGGGCGTCCTGGGCGTAGTCGACCACCGACGCACGGAAGAGGTTCACGACCTCGAGCACGGTGGAGCGGCTGGCGTTGTCGGCGCGCACCTTCACGAGGACGTGCTCGCGCTGCACCGAGCTGGCGGGATCGAGCTCGACGATCTTGATGACGTTGATCAGCTTGTTCAGCTGCTTCGTCACCTGCTCGAGGGGCAGACCCTCGACGTCGACGACGACCGTGATGCGGGACAGGCCCGGCACTTCGGTCACCCCCACGGCGAGCGACTCGATGTTGAAGCCGCGACGGGCGAAAAGGCCGGCGACGCGGGTCAGCAGACCCGGCTTGTCCTCCACGAGGAGGCTGAGAACGTGCCTCGACATGTCAGTCCTCCTGCTCGGCGAAGGCCGGCGAGTGATCGCGGGCGTACTGGACGTAGCTGTTGCTGACGCCCTGGGGAACCATCGGCCACACCATCGCGTCGGCGCTCACGACGAAGTCGATCACGACCGGGCGGTCGTTCGTGGCGAGGGCCAACTCGATCGCCGCGTCGATCTCGTCCTCCTTCTCGACCCGGATCGCGAGGCATCCGTAGGCCTCGGCGAGCTTGACGAAGTCCGGGATGCGACGCGTCCCGTGACCCGTGTTGAGGTCGGTGTTCGAGTGACGGCCGTCGAAGAACAGCGTCTGCCACTGGCGCACCATGCCGAGCGAGGAGTTGTTGATGATCGCGACCTTGATCGGGATGTCGTTGATGACGCAGGTCGCGAGTTCCTGGTTCGTCATCTGGAAACAGCCGTCACCGTCGATCGCCCACACCACGCGCTCGGGTTCGGCGACCTTCGCGCCCATCGCCGCGGGGACGGAGTAGCCCATGGTGCCGGCACCGCCGGAGTTGAGCCACGCGTTGGGGCGCTCGTACTTGATGAACTGGGCCGCCCACATCTGATGCTGACCCACGCCCGCGGCGTAGATCGCCTCGGGGCCGGTGAGCTCGCCGATCCGCTGGATCACGTGCTGCGGCGAGAGCAGGCCGTCGGTCGTCGGGGTGTAGCCGAGGGGGAACTCCTCGCGCAGACCGTTGAGGAACGACCACCACTCCGAGTAGTCGACCTCGGTCTCGGATGCCGCCTGGCGGAAGGCGGCATCCAGGTCGACGAGCACCTCCTTGAGGTCGCCCACGATCGGCACGTCCGCCGTGCGGATCTTCGAGATCTCGGCGGGATCGATGTCGACGTGCACGACCTGAGCGTTCGGAGCGAACAGCGCGGCCTTGCCGGTGACGCGGTCGTCGAAGCGGGCGCCGAGCGACACGATCAGGTCGCTGTCCTGCAGGGCGAGCACCGCGGGCACCGTCCCGTGCATGCCCGGCATGCCGAGGTGCTGATCGTGCGAGTCGGGGAACGCCCCGCGCGCCATGAGCGTGGTCACGAGCGGAGCGCCGGTCGCCTCGGCGAACGTCTTGAGTTCGGCCGACGCCTTCGCGCGGATGACACCGCCCCCGACGTAGAGGACGGGCTTCTTCGCGTGGGCGATGAGCTGGGCCGCGGCCTGGATCTGCTTGCCGTGGGCCTTGGTCACGGGGCGGTAGCCGGGCAGGTCGATCTTGGGCGGCCACACGAACGGAGCCGAGTTCTGCTGCGCGTCCTTCGTGATGTCCACGAGCACCGGACCGGGACGCCCCGTGGAGGCGATCTCGAACGCCGCGGCGATCGCGCCGGGGATCTCCTCGGCGGTCTTCACCAGGAACGAGTGCTTCGTGATCGGCATCGTGATGCCGACGATGTCGGCCTCCTGGAAGGCATCCGTTCCCATGAGGGTCGAGAAGACCTGACCGGTGATGCACACGAGCGGCACGGAGTCCATGTACGCGTCGGCGATCGCCGTGACGAGGTTGGTCGCCCCGGGGCCGGAGGTCGCGATGGCGACTCCGGTGCGTCCGGAGGCGGCGGCGTAGCCTTCGGCGGCGTGGCCGGCGCCCTGCTCGTGGCGAACCAGGATGTGGCGGACGTTCTCGTCGTCCATGAGCGGGTCGTAGACGGGCATGATCGCGCCGCCCGGCAGACCGAACACGTCGGTGACGCCGAGCAGATCGAGCGAACGGACGACCGCCTGGGCGCCCGTGAGCACGGGCGCCGGGGCGGTGCGAGCGGGGGGCCGGGGAACGGCCGTGGCGGATTCGGCGGACATGGTGGTACCTCGGAACCAGGTGGGGGTGAAAGGGGGACGGCCGTCAGCCCGTGACCGCGCCCTCCGCAGCGGAGTGCACGAGCTTCGAGTACTTGGCCAGAACGCCACGGGTATAGCGCGGGGGAAGCGGTTCCCAGCCTTCGCGGCGGGAACTCAGCTCGGCGTCATCGACGATCAAGTCGAGAGTGCGAGCGGCGATATCGACCCGTATCAGATCACCATCGCGCACGAAGGCGATAGGACCTGCGTCCACCGCTTCGGGAGCTATGTGGCCGATGCAGAGGCCGGTTGTGCCGCCTGAGAATCGACCGTCCGTCAAGAGTAGTACATCTTTTCCGAGCCCCGCGCCCTTGATGGCTGCGGTGATCGCCAGCATCTCGCGCATGCCCGGGCCGCCCTTGGGGCCCTCGTAGCGGATGACGATGACGTCGCCGGCGTTGATGTCGCCGGCCTCGAGGGCGTCCATGGCCGCACGCTCACGCTCGAACACGCGGGCCGGGCCCTCGAACACCGAGGCGTCGAAGCCGGCGGTCTTGACGACAGCGCCCTCGGGGGCGAGGGAACCGTGCAAGATCGTGATGCCGCCGGTGGCGTGGATCGGGTCGTCGAAGCGGTGGATGACATTGCCGTCCACCGGGTCGGGGTTCAGGTCGGCGAGGTTCTCGGCCAGGGTCTTCCCCGTGACGGTGAGCGCGTCGCCGTGCAGGAGGCCCTCGTCGAGCATGGCCTTCATGATGACCGGGATGCCGCCGTGGCGGTCGACGTCGTTCATGACGTACTTGCCGAACGGCTTCATGTCGGCGACGTGGGGCACCTTGTCGCCGATGCGGTTGAAGTCGTGCAGAGACAGCTCGACCTCGGCCTCGTTGGCGATCGCCAGGAGGTGCAGCACGACGTTCGTCGAGCCGCCGAGGGCCATCGCCAGCGCGATGGCGTTCTCGAACGCCTCCTTGGTGAGGATGTCGCGCGTCGTGATGCCCTGGCGCAGCAGGTTGACCACGGCCTCGCCCGAGCGGTGGGCGAAGTAGTCGCGACGGCGGTCGGCCGACGGCGGGGCGGCGGAACCGGGGAGGCTGAGGCCCAGCGCCTCGGCGACCGAGGCCATCGTGTTGGCGGTGTACATGCCACCGCACGCACCCTCGCCCGGCGCGATCGCGCACTCGATGCGCTTGAGGTCGGCCTCGCTCATCTTCCCCGCGAGGCACGCGCCGACGGCCTCGAACGAGTCGATGATCGTGACGTCCTTCTCGGTGCCGTCGCTGAGCTTGACCCAGCCCGGAGCGATCGAGCCCGCGTAGAGGAAGACGCTCGAGAGGTCGAGACGAGCGGATGCCATGAGCATGCCCGGGATCGACTTGTCGCAGCCGGCGAGGAGCACGGATCCGTCGAGGCGCTCGGCCATCATGACGGTCTCGACCGAATCGGCGATGACCTCGCGCGAGACGAGCGAGAAGTGCATGCCCTCGTGGCCCATGGAGATGCCGTCGGAGACGGAGATGGTGCCGAACTGCAGCGGGTAGCCGCCACCGGAGTGGACGCCCTCCTTGGCGCCCTGCGCGAGCCGGTCGAGACTCAGGTTGCAGGGCGTGATCTCGTTCCAGCTCGACGCGATGCCGATCTGGGGCTTGTCCCAGTCCTCGTCACCCATGCCGACGGCGCGGAGCATGCCGCGGGAGGTGGTGGCTTCGATGCCGTCGGTGACGACGCGACTGCGGGGCTTGATGTCGAACTCACCGGTGTTCGGATTCTGCGGAGCGGGCATTCTCGCAGTCTATTGCGCGTGGGCGACACGCTGATGCGCGACAGCCTCGAGGACGTCGACCAGTCCGTCGATGTCGGCGACCTTCAGCGTGGCGGCCGTCTCACCGCTTCCCACGTGGATGCCGAGATCCCCCGACGCGAGCGCGCCCAGCGCGTCTTCATCGGTGACGTCGTCGCCCGCGAAGATCACCGCGGTGGCCCCGATCCGCTCGCGCAGGTGCTCCACCGCGGAGTCCTTGCCCTCGTGGCGGAACGCGAACTCGAGGATGTCGTGGCCGGTGCGTCGTCGCCAGTCGGGCGCCTCCTCCGCGACGAGGCGATCGGCGAGACCACGCGCCTCCTCGGTCGCCGCGGCATCCGCTCGCCGCGTGTGCACGCCGACGCCAAATTCCTTCGGCTCGATCCATACGCCGTCGAGATGGTCGACGCCGCCGGAGATCGTCGACTGCAGACGGTCGCGGAGCGCCAGGTCGTCCGCGTCGTCGGGGGCGGGCTCCTCCCCCGCGCCCGGCGTCCAGAACTGCGCCCCGTGCGAGGCGGCGAGCCAGATGGGCGAGGCGTCGTCGTGCTCGGCGATCTCGCGGAGGTGTCCGAGCGAACGACCCGACACGAGGGCGACGACCGTGTCGGGCAGCGCCGCGAGGGCATCGACGGCCGCGCGGGCGCGCGGCGTCATGCGCGCCGTCATCGGATCGTCGACGAGGGGCGAGAGGGTCCCGTCGAAGTCGAGCGCGACGAGCAGGACCGCTGTCGTCGACACCGCCTCGATCGCCGCATCCGCCGCGGTCACGACGCGTCCTCGGGCTCGTCCAGGTTCGCGTCGACCTCGGCAGCCGCCGCGGCACTGGAAGCGCGGTCGTGGAACGCCGACAGCGCGTCGAGGAATTCGCGCGACCAGTCCTCGACGTCGTGGTCGCGGACGCGCTTGCGCAGTGCCCGCATGCGGCGCCCCTGCTCGGCGGCCGGCATCTCGAGGGCGCGGACGATCGTGTCCTTCAGTCCGTCGATGTCGTGAGGGTTGATGAGCAGCGCACTGCCCATCTCGTCGGCCGCACCGGCGAACTCGCTGAGCACCAGGACACCGCGGTTGTCGATTCGGCTGGCGACGTACTCCTTCGCGACGAGGTTCATCCCGTCCCGGAGGGCCGTGACGAGCATGACGTCGGCGGCGAGGAAGAGCGCCACCATCTCCTCCCGCGGGTAGGACTGGTGCAGGTAGCGGATCGCCGTGTGGGTCGTGCTGTCGTGGTCGCCGTTGATGCGCCCCACGGTCATCTCGATCTCGTCGCGCAGCTGGACGTACGCGTCGACGCGCTCGCGGCTCGGGCTCGCGACCTGGACGAGGGTGGCATCCTCCACCGTCGCCCGGCCGTCCTCGAGGAGTTCGCCCCACGCCTTCAGCCGGTGGCGGATGCCTTTGGTGTAGTCGAGGCGGTCGACACCGAGCAGGATTTTTCGCGGGTTGCCGAGCCCCTCCCGGATCTCCTTCGCCCGCTGCTGGATGTCCGGACGCTGTGCGAGCTCGATGTACGAATCGGCGTCGATGGAGATCGGGAACGCCTTCGCGAGGGCGACCCGTGTACCGCCCTGTCCGTCCGGCACCGAGATGCCGCTCGCCTTGGTCTCGTACCGCAGCTGGCGCCGGACCGCTCGGGCGAAGTTGCCGGCGTCGGCGACGCGTTGGAAGCCGATGACGTCGGCGCCGAGCAGTCCCTCGAGCACCTGCTTGCGCCACGGGAGCTGCGAGTAGAGGCCGTAGGCGGGGAACGGGATGTGGTGGAAGTAGCCGATCGTGAGATCCGGGCGCAGTTCGCGCAGCAGCTTCGGTACGAGCTGCAGCTGGTAGTCCTGCACCCAGACGGTCGCCTTCTCGGACGCCGCCGCGGCGGCCGCCTCGGCGAAACGCCGGTTCACTCGGACGTACGCCTCCCACCACGCGCGCTTGTACGTCGGCTCGGCGATCACATCGTGGTACAGCGGCCAGATCGTGTCGTTGGAGAAGCCCTCGTAGTAGTGCTGCACGTCGGCGGCGGACAGCTCGACCGGAACCAGGTGCGTTCCGTCGAAGTCGAACGGTTCGAGGCTCACATCGGGTTGGCCCGCCCAGCCGACCCACGCACCCTCCGCCCGACGCATGACGGGCTCCAGCGCGGTGACGAGACCGCCGGGTGAGCGCCGCCACCCCTCCCCGTCGGGGGTGCGATCCACCGGTAGACGATTGGCGACGACGACGAAATCGGCCTGCGACACAGGTCCTCCTCGGTAGCTTCCTCTCAGGCTAACAGCGGGGTGGTGTCGTTCCACGGGCGGTCCGGAATGCGATACGGGCAGCGGGATGTCAAGGCGCACGCGCAGAGAGTCAGCGGCTCGATATGTTGAGGGCATGCGTCAGTACATCTTCGGAACCGGTCTCCTCAGCGCCATCACCGGCGGCGTCACGTTGCTGCGCGGACTCCGCAACCACGAGGAGTTCACGTGGCGCACGGCTCTGGCGTGGCTGAGCTGGGGCATCACGCTCGCCCTGGCGGTGGGCGCCGTCGTCGACACCCGCCGCGCGCGTCGCGGGCGCACCGTCGCGGGCGATTCGCCCGTGTCGAAGAAGCAGCAGAAGCTCCTGAAGAAGCGCCTCGCCCGCTGACACGACGACGGATGCCGCGGCCTCGGGGCCGCGGCATCCGTGTGTCCAGGCGAGGTCAGCGCGTGAGGATCAGCGCGTCTCCCTGACCCCCTCCGCCGCAGAGCGCCACCGCGGCCGTGCCGCTCCCCCGCCGCACGAGCTCGTGCACCGCGTGCACGACGAGACGGTTGCCGGACGCCCCGATCGGGTGGCCGATGGCGATGCCGCCGCCGTGCGGATTGACGACGTCGTCGGACAGGCCCAGCTCGGCCTGCGACCGGGCCACGACGGCGCCGAACGCCTCGTTGATCTCGACGTGATCGAGATCGGATGCCGCGATACCCTGCTTCTCCAGCGCGCGGGCGATCGCATGGGCGGGCTGGGCGTGCAGCGAGTTGTCGGGCCCGGCGACCTGGCCGGACGCACCGACCGTCGCCAGCACGTCCCATCCGTGCTCCTCCGCGACGGCACGCGTCGTGAGGACGACCGCCGAGGCTCCGTCCGAGATCGGCGAAGCGTTGCCCGCCGTGATCGATCCGCCCTCCGCGAAGGCCGGGCGCAGCTTGCCGAGGACCTCGACCGTCGTCTCCGGGCGGATGCCCTCGTCGGCGGTCACCAGGACCGGCTCGCCCTTCCGCTGCGGGATGGACACCGGAACGATCTCCGCGTCGAACAGGCCGGCCTCTCGCGCCGCGGCCGCGCGCTGATGCGACCGGGCGGCCACGGCATCCTGAGCCTCCCGTGTGATCTCGTACCGGGCGTTCGCGCGTTCGGTGGAGGCCCCCATGCTCTCGCGGTCGTACGCGTCGGTGAGGCCGTCGTACGCCATGTGGTCCAGGACCTCGATCGAGCCGTACGCATAGCCCTCGCGTGAATTCATGAGCAGGTGCGGGGCGCGGGTCATGGACTCCATACCCGCGGCCACAACGACGGTCGCGTCTCCGAGGCGGAGCATGCGGGAAGCGTCGATGATCGCGGTGAGGCCCGACAGGCACACCTTGTTGACGGTCGCGGCATGGACGTCCCAGCCGATGCCCGCGGCGATCGCGGCCTGCCGTGCCGCGTTCTGCCCGGCTCCGGCCTGCAGCACCTGTCCGACGAGCACGGCGTCGACGGCATCGGCGGGGATGCCGCCGCGCTCCAGGGCGCCGGAGATGGCGGCCGCGCCGAGCTGCACCGCGGTCAGCGGCGCGAGCTGTCCCTTGAGGCGACCCTGGGGCGTGCGGGCGGCGGCGACGATGACGACGTCGGTGGCGGAGGTCATGCGTTCTGCTCCTCGGGGATGCGGACGGTGAGCGGGGGTTCGGTCGCGGCGACGACGTCGTCGACGGTGACGCCGGGGGCGAGCTCGACGAGCACGAGACCGTCGGGCGTCACGTCGATGACGGCGAGGTCGGTGATGATGCGGTCGACCACACCGCGACCGGTGAGGGGCAGCGAGCACGCGTCGACGATCTTGGGCGAGCCGTCGCGCGCGACGTGCTCCATCAGGACGATGACGCGGGCCGCGCCGTGGACGAGGTCCATCGCTCCACCCGGACCCTTCACCATCTTGCCGGGGATCATCCAGTTGGCGAGGTCACCGGATGCCGAGACCTGCATCGCGCCCAGGATCGCGGCGTCGATCTTGCCCCCGCGGATCATGCCGAAACTCGTGGCCGAGTCGAAGAACGCGGCCCCGGGCAGCGTCGTCACCGTCTCCTTCCCGGCGTTGATGAGGTCGGCATCCACCGCATCCTCCGTCGGGTACGGGCCGACGCCCAGGATGCCGTTCTCGGACTGCAGCACGACGGTGACGCCGTCGGGCACGTGGTTGGGCACGAGGGTCGGGAGACCGATGCCGAGGTTGACGTACGAGCCGTCGGCGAGTTCACGGGCGGCGCGCGCCGCCATCTCGATGCGGGTGAGGGCCATGTCAGTGCGCTCCTTCGGTGACGGTGCGCTTCTCGATGCGCTTCTCGATGTCGGGACCGACCTCGACGAGACGGTGGACGAAGACGCCGGGCAGGTGCACGTCGTCGGGATCGATCTCGCCGGGCTCGACGAGGTGCTCGACCTGGGCGATGCACACGCGCCCGGCCATCGCGGCCAGCGGATTGAAGCTGCGCGCCGCCTTCCGGAAGACGAGGTTGCCGTGGCGGTCGCCCTTCCAGGCGTGGACGAGGGAGAAGTCGGTGGTGATCGCCTCTTCCAGGACGAACTCGCGCGGCTCGCCCTGCACGTCGAAGGTGCGGACGTCCTTCCGGGGCGACGCGACCGCGATGCCGCCCGCGCCGTCGTACCGTTGCGGCAGGCCACCCTCGGCGACCTGGGTGCCGACGCCGGTCTGCGTGTAGAACGCGGCGATCCCGGATCCTCCGGCGCGCAGCTTCTCGGCGAGCGTGCCCTGCGGCGTCAGCTCGAGCTCGAGTTCGCCGGAGAGGAACTGACGCTCGAACTCCTTGTTCTCGCCGACGTACGACGACGTCATCTTCCGGATCCGGCCGGCCCCGAGCAGGATGCCGAGACCCCAGTCGTCGACGCCGCAGTTGTTGGACACGACGGACAGGTCGCTCGTGCCCTGGGCGAGCAGCGCCTCGATGAGGGCGATGGGGTTGCCGGAGAGGCCGAATCCCCCGACCGCGAGCGAGGCTCCGTCGGGGATGTCGGCGACGACCTCGCTCGGCGAGGACCAGGTCTTGTCGATCACGCGGACTCCTTCGTGCAGGGATCGGTGGGTCCATCCTGCGCCCGTCCCGCACCCCCGGTCGCGTCCGTTCTTGCGATGTGGATGCCGAACCGCGTACCGTCCACATCGTGGACACCACCCCGCTCCCCCCGACTCGCGGGAACGTTCCGGGCGCTCAAGCCGTCGCTCGCGCGGCGCACCTGCTCCGGCTGGTGACGGCGGCGGGGACGGACGGTGCCGCGGTGGGCGATCTCGCGCGCCTCGCCGACCTCACACGACCGACGGCGCATCGCCTGCTTTCCGCACTGCGGCAAGAGGGCCTCGTGGACCGCGACGACGCCACCGGCCGGTGGCTGCCCGGTCCCGAGCTGTATCTGATGGGGACGATCGCGGCATCCCGGTTCGACGTGACCTCCCTCGCGCGCGACATCGTGCGCTCCCTCGCCGTCCGGACCGAGGAGAGCGCGTTCCTCTCCGTCCGCCGCGGCGATGAGACCGTCTGCCTCGTCCGCGAGGACGGCAGCTTCCCGATCCGGTCGTTCGTGCTCTCCGAGGGCGTCCGGTTCCCGCTCGGGGTCGCGTCCGCGGGGTTGGCCATCCTGGCGTTCCTCCCGCCGGACGAGGTCGACGCCTACCTCGATCGGCACGACGACCTGTCCGACCGCTGGGGTGCGGCCCATGCGCCGACGCGCATCCGCTCGCGCATCGCCGACACGAAGGCGCGCGGCTACGCGGTGAACCCGGGCCTCATCGTCGAGGGCAGTTGGGGCATCGGCGCGGCCGTCTTCACCAGTACGGGCGAACCGCAGTGGGCGCTGAGCCTGACGGGGGTCGAGTTCCGCTTCGGCGGGGAACGCCTCGCCGAGCTCGGTCGCCTCCTGCTCGCGCACGCCCACCAGCTCTCGACCAGGATCGCCGGTCGATAATCGATACCCACGTTATATACCAGGGGTATACTTCGAGGAATGACCCGCGACGACGATCTCCAGAGACTGATCTTCGCGGTGCACGCCTTGACGCGCATCGCGGCCATCGACACCAAGAACGACGCCCCCGGTGCGCAGTGGCGCACCCTCACGCTGCTGCGTGACCACGGACCGCAGCGCCTCGGCGACCTCGCCACGCTCAGCCGCGTCTCGCAGCCCGGCATGACCCGACTCGTGCACCAGATGGAAGAGGCCGGGCTTGTCGCCCGCGGCATCCACCCCGACGATTCGCGCGTGAGCGTCGTCTCCGCGACCGATGAAGGGCTGCGTGAGCTGGACCGCTGGTTCGACGCGCTCAGCGCCGCACTGACCCCCCACGTCGCCGATCTGACGGATGCCGAGTGGGATGCCGTGCGCACCAGCGCCGACGCTCTCGCCGCCCGCGTCGGCCTGCAGCCGGAGGTCGTGCGATGAGCTCCACCCCCAGCATCTGGAAACAGCCCGCTCAGGTGTGGGCCGTGGCGTTCGCCTGCGTGGTGGCGTTCATGGGCATCGGCCTCGTCGATCCCATCCTCCCGGCCATCGCCGAGTCGCTCGAGGCGAGCCCCGTCGAGACGGAGTTGCTGTTCACCAGCTACCTCGTGGTCACCGGACTCGCGATGCTCGTGACGAGCTGGATCTCCAGCCGGATCGGCGCGAAGGCCACCCTGCTCGTCGGACTCGGCCCGATCGTCGTGTTCGCCCTCTTCTGCGCCCTGAGCGGCAGCGTCGACGCCGTGATCGGCTTCCGCGCGGGCTGGGGCCTGGGCAACGCCCTGTTCATCTCGACGGCCCTCGCGACCATCGTCGGTGCCGCCTCGGGCGGAAGCTCCGCCGCGATCATCCTGTACGAAGCCGCCCTGGGCCTCGGCATCGCCGTCGGCCCCCTCCTCGGCGGCATCCTCGGCGAAGCCAGCTGGCGGGGACCCTTCTTCGGCGTGGTCGTCCTCATGGCGATCGCGTTCGTGGCCGTCGCGGTGCTGCTGCGCGGACCGTCGCCCGCCCGCACACCGATCCCGTTCAGCGCCCCGTTCCGCGCCCTCGGGCGTCCGGCGCTCGCGATCCTGGCCGCAACCGCGCTGTTCTACAACATCGGCTTCTTCACGCTGCTGGCGTTCTCGCCGTTCCCGCTCGGCTTCGGCGCGATGGGGATCGGACTGACGTTCTTCGGCTGGGGCCTGGCGCTGGCGATCACCAGCGTGTGGGTGGCTCCCCTGCTCCTGCGCCGGATGCGGTTGACCTCCGTGCTGCTCGTGACCCTGCCGCTGTTAGCGGCGGACCTGCTCGTCGCGGCCTTCGTCGTCGGCTCCGCCCCCGGACTGGTGGCCTGCATCATCGTCGGCGGCCTCGTGCTCGGCATCGTCAACACCGCGCTCACCGAGGCGGTCATGGAGGCGACCGACCTCCCCCGCTCGGTCGCGTCGTCGGCGTACTCGGCGGTCCGGTTCCTCGGCGGCGCCGTGGCCCCGCCGCTCGCCGCGTTCCTGTGGCACGCCGTCAGCGCGGGAGCGCCGTACATCATGGCGACCGTCTCGGTGCTGATCGCCGCCGCGTGCGTGCTGTTCGGTCGCCGCGCGCTCGCGCACATCGATCAGGCGCACCCGACCGCTGCCGACGAGGGGGCTGCCGTCCTCGTGGGCGACGCGGCCTGACACCCGCACGCGACGAGCGCCCGGTCACCGACATCGTGTCGGCGGCCGGGCGCTCTCGCGTGGATCGAGTCAGTCGCGCACGCGTCGACGACGCAGGAAGATCGTCACGACCGCACCCACGATCAGCATCGCGACACCGATCCCGATCGCGGTCGCGACCGAGGGCGCGCCGGTCGAGGCGAGCCCCGCGGGAGACGCCGCGGCGGCGGATGCACTCGCGCTCGGCGTCGGCGTGGAGGTCGCCGTCGGCGATGCGGTTGGCTCGGGCGTCGCCGTGGGCTCGGTGGTCGGAGTTGAAGTCGGGGTCGGGGTCGGAGTGGGAGTCGGCGTGCGGTCCGGCTCCGCGAAGAGTTCACGGACGACGTCGGCCGCATGACCGGCCGCGAAGACCGCACCGGACGCGTTCGGGTGGAGGGCACCGATCTTGACTCCGCCGAACGGCAGTCCGCTCACGGGGATGCTGTCGGGCGACAGCGTGAGGCTGATGCCGTTGACGTAGGAGTCCGCGGGGGTGCACGGGCTGTGCGCCACCGAGTCGGCGAGGAGCGACACGTAGGTCGCCCCCGCCGCCTGCGTCGCCGCGGACATGGCGTCGTCGAGGTACACCTGGGTGTCGTGCAGGAGCGCAACGTCGACGTCGGTGTACGGGTAGGCGTTGGCCCGGAACCCGAGCCCCTGAAACAGTCCGGAGTAGCAGCCGGCGCTCGGGGTGTGAGCGGCGTCGGGGGCGAGAGCGGGGTAGCCGATCACCACGATCTTCGCGTTCGGCGCCCGCGTCTGGATCGTGGCGATCGCGGACTCGAGTGCCGGGGCGACCGTCTGGTCGACCTGCGTCTCGAGCGTGTTGACGGGGCCCGCGGGCGTGTCGACGACGAACTGCTCCCGGCACGTCGCATGCGTCTGCCCGTCGATGCTGCCCGCCACAGGCCCCACCGCGGAGAGCGCGACGCACATCTGACCGATGTTCCAGAAGCCGAGATCGTTGCCGCCGATGGTGAGCGTCACCAGGGCCGTGTCGGCATCCAAGGAGTCCGACTGCGCCGGAGCGGTTCCGCCGGCAACGGCCTGGGGAGTGTCGACGACGTTGGCGATCACGGCGCCGCCGCACGAGCGGTCGGTGAGGGAGAAGCCGAACTGAGCGGCGAGGAGGTGGGGGTAGTTCTGGTCGGACTGGTCGCAGCCCTGCGCGGGCTGGGTCGACGAGAGGGGCAGCCCCCACGCGGCAGCGTACGAGTCACCCAGGGCGACGTACGAGCGGCCGGTCAGGTCGGGGACGGCGGCGGCCGCCGGATTACCGGCGACGAGGAACGCCGAGAGGGCGAGGGCGACCAGGGCGGCACCGGAAACAAAGAGACGACGCATTCGGCCGACGGTAGGCGCATGCCGCGCCACGACACCGGAATCCGGCCTGCAGCCCGGCGAAGTTCACCCGGCTGCTTGACGACACCGCCCTCGCGCGTCGCCCGGGGTCACAGGCTCCCGACGACCGCGCGCGCGGCCACGGCGACCTCGCGGGCCCCCTCCGCCGACATCACGATCGAGTAGTGGTCGGTCCCCTCGCAGCGCCGTGCATCTTGCAGTCCGGGCACGTCGCGCCGCACGCGGGCGAGATCGGGGTAGAGCGGCGGGAGCTCACCCCTCAGCCCGCGTTCGGCGGCCAGCAGCACGGTGGGTCGCGGCATCCGGTCGAGGGCTCGGGTGATGTCGTCGCCGGTGTTCTGATCGAGCGAGTCGGCCTCGACGGTGGCCGGCGATGTGGCGGGCCGCCACCCCGACTCCGTCTCGATCAGGTCGTAGGCGAAGTACTCGTCGAGCAGGGGGTCCTCCCGCCCCACGAACGCCGGATGCGACCGCCAGAAGTCGCGATAGGCCGCGGCATCCCGGAAGCGCATCTCGAGACGCGCCGACGTGGGGCCGAGCACATGCCGGATCGCTTCGCGGGGCGGCATCCCCGGTGGAAGATCCAGGGGCAGTCCCCCGTCGACGAGAACCACCGCCGCTGCCCGCTCAGGATGACGGTCGGCGAACACGGCCGACACGAACGCCCCCATGGAATGCCCGACGACGAGCGCGCGCTCGACGCCGGCGGCATCCAGGACCGCGGCGAGGTCGTCGGCGTGCGCGGCCATCCCGAACGGCCCGCCGACCGGGGCGCTGCGACCCCGCCCGCGGAGATCCGGGGCGATCAATCGGACGTCCGAAGTCTCACGCGCCACCCACATCCACGCGAGGTGCGAGGCCGTGACCCCATGCACGAGGAGCCACGGGAGGCCGTCGGCATCCGGATGCCACTCCCCCGCGTGCAGCGCCCCTCCGGCGACCGGGACGTCGAACGTGCGATCGGTCACGACTCGGCCCGGACGGCGCGCTCGAGGCTCGCCCACAACTGCGCGAACCGGGCGTTCCAGGGACTCGCGAACACCCCCGCCTGCCAGCGGCGGTGCACCTCGTCGAGGTCGACCCATTCCGCTTCGCGCACTTCCTCCGGGTCCACCACGACGGCCGGCTCTCCGTCGACGTGGACGGTCCACAGATCGAACAGCGCCCGCTCCTCGATCACCCGCCCGACCAGGACCAGGTCATCCGGAAGGACGGAGATCCCCACTTCTTCGTCGAGCTCCCTGATTGCGCCGCGGCGACTCGATTCTCCGCGCAGCGCGCTCCCCGCCGGGAACTCCCATGCGAGCGGATAGTCCTTGCCCTCGGCCCGCAGACTCACGAGCACCCGACCGGTGGATGCCACCACGCACACGGATGCCACAATGTGGAACGACCCGGCCGGCACCGGCCCGTCGCCCCTCCGGTGGAGCGTTCCGGTGGGTGTCCCCTGGACGTCGGTGACGTCCCACATCTCGTCGTCGGCCATGCCGCCATCCTCGCGCCGCGGCGATGGAATCGCGAGGTGCACCACACGGCGACACGAAAAAGGCCCCCACCCGCGAGGGTGAGGGCCTGTCGGTGCACCCCCTGGGACTCGAACCCAGAACCCACTGATTAAGAGTCAGTTGCTCTGCCGATTGAGCTAGAGGTGCGTTCCGTTCGGCCCGGAAAACGCGTTCCGAACCGAGGGATTACGTTACCAGGGGTGACGCAGGCTCACCAAATCGGCTCAGGCTCGCCGTCTATCCTGGTCGCGTGTCCCCCATCGATGAGCCGCTCTCGAGTGCCGCGTCCGTGACTTCCGACCCGTCGCTGCGCGACGACCTCGCCCTCGCGCTGCGTCTCGCCGACGCCGCCGACGCCGTCGCCATGGCGCGGTTCGACGCGGCCGATCTGCGGATCGACACCAAGCCCGACCGCACTCACGTGACCGAGGCCGACCTCGCCACCGAGCGCGCGATCCGCGGGATCCTGGATGCCGAGCGCCCCGACGACGCGATCCTCGGCGAGGAGTACGGGACCTCCGGAGACACCGCGCGCCGATGGGTCATCGATCCGATCGACGGCACGCACAACTACATGCGCGGCATCCCGGTGTGGGCCACGCTCATCGCGCTCACCGTCGACGGCGTGCCGCAGGTCGGCGTCGTCAGCCAACCCGCGCTGGGACGCCGGTGGTGGGCGGCGACCGGCCTCGGCGCGTGGACCAACGGCCGCGACGGCGAGCCCCGTAGCATCCGCGTGTCCGGCGTCGACGACATCGCGCACTCCAGCATCAGCTTCCAGAGCATCGAGCAGTGGGACGACGTCGACCTCGTCCCGACGCTCGAACGCCTGGCACGCGCCGTGTGGCGCGACCGCGGGTACGGTGACGCGCTCCCGTACATGTGGCTGGCCGAGGGCCGACTCGAGCTCGTCGCCGAGTTCGGCGTCAAGGAGTACGACATCGCCGCGATCGCGCCCATCGTGCGCGAGGCCGGCGGCCGGTTCTCGGCGTTCGACGGTTCCGACCGGCTCGACGCGGAGTCGTCGCTCGCGACGAACGGCGTTCTGCACGACGACTTCCTCGCCTTCCTCCACGCGGAGGACACCCCGTGACGCGGCGGACCCTCGCCGCAGCGTCGGCGGCACTCCTGACAGCGATCGCGCTCGCCGCGTGCGCCCCGAGCACGGCAGCCGCCCCCAGCGCGACCCCGATCATCCTCGAGGGCAGTCCGACCTCGACGCCGGACGCGTCCCCCACCGACGAGTCCGACGCCGGGACGACCGACCCGACGTGCGAGACGATCATCCTCTCCTCGACCGCCGCCGACTTCGAGAGCATCGGGTGGAAGCCGCAGAGCGAGCCCCTCCGCGTCGGAGCGACGGAGGTGCCCGACGGCATCCTGTGCAAGTGGAGCGACGGCTCTGCGACGGCCGCGGGCGTCCAGATGTTCGGCTGGGCGCCGATCGACGCCACCGCCGCCGACAAGGCGGAGGACGATCTCGTCGCCTCGGGCTGGAAGCGGGAGGATGGCGCGAACGGCGAGGTCTACGTGACCGAGAATCCCGACTGGCTCGCGGGGCGCGGTGCGGACGGCTACGGCATCACGTATCTCTTCGGCGACGGCTGGGTGAAGGTGGCCGACACGAAGCAGAGCCTGGTGCTCATCGACTGGCCGCAGGGTCAGCGGTAGGGATTCACCGCGTCGACGGATCCGGATGCCGCGTGCCCCTGGTCCCACGCGTCGCCTCGCGCTTCGCGCTCGCGCCAGATGCCGTCGAGCCGCAGCACGCGCTCGGCGAGGGCGACCCAGTCGTTCCACGACCCCGCGGGCACGGAGACGCCGTCGGAGGCGACGGCGCGCCACGCCGAGGAATCGGCATCCGGGTCGAGCTGGAACGGACCGACATCGATGCGCTGGGTGCGGGGATCGGGCATCCTCCGACGCTAGGTCGCCGGCGCGGTGGGCGGCAAGCGGTCGCGTAGGCTCGACCCTCGTGGCTATCGGCGCGACCATTCACACCTTCACGGTGCAGCTCTCCGACGTCGATCGCGGCGTGTACGAAGAATTGCAGCTGCGGGTTGCCCGGCATCCATCCGAGACCGACCCGTACATGCTCACGCGCGTCCTGGCCTACTGCCTCGAGTACGAGGAGGGCATCGCCTTCAGCGAGGGCGTCGCCGCGACCGACGAACCCGCCGTCTCGGTGCGGGATCTCACCGGCGCACTCGTGGCCTGGATCGAGGTGGGAGCCCCGGATGCCGCCCGCCTCCACGCCGGCAGCATGAAGGCCGAGCGGGTCGCCGTCTACACCCACCGCGACCCCGAGAAGGTGGCCGCGCCATGGGCCGGCAAGCGCATCCACCGCGGTGACGAGGTGCTGCTGCACTCGTTCGACCCGGGATTCGTCGAGCGGATGGCGGGCGCGATCGAGCGCCGCAACACCGCGACCCTCACCCGCACCGAGGGTCGCGTCTACCTCGAGTTCAACGACGCGTCCGGCGAGAGCGACGTGCACACGCGGTCCGCGGCATAGATCCGAAGGTCGCCGCATCGATAGCCTGGTCGCCGAAGCCGACCAGCATTCATCGACGTCGGCAACACTTCTCGCGATCCGGAGGATCCCCTTGGACGACCTCGTCATGGAGATAATGACCCTCGCACAGCGCGGCGAGGCCGAGATGGGATCTGGAGTCTCTGAGCAGGAGATAAGCGAGGCAGAGTCACTCCTCGGGTCTTTCCCGCCCGACTTCCACGTCTACCTCCGGACGTTCGGGTGGATGTCGATCGGGAGCAGTGAATTCTTCGGACTCGGTCCCGACGTCGAGTACCCGTCGATGCTGGTCACGCAGGCGACGCTTCACGAACGCGCCGACGGCGGGCTCCCGTTGGACATGATCACGTTCTTGAACAATGGAGCTGGAGATCTCGCGTGCTTTCGCGGTCACCCGGACACCGACGACGTGGGAGCGGTCTACTGGTTCCTGCATGAGACCCGTGAACTCGAAGCGACGGGTCGGACGTTCACCGAATTCGTGCGCGAGTGCATCGACTGGGTCCTCGACGAATCGAATTCGTGATGGTCACGGCCACCCGCGCGGGGAGCCCGGTGACCGATCTGCCCTGCACAAGGACTCACGCCCCGAGGGCATAAAGCAGAAGACCGCCCCGTGGGGCGGTCTTCCGTACTCCGTCGGTGTGACGATGGTTCGTGGAGCTGGGGGGAATCGAACCCCCGTCCAACGCTGGGTCTCCGCGTTTTCTCCGGGCGCAGTCTGTGCAGACGTTCTGCTCGGCCCCGACCTTTGTCACAGACACCTAAGTCGACAGGCCCAGTCCGGGAAAAGTCCCGCGTGACGTCCGGACGCCGTCACACAGCAAGACCCCTAAATGACGCCAGGATCCGTGGCGGGGTCACACACGGTCTGACGGACTATCGGGCTCGCTTACGCAGCGAGGGCGAAGTCAGTGCGCTTGGTTTCGGCACTTATTGTTTTGCAGGGAGCGTTTACGAGATAACCCCACATCCTCGGCCCGCTTCTCGCAGGTTCGCAGGCGCTGTCGAAACCGATCAGCCCCGGGAACTCCGTGTAGGAGCGACCATCGTCACACTGTGGAATTGCCATCCTCGGATGCCGAAGCACCCGAGCATCACAGACTACAACGGATCGCGCCCCTGGGCCATTCCCGGCCTCTCCCCTAGGCTCGCCGCATGAGTCAGGTCACCATCACCGTCCGCGGCGAGAGCGAAACGCGCGTGCGCGCCGAAGAGGCCGCGGTGCGCGTCACCGTGTCCACCGACGGTCCCTCTCGCGGTCCCGTGGTCGAGCGCGCGCAGGAGCGGGCGGCATCCGTCCAGGACGGGCTGGTCGCGCACCTGCGGTCGGGCGAGGTCTCGGAGTGGTCGAGCGCACGCGTGTCCGTCTGGTCCGACCGCCCCTGGAACAGCGAGGGCGCCCAACTGCCCCTCGTGCACCACGCGAGCGTGGAGCTGTCGGCCACCTTCACCGACGCCGGTGCGCTGTCGTGGTGGCTGGGCGACGTCGCCGAGTCGGACGACGTGCAGGTCACCGCGGTGGACTGGCGCCTCGCCCGCGACACCCGCGTGGGCGTCGAGCGGAGAGTGGCCGCCGCGGCCGTGCAGGTCGCCGTGGAGCGGGCGGCCGCCTACGCCGAGGCGCTGGGACTTGCGTCCGTCACCGCTGTCGAGATCGCGGACGCGGGCCTGCTGGAGTCGCGACAGGATGCCGCGGCTCCCCGCATGATGTTCGCGAAGGCGGACACGGGTCCCTCGTTCAGCCTGCAGCCGCCCGAGTTGGTCGTCGGCGCGACCGTCGAAGGCCGATTCGTCGCCGAGTGAGGGTCACTCCCCCAGGCGGTTCTTCGTGCGCATCGCGCGTTCCGCCTCGCGCTTGTCTTCGCGCTCGCGGATCGTCTGGCGCTTCTCGAACTCGCGCTTGCCCTTGGCCACCGCGATCTCGACCTTGGCGCGGCCGTCGAGGAAGTAAAGGCGCAGGGGCACGAGCGTGTACCCGCCCGCGGCGACCGCGTGCGAGAGCTTGACGATCTCTTCCTTGTGCAGCAGCAGCTTGCGCGTGCGCTTGGCGGAGTGGTTGGTCCAGTGGCCCTGCGAGTACTCCGGGATGTGAACGGCATCCAGGTACGCCTGACCGCCGTCGATGTAGGCGTAGCCGTCGGTCAGGTTCGCCCGCCCCTGCCGGAGCGATTTCACCTCGGTGCCCGTCAGCACGAGCCCCGCTTCGTACGTCTTCTCGATCGCGTAGTCGTGACGCGCCTTCTTGTTCGACGCGATGAGCTTTTCACCCTGCTCACGAGGCATGGTGCCACCTCCTCATGATTCCGGGCACACAGAGCCCCTCAGTCTACGCGATCAGGCGCGCAGCCAGCGGCGGATCGCGAAGCTCGCGCTCAGCGCCGCCAGCAGCACGCCGATGATGATGATCACCGGCACGACGATCGCGACGTCGGAGAAGCCCACCCACGACGTGATGAACGAGATCCGCTCGCGCAGATACTGGTTGACGCCGACCTCGACGATCGCCCACACCGCGACGCTCGCGAGAGCCGAACCGATCAGCGCGGCCAGCACACCCTCGAGCACGAACGGCGTCTGGATGAACCTGTTCGACGCGCCCACGAGTCGCATGATGCCGAGTTCGCGGCGCCGGGCAAAAGCCGACAGCCGGATCGTGGTCGCGATGAGCAACACGGCGGCGATGAGCATCAGACCGGCGATGCCGACGGCGACGTAGGTCGCCACGGTGAGCGTCTGGAACAGCGGCTCCAGATACTGCATCTGGTCGGTCACCTCCTCGACGCCGGCCTGGTTGCTGAACGCCTCGGAGATCACGTCCGACTGGCTCTGATCGACGAGGTTGATGCTGAAGGTGGCGTTGAACTGGTCGGCGGTGACGACGTCGGCGATGTCCGCCGACAGCAGCCCCTTGGCGTTCTCGAAGGCCTCGTCGCTGGTCTGGAACGTGAAGTTGCGGATCAACGGCGCCAGCGAAGGGCCCTCGAGCGTCGCGCGGACCTGGTCGATCTGGTCCTGGCTGGCCGCTTCACCCGCGGTGCAGGACGGCTTGTCCGACACGGTCGAGCACATGAAGACGGCGACCTGGGCGCGATCGGTCCAGTACGACTGCATCTTGCCGATCTGCATCTGCATGAGCATCGCGGCGCCGACGAACGTGAGCGAGACGAACGTCACCAGGATCACCGAGATGACCATCGAGGCGTTGCGACGCAGACCGGAGAAGGCCTCCGAGAGGATGAGACCGAATCTCATGAGGTGGGTCCCACTTCGTCGTCGCGGTCGTTCTTGTCGGCGAGGCCGAGGCGGTCGGCGAGTCCGAGCGCATCGACATCGGGCGTCGTGACGGGGACCGAGCGCGTGTGCGTCGAGGGCTCCGGCGCCGCTTCCGTCGCCGGCGCGGCCGCGGCCCGCTCGGCCTCGGCGCGCTGCGCGTCCTCGAGGTTCAGCGGCTCGACGGCGCCGGTGATGTGCGCGACCTCGCGCTGCACCTCCAAGACGGCGGTCAGGGCGGCGACCGCGGCCGCGCCCCTCTCGACCTCGGGGGCGAGCCGGGGCAGACCGGACGTGTCGCCGTATCCACCGCGCCGCTCGTCACGGACCATCTCGCCGTTGCTCAGCTCGATCACGCGTCGCTGCATCTGGTCGACGAAGCCTGCCTCGTGCGTGGCCATGACCACCGTCGTGCCGCCGGCGTTGATCCGCGCGAGCAGCTGCATGATGTCGATGGAGGTGCCGGGATCCAGGTTTCCGGTCGGCTCGTCGGCGAGCAGCACCTGAGGTCGGTTCACCAGCGCGCGGGCGATCGCGACACGCTGCTGCTCACCGCCGGAGAGCTCGTGAGGAAGCCGCTTCTCCTTGCCGTCCAGTCCGACGAGCGCGAGCACCTCGGGCACGGCCTGCTGGATGAAGCCGCGCGAGGCGCCCGTGACCTGGAGGGTGAAGGCGACGTTCTGGTGCACGGTCTTGTTGGGCAGGAGCCGGAAGTCCTGGAAGACCGATCCGATGTGGCGCCGGAAGTACGGCACCTTCCGGTTGGAGAGGGTGCGCAGGTCTCGCCCGAGGACGACCACCCTCCCCTCGCTCGGCGTCTCCGCCCGCAGGATGAGCTGCAGGCACGACGACTTGCCGGAGCCGGAAGCTCCGACGAGGAAGACGAACTCTCCGCGCTGCACCTCGAAGTCGACGGCGTTCAACGCCGGTCTCGTGGTGCCGCGATACCGCTTGGTGACGTTCTCGAACCGGATCATGGCTCGATGAGCCTAAGCGCGCGATGCGCCCAGCCCGACAGGACGCGCCGGGTCTCGAAACCGGGAGAGTCCTATGGATGCCACGACCGTGGCATCCCGGGATCAGTCGTCGTCGTCCTTGCGCTTGCGCCAACGGATGCCGGCGGCGATCAGGCCGTCGAGATCGCCGTCGAACACGACGGCGGGGTTGCCGACCTCGTATCCGGTGCGCAGGTCTTTCACCAGCTGCTGGCCGTACAGGAAGTAGGAGCGCATCTGGTCGCCCCAGCTCGCGGTGATCGTACCGGCGAGCTCCTTCTTCTTGGCCGCTTCTTCTTCGCGCTTGAGCAGCAGCAGGCGCGTCTGGAGGACGCGCATGGCGGCCGCACGGTTCTGGATCTGCGACTTCTCGTTCTGCATCGAGACGACGAGGCCGGTCGGGATGTGCGTGATGCGCACCGCCGAGTCGGTCGTGTTGACCGACTGGCCACCGGGGCCGGACGAACGGAAGACGTCGACGCGGATGTCGCCCTCGGGGACCTCGACCTCGACGGCCTCTTCCATGACGGGGATGACCTCGACGGCGGCGAAGCTCGTCTGGCGCTTGTCGGCGCCGCCGAACGGGCTGATGCGCGCGAGACGGTGGGTGCCGGCCTCGACGGACAGGGTCCCGTAGGCGTAGGGGACGTCGATCTCGAACGTGGCCGACTTGATGCCCGCGCCCTCGGCGTAGGAGGTGTCCATGACCTTCACGGGGTACTTGTGGCGCTCGGCCCAGCGCAGGTACATGCGCAGGAGCATCTCGGCGAAGTCGGTGGCGTCGTCGCCACCTGCGCCGGAGCGGATCGTCACGACCGCGGACCGCGCGTCGTACTCGCCGTCCAGGAGCGTCTGCACCTCGAGCTGCCCGATCACGTCGCGGAGAGAGGCGAGCTCTTTGCGCGCCTCCTCGGCGGACTCTTCGTCCTCCATCTCGTTGGCGAGTTCGACGAGCACCTCGAGGTCGTCGAGACGCTGCTCGATCTCGGTGATGCGCTTGAGCTCGGCCTGACGGTGGCTGAGGCGGCTGGTCACCTTCTGGGCGTTGTCGACGTCGTCCCAGAGGTCGGGGGCACCGGCCTCCTCGTTCAGGCGTTCGATGTCGGCGGTGAGTGCGTCGACGTCGACCACGGCCTGAATATCGGCGAAGGTCGAGCGCAGCGCCTGGATGTCGGCGGCAAGGTCCAGTTCGAGCATGACACTCCAGCCTATCGTGGACACGATGACGAGCGACTCCCCCCGAGACGTGCTGGTGCGCTTCGCGCCCATGATCTACGGCCCCACCCTCCTCTTCGCCCTCGGCGAGGGGGCGGTCATCCCGCTCATCCCGGTGATCGCGAACCGGCTCGGCGCGGACGTCGCCCTCGCCGCGCTCATCGCGTCGGCGCTCGTCGTCGGGCAGCTCTGCGGCAACATCCCCGCCGGGTGGGCGGTGGCGCGGTTCGGGGAACGCCTCACGATGGGTGTCGCCGGCATCGTGATCCTCGGCGGTCTGGTCGGCGTGGTGCTCGCGAACTCGTTGGCGGTGTTCGCGGCCGCGGTCTTCCTGATCGGGTTCTGCGCGGCATCCTTCGCCCTCGCCCGACACTCGTTCATGACCACGCGCGTGCCGTTGCACTTCCGCGCGCGGGCGCTGTCGCTGCTGGGCGGGACATTCCGGCTCGGCATGTTCGTGGGCCCGTTCATCTCCGCAGCCCTCCTCGGGATCTTCGGAGACGAGTCGGCATCCATCGCGTTCTTCGCGGTCTGTCAGGTGGCGACGATCCTTCTGGTCTTCCTCGGTCCGGACCCGGAACGCGCGATCGCCGCACCGACCGCGCGAGCGACCGGAGGGGTGGATGCCGAGGACACCGGCGAACCCGTCACCGGCTCGATCCCGACGGTGGAGCGCACCGGCGTGCTCCGCACGATGTGGCGGTTCCGCGGTGTGCTCGCACGCCTCGGCCTCGCCGCCGCCTCCCTGTCGGCCGTACGGTCAGCCCGTCAGGTCGTGCTGCCCCTGTGGGGCGTCTCGCTCGGGTTGGACGCCTCGACGATCGCCGTGGTCGTCGGCGTGTCCGGCGCGATCGATTTCGCGCTGTTCTACGCCAGCGGGCAGGTCATGGACCGGTTCGGACGCCTCTGGGCCGCGCTCCCCGCCATGATCCTGATGGGTGCGGGATTCTTCGCCCTCTCGGTCACGCACGAACTCGACAGCGCGTCCATGTGGTTCGCCATGTTCGCGGCCGTGCTCGGCGTCGGCAACGGACTGTCCAGCGGCATCCTGCTGACCCTCGGCGCCGACATCGCCCCCACGACCGATCCGGCGGCGTTCCTCGGATCCTGGCGCACGCTCACCGACGGGGGCGGGGCCGTCGCCCCGGTTCTCATCTCCGCCCTGACCGCTGCGGTGTCGCTGCCGGTCGCGGTCGCGGCGATGGGCGTGATCGCGGTCCTCGGGGCCGCGGGGTTCGTGCGCTGGGTACCGAGGTACGTGCCGCGCACGCGCTGATCCGCACCGCGGGATGTTTCTGTCCCGTAAACATTCCTGCACCTGTTGTTCATCGACGGAAATTGTGGTCACAATCGTGACCACTGCCGTCTCCTCACGACGGCAGGAGTCATTCCCCCCTGGATGATGCGGGCAGAGGTGCCCGCGGAGAGGTGCATTCACGTGCCCAGAACCACTTTGTCGACCCCTCCCCCGCGCGCGAGACGCGCGACCTGCCTGATCGCGGCCGGCGCTCTCGTCGGCGGCTCGCTCCTGATCGCCCCGGCGGCCACCGCGGCGCCGGAGGACGGCCCCGAGACGCTCGGCCTGACCGGCGCGGACGTCATGACGCACCTGACCGAGATCGCGGAGATCACCCAGTCGTACGCCGACCAGGACTACCGGGCGTTCTACGCCCCCGGCTACACCGCCGCCGCGGAGTACGCCGAGCAGGTACTGGAGGACACCGGCGCGTTCACCGTCACGCGCCAGGAGTTCGAGGAGCCGTACTCGGTCTTCGGCGATGCGAGCCTGACCGTGGACGGCACCGTCTACGAGGGCTCGCACTTCGACCTGTCCGAGGGAACCGACGCGCCCTACACGGCGCCGCTCGCCCAGCCCGCCGAAGACGCTGACGGCCTGCGGCTCGGCTGCGTCGCCGACGACTTCGCCGACATCCCCGACGGGGCGATCGTGCTCGTGCAGCGAGGAGCCTGCACGTTCGAGGAGAAGATCGGCTTCGCCTCGACCGCCGGAGCGGGCGCGGTGTTCGTCTACAACAACACCCGTCCGACCGAGGAGGGCGTCGGTCCCGAAGACCAGCTCACGAACGTCGCATCGGGTCCCCGCAACGAAGCCAACGCCCCCGCCGCCACCCTGCCGCAGGCCTCGGGCGAGACGCTGGCGGCCCTCATCGACGCGGCCCCGGCGGACGCCCCGGTGGAGGGGACGGCCGAGATCGTCAAGGAGTTCCTCATCGGCAAGACGTTCAACGTCATCGCCGACAGCATCGCCGGCGACCCCGAGGACACGATCGTCATCGGTGCGCACCTCGACAGTGTCCCCGAGGGACCGGGCGTGAACGACAACGCCTCCGGCTCCGCCGCGATCCTCGCGCTGGCCGAGAAGATCGCGGCATCCGACGTCCCGAACGACAAGCGCATCCGCCTCGCGCTCTGGAGCGCCGAAGAGGTCGGGCTCGTGGGTTCGACCCGCTACGTCGAGGACCTCGCGGCCAACGATCCGGCCGAACTCCGCCGCATCTCGGCGTACCTCAACTACGACATGATCGGTTCGGAGAACTTCACGGTCGGGGTGTACGACGCCAACCGCTCGACGTTCCCCGCGGAGGGCGTGGACATCCCCGAGGGCTCCGCCGAGTTGGAGAAGGTCTACACCGACTACTTCGACGGCATCGACCAGCCCTGGATCGACAGCGAGTACTCGGGACGCTCGGACTACCAGGCGTTCATCGACAACGGCATCCCCGCGGGCGGCCTCTTCTCGGGCGCCGACGACGTGAAGACCGCCGAGCAGGCCGCGGTGTTCGGCGGCGAGGCCGGGGTCATCATGGATCGCAACTATCACACGGTCGATGACACGCTCGCGAACGTGAGCCGGGAGTCGATCGACATCTTCGCCCCCGCGATCGGCAACGCCGCCGCGGTGCTCGCGTGGAACGCGGTCGTGCCTCCGGTCGAGCCGTCGCCCGAGCCCACCGATCCCCCGGTGGAGCCGTCACCCGAGCCCAGCGTCTCGGCCAGCGCGTCCCCGACCGCGACCACCACACCCGCGGGGACCACGGGTTCGCGCGGGAATCTCGCGAACACCGGCTCGGAGGTCGAGGGCTCGCCGCTGCCGCTGATCGGCGCCGGCATGCTCGGCCTCGGCGTGCTCATCGCGGCCGGAACGATCATCCACCGTCGTCGCTCGCAGAGCGGAGACGCCTCGTAACACCACGCACCGGCGGGGTCGCGCACCGATGTGCGCGACCCCGTCGCCGTGTCGTGGCCGCAACCGGCATCCGCGCCGATTTGCCGACGACGCCCCCGACGCCCGACGATGATCCCGGACGCGCACCGATCGTCGGAAGGGATGCCGTCATGAAAGACGTCGACCGCGGATCGCTCGCCGTTTCCGCCGCCCTGGCATCCGTCGCGGGCTTCGTCGACGCGATCGGCTTCCTCGACACCGGCGGCCTGTTCGTCTCCTTCATGAGCGGCAACTCCACCCAAGCGGCCGTCGAAGTGATCGGTCCGGGAGCGTTGATCGCCCTCGCATCGGCCGGCATCATCGCCGCGTTCGTCGCGGGCGTGGCGCTCGGCGGCGTCGCGAACACGGCTCTGGCGCGACCTCGGCCCTGGATCGTCGCGGGAGCGGCTCTCGTCGTGGGCTCGGTGGCGCTGCTCGCTCTCGCCGGCTCCGCCACGCTGTGGCGCGCCGGTCTTCTGGCGGCCGCGATGGGAGCGCTGAACACGCTGTTCCTCGCCGACGGCCGTGCGCGCGTCGCGATCACCTACAGCACAGGAACACTGGTCAGTCTGGGACTCGCCCTCGCCGCGCTCGTCACGGGCGGTGCCCGGACGGCGTGGAGGCGACCGCTGCTGCTGTGGGGTGCGCTCGTCACGGGAGCGGTCCTGGGTGCGGTGGCGCACCGGGCCGGCAGCCCGCTCGCGCTGGCGCTCGCGTGCGTCGCGCTGGGGATGTGCGCGATCACCCTCGCCCGTCAGCCGACGTGACGTCGGGGCGCGGGTCTTCTCGACCCGCGCCCCGACCCGGCTCAGCGAGACCGATCAGTCGTCGGCATCCGCCACCCGGATGAGCACCTTCCCGGTCGCGCCGCCCTCGACGGCGTCATGCGCCGCGGCGGTCTGCTCGAGCGAGAACAGCTCCAGGGGAAGACCGGCGTCCTCCCCCACCGGCAGCACCCCGTCGGCGACCGCGGCCGAGACATCCTCCGCCGCAGCGGCGAGAGCCTCCTCGCCCACCGTGTAGAGCAGCAGTCCCTGCCAGCGGACGTTCTTCGCGAAGCTGTCGCGCACGGCCGCGGTGAAGGTGTCGCCGCCATTGTCGGCGTAGTACCCGATCGACCCGTGGTTCGCGACGACCTCGACGTCCAGCCCGGCGTTCTCAGCGATCGCCACCTCGACGATGTGGTCCACGCCCTGCGGGGCGAGCTCACGGATGCCATCCGCCAACCCGGCATCGGGATAGCGCAGCACGTGGTGGGCGCCGGCGGCGCGGGCGAACGCCTCCTTCTCGGCGCTGCTGACGGTCGCGATGACGGTGGCGCCGGCCCAGACGGCGAGCTGGATCGCCGCGTGCCCCACGGCACCGGCGCCGCACTGCACCAGGACGATCCGACCCTCGAGCGCCCCGGGCGTGAGGCGCGCCGGGCCGAACTCGTGCACGGTGAGGGCGCGGTGGGCCGTCATGGCGGGGACGCCGAGGCTGGCCCCGAGCTCGAACGACGCCCCGTCGGCGAGGGGCACGGCGCGCGCAGCCGGGATCACGGAGTACTCCGCCGCGGTCCCCGTCGGCCGCTGGTGAGCAGCCAGGTGGATCCACACGCGGTCGCCGACGGCGAGGTGGTCGACGCCGTCGCCCACGGCATCCACCGTTCCGGCACCGTCCTGGTTCGGGGTGACCTCGTCGGCGACGAGGGGGCGTCCGACGCTCGCTCGCGCCTTCCAATCGGTCGGGTTGACGCCGGAGACAGCGATGCGCACCCGGACCTCGCCGGGGCCGGGTTCGGGGATCTCGCGGTCGACGAGCGAGAGGACGGACGAATCACCGGGGGTGGAGTAGACGATGGCCTTCATACGAAGGTGAAGGACCGGGGGCGAGTCCGCATTCCCGCGACACGCGCCTGCTCCCGACATGGGGTCGTCGTCGTTGACGGCGGCTTCACATGGAGCGCGGGACGGTCAGCCCTAGAATGAGTCATCTCGCGGGAGTGGTGAAACCGGCAGACACGCAGGATTTAGGTTCCTGTGCCTTCGGGCGTGGGGGTTCAAGTCCCCCCTTCCGCACGGACATCCCTTCCACGACACCGTTTCTTCCGACCCGACGGGACCGATGTGATCCACTCCGCAGGCCTGCTCCCCTGGCTGGACCCGGCCGCCATCATCACCAACTCCCAGCCCTGGGCGCTGCTGGTGGTGTGCTTCATCATCTTCGCTGAGACGGGGCTGCTGATCGGCTTCCTCCTCCCCGGTGACACGCTGCTCATCATGGCGGGGCTCCTGTCGCACTCGACTCCCGCGGCACCGAACGGCGTGTTCGGGATCAACGCCTGGTGGGTCGCCTTGGCGATCGGCGTGTCCGCGTTCATCGGCGGCGAGGTCGGCTACTTCATCGGCCACAAGGCCGGACCGTCGATCTTCGAACGCAAGGAATCCGGCATCTTCAGCCGGAAGAACGTCGAACGCACGAACGCGTTCTTCGAGCGCTTCGGCGGCATCACCGTGATCCTCGCCCGCTTCGTGCCGGTGGTACGCACCTTCGCGCCCATCGCCGCCGGAGTCGGCCACATGCCGTGGCGGAAGTACTCGCTCTACAACCTGATCGGCGCCATCATCTGGGGTGTCGGCCTGACGATGCTGGGCTACGCCGTGGGCTACATCCCGTTCGTGCGCGACATCGTGACCGAGTACATCGACGTCATCCTGCTCGCCGCCGTCGCGGGCACGGCGATCTTCATCGCCGTGCACTACTTCCGCGAGCGTGCCGCGGCCAAACGCGAGGCGGCCGCCGGCACCGCGACCGATTCGGCGTCGCTCGTCCTCGACCCCAAGACGCTCGAGGACGGCGACCACCGCTCCCACTGAGCGCGGCGGCGATCACGACGCCTTCGAGGCCTTCTTCTTCGGCTCCGCCTTCTTCTTCGGGGCGGGTTCCTCGGCCTTCCCGGAACGCGCCGCGCGACTGCGTTCGACGCTCGCGCGGAGCGCCTCCATCAGGTCGATGACCTCTCCGCCGTCGTCGTCGGCATCCTGCTCCCCGAACGTCGCGGCCGTGTCGATCGCATCGCCCTGTTCGAGCTTGGCGTCGATGAGCGTGCGCAGCTCGCGCTGGTACTCGTCGCCGAACTCCTCGGCGTCGAAGTCCTTCGAGAAGCTCTCGACGAGGGATGCCGACATCTCCAGCTCCTTCGCGGAGATGCGTACGTCATCGTCGAGAGCGGGGAACTCGGCCGCACGCACCTCGTCGGCCCAGAGCAGCGTCTGGAGCACGAGGACGTCACCGCGCGTGCGGAGCGCCGCCAGCCGTGTCTTCTGCCGGAGCGAGAATCGGACGATCGCGGTGCGGTCGGTCTGCTCCAGCGTCTTCCGCAGCAGGACGTAGGCCTTCGGCGACGCGGAGTCGGGCTCGAGGTAGTACGCCTTGTCGAGGGTGAGCAGGTCGACCTGGTCGCTGGGGACGAACTCGACGACCTCGATCTCGCGGCTGCGTTCGCTCGGGAGCGACGCGAGGTCGTCCTTGGTCAGCACCACGGTCTGCTCGCCGTCGTCGTAGGCGCGGTCGATGTCCTGGTACGGGACGACCTCGCCGTCGACCTCGCAGATGCGCTGGTAGCGGATGCGTCCGCCGTCCTTGTTGTGCACCTGGTGCAGCGGGACGTCGTGGTCTTCGGTCGCGGAGTACACCTTGACGGGCACGTTGACGAGACCGAAGGTCAGTGCGCCTTTCCAGATCGATCGCATGGGTCCAGTGAACACCCCCGGCAGCCCGGATGCCGAGACCCTTGCGCGGCATCCGCGCCCTCGTCCGCTCTACGCTGGGGCGATGGTGGAGCAGACGGTGCGGATCGACGGCCGTCGCCTGCGCCTGTCCAACCTCGACAAGGTGCTGTATCCGGAGACCGGGACCACCAAGGGCGAGGTCATCGACTACTACACCCGCATCGCTCCTCGGCTGCTCCCCCACGTGCAGGGTCGACCCGTGACCCGCAAGCGCTGGCCGGACGGCGTGGGAACCGCGGCCGAGTCGGGTGAGCCGTTCTTCGCGAAGGCGCTGGAGCCGGGCGCACCGGCCTGGATGCCACGGCATCCGATCGATCATTCGTCCGGCGCCAAGGACTACCCGCTCGTCGAGGACGTCCCGGCGCTGGTGTACCTCGCGCAGGTCGCGAGCCTGGAGCTGCACGTGCCGCAGTGGCGGTTCGACGCCGCCGGTACCCGCCTCGATCCCGACCGGATCGTCCTGGACCTCGACCCGGGGCCGGGAGTGGGGCTCGCGGAGTGCGCCGAGGTCGCCCGGTGGGCGCGGGCGATCCTGCTCGACATCGGCCTCGACCCGCTGCCGGTCACCAGCGGCAGCAAGGGCATCCATCTGTACGCGCACCTCGACGGGCGGCAGACGAGCGACGCGGTCAGCGCCGTCGCGAAGGAACTGGCGCGCGCGATCGAGGCCGACCACCCCGACCTCGTCGTGAGCCAGATGTCCAAGGCCGCGCGCCCCGGCAAGGTGTTCATCGACTGGAGCCAGAACAACGGCTCGAAGACGACGATCGCGCCGTACTCGCTGCGCGGTCGCGCCGAGCCGACGGTCGCCGCGCCGCGCACGTGGGAGGAACTCGACGATCCGGGACTCCGGCACCTGCTGTTCCACGAGATCCTGGAACGCACGGGCGACCCCCTCGCCGCGATCGATCGCCCGGAGGGTCCGCTGCGCGCCTATATCGCGAAGCGCACGGCCGGCCGCACGCCCGAGCCCGTCCCCGAGCACCCGCATGCCGAAGCCGGCGGCGAGGGACTCCCCCGCTTCGTCATCCAGGAGCACCACGCGTCGCGCCTGCACTGGGACCTGCGGCTCGAACGCGACGGCGTGCTGGTCAGCTGGGCGGTCCCGAGAGGGGTTCCGCCGACGACCGGCAAGAACAGCCTCGCGGTGATGACCGAGGACCACCCGATGCAGTACCTCGACTTCGCGGGCGAGATCCCGCGCGGACAGTACGGCGCGGGCACCATGACCGTCTGGGACACCGGCACGTACGAGCTCGAGAAATGGCGGGACGACGAGGTCATCGCGACCCTCACCGGCCGCCCGGACGGGCCGCTCGGGCGCGTTCGACTCGCCCTCATCCGCACCGAGGGCTCCGGCGAGAAGTCGCAGTGGCTGCTCCACCGGATGAAGACGGATGCCGAGGGCCGGCCGCAGCGTGAGGGGTCGGCCGTGGCCCCCCGCGCGGATCCTGCACCCGCGGCCGCCGCAGCGCCGTCGCCCACCTCTGCACCCGCGACCGCCAGCGACCTGCGCCCCATGCTCGCCACCTCCTCCACGCCGGGACTGGCGCGCGCGGCCGCCGAGCGCTGGGGCCGGGAGTGGGTGGAGATGAAGTGGGACGGCATCCGCGGGATCGGGATCTGGGACGGGGAGCGCCTTCGGCTGCGGTCGCGCAACGGCAACGACCTCACCGCCACCTACCCCGAGCTCACGGCCGTCGACCTCGGTCTGGGCGCAGCTCCCGCGGTACTCGACGGGGAGATCGTCGCGCTCGACGCCCAGGGGCGGCCGAGCTTCCCGCTGCTGCAGAAGCGCATGAACCTCGCCCAGGCGCGCGAGATCACGCACGAGGCCGCCCGCACCCCGGTGCAGCTGTACCTGTTCGACGTGCTCGAGGCGGACGGCCGCGATGTCACGGGACTCCCGCTGGCGGAACGCCGCGAGATCCTCGAGCACCTGGCGGCGGATGCGGCAGCCGTCGTCGTGGTGCCGCCCGTCTTCGACGACGTCGAGGCCGCACTCGCGGCCAGCGGACGGTTCGGACTCGAGGGCATCGTCGTGAAGGATGCCGGATCGCCCTACCGCCGAGGAGAGAGATCCGACCGCTGGCTCAAGGTCAAGCACTCCCGAACGCAGGAGGTCGTCATCGGCGGCATCCGTCCCGGGAAGGGCAACCGCTCGGGCACGATCGGGTCGCTGCTGGTCGGTGTGCCCACGGCCGATGGGCTGCAGTACGCCGGGCGCGTCGGTTCGGGCTTCGGCGAGCGGACGCTCGCGTGCCTGTCCGAGGTGCTGGAGCCTCTTCGCACGGATGCCGATCCCTTCGTCGGCGTGCCGGCGGCCGACGCCCGCGACGCCCTGTGGGTGCGCCCCGACCTCGTGGGCGAGGTGGAGTTCGCCGAGTTCACGCCCGGTGGCATCCTGCGCCAGGCACGGTGGCGCGGCCTCCGGCCCGACAAGGACCCGGCGGACGTCGTCCGCGAGGACTGAGCGCTACGCGTGCTGCGCGTCGTGCTCGACGTGACCGGCGGGTTCGAGCTGGAACGTCGAGTGCTCGACGTCGAAGTGGTCGGCGAGGCACGTCTGGAGGGATGCCAGGATGCGCGATGCGCGACCGTCGGTCAGGGCCGCCTCCTCCACGACGACGTGCGCGCTGAACACCGGCGCTCCGCGCGTGAGCTGCCACACGTGCACGTCGTGCACGTCGACGACACCGTCGGCCCCACGCAGGTGCTCGCGGATCTCCGCCACGTGCACCCCGGTCGGCGCCGACTCGGTGAGCACCGCCATGACCTCACGCAGCAGTCCGATGGCCCGCGGGACGATCATCACCGCGATGAACAGCGAGGCGATGGCATCCGCCTGCACGAATCGGGTCGTGACGATCACGATCGCCGCGACGATCACCGCCGCGGAGCCGATGAGGTCGCCCAGCACCTCGAGGTAGGCGCCGCGCACGTTGATGCTGCGCTTCTGCGCGCGGCCCAGCAACCACATCGACACGGCGTTCGCGAGGAGACCGACGACGGCCACGACGAGCATGAGCCCGCCCTGCACCTCGGCCTCGGCCGGAGCGAGCAGCCGCTGAACCGCCTCGAATGCGACCCACAGGCTCAGGACGATCAGGACGATGCCGTTGACGAGCGCTCCGAGCACCTCGGCACGCTGATACCCGAACGTGCGGCGGTCATCGGCCGGACGCGCCGCGATCGCCGTCGCGATGAGCGCGACGACGAGGGCCGCGGCGTCGGTGAACATGTGCGCCGCATCGGCGAGCAGCGCGAGCGATCCGGTGAGGATCGCGCCCACGACCTGAACGACCATCACGGTCGCCGTGAGACTCAGCGCGATCGCGAGCAGGCGTCGGTTCCCGGCATCGCGGATGCCGCCGGCGGGCGCGTGATCGTGCATGGATCCAGGCTAGAGCCGCGCCGGGGCAACCCGCGGCGATTCGGGCTAGTCGGGAATGAGAGCGGTTTTCGCTCTCGCCGCGCGGCTCAGAGCGTTCGCAGCAGCGGCACGAGGCTGCGGAACGCGCGTGCCCGGTGCGAGTGCGCGTTCTTCTCCTCGGCCGACCACTCCCCGACCGTGCGCTCGGCCGTGGCATCCTGCCCGTCCGGGATGAAGATCGGGTCGTAGCCGAAGCCGCCGGGCCCGGCGGGCGCCGTCGCGAGGCGGCCGGGCCAGCGGCCCTCGACCGTGTCCTCGGTGCCGTCGGGACGCACGAGCGCGATCACCGACACGAACTGCGCCGTACGGTGCGGGTCGGCGACATCGGAGAGCTGGTCGAGAAGCAGCTCGAGGTTGGCCGCGGCATCCTTCTTGTGCCCGGCCCAGTACGCCGAGAACACGCCGGGCGATCCGCCCAGGACGTCCACCGCGACACCCGAGTCGTCGGCCAGCGCCGGCAGCCCCGTGTGCGCGGCGGCCGCGCGCGCCTTGATGAGCGCGTTGGCGACGAACGTCACACCGTCCTCGACCGGCTCGGGGCCGTCGTACCCGACGACCTCGAGGTCGGGACGGGTCGCGGCGACGATCGCCTGGAACTCCTCGACCTTGTGCGGGTTGTGGGTGGCCAGGACGATGCGCGCCACGTCAGCCCTCCAGCGCCGCAGTCTGCAGGTCGCGCAGCTGCGCGCAGCCGTTGACGCCGAGCTCGAGCAGCTGGTCGAGCTCGCGCTTGTCGAAGGGCGCGCCCTCGGCCGTGCCCTGCACCTCAACGAACAGGCCGCGGCCGGTGACGACGACGTTCATGTCGGTCTCGGCGCGCACGTCCTCGACGTACGCGAGGTCGAGCATCGGGGTGCCGTCGATGATTCCGACCGACACAGCCGACACCGAGTCCACCAGCACCTCGGAGCGCTGCGCGATGAACTTCTTCTCGCGGCCCCACGCGATGGCATCCGCGAGGGCGACGTACGCGCCCGTGATCGCCGCGGTGCGCGTGCCGCCGTCGGCCTGCAGCACGTCGCAGTCGATGACGATCGTGTTCTCTCCGAGCGCCTTCGTGTCGACGACGGCGCGGAGCGCGCGGCCGATCAGGCGCGAGATCTCGTGCGTGCGCCCGCCGACCTTACCCTTGATGCTCTCGCGGTCGTTGCGGCTGTTCGTCGCGCGCGGGAGCATCGCGTACTCGGCCGTGACCCAGCCCTTGCCCTTGCCCGTGAGCCAACGCGGCACGCCGTTCGTGAACGACGCCGTGCACAGCACCTTCGTGCCGCCGAACGTGATGAGTGCCGAGCCCTCGGCGTGCGCCGACCAGCCCCGCTCGATCGTCACGGGGCGCAGCTGGTCGTCGGTCCGGCCGTCTTTACGGGTCATGGGTCCTCCTCAGGACGGAATGGATGCCACGCCTCAGCGCGGCAGGTCGATGGCGCCGGTCTGCACCAGCTGCACATCGCGGATCTCGCGGCCCATCAGGCGATGGGCCAGGCGGACGAACTCGTCGGCCGACGCACCCGTCGCCTCGTAGTGGTGTGTGGGGACCGCGTCGGGCCCGGCCAGCAAGTCACCCGACACGAGCTGTCGGTACACGTCCTTCGCGGTCTCGCTGTCGCTGGACACAAGGCTCACCTCGGGTCCCATCACGTAGCTGATGGCGCCCTCGAGGAACGGGTAGTGGGTGCAGCCGAGCACGAGCGTGTCGACGCCGGCGCGACGCAGCGGCGCCAGGTACTCCTCGGCGACCGCGAGCACCTCGGGCGAGTCGGTGACCCCCGCCTCGACGAACTCCACGAACCGGGGAGCCGCCTCGGCGAAGACGGTGAGGCGCTCATTGACCTCGAGCATGTCCTGATAGGCCCGCGAACCGATGGTGCCGACCGTGCCGATCACGCCGATGCGGCCGTTGCGGGTGGTGGACATCGCGGTGCGGACGGCGGGCCCGATCACCTCGACCACCGGCACGTCGTAGCGCTCGCGCGCGTCACGCAGCATCGCGGCGGATGCCGTGTTGCAGGCGATCACGAGCATCTTCACGCCCTGCTCGACGAGCGTGTCGAGCACCTCGAGCGCGTACCGCCGGACGTCGGCGATCGGCTTCGGCCCGTACGGCGAGCGAGCCGTGTCGCCGACGTAGAGGATCGACTCCCGCGGCAGCTGCGCCGAGACCGCGCGGGCGACGGTGAGACCACCGACTCCCGAGTCGAAGATGCCGATCGGCGCGTCGTTCATAGGCATCCAGCCTACCCGGCGGCCACCGCGCGACCCCGGTGCGCCCGCCGCTCGCGAGCCGAACTCCGGAGAATGTGGGCGCGAGGTCGGGTTCGGTGCTCGCGGCCCCGCCGTTCTACCGGAAACTCAGGAGTTTCGCACGGGGCGCTGCTGCAGCAGACCCCGGCATAGGCTGGCGCGATGACCCGCAGTACGGCTCTCCACACCGATCGCTACGAACTCACCATGCTCGACGCGGGCCTCCGCGACGGCACGGCGCAGCGGCGCTGCGTCTTCGAGGTGTTCGGTCGGCGCCTCTCGGGCGGGCGGCGATTCGGCGTCGTGGCCGGGACCGGGCGACTGCTCGACGCGATCCGCGACTTCCGCTTCGGCGACGACGAGCTGCGCTACCTGCGGGACAACCGGATCGTGGATGCCGCCACCCTCGACTTCCTCGCCGGATACCGCTTCACAGGGTCGATCACCGGCTACCGGGAGGGCGAGATCTACTTCCCCGGATCTCCGCTGCTCACCATCGAGGGGACGTTCGCCGAGGCGGTCATCCTCGAGACTCTCGCCCTGAGCGTCCTGAACTTCGACTCGGCGGTCGCCACCGCGGCCGCCCGCATGAGCGTCGCCGCCGGCGACCGCCCCCTGGCCGAGATGGGATCGCGTCGGGCCGGCGAGGAATCCGCCGTGGCCGCTGCGCGCGCCGCGTACATCGCCGGGTTCTCCGCCACGAGCAACCTCGAGGCCGGCCGCCGTTGGGCCGTGCCGACCATGGGCACCGCCGCGCACGCCTGGACGCTCCTGCACGACAGCGAGGAGGACGCGTTCCGCTCCCAGATCGCGGCCGTCGGCACCGACACGACGCTGCTGATCGACACGTACGACATCCCCGAGGGAGTGCGCACCGCCGTGCGCGTCGCGGGGACCGGGCTGGGAGGGGTGCGCATCGACTCCGGCGACCTGCCGATCGTGGCGGGAGAGGTGCGCGCGCTCCTCGACGAACTCGGCGCCACCGGTACGCGGATCACGGTCACCAGCGACCTCGACGAGTATGCGATCGCCGCGCTCGCCGCCTCCCCCGTCGACAGCTACGGCGTCGGCACCTCAGTCGTCACCGGCTCGGGTGTGCCCACCGCCGGTCTCGTCTTCAAGCTCGTGGCGCGGGCGGACGCGGACGGCTCCTGGGTGCCCGTCGCGAAGGCCTCGGCTCAGAAGGCCTCGCACGGAGGCCGCAAGGCGGCATTCCGCACACTCGACGCGGGTACGGCCACGACCGAGCTCATCGTCGTGAGCGACGGCTTCGAAGAGCTCGCCACCGCCGCCCAGCACCCTGACGCCCGGGCACTCCAGGTTCCGCTGATGGTGGACGGGGAACCGGATGCCGCCGCGCTCGGCCCGAACGGAGTGGGAGCCGCCCGGGCCCACCATGCCCGTGTGCGCGAGGAGCTGCCCGTGCGCGCCCTCGCGCTCAGTCGCTCCGACCCGGCCCTGCCGACCGAGTACATGGAGGTGTGAGCGCACTTCCGGCGCTCTCGGGGCGAAAGCCCTGACGTCGTGGGTGAGATTCGTCTCGCGTCCGGGGCGGGGCGTGCTCGCGATGCCTAGCGTGGAACCTCGCCCCTGCACCTGCTCTCGAGCTCTCAGCAATCGGGCGACCCCAGCACCGAACGGAGAGTTCCATGCCCGACGATGCGTCATCGCCCCGATGGCTCGAGCCCACGCGCCGCACCGTCCTCTCGGCGACGGCGTGGGTCGCACCCGCGTTCGCGGCGACGTTCGTGCCCGCCGTCGCGCAGTCGGCGACGTCGGTACCGATCTCCAAGCTGCGGATCAGCGAGGGCTGGGCGGTGACCGACACGAGCAGATATGACCCCGCGACCCACACCACGCGCGGTCCCCTCGCGATCTATGCCGCGGCCCACTACGACCAGAACATCACGTGGTGGCCGACACGCGACCCCGAACCCGCGGTGGTGCAGTACACGATCGAGGTCGTGCCTCCCGCGCCCGCCGCGACCACGACGCTGTCGGGTTACTTCTCGATCACGCTCGGCGGATACGCGCAGAACCTGAACTGGTATCCCGGCGAGAACGTTTACCCGATCGCTCCGGGGACGTACACGATCACTTTCACGATCTACGGCTCGGACGGATCGACCTCGCAGACGAAGTCGCTCACCCTCGGGTGATCGGCGAGGGATTCAGCCGTTCAGGGATTCGTAGATCTCTTTGCACTGCGGGCACACGGGGAACTTCTCGGGATCGCGGCCCGGCGTCCACTTCTTCCCGCACAACGCGCGTACAGGCTTGCCCGTCAGGGCCGACTCGAGGATCTTGTCCTTCTTCACGTAGTGGGAGAACCGCTCGTGATCACCCGGCTCGATGTTCTCCTCGCGGATGAGCTCTTCGAGCTCGCGATCCAGGGTCGCGAGACCCCCGCTGTCCGGTCGGTCGAGAGGCGTGCTCATGGTCTGCCAGTGTAGCCGCGGACCGCGGGGCTCGGACGGTTCTCCGCTCCGACCACCGGCGGGGCCGCCGCCGACGGGCGTCAGGTGGCTTCGGCGAACTCCATGAGCCGCGTCCCCCGCCGCTCGAACTGCGCCGCTCCTACCGCGACCCCGACCAGGAGGACGACGACCCCTGCCCCGAGACCGGCCCACAGCGCGGCGAAGGCGTCGGCGGTGTCGGATGCCACGGCCTGCCAGGCGAACCAGATCGCCGGGCTCGCCGCGATCAGGGCGCCGATCATGACGAGCGCCTGAGACGCGACGCCACCGGAGCCCGTGCGCTGCGGCTGCTGGAAGGGGCTGTCGCCGGGACGGGAGACGGCATACGGAGCGACGACCGACGCGATGCTCGACAAGCCCAGCCCCGAGAGGAAGGGGGCCGCGCACACGCCCACGAGCGCGGGAGCGAAGGCCCACCGACCGTGAACCGCGATGGCGAGCGGGATGGCGACGGCCAGAAGCGGGAGCGCGATGAGCACGACCGGCACGAGGCGGCCCAGTCGGTCCGAGAGGCCCCGGACACCGCTCGCGATGTGCATCCAGAGCGCCGTGGAGTCGTACGCCAGATCGTTGTGGGGCAGCCATCCCAGGAACAGGGCGATGATCGGCGCGGGAAGAAGAACGGCGTACTCGACGGGGACGCCGGCGACGATGAGCGGGAGGGTCGTGAGGACCGCGGCGATCGGAACGACCAGGACGTTGACCACGTAACGGCGGTCGCGGAACCAGTACGACAGGCTGCGCGCCGCGACAGCGCCTCCGGGCGTGCCGGGGAGCAGGGCGAACCACCCCAGGCCCGCGCGCTCGCGGACGGTGAAGGGGCGCGGCGTCGTCGTCAGCAGGACGCGGACGAGGACGAACCAGGCGGCGGTCAGAAGGGCGACGGTGGCGAGGGCGACGACGACGCTCGCTGCGGCGGCACCCGCGGTCGGAGCCACAGCGATGTTCCATGCCGCCCCGACGGGTGTCCACCCGAGCACTTCGGCGGCCGAGACGAGCTGCGAGGGAACGGCTCCGCGCCACTCGAGCGAGCCCAGGAAGATGCCCACGGGAACGACCACGACGAGCACGGCGACGAGGTAGACCCCGATCAGCTCGCGCGACTGCCGGGGACGACGCACGAGGGCTCCGAGGGCGAGGCTGACACGGGCGAGCAGGACGCAGGTGGTCACGCCGAGCACGATCGACACGATGCTGCCGCCGACGGGCGCCCCGTGAGCGGTCCACGCCACCGCGAGACTGACGGCCAGGACGACCACGACGACCACGGGGACGCTGAAGAACCCGGCCGCCAGCAGTGCGGCCGCGAGCGGTCGGGGCTCGGGGCCGATCACGGCGAACCGACGCGGGTCGAGAGGGTCGACGGAGGCGGTGACCGGCGGGGCGATCGCGAAGCCCAGGGTGACCGCCGAGCCCGCGAGCACCGTCACCACCGCGGTCGTCAGACGGTCGGAGTCGGCCAGGGCGACGACGTTGACCGCGGCGAAGACGGTGCCGGCGATGAGGACGAACAGACCGACGGCGCGGCGCAGCACATGATCCCGATCGCCCCGGAGGGCGCCGAGCATCATCGCGAGCCTCAGGCGGAGAACGTGTGCAACCACTCGAGCCCCTCCACGTCGCCGAGCCCGCCGGAGAGCTCGAGGAAACGCTGCTCGAGCGTCGACTCGCCGCGCACCTCGTCGACGGTGCCCTCGGCGAGCACCTGCCCCGACACGATGACCGCGACACGCGAACACACGCGCTCCACCAGCTCCATTCCGTGGCTGGAGAGGATCACCGTGCCACCGTGGTCGACGTAGGCGCGCAGGATGTCGAGGATCACCGCACTGGAGACCGGATCGACGGCCTCGAACGGCTCGTCGAGGACGAGCAGGCGCGGCGAATGGATCATCGCCCCGGCCAGCATGACCTTCTTCGTCATGCCCGCCGAGTAATCCGACACCGGTCGACCGAGCGCCTCGACGAGGTCGAAGGCGCGAGCCAGGTCGGCGGCGCGACTCTCGACGACGGGCGACGGCAGACCGCGCAGCGCGCCGTAGTACGACAGCAGCTGGCGGCCGGTGAGACGGTCGAACGTGCGGAGGCGATCCGGGAGGACGCCGATCAGCTTCTTGGCGGCGCGCGACTGGCGTCCCGCGTCGACGCCGTTGATCTCGACCGTTCCGCCGTTCGAGCGGAGGAGACCCGCGATGATCGAGAGCGTCGTCGTCTTCCCCGCCCCGTTCGGTCCGACGAGACCGTAGAACGAGCCGGCCGGGACGGTCAGGTCGACGCCGTCGACCGCCCGCACCTCGCCGAACAGCTTCGTGACGTTGCGCAGACGCAGCGCCGGAACGTCGCTCGCGACGTCGCTTTGGTCCGCGGCGGCCGGGGCGGCCGCGGCACCGGCGACTTCGGCCGCGGACGCGTCCTGCGCCTCCGCCGCTCCCGTCGCGGCGATGTCGGCGTCGGCGTCGGCCGAATCGGTGTCCTGGTCGGTGAACGACGACTCCTCCACCGCGGGGTCGGATGCCGACTCCCCGGGGACGCTCTCGTCGGCGATCTCGGATTCCGGGACCGCAGAGTCACTTTCGGCGGATTCGTCGACAGTCAGCGGCTCCGCGGCGGCCGGCTCCTCGGCGGCGGAATGCTCCACGGCAGGCTCTTCGGCCGCCGGCTCCTCGACAAGCACCGGCTCGTCGACCACCGTCTCCTCGACCACCGACTCTTCGACCGCCGCTTCTTCGGCAGCCGCAGGCGACGCGTCCGCCGGCGTCTCCACGGACACCGGCTCCGCGACCGTCACCGGCTCCTCAGACATCGGCTCCGCGGCGTCCGCCGTCTCGTCCTCGGCCACCGGCTCGTCGGCCACCGGCTCGTCGGCCGCGGGCTCCTCGACCGTCACCGGCTCCTCGACGACGGCCCCAACCGGGGTCGCATTCTCATCCGAAGGGATGAGGGCCGGGGAGGAGGATGCCTCGACCGTCGGGTCCTCGCCCCCCGCAGGCTCCGCGTCCACCGGCGCTTCGACAGCCATCGGTTCCTCGGACACCGGCTCGGCGACAGCCACCGGCCCCTCGACGACCGCCGACTTATCCACCGGCTCCTCGACGACCACCGGCTCTTCGACCGGCAGCTCGTCGACCACCTTCGGCTCCTCGACGGCCACGTCCGCCGGGGTGGGATCGTCGACGGACAGTGAACCACCCACGGGCGGCAACGGCGGCCTCGGCGGCACGACCAGATCGGCGGGCAACGGCGGCGGCGGACCGGGATCGACCACCGGACGCGCCTCGTCCGGAACCGCCGACGGGGCGGTCCGCGGGGTGGCCGGCTTCTTCGCGGCGGCGGATGCGCGCGGCGTGGTCGGCTTCTTCGCGGCCGGCGTGCGCGGCGTCGCCGGCTTCTTCGCCGCGGACGTGCGCGGCGTCGCCGGTTTCTCGGCCGCGGATGCGCGCGGCGTGGCCGGCTTCTTCGCGGCCGGCGTGCGCGGCGTCGCCGGCTTCTTGGCAGCGGGCGTGCGCGGGCTGCGCGGCGCGGCCCCGGTGGAGGCGTTGCGTGCCGACGAAGTTCGCGGCGTCGACTTCTTCACCTCCGGCGTGTCGCCCTGATCGGCGGCATCCGATTCGCCCGTCGTGCGAGGCGACGACGATGCGGTGCGACGGGGCGTCCGAGGACCCGGCGGGGGCGTGGGAGAGGCGTCGACGCTCGCCGCATCGTCCTCCGACCCAGCGGAGGCGGACTCAGGGGGCTGCGGCAGCGACGCTGTCATCGTTCCAAACTATCAACCCCCTCCGACACCCACCCCGGCGGGTGACACGCGGCGTCCGAGACGGTAGGCATCACGAAAGGACAACGACCACGGCGAATTCTGCACCTTCCCAGAGCGTTTGACTAGCATGAATTCGACACGAAGGCGTGACATTCCGGTGAACCGGAAATGACAACTCATCCCCCAGGAGCCTGCCTTGACCCTTCAGATCGTCATTCTCGCCGCGGGCATGGGCTCGCGATTGGGGAGAAGTCTGCCCAAACCGCTGACCGTGCTCGCTGACGGGCGCAGCATCATGCAGCAGCAGCACGACAACATCCGCGCGGCGTTGGGCCGCACGGCCCGCATCACCACCGTCGTCGGCTACCGGGCGGAGACCGTCGTCGACGCGTTCCCGCGTGTGGATTACGTCTACAACGACCGCTACGACCAGACGAACACCTCCAAGAGTCTGCTGCGCGCCCTCTCGGCGACCGGCCGCGACGGAGTGCTGTGGATGAACGGCGACGTCGTGTTCGATCCCGACGTGCTCGGCCGCGCCCTCGAGCTGATCGAGGGCGACCGGTCCTTCGTCACGGTCAACACCGCCAAGGTCAGCGACGAAGAGGTGAAGTACACGGTGGATGCCGAGGGCTTCGTCGCGGAGCTCTCCAAGACCGTCCGTGGCGGCCTGGGGGAAGCCGTGGGCATCAACTACGTCGCCGCCCGCGACAAGAAGACACTCCAGCGCCACCTGCAGCGCGTCGACGACCAGGACTACTTCGAACGCGGTATCGAATTGGCCATCGCCCAGGACGGGATGCGCGTCGAGCCTCTCGACATCTCCGACCTCTACGCCGTCGAGGTCGACTTCGCGGAAGACCTGGAGCGCGCGAACCTCTTCGTCTGATCTCCGACGCGCGTCAAGGCCCGGACGACATCGCCCCACGGGGGCAGGATGGAATCATGGCTGAGAAGGTGCATCGCATCCATTCCCTGCCCGACGACGCGCCGTGGAAGGGCGGGCTGCCGCCGGCGGGGTCGGAGGAGCATCCCCGCACGATCCGCATGCTCGACCGCGTGCTGTCCGTGCAGCGTCCCGCGGTGCTGGCCCACCTGCGGAGCATCCGACTGCGGCATCCGGATGCCTCCCCGCAGGAGATCCTCCGGATCCTCGAGCGGCGTTACCTCGCGGCCGTGACCACGGGCGGCGCGGCCGTCGGCGCGACCGCCGTCGTGCCGGGCATCGGGACCGGTGTCACCCTGGCGCTGAGCGGCGTGGAGACGGTCGGCTTCCTGGAGGCCACGGCGCTGTTCGCGCAATCGGTCGCCGAGGTGCACGGGGTCGCGATCGAGGACCCCGATCGTGCCCGCGCCCTCGTCCTGACCCTGATGCTCGGCAAGGAGGGGACGGACCTCGTCGCCCAGCTGGCGTCGCAGGCCGCCGGACGCGGGACCACCCGCGCCGGCTACTGGGGGGAACTCGTCACGAAGACGCTCCCCCGCGCGGCCGTCGGACCCCTGGTCGACCGCCTGAAGACCACGTTCGTCCGTCAGTTCGCGGCCCGGGGCGGCGCCTCGTGGCTCGGCAAGGCGCTCCCGTTCGGCGTCGGGGCCGTCGTGGGCGGGGCCGGGAACAACATCCTCGGCCGTCGCGTGCTCGTGACGTCGCGGCGGGCCTTCGGGGCGCCTCCGCTGATCCTCCCCCACGACCTGGAACCGCGACCCGGAGCCGACAGACTCGAGCGCCGAGCGGTGGGCGGCGTGCAGCGCGTCGGCGGCGCCATCGCCGGAGCCGTCGGCTCCGCGGGCCGGCGGACGGGGTCCGTCGCGCGGAAGGCACTGCCGCGCCGCAAGGACCGCGACGACGCGGCGTCGTCCGACGCGCCCTGACGCCTTGTCATCGACGCGGCCCGCGCGCAAGACCCGAGCGCTCGACACCCGATCGCGTTAGCCTCGCCGCATGGGTGACCTCCTCGATCTCCTGACCGTGTGGATGCCGCGACAGCGGTGGTACGGCACGAAGGGTCGCGATCCGCGACTGACCCTCGTCGCCGATGAGGAGCTCGTCATCCCCGGCACGCGGGTGCTTCTCGTCCGAGACGAGGCGGTGACCCCCGCATCCGTCTACCAGGTGCCGGTGTCGCAGCGCGACCCGGACGCCGTGCTCCCCGGGAGTCTCATCGGCCCTGCGGGCGACGGGCGGGTGTGGGCGGATGCCGTCACCGACCCCGCGTTCACCGACCTGTTGTTCCATCTCGTCACCGAGGGCGGTGCGGGGGCGACAGGCGACGGCCGGTTCATCGGCATCCCCCTGACGGCACCGCCCGCGACGACCGCGATCGCCGTTCCCGCGCGCGTGCTGAGCGGCGAGCAGTCGAACACCTCGATCATCTTCCGCCCGGAGGGTGCTGCGCCGGTCATCTGCAAGCTGTTCCGTCAGGTCAACGCGGGGGTGAACCCGGACGTCGAACTGCAGTCCGCGCTCGCAGTCGGCGGCGCGACGTTCGTGCCGGCCGCGATCGGCGAGGTCCGGGGCACCTGGACGACGGCGGACGGCGACGAGGCGACCGGGTCGCTCGCCTTCGCGCAGGAGTTCTTCGACGGGGTCGAGGACGCGTGGCGGGTCGCCCTTCTCGCCGCCACCGCCGGAGACGACTTCAGCGCCCCGGCTCGAGCGCTCGGGGCCAGCGTCGCGCGGATGCACGTGGCGTTGGCCGACGCCTTCCCCACCGTGGCACCCGACGCCGAGGTGCGTGCGCGGGTGGCCGCCGCCTGGGAGAGGCGCCTGGCCATCGCGGTGTCCGAGGTGCCCGCGCTCTCGCCCTACGCCGACCGCATCCGGCAGGTGTACGCCGACGCCGTGGCGGCCCCGTGGCCGCCCCTGCAGCGCGTGCACGGCGACCTGCACCTCGGTCAGGTCCTGCATACGCCCGCGAACGGGTGGGTACTGCTCGATTTCGAGGGAGAACCGCTGCGCCCGATCTCGGAGCGCCGCAGCCCCGACCTCGCCGTGCGCGACGTCGCCGGCATGCTGCGCTCGTTCGACTACGTCTCGGGCGCCGTGGCCGACGACGACGGCGCGGCCGTGCGCGCCTGGGTCATCGCGGCGCAGCAGGCGTTCCTGTCCGGCTACGCCGAGACGGTCGGCGCGGGCCAGACGGCCCCCGATGCACTGCTGGCCGCGTTCGAGCTCGACAAGGCCGTGTACGAAGCGATCTACGAGACCCGCAACCGTCCCGACTGGATCGGCATCCCGCTCGCCGCCATCGGGCGACTCGCGCCGCTCACCGCCTGATCACCCGGTGGCCGGAGACCGGCATCGGCGAGGTCACGCGGGGACGCCCGCGTTCCAGCTCTCCCAGCGCTCCATGAGCGTGCGGACCGCCGAGTGGAAGCGTTCGGTCGAGGCCCCGGGAGCCGTGTCGCCGAAGTAGTACCGCACCCAGTGGTCGAGGCGCGCGACGGCGTCGGGGTCGTCCAGCACCCGGTCGGCGCGTGCCACGATGTCGGCCGCGGAGTCGGCATCCAGCCATTCGGCATCCGACAGGTACCCGGTGTCGTCCACGAGGGCCTCCGGGTCGACGGGCCGCGTGACCAGCAGCGGTCTCCCCGCGGCGAGCCGGTCGTACACCATCGCGGAGATGTCGACCACCGCGAGGTCCGCGGCGGCGAGTTGCCACCCGAGATCGGCCCCGGTGTCGTGCACGTGCTGGGCGGTCGGATCGGCGGCATTCGCGGCGCCGAGGGCGGCGACGATCCGATCGTTCGCCGCGCCGTAGGCCGCGTCGACCACGCCGGACCGCGGATGGGGTCGGTAGATCACCCGGTGACGGCCGGTGGCCAGCAGTGCCGTCACCAGCGCCTCGCCGTGCGTGAGGATCGAGCCGTAGTGGGCAGCGGGACGATCCCCCTCCCACGTGGGGGCGTAGAGCACGACGCGGCGACCATCGGGCGTGTAGGGCAGGTCACCGGAGTAGTGATCGGCCTGCGGACGGCCGATCGCGAAGGTCCGGCGGTCGAGGTCGTAGTCCCAGAGCGTCCGGGACAGACGCGCCCGAGCGGCGTCACCGGCGACGAACGCGTAGTCGTACGCGGTGAACTGGTTGGTCGTCATGTACATCTTGTCGGACTCGCCGTGGTTGATGAACACGTGCCAGCGCCGCCCGTATCGGAACATCTGGAAGTTGCGGGTGTTCTGATTGACGTAGAAGACGATCCGCACGTCCTGCTCGTCGAGCACCTGTTCGACGTCGCGCACCGTGGGGGCGTAGGCCACCGGCAGTGCGTCGTCGCGCAGCAGCGCGTCGGCGCCGCGGATCGAGCGGGCGATCACCACGACGGGCCACTCGCGCGCGAGCTCGCGAAGCGGTGCGTACCACTGGCGCATCTGGTACATGTTCACGGGGCCGTCGGCGAAGTAGACCGCGATGCGGAAGCGGTTCTGCGGCAAGGGTCCGCGTTGGGCGAGCGCTCGGCGGAGGTCGGTGCGCGCACGGCGGGTGGCCAGGGCCTTGCGGAGGAGCCCGACGGCGAGCCGGGCGTCGCGGGCGAGGGGCATCCTTCCAGGGTACCGGCCAGGTCGTCGTGGGACGATGGAATGATGCACCTCGCGACCCCCGGCCGCCGAGACGCGCCCGTTCCCCCCGACGACGCCGGCGTGACCTTCGTCATGCCCGTCCTGAACGAAGAGCGGTACCTGCGCCGCGCGGTCGCCTCGACGCTGGCGCAGGACGTGCCGGGCCCGGTCGAACTCGTGCTGGCGCTCGGGCCGTCCACGGATGCCAGCGACGAGATCGCCCGCGAGATCGCCGCCGCGGACTCCCGGGTGGTGCTGGTGAACAACCCCGCCGCCGATATCCCGGTGGGGCTGAACCTCGCGATCGGTCGGAGCCGCTTCGCCACGATCGTGCGGGTGGACGCACACTCCGAGCTGCGGCCCGGATACACGCGACGCGCCTTGACGACGCTCCGGCGCACGCGCGCGGCGAACGTCGGCGGGGTGATGCGGGCGGACGGACGCTCCCCGTTCCAGCGCGCGGTCGCCCGCGCCTACAACTCCCCCGTCGGCCTCGGGGGCGGGGCGTACCACGGAGGCACCGAGGAAGGGCCGGCGGAGTCGGCGTACCTGGGAGTGTTCCGGCGCAGCGTGCTGGAGGAGGTGGGCGGGTTCGACGAGACCCTCCGCCGCGGCGAGGACTGGGAGCTGAACCTGCGCATCCGCCGCGCCGGCTACCGCGTGTGGTTCGATCCGGCGCTGTCGGTGGTCTATTGGCCGCGGGAGAGCTGGACGCGACTGGTGCGGCAATTCCGGGCGACGGGCGCGTGGCGCGGCGAACTCGTACGGCGCTACGGTCGACGCAACTCCCTGCGCTTCTTCGCTCCCCCGGCACTCGTCGGTGCGGCCGCACTGTCGCTCGTCGTCGCCGTCGCGCAGGCTCTCGGGATCGTGCGCTCCCCCGCGGCCCACGCGGTGCATGTGCCCGTCGCCGCGTACGGGGTGCTCGTCGCCGTCGTCGCCCTGGGGCGCGGCGGAGGCCGGGGATGGCGCGATCGCGCCTGGACCGCGGCCGTCCTGCCCTCGATGCACCTGCCCTGGGGAGCCGGGTTCCTCTGGGGTGTCGCGCGCGGAGCCCGCGACACCGTCGACACCTCGCGGCTCGACGGCCGCAACACGCCGCTGCCCTGAGCAGCGGCATCCGCCTCATTCCCGGTCGACGAATCCCTGGTCGAGGAGTCGGGCGACGACCCGCTCCGCCGCCCGACCGTCCTCGCGCGCGACGAACACGCGCTGGAACCGCTCGTAGCGTTCGCGGAAGATCGCCGGGTCGACCTCCGCGATCGCCCGCTCGAGGTCGTCCTGCGACCGCACGACCGGTCCGGGCGCGGCATCCAGCAGATCGAAGTAGAACCCGCGCAGCTCTCCGCGATAGTGCTCGAGGTCGGGCACGAGGAAGTACATCGGTTTGCCGGTGATGGCGAAGTCGAACATCACCGACGAGTAGTCGGTGATGAGGGCGTCGGATGCCGCCAGCAGCCGCGCCGTGTCCGGGTAGCCGGTGACGTCGATGACGCGCGGCCCGCGCGAGTCCTCGCCCGGGTGAAGCGTCCGGGTATGGCCGCGGACGAGCACCACGGCATCCGTGGCCCGTGCCAGGGCGGACGGATCGAGGAAGTCGACGATCGCCTCCCGGTCGTCGCGCCACGTCGGGGCGTAGAGGAGGACGCGCTCGTCCGCCCCAACGCCGAGCGCGCGGCGCGTCGCGGTGCCGTCGTCGGTCTGGAGGACGTCGTTGCGCGGATACCCCTCGATCCACACGGGGCGCCGCAGGAACGCGTACGCACGGGAGAGGAGCCGCGCCGCGTAGGGACTCTGCGCGAGCAGCACGTCCCACCGCCGGCTCTCGCGGAGAACGGCCAGTGTCCTCCGCGGATCGAAGCCGGGGCGGTGGAGCGCGAGGCGCTTCAGGGGTGTGCCGTGCCAGGTCTGCAGCACACGCTGACCGGGCTTGCGGACGAACTTCCGACGCAGCCAGTCGTTGACGACGAGCAGTCGGGACGCCGCCCGGGCACGCCACCATTCGGGGCTGCCCTCCACCACGGCGACGGCCCCCGGGGGAACGTGCACCGACAGGTCGACGACGCTCCAGTAGCGCGTGACGGCGGGGGCCACGCGCGCGAGCTCCCGATCGATGGCGAGCGGGTTGCAGCCGGCGGTGCGCCCGTAGAAGCTCTCGAAGAACACGGCGTTCTCCAGCGGCTGCCGAGAGGTCGCGTACCGCCGTTCGAGCGCGGCCTGCCCTTCGCCGGAGTCGTAGGCGGGGTCGACCGGTGGACCGACACGCAGCCGTCGGCCATCCCACTCCACCCGGAGCCCCGGAAGTTGCGTGAGGGGCAGGGATGCCGCGGGGGGCGCGGCATCCGTCGCCTCCCCCGGTTCGATGCGCAGCCGGTATTCGCCCGTGGGAAGCGGCAGCTCGGGTCCGCCCCACCGCGCCGCGCGGAGGGGGAGCTCGGCCCGCCAAGTCCGTCCGCGTCCGTGCAGGCGCGCGGTGACGCGGGCGCGCGGACCCTCGAGCGTCACGCCCGTCGGCCGCGGTCCCGTTCCGGAGATCTCGAGCACGGCGCGGCCGTCGTCGTGGAGGAAGCGCACGTCGGTCATGGGGTGGTCCTCCTCGGGGGCGCCGCGAAGCGACGAGCGGTCAGTCGGGCGCGGATCGCGCGGTGGACCCGCTCGGCATTGCGCCCGTCGTGGTGAGCGTGCACGCTCGCGCTCAACCGGCGCGAGGCCTCCACGGCGTCGGTCGGATCGTCCAGGATGCCGTCGAGCCGGGCGAGCGCGGCTTCCCACGTTCGCGGGACCTCGTCGCCGGCGACGTCGCGGTATCGGCCATAGACACCTCGGCGCGCGATGTACGCCTCGACGTCGGGGGCGAAGAACACCACCGGGAGCGGAACGAGTCCTGCGTCGAAGGCGAGCGAGGAGAAGTCGGTGACGAGGGCGTCGAAAGCCGGCAGCAGCGGAGTGACGTCGGCGACGCGGTCGCTTCCGAGCATCTCCACGCGCTCGCTCGTGAGGCGGTACTCCCCCGCTCCGAGCGGGTGGGGTCGCACGAACAGCACGGCGTCGTGGTGCGCCAGCACCGCGTCGATGCGGTCCGCGTCGGAGGTCGTGGGGATCGCCGGGTCGACATCGCCGTCGCGCCAGGTCGGGGCGTAGAGCACCAGGCGCCGAGCACCGAGATCGTTGCCCGTCACGGCGGCGAGCGCGTCGCGCGCGGCGCTGCGCCGCTCGTCGGCGGTGCCTCGCGAGAGCACGTCGACCCGCGGCTCGCCGGTCAAGGGCACCCGCGCGTCGTCGAGACCGAAGGCGCTCTCCAGGCGGCCGCGGACGAGATGCGAGGCGGCGGGGAGCAGGGAGATCTGGCGCATGGTGCGCCGGTACAGCACGGCCAGGAGCCGCGTGACGGCGCGAGACCCCGGCAGCAGGGCACTGCGGGTCGTCTCGGGCGAATCCAGACCGATGCGCTTGAGCGGGATCCCATGCCACAGCTGCACGACGAACGCGCCCGCCACCGCGTAGCGGTTGACGTCTCCGAAGCCGTGGGTCACCACGACCACACGCGCTCGGGCCGTCGCCCACAGACCCCGCAGCGAATCGCGCCGGAGGGAAGGGATGCCGAGCCTCTCGGCCTCCTGCATCTGACCCTCGTCGGCGACGAGCCACATCGTCCGCTCGCCCGCGGCATCCGCCACGCGCCACAGGGCCAGGGCGCCGTCGGCCACGCCGATCGCGCAGCCGAACACCCAGCGGTCCCGCGAACGCGGGACCACCGCGGTCAGCAGCCGCCCCGCGAGATACAGCGGAATGCGCCGGAGTTTTCGCGCATTCCCCGCACCGAACGAGAAAGACGCCACCCCGCGAGCCTATCGCGGGGTGGCGTCCGGAACGGCGGGCTCAGCTGGCGGGCATCGAGCCCAGCGTCACCTGAGCGGTGGCCTGCTTGCCGCCGCGGAGGTAGGTCACCGTGGCCTCGGAGCCCGCGGCGAGCGCGCGCACCTGCGCCGTGAGGTCCACGGAGCTGGTGACGGGGATGCCGTTGAACTCGGTGATCACGTCGCCCTTCTGCAGACCACCGGCCTGGGCGGCGCCCCCGGCGGTGACCTCGGCGACGTAGGCGCCGGTGGTCGTCGCGCCCTGGATGGATGCGGCGTCCTGGACGCTCGCGCCGAGCAGGCCGTGGGTCGCCGAGCCGTTGTCGATGATCTCCTGCGAGACGCGCTTGGCGATGTCGGAGGGGATCGAGAATCCGACGCCGATGTTGCCCGACTGACCGCTCGACGACGAGGACGAGCCGGCGCTCGCGATCGCGACGTTGATGCCGATCAGCTTGCCCTCGTCGTCCACGAGCGCGCCGCCGGAGTTGCCGGGGTTGATCGCGGCATCCGTCTGGATGACGGCGATCTTGATCGTCTGGGTCGCCTGCGTGCTCTGCTGGCCCTGACCGAAATCGAAGAAGAACGGGCTCTCTCCGCTGCCCTGGCCGCCCTGGCTGCCCTCGCTCGAGTCGGAGCTGTCGCTCGGCGCCGCGGACGACGCGACCTCGATGGAGCGGTTCAAGGCACTCACGATGCCGGTGGTCACGGTGTTCGCAAGGCCCAGGGGTGCGCCGACCGCGATCGTGTTGTCACCCACGTTGAGCTTCGACGAGTCCGCCCACTCGATCGGGGTCAGGTTCGAGGCGTTCTCGAGCTTGATCACGGCGAGGTCGTAGGTGGGGTCGGTGCCGACGAGCTTCGCGGCGTACACCCGCCCGTCGGACGTGGTGACGGAGAGCGTGGTGTTCCCGCTCTGACCGTCGAGGGTGACGACGTGCGTGTTGGTCAGGACGTAGCCGTCGTCGCTCAGGATGACACCGGATCCGGTGCCCCCCGAGGTCCCCGCGGTCGCGCTGATCGTGACGACGCTCGGCACGACCTTGGCGGCCACGGCGGCCGTGGCGTTGACGTCGCTCGGGTCGTTGACGGTGATCGCCGTGGGCCCCGAGGCCGTCGCACCGTTGGACCCGCCCCACAGGGCCAGACCGGCGTAGGTACCGCCGAGGCCGGCCCCGCCGCCGACGAGCGCCGCGGCGATCAGGAGGGCGGCGATCTTGGTGCCGGAGCTCTTCTTGCGCGGCTTGGCCACCTCGGATTCGGGGAGCGTCAGCGTCGGGTGCGTGCCGTAGGTCCCCGTCGCGGCGGGCCCGAACGCCTGCCCGGCGGGGGTGGTCGCGCCGCTCGGCGCGGAGGCGTACCCGTGGGCGTGCGGCGCCGGGTTCTGCGGGGTTCCGTAGTGCGCCGTCGTCGGCTGGTGCGGCGCGACGGGCTGCGACGCGGTGGGCGCCTGACCGGCGGCGGGGGCCTGCGCGGGCGGCGGCCACGCCGCGGCGGCGTCGGCCGGCGAGCGGGTCGGAACCGGCGGCGCCGCCGGGGTGGACTCCGCGGCGGGTGCGACCGGGGTCGCGTCGGCGGCGGGGGTGGTCTCGTGCGACGCGGGGACCGCGCCCTGCGCGGCGGCGTCGCTGGTGGGGCGGTTGTCCTCGGGACGGTCGTCCGTGGTGTCGCTCATGTGATGCTCCTTCTTCCAGGCGAGATCAACCATGACCCCGGATGCTGTGCGGTTCCTATGACGCGGGTGAGTCCGATCTATCAGAGTCGCAGGAACGGAATGCGAGGTCATGCGGGGTCCTGCGCGGGGGCCGCTCCGCTACGGTGAGAGGGTTTCGGCCCGGCGGTTCCCGCCCCCTCTCCCCGAAGGCATCCGCATCATGCACGACCTCCCCGGCGCCTGGCGCCGCACCGCGCTCGGCGCGGGCCTCATCGCCCCCGACGGCACCTCGGTTCCGACGATCTTCGCCGAGATGACGGCTCTGGCCGCCTCGACCGGTGCCCTCAACCTCGGCCAGGGCTTCCCCGACGAGGACGGACCCGACGTGGTCCTCGAGGCCGCGCGGCGCGCGATCGCGGACGGCGTGAACCAGTACGCGCCCGGCCGAGGCTTTCCCGAGCTGTTGACGGCGATCGCCGAACACCAGCAGCGCTTCTACGGCATCGAGCTCGACCCGTCCCGACAGGTGCTGGTGACGGTGGGAGCCACCGAGGCCCTCTCCTCCACCCTTCTCGCGCTCATCGACGGCCCGGACGACGAGGTCGTCGTCTTCGAGCCGTACTACGACTCCTACGCCGCCTGTGTGGCCCTGGCGGGCGCGCGGCTCGTCCCCGTGCCCCTGCGCTGGCCGGATTTTCAACCCGACCTCGAGGTGCTGGCATCCGCCGTCTCGGACCGGACGCGCGTGATCCTCGTGAACGACCCTCACAATCCGACGGGTTCGGTGTTCTCCCGCGAGGTCCTCGACGAGGTGATCCGTCTCGCGCATCGGCACGACGCGATCATCGTGACCGACGAGGTGTACGAGCACCTGGTCTTCGACGGCCCTCACGTCCCCATCGCCACCCTCCCGGGCGCGGCGGAGCGCACGCTCTCCATCTCGTCGGCGGGCAAGACGTTCTCGCTCACGGGCTGGAAGACCGGATGGGTCACCGGTCCCGCCGAACTCGTGTCCGCGGTGCTGGCCGTGAAGCAGTTCCTCACCTACGTCGGCGGTTCGCCGTTCCAGCCGGCGATCGCGGCGGGCCTGCGGCTTCCCGAGACGTTCTTCGCCGCGGTGGCCGGCGAGATGAAGGCGAAGGCGGATCTCCTGGGCACGGGGCTGCGCGCCGCCGGCTTCGACGTCAGCACTCCCGGGGGTTCGTATTTCACGGTCGTGGATGCCGCTCCCCTCGGCGCCACGGACGCCGATGCGTTCTGCCGCGAGCTGCCCGCGCGGGCGGGCGTCGTCGGCATCCCGCTCACGGCTTTCGCGTCGCCGGACCACCGAGCCGACTACGCGACGCTGGTGCGCTTCGCCGCGTGCAAGCGCGTGGACGTGCTCACCGACGCGGTGGAACGCCTCTCCGCCCTGGCACGGGGCTGACCGCGGGCGTCAGCGCGGGGTGACCCGGAAACGACGCAGTTCGAGCGCCGGGTTCACGCGCCGCACCCGGGCGATCGCGCCGGGATCGATGTGGGCGACGACGACGTCGGTGGCCTTCCCGATCGTGGCGAGCGCGACGCCCTGCGGGTCGATGACCGTCGAGTGACCGACCCCGAGCGGTGGCGGGTGGTCGGCGCCGGCGACGAAGAACGTGTTCTCGATCGCTCGCGCCGTGAGCAGCGTCGTCCAGTGATGCTCCTTCAGCGGGCCGCGCACCCACTCCGCAGGAACGAGCGCCACGTCCACCCCCGCGTCGGCGAGGGTCCTCGCCACCTCGGGGAACCGCAGGTCGTAGCAGGTCATGAGGCCGAAGCGCAGACCGTCCACCTCGAAGGTCTCGGGAGGCGCGATCTCGCCGGGGGCCACCCAGTCCGACTCACGCTGACCGAACGCGTCGTAGAGGTGCAGCTTGCGATACACGGCCCGGATGCCGGCGCCCCCGACGGCCACGACGGCATTGCGCACGCGGCGCCCGTCGTCGGCCCGCTCCACGAGCCCCGCGACGAGCACGACGTCCAACTCGGTGGCGAGGGCCTGGAGTGCGCTCGTGAACGGACCGCCCAGGTCTTCGGCGTTCTCGGAGAGCGACGCGTCGAACGGGTCGACGAAGTAGCTGGAGTACTCGGGGAACACGATCACCCGGGCGCCGCGGGCGGCGGCCGTGCGGGCGAGGTCGCCGATGGCATCCAGGTTGGTCTGCTTCGACGCGGTCGGGGCGAACTGCGCCACCGCCACTCCCACGCTGTCGTGCGTCATCCGCGTCCCTTCCCGTCACCCGACCGGCTCTCACCGCTGACCCGGTTCTCGCCGCTGAGCCGGCGCAGGACCGCCGGACCCACGACCCACAGTACGAGGATCACGACCACGAGCACGACCACGGCGACCACGGCGGCGTCGACACCGACGACCACGTCGAACACGAACGCCACGACGCCTGTCAGGAGCACCGCCACCGCAGTGAGCGCGGCGATGAGGGCGCGATGACCGAACCGGACGACGACGGGCTTCACACCGCGGTGGAAGACCGCGCGGTGCAGCGCGACCGGGGCGAGGGCGAGGATCGCGGTCAGAGCGGAGAGTCCGACGAGCACGAGGTAGCCGGTGCGCTGCGGTCCGCTCAGGTCGACGAAAGCCGGCTGAAATGCCAGTGCCAGGAGGAACCCCGTGAGGATCTGGGTGCCGGTCTGCAGCACCCGGAGTTCCTGCAGGACGTCCGCCCAGTTGCGGTCGGCGCGCTGCGCCGCACTCTCGGGGCGGCCGTCGCGGAGGTCGTCTCGCGGGTCGTCGGTGGGGGTCAGCATCCCCGAATCATGACTCGTCGAGCACGCCCGAATCAACGTCGATTCGACACGACCCGAAACCCGTGCTAGGTTTATCTCTTGTGCCGCGGGGTGGAGCAGCTCGGTAGCTCGCTGGGCTCATAACCCAGAGGTCGCAGGTTCAAATCCTGTCCCCGCAACAAATGAAGGCCCCGGATCCTCGGATCCGGGGCCTTCGGCTTTCCCCCGGCGACGCGACCTCATCTGAAGGCCTCACTCCGAGACGACTCGTCCACAGCTCCCTGCAAGCCCCCGCGACGGAATCCGGCGTCTGATTACGGTGGTTCACATGGGTGGGCAGTATTCGACCGACGTGGCCGTGTTGAGCGGCTGAGATCGTGTCCTTCTCGCCCTGCTTCGTCCTCCCCGAGGGCATGTCTCCCAGCCAGAAGTACTAGCCGTGCGTCATCCACCTCGTTCTCGACATTCGGCTCGTCGTCAATAGATCGAAGAATCGGTGCCGGGCGAAGGGAAAGAAGGATGATCTCGATGAAGCGACGGCACATCACCGCCCTCGCCGTCCTCGGCGCCCTCTCCGCGGTCCTCGCCGGATGCGTCGCGCCGGGTGGTCCCGGAGCCGTGGACACATCCCTGACGCTCGAGGACGCCAAAGCGACCGCGATGCGGATGGAGCGGGAGTTGGCCGCCCTGGTGCCGGCCGATGTCGTGGCCTCCGTCGACCAAGACCAGACGGGTGTTCTGATGTCGTGCAGCGGCGACCGCGCCTATCAATGGACCGGTCAGACCAAGGTCGTGCTCACCGAGGGAGCCACCTACGACGGGGCAGCCGTCACCGAGAACATCGCCCAGACCTACGACGGGAGCGACTCCTACCGGACGAATACGGATCTGACGTCCGACGGGGAGCCGAGGGCTCACGTCATCGGCGAATTCGGGCAGGGGTACCTCGTCGCGCTCTCCGTCGACAAGACCTTCGTGCAGATCCTGTCCTTCTCCCCCTGTTTCGTCCTGCCCGAAGGAATGTGGCCGGGCGACGACTACTGAGCGGCATCGCCCTTCCGATTTCGGCGCCGTTCCGTCAACCCGGCTGTCAGACCGGGTCGAGACCGATTCACTGGAACCATGCTCCGTCACTCACGCGACCCCTCCCCCCGCTCCACGGACGACCGATCCGGCAGCGAGACGGGCGGGCGGCGATGAGCGACGTCGAGATGACCCGCATCCCCGCCGGAAGCGTGCTGCGCGGAGACCAGCGGGGCGAGGACCGCCGCGAGATCACCGTCGAGGCGTTCGACATCGGTGTCTACCCGGTGACCGAGGAGCAGATGGCGGAGATCCTCGGCATCACGGCCCAGAACCCGCGCCGCCCCGCCGTGCAGGTGAGCTGGTTGCGCGCGGTGCGCTTCTGCAACGCGCTGAGCGAGTGGGAGGGCCGGGATCCTGTCTACGCGTACGACGGCGAAGTCGTCGACTGGGACACGGAGGCCGACGGCTTCCGACTGCCGACCGAGGACGAGTGGGAGTACGCGTGCCGGGCGGGATCCACAGGATCCACCTACGGACCGATCGCAGAGATCGCGTGGACCGCGGGCGACGGCCTGCGCGGACCGGTCGAGGTCGGCGGACGCCTCCCGAACCTCCACGGCCTGTTCGACATCCTCGGCAACGTGTCGGAGTGGTGCTGGGATCTCTTCGCGCCCGAGACGAGCGACGCCCGGGTGTTCCGCGGCGGCGGGTGGAGCGATGCGCGCGCGGTCGTCCGCGCCTCCGCGCGTCGCGGCGCCAATCCGCGAGCGATCTTCGACGACGTCGGCCTCCGCGTGGCGCGGGGGGCACTCAATCGGACCCGCTGATGGCCTCGCTCAGTCCGTCGACGAACTCGGCGATCGTCGCGAGCTGCTCGTCGGAGAATCCCTCCGCCACCGCGACCATCGCCGCGAGGTGCGCACCGAAGTGCCGGAAGAACTCCGCTCGGGATTTCGGCGTCAGGACCACCACGCGCGCCCGGCCGTCGGAGGGGTGCGGACGCCGCTCGAGATGCCCGGACGCCGCGAGCCGATCGAGCAGCTTGGTCGTGGATGCCGTGGAGATCCGCAGGTGAGATGCCACATCGTGCGGGCTGACCATCTGTCCGCGCTGCTCGCGGATGATCAGCATCCGCAGCGTCGCGAGGTCGCTGGCGTTCATGTCCATGTCGCCCTTCATGCCGCTGTTCATGCGGTCGAGGGCATCGCTCAGAGCGCGGACCGACTCCATCGCACGGACGACACCGGGTCTGTTAGCACGAAAAGCGTCGACGACGGACACGGTGGACACCTCCGTTTCGCTCTGGGTATAGTCGGCTGACATCGCTAGCTAAACTAGCAAACAGGAGGCACGATGAGCGAGACCGAGTATGTCGTCCTCCTGGACGACTGGGGCAACGAGATCGGAACGGCACCGAAGGCGAGTGTGCACGGCACCGACACGGCTCTTCACCTGGCGTTCTCCTGCCACGTCGTCAACGCCGACGGTCAGGTGCTCGTCACGCGTCGCGCGCTCGACAAGAAGACGTGGCCGGGCGTCTGGACGAATTCGTTCTGCGGCCACCCGGGTCCGGCCGAGCCCGTCCTGCAGGCCGTTCACCGTCGCGCCGCCTTCGAGGTTGGACTCACGATCTCCGACGTCGAGCTCGCCCTTCCGCTCTTCCGCTATCGCGCGGTCGACGCCAGCGGCATCGTCGAGCACGAGATCTGCCCGGTGTACGTCGCCCGTACCCACGAGGAGCCGCGGCTGAACCCGTCCGAGGTCGCGGAATCGCGCTGGGTCGACCCCGCCGACCTCGCCGCCGCGCTCGAGGCCACGCCGTGGGCGTTCAGCCCGTGGCTCGTTCTCCAGGCACAGCAGCTTCACCTGTTCTCCTCCCCGCCGGCCATCCGGGCGGCCTCATGATCGCTCTCTCCACCACACCCACGGCGCGCGCCGCCATCGACGACGCGATCGACACCGTTCTGATCCGTCTCGCCCGACGCCTCCGCGACCATGGCGACGGCGCCCGGGCCCTGGCATCCGCGATCGCCCGCTCCGCCCGGGGCGGCAAGAGGTTCCGGCCGCTCCTCGTGGTCGCCGCGTTCGACACGCTCGGCGGTGCCGAGACCGATCGTGCAGCGCTCTACCAGGTCGCCGCCGCGTTCGAACTCCTGCACACCGCCTTCGTCGTCCACGACGACGTCATCGACCACGACACCGAGCGACGCGGCGTCGCCAATGTCGGCGGCGAGTTCCGGGCCCGGGGCGAAGAGCGGGGCGCGGATGCCACGGGCGCCGCGCTCCTCGGAGATGCGGCCGGCATCTTGGCCGGAGACCTGCTGCTCCACGAGGCCGGGCGTCTGGTCGCTCTGGCTGATCTTCCGACGGGCGTGCGCGGCGACCTCCTCCGCCTCCTCGAGGACGCTGTTCTGATCTCCGCCGCCGGAGAGCTCGCCGATGTCGAGAACGCCGTGTCCGCCCGTGATGTGGATGCCGAGACCATCCTGCGCACCACGCACGACAAGACCGCGGTGTACTCGTTCTCGGCTCCCCTCGAAGCGGGAGCGGTGCTCGCCGGCGCCGACGGCCCCGTCCGTGCCGCCCTCGAACGCTTCGGGCAGCGCCTCGGCCTGGCGTACCAGTTGGTGGACGACCTCATCGGCGCCTTCGGCTCGCCCGAGGTCTCGGGCAAGGACGAAGGATGCGACCTCCGCGAGGCGAAGAAGACGCACCTCATCGTCCTGGCCCGCGAGACCGAGTCGTGGCCCGCGGTGAGCGAAGCGCTCGCGCAGGCGCACACCGGCCCGGTCGCGATCCGCGCGGCCCAGCGGGCGCTCAGCGAGTCCGGCGCGCGGGCGCGGCTGGAAGACCTCGTCCGCGAGACTCTGGACGAAGCGCGCGCGATCGTCACGGCATCCACCCTTCCGGAGGAGTGCCGCACGATGCTGCACGACCTCGTCGACGCCGTGCAGGGACGCGTCCCGTGAGCGCGACCGCGACCGGCCTGGACCTGTACACCCGCACGGCCGACGACGCCGCCGCCGCGGTGATCAACCGCTACTCGACCTCGTTCGCCCTGGCCTGCCGCCTTCTCGGCCCCCGTCCGCGGCCGCACGTCCGGAACATCTACGCCCTGGTCCGCGTGGCCGACGAGATCGTGGACGGCCCCGCGCACGACGCCGGGCTCTCCCCCGCGCAGGAACGTGCCACGCTCGACGCGCTCGAGGACGAGGTGCGGGATGCCATCGCCTCGGGCTTCAGCGCGAACCTCGTCGTCCACGCGTTCGCGCGCACCGCCCGCGAGTGCGGCATCGGCGACGAGCTCATCGCCCCGTTCTTCGCCTCGATGCGCACCGACCTCGACACCGCCGCCCACGACGACGCGTCGCACGACGCGTACGTGTACGGGTCGGCCGAGGTGGTCGGCCTGATGTGCCTGCAGGTGTTCCTCAACGCGGGGATGTCCGAGCCGGCGCGTCCCGCCGCCGACCTCGTCGACGGGGCCCGTCGGCTGGGGGCGGCCTTCCAGGACGTGAACTTCCTCCGCGACCTCGACGACGACGCCACCCGCCTCGGCCGCGACTACCTCGACGGCGCCGCCGACGACGAGCGTCGCACGGCGGTCCTCGACCGCATCGACGCCGACCTCGCGGCCGCCGCCGCGACCGTGCCGTTCCTGCCGCCGGACTGCCGCCGCGCGGTCACGGCCGCGCACGACCTCTTCGCCGAACTCTCGCGGCGTCTGCGCCGCACCCCCGCGGGCGCGCCGCGCGTCCGCGTCCCGGACGCAGTGAAGGCGACCCTCGCGGTGCGCGCCTTCCTCGGACGCCCACCGAAAGGGGCCCACGCATGACCTCGCAGCGCATCGTCGTCGTCGGAGGAGGGATCGCCGGCCTCGGCACCGCCGCGCTCCTGGCCGACCAGGGACACGACGTCCACCTGTTCGAGGGCCGCGAGCAGCTCGGTGGTCGCGCCGGGTCGTGGGAGAGCGACGGCTTCCGTTTCGACACCGGGCCCAGCTGGTACCTCATGCCCGAGGTCTTCGACCACTTCTTCCGCCTGCTCGGTACGAGCGCCGCGGAACAGCTCGACCTGGTGCGCCTGGACCCCGCGTACCGCGTGTACGGTCCTCCCGGGAAGGGCGAGCCCATCGACGTGGTGTCCGGCCGGGATGCCGTCCGTGCGCTGTTCGAAGAGCACGAGCCCGGTTCCGGCGACAAGGTCGAGGCGTACCTCGACTCGGCGAAGGACGCGTACGAGCTGTCGACGTCGAAGTTCCTGTACGACACCTACTCCTCGACGCAGGGGCTGCGCGACCCCGCGCTCGTCAAGCGGCTCCCCACGCTCATCCCGCTGCTCACGCAGACGCTGTGGAAGCGCGTGACGCGGGACTTCTCGAACCCGCGGCTGCAGCAGATCCTCGCCTATCCGTCGGTCTTCCTCGGTGGATCCCCGTTCGAGGTGCCGAGCCTGTACCACCTCATGAGCCACCTCGACCTCGGCGATGGCGTGCTCTACCCGCGCGGCGGTTTCACCGAGATCATCGCCGCGATCGAGCGGCTCGCCCGAGAGCGCGGCGTGCAGATCGAGACCGGCGTCCCCGTCGAGGCGATCATCACCGACGACGGCATCGCCCGCGGCGTGCGGCTCGCGGACGGCCGGATCGTTCCGGCGGATGCCGTGGTCTCGGGCGCCGACCTCCACCACACCGAGACCCAGCTGCTGGAAGAGGGTGATCGGCAGTACCCGGAGAAGTGGTGGAAGGACCGCGTGCCGAGCCCCGGGGCGCTGCTGCTCCTGCTCGGCGTGAAGGGAGAGCTTCCGCAGCTCACCCACCACACGCTGCTCTTCACCGACGACTGGCACACCAACTTCGACGCGATCTTCGGCGAGAACAAGCGCATCCCCGACCCCGCGTCCATCTACGTGTGTCGGCCGAGCGCCTCGGACGACTCCGTCGCTCCTGCGGGACACGAGAACCTCTTCGTCCTGGTGCCCGTACCCGCGGATCCCGTCAGCGGCCGCGGCGGGGTCGCCGGTGCCGGCGACCCGCGCATCGAGGCCGCCGCCGACCGGGTGATCGCGCAGATCGGCGAGTGGACCGGCATCCCGGACTTCGCCGAGCGCATCGTCGTGCGGAAGACCATCGCACCCGAGGACTTCGCCCAGGACCTGCACGCGTGGCACGGCAATTCGCTCGGGCTCGCGCACACGCTGGGCCAGAGCGCGATCTTCCGTCCGAAGAACCGCTCGCGGAAGGTGTCGAACCTGTACTACGCGGGAACCTCGGTGCTTCCGGGCATCGGACTCCCCATGTGCCTGATCTCGGCCGAGCTCGTGGTCAAGCGCATGGCGGGCGACCGCACCGCGGGACCCCTGAACGAGCCGGCTCGCGCGGCGGTCTGAGGTGCCCGGGATCTACCTGGGCGCGATCCTGTTCTCGCTGGCGGGCATGATCGCCCTCGATCTCCGATTCGGTCTCGCCCTGCGGACGGCGCCGCGTCGGACGCTTCTGGCGGTGGGGCTCGGAACGGTGTTCTTCCTCCTGTGGGACGCGGTCGGCATCCTGACCGGGGTCTTCGTGAAGGGCCACAGCCCGCTGTTCGTCGGCATCGATCTGGCCCCGCACCTGCCGCTCGAAGAGGTGTTCTTCCTCCTCTTCCTCAGCTACCTCGCGGTCGTGCTGTGGACGGTGTTCGAGCGGCGTCAGGCGAAGCGGGATGCCGGTTCCCCGGCGCGCGTCGAGGCGGAGGAGTCCGCGTCGTGACGTATGCGCTGATCGTCCTCCCCTTCGTCGCCGTGACGGCCGTCGTGACCCTGCTGAGCGCGAGACGTCCCGGCTTCGCGCGGCGCATGCGCGCATCGTGCTGGACCGCGCTCGTGCTCGTCGCGTTGACCGCCGTCTTCGACAACGTCATGATCGCCGTCGGACTGTTCTCCTACCCGCCGGAGCACCTCAGCGGACTCAGAATCGGCCTGGCACCGCTGGAGGACTTCGCGTACCCCCTGTGCGCGGCGTTCCTCGTCCCCGCCCTCTTCACTCTCGCCCCCGCCCGGAGGGAAACCGCATGACCACCCCCGCCCTGACCCCGGGACGCGTGCTGAGGGAGCTGTTCGTCTCTTCGCGACCCGTGAGCTGGATCAACACCGCGTTCCCGTTCGCGGCCGCCTACCTGCTCACCACCCGTCAGGTCGATGTCGTCCTCGTCGTCGGCATCCTGTTCTTCCTCGTCCCCTACAACCTCGCCATGTACGGGGTGAACGACGTCTTCGACTATGAATCCGACCTGCGCAACCCCCGCAAGGGAGGAACGCACGGCGCGGTGCTCGCCAAGCGCATGCACCCGATCACCCTGTGGGCATCGGCGCTGTCGTGCCTGCCGTTCGTCGTCTTCCTCGTCGTCGTCGGGTCCCCGCTGTCGTGGCTCGTGCTCGCCCTGAGTCTGTTCTTCGTGGTGTTCTACTCCGCTCCCCCGCTGCGGCTGAAGGAGCGCCCCTTCGCCGACTCGGTGACCAGCAGCATCCACTTCTTCTCCCCCGCCGTGTACGGTCTCGTCCTCGCCGGTGCCACCTGGACGTGGCAGCTCGTGGCCGTGCTCGTCGCCTTCGCGTTGTGGGGAATCGCCTCGCACGCCTTCGGCGCCGTCCAGGACGTCGAAGCCGACCGCGCAGCCGACATCTCGTCGATCGCCACCGCCCGCGGCGCGCGGTGGACGGTGCGGTTCGCCCTGACGGCCTACGCGCTCGCCGGCGTCGTCATGCTGTTCACCGCGTGGCCCGGACCGCTCGCGGCGCTGCTCGTGATCCCCTACCTCGTGGTGTGCTGGCCGTACCGCAACGTCACGGATGCCACCTCCGACACCGCCACCGCGGGGTGGAACCGATTCCTCTGGCTCAACCAGATCGCGGGCTTCGGCACGACGATGCTGCTCATCTGGTGGTGGTTCCTCAGCGCTTGAGGCACCGCTGCGGACGGGTCTCTGCGCCGGCGGCATCCTGAGTGTCCAGGACACGCGGATGCCGACCACCGCCATCCGCGTGTCTTGGACACCGAAACGGGGGATGCCGCTCGGCCGGCGCGGGGTCACGGGTGCGGCGCGACCGCGGGTGCGGCGCGACCGCGGCGGCGCCCGCGCGGAATGCCCGCGCGGAATGCGGGAGAGGCCGGCTCCCCGAAGGGAACCGGCCTCTCCCGCGTGCGCGGGTCAGCCGCCGGGCGTCGGGGTCGGCGACGGCGTCGCCGTCCCACCCTGGGCCTGATTCTCGAGTTCGATCAGACGCTGCACGGCCGCGTTGAGACGGGCGTCCTGCGTGGCGAAGGCCGCGAGATCACCCGAGGTCAGCGCCTCCTGCTTCGCCTGGAGGGCCGCCTGAGCCTCGGCCAACGCCGCCGCGTAGTCACCGGCCGGGGCCGTCGGCGTGGTCGACGTTCCATCGCCGCCCGTGCCGGTCTGGTCGGTCGGGGTGACCGACTCGTCGCCCGTGGCCGCACCGGAATCACCGCCGAACAGCGAGTCCAGCGCCTCGCTAAGGGTGTTCTCGAACGCGATCTTGTTACCGAACGCCACGAGCACGCGCCGCAGCTGCGGAAGCTGCGTGCCACCGGAGGACTGGACGAAGACCGGCTGCACGTACAGCAGACCGCCGCCGACGGGGAGCGTGAGCAGGTTACCGTTGAGCACCTGCGACTGGCCCTGCTTCAGGATGTTGATCTGCGAGGACACGGTGGTATCCGAGTCGAAGGTGTTCTGCACCTGACCGGGGCCGGGCACCGGCGTCTCGGCATCGATCACGAGCATGCGCAATCGACCGTAGTCGCCGCGTTTAGCGCCCTTCTGATCACCGGCATCCGAGTCCACCGCCAGATACCCCGTCAGGACGTTACGCGCCTGCCCCTGGGATGCCGGGATGAAGCTCGTGAACATCGAGTACGACGGAGCGTCCTGACCGGGCATCTTCATCGTCAGGTAGTACGGCGGCTGCAGCTCGTTGGCGTTCTGCGGGTCGTTCGGCGTCGTCCACCGGTTGTCCTGCTGGAAGAACGACCGCGCGTCATCGACGTGGTACACGCCCAGCATCGACCGCTGCACCTTCAGAAGGTCGGTCGGGTAGCGGACGTGGCTCATGAGGTCGGCCGACATCTCGCTCCACGGCTGGAGGCTCGTGGGGTAGATCTTCTGCCACGCCTGCAGGATCGGGTCCTGGTCGTCCCACGCGTACAGCGTGACCTTGCCGTCGTAGGCGTCGACGGTGGCCTTCACCGAGTTGCGGATGTAGTTGATGTTGTCGAGCGAGTACGTCGGCGACGGGGTGTTCGAGTCGGCGATCGCCCGCGACAGCGAGACGCCCGAGGAGTACGGGTAGTTCGCGCTCGTGGTGTAGCCGTCGATGACCCACTTGACCCGCCCGTCGACCACCGTCGGGTACGGGTCGCTGTCGAGCGTCAGGTACGGCGCGACCTTCTGGACGCGCTCCTTCGGGTTTCGGTCGTAGAGGATCTGGGAGTCCTCGTTGACGTAGTCCGAGAACAGGATCTGCTCCGACTGGAACTTCAGCGCGTAGATCAGGCGGTTGAAGACGTTGCCGACACTCGGTCCCCCGTCGCCGCGGAAGGTCGTGCGGGTCTCCGTGCCGCCGTCGGCACCGAGGGGATAGTCGAGCTCGATGTCCTCGCCGCCCTCGGGGCCGCCGACGATCGAGTACGGCGGCGACTGCTCGCCGAAGTAGACGCGCGGCTCGTACTTGAGATCGGTGAGGAAGCCGGTGCCGGGGATGGCCTGCTCCAGGAACACCGGGTCGCCGTCATCCGTGCGCTCGTTGCCCGCGGCCGCGACCATGCCGTAGCCGTGGGTGTAGACGAGCGTGGTGTTCTGCCAGGACGCGGCGTCGCCGAGCTGACCGATGTTGAGCTCGCGCAGCGACACCACGGCATCCTGCGTCTGACCGTTGATCGTGTAGCGGTCGACGTCGAGCGGGTTGTTGAACTGGTAGTACGCGCGGTACTGCTGCAGCTGACGGACGGTCGGACCGATGATCGCCGGGTCCATGATGCGCAGCTGGGCCGTGGACGAGGCGTCGTTGCGCAGCTGACCGGCCTCGGCGGTCGTGGCGGCGGCGAAGTTCTCCTTCTCGATGCCGTCGATGCCGTACGCGGCCTTCGTGCTGTCGATGTTGCGCTGGTAGTACTGGCTCTCGAGGGCGAGCTGGTTCGGGCGCACCTGGAAGGTCGTGACCGCCCACGGGATCGCCGCGCCGACGACGATGGCCGAGACCACGAGCAGCGCCGTCGCGATGAGGGGGTAGCGCCAGCGCCCGATGACCGCGGTCACGAAGAACGCGAGCGCGACGATGACGGCGGCGATCGCAAGGATCGTCTGACCGGGGATGACGGCGTTCACGCCCACGTATCCCGGGCCGGTGATGCGGTCCTCTTGGTTGACCAGCGTCGTGTAGCGGTCGAGCCAGAGGCTCCCGCCCTGCAGGAGCAGGTACAGGCCGGCGAGGATCGCGAGCTGGATGCGTGCGGCCTTGGAGATGCGCAGCTCCCGCTGCCCCACCCGCACCGAGCCGTACAGGTACGACACCACGGCGGTGAGCAGGAGGCACACGAGCACGACCGCCGAAGCGAAGCCGAGGACCGTGGTGTAGAACGGCAGCGCGAACAGGTAGAAGCCGGTGTCGAGACCGAACTGCGGGTCGGTGGTCGAGGTCGCGACGCCGTTGAACCACAGCCACGTGGTCTCCCACTGCGCGGAGGCGGCGAAGCCGGCGAAGAAGCCGAAGAAGATCGGGATCCCCCACATCGCGAGTCGACGCAGCGGCTCCACGACCTCCTGGTAACGGTCGAGCTGCGAGCTCAGCCGAGCGTAGACGGGGCGCAGTCGGTACGCGAGCTGGATGACGCCCCACACCGGGATCGCCATCGCGAGGAAACCGATGACGAACATCACCGTCCGCGCGATCCACTGCGTCGTGAGCACCTCGGTGAAACCGAGCTGCGCGAACCACAGCCAGTCGGAGTAGAGGTTCGCGAAGACGAAGAAAGCCACGACCAGGGCGGCGATGACCGCCAGCGAGATCGAGATGATCCGTCGTGAACGGTTCGGGGGCGTGGCCTGGTTCGGCGCTGAGGTCGTGGTCACCCGTCCATCCTAGGCGGCCACTTCTGGGGGTATGCCGTGGATACTACGATCCCGAGGCGGGTGTCCCGTCGCAGGTCGGAAGGGCGTCCAGATCGCCTCCGTCGCGGATCGCCTCGAGCGCGGTGAGGGAATCCTGCAGGGTGGAGACGGAGAACACGCGGATGCCGTCGGGCACGTGTCCCACCACCTCGTCGCAGTTGGACTGCGGCGCGAGGAACCACGTGGCACCGGCGTCGCGGGCCCCGTAGAGCTTCTGGCGGATGCCGCCGATGCCGCCCACGTTGCCGTCCGCATCGATGGTGCCCGTGCCGGCGATGTGCTGACCGCCGGTCAGGTCGCCCGTGGACATCTTGTCGATGATGCCCAGGGCGAACATCATGCCGGCACTCGGTCCGCCGACGTTGTTGATCTGGACCTTCACGTCGACCGGGAGGTCGAAGGTGAGGGTCAGCCCGACCCCGAGGAGCCACTGCTGCTGGCCGTCGACATCGGTCAGGCGCGGCGTGACGGACACAGAGCTCTGCGCGCCTCCGCGGTCGATGCCGAGAGTCACCGGTGCCCCACCGCCGGCCTGCACGGCCGACCGGATGTCGGTCACGCTCGCGACGGGCTGACCGTTGAGCGAGGTGATGACGTCGCCGAGCTCGAGCACCCCCGCCGACGCGCCCGAATCGTCGATGGTCCCCACGACCACGTCCTGCGGAACGGTGTAGCCGAGCTGGCGGAGAGCGGCGGCGGAGGCCTCGAGCTGGGAATCGCTCATCAGAGCGGCGTTCTCGGTGTTGCGCTGCTCGGTCGACTGACCGGACGGGAAGATGCGATCGAGCGGAACCACCGCGCGGGACGGGTCGAACCACGCCTGCGCGAGCTCGATCCAGCTGGGGGTGCGCTCGCGATTGCCGTTGATCTGGACGGTCAGCAGGTCGAGTCGGCCCTCCGACGGCGTGTCCTTCTCGTCGGGCACGGTGATGAGCGGCACCTCGTTGCCGTCCGCGTCGGTCGACGTGCCGAGGGTGTTCAGGACGGGCCCCGGCTGCTGGATGACGTACGGCGACGGCAGGAACGACAGGACGAGCAGCACGAGCACCGACACGGTGAGGGACCACACGCCGACGACGGTCGATCGACTCCGCTGTCGCCGAGGGACGGGCACGACGGAGACGTTCTCGTCGAACAGGGTCACGGGTCCTACCTTTGCCGGGTCGTTCGCGCGCGGCGTAAGCGGCGAGGGGCCGAGCCGAGAGAAGCGAGGAATCGTGCGACTAGCGTAGATGCCGTTCCCCTTGACCCGGCTGAAAGGCGGCTGAAGTGGCAGACGACGACCGGAACCCCGAGGAGGAGTTCCAGGAGCTCATGCGGCGCCTGATGTCGGGCGACACCTCCGGCCTGGATGCGGCGGAGCTCTCGCGTCTGTCCGGGATGCAGATCGACCCGGCGATGATGCAGGCGGTCATGAACCAGCTGCAGGGCGCCTTTGCCAACCCGCAGGACGGCATCGACTGGAGTCTGGCCGAGCGCCAGGCGCTGCACATCGCGAACCAGGACGGACTGGGTGTCTCCGCCGGAGAGCGCACCGACCTGGACCAGGCGTTCTCGCTCGCCGCCCTGTGGCTCGGCGAGGCGACCACCATCAGCGACCTTCCGCGCCCGCCGAAGGCCGTCACCCGCGGCGCGTGGGTCAGCGCCACTCTCCCGGTGTGGCAGGAATTGGCCGAACCGGTGGCCACCAGCATCGCGGACGCGCTCACCGACGCACTCGGGCAGCAGGCCCCCGACGACATGCAGGATCTGATCGCGGGAGCCGGGCGGCTCATGCGGACCGTCGGCGGCTCGCTCTTCGCGACCCAGCTCGGCCACGTCGTCGGACGCCTGTCGACGGAGGTCGTGGGCGGCGGTGACGTCGGCATCCCCGTGATGCCCGACGGCGACGCGGCGATCCTTCCGCAGAACTTCGCGGACTTCGGGCGCGATCTCGAGATCCCCGACGACCAGCTGGCGCTGTACCTCGCGACGCGCGAGCTCGCGCATGCCCGCCTGTTCCGGCACGCCCGGTGGCTCCGCCTGCACGTCATCTCGCAGGTGCGGGAGTTCGCCCACGGCATCCGCGTCGACACCGATGCGCTGGAAGAGCTCGCGTCGCGCTTCGACCCGTCGCAGCCCGACGAACTGCGCAGCGCACTCGAGAGCGGCGCCCTCCTGCCGCAGCGGTCGGAGGAGCAGACCGCCGCGCTCACGCGTCTCGAGAACCTCCTGGCCACGATCGAAGGCTGGGTCGACGTCGTCACCGACGACGCCACGTCGCGTCTCCCCTCTGCCGCCCGCATCGCCGAGGCCGTGCGCCGTCGCCGCGCGGTCGGCGGTCCCGCCGAGCAGGCCCTGGGTTCGCTCGTCGGGCTCGAGCTGCGCCCCCGTCGCATGCGCGAGGCCGCGGCGATGTGGCGCGCGGTGACCGACGCCGTCGGGGTCGCCGGGCGCGACGCGCTGTGGGACTACCCCGACCTCATGCCGACGGCGGAGGACATCGACGACCCCGCGGGTCTCGTGGCACGTCTGACGGCCGCGTCGCGCGGCGAGACGGCCCCCTCGGATGCCATGGACGACGCGCTCGCGCAGCTCATCGCCGAAGAGACGGCGGCCTCGTCCGGCACCGTCGAGGAGGGCGACCCGGCCGCCGACGACGACGGCGAGGAGCCGACGCCCGGCGACCAGCGCCCGGTCTGAGGCCTCCTCCCCAGGGCCCCCGCGACGCCGGGGCCCTGGGGACAACGCCGCCGGTGCGCCGCACCCGCGCCATCATCGGGGCATGATCCGACTCGACCCCTCCGCTCCCCCGCTCTGGCGCCACGACGGCACCGTGCAGTTCGGTTCTCCCGCGCGGGCCCACCTGGCGCACCGCCACCGTTGGACCGATCCCGCCCTCACCGCGCTCGAGTCCGGCACGTCGCGCGCGGCGCTCCGGGCGCTGATCCGTGTGCACGGCGGCCGGGATCGCGACGCCGACGACCTGGTGTCGCAGCTCTCGCCGGCGCTCGTGCGACGACGGCGGACGCCGCCGATCGCGCTCCAGGTGGCCGACGACCTCCCCGCCGCGGCGGTGCGCGCCGTGCTGGCCGCCCTGCCCGCTCGAACGCCCCGTGTGGACTGGGCAGGGCCCGCGACCCACCCCGCGCCGCCGGGCTCCCGGGTGCTGCTCCTCGCGGCGCACCGTGTCGACCCGCGGCGGGCGGTCGACCTGATGCGCCACGACGTCGTGCACCTGCCGCTCGTGCTCGACGGCTCCGCCGCGACCGTCGGCCCCGTGATCGCCCCCGGCGCGACGGCATGCCTGAGTTGTCTGGATGCCACCCGTCGACAGGACGACCCCTCCTGGCCCCTCGTCGCCGCGCAGCTCCTCGCGCGCCCGAGACCCGCGATCGACGTGGCCCTCGCGGCCGAGGCGGCCCGCGCCGCACGCCATCTGCTCAGCGGTCGGATCGACCCCGTGACGCGCTCGCTGCACCTGCGGGTCGACTCGCTCCAGCGGGCCTGGCGAACGCATCGGCCGAGCGCAGACTGCCGCTGCCGATCTCTCGAAGGAACCGCGACGGTGTCCGCTCCGATCGTCCTCGCCCGCGCGACCAGCTCACCGACAGCGTTCGCGCGGCCCGCGTGACGCCGACGTAAGCCAGACGGCGTTCTTCGTCGACGGCCTCGAAGGTCTGCGCGTAGGAGATCGGCAGCAGACCCTCGCTGACCCCGACGAGGTGGACGTGATCCCATTCGAGGCCCTTGGCCGCGTGGAGCGTCGCGAGCGTCACCGTCCGGGTCGCCGGCTCGTGCTGATCCTTCGCGCGAGCCTGCAGGTCGTCGGTGAACGAGCGCAGGTCCGTCCCCTCGGGCGCCTCCTCGGCCAACCGCAGCAGCGCCGCGCGCGCCTCCCACGCGTCGCGGAGCGCTCCGCCCGCCGCGGGGGGCTCGTCGGTGAGCCCGACGCTGCGCAGTACGTCGCGGACGGTGGCGAGGAAACCGGTGTCCAGAGGCGCGACCGATGCCGCTCGCAGAGCCATGAGCGCCTGGCGCACCTCGGGGAGGTCGAAGAACTTCCGGCCGCCGAGCACGGTGGCCGCCAGCGACTGCTTCGCCAGGGCGCTCAGCAGGACCGCCGACTGCGCGTGCGAACGGTAGAGCACGGCGATGTCGCGCGGATCGGTGCCGCCGCGGACGGCGGCGGCGATCGCCGCGGCGACCCCCTCCGCCTCGGCCTCCTCGTCGTCGAACGCGCGCACCGTGGGCACCGGCGCGTCCTGCGGTTCCGCGGCGACGAGTTCCAGGGCGCCCGGGCGGCCGCGCATGAGGTCGTTCGCAACGGCGAGCACGGCGGCCGTGGATCGGTAGTTGCGCTCGAGCCGCACGACGCGCGCGTCCTCGTGGGTGCGGTCGAATTCCAGCAGGTACCGCGCGTCGGCACCGGTGAACGAGTAGATCGTCTGGCTGGCGTCGCCGACCACGCAGAGGTCGCGCCGGTCGCCGAGCCAGAGTTCGAGCAGGCGGTTCTGCAGCGGCGACACGTCCTGGTACTCGTCCACCGTGAAGTGCCGGTACTGCTCCCGCACGGCCGCCGCCACCCGGGGCTCCGCCTCGATCATGCCCGCGCAGGTCAGCAGCACGTCTTCGAAGTCCATCTGCCGACGCTCGTCCTTGAGCTTCTCGTAGGCGCTCTGCAACGCCACGACCTGATCGACGCCGAGGCGACCGACGCCGCCGGGACGCTCCGCGGCGTACTGCTCGATCGACCGCATCGTGACCTTCCGCCACTCGATCTCACCGGCGACGTCGCGCAGGGTCGCGGTGTCGGGCGAGAGCCCGACGCCGTCGGCGGCGTGGGCGAGCATCCGGACCTTGTTGTCGATGATGCTCGGAGCCTGATCCCCCGCGAGCGTCGGCCAGAAGAAGTTCACCTGCGCCAGGGCGGCCGCGTGGAACGTGCGCGCCGAGACGCCCGTCACCCCGAGCGCCCGGAGTCGACCGCGCATCTCGCCCGCCGCCTTCGCGGTGAACGTCACCGCCATCACCCGCTGCGGCGAATACGCACCGGTGTCGACGCCGTGCGCGATGCGTCGCGTGATCACCCGGGTCTTGCCGGTGCCGGCGCCGGCGAGGACGCAGACCGGCCCCCGCAAGGCGCGGGCCGCCTCGAGTTGGTGGTCGTCGAGCCCGCTCAGCGGATCGACGCTCATTCGATGCCCCGGTACCACTCGTCGATGAGCCGGTGGGCGATGGACGCCGTTCCGGGCAGCTGCACCGCCGTCTCGCCGCGCAGTGCCGCACCGATCTCCGCCCGATCGAACCACCGCACCTCGACGATCTCCTCACCGTCGGCGCGCGCTTCGTCGTCACGGATCGCCCGTGCGCGGAAGCCGAGCATGAGGGAGCGCGGATACGGCCACACCTGCGACCCGCGGTACCGGATCGCTTCGAGACGGACGCCCGACTCCTCCTCGACCTCCCGGCTCACCGTGGCCTCCAGCGACTCCCCCGCCTCGGCGAATCCGGCGAAACACGAGTACCTGCTGCCACCCCACGCCGCGTTCGCCCCCAACAGCACCCGATCGGGGTCGTCGGCGGAGGCCACGAGCACGATGACGGCGGGGTCGGTGCGCGGGAAGTGCTCGCGACCGCAATTCGGGCAGTGCCGCGACCACCCCGCCTGGCGCAGCACCGTTCGCGTTCCGCACGCAGGGCAGAAGGCCGCGTCGCGCAGCCAGCCGGCCAGTGCGACAGCCGTGCCGAGGATCTCCGCCTCGTCGGCCGGCAGGTCACCGCCGACCGCGCGGAGCGGCGACCACCGGGCCGCCGCCGGCGCCTCGGCATCCGACTCCTCCTCCACGACCGCCAACAGCAGCGCCGCACCATCGGACGCCCGTCCCAGGAACGCCCACTCCCGGGCGGCGACGACGGCCGGAACCCCGACGAGGACGAGCCGCTCGTCGGCGACGGGCGCCGCATCGCCCCGAACGAGGAGGACCCGCGTGTCGGGCGCCGCACGGAGGGCGACGAGCAGGTCGTCGACGTCGCGCTCCGCACCGGCACGGTCGAGGGCCCCTCCGGGCCAAGAACCAGGAACCGCGGGAACGGACGGCGGCATCGAACACCTCTCTCAAGGGCGTGGCGAGGGGGGATCGGGCGAGCGACCGACCTACCCTGGGGGCATGGCACGCTCGCCCCTCACTCTAGCCGCGTCCGCGACGGCGGCCCTGCCCGGTATCGGTGTGACGAGCGCAGCTCCGCTCACCGAGAACGCGGCCGGTCGCTTCGACTCCGCGCTCCTCTCGCTCGCCGACGGGCGCACGGTCGTCGTGCGGATGCCGTCGGGCGAGGAGACGGCGGCCGACCTCGCCGCCGAGTCCCGCGCCCTGCACGCGCTGACCTCCGGTGTCCGTGCGCTGCTGCCCTTCGCCGCCCCCGAGGTGATCGGCGAGAACGGCTCCGGCGAGAACCGCGTGCTGGTCGTGGACGTCGTCGACGGCTACCGCATCGATCCGGGCGAGCTTCCGAAGGGCCCGGGGTACGCGCCCGCCATCGGCGGCGCGCTCGCGGCCGTCCACGCTCTGCCCGTCTCGATCGTCCGTACCGACGGGCTGCCGGTCCGGGCGCCCGAGCAGGTGCGCGATGACGTCGCGCGGCTCCTCGACCGTGCCGACGCGACGGGCAGGGTGCCCGACGGGTTGATGATGAGGTGGCGGCGTGCGCTCCACGAGCCCGACCTGTGGCGGTTCGAATCCGCCGTGGTCCTCGGCGGTGCCACCAGCGCGTCGATCCTCCTGGTCGACGACGCCGACGGGGCGCCGCGGGTGAGCGGCATCCTGGACTGGTCGGGACTCAGCGTCGGCGATCCCGCCGTCGACCTCCGCTGGCTCGCTTCCGCCCCCACCGCCGTCGACGACGTGTACGACGGCTACGCGGCCTCCGGCGAACGTTCACCCGACCCGCTCCTGCGTGAGCGCGCCCGTCTCTACGCCGAGCTGGAGTTCGCGAAATGGCTCGTGCACGGGCACGACGCCGGCGAGCCCGAGGTGGTGGCCGACGCGGTCGCCCTGCTGGAGGCCCTCGCCGAGGGGGTGCGGGGCGATCACATCGTCGCCTCGAACCGGTCGGACATCGACGACGCGCTCGCTCTCGTCGAGCGGGTCCCTCCGACCGCCGCCTCGGTCGTGGACACCTCGATGCAGACGGATGCCTACGACCCCGAGGCTCTGTCGCTGTATCTCTCCGCCGAACGCGACCGGGAGGCGGCCGCCGCCGCGCTCGCGGACGCGCAGGCGCGCGAATCCGAGGGCACCGTGACGGAGTTCGGGGTGAGCGACCTCCCGGACGAGCCTGGTCCGACCGCTCCGATCGACCTCGAGGGGTGGACGCCCGCCGGCGTCTCCCCGAGCGCCGCCGCCGCGCCCGTCGACCCCGCGGCAGACGCCGGGTCCCCATCGACCGGCGAGATCGCCGACGCGGCGGACCGGCACGAGGACATCGACGACGAAGAGGATGCCGCGCGCGCCAGCCGCGCCGCGCTACGTCGCTGGGGCGTCGCCCGCGACGGAGCCTGACCGGACCTTCGAACGCCGGGGACGCCCCGCCCCGGCCACGCGCGTCGTCCGCGCGGGCAGCTGATCAGCCGCGGAGCACGATCTCGTCCCCGACGTAGAAGAGCGTGACGTCGATCAGGTCGAACGGCACCCCGTGCTTGGCGTGGTAGGCCTCGCGGTACAGCTCGAGCTGGAGCATGCGCGACCGACGTTCGGCCTCGTTCGTCGGCGGCCGACCGGTCTTCCAGTCGACGATCTCGAATCGCTCGCCGCGCCGGTAGACGGCATCGAGCTTGCAGATGACGACGTGCGGACGTCCGTCGAGCCGCGTCGTGACGAAGTCGATCTCGGTCTCGACCTCGAGGGGCTGCAATCCCGCCCACTCCGACCTCTCGAAGATCTCGCGCAGCCGGTGGAGCTCTTCGGCGTCGGCCGCCGAGGCGCCGTCGTCCTCGTCGTCCCAGAGGCCGGGATCGTCGAGCCCCGAGCCGGAACCGACGATGCCGGACCGCTTCTCGACCCACGCGTGGAACAGGGTTCCGAGGCGCGTCTGCCGATACGGCCGCTCCGGCAGCGGGCGACGGAGCTCCTCGACGGCCCCGCCGTAGTCCGCGACGAAGTCCTTGAACTTCGACGCCGGGATGCGCGTGGGGGCGGGAGCGTGCGAAGGACGCAGGCGGTCGGCGCGTTCGGCCAGCAGAAGCTCCAGGTCGGCATCCGGGTCCGACGGAGCACGCGTGCGCGCCGCGGTCACGTCGGCGATCGCAGCGGTCACCGCTGTCCGGCGCGCACCGAGCGGGTCGAGCGGCCAGTGCAGCAGCCGACGTTCGCCGTCGTACGGATCCTCTCCCGGGTCGCCGACGCCGAGGTCGAGGCCGAGGGCGGCGGTGGCCTCGTCCAGGAACACGCTCGGTGTGCGCGGGCGTTTCGTGCCCGACCAGCTCGACCCCGACAGCAGCAGGTGGTCGCGGGCGCGGGTGAAGGCGACGTACGCGAGGCGGCGGTCCTCGTCGAGCTGCCGCGCACGGTTCGCCTCGACGAAGGCTTCGATGGCCGCCTTCAGCTCCTGCTGGGTCTCGGCACCCCGCCACCCCAGGACCGGCAACCAGGCCGAGTCCCCGCGGAACTCCGACGGCAGGATGCCGAATCCCAGCCACCCCTTCGTGTCGCGGGCGAGCGACGGCAGCTCGTCCGTGACGAGGCGCACGACGGCGACGGCATCCCACTCCAAGCCCTTGGACCCGTGGATCGTGAGGAGCTGGACCACGTCGTCCTCGGGCGGCTCGGTACGCGGCGCGAACTCGTCCGCCTGCTCGGCGTGGTCGAGCCAGGCGAGGAGGCTCGTCACCGATCCGGACTCGTCGGCGGCGAGGAAGCCGCGGATCTCGTCGACGAATGCGCGCAGCTGCGCGGAGGCGATGCGCGCCGGCCCGCGCGACTCGTTCGCCGCCAGTTCGACGTCGAGGCGCAGCTCGGTCTCGATGAGGCGGATGAGTTCGGGGATCGGCGCACCGATGTTGCGGCGCAGGCCAGCGAAGACGGCGCCCGCCTCGCGGAGACGCGCGCGCCCCTCGTCGGTGAGGTCGGCGAGCCACCCGTGACCGTCGGTCTGACGGGCGACGAAGTCGAGTGCGTCCACGAGGGACGCCCGGTCGGCCCCGGGGGTCGACCGCAGACGCTCGACCACCTCGGGCGCGAGCGGCTGCAGGGCGACGTCGTGCGTGGTGAGGCGGCGCGCGAGCTGCGCGAGGGCGCGGAGGTCCGCGAGGCCGATCGACCAGCGCGGACCCGACAGCAGACGGATGAGCGCCGATCCCGCTTCGGGATCGCTGATGACGCGCAGCGCCGAGACGACATCGACGACCTCCGGGGTCGTGAGGAGTCCCCCGAGTCCGAGGATCCGGTGCGGGATGCCACGCCTCCCGAGCGCATCGCCGAACCGCACCATGTGCTTCTTGCTCCGGAACAGCACGGCACCGGTCGTCGGACGATCCTGCGCCGCACGAGCCGCCCGCACGCCGGCGAACCACGCGGCGACACGGTCGGCCTCCCTGTCCAGGTCACGCTCGAAGAACGCTTCCACCACACCCGCCGGGGCGCCCGGACGCGGCAGGAGCTCCTCCACGGCAACCGGAGAGCGGCTGGCGAGCGGCGCCAGGACGGCGTTGGCCGCCGTCAACACGCTCGCGCTGTTGCGCCAGCTCGTCAGCAGCGAGAAGGTCTGGCATCCCCCCTCCGGCGCGAACGCGGCGGGGAAGCCGCCCAGATTGCCCGCACTCGCTCCGCGCCACGCGTAGATGGCCTGGTGGGGATCGCCGACCGCCATGACCCCCGTCCCGGCGAACAGGGTCGAGAGCAGATCGGTCTGCACGACCGACGTGTCCTGGTACTCGTCGAGCAGGACCACGCGGTATCGGGACCGGAGCTCGTCGACCACGGCCGGGTGCTCGCGGACGATCCGCAGGGCACCGGCGACCTGGTCGGCGAAGTCCATGACTCCCAGCCGCGCCTTCTCCCGGTCGTACGCGCCCGCGAGCTCGGCGAGCAGCCCCAGAGCGGAGACCCGGGATGCCGCGTCCGCGACGTCCTTGTAGACGGTGACGCGCGAGGAGGTGGACGGGCGCTCGACGATGCGGCCGAAGTCGGAGGGGAACGCCGCCAGCCGCTCGAGGTCGACCAGGTTGTCCACGCTGTCGCGAGCGATGCGGAGCGCCGCGTCGATGAGGGTGCGCGGGGACTCCTGGCGCTCCTCCAGCCGCGGGTCGTCTGACGTGAACACGACGCGTCGCATCAGGAGCCACGCCGCGGATTCCGACAGCACGGCCGCCTCGGAATCCCGGCCGATCCGCAGACCGTGCTCCCGCACGATCGAGTCGGCGAAGCTGTTGTAGGTGGACACCGTGGGGCGGTGCAGCAGCTGATCCTCGTCGCGTCCGGCGTCGCCGTCGATCCCGCCCTCCTGGGCCAGCGCGTCCAGGACGCGCTGCCGCTCGGCGTCACCCCGCGCGCCCTCGGCCCGCGCGAGATCGGCGAAGACATCCAGTCGGCCCTCGGCGTGCAGGGCGGTCAGCCGAGGAAGCAGCCCTCGCGCCTCGAACTCCGACAGACGGTGCAGGCGTCGGTGGATCCGTTCGGCGAGTTCACCCGCCGCCTTGCGCGTGAACGTCAGGCCCAGCACTTCGTCGCGGCGGACGAGCCCGTTGGCCACGAGCCACACGACTCGTCCGGCCATGGTCTCGGTCTTGCCGCTTCCCGCACCCGCGACGACGAGAGCGGGCGAGAGCGGGGCCTCGATCACCGCGGTCTGCTCCGGAGTCGGCGGGAACTGGCCGAGCGCGGCCGCGATCGTCGCGGCGGACAGCACCGCGGTCACGACGCGCTCACCGCCGAGACCGTGTGGATGCGACACAGACCGAACGAGAACTCGTCGCGGCAGTGCACCTCGTACGGAGCGGCGAAACGGTGCCCGCGCATCACCCCGACGGCGTGTTGCACCCGCTCGACGAACTGCGTGCGGGCGTCGTCGTCGAACGGGGGCTGGTGCGGCTCGGCATAGTCCTTCGTCGCGGCGGTCGGACGCAGCACGAGCAGCTTCGCTCCCCCGGCTGGCATCCCGGCCACCTGCTCGATGGCGCCCGACGAGAACGCGAGCTGGTACGCCGCGAGCTGCGGGTTGCCGGCGACCTTCACATCGGTTTGGGGCTCGCTCTTGCCCGTCTTGAGGTCGACGATGACGACCTCGCCCTGCGGCGTGATCTCGACGCGGTCGATGTCGCCGCTGAGGATCGCCCCGTGCTCCCCCGCGTCGGCCACGGGGATGGGGACCTCGAAGTGGCGCTCGGCGCCGACGAGGCGACCGCCCGCGTCATCGAAGCGGCGCAGATACACCGCCAGCCGTCGGATGAGTTCGCGGGCCCGCACGCGTTCCGCGCGTTCGCGCCAGGCGGCGTCGAAGACGAGTGCGCCCCAGCGCTGCTCCACGACATCCCACAGCGCCTGTTCGGAACCGTCGGCCGCGGTCTCGAGCGCAGCGTGGATGATCGTCCCGACGCCGGCGGTCGTGCCGCTGCGATCACCACCGAGGTCGCCGATGACCCAGTCCAGCTCGCACTGCTCGAGCGCGTGCAGTCGGGACGGCGACACCCGCACGTCCTCGCGTTCCAGATCGCGCAACGGCGCAGTGGAACTCGGGGCGGCCACGCCGTACCACTGCTCGGGTGCGGCGCCGGGCACGTCAGCGGCCGCGAGCAGCGCGAGCTGTCCGGCCGCGTGGCGTCGGTCCCGCGCCGGCGAACGGGGCGACGTGAGCGTCCGACGGTGGCGCGCCACCAGACCCCGCAGCGAGAGCGGGTGCTCGGGCACGGATGCCGCGGGCTCGGGTGCCGGCAGCATCTCGAAGAGCACGCTCGGCCCGGTGTCGTCGTCGTCGACCGCCGTGACGATGAGGCGCGAATGCGCCCGCGACAGGGCGCGGACGAACAGTCGCAGCTCGTCGTGCATCGCGGCCCGCCGCCGATCGAGCATGCCCGCGGCGGGGAGGTCGGGGTAGTGGACGGCGTCGGCGAGGCGCCAGGTCTCGAGCAGCCCGCCCCGCAGCCGCGTGTTCGGCCACACGCCCTCTTGGACGCCGGCGATGACGACGGTGTCGAAGGCGGTTCCCGCCGCGGCGGCCGGCGTCAGCACGCGGACCGTGTCGACGACGGCGGCCTGCTCGATCCGGTCTTCGGCGACGTCGCTGTCGAGCACCGATCGGAGGAAGACGGCGGCCTCGCCGTCGGGCTCCCGCTCGGTGAACCGCTTGGCGGCCTGGAACAGCGCGACGATCGCGTCGAGATCGCGGTCGGCCTGCTCGGCGAGCGGCCCATGTCCGCGCGAGGCCTCGCGCCAGGGACGGGAGAGACCGCTGCGCTCCCACGCGGTCCAGAGGAGCTCGTGGGCGGTCGCCCGCTGCTCGGACTGCGTCCGCAGCGCCGCGAGCGTTTCGCCGACGCGCGTCGCCCGGCGGGCCTCGCGAGTGTCGATCGTGGCGAACTCCAGCGGATGCCGGAGGCCCGAGGTAAGGAGCTCGGCGGCGGAGCGCGACCCTCCGGCGGCGAGCTCCTCCTGGCGGAGCGCGGCACGCAGGCGTCGGAGCTCGATGGGATCGAGCCCGCCGAACGTGCCGAGGAGCGCGTCGAGCACGGCATCCGGCGACCAGGTCTCGGGGTCGCGCATGCCGAGTTCCACCAGGGCGACGAGGTCGCGCACCGGACGCTGGGCACCGAGCGCCGACCCGGGTCCGCTGGAGCGCGCCGGGACCTCGCGCGCGGCGAGCTCGGCCTCGAGGGCCGCGACCTGCCGTGAATCGTGGGCGACGACCGCGCACGAGCTCCAGGGCACGCCGTCGAGGACGTGCCGTTCGCGCAGGAGACGGGCGATCGCGTCCGCTTCCTCGGCGGGCGAACGCAGGAGGAAGGTGCGCACCGACCCCTCGGGCGCCGCACCCGCCGGCGGCCGGCGGTGGGCGACCACGCCCGCAGCGCCGATGCGCGCCGCGACGCTTCGCACGAGGTCGATCTGCTCGGCGGTCCCGCGGTGCGGCTCGCCCAGCGCCGCGAGCGTCCCGAGCTCGGCAGCGAGGCGCGCGAAGTTCTCGGGTGTCGCCCCGCGGAACGCGCCGGACCCCACGTCCGGGTCGCCGAACGCCACCACGCCCATCCCCCGCGCCCGGCACGCCCTCAGCAGATCGATGGCGCCCGAGGTGAGCTCCTGCGCGTCGTCGACGAGGATGCAGCGGATCGCGGCGAAGCGTCCGAGGAGCTCGCGGTCGATCGCCGCCTCGTCGATGACGGCGACGGCCTCGCGGGCCAGATCGGCCGCATCGCGGTGGGCGCCGCGCATCTGGGCGCGTACCGCGCGATATTCGGCCGCGAACGACCCGACTGCCGCCCAGACGGGAACCGCGTGCCGGTCGGCCAGCTCGGACAGGTCGTCCGGTGCGAGCCCGAGGTCGGTGCACTCGGCCAGGAATGCCCGGAGATCCCCGCGGAAACCACGGGTGGCTCGTATGGACGGCCCGAGCCACTCTGGCCACCGCGAACGACCCTCGGCTTCGTCGAGCGCATCGCCCTCGAGGAGTTCTCGGATGATCTGGTCTTCGTCGCCCCCGGTCAGCAGTTGGGGCGGCTCGGCCCCGCGCCGGACCTCGGCGCCGCGGACGATCTGGAACGCGAAGGACGCCACCGAGCGCGCGAGTGCGCCGGCCGTGGCCCGGTCGACGGCGAGGGCGAGACGGTCGCGGAGCGCCGTCGCCGCGGGGCGCGTCGGGGTCAGCACGAGGATGTGGTCGGGGTCGACGCCCCGGGCCACGAGGGCGCGTACGCGCGCGAGCAGGGTCGAGGTCTTCCCCGAACCGGGGGCACCGACGATCGCGCCGCTCGCCTCGGGCGCCCAGTCGACGACGACACGCTGCTCGACGTCGAGTTCGGCCTCGGCGAGCGGGCGCGCGGCCCGCGGTTCGCCGAGCGCTCGCGGGACGGAGTCCGCATCGGTCGCAGGCACCCGACCGCCCTCTCGGGCGAGGGTGGCGGCATCCGGATCCAGCATGTGTTCCACGCTAGCCGCGGCCCCCGACACCGGCCCCGCGACCCGCCCCGTTCGCCGTCCGCGAAGCCGGGTCCCCGGCGGGGAACCCCCCTCCGCTCGTGTCGTAGAGTCGGATCATCGCGCCGGGCGGACCGAGTTGCCCGGGCGGAAAGGGAGCACCGTGGAGATCCGCATCGGCATCACCAACACCGGCCGCGAGCTGAACTTCGAGACCGGTGAGTCCTCGGATGCCGTGAAGTCGTCGATCGCCGCGGCGCTCGACCAGTCCGCCACCCACGTCACCTTCACCGACGTGAAGGGCAACTCCTACATCGTTCCGACCGCGAACCTCGCGTTCGTCGAGCTCGGCACCGAGGAAGCCCGCCGGGTCGGGTTCGTCGCCTGAGCCACCGGCCGTGCAGATCCTCCTCGCGCTGATCTTCGGCGCGGTCGTCGGTCTCGCCGCGCACTTCCTGCTGCCTCACCGGGAGTTGCGCGGAGTCGTCCTGTCCCCGTTCGCGGGCGCGGCAGCCGCGGGCGTTTCGTGGACGATTCTCACGTGGGCGGGCATCGGGTCCGACTCCCCCGTCCCGTGGGTCGTCTCGATCCTCGCGCCCGCGGTCACGACTCTCGTCCTCATCCCGGCCGTCTCGCGAGTACGCCGACAGGCGGACGCCGAGCTCCGGGCGCGCAGCGGCATCTGACCCCGGCTTCTCGAGGAGCCCCGCGGGGTCCGACGGCCGCGGCGCCGCCCCACGAGGCGACGTCCTCAGGCGGCGAGGCCCATGGCATCCATTCGCCGGGCGTGAGCGCCCATGAGTTCGGTGAACACCGGCTCGACCTTCGCCTCCTCGGCGCTGTCCAACCGGGGGTGGGCCAGAGCCGCGCGGGCGACGAGCAGGGTGTCGCCGACCAGGCGCCTCCCCCACAGCGCGAGCAACCAGCGCCACTCCTCGTCGCTGGCGATCGTCGCGCCGAGGATCTCGACGATGGCCTGGCGATCGTCGTCGGCCTGCAGGATGCGTGCCACGCGGCGGCCGGTGTCGCCGTAGCTCGAGGACAGTGCGAGGTAGAAGTCGTCCAGCATGCCCGCGGTGATGTGGACCGACAGCATCGTCTCCTGCGGACGCACGCCGTGCGTGTTGCGCCGGAACGCATCCAGCGACTCGCGGAAGGGCAGCATGAGCTGCGTGGGGTCGGCGCCCCGTTCGCGGATGAGCGCGACGATCTCCTGGTGCTTGATGAGCGCCGCGCCGGCCGCCCGCGAGAGCGACTCCTTCTCGGCGAGCTCGGGAGTGGAGGCGATCAGCTCGCTCAGCGTCTCGAAGAAGCCGAGCTGCAGGTAGGCGGCCTGACCGAGGAAGGTGTCGATCTCGGGAGCGAGCTCGGCGAAGTCGACGCGCATCGCGTCGCCGAGGTCTCCGCGCGACCGCAGCTGGAGCGTGCGACCGACCGGTCGACGACGACGGAACCACTCGAACACGCTGTACAGCCTAGGCGTCGGACCCCCGAAACACGCGGCGGGTAGAGTGGACTCGCCCCGGCGATGGATCGGGGCCCCGCGCCTGTGGACGAGTGGAGGGCGTGGATCCGACTCCCCAGGCGGTCTCTCACCGCCGGAACAGGCACGCTCATGACGACTTTCGCCGAGCTCGGCGTCGATCAGGACATCGTCGATGCCCTGGCATCCAAGGGCATCGTGGATGCCTTCCCGATCCAGGAACAGACCATCCCCCTCGGCCTCCCGGGCCAGGACATCATCGGCCAGGCCAAGACCGGAACGGGAAAGACGTTCGGCTTCGGCATCCCCGTGGTCCAGCGTCTCGGGCTGAACCCCGAGCCCGGCGTGAAGGCGCTCATCGTGGTGCCCACCCGCGAACTCGCCGTCCAGGTCTACGAGGACATGGACATGCTGACGCAGAACCGCGCGACCAGCGTGGTCGCGATCTACGGCGGCAAGGCGTACGAGGGGCAGATCGACCAGCTCAAGGCCGGTGCGCAGATCGTCGTCGGTACGCCCGGTCGCCTGATCGACCTGAACAACCAGCGCCTGCTCGACCTGTCGGGCGCGATCGAGGTCGTGCTCGACGAGGCCGACAAGATGCTCGATCTGGGCTTCCTCGCCGACATCGAGAAGATCTTCCAGAAGGTCCCCGCCGTCCGCCACACGCAGTTGTTCTCGGCCACCATGCCGGGGCCGATCGTGGCGCTCGCCCGCCGTTTCATGTCGAACCCGATCCACATGCGCGCCAACGACCCCGACGAGGGCCTCACCCAGGCCAACATCAAGCACCTCGTCTACCGCGCGCACTCGCTCGACAAGGATGAGGTCATCGCCCGCATCCTCCAGTCCGAGGGACGCGAGAAGGCCGTGATCTTCACCCGTACCAAGCGGGCCGCCCAGAAGCTCGTCGACGAGCTCAACGACCGCGGCTTCAACGCCGCGGCCGTGCACGGCGACATGAGCCAGGAGGCGCGTGAACGCTCCATGGCCGCCTTCAAGGCCGGCAAGCGGGACGTGCTCATCGCCACCGACGTCGCCGCGCGCGGGATCGACGTGAACGACGTCACCCACGTGATCAACCACACGATCCCCGACGACGAGAAGACCTACCTGCACCGCGCCGGTCGCACGGGTCGCGCCGGCAAGACCGGCATCGCCGTGACCTTCGTCGACTGGGACGACCTGCACAAGTGGGCCCTCATCAACCGCGCCCTCGAGTTCGGCCAGCCCGAGCCGCTCGAGACCTACTCGTCGAGCCCGCACCTGTACACCGACCTGAACATCCCCGAGGGCACCAAGGGCCGGCTCGTCACCGCACCCAAGGCAGCGCAGGCGCCAAAGGTCGAGAAGACCGACACCGCCGAGGGAACGGATGCCACCGGCGAAGGCGCCTCGCGCCGCCGCCGCCGTCGTCGCGGCGGTTCCGGCACCGGTGAGCACGGCACCGAGTCCGCGACGCCCCGCGCCGAGGGTGCGGGGACGCACGACGGAGGCGGCAGCGAGCACCACGACGGCAACGCGGCTCCGCGCCGTCGGCGCCGCCGTCGCAGCAGCGGATCCGGGGGCGGCACGACCGCTCCGGTCGCCTGACCCGACCACGCACGCACGGCGCCGTTCCTCCTCGGAGGGGCGGCGCCGCCGCGTTCAGGGGAAGACGGGTGCCGAGCCGGTCCCGGCCGCGATCAGGCGCGCCACCATGTCGTCGTCGGTCGTGTTCTCGCCCGGCAGATTGGGTTTGCCGAGTCCGTGGTAGTCGCTGGAACCGGTGACGATCAGGTCGCGCTCGTCGGCGAGCCGCGCGAGGGCGGCCGTGGCATCCGGAAGGTTCTCACGATGGCGCAGCTCGAAACCGGCGAGGCCCGCGGCGAGCATCGCCTCGAGGACCCGACGCGGAAGGAGCGCGCGGCCGGCGGGATGGGCGACGATCGGCACGCCTCCGGCGCCGACCACCAGCTCGACCGCGGTGACGGGATCGGGGGCGTAGAGCGAGACGTAGTACTCGTTCCGGGGGTGCAGGATGCTCGCGAACGCCTCGGTGCGATCGGCGACGATCCCCCGCGCGATCAGCGCATCGGCGATGTGCGGGCGCCCGACCGTGGCGCCGTCCTCGGTCTGGGCGACGATGTCGTCCCAGTCGATGTCGAAGTCGCGCGAGATACGCTCGGCCATGATCTGTGCGCGGTCCAGCCGCGACGACCGGATCCGGTCGGTCATGGCGCGCAGGTCCTCGTCGTCGGGATCCACCAGGTAGGCCAGCAGGTGGACGCTGCGCCATTCGTGCTGGGCCGACAGTTCCATGCCGGGGAGGAACGTCATCCCGAGCGACGACGCGGCCTCGGCCGCCTCGGCCCACCCCGAGGTGGTGTCGTGGTCGGTGAGGGCCACGGTCCGCAGCCCGTGCCGGTGGGCCGCTGCCATGACGAGGGAGGGCGACTCGGTGCCGTCGGAGTGCGTCGAGTGGAGGTGAAGGTCACTGGGTCCTTCGAATCGTCGGTCTCGCTCCACCCGTCGAGCGTACCGCCCGAGCTCGAGCGACCGCGGCCGGCGTGGAGCCGTCGGAGAGGCGGCATCCGTGGATCTCCCAGGCGCCTCGCCTACGGTCGAGTGCGTGCGTCGGCTGTTCGGAATCGTGTTCGCGCTCGTGTGCGCTGCGGCGGCCACGGCGCTGACCTGGCCGACCCTGTTCGGCATCGAGCGGACGTTCCCGCTCGCGCAGATCATCTCGTTCCGCGTTCCGCTCGCCGCCGGGTTCGCCGCGGCGGCCGCCCTGGCGCTGCTGTTCGCCCTCATCCGGCCGCTGCGGGCATTGGCGCTCACCCTGACGGTGATCTTCGTCGCCGCGGCCGGTGTGAACGGCGCGATGGTGCTGCAGCGCGGCACCGGCACCGACGGTCTGCCGGAGAAGACCGACACGAGTCTGCGCGTGATGACCTGGAACACCGCGGGTTCCGCCACCTCGGCCGAGTCGATCGCGCAGTTCGCCGTGGGCATGAAAGCCGACGTCGTGACCCTTCCCGAGACGACGATCGAGACCGGCACCCGGGTCGCCGAGCTGATGCGCGACATGGGGCAGCCGATGTGGGCGCACCACGCCGAGTACGGCGAGTACGGCATCACCGGATGGGATGCCACCTCCACCACCGTGCTGATCCGGCCCGAGCTCGGCGACTACAGCGTCATCGAGTCCTCGCTGGACGGATCGAGCAACACCTCCACGGTGCCGAGCGCCGTCGCGATGCCGGTGTCCGGCAACGGCCCGATCATCGTGGCCGCCCACGCGGTCGCGCCGCGCCAGGAGTACATGACGCAGTGGCGCTCGGACCTGCAGTGGCTCGCCGACCAGTGCGCGACCGACAACGTCATCCTCGCCGGGGACTTCAACGCCACGCTCGACCACATGACGGGCCTGGGCGTCGAGGGCGGCACCCTGGGACGGTGCCGCGACGCCGCGTCGGAGAGCGGCAACGGCGGGATCGGCACGTGGCCGACGGACTTCCCGGCCCTGCTGGGCGCCCCCATCGATCACGTCATGGCCACCCCCGACTGGACGGTCACGGGCTCCGTCGTGATGCGGACGCTCGACGGCTCGGGCAGCGACCACCGGCCCATCGTCGTGCAGTTGGAGCGTACGTCGGGCTGACCGTGCGCTCGCGCGCCGGCGGTGCGAGACTGGGGTGATGGACTCCCCCGCCGACCGCGACACGATCGCCTCCGCTCCGCAGAAGCCCGTCGAGACCACGACGAACCGCAAGGCACCCTTCCCGCGCGGATTCCTCGACACCATCTCCACCGGGTGGGCGGAGCGCCCCGACACCCTCCCGGCACCGCGCGAGCAGGCCGCGTGGGCGGCACGTCGCCGCGATCGGGTGTCGGCGGCGTTCCCGGGCGAGCGTCTCGTGGTGCCCGCGGGATCGCTCAAGCAGCGCAGCAACGACACCGACTACCCGTTCCGCGCCCACTCCGCCTTCGCGCACCTCACCGGATGGGCTGCGGATGCCGAGCCCGACTCGGTGCTCGTGTTCGAGCCGCGTGTCGGCGGGCACGACGCCGTGCTGTACTTCCGCGAGCGCGCCGACCGGACGACGCCCGAGTTCTACGCCGACGCCACGATCGGCGAGTTCTGGATCGGTCCGCGCCCCGCTCTCGCCGGCGTCGCCGCCGATCTGGGACTGGCGACCGCCCACGTCGACGGCTTCGTCGCGACGGATGACGACCGCGTCGTCGGCGCCGATGACGAGCTCACGCGTTTCGTCTCCGAGCTGCGTCTGGTGAAAGACGAGTACGAGCTCGCCCAGATGGCGCTGGCCGTCGAGGTCACGGCATCCGGATTCGACGACATCATCGCCGAGCTGCCCCACATCGTCGAGCACCCGCGGGGCGAGCGCGTCGTCGAGGGCGTCTTCCACCGCCGTGCGCGCGCCGACGGCAACGCCGTGGGGTACGACACGATCGCCGCGTCGGGCCCCCACGCCTGCTACCTGCACTGGACCCGTAACGACGGGGCCGTCGTGCCGGGCGACCTCATCCTCATCGACGCCGGTGTCGAGGTCGACAGCCTGTACACCGCCGACATCACGCGCACGCTCCCCGTCTCGGGGCGCTTCACCGAGGTGCAGCGCCGCGTCTACGAGGCCGTCCGTGAGGCCGCGGATGCCGCCTTCGCCGCGGCGCGTCCGGGCGTGCCGTTCCGACGCGTGCACGAAGCGGCGATGGAGATCATCGCCGCCCGCGTCGCCGAGTGGGGCCTGCTCCCCGTGACGGCGGAAGAAGCGCTGGATGCCGATCAGGGCGGCCAGCACCGGCGGTACATGGTCCACGGCACGAGCCACCACCTCGGCATCGATGTGCACGACTGCGCACAGGCACGTCGCGAGATGTACTACGACGGCCTGCTCGAGCCCGGCATGGTCTTCACGATCGAGCCGGGCCTGTACTTCCAGATCGACGATCTCACCGTTCCCGAGGAGTACCGCGGGATCGGGGTGCGCATCGAGGACGACATCGTCATGACCGCCGACGGCCCGGTGAACCTGTCCGCGGAGATTCCGCGGACCGCGGACGAGGTCGAGGAGTGGATCGCGCGGCTCGCGCGATGACGTTCACCCCACCCGCGTCGTTCGCGACGCGGCCGACGCTGCGCGGATCCTTCGGCATGTCGGCATCCACGCACTGGACGGCCACGGCCACCGCGCAATCCGTCCTGGAGCGGGGCGGCAACGCGTTCGACGCGGCCGTGGCGGCGGCCTTCGTGCTGCACGTCGTCGAGCCGCACCTCAACGGTCCCGGCGGCGACCTCGTCGCGATCGTGCGGCCCGCCGGCAGCGACGAACCGCTCGTGCTGATGGGACAGGGCCCCGCACCGGCCGGCGCGTCCGTGGAGGCGTTCCGTGCGCGCGGCCTCGACCTCGTGCCCGGCGCGGGCGGGCTCGCGGCCGCAGTGCCCGGCGCCGTCGACGCGTGGCTGCTGCTCCTGCGCGATCACGGCACGTGGGACCTCGCCGACGTGCTCGACTACGCGATCGGCTACGCGCGCGACGGGCACCCGCTCGTCGCCGGCGCCGCCCTGACGATCGGCCGGGTAGCCGACCTGTTCCGCGACCACTGGACGACCTCGGCCGACCTGTGGATGCCGACCGGCGCGGCGCCCGCGCCGAACACGATCGTCCGCAACCCGGCGTACGCCGGCGTGCTGGAAGGTCTCGTCGCGACGGGATCTCCTGCCGACGGTCGGGAGGCTCGGATCGACGCGGCCCGACGCGAGTGGATGACGACAGTGCTGCCGCGGGCCGCCGCGTTCGCGCGCCTCCCCCACCGGCACTCGGATGGCGGCGATCATCCCGGTGTGCTCGACGACGCCGATCTCGCGGGGTGGAGCGCGTCGTTCGAGCCGGCGGTCTCGGCGACGTTCCGCGGATGGCGGGTCTTCAAGGCCGGCGTGTGGACCCAGGGTCCCGCCCTTCTGCAGACGCTGCGGATGCTCGACCCGCTCGACGACGAGCTCCTCGACCCGTCGACGGCGGCCGGTGCCCACACCCTCCTCGAGGTGCAGAAGCTCGCGTACGCCGACCGCGACGCGTGGTTCGGCGATGCCGATGTCGCTGCCGACGTCGACGCCCTGCTCGCCGACGAGTATCTCGCCGAACGCGCCGCACTGATCGACGACGCCGCCAGCCCCGCCCTTCGCCCCGGTTCTCCGGACGGTCGCCCGCCCGTCCTGCCGCCGCTCCGGACGGATGCCGGAGTCACGAGCGCCGGGACCGGCGAGCCGACGGTGGATCGGAGCGGGCAGACCCGCGGCGACACCTGCCACCTCGACGTGGTCGACCGTTGGGGCAACGTCGTGTCCGCGACGCCCTCGGGCGGATGGCTGCAGTCCTCCCCGGCGGTACCCGACCTGGGATTCTGCCTCGGGACGCGCCTGCAGGCCACGTGGGTGATGACCGGGCACCCGGCATCCCTCCTCCCGGGTCGGCGGCCCCGCACCACGCTCACCCCGACGATGCTGACCCGCGGCGAGGAGGTCATCGCGATGGGGTCGCCCGGCGGCGACCAGCAGGACGCGTGGCAACTGCCCGTCCTCCTCCGCATGCTCATCGGGGGATACGAGCCGCAGCAGGCGATCGACGCCCCCTCGCTGCACACGACCGCGGTGCTCGATTCGTTCTGGCCGCGCACGTGGACGCCCTCGGGTGCTGTGGTGGAAGACCGCATCGGAGACGCCGTCGTCGAGGAGCTCGAACGCCGGGGACATGCCGTCCGTCGGGCAGGCCCCTGGGCACTCGGGCGAGTGAGCGCGGTCGGGCGGGATGCCTCGGGACTGCTGTGGGCTGCCGCGAACCCGCGCGGGATGCAGGGGTACGCCGCCGGCCGGTGACGAGGTTCTCCACAGGGTGAAAACACGCCGGTGCGCGTTTGCCTACGATCCCGCGCATGTCGTACTCGGTGGATCCCCCGCAGCTGATCGGTCTCGGCGAGCGCATGCGACGCTCGTTCGACGAGCTGGACGAGGCCGCCCGCGGGCTGCGGAGGGCCGCGGATGCCACGGCCCTCGGACTCGTACGCGCACTGCCCGCCCACGGCGCCCTCGTCGAGCTGACCGCCGGGCGCATCGATCTGGCGCACCGCATCGTCGCGCGCGGCCGAGCCGTGCTCTCGGCCCTCCAGACCGTCGTGCTCGCCTACCTCATCGCGGATGAGGAGATGGCCGCGACGGCCGAGGTCGCAGCATCCCGCGCCGCCGCCGTGACGAATCCGTTCGACCCGATCGTGTTCGGACGGAGACGTCTGTGAGCATCGCGATCGCGCTCCCCGATCCTCCGGCGGAGCCGGAACGCCTGCGCGAGAACGCGGCTCGTCTGCGCACGACGTCGGAGCGGTACGAACTCCTGGTCACGCAGGCGCTCTTCGCCTGGAGCCTCCTCCCCGAGGCCTACCGCGCCCCGGAAGCCGACCTCCTGCACGCCTCGCTCGCCACGACGCGTCCGGCAGCCGCGGAGATCAGCGACGGTCTCATCGCCGCATGTCGTGCGCTGGAGCGGTTCGCGGACGAGATCGACGACCTCGCGCGCCGTCGCACCCTGCTCGCCGACCGACGGGATGCCGGTCCCCCGGCGGATCTCTGGGACGAGAGCGTCGACGGACCGGCCGCGGTGCTGAACGATCGCCGCCGAGATGAGTGGGCGAGCGGCCTCGCTCGCGAAGCCGCGGATCTCGACGAGGCGTACGACGACGCAAGCCGACGCTGCGCGTCCGCCCTGCGGGCGATACCGGACGTCGCCTGGACATCGCTCGCGGCATGGAGTGGTCCCGCGGCGTCGGGGCCCGTGGGCTCCTTCTCCGACGCGGCGGGCCTCGCTCTGCTCGAACGGCTGTCCGCGGAACGCGATCCCGCACGAGTGCTCGCCGAGCACCCCGAATGGGCGGGCATCATCCGCGGCACCGATCCCGCCGCGGTCGCCGAGTGGTGGTCCCGCCTCGATCGACGGACCGCCGACGCTCTCGCGACGACAGCGCCCTCGCTGGTCGGCAACCTCGACGGACTGCCGATCGCCGACCGCGTCGTGGTCAACCGTGGTCGCGCGAGCGCGTATCTGCGCGAGTTGCGCACGCGACGACAGGCTCTCGAGTCGCGACGGGCCCCGCGCTCCCGACCTAACGCGCTCGAGGTCCTGGATCGCCGGGCGGAACGCGCACGCCTCGACCGCGAGATCGCTTACTTCGATGCCGTCACGAACGGGACGAAGCAGTTGTACGCGTGGGATCCGGAGCACGGCTCCTTGATCGAGATGGCGGGCGACCCGTCCACGGCGAGAGCCGCCCTCTTCGTCGTTCCCGGGACGAACTCGAAAGCGGACGCGTTCATGTCCGATCGCCCCGTCACGGATTTCGCAGACTGGCAGGTGGGGTCCGGCGGCGGCTCGGTGGTCGCCTTCACCGTCCTCACCGGACCGATGCCGCAACTCGCCGACCTCCTCACGGCCGGTCCGGAGTGGAATCGATTCGCGGAGGCGCGCGGTGAAGAGTACGCGCGCTTCATCCAGGGCGTGGATGCCGCCCACCCCGACCTGTGGACGATGAGCTACGAGCACTCCTACGGCGGCGGGGTGGGTAGCGAGGCCGAGAAGCACGGCGGGACAGTGGACGCGCGTTTCCTCGCCGCGAGCGTCGGTGCCATCGGGCCGTACGAGCCTCATCCCGGCACCCAGTACTTCGCCACCCAAGCGCTCGACGACATCAACCGGTACTACGCGGGCGTCGGGCTGGGGCCCCTCGGGTTCACCGTCGCACCGGAGACGATCCCGGGTGTGCACATCGTCGACTCCGGCCTGCCCGGACCCGACGTCGGGCTGCTCGCCCAATACGCGTACACGCAGAACCCGGGCGCGTTCGTCGGCATCGTGCAGGACAGCGTGGAGCACCACACGGCGCTGATGAGCAGCGACGTCGACACCAACGGTCCCGTGATGGACGCAGTACGTTCCATCCTCGAAGAGAAGGGAAGAGCCCAATGAAGCCGACTCGAATGCTGGCTGCTCTTGGGGCAATCGTCCTCGTCTTGGCAGGATGCAGCGTGCCTGATCTGCCGCCATACAGCCAGGTGAGAGCCGAAACGCTAGAGGTTCTTCAGCAGGTCGCCGACCTGGTTCCAGATCCCAAGGAGATATCGAAGACCGCTGAATTCAAGCCCTATCCGTGCGACGACGACCTCGCTCTTGGAAATCAGCCAGGCGAGTTCTACACCGGGCAGTGGAAGGTCTTCGTCAGCGAAGACTTCGATGTGGAGGCATTCGTCCTGGGCATGCCGTCGGTGCTAGGAGAAGGATGGACCGAGGCGGCGCTCGGCCTGCCTCTCAGTTTCGCTCAGACCCGCCTCGTTCGGGAGTCGCCGCAGGTGACCATAACGGTCGAAGAATCGCTCCCCGGTGACCGGAAGGCCGTCGAGTTGCTCGCGATCTCGCGCTGTGGCGTGCCGGAGCCGACGAACTAGCTCTCCACCACCCCCGCCACGAACTCCCCCACGACCCCGGCCAGCCCGGCGCCGATCTCCTCGGCGGGCCGACGCGCGCCCTTGACCTCGAACGAGTGGTTGGCCCCCTCGACCCACTGCACGCGCGAGTCGAGGCACGTTGCGACGACGGCGTCGAACTGCTCGCGGGGTGCGATGAAAGGATCGTTCTGCCCCTCGACGAACAACTGCGGCACGGTGATCGCGGGGAGGTGATCGGCGCGAGGCTTGTCGGGACGCCCCGGCGGGTGGAGCGGATACCCCAGGTAGACGAGCGCGCGGGGTGACAACGCGCCCTCCGCGGCGGCGACCGAGGCCATCCGTCCGCCGTACGACTTCCCCGCGGCGACGAACGATCCGATCCCCTGCCCGCCGAGCCACGCCTGCACACCCGCCCAGGTGGCGACGGCATGGGCGGCGGGGCCCGGCATCCGTCGACCGGCCTCCACGTAGGGGAACACGAAGCGCAGAACCGAGAAGCCGTCGCCGGCGAGCGCCGACGCGAGGCCCTCGAGGAACGGATGGTCCATTCCCGCACCGGCACCGTGCGCCAGCGCGACCGTCGCCCGAGCGTCGGCGACCTCCGCCCAGAGACCGGAGACCTCCGCCTCACCCGTCGGCAACGCGACGGGGATGCGGACGTCGCGCGCGCTCACCGCTCGTCGCGCGACGCGTCCGGCTCGTCCGACCGGGGCGACGACGCCGGCGCGTCAGGGTGCGTCGGCTCCGGCGTCTCGACAGGCGGGGTGGGCCGCGGGGCGACCCGCTCGCCGTACCGGGGCGGCTCGTCGTCGGCCGGACGCGACGGAACCGGCGGACGCGGGGGAACCGTCGGCGACGACGCGCCCGGGTTCTGCACGCGCTCGCCGTACAGCGGCGGAGCCGCTTCCGCCGTGTCCGGGCGGGCCACGACCGTTCGGGAGGCGCCCACGGGCCCGAGCACACCCCGCGCCTTCGCGACGCTCCCCGCCGCCACGCAGACGTCGTAGTGGTCGGCGGTCACCTGCATGACGGAGGCGAAGTCTCGACGCCTGCGCACGATCGCGTACGTGCCGAGGCTGAGGAGCATGCCGAGCGCCATACCGACCAGCAGCACACCGAGGAACGCGGAGATCTGCACCGTGGGCGTACCCAGCACGAAGATGAACGCGAACAAGAGACCGAGCATCAGACCGTTGAGCGCGCCCGAGCGGGCCGCCGTGGCGTAGCCGAGCCGACCGGTGATGCGCTCGATCGAGCGGAGTCCGCTTCCCACGATCGCGATGTCGCGCGCGGGAACCTCGCCCGCGATGAGCGAGGACACGGCCTTCTGCGCCTTCTCGTACGTCGGGAACGACGCGACTTTTTCGCCGACCTCGTCCCGACCCGCGCCCATCGGTCCCGCGAACATGCTCATTTCCCCATCTTGTCACGCGGCCCTGTGGGCGCGATGGGTGCCCCCGAGGCTTCGCGGACTACGCTGGGACGGTGAGCACGCAAAGGGTTTTCGTCGCCCGCTTGGCGGGCTGCACGGTGTTCGATCCCGCGGGCGACCGCCTCGGGAAGGTGCGTGACGTCGTGGTGATCTACCGCGCGTCGGCCGCGCCGCGCGTCGTGGGCCTCGTCGTCGAGATCCCCGGCCGTCGACATGTCTTCGTGTCGATCGGACGCGTCACCTCCATCCAATCCGGGCAGGTCATCACGACCGGCCTCATCAACGTGCGCCGGTTCCAGCAGCGCGGCGGTGAGGTGCGGGTGATGGCCGAGATGCTCGGACGCCGAGTGCACCTCGTCGACGGCTCCGGCGACGCCGTCATCGAAGACGTCGCGATCGAACGCAACCGCCTGGGCGAGTGGGACGTCGGGCAGCTGTTCCTGCGCCGTCCCCGCACGAGCGCCTCCCCGTTCGCCAAGGGTGCGACCACGTTCGCGGCCTGGAGCGAGGTCCGCGAGCAGCAGACCCCCGGGCAGGCGCAGTCGGCCGAGCAGCTGGTGGCGACGTACTCCGACCTCAAGCCCGCCGACCTCGCGAACACGCTCCTCGATCTCCCCGAGGAACGTCTCATCGAGGTCGCCGAAGAACTCAGCGACGACCGCCTCGCCGACGCCCTCGAGGAGATGCCCGAAGACGAGCAGGTCCACATCCTCGAGCAGCTGGGCGACGAGCGCGCCGCCGACATCCTGGATGCCATGGAGCCCGACGACGCGGCCGACCTCCTGGGTCAGCTTCCCGAGTCGCGTTCGGAGCAGCTCCTCGAACTCATGGAGCCGGAGGAGGCCGACGACGTCCGCGCCCTCCTGCAGTACGGTCCGGACACCGCCGGTGGTCTGATGACGCCCGAGCCCATCGTGCTGTCCGCGGACGCGACCGTGGCCGAGGCGCTCGCGCTCATCCGGCGGCACGAGCTGCACCCTGCGCTCGCGGCATCCGTGTTCATCACGCTCCCCCCGTACGAGACGCCCACGGGCCGTCTGCTCGGGACGGTGCACTTCCAGCGCATGCTGCGCTACCCGCCGCACGAGCGGCTCGGCGCGATCATCGACGACACGCTCGAGCCTGTGCCCGCGGATGCCTCGGCGGCCGAGGTCGCCCGTCTTCTCGCGAGCTACAACCTCGTGTCGCTGCCCGTGGTCGACCAGGCCCACCGCCTCGTCGGCTGCGTGAGCATCGACGACGTGCTCGACTACCTGCTTCCCGACGACTGGCGCACGCACGACAGCGACGATCCGAAACCCAAGACCACGATCAGACCGCTCGCGACCGCGAGCATCCCCCAGATCCCCACGCAGACCCCGAGGAGGCGCTGATGGCACGTGCACAACGACAGACCGCCCTCGACGCCCCACGCGGGCGCACCGGGATGCTGGCGCCGCGGACCCCGCAGCCCTCCCGCGATCGATTCGGGCGGTTCACAGAGTGGGTCGCCCGCGCGATGGGCACGCCGACCTTCCTCCTCTCGCTCACGCTCTTCTGCGTGCTGTGGATGGGCTGGAACTCGCTCGCACCGGACGACTGGCGCTTCGACTCCGCCGACATCGGCTTTACCGCTCTGACCCTCGTGCTCTCGCTGCAAGCGTCGTACGCTGCACCGCTGATCCTGCTCGCGCAGAACCGGCAGGACGACCGCGACCGCGTGCAGATCGAGCAGGACCGCCAGCGTGCCGAGCGCAACCTCGCCGACACCGAGTACCTCGCCCGCGAGATCGTCGCTCTGCGGATGGCGGTGCGGGACCTCACTGACGAGGTGATCACGAAGGAAAGTCTGCGCGCCGAGCTGAAGGCCGCGCTCGAGCGCCTCGAGGACAACGACAGCGTCGAACCGAAGACGGCCACCCCGTGAGTGCGGCGGTCGCCGACCGCGTGCGCACCGCCGTCGCCGCGGTCACCGACCCGGAGCTGCGCCGCCCGCTGGGCGAACTCGACATGGTGCGCGACATCACGGTCGTCGACGGCGTCGCGGAGGTCGGAATCGCCCTGACGATCGTCGGGTGCCCCGCCGCGGATCGGATCGAGAGAGACGTCCGCGACGCCGCGGCATCCGTGGAAGGGGTGTCCCGGGTCGACGTGGCCGTCGGCGTCATGTCGCCCGACGAACGGCGTGCTCTCACCGAGCGTCTCCGGGGCGGTCGCGCGAAGCGCGAGATGCCGTTCGGACCCGACTCGCTCACGCGGGTCATCGCCGTGACCAGCGGCAAGGGCGGCGTGGGCAAGTCGACACTCACCGCCAATCTCGCCGTCGCCCTCGCGGCGCGGGGACTCCGGGTCGGACTCGTGGATGCCGATGTCCACGGCTTCTCCATTCCGGGTCTCCTCGGCCTCGTCGACGCCGACGGGCTGCCTCCGGCGCCGACCCGGCTCGACGACCTGATCCTCCCTCCGGTGGCCTACGGCGTGAAGGTGATCTCGATCGGGATGTTCCTGCGCCGTCCGGGCGAGGAAGCCGCCGGCGCGGTCGCGTGGCGCGGTCCGATGCTCCACCGCACGGTCCAGCAGTTCCTGACGGACGTGTACTTCGGCGATCTCGACGTTCTCCTGATCGACATGCCCCCCGGCACCGGCGACGTCGCGATCTCGGTCGGGCAGCTCCTCCCGCACGCGGACGTGCTGGTCGTGACGACTCCCCAGGCAGCTGCCGCCGACGTCGCGGTGCGCTCCGGTGTCGTGGCGCGCCAGACGGGCCAGAAGCCCATCGGCGTCATCGAGAACATGGCCGCGATGGCCCTGCCCGACGGGACACTGCTCGACCTGTTCGGTTCGGGCGGCGGTGAAGCGGTCGCCCGTGCGCTCTCGAGCGAGGGCGACGACGTGCCGCTGTTGGCATCCGTGCCCCTCAGCCCCGCCCTGCGGACCGGGGGCGACGATGGACGCCCCGTCGTGGTCGGCCGGCCCGAAGACCCCGCATCGATCGCCATCGACGCCGCGGCCGCCGCTCTCGCGGTGCGGCCGCGGGGGCTGTCGGGGCGCCCACTGCCGCTGAATCTCGGCTGAGACTCAGGTGGCTTCGTCGTCGAACGGCGGAGTCTTGCCGGGGACGAAGATCGGCGGGACGGCTGGCTTGTCGGATGCCGCCTGGGTCGCCAGCGCCGCAGCCCCGGCCGCGCGCATCGTCGCCGTCGGGGTGTCCTCGAGAAGCGCCTCGCGGATGATGCGCCGGGGGTCGTACTGCCGCGGGTCGAGCTTGCGCCAGTCGACGTCGTCGAAGTCGGGGCCCATCTCGTCGCGCATGCGCGTCTTCGCACCCTGCATCGCCTCGCGCGCCCGCTTGCTCAGTCGCGCGAGAGACTCGGCGTACTTGGGCAACCGCTCGGGTCCGATGATGAGCGCGGCGATCACACCGATCAGCAGAAGCTTCTCGATGGTGAGCCCGAAGAACATGAGTTCAGATTACCCGCCGCGCCTCGGGCGTCCGCACCACTCACCCGTCTAGCCTGGGCGGGGAGGTCCACGTGAGCGGTTACGAGGCGAACGAGCGGTTCGTGCAGGAGTCGACGGTCGAACCGGAGCACATCGCACGCGCACGCGCGCATGCGCTCGAGCTCGGTGCGGCACCGATCAGCCCGGCCGTCGGCGCGCAGATCGCCGTGCTCGCCGCGGCGTCCCGTGCCCTCAACATCGTCGAGGTCGGTACCGGCGGCGGTGTGTCGGGCCTGTGGCTGCTCCACGGCTCGCCCCGGGCGACCCTCACCACCATCGACAGCGAGCCCGAACACCTGGGCGCCGCGCGCGCCGCGTTCGCCGAAGCCCGTGTTCCCGCGGCTCGGGCCCGGTTCATCACCGGTCGCGCCGCCGACGTCCTGCCGCGGATGAACGAGGCGTCCTACGACATCGTGCTCATCGACGCGGATGCCGAGGGCGTCATCGAGTACGTCGAGCATGGTCTGCGGCTGGTCCGTGCGGGGGGCACGGTGCTCGTTCCGCGCGTCCTCGCCGGGGGCGGGGTCGCCGACCCCGTGCGCCGCGATGCCGTCACGACCGCCTACCGCTCGCTGATCCAGGAGGTGCAGACCTCACCCGCCGTGTTCGGTGCGCTCTCGACCACCGGCGAGGGTCTCCTCCAGCTGACGACGGTCTCTCCCCTCACCTGACCACCGCCGCGGGCTCACCCGGGCGAGAACGACGAAGGCCGGTCCCCGCGGGGACCGGCCTTCGTTCATGATGCGTCAGGCTGCGCCGACGACTCCTCCGAGCACGTCGTACAGTTCCTTCGCCTCAGCGTCGTTGACAGACACCACCAGGCGTCCGCCGCCTTCGAGCGGGACGCGCACGATGATGAGCCGGCCCTCCTTCACGGCCTCCATCGGTCCGTCACCGGTACGCGGCTTCATGGCTGCCATCGCGGCCCCCTTTTCGTCGTTGGTCTACGGACTAGTTTAGTCGGTCCCCGGAGTACCCCGAGTTGCCGCGCCTCCCCGCGTCGCGTCACACGCGGTCACGGGATCTGCCAGTACGTGTTCCCGAGCCCGTACGTGTTGTAAATCCACCACCACTGGCCCAGGAGGGCGGCCGCCAGCACGGCTATCCGCCAGGTGCGCGAGGGGGGAACCGCCAGCGCTCCCCACAGCGGCGAGATCGGGAGGAGCAGGCGGAAGATGCTCGACTGCGGGAAGAACACGAGCAGCAGATAGATGAGGTAGCTCGCCGACCAGAGACGCAGCTCGACGCCGAGACGCTTCACCTGGGGGGCGAACAACAGCGCCGCAGCGGTTCCGAGCACCAGGAGCACGAGCGCCACGTAGCCGGTGACGGGGCCGAGCCCCCACTGCGTGAACCAGAACCCCGCGGCCTGGATCCACCCGTCGACGGGGATGAAGCTCCCGGTGCTGTCGCCGATCCAATTGCGCCGCCACGCGAGTTCGGTGGCCAGGTATGCACCGGAGTCGCCCGTCACCAGTCCCGCGATGACCTGCCACGCGAACCCGACCACCACCGCAACGGCAGCGACCCCGACGAGGTGAGCGACATCGCGCAGCGGCAGCGGCTCCACGCGCCGCCGCACGAACCGGTGCACGCCGTACAACCCGAGGAAGAGCGCCAAGGCCAGGATGCCGGGGCGTGTGAACCCCATCACGGGCACGAGGACGTACAGCCACCCCCACCGACGTCGCTGCACGCACCGGAGGGCGAGGAAGAGCAGAAGGAGGAACAGCGACTCGGCGTACCCGACCTGGAACATCGCCGCGAGCGGTCCGCAGGCGAAGAACGTCACCGCCCACATCGCGGCCGAGTCGCCGATGCGGTCGCGCAACAGCCCGTGGAGCACGACGCTCGCCCCGAAGCCCGACAGCAGCGAGATGACGACGGCGCCCGCGGCCCACGAGCCGAGGAGCGTCCCGAGCCCCGCGGCGAGATACGGGAACACCGGGAGGAAGGCCCACGCGTTCTCGGCCACTCCCCCCTGCGGGGTCAGCGGGAGCTGCGACGGATACCCGTTGACGGCCGCGTACCAGTACCACTGGGCGTCCCAGCCGAGCGCCAGTTCGCCCAGCGACGGCGACACACCGTAGCGGGACCCCGGCCCCGACAGCGCCGCGGCGACGAGGAAGAAGCCGGTCGTGACGAGGCGGGCCACGACGTAGACGACCGCGATACGCGCCACCGCGGGCCAGCCCTGCCAGGACCGTGCCCGCGGGGATGCCGCGGTCGCCGTGCTCACGACCCGGTCAGCCAGGACCGGAGCCCGCGTTCGACGGACTCGATCTGCGCGAGCGGCACGCGCTCCTGGTCGTGGTGCGCGAGGTGCGGGTCACCGGGACCGTAGTTGACGGCCGGGATGCCGAGTGCCGAGAACCGCGCGACGTCGGTCCAGCCGTACTTGGGCTGCGGGGTGGCGCCGACCGCGGCCACGAATTCGCGGGCCAGGGCCGCGTCGAGTCCCGGACGCGCCCCCACGGCGACATCGACGATCTCGACGTCGAAGCCCGTGAACACGTCGCGCACGACGCGCTCGGCGGCGGCCGCATCACGACTGGGCGCGAAACGATAGTTCACTTCGACCTCGCACGCGTCGGGGATGACGTTGCCGGCCACACCGCCCGTGATCCGAACGGCGTTCAGACCCTCGCGGTAGACGAGCCCCTCGACCTCGATCTCGCGGGCCCGATACTCGGCCAGCCGGGCGAGGACCGGCGCCGCCTTGTGGATGGCATTCTCGCCGATCCAGGAGCGGGCGCTGTGGGCACGGACGCCCGTCGTTCGAACGAGGGCCCGCAGGGTGCCGTTGCAGCCGCCCTCGACCTCGCCGTTGCTCGGCTCCCCCAGGATCGCGAAGTCGCCGACGAAGAGATCGGGGTGGTTGCGCGCGAGCCGCCCGAGCCCGTTCAGCGCGGAATCGACCTCCTCGTGGTCGTACCACATCCACGTGATGTCGACCGGAGGTTCGGTGAGCTCGACGGCGAGCTTCAGCTGAACCGCCACGCCGGCTTTCATGTCGACGGTGCCTCGTCCCCACAGGAACGCCTCGCCGTCGATCTCGACGTCGCGCGTGGGCAGGTTGTCGTTGATCGGCACGGTGTCGATGTGCCCCGCGATGACCACGCGCCGCGAGCGCCCGAGGGACGTGCGCGCGACGATCGTGTCGCCGTCGCGGATCACCTCCAGGTGGGAGTAGCCCGACACGGCCGCCTCGATGGCATCCGCCAGGGGGGTCTCGTCGTCCGAGACGCTGGGGATGTCGCAGATCGCTCGCGTGATCGCGACGGAAGATGCGGTCAGATCGAGCGTGGGCATGCGTCCGATCCTACCCAGGGCGCCCCGCTAGCCTGTCGGAGTGACGAACGAACGACTGATCACCGGTACCGGCCTCTCGACCATCTCCGCCGACGGGACGGTGCTGGACGCCTGGTTCCCCGCACCCGCGCTCGGCACCACCGATGCCGGCGCCGACCACGACCTCTCGGCGCTCGCCGGGCCCGATGACCGACGCGCCGTCCGGGTCGAGGTCGTGACGGTGACGATCGATGCGGATGCCGCTCCCGCCTCGACCGTCGACGCCTATCTCCGGCTCCAGGCGCTGTCGCACCGCCTCGTCCGTCCGAACGAGATCTCACTCGACGGCATCTTCGCGCACCTCCCCAACGTCGCGTGGACCAACGCCGGGCCCATCCACCCCGACGACGCGACGCGACTGCGTCCGACGCTGCTCCGCCACGGCATCCAGGTGCAGGGACTCGACAAGTTCCCGCGTCTTCTCGACTACGTCACGCCGGTCGGCGTCCGTATCGCGGACGCCTCGCGGGTGCGCCTCGGCGCGTACCTCTCCCCCGGCACGACCGTGATGCACGAAGGGTTCGTCAACTTCAACGCCGGCACGCTCGGCGCCTCGATGATCGAGGGGCGCGTGTCGCAGGGTGTGGTCATCGGCGACGGGACCGACATCGGCGGTGGCGCCTCGATCATGGGCACGCTGTCCGGCGGCGGCACCCACCGCGTCTCGATCGGGGCCCGCACGCTCCTCGGGGCGAACGCGGGCATCGGCATCTCGCTCGGTGACGACTGCGTCGTGGAGGCGGGCCTGTACGTGACCGCGGGGACGAAGGTGCGCGTCGGCGACGAGACGGTGAAGGCCGGCGAGCTGTCGGGGCGCGACGGCATCCTGTTCCGTCGCAATTCCCTCACCGGCGCGGTGGAAGCCTCCGCGCGCGCGGGCGTCGGCGTCACGCTGAACGCGGCGCTGCACGCCTGAGTCGGCGCGGCGTCAGTCGCGCAGGCGCACCGAGAGGCACGTGACGCACCCCTCGAGCTTCTCGAACTCGCTCACGTCTACCGTGACGACCTCGAGACCGCGCCGCCGGTGGGCGGCGGCGGTCTCGGGGGCGTCGGACGACATCAGCACCGTGGCCTCGTCGAGCACCACGACCGCGGTGCCGTGCTCTTCGGGGACGGGCGCGAAGACCGGGAAAGCCGCGGGGTCGTCGACGAGCGGCGCGTAACCGACCACCGTTCCGTCGGGGAGCGCCGTCACGCCCGACTTCAGATGCAGGACCTTGGTGACGGGCACGGCGACGACGTCCCACTCGCGGGGAGAGAGCAGCGCTCGGAGCTGGGCGATCCCCTCGGCGTTCGTCCGCGAGGAGGCTCCGACGTACACCGTCCGGCGGATCTTGAGCACGTCGCCGCCGTCGAGCGTCCCTGGCGCCACGATCTCGGCGACCTCGAGTCCGGATGCCGCGACCGCCGCAGCCACCGTGGGCGCCTCGCCGCGGCGCGATTCCGCTCCGGCACGGCAGAGCACGGCGAGGTCGCCGAATACCACGACGGCATCCTCGACGAACACGCCGTCGGGCTGCGCGTCCGCCGCCTCGATCTCGATCACGTCCCACCCGCGGCTCCGGAAGATGTCGACGTAGCCGCGCCACTGGGCGAGCGCCACGTCCGCGTCGACCGGAACCCGGTCGAGATGCGTGAGCTCACCCTCCGCGAGCAGGGGCGAGGGGCGACGGACGAGCAGACGCGGCACGCACCGAACCTAGCGCGCCGACGCCGAGTCTCGGCATCCACCCCTCCGGCCGGGCGGCCGTGAGTCAGCGATCCGCGCAGGCTCAGCCGCATCGACCCGGATCGGGCTGACACAGCGCGAATCACTGAGCGAGCGCAGTCGGCGCGCACAGCGAAACGCCCCGCCCCTCGCGAGAGGGACGGGGCGTCGGCTTCGGATCAGACGCCGGGGTAGTCGCGCTGTGCGGCGCCCGTGTACAGCTGCTGCGGGCGGCCGATCTTGGTCTGCGGGTCGGTGATCGCTTCGCGCCACTGCGCGAGCCAGCCGGGAAGGCGGCCGATCGCGAAGAGCACCGTGAACATCCGGGTCGGGAAACCCATCGCCTTGTAGATGACGCCGGTGTAGAAGTCGACGTTCGGGTAGAGGCGACGCTCCTTGAAGTAGTCGTCCTCGAGAGCGATCTGCTCGAGCTCCTTCGCGAGATCCAGCAGCGGGTCGCTCACGCCGAGTGCCTCGAGGACCTCGTCGGCGGCACCCTTCACGAGCTTCGCGCGGGGGTCGTAGTTCTTGTAGACGCGGTGCCCGAAGCCCATGAGCTTCACGCCGTCTTCCTTGTTCTTGACGCGCTCGACGAAACGCTCGACGCTCTCCCCCGAGTCGCGGATGCGTCCGAGCATCTGCAGGACGGCCTCGTTGGCGCCGCCGTGGAGCGGACCGGACAGGGCCTGGATGCCGGCCGAGATCGACGCGAACTGGTTCGCGCCGGTCGAGCCCACAAGACGCACCGTCGAGGTCGACGCGTTCTGCTCGTGGTCGGCGTGGAGCATGAGAAGCAGGTCGAGCGCCTTCGTCATGACCGGGTTGACCTCGTAGATCTCGCTCAGCACGCCGAAGTTCAGCTTGAGGAAGTTGTCGACGAAGCTCAGCGAGTTGTCGGGGTACAGGAACGCCTGGCCGATGCTCTTCTTGTGCGCGTAGGCCGCGATCACGGGGAGCTTCGCGAGCATGCGGACGGTGTTCAGCTCGACGTGCTCGGGGTTGTGCGGATCGGACTCGGACTCGTAGTACGTCGAGAGTGCCGCCGTGGCCGCCGACAGCACCGACATGGGGTGCGCGGTCGGCGGCAGCGAGGAGAAGAAGCGCTTGAGGTCTTCGTGCAGCAGCGTGTGACGACGGATGCGCTCGTCGAACGCGGCCAGCTCGGAGGCGGACGGGAGTTCGCCGTAGATCAGGAGCCAGGCGACCTCGAGGTAGGTGCTGTGCTGGGCGAGCTGCTCGATCGGGTATCCGCGGTAACGCAGGATGCCCTGGTCGCCGTCGATGAACGTGATGTCCGACTTGGTCGACGCCGTGTTGACGAAGCCGTAGTCGAGCGTGGTGTGACCGGTCTGCTTCGTCAGCGACGCGATGTCGATGCTCGGAACCCCGTCGGTGCCCCGCAGAACCGGGAATTCGGCGGTGGTGCCCCCCACCGTGAGGGTGGCCTTGTCGTGCTCGATACCCGCGTCGCTCACCGCGCCTCCTTGCGATTTCTGGTCGCCCATGTGGTCAGGACCGTGGTCCTCGGCCGGGATCCATCTGCGCGGTTCCCGACACGGCGCTCGGCGGAGGGTGACCCGCTCGGAGTGCCCCTACAGCCTATCGGGGCCGACGACGTACAGATGACACCGCCAAAGGATGCCCCCTTCCGATGGAGGGATCCCACTGTTCGGCGGCTCAGGGAGTGAGACGCTCCGCCGCTGCCGCGATCCGCTCGTCGGTCGCGGTGAGCGAGAAGCGGACGTGCTGGGGGAAATGGGTGCCGTAGAAGTGTCCCGGACCGACCAGGATGCCGAGATCGGCGAGCCGCCCGACGCTCTCCCACGCGTCGCGACCCTCCGTCGCCCAGAGGTAGAGGCCACCCTCGCTGCGGTCGACGCGGAACCCGGCGGCCTCGACCGCGGGCTTCAGGACGGCGCGCCGTCGGGCGTAGCGCTCGCGCTGCTCGGCGACGTGCGCGTCGTCGCCGAGGGCGACCGTCATCGCCCGCTGCACGGGGGCGGGGGGCATGAGACCGAGGTGCTTTCGACCGGTCAGGAGGCCCGCCACGATCTCGGGATCGCCGGCGAGGAACGCGGCGCGATATCCCGCGAGGTTCGACTGCTTGCTCAGCGAGTAGACCGACAGCACGCCGGTGAGATCGTCACCGACGACCGCCGGGTCGAGAACGCTCGGCACGCCCGCGGTGTCCCACGGCGCATCCCAGCCCAGTTCGGCGTAGCACTCGTCGGACGCGATCACCGCACCCAGCGCGCGCGCCCGGGTCACGGCATCCGTCAGCTCTTGCGTGGACAGCACGCGGCCGTCGGGATTCCCCGGCGAGTTGATCCAGACGAGGCGCGTGTTCGCGGGCCACTCGGCCGGATCGTCGGATGCCACGGCCTCCGCGCCGACGAGACGGGCGCCGACTTCGTAGGTCGGGTAGGCCGCCCGAGGGTGCACGACGGCGTCGCCGGGACCGAGGCCGAGCAGCAGCGGCAGGAGGGCGACCAGCTCTTTCGAGCCGACCGTGGGCAGCACATGCGCGGGAGTCAGGCCGGGGACGCCGCGGCGGCGGGCATACCAGTCGACGATCGCCTCGCGCAGCGCGGGCGTCCCCATCGTCTGGGGGTACGCGTGCGCGTCGGTCGCCGCGGCCAGGGCCTCGGCCACGACCGCGGGAGTCGGGTCGACGGGCGAACCGATCGACAGGTCGACGATCCCGGCGGGGTGCCGTCGGGCGCGCTCGGCGTACGGCGCGACCGCGTCCCAGGGGTAGTCGGCGAGGTCCGCGACACCCACGGGTCAGTGACTCTGCGGAGGGAGCGCCGAGATCACCGGGTGATCCTTGGCGATGACACCGACCTTGGCGGCACCGCCGGGCGAGCCGATGTCGTCGAAGAACTCGACGTTGGCCTTGTAGTAGTCGGACCACTCCTCGGGGAGGTCGTCCTCGTAGTAGATGGCCTCGACGGGGCAGACGGGCTCGCACGCACCGCAGTCGACGCATTCGTCGGGGTGGATGTAGAGCGACCGCTCACCCTCGTAGATGCAGTCGACGGGGCATTCGTCGATGCACGCGCGATCCTTGACATCGACACACGGGAGGGCGATCACGTAAGTCACCCGCTCAGTCTACGCGTGACGGCGACGGGGACCGGGCCCCGCGCCGGTGTCCTATGATCCGTCGGCGGGCTGCACGCGCAGCGTCGACACGTTCGGCCAGAAGGCCACCAGGGCGAGGAGGATCGGCCCGACGAACGTCCAGGCGATCGCGATCCACTCGGTGTCGGGGGTCGCGGCGGCCACGATCGCCGAGCCGCCGGGGCCGACCTGCGAGAACAGGTAGGTGGCGCCGATGATCCCGAGTCCCCCGGCGATCGCGTTGACGCGGTCCTGCGTCAGGGTGCGGAGAGCGATGAGGAGACCGGCGCACCCGATGGTTCCGAGGATGAGTCCCAGCGGGACGACCCCGACACGGAAGGCGTGACCGACGGTGGCCGCGGTGCCGTAGAAGGCGCCGACGAGGAAGGCGACGACCCACCCGATGACGCGAACGATCCCTGAACCCACAGGGTCAGTCTAGGCGCGGGTTCATATGGCCCAGCCGAGCGCCCGCAGGAGCGCGGCGGTCACGGCCGCGGCGGCCACGACCACGAGGAACGGCGCCCGCAGCCACAGCAGGCCGGCCGCCACCACGACCGCGGGCAAACGCGCGTCGATCACGATCGCGGAGCCTGCGCCCAGGGCCTGCACGACGACCAGCGCCGAGAGCAGGGCCACCGTCAACAGATCGGCGATGCGGGCGGGGCGCGGCGCATCGAGCCACGCCTGCGGGAGCAGATACCCGATCGCCTTCAGCCCGAGACAGAGGACGGATGCCGCGAGGACGGCGGTCCAGAGGGTCATGGCATCCCCTTCTCTTCGTCCGCGGCCGACGACGCGGGGCGCGGGTCGAACCATCCCAGCGCGACGGCGACGCCCGCCGCGGCGATGACGGGGATGCCGGGCATCACCCACGGCGTCAGCAGTGCGGCGACGACCGCCGCCCCGACCGCGACCGCGAGCGGCTGGCGTCCGCGCAGACGCGGCCACAGCAGGGCGAGGAAAGCGGCGGCGGCCGCGGCATCCAATCCCCACGCCCGCGGGTCGCCCAGGACGTCTCCGAGGAGCGCGCCGGCGAGCGTCGTCGCGTTCCACCCGAGCCAGATCGCGACGCCCGTGACCCAGAACCCGGTGCGTCGCGCCGCGAGCGTCGGTTGCGCGAGAGACACGGCCACCGACTCGTCGATCGTGAACGGCGTCGCGAGGGCACGTCGCCCGAGACCCGGGCCGATGACGGGCGACATCCGCATCGCGTAGGCGGCGTTGCGCACGCCCAGAAGCCCCGCGGACGCGATCGCCGCGGGAGCCGCGGCGAGTCCCCCGGCGGCGACGACTCCGACGAAGGCGAACTGCGAGCCGCCGGTGAACATCAGCAGGCTCAGCACGCACGTCTGCCAGACATCGAGCCCGGATGCCACGGACAGCGCCCCGAACGAGATGCCGTACGCGCTGGTCGCGAGAGCGACGGCGAGCCCCTGCCGCGTGGCGGCGGGGAGCGGTGTTCGGTCTGATGAACGCATGATCGGATTCTCGAACGAGACGCGTCGTTCGTCAAGTCGAACGAACGGAGAGCATAATGAACGCATGAGCGACCTCGGTGACCGTATCGCGGCGACCCTGCGACGCGAGCGGGAGCGGCGCGACCTGAGCGTCTCCGAGCTGGCGCGCCGTGCCGGCGTGGCCAAGGCGACCGTGTCGCAGCTCGAGAACGGCGGAGGCAACCCCAGCGTCGAGACACTGTGGGCTCTGGCCACGGCTCTCGAGGTGCCCTTCGCGGTGCTGGTCGACGAGGGCGTGCGCTCCCCCACGCTGATCCGCGCGGGGGACGCCCCGTCCGCCGCGGTCCCGGCGTCGGCTGCCGACTACCTCGCCGTGCTGCTGTCCGCCAGTCCCCCGCACGCACGACGCGACATCTACCTGCTGCGCGCCGAACCCGGGAAGCCCCGCCTGTCCGACCCGCACCAGCGCGGCACGGTCGAGCATGTCGTTCTGGTGAGTGGGAACGGACGCGTCGGCCCCCTGGATGCGCCGTACGAGCTGCACCCGGGCGACTACCTGTCGTACGCGGGAGATGCACCGCACGTCTTCGAAGCGCTGGTCCCCGGGACGAGCGCGGTACTGGTGTCCGAGTCGCGCTGACCCGCGCCGCGGTAAGGCATCGAGTGTCCAAGACACGCGGACTGCGCCCGCGAGCATCCGCGTGTCTTGGACACCGAAGCGCCGGGAGGCCGCAGCACCGGCGTGACGGATCGTCGCACCTGTCGCTCCCGGAGACGGACAGGGGTAGCGTTCCGCGCATGCACCGCATCTTCGACACACCCGTCGCGGGCGTCTACCCGCTCTACCTCGCGAAGGTCGAGCGCAAGGGGCGCACGCGCGATGAACTGGATGCCGTCATCCGGTGGCTCACCGGGTTCGACGACGCGGAGCTGTCGCGCCACATCGCGGCATCCACGTCGTTCCGGGAGTTCTTCGAGGCCGCACGACTGAACCCGCTCGCGGCGAACGTGACGGGCGTCGTGTGCGGCATCCGCGTGGAACAGATCGAAGACCCGCTGATGTACCGCATCCGCCTTCTCGACAAGCTCGTCGACGAGCTGGCGAAAGGGCGACCCCTCGCGAAAGTGCTTCGCGAGGGGTCGACCGTCTGACAAGGAGACTCAGGCGTTGGCGTCCTGACGCTTGGCGCGCGAAGCGGCACGGCCGCGCTCGGTCGCGTCGAGCACGACCTTGCGGATGCGGACCTTCTCGGGCGTGACCTCGACGCACTCGTCGTCGCGGGCGAACTCGAGCGACTCCTCCAGCGTGAGAACACGCGGGGGCGTCATCGACTCGAAGGAGTCCGACGTCGACGAACGCATGTTCGTCAGCTTCTTCTCCTTGGTGATGTTGACGTCCATGTCGTCGGCGCGCGAGTTCTCGCCGATGACCATGCCCTCGTAGACCTCTTCGGTCGGCTGCACGAAGAAGCTCATGCGCTCCTGCAGGGCGATCATGGCGAACGGGGTCACCACGCCCATGCGGTCGGCGACGATCGAGCCGTTCTGGCGGGTCGTGATCGAGCCCGCCCAGTCGTCGTAGCCGTGCGAGATGGCGTTGGCGATGCCGGTGCCGCGCGTGATCGTGAGGAACTCGCTGCGGAAGCCGATCAGGCCGCGGGAGGGGACGACGAACTCCATGCGCACCCAGCCGGTGCCGTGGTTGGTCATGTTGTCCATGCGGCCCTTGCGCGCGGCCATGAGCTGCGTGATCGCGCCGAGGTGCTCCTCGGGTGCGTCGATCGTCAGGTGCTCGTACGGCTCCTTGAGCTTGCCGTCCTCGCCGCGCTTGGTGACGACCTGGGGCTTTCCGACCGTGAGCTCGAAGCCCTCGCGACGCATGTTCTCGACGAGGATCGCCAGCGCGAGCTCGCCGCGGCCCTGGACCTCCCAGGCATCCGGGCGTCCGATGTCGACGACCTTGAGCGAGACGTTACCGATGAGCTCGCGGTCGAGGCGGTCCTTGACCATGCGGGCGGTGAGCTTGTGGCCCTTGACCTTGCCCATGAGGGGCGAGGTGTTCGTGCCGATGGTCATCGAGATGGCGGGGTCGTCGACCGTGATGGCCGGCAGCGGCCGGACGTCCTCCGGGTCGGCGATCGTCTCGCCGATCGTGATGTCGGGGAAACCCGCGATCGCGACGATGTCGCCGGGGCCGGCGTCGTCGGCGGGGTAGCGCTCGAGAGCGCGGGTCTTGAGCAGCTCGGTGATGCGGGCGTTGCTCGTCGTGCCGTCCGAGCGCACCCAGGCGACCGTCTGACCCTTCTTCAGCGTGCCGTTGAAGACGCGCAGCAGGGCGAGGCGGCCGAGGAACGGGCTCGAGTCGAGGTTGGTCACCCAGGCCTGCAGCGGCGCCTCGTCGTCGTACGAAGGAGCGGGCACGTGCTCGAGGATCGCGCCGAAGAGCGGCTCGAGATCCTCGTTGTCGGGGAGTGCGCCGTTGTCGGGACGGTTCAGGGATGCCGCGCCGGCACGACCCGAGGCGTAGACCACCGGCACGTCGAGCAGCGCGTCGACGTCGAGGTCGGGCACGTCGTCGACGAGGTCGGACGCGAGGCCCAGCAGCAGGTCGTGGGCCTCCTCCTCGACCTCGGCGATGCGCGCGTCCGGACGGTCGGTCTTGTTGACCAGCAGGATGACGGGGAGCTTCGCCTCGAGCGCCTTGCGCAGCACGAAGCGCGTCTGGGGCAGCGGACCCTCCGACGCGTCGACGAGCAGCACGACACCGTCGACCATGGACAGACCGCGCTCGACCTCGCCGCCGAAGTCGGCGTGACCCGGGGTGTCGATGACGTTGATCGTCACGGGAACCTCGGTGTGGATGCCGTTGTACGTGATCGCCGTGTTCTTGGCGAGGATCGTGATGCCCTTTTCACGCTCGAGGTCGTTGGAGTCCATCGCGCGCTCTTCGACGTGCGCGTGGTCGCCGAACGAGCCGGTCTGGCGGAGCATGGCGTCGACGAGCGTCGTCTTGCCGTGGTCGACGTGCGCGACGATCGCGACGTTACGGAGGTCAGGACGAAGGGCGTGCGCCATGGAGGGTCTCCAGGAAAATTCGGGGTGGCGCCCGGAATCGGGCCATCCCAGTCTACCGGGCGCCCGCCGGGGAACCGGCAGGCGACGCTCAGGAACCGTCCGGGGACGCGAAAGGGGCGGCATCCCCTCGGGATCGCCGCCCCTCTCCCGACCGGCGGTCAGGACGCCGGGGTGTTCTTCAGCAGCTCGTGGCGCAGTTCGCGACGGGCCGCCTGCACCTCGACGTCGGGGACGGGGATGGCCGCGATGAGACGCTGCGTGTAGGGCTCCTTCGGAGCGCGCAGGATCTGGTCACGGGTCCCCTGCTCCGCGATCTTGCCGCGGTTGAGGACCACGATGCGGTCGGCCATGGCATCCACCACCGCGAGGTCGTGGCTGATGAACAGGCACGCGAACCGGTGCTCCTGCTGGAGCTCGCTGAGAAGCTCGAGCACGCGGGCCTGCACCGAGACGTCCAGGGCGCTCGTCGGCTCGTCGGCGACGAGAAGGCGCGGCTGGAGCGACAGGGCGCGGGCGATGCCGACACGCTGCTTCTGCCCGCCCGAGAGCTCGTGCGGGTAGCGGTTGCGGTAGCTGCGCGGCAGTCGCACCTCGTCGAGGAGCTTCTCGACGCGCGCGTCGAGGGCGGCCCCCTTCGCCTCGCCGGCGAGGAACAGCGGCTCGCCGATGGACTCGCCGATCGGCAGGCGCGGGTTCAGCGACGACGACGGGTCCTGGAACACGATGCCCACGCGACGGCGCAGCGACTTGATGAGCTTGCGCGAGCCGCTGGAGATGTCGACGCCGTCGACGATGAGACGCCCGTCGGCGATCGGCTGGAGTCCGATGGCCGCGCGACCGATGGTCGACTTGCCCGAACCGGACTCGCCCACCAGGCCCACGATCTCGCCCTCGGCGATGCCGAGCGTGACATCGTCGACAGCGCGGAAGGCGGCGACCCGGCCCTTCTTGCCGTACTCGATCGACACGTTCTCGAGCGTGAGCACGGGGTGCGCGATCTCCGGCGCCTCGGCGGCCAGACGGATCGTCTCCGTGCGCGCGGGGCCGCTCGCGACGGCCGCGGCCAGCGACTCCACGACGTCGACGGTCGCCTCACCCTCGAGCGTCTCCCCCAGCCGGGGCACGGACGCCAGCAGCTCCTTGGTGTAGTCGTCCTGCGGGTCGCCGAGCACCCGAACGGCGGGCCCCTGCTCTACGACCTCGCCCGACTTCATCACGACGATCCAGTCGGCGAGATCGGCCACGACACCCATGTCGTGCGTGATCAGCAGGACCGCCGAGTCGAGGCGGTCGCGGAGGTCGCGGATGAGGTCGAGGATCTCGGCCTGCACCGTCACGTCCAGAGCCGTCGTCGGCTCGTCGGCGATGAGGAGCGCGGGCTCGAGGCTGATGGATTGCGCGATCATCGCGCGCTGACGCTGGCCGCCCGACAGCTGGTGCGGGTAGGACGCGAACGCCTTCGCGGGATCGGGGAGCCCCACCATGTCGAGGAGCTCCATCGCGCGGACCTTCGCCTCGGAGGGCGCCATGGTCGTGTGCGCGCGCAGCGCCTCGATGATCTGCGACCCGACCGTCAGCACCGGGTTCAGCGCCGTCATCGGCTCCTGGAAGATCGCGGCGACCTCGGGACCGCGCAACTGCCGCATCTGGTTCGTGCTGAGCGTCGTGACCTCGCGGCCATTGACCTTGATGCTTCCGCGCACACGACTGTTGCGCGGCAGGAGATCGAGCACCGCCATGGAGCTCACGCTCTTGCCCGAGCCGGACTCGCCGACGACGGCGACGACCTGGCCGCGGGCGATGGAGTAGGTGAGGTTCTTCGCCGCGGGGACCCAGACGTCGTCCACCGCGAAGTCGACGCTGACGTCGGTCATCTCGAGCGCGGGAACGCCCGTCTTCTCGGTCGTGCTCATGAGGCTGTCCTCTCCGTCCCGCGTAGCGGGAGTGAGTGATCGGGGAATGAAAGAATCAGGGGATGCCACGCCAGACGTTCCGTTCGACGTTCACCCGCATCCTGTGCGGCATCCTGTGGGTGCTGATCGCCGTGGTCGCGATCGGCCTGCTGGCCGTTCACGCGGCGGCCGTCTCGCCCGCGCTCGTGATCGTCGGCGCCCTCGGCTGCGCGGCGCTGGTCTACGGCATCCTGTGGTCGCCCTCGATCACCGTCGACGACGACGGTGTCCGGGTCGACAACATCGCGCTCGCGTACGACGTGCCCTGGGCCGCGCTGATCCACGTCGACACGCGCTACGCGCTCCAGCTGCACACTCCGGGCCGCCGCATCGGTGTGACCGCCGCACCCGCGCCGGGAGCCACCGGCTCCCTGCGCGCCGCGCGGGCGCACCGCCGGAGCGAGGGCACGACGGCTCCCGGAACACGTCCGGGCGAACTGCCCACGACCGACTCCGGCCGCGCCGCCGCGCTCGTCCGCGACCGCTGGTACGCCCTGCGCGACGCCGGCCGTGTCGAGGCCGGCATCGCCGAGACGGTGCCCGTAGGTGTCCGCCCGCGGGTCGACAACCTGCTTCTGCTGGCCGCGGGTGCGGTCGGCGTCGTGCTGGCGATCGTCCTGGGCTGACATCGCGAGGATGCCGCGCGTCATGACGACGGCGTCTCCGGGTGCACGCGCGCCTCGGTGCTGGCCGGCGCCGTGCTCGACGACGCGGGCTGCTCCTTGGTGCGCCGCAGCGAGAAGCGCTTCTGCCGCGGGTCGAACGCGTCGCGCAGGCCGTCGCCGACGAAGTTCACCAGTACGGCGAGCACGACGATGAACACGGCCGGCCACCAGAACAGCCACGGGCGCGTCTGGAACGCGGACTGGTTGTCGGAGATGATCAGACCGAGCGACACGTCCGGCGGTCGCACACCGAGCTGCAGGTAGCTCAGCGCGGTCTCGAGGAGGATCGCGGAGGCGGCCAGCAGCGTCGCCGCCACGATCACCACGCCGATGGCGTTGGGCAGGATGTGCTTGAAGATGATGCGGGCGTCGCTCGCGCCGGCCACGCGGGCGGCTTCCACGAACTCGCGCTCGCGCAGCGACAGGAACTCGGCGCGCACGAGGCGGGCGATCGTCGTCCACGAGACCATCGCGAGGAAGAACGCCAGCGGAATCACACCGAGGCCACCGGTCGCACGACCGACGACGGCGCCGATCACGATGATCGGGATGACGATGAAGACATCGGTGATGCGCATCAGAACCGAATCGATCCACCCGCGGTAGTAGCCCGCGAGGGCGCCGATGACGGTGCCGACGGCCGTGCCCACGACGCTGATGATGATCATCACCAGGATCGAGTTCTGGATGCCGCGCATCGTCATCGCGAAGTAGTCGATGCCGATGCGGTCCTGACCGAACGGGTGCTCGCCGAACGAGAAGGGCCACAGCGTGAGGGTCGGCGCTCCCCCGTCGTTCTGCGGGTTGAGCGAGGTGTAGTCGTGCTTCCACCACCCGGGGATGGGCCCCAGGCCGATCGCCGAGATCGAGAAGAGCGCGAGGAGGACGAACAGGATGCCGGAGACGACGGCGACCTTGTTCGACAGGAACCGACGCAGGATGAGTCGTCCCTGGCTGACGCCGACGGTGTGGCGCTCGTCGGACGGCGGCGGAGCGTCGACGTTGGCCGGCTCGGGGAGCATCTGGGTCATCGGAGGACCTCCGGGATTCGGACGGCGGCGATCATGCGACCACTCGCACGCGGGGGTCGAGCGTGGCGTAGGCGAGATCTGCCAGGAAGTTGAACACGATCGCCGTGATGGCGATGACGAGGAAGTACCCCATCACGGGGTTCACATCGACGCGCTGGATCGAGGTGACGAACAGTGCGCCCATTCCCGAAATCGCGAAGACCCTCTCGGTGATGACGGCGCCACCCAGGAGCGCGCCGACATCGGTGGCGACGAGCGTCACGATCGGGATGAGCATGTTCCGCAGGCCGTGGCGCAGGATGACCGTGCGCTCGGGCAGGCCCTTCGCGCGTGCCGTGCGGATGTAGTCCTGGTTCATCACCTCGAGCATTCCGGCGCGGGCGTACCGCGTGTAGCCGGCGAAGGAGATGAGCAGCAGCGAGATCGTCGGCAGCAGCAGATGGGTGAACGTGTCGATTCCGGTGATCCACATGTCACCGGTGAACCCGGGGGTGCCGGCACCGACCGTGGCGATCGGTCGGCCGTTGATGCGCGGGTTGCTCACGTACTGCGGCCACGACTGCATGTAGCGATCGAGCACGACGAGCGCACCCGACAGGAAGGCGACCAGCCCGCCGATGCGCGCGACCATCCCGCGGTCGGGGGCGCCGAGGACGTATCCCGAGACGAGACCGACCGCCACGGCGACGACACCGAGGATGATGATCGTCGCGAAGGTCGAGATGTCGAACAGACCCTGCAGGGCGAAGTAGCAGATGTAGGCGATCGCACCGTTGAGCGCCGCCACGAGCAGCGCTCGACGGTTTCGCAGACCGGCGATGAGGGCGGTCGTGATCACGACGATGCCCGCGATCAGCAGAAGGAGGCCCACCGGGCCGAGGCCCGGGTTCCGGAACCAGTCGGTGAGGTTGAAGTACACCAGCAGGGCGACGGTCGCGAGGCCCGCAGAGCCCGCGACGATGAGACGCCGGCGGGTGTCTCCACCGATCATGGCCTGCCACACGACGGCCGCGATCACGCCCAGGAGCACGATGAGCCAGATCGGGATGGCCGTGGCCGATTCCAGGAAGTTGTTGAAGCCCAGAGCCATGAACTCCTTCAGAAGCACCGCGACCAGGAAGGACGGCAGCGAGAAGAGGAAGAAGCTCAGCAGCGTGATGCCGAAGTCGAACCCGCTGTACTGGCGGAGGGCGGAGACGACGCCCACCACGATGCCGAGGACGATGGCCAGCACGAACGACGCTGTGACGAGCTGGAGGGTCGACCCGATGGCTGTCGGGAGGATGTCGAGGACGGCGGCGTTGGAGATCGTGAGACCGAGGTTGCACGTGCCGGCGAACGGGATGAGGCAGCCGGCGGCACCGCCGAGCCAGAGGAAGTAACGCAGGGGAACGGGGACGTTCAGGTCGAGCGCCGCGACACGCGCGGCGATGAGCTGATCGCGGTTGGCGGCGGAGCTGTCGCGCAGGTCCTGCAACGGGTCGCCGGAGTTGGCGGCCAGCACGTACATGATGAACGACGCTGCCAGGAGGACCAGGATCGAGACGGCGATGCGCCTGAGGATGAATCCGACCATCGCGGGAGGACTTCTTTCGATCGGGTGACGGACGCCTGTGGGCGCCCAGGAAAGGATAGTCGCGCATGCACCGGGGTGGGGTGCACCGCGCGCAGACGAAGTGAGGCGCCGGAGCCGAGCGACTCCGGCGCCTCACGAGGGATTCAGCGGGTCATCAACCCGCGAGCGTCCACTCCTGCGCGTTCCACACGATGCCCGTCTGGCCACCGAAGTAGTCGATGCCCTGGACGGTGCCGTTGTCGGCGAAGAGACCGGGGAGCTGGAACAGCGGCAGACCGTAGAAGTCCTTGGCCGTCTCTGCGTCGATCTTCACCTTGATGTCAGCGAGCTGCGCCGGGTCGGTCGTGACCTGGCTCTCGTCGACGAGCGTGTCGACGGTGGCGTTGCTGTAGTTGTTGTAGTTTCCGCCGCCGCCGCTCTTGAAGATCTGCGGGAGGGCTGCGTTACCGGCGCCGGGCGAGATCCATCCGAAGATGGACACGTCGTAGCTGCCGCTGCCCAGGAGCGAGCTCCAGTCGGGCGAGCCGGCGTCGACGATGTTGAAGCCCGCCTGCTGCGCCGACTGCTGGATGGCGCGGAAGCTGTCGACACGGTTGGGGTTGTTGGTGTTGTAGAGGATGCGGACCGTCGGGGTCGCACCGGCGAGCAGCGCCTTGGCACCCTCGATGTCGGGCTCGGTGAACTTGTCGTAGCCACTGGCCGCGACGGCCGTGGTGTACTGGTCGCCGTCCGTCGGCAGGAAGATCTGCGAGTTGAGCACCTCGGCGTCGGGGTTGACCGGCTTGATGATCGAGTCGAGGATCTGCTGACGCGGGATGGTCTTCAGGAAGGCCTCGCGGACGTTCGCGTCGGCGAACACGCCACCGAAGCTCAGGTCGACGTGGTCGTACGACAGCTGGCTGCCCGAGTGGACCGTGGCGTTGGCGTTCTCGAGCGCCGTCAGGGTGTCGGCGGAGGCCTGCGGCTGGATGGCCTGCACCTCGCCGTTCTGGAGGGCCGTGACCTGCGCGTTGGCGTCACCGATGAAGCGGATGATCAGCTGGTCGTACTTGGGCGACATGCTGCCCTTGTAGTTGGGGTTCTTGCCCAGCGTGATGCTCTGCTCGGGGGTGAAGTCGGTCACGATGAACGGACCGCTCGCGACGAGGAGGCTCTGGTCGGTCGGCATGGCCGTGACGTCGTAGCCGGTGTTCCAGAAGTCCGCCGCGGCCTTCAGCGTCGCGTTGGGGGCGACGGGCGCCTCGGGGTTGCCCTTGGGGGTGTCCTTGAGGAGCGTGATGAAGTCGGCCTCGGAGACGCCGGCCTTCTCGGCCAGCACGTGGGCGGGCTTGCCGATCGGGTTCACGAGCTCGAAGTCCACGAACGGCTTCGAGTAGACGAGGGTCATCGACATGTTGTCGTCGCTGATCTCGGGGAACGCGGTGGTGTCCAGACCCGCGGTGCTGCCGGCGAGCGTGAAGTACTGGGTGCCGCCGTTGGTGACCTCGCCCGAGGCGGGGTCGAGCTTGGCGTCGTCGTAGTAGCCCGAGTTGATGGCCCAGTTGACGAGCATGTCGTCGGCGTTGATGGGCTCGCCGTCGGACCAGGTGAGGCCCTCGTTGATCGTGTACTTGACCGTCAACGGGTCGTCCGAGATCTTCTCGTACGTTCCGAAGTCGGTGTTGTCGAGGACGCTGAAGTCCTTGTCGAGGCGCTGGAAGCCACCGAGGCCGAGGCCGCCGCTGACACCGGTGAGGTAGCCCACCATGCCGTTGGTGTCCAGGTTCGCCTCGGGGGTGTCGCCGTTGAACGAGGTGAACGCGTTGGTCGTGGCGATGGTGATGGTACCGCCGCTGCTCGCGCCCGCGTCGGGCGTGGCGGTGGTGGTGCAGCCGGCGAGCACGAGCGCCGCAACGGCGACACCTGCTCCCGCCGCCAGGGCGCGCGTGCGCCGAGTCTTTTCAGACACTTTGCCTCCTGTGCAAGGTTTGACGGCACCCCGGAACTGCCGGGACAGCGGGGGGCCGTAGATACGGAAACGATAGGTAAACGCTCTGCGTTGGTCAAAACTCCTGGGGAAACCGTTACATACCTTTAATTCGAAGGCCGTTCCATGTGGCAATCTGACAACATGCCGCGCACCATGGGCGTGTTCGATCCCGGAATCGAACAAGATGCCTTCCGCCGTCGAAGACTCCCGTGGGAGATCGCGCTCGTCCTTCTGGTGAGCGTCGGTCAGTCGGCGATCTACTCCGTCGTCGCCTTCGTCCGCGCCGCGACACGAGCACCGATCTCACAGCAGCAGACGCAACTGAACCCCTCCCGCAGCGATGAGCCGTTCTGGGATGCGGTTTATCAGTTTCTCGGCATCTTCTTCTCGCTCGCGCTCGTCGCCCTAGCCATCTACCTGCTGTGGGAGCCCGCGGACAACGCGCTCCGACGCATCGGTCTCGACTTCCGCCGGTTCGGGTCGGACGTGCTCCGCGGCCTCGCCCTCGTGGCCCTCATCGGGGTCCCCGGCATCGGGGTCTACGCGGTGGGTCGGCTCCTCGGCCAGAGCATCACCGTCGTGCCGGCGCCGCTGGATTCCTCCTGGTGGGTGATCGCCCTGCTCGTCCTCGCGGCGTTGCGCGCGGGGCTCACGGAGGAGGTGATCTTCCTCGGCTATCTCTTCGATCGCCTGCGGCGGATCGGATGGTCCTGGACGACGATCATCGTCGCGACGGCGCTCCTGCGCGGAAGCTACCACCTCTATCAGGGTTGGCCGTCGGCACTCGGCAACGTCGTCATGGGCCTGGTCTTCGGCTGGTGCTACCGGCGCTGGGGGCGTGTCATGCCGCTCGTGGTGGCCCACACGCTCATCGACGTGATCGCTTTCGTCGGGTACCCGCTCGCCGCAGCGTGGTGGCCCGGCGTCTTCGCTCCCCCGTCGCCCTCGCCGTCGCCCAGTCCGACGTCGTGAGCATGTCCTCGTCGGGTCAGGGTGCCGGCGGCGTCCACGTCCAGAAGGACGGCGGGACGCCGTTCGGCTCCGAGGTGTACGTCACTCCCCCGACGCCCTTGCCGACCGCCACCGCACCCGTGCGCTCGAGCAGGGGCACACCCGCGTAGGCCTCGAAGAGGGCCTGATCGATCTCCTTCGCGGCGGCGAGGACATCGACGGGGTCGGTGTCCCGCGTCATCTGGTCGAATGTCTTCTCGGCGTCGACGGTCGTGACGCCCTCGGCCAGACGGTCGCGCGCCGAGCGGTAGAGGCTCTCGTCCTCTCCGACCCAGGCGAGGGTGGCATCCGCGATGTCGGTGTCCGTCGCCGCGCGCACCGCGATGCCCGCCTCGGCTGCCATGCTCACCATCTGCGAGAACACGCTCGCGGACACCGGATCCGTCGCGTCGTACGCGACGCGGAGCACGGCCGGTCGGTCGTCCAGGGCCGATCGTGCGGCACCGACGTCGCTCCCCGTCCCGGGGGCGCCGTTACCGGACGTCAGCTGCCGATAGGTGGGCCCGGTCGCGGGCGACGACAGGAACGACTGCAGGGGGCGCGCGTCGGGACGGACCTTCCCGAGCGCCTCCTCGACGATGGCATCCCGATCCAGCGACAGGCTGATCGCCTGACGGAGCGCGTTCGGCGTCGTGTCGGTGAACCGCAGTTGGAGGGTCTGAGCCGTCGGTCCCGTCGTCACGTTCACGCCGGCGTCGGCGAGCGTCGTGAGATCGGTCGCGTCGGGCTCGCCGATGTTGGCGACGTCGACCTCGCCGGCCGCGACCGCCGCCACCTGCGACGCCTGATCGGGGAAGAACCGGATCGTCACGCCCTCGAGCGCCGGGTAGTGGCCGCCCTGATAATCGTCGCGCCGCACCAGCGATAGCGACGTGCTGGTGGCTTCGCCGATCGTCCACGGTCCGGATGCCACGGCCGATGCGGGGTCCAGCGCACCATCGGTGGCGTCGAAACCGGTGTTCCACGCCGCCGCGGCGGCGGCGAGCACGGGGTTCGGGGCGACGGGGGCGGACGGGTCCCCCTCGGCCGTGGTCAGGATCGCCGTCATCAGCTCCTTGACGGTCACGCCCGCCTTCGCGGCGACGACGTGCACCGGGCGGTCGAGCAGCCACTGCCGGTTCCAGTCGGCGAACGGCTCGTCGTAGGTGAGGGTCAGGGTGTCGGCGGCGCGGTCGAGCGTGGGACGCGACGTGCGGGCGTTGGGGTCGGGCAGGTCCGCCGTCTCGAAGTACCGCGTGCCGGACACGACGGCACCGGTTTCGTCGTACGTCGCATCGTCGAAGTAGTGCGAGGAGACGGCCCAGCCGAACATGAGGTCGTCGAGCGTGATCGGGGTGCCGTCCGACCAGACCCGGTCGGGGAAGAGCTCGTAGCTGACGGTCAGCGGGTCGCCCTCGATACGGGTGATGCGGCCGAGGCCGTCGTTGGGCACGACCTGGAGTTCGCCGTCGAGGGTGCCGAGGTGTTCGTCCAGAAGCGCGGCGATCGCGCGGTTGGCGACGGTGTCGCCGTGGATGGACTCGGAGTTGAAGCTCGTCGGAGTGCCGACCACGCCGAGCGTGAGCGTCGTCCGTGCGGGCGGCTCCTCCTGCGGGGCGGGGTCGGAGGCCGAGCAGCCCGCCAGCGCGACCGCCGCGGCCGTGCCGAGGACGGCCAGCCTGACGAGGCGGCGTCGCGAGGTCATCGTGTTCTGCTGGTACTGCCCGAGGTGCACAGGGGCACCCTACCCAATGCACCCTGTGGGTTCCCCGGGGCGACCGGGCGGGGCGGCCAGGGCCCCGCCCGGCCCGGGTCCCGACCGCCCGGTGGCCGCACCGGAGGCCGCGAGACTGCACGTCAGTGACATGCCCATTGCAGCCTGCAGTGGAGATGTCAGGCAGATGCAGTCTCGGCGACTGGCGCCGGCGCGGGGCCCCTCCTCCACACGGAGATGAGCGCGCCCGGCGGCTGTGGACAACAACGGAAACCAGACGGGGATGCCACAGCCTGAGATCGTGACATCGATACTGAGCGCGGCACCGATACCGCTGCTGCGCGCGACGGATCTGACGCACTCGACGCGGAGCATCCGCCGGGGCGAGGTCGTGCCCGTCCTGCGCGGGGTGTACGCGGCGGCGAACGACTGGCATCGGCTCCCCCGGTGGGAACGCGACCTCGCCCGCGTGCACGCGCACCTCCTTCGGCATCCCGATGCCGTTCTGTGCCTCGAGTCGGCGGCGATGATGTGGGGAATGCCGGTTGTGGGGCCGGTCGAGGCTGTTCATGTGCTCGCGGATGACGCGGCGACATCACGCCGCGTCACCGGCGTCCGCGTCCATACCAGTGCTCACGCTGACCGAGTGGTCGAGGACGTGAGTGGCGTTCTGCTCACCTCTCCGGCCGACACGTGTATCGATATCGCTCGCGTTCGCCATCCGGCCGCGGGTCTCGTGATGGCGGATGCCACGATGCGCCGGGGGGCGGTCGCCCCCGCCGTGCTGGCGGCACTCAACGAAGAACGCGCTTCCGCTCGAGGGCGCCGTCGAGCGCGCTGGGCGCTGCAACGAGCTGACGGCGCGGCGGAGTCCGCGCTGGAGTCGGTCAGCCGCGCAGCGTCCGAGTGGTGGGGGTTCCCCGCCCCCGAACTGCAGCACTGGATCGGATCTTCGGACGACGAGGGCGATCGTACGGACATGTGGTGGCCGGGGGCCCGAGTCGCCGGCGAGGCCGACGGTCACCTCAAGTACGACGGCAGGTTCGGCGATCCACGAGCGATACTGCGTGCGCGGGAGGAGCGGGACCGCCGGTTGCGCCGACATGGCGCGCGAACGGTGGCGCACTGGTCGTGGGCGGACCTTGTCGACCCGTCGGCCTTCCGCGACATCCTGCTGTCCGCCGGCCTCGCACCGGATTCCCCTCCTGATCTCTCTCAGCTGGCGGGCCTCCGGCGCCTCCTCCGCTCCGACCGCTGACCATGTGCCGGGACGCAACGACCGAGGCATCCCCGAGGTCCGCGAGACTGCACGAGCCTGACATCTCCATTGCAGCCTGCAGTGGAGATGTCAGGCAGATGCAGTCTCGCGGCCGGACGGCCTACGCGAACGCCTCCGGGGGCGGGCACGAGCAGACCAGGTTGCGGTCGCCGTAGGCCTGGTCGATCCGGCGCACCGGCGGCCAGTACTTGCCGCGGACGAGCGAACGCTGCGGGTACACCGCCGTCTCGCGCGGGTACGCGTGCGGCCACTCGTTGGCGACGGCGGCCTCCGCGGTGTGCGGAGCGTTCACGAGCGGGTTGTCGTCGGCGGGCCACTCCCCCGCGGCGACCGCGAGGGCCTCGTTCTTGATCGCGATCATGGCATCCACGAACCGGTCGAGTTCGGCGAGGTCTTCGCTCTCGGTCGGCTCGACCATCAGGGTGCCGGCCACGGGGAACGACATCGTCGGGGCGTGGAAGCCGTAGTCGATCAGGCGCTTGGCGACGTCGTCGACGGTGATCCCGGTCTGCTCCTTGAGGGGGCGCAGGTCGAGGATGCACTCGTGCGCCACGAGCCCTCCCTCGCCGGCGTACAGCACCGGGTAGTGCGCGCGCAGGCGGGCGGCGATGTAGTTCGCCGACAGCACGGCGGCCGCGGTCGCCTGTCGGAGACCCTCGGCGCCCATCATCCGCACGTAGGCCCACGAGATCGGCAGGATGCCGGCCGAGCCGTACGGGGCGGCCGACACGGGTCCGCCGTCGAACACGCCGCCGGCGTGATCCGCGCGCTGGGCGAACGGGTGGGACGGCAGGAACGGTGCGAGGTGGGCCTTCGCGGCCACCGGGCCGACGCCCGGCCCGCCCCCGCCGTGCGGGATGGCGAACGTCTTGTGCAGATTGAGGTGCGACACGTCGCCGCCGAGGTCGCCGAATCGGGCGAACCCAAGGAGCGCGTTGAGGTTCGCCCCGTCGACGTAGACCTGGCCACCGGCGTCGTGCACGGCCTGCGTGATCTCCAGCACATCGTGCTCGTACACGCCGTGGGTCGAGGGGTACGTGATCATCAGGGCGGACAGCTCGTCGGCGTGCTGCGCGATCTTGGACCGCAGGTCGTCGAGGTCGACGTTGCCGGCTTCGTCGCACGCGACGACGACGACGCGCATGCCGGCGAGGATCGCGGAGGCCGCGTTCGTTCCGTGCGCCGACGACGGGATGAGGCACACGGTGCGGGCGGTGTCGCCGTTCGCGTGGTGGTAGCCGCGGATGGCGAGGAGCCCCGCGAGCTCCCCCTGCGAGCCGGCGTTCGGCTGCAGCGAGACCGCGTCGTACCCGGTGACCTCGGCGAGCCAGCGTTCGAGCTGCTCGATCATCGCGAGGTATCCGTGCACGTCGGCCTCGGGAGCGAACGGGTGCACGCGCGAGAACTCGGGCCAGGACACCGCCGCCATCTCGGTCGCGGCGTTCAGCTTCATCGTGCACGAGCCGAGCGGGATCATGCCCCGGTCGAGGGCGTAGTCGCGGTCGGCGAGCGTCTTGAGGTAGCGCATCATCGCCGTCTCGCTCCGGTGCGCGCGGAAGACGGGGTGGGTGAGGAACTCGTCGTCACGGTGCAGCCGCTCCGGAACGCCGCGCAGAGCCTCGCCCGCGGGCAGCTCCTCCACGGGCAGACCGAAGGATGCCACGATCGCGGCGACGTCGGCATCCGTCGTCGTCTCGTCGACCGAGACGCCCACCGTGGCGTCGTCGACCCACAGCAGCTGGTAGCCGCGCTCACGGGCGCGGTCGACGACGTCCTGCGCCCGACCGGGAACATGGACACGGACCGTGTCGAAGAACGCGTCCGCGGCGAGGTGCAGGTCGTAGGCCGCGAGGGCGGATGCCAGGGCGTCGGCGGTCCGCGCCACCCGCGTCGCGATCGCGCGGAGGCCGTCGGGGCCGTGGTACACGGCGTACATCGCCGCCATCACGGCCAGGAGCACCTGCGCGGTGCAGATGTTGGACGTCGCCTTCTCGCGACGGATGTGCTGCTCGCGCGTCTGCAGCGACAGGCGGTAGGCGGGGTTGCCCGCGGCATCCACCGACACCCCCACGAGCCGACCCGGCAGCTGCCGCTCGAGGCCGGTGCGCACGGCCATGTACCCGGCGTGCGGTCCGCCGAAGCCGAGCGGCACACCGAAGCGCTGGGTCGTCCCCACGGCGACGTCGGCGCCAAGGGTCCCGGGCGACCGCAGCAGCGTCAGGGCCAGCAGGTCGGCCGCGGCGACGACGAGACCGCCGTGGCGGTGGACGGCCGACGCGACGTCGGAGAAGTCCCACACCCGGCCGGTGGCCCCGGGGTACTGCACGAACGCGCCGAAGCTCTCGGGGACCTCGCCGTCGTACGTCGTCTCGACGAGGCGGATGCCGACGGCGGCGGCGCGGTGCGCGAGGAGCGCCTTGGTCTGCGGCAGCGCATCGGCGTCGACGAGGAAGACGTCGGTCTTCGCCTTCGACGCGCGGCGGGCGACGAGCATGCCCTCGACGACCGCGGTGGACTCGTCGAGCATCGACGCGTTCGCCGTCGCGAGGCCGGTCAGGTCGGTCACCATGGTCTGGAAGTTGATGAGCGCTTCCAGTCGGCCCTGCGAGATCTCGGGCTGGTACGGCGTGTAGGCGGTGTACCACGACGGGTTCTCGAGCACGTTCCGCTGGATCACCGAGGGCGTGAAGGTGTCGTAGTAGCCGAGACCGATCAGGGGCCGGGCCGAGCGGTTCGCCGAGGCGAGTTCGCGCAGTTCCGCCAGCGCCTCGGCCTCGGTGGCGGCCGGGGGCAGGTCGCTGGTCTCGCGGGGACGGACGTGGATGGATGCCGGAACGGCGGTCTCGACGAGGTGTTCGACGCTGTCGTACCCGACGACCTCGAGCATGCGGGCGCGGTCGTGGGAGCCGATGCCGATGTGGCGATCGGTGAAGGCGGCGGGGGCCGCGGCATCCGTTCGAGGAGCGGTGGTCAGACTCATGCCGTGAGGTCCTCGTACGCGGCGCGGTCGAGCAGATCGCCGGGGAGATCGCCGTCGAGACGGATCTTGACGAGCCAGCCGTCGCCGAACGGGTCGGCGTTGACGAGCGAGGGGTCGTCGACGACCGCGTCGTTGACCTCGACGACGGTGCCGGTCAGCGGTGCATAGAGCTCGCCGACCGACTTGGTCGACTCGATCTCGCCGCACACGTCGCCCGCGGCGACGGCCGCATCGGCGGCGGGGAGGTCGACGAACACGACGTCACCGAGCTTCTCGGCCGCGAAATCGGTGATCCCGACGGTGGCGACGTCGCCGTCGACGGCGATCCATTCGTGCTCGGAGGTGTAGCGGAGTGCGGTCAGGTCGGTCATGCGTTCCTCCGGTAGAAGGGAAGGGCGGTGACGGTCGCGGGGATGCGTGTCCCTCGGACGTCGATGGTCAGGGTGGTGCCGGGTTCGGCCGCGGCCGGGGAGACGTAGGCCATGGCCACGGGGTGGCCGAGGGTGGGGCTGAGCGCTCCGCTGGTGATCTCGCCGACGGTGTCGTCGCCGTGCAGCACCGCGTAGCCGGCGCGACCGGCGCGCTTGCCCTCGGACACGAGGCCCACCAGCACGGGGGCGTCGGCGGGTCCTGCGGCGAGGCCGTCCTTGCCGACGAACGCGGGCTTGTCCACGGCGACGACGCGGCCGAGGCCGGCCTGCGCCGGAGCGACGTCGCGCGAGAGCTCGTGGCCGTAGAGGGGCATGCCGGCCTCGAGCCGCAGCGTGTCGCGGGCCGCGAGGCCGCAGGCGATCAGACCCGCCGGGGTACCGGCATCCAGGACGGCGTCCCACAGGTCCGCGGCACGCTCCACGGGCACGAGCAGTTCGTACCCGTCCTCGCCGGTGTATCCGGTGCGCGCGATGAAGAGCGAGTCGCCGTCGAAGGTGCCCTCGGTGAAGGCGTAGTAGCCGAGCTCGTCGAGCGGCGTCCCCAGGATCGTCACCGCGGCGACGGATTCGAGGATGCCGCGGGCGCGCGGCCCCTGCAGCGCGACCAGGGCGACGTGGTCGGTGACGTCCTCCACCAGGGGGGCGCCGCCTCCGGACACCACCGCGTACTCGCCGCCCGGGGGCGGCCCGTCGAGGAACGCCTGGGCCGCCGACCACGTCTCCCACGCCCGCGCGAACGCGGCGGCGACCGCGTCGCGGTTGCCCGCGTTCGCGATGACGAGGTAGTAGTGCTCGCCGGTGCGGTAGACGATCACGTCGTCGACGATTCCGCCGGACTCCGCGAGCACGAGCGAATACTTCGCCTTGCCGATCTTCATCGTCGAGACCCGGCCCGCCAGCGCGTAGTCGAGGAACTCGGCGGCGCGGCCGTCGTGGACCCAGAACTCGGCCATGTGCGAGATGTCGAAGAGCCCGGCGGCCTCGCGCACGGCACGGTGCTCGGCGAGGTCGGAGGTGTACCGCACGGGCATGTTCCACCCGCCGAAGTCGGTGAACGAGGCGCCGAGGGCCTCGTGCCGGTCGTGCAGCGGTGACGAGCGCGGTGGAGCGGGGGTGTCGGTCATGAGTTCTGCCGTTCGCAAGGACGGTCAGACGCCGGTCGACGCCTGAGAACTCCCCCTCTGTCATGAGCCTGAGAGTTTCGCCCGGGCGTCACGGGGGACGCGGGCTTTCACCGTCGGCGGACCCGGCCGGTTGCACCCGGGTCTCTTTCCAGAGTGGCCCGATCGACGCGGTACGCGTACCTGAGAGATTGGCGGGGAGGCTTGCTCCTTCGGTGCCCGGCTGCGTTCGCCGGAGCTCTCCCGCATCGATCATGGGGCCGGTGTGGACTTGTGGGCGTCAGCATATCCGAGGCGGCGCGCCTCCACAGCCCGTCGGCGCGTCAGCGGGTCGTGCAGCTGCCGGATGCCACGGGCGCGGACAGCGACCCGAGCTGCGCCAGCACGGGGTCGAGCTCGGCCGGGGTCATGGCGTAGCCGACGTCGTCGTCCGTCTCGGACCGCGCGAAGACCACCCCGGCGACCTCGCCCGCGGGCGTCAGGAGCGGTCCGCCGGAGTTGCCCGGACGCACCACGGCGCCGAGCGCGTAGATCTCGCGCGGCGCGGACTGGTCGCCGTAGATGTCGGGGACCGGCACGGTGCCCTCCGAGACGACCGTGGCGTTCCCGGAGGTGAACGGTCCGCCGTACGGATAGCCCTGCACGACCGCGGCCGACCCGACGGCGAGCGCGGGAACGATCGGGAGGGGCGTGGCATCCAAGCCGTCGACCGCGATGACGGCGAGGTCGTCGATGGGGTCGAAGTAGACGACGCGCCCCTCCTGCGCCTCTCGACCCGGGAGCTCCACGAGCGGAGCGTCGACGCCGGCGACGACGTGCGCGTTGGTGACGACGCGGTCCTCCGCGACCACGAAGCCGGATCCGCTCGCCGTGATGCCGCACGCGTACGCCGTGCCCGTGATGCGCGCGACCGACTGGGCCGCCTGCGTGAGGGCGGGGTCGTCCAGCGCGATGGCGGGCGCGCTCGGCACGGGACCGATCTGGATGAGCTGACCAAGACGCGGGATGCCGTCGGCGAACACCGTGCCGCGGAGTTCGGCGAGCGCGGCGCGCACGGGGTCGGGGGTGATCCGGTCGATCGTCCGAACCACCGTGGACGAGGCCAGGGCGGCGGAGACGACCGGAATGCCGGCGGTGGTGAGCGTGCCCGCGAAGAACGACAGCGCGAGGCCCGCGGCGGCCAGGTTCACGATGCCGCCGAGGATCCTTTCGGGGACGCGCAGCTTGATGCGGTCCACCCCGCGGCGCAGCGCGTTCCCGACCGCGGTGCCGAGGGCCGCGCCGAGCAGGAGAAGGAGCACCCCCGCGGCGACGATCGCCGCACCGCGCCAGGTCGAGTCCACGACCCACTGCCCGACGTACGGGATGAGCCAGTACGCGGCGATCCCGCCCAGGGCGAGGCCGGCGAAGAAGCCGATCGTGGCGAGGAAGCCTCGCGCGATGCCCACGATGAGCGCGAGCGCGAGGAGCACGATCAACACGATGTCGACGAGCGGCATCCGCACCTCCAGAGTCGAGCGCCAGGGTACGCGGGACCGCTGGGAGACCGCCGTTTTGCCCTTCGGGTCAGAATGACACTAAGATCGGCCCGGAGATATGGTCACCATGACACGAACCCCCGAGCCCGAGTCCCGCGACGCCGACGTGCGCGTCGCGGTGTCGACCGTCATCTTCAGTGTCCGTCGCGACGCCGACGAGCCGGTGCTCTCGCTCCCCCTGGTCCGGCGCACGCGCGACCCCTACGACGGCCGGTGGGCGCTCCCGGGCGGCTGGCTCGATCCGACCGAGAGCCTGGATGCCGCGGCATCCCGGACCCTGGAGGAGACCACGGGGCTCACGCCGAGCTACCTGGAGCAGCTCTACGCCTTCGGGGCGGTGGACCGCTCACCCACCCGCGTCGTGTCCATCGTGTACTGGGCGCTCCTGCGCTCGGACGAGGTCGACGCCCAGGTCGCCGCCCACGCCCGCGAGGGCGACGCGCCCGAGAACGTCGAGTGGTTCGACGCCGCCGCCCTGCCCGCCCTCGCCTTCGACCACAACCACATCGTGGAGTACACGCTCTGGCGCCTGCGCAACAAGGTCGGCTACAGCCGTATCGCGCACGGACTCCTGCCGGACGAGTTCACCCTCGCCGACCTGCGCGAAGTCACCGAGACCATCCTCGGGCGCCGCCTCGACCCGGCGAACTTCCGCCGGCAGGTCGACACCTCCGACACCCTCATCCCGACCGAACGCTTCCGCACGGGGAGCCATCGTCCCGCCCGCCTGTACCGCTACAACCGTGACGTGGAGCTCGCCGACCGCGGCCCGCTCACGTCCCGTCACTGATCGGACCGCCCATGAGCACGACATCCCTCACCCTGCAGCCCCGCCCCGAGATCGACCCCTCCGTCGATCACGTCATCCAGGCGATCGTCTCAGGCGCGTCCACCGACGCCACCTGCACGACCGACCTGGCCGTGGGGCCCTGGGACTTCGACACGCGACCCGGCTACGGCCCGGGTTCGTCGATGGGCGATGTCATCCCCACGGGCGCGCCGCGGCAGGGGGAACTCCCCCGCGAGTACCGCGAGGCCTCTGACGACGAGCTCGATGCGCGCATCCGTGCGGCGAAGGCGACGCTCGGCGACCGGGTCGTCGTGCTCGGGCACTTCTATCAGCGCGAAGAGGTCGTCCGGCACGCCGACTACGTCGGCGACTCGTTCCAGCTCGCCAACGCGGCGAAGGACCGCCCCGAGGCCGAGGCGATCGTGTTCTGCGGTGTCCACTTCATGGCCGAGACCGCCGACCTTCTGTCGCGACCCGAGCAGGCCGTCATCCTGCCCAATCTCGCGGCCGGCTGCTCGATGGCCGACATGGCCGACATCGACCAGGTCGAGGAATGCTGGGAGCAGCTCGAAGACGTGCTCGGCGACCTCGAGACCCCGGATGCCGACGGCCTCGTCCCCGTGATCCCGGTCACCTACATGAACTCCAGCGCGGCCATCAAGGGGTTCGTCGGGCGTCACGGCGGGATCGTGTGCACCTCGTCCAACGCGCGCACGGTGCTGGAGTGGGCCTTCGCCCGCGGCCGCCGCGTGCTGTTCTTCCCCGATCAGCACCTCGGCCGCAACACCGCGAAGGCGATGGGCGTGCCGCTCGAGCAGATGCCGATGTGGAACCCGCGCCGGCCGCTCGGCGGCTCGACCGCGGAGCAGCTCGAGGACAGCCGGGTGATCCTGTGGCACGGCTTCTGCTCAGTGCACCGCCGTTTCACCGTCGATCAGATCGACAAGGCCCGCGCGGAGCACCCCGGCGTCCGCGTGATCGTGCACCCCGAGTGCCCCATGGACGTGGTCGACGCGGCCGACGAAGCCGGGTCCACCGACATCATCCGCAAGGCCATCGCCGCGGCCGACGAGCCCACGACCTTCGCGATCGGCACCGAGATCAACCTCGTCCAGCGGCTCGCGGCCCAGTACCCGCAGCACGAGATCTTCTGCCTCGACCCCGTCGTCTGCCCGTGCTCGACGATGTACCGCATCCACCCCGGCTACCTCGCGTGGGTGCTGGAGTCGCTCGTCGCGGGCAAGGTCGTCAACCGCATTACCGTGCCCGCTGATGTCGCCGAACCCGCCACCGTCGCCCTGGAGCGCATGCTCGCGGCCAAGCCGAACGGTGCCGTGAAATGACCGACGTCATCGTGGTCGGCAGCGGCATCGCCGGTCTCACCGCGGCCCTGCACGCGGCGGAGAAGGGATGCCGGGTGACCGTCGTCACCAAGGGCGCCCTGGCCGACACCAACACGCGCTGGGCGCAGGGCGGCGTCGCCGCCGTCACCGCCATCGACGACACCGTCGACTCGCACATCGCCGACACTCTGACCGCCGGCGTGGGCCTGAACGACCCCGCCGCCGTGCGGACGCTCGTGACCGAAGGCCCCGAGCGGATCGCCGAACTCGTCCACCGCGGGGTCGCCTTCGACCGCGCGGCCGACGGCGACTTCGCGCGGGGACTCGAAGCGGCGCACGCACGCCCGCGGGTGCTGCACGCCGGAGGGGATGCCACGGGCGCGGCGATCCAGGCCGCGCTCGGAGCCGCGGTGCGGGCGGCGAGCGGCGTCGAGGTGCTCGAGCACACGATGCTGCGGGAGCTCGTGATCGAGGGCGGACGGGTCGTCGGCATCGACGTCGAGACGGGCGGTACGACGCGGCGCCTCCGCGGCGACGCGGTCATCCTGGCGACGGGCGGTGCCGGGCAGCTCTACTCCCACACGACCAACCCCGTCTCGGCGACCGGCGACGGGATCGCCGCGGCCCTGCGCGCGGGAGCCGCCGTCGCCGATCTCGAGTTCGTGCAGTTCCACCCCACGGCCCTCGCGGTCGGTGACGCGTTCCTCGTCTCCGAAGCGGTCCGTGGCGACGGCGCGACCCTGATCGACGACGCCGGACGCCGTTTCGCCTTCGACGCCCACCCCGACGGCGAACTCGCCCCGCGCGACGTGGTCGCCCGCGCGAACGCCCGCGCGATGGCCGCGCAGGGTGGACGCCCCGTGCGCCTGGATGCCACGGCCCTCGGGGCCGAGCGTCTCGCCCGGCGGTTCCCCACCATCGACGCCGCCGTCCGTGCCCGCGGCCTCGACTGGTCGCGTGAACCGATTCCGGTCACTCCCGCCGCGCATTACCTCATGGGCGGCGTCGTGACCGACCTCGACGGACGGACCACGGTGCCGGGGCTGTACGCGGTCGGTGAGACCGCCCGCACCGGCGTGCACGGCGCGAACCGGCTGGCATCCAATTCGCTGCTCGAGGGCGCCGTGTTCGGCGCGCGCGCCGGCGAGGCGGCGGCCACCGACCGCGCGTGGCCGCCGGTCGAGGCGCCGGCAGCCGTCCCGCTCCCGGTCGTCGCGGCCGCCAGCGCTCCCCCCTTCACCCGTGCCGCCCTGCAGGAGCTCATGTGGGAGCACGCCGGACTCGTCCGCGACGACGACGGCCTCCGCCGCGCCGCCGGTGTCCTCGCCGCGTGGGCAGCGGACCCCCGCCCCCGATCCGCGGAGGACGCCGGACTGCTCCTCGTGGCGCAGCACGTCGTCGCCGCCGCCCTCGCCCGCACCGGATCCATCGGCGCCCACTTCCGCGCCGACGAGGCCGGCCCGGCCGTGACGTCCCTTCCCGCACAGGAGGCCCTCGCATGCTGACCCGCGCCGCGATCGACCGCGTCGTCACCGCCGCACTCGAGGAGGACGCCCCGTGGGGCGATCTCACGAGCGAAACGCTCATCCCCGGGGACGCGACCGCCCGCGCCGAACTCATCGCCCGGGAGATCGGCGTCTTCAGCGGGGCCGCCGTGTTCCGCGCGGCGTTCACGCTGACCGACCCGACGATCGACGTCGACATCCGTGTCGCCGACGGCGCCGAGTTCGTCCCGGGCGAGGTGCTCGCGGTGGTGACGGGCCCCGCACGGGCGGTGCTGACCGCCGAGCGGATCGGGCTGAACTTCGTGCAGCGGATGTCGGGCATCGCCACCCTCACCAGCCGCTACGTCGCCGCCGTCGCCCACACCGGCGCGCGCATCGTCGACACCCGCAAGACGACGCCGGGACTCCGCGCGATCGAGCGGCAGGCGGTCCGCGACGGGGGCGGCCACAACCACCGGTTCTCCCTCTCGGATGCCGTCATGGCCAAAGACAACCACCTCGCCGTGCTCGCGGCATCCGGTCTGCCGCTCACGCAGGCGCTGGAAAGCGCTATCGCGCGACTCCCGCACACCACGCACGTCGAAGTCGAGGTCGACCGCCTCGATCAGATCGACGCCGTCCTGGCCGCGGGTGTCGACACGATCATGCTCGACAACTTCTCGCTGGACGACCTGCGGGCCGGTGTCGAGAAGGTGGCCGGGAGCGTCGTCGTGGAGGCGTCCGGCGGGGTCACGCTCGACACCGTGCGCGCGATCGCCGAGACGGGCGTCGACGTCATCTCCGTCGGGGCGCTCACCCACTCCGCTCCCTCGCTCGACCTCGGTCTCGACATCCTCATCCGCACGACGTGAGCCTGTACCTCGACAACGCCGCGACGACCCCGGTCCGCCCCGAGGTCGTCGAGGCGATGGCGCCGTACCTCACCCGGTGGTTCGGCAACCCGTCGAGTCACCACGAGGTCGGCGAGGCCGCGGCATCCGCTCTCGATGACGCCCGCGCGCGCGTCGCCGCGATCCTCGGCATGCGCACCGGTGACATCGTGTTCACCTCCGGCGGCACCGAGTCGAACAACACCGCGATCAAGGGTCTCGTCCTCGGATCGGGGCGCCGGCACCTGATCACGACCGCGATCGAGCACGAATCCGTCCTCGCCTCGGCCGATTACCTCGCCCGGTTGCACGGCGTCGACGTCACCTACGCCCCCGTCGACGAGACCGGGACGCTCTCCCCCGACGCCCTCGCCGACGCGCTCCGCGACGACACCGCGCTCGTGAGCGTCGGGTACGCCAACAACGAGGTCGGCACGGTTCAGGATGCCGCGGCCCTCGCCGCCGTCGCGAAAGCCCGGGGCGTGCCCCTGCACCTCGACGCCGTCCAGGCGGCCGGGTGGCTGCCGCTCGCGGGAATCGGGGCGGACGCGATCACCATCGCGGGGCACAAGATCGGCGCGCCGAAGGGCACCGGCATCCTCGCCGTCCGCGGGCGACTCCCCCTGGAACCGCTGCTGCACGGGGGCGGTCAGGAACGCGGGCGGCGGTCGGGGACCCCGGACGTCGCCGGCGCCGTCGCCATCGCGACCGCGCTGACGCTGGCCGAGGCCGAACGCGAGACCGAAGCCGCCGTCGCCGTGCGTCAGCGCGACGCGTTCATCGGCGGGGTGCTCGCGGGTGTCCCGGGCGCGCGACTCACCGGGCACCCCATGCACCGTCTGCCCGCCACCGCCAGCTTCGTCTTCCCCGGTGTGAACGGCGAGACGGTGCTGCTCGAACTCGAACGGCGCGGGATCGTCTCGTCCAGCGGCTCGGCGTGCGCGGCGGGCAGCGATGAGGCCTCGCACGTCCTGCTCGCCCTGGGCATCGAACCCGACGACGCCCGCACCGCCGTCCGGTTCACTTTCCCCCACCGCATGACGCAGAATCTCGACGCCGTGGCAATCGCCGTCGCCGAGGCGGTGACCGCCGTAGGATCACGCGGGTGAGTTCCCCCGCGATCACCGTGATCGTCCCCGGCCGCGACGTGGCCGAGTTCGCCGGTGAAGCCCTGCGATCGCTGCAGACGCAGACCCTCGATCGGTGGCGGGCCGTCCTCGTCGACGACGGCTCGACCGACGACACCCGGCGCCTGTTCGCCGACGCGGCTGCGGCCGATCCGCGCTTCGTGCTCGTCGAGCACGACGAGCCCCGCGGACTCGGCGCCGCCCGCAACAGCGGCCTCGACCTCGTCGACACGCCCTACACGGCGTTCCTCGACGCCGACGACCGTCTCCGGGAGAGGGCGCTCGAACGGCTCTGGACCACCCTCGAGTCTTCCCGGAGCGACTTCGTGGTGGGCGCGTATGTCCGGCTGCGGCCGGACGCCGACGGGCCGGGGTACACCGCGGGCGACGTGCAACCGTGGGTGTCGGCGGCCACCGACCCCGCCCGCACGGGGACGACGCTGACGGAGCACCCCGCGGCATCCGGGAACATCGTGGCCTGGTCCAAGCTCAGCCGGACCGACTTCTGGCACTCCCACGGGCTGCGCTTCCCCGAGGGGCGCTATTACGAGGACCAGGTCGTCGCACAGCGCATGTACACGCTCGCGACCGCGTTCGACGTCGTTCCCGACGTCGTCGTGGAGTGGCGGGAACGCCGCGACCGCAGCTCCATCACCCAGCGTCTGAGCGAGGTCGACGTGCTGCGCGACTACCTCGAGGCGCTCGGCGAGGGCATCGCCGTGCTGCGGGCGGCGGGGGCCGACGGCGCCGTCGCCGAGCGGGGGCGCCTGATCCGCACGCTCGATCTCCCACCCCTGCAACGCATCGCCGAGACGCACCCCGATCCGGTGTACCGGATCGCGCTCGAGGCGTTCCTCGAGACGCTGCCGGCGTAGCGCGCCCCGCGGCGTCGGTCGAGTGTCCGCGGCACGCCGCACCGCATCGGGTCGCGTCGCGTCGCGTCGGCCGAGTGTCCAAGACACGCCGCATCGGGTGCTGCGCTCACGGCGTGTCCTGGACACTCGACCGGGTCCGGGCTGCGGCGGCACGAGAGTGCCCGCCGGGCGTGGACCGCGGCCTCGGATGGCCGGCTCCGACCGGGCGGGGAGCCTACGCCGGTGGCTGGTCGCCGCGACGCGAGACCAGGGCGGGGCGAGCGAGATCGACGCTGTCGCGCTCTTCTTCGGTGAGCACGAACGACGCGGCGAGCTGCTCGGCGGCGAGCCCGGCGTAGAGTCCGCCCGCGGCGAGGAGCTCGGTGTGGGTGCCCGACTCGACGATGCGTCCGGCGTCGACGACGTGGATGCGGTCGGCGCCGATGACCGTGGAGAGGCGGTGGGCGATCGACAGGGTCGTGCGGCCGTGCGCCGCGGTCTCCAGTGCCTCCTGGACGATGCGCTCGGACACCGTGTCCAGGGCGCTCGTGGCCTCGTCGAGCAGGAGCACGGGCGGGTCTTTCAACAGCACGCGGGCGATCGCGATGCGCTGCTTCTCGCCGCCCGACAGCCGGTAGCCGCGTTCGCCGACGATCGTGTCGTAGCCCTCCTCGAACCCGGCGATCACGTGGTGGATGTTGGCCGCGCGACAGGCCGCCTCGATCTCGGCATCCGTCGCTTCGGGCTTGGCGTACCGCAGGTTCTCGCGGACCGAGGCGTGGAAGAGGTACGTCTCCTGCGAGACGATGCCGATGTTGTCGATGATCGACGCGCGCTCGAGGGTGCGGACGTCGGCGCCCGAGAACATCACCGCTCCGCCACTCGCCTCGTACATGCGCGGCGTCAGGTACAGGATCGTCGTCTTCCCCGCGCCGGACGGCCCGACGAAGGCGACGTGCTGCCCCGGCTCCACGACGAACGAGACGCCGCCCAGCGTGGGTCGCGCCTGCTCGGGCGCGTCGGGATACCGGAACACCACGTCGCGGAACTCGATGCGACCGACCGGGCCGGGCGCCTCCGACACCGGGATCGCGTCGGGCGCGTCCGCGATCGCGGGCTTCAGGTCGAGGTACTCGAAGATGCGCGCGAACAGGGCGGACGAGGTCTGCACGTCGAGGGCGACGCGCATCAGGCCCATGAGCGGCATCAGCAACCGCGCCTGCACCGTCGTGAAGGCGACGATCGTGCCCGCGGTGAGCGTGCCCGCGCCGCTCCCGACGAGGATGCCGGCCACGAGGTAGATGATCGCCGGAACGCTGGCCATGATGACCTGCACCACGGCGAAGAAGCGCTGCCCGCTCATCGCCTGCCGCACCTGCAGGCGCACCTGGTTGGCGTTCTCGGCGTCGTACCGGGTCGACTCGGTGCGCTGCCGGTTGAACGACTTCGACAGCAGGATGCCGGACACGCTCAGGGTCTCCTGCGTGATCGCGGACAGCTCGGAGAGCGACTCCTGCGTCTGGGCGGCGATCCGCGCCCGCACCTGCCCGACGCGGCGCTGCACGAGGACGAGCACCGGCATGATGACGACGGCGATCAGCGTCAGGCGCCAGTCGATGAGGATCATCGCCACGAGGGAGGCGACCACCGTCACCGAGTTGCCGAGGATGCTCGTCACCGTGTTGGTGAGTACGCCCGAGACGCCGCCCACGTCGTTCTGCAGACGGGACTGGATGACACCGGTCTTCGTCCGGGTGAAGAAGCCGAGCTCCATCGCCTGCAGGTGATCGAAGAGGCGGGCGCGCAGGTCGCCGGTGACGCGGTTGCCGACCGTGGCGGTGAACCACGTCTGCGCGACACCGAGGCCGCCCGACAGGAGGAAGAGTCCGATCATCGCCGCGACGAGCCCGGTGAGGAGTCGGAGGTCGACCGGCGAACCGTCGACGGGGAAGAGCGCGTCGTCGAAGATGCGCTGCACGAGCAGCGGCGGGATGACGGCGACCGCGGCGCCCAGCACGACCAGGATCACCGTGATGGCGATGCGTCGACGGTAGGGGCGGAACAGGGACGCCACGCGGCGGCCCAGGTCGGGCACGCGCGGCGCCTCGGCATTGCGCTGCCGCTGCGTCTCCGCGTAGACGCCGCGGAACATGCCTCCGCCCATGCCGCCCATGCTCATGCGGGTCAGCCTACGTCCGACCGGGGACACCGGGACGCGAGGAGCGATGTCGGGGGTCCCCCATAGACTCGGCACAGCCGCTCGACACCGGGCTCCCTCGGTCGACCGGGAATAGGGGGCCGCGTCCCGCGGTTACCCCGCACGTCCGTCGCCTTCCGTGACGCCACGACGCCCTCCCTGGATTGGATCTCGCCATGGCCGCCACCACCGGAACACCCACCGCTCCCCCGACCTCGGCGTCGGGGGTCACGGCCGAGCAGAACCGGGTCATCTGGCTGCTGCTCGTGGCCGCCTTCGTGGCGATCCTCAACGAGACCACGATGAACGTGGCGATCCCGCACCTCATCCGCGACCTGAGCATCACGGCCGTCGCGGCCCAGTGGCTGACGACCGCCTTCATGCTCACGATGGCCGTCGTCATCCCCGTCACGGGCTTCCTGCTGCAGCGCTACACCACCCGCCAGATCTTCATCACGGCGATGACCCTGTTCTCGCTCGGCACCCTCGTCGCGTTCCTCTCGCCCGGGTTCGAATTGCTCGTCACCGCGCGGGTCATCCAGGCGTCCGGGACGGCGATGATGATGCCGTTGCTCATGACGACCCTCATGACGATCGTGCCCCCGCAGCACCGCGGCCGCATGATGGGACGCGTCAGCATCGTCATGGCGCTCGCCCCCGCGATCGGCCCCACCATGTCGGGCGTGGTCCTGGACTCGCTCGGATGGCACTGGATCTTCGGGATCGTCCTCCCGATCGCCCTGGTCTCCCTGTTCGTCGGTGCCCGCTGGATCCGCAACCTCGGCGAGACGCGGGAAGCGCCCATCGACGTCCTCTCGGTCATCCTGTCGGCGTTCGGTTTCGGCGGCGTGGTCTTCGGCCTCAGTCAGATCGGCGGCGGTCACGGCGGATCGACGGATGCCGGGGATGCCGGCGCCACCGCGACGGTGACGCTCGTCGCGTCCTTCGCGGTCGGCATCGTCGCCCTGGCGCTGTTCGGGTGGCGCCAGGTGCGCCTGCAGCGCTCCGACGCCGCCCTGCTCGACCTGCGCGTGTTCCGCTCGCTGAACTTCACACTCTCGGTCGTCCAGCTCGGCGTGATGTCGCTCGCGTTCTTCGGCGCGATCACGCTGGTGCCGCTCTACCTGCAGAACGTCCTCGGACGCACCGCGCTGGAGACCGGCCTCGCGGTCCTGCCCGGCTCACTCGCGATGGGGCTCGCGGGTCCCCTGATCGGCCGCATCTACGACCGACGCGGCACGCAGATCCTGCTGATCCCCGGCGCCGTCATCACCAGCGTCGTTCTCTGGTTCTACGCGACCGTCGGCACCGACACATCTTTCGTGCTGCTCGTCGTGGCGCAGACGGTGCTGTCGATCGGGCTCGCCCTGTCGTTCACGCCGCTGTTCACGGCATCCCTCGGGTCGCTCGAGCCCCGCTTCTACTCCTACGGCTCCGCGGTCGTCGGAACCGTGCAGCAGGTCGCCGGAGCGGCAGGCATCGCGCTCCTCGTGACGGTCATGTCGGGGGTGTCCGCCGGAATGGGCGGAGGCGTCGAGGGCGACGCGGCGGGGGCGCGCACCGCATTCATGATCGCGGCGATCGTCTCGCTGCCCCTCATCGTCGGCGCGTTCCTCATCCGCAAGCCCGCCGACCAGATCGAGGGCGCGGCAGTGCCGACACACTGAACCGAGGCGCGGCCTCGGCGACGCGTCGAGGTCGCGGTCAGTTCAGCGAGCAGGAACCGCCGCCGCAGCAGCGGGAGGCAGCGGGGGCGTCGTCGTCGGCCGGGGGCGTCAGCAACGCGATCAGCGGCTTCGACGGCGTCTCGGTCTCAGGGGTGGTCTCACCGGACATCCCTCCATGCTACGCCCGCGCGCGCCCGAACGGGCCGCGGTCCCGGCGGCGCTGCTGTAGCCCGGGCGATCGGTATCCGCAACCCCCGTCCGCGGGCTCGCCACCCTTCCTAGCGTGGTGGCATCCCCGCCCCCATCGAGAGGAGTCCCCATGACGGACCTCACCGGAAAGCGCATCGCCTTCCTGCTCACCGACGGCTTCGAAGACAGCGAGCTCACGAGTCCGTGGGACGCGGTCACGTCGGCCGGTGCCGAGGCGGTGCTCGTCTCCCCCGCCGACGGTTCGGTCACGGGCGAGAAGGGCCACGAGCAGGAGATCGACCTGCCCGTCGGATCCGCCACGGCCGACGACTTCGACGCTCTGGTGCTCCCCGGCGGCGTGCAGAACGCCGACGACATCCGCATCGTGAAGGATGCCGTGCACTTCGCCCGCGCGTTCTTCGACCAGCACAAGCCGGTCGCCGTGATCTGCCACGGCGGCTGGATCCTGACCGAAGCCGACGTGCTTAAGGGCCGCACGCTGACCAGCTACCCGACGCTGCAGACGGATCTGCGCAACGCCGGCGCCACGTGGGTCGACGAGGAGGTCCACGTCGACCAGGGCCTCGTCTCCAGCCGCAATCCCGACGACCTGCCCGCGTTCAACGCGAAGCTGATCGAAGAGGTCGCCGAGGGGAAGCACTCCGGCCAGACGGCGTGAGGATCCCACCCTCGCGGGGCCCCGGGCTACGGCTCGGGGCCCCGCTCCGTTCAGGCCGGTGACGCCTGACAGGACGGGCAGTACTGGCCGCCGCCCTTCGTCCCCGGGATGTCCTCGATGACGCCGTCCCCTCGGGGGCACGGCTCTCCCGTGCGGCCGTGGACGCGCATAGCGGCGACCTTCGCTGCTTTCTGCTCCGCGATCGGAACCCCGCGGCGCGCCTCCACCGCCTCATCCAGAACGAGACGCAGCGCCTCGTACAGGCGCGTCACCTCGTCGTCGCCGAGCGACGCCGCGTGCGCGAGCGGCGAGAGCCGCGCGACGAAGAGGATCTCGTCCGAGTAGGCGTTGCCTATGCCCGCGAGCGACTCCTGCTCCTGCAGGAGGGCCTTCAGCTGCTTCCGGCGCTTACCGAGGGCGTGCACGAGGTCGTCGCGTGAGAACGCCGGACGGGCGGCATCCGGTCCGAGCTTGGCCACGGCCGGCACATCGAGCGGGTCGTCGACGACGTGGAGCTGGACGGAGAGCCAGTCGCCCGCGTCGGTGATGCCGAGCACGCCGTCGTCGAAAGTCACCGTCGCGATGAGGGCCGCGCCTTCGGGCGGAGCGGATGCCACGTCGCCGTCGCCCCACGTCGCCCAGCCGGCGCGGCCGAAGCCGATCGCGAGGTGGCTCCCACCCAGGTCGACGTCGATGTGCTTGCCATAGCGCTCCACCCCGGTCACCGAACGACCGACGAGTTCCTCGAGGGGACGGGCCCGCGTCTTCAGCGCGCGGAACTCCGCCAGCTCGACGGCGACGACGACGTGTCCGGTGAGGCGCTCACGCAGGAACCGCGTGAGCGCCTCGACCTCGGGTGCCTCGGGCACGGTCCGTTCCCGTCAGGCGCCGGGCTCGGACGCCGTCGGCGCCGACGTCGCCGCCGCGACCGTCTCCGGCTCGGCGGGGCGCCGCGACGCGTCGGCGAACGCATCGGCCACGGCGCGCCCCTGGATGATCGCCGTCAGGTCGATGCCGGTCGCCGCGCGCACGGCCTCGAACGACGACCGCAGTCCCGCCGCCGACTCCGCCGCGAGGTGACCGCTGGCGCCGTCGCCGCCGAGGACGGTGACGTTGCCGACACGGTCGTACCCCTTGGCGAACTCGGCCATCATCGGCACGAGGGCCTCGAGCGCACGCTGCGCGAGCAGGGCCTCCTGGTTGTGCGAGAGAGCCTCCGCCTCGGCGCGGATCGCCTCGGCGCGCGCCTCACCGGCCAGACGCACGGACTGGGCGTCGGCTTCGGCGCGCACGCGGACGGCGGCGGCTTCCTGCTCGGCGATCTGTGCGCGGGCCTCCGCGGCCTTGATCTGTGCGTAGGCCTCGGCGTCGGCATCCTTCTGCCGCTGGTACAGGTCGGCGTCGGCGACGCGGGCGACCTCGGACTCCAGGCGCGCCTGGGTGTTCTGCGCTTCCTGCTGCAGAACCGCCTGGCGGCGCTCCGCGCGCGTGAGCGCTTCGGCCTGCTCGGCCTCGGCGTTGGCACGGCCGACCTCGGCCTTCGCCGCGGCGCTGTTCTTGTCGAGCGCGGTCTGCTCGATGAGGTTCGCTTCGTCGGTGGCGATCTGCCGCGCGCGGATCTCGCGCACCGCGTTGATGCGCGCGACCTCCGCCTCGCGCTTGACGCGCTCGACCTCGGTGGCGCCGAGCGCCGCGATGTAGCCGTTGCTGTCGGTGACGCCCTGGATCTGGAACGAATCCAGGATCAGGCCCTGAGACGACAGGTCCGCCTTGATGCCCTCGGCGATCTGGTCCGACAGCCGCTGCCGGTCGCGCATGAGCTCCTCGACCGTCAGCGTCGCGACGACGCCGCGGAGCGCGCCCTCGAGCTGCTCCGTCGTGAACTGCTCGATGGCCTTGTCCTGGGATGCGAAGCGCTCCGCGGCACGGCGCACCGATTCGGGGTCGGATCCGATCTTCACGAGAGCCACGCCGCTGACGTTCACGGTGACGCCGTTGGACGACTGCGCCGTCGGCTCCATCTTGATCTGACGGGCGCGCAGCGAGATCATCTCGCCGCGCTGCGTGAGGGGGTTCACGATGGCGCCGCCGCCGGTGATGACGGTGATGCGCGAGGAGTTCCCGTCGGCGGCCTTCTGGCGCTTACCGACGATGACCAGGGCTTCGTCCGCCTTGGCCACGCGGTACCAGCCGCGAATGAGCCCGGCGATGATCAGGATGACGACGATGACGACGACGAGAGCGATGACGACGACGAGACCGATCGCCCCCAGAGCGGCGATTTCCATGCTTCTCCTTCGATGGGCGCCGCCCGAGGCGACGCAGGGGGGAATTCCTTCCAACCTATCGGGGGGCTCTCCGGCGCTGTCCACCCCCTGTGTACGCAACGGACGTCCCCGCGTCCCTCCGAGGGCGCGTACCGTTGAGAGGGAGGCGGCCCGAACCGCCGAAGAAGGGTCCCCCATGAAGATCGTCTCGTCCGCGGATTGGCGGGATGCCATCGCTTTCGATGTCCCCGTCGTCGTCGCCGATGTCGTGCCCGGTGAGCCCACCCGCTGCGTCGGGTGCGGAGCCGACGGTGAGCTGTTCGACCGCACCGAGCTGTGGGCGGTCAAGCACCGCCACCCGAAGCACCACGGCGGGTTCGTCCGGTTCTACTGCGACGCGCACAAGCCGGCGCCGGCGCCCGCGCCGCCCGCCCCGATCGAGCTGAAGAAGGCCCGTGCGTCGGCACCCCGTGCCGAGCGGCGCACCGCGTCCCCGAAGCCCACGCCCGTCACCGATCGCCCCACGCGGGCGATGTGCCCCGACTGCTTCGTCGAGGTCTCGGCCGGCGGTGACTGCGGCATGTGCGGCGCGCAGGTCGTCTGATCCACGCGGAACGACGCCGCCCCGGTCCGATGACCGGGGCGGCGTTCTTCGTCTCAGCGCGCGGAGATCGTCCAGCCGACTTCGTGGCTCTCACCCGGGGCGAGAGCCACGACACCGGTGGCGAAGTCGTAGGCGTCGTCGTTGAAGGCGTCGGGGGCGCACGTCATCGGCTCGACGGCCAGTCCCGCGCGGTGCGCCGGGTGGTCGGGCCCCTCGGGACGGTCGGCGGTGTGGATCTGCACCCACGCGCATCCCGCGTCCCACGTCATCGCGACACCCGTGCCCGACGACGGGTCGGTGAGCGTCACGGTCGCCTGCCCGTCGGCATCCCGGGTCAGGTCGGTGAACGCGTGGTCGATCTCGACCTCGCCGATCTCCCGCGGAGCGCGGAAGTCGAACCGCTCGGCGTCGACGGTGACGGATGCCACGCCCACCGGCGCGAGACGATCGGGGGTGACCTCGAGCACGGTGTCGGCGGGCAGCGCGAACGTCCACGCGTCGAGGGGTGCGGGACCGGCGACCAGGTACGGGTGCGGCCCGGTTCCCCACGGGGCGGGGGTCTCGGACCGGTTGGTGGCGCGGACGGTCTGCGTCAGCCCGTCCGCGCCGAGGCTGTACGTCGTGGTCACCTCGACCCACCACGGGTAGCCGTCCTGCGCGGGGACCGTTGCGGTGAGGGTCACGGAGGCGTCGTCACCGTCGACGACGTCCCAGTCCACCCACCCGAGGAGTCCGTGAAGCGCGTGGCCGCGATTCGGCTCGGTCAACGCGAGCCGGTGCTCTCCACCGCCGAAACGATGCACGCCGTCGACGACGCGGTTCGGCCACGGGGCGAGGGTCGCGCCGCGGAAGTACGGGCGCACCTCGTCGGCGTCGAACGGTACGACGAGGTCGCGCCCCTCGTGGGTCAGGGATCGGAGGGAGGCGCCCACGCTCGCGATCGAGGCTTCATAGCCGTGGGCGCGGAGGACGACGGGGGTTCCGGACACGGCGGTGGTCACGGACGCGGCGACATCGGTCATCCGGCCATTATCCCGATCCCGGAGCCCGGAAACGACGAACGCCCCGACCGGCGTGGTCGGGGCGTTCGGAGGACCGCTTACTTGAAGGCGTCCTTGACGTTCTCGCCGGCCTGCTTGAGGTCAGCCTTCGACTGGTCCGCCTGACCCTCGGCTTCGAGACGCTCGTTGCCGGTGGCCTTGCCGAAGCCTTCTTTCGCCTTGCCGGCGAGGTCCTCTGCGGTGTTCTTGATCTTGTCGTCGAGTCCCATGTCGACTCCCTCCGCTTGGTGGCCGGGTATTTCCCGAATGACGCCACGGTAGGCGCGGTTCCTCGGACGGCCGGGGGGCTTGACCTTCCGGCACGGGTGAGGAAGCGGTCAGACCCGCGGGAGGTCCGCGTGGGCGACCACCACGTCCGGGCCGTCGCGCAGTTCCATCCGCACGGTGTCACCGCGCAGCACCGCGGCATTCATTCGGCAAACGATCGGGACCTCCGAGCCGAGCACCTCTCCCGCGGTGAACGTCTCCCCGTCGGCCGCGACGAACACCAGCTCGTACGTTCGGCCCACGTTCAACCCGCGGGCTTCGAGGTAGGCCTCCGTGCCCCAGGTATGCGCCACCAGCTGTGCGTCGACGTCGACCCCGGCCGTGTCGTCGCTGACCTGGATCTGTTCGAGCGCACCGAGGGTTCCGGGCGGGCCTACCGGGATCGCGGGAGTGAACGCCCCCGCACTGTTCACGCCGACGACGATACCGATCAGGAGGCACGCCGCGGCCACGAGCGGGGTGAGCCACGCTCGCCTGCGACGAGTGCCGACACGCGCGCCGGGCGACGGCGCCGCGCCGACGGCATTCTCCCTCTGGATGGATGCCAGGATCCGGTCTTCCAGCTCCGATGTGTCCCTCGGTGCCACCCAGGTCACATCGCCGTGGCGCAGGCGCTGCGCGACCCCCTGCAAGCTCGAGTACTCCTCCCCACGCCGAGGATCGTTGCGGCGGAGTTCGTCGAACTCGACGGTCTCGGCCGCACTGAGCTCGCCGGCGAGCGCTGCGGCGACGAGTTCGGCCCACCGGTCATCGGGAGTGCGCATCGGAGTCCTCCAGTTCTTCGAGGTGCGTACGGAGCGCGCGGAGCGCGTGGAAAGTGCGGGTGCGCCATGTGGACACCGGGACGCCCGTGGCATCCGAGAGTTCCTGGTACGAGCGCCCGTGAAGGTGAACGGCGACGACGGCCGTGCGATGCGCCTCGCTCAGCACGGACAGCGCTTCCAGCATGCGCAGCCGTTCCAGGGGGTCGATGGCCTCGACGGCCCGGTGCTCGAGTTCGGCGTCATCGCCGAGCAATGGCAGGCGCGCCCGGGCACGCAGCACGTCGACGATGACATTGCGGGCGATCGAGAAGAGCCAGGTCCTCGTCGAGGCCTGACCGGGATCGAACCGGTCGCGCGCCCGCCAGGCCCGGAGGAAGGTCTCCTGCACGCAGTCCTCGGCGAGCGGCCGATCGCGGAGCGCATTCACGGCGTACCCCAGCAGCGAGCCGCCATGCTCCCGGAAGGCGCTGCGGACATCGAATGGAGTCGGATGCCGTCGCGCCATCGGCATGCGGGCTCCCTCGTCTTCCGCGGGTGTCCAGCTCATCGCCCGTCCTCTCCGAGGCTATCGGCAGCGAAGCGCCGTCCCTCGGCAAGAGATACGTCCGCGAGGCGGGAAACGTTCACCACCGACGCTGCGCGACGGATGAACGCGCGGCCGGTCGCCGACGTACACCCCGCAAGCGGCCCACGAGGGTCCCGATCGAAAGGCACGATGATGACGAAGAAGACGTACGCCCGCCCCCTCGCGATCGGTGCCCTCGCGGGTGTGGCGCTCCTCGCGTTCGGCACGCCGGCACACGCCGAGACCGAAGTCGCTGAGCCGGCGGAGTTCACGAGCGCATTCACGGTCATGGCTACCCCCGACCAGGTGATCAACAACGACGGCGTCGCGACCCCCGGCGAGGCCGGCGCGACGGGGACGTTCACGTTCCGCATCAATTCCGAACTCGACATCATCTGCTACGACATCCGGCTCGAGGGCGTGACGGGCGACTACCAGAGCCCCGCCAAGACCGCCACGCACATCCACGAGGCCGCGGTCGGTCAGGCCGGACCGCCGCGCATCGCGTTCCCCAACCCGACCCCCGCCGGCGATGGACCGCGGACCTCGTCCGGTTGCCTCCAGGGCCCCTTCACCACCGGCGTCCAGGCGAACGGTGCCGACACCGGCGACGGGTTCTCGCTCGCGCAGATCGAGGCCAACCCGAGCGGGTTCACGGGCGACTCGCACACCGTCGGCTCGCCGGCCGGTGTCGTTCGCGGTCAGCTCACCGAGATCCCCGTGGGCGGCGTCGACACCGGTGCCGGCGGATCCGTCGAGGCCGGCACGGCTCCGCTCGTCGTCTCGGCGGCTCTCGGCGGTGCGGGTCTTCTGGCAGCCGGGGCTGTCGTCCTGCACCGTCGCCGCGCGGTCTCGACGCGGTGACCTCGCCGTCGCGTGGCGCGCAGCGCGTCGTCTCGACCAGACGACCGCTGCGCGGTGCGCGCGTCCTCGCACTCGCGGCGGTGTGGATCTGCACCGGGTGCGCGGGCGCCGCACCCACCGACGCCGCACCAACCATCGTCACGCCCTCCGACGCCGCGCCGAGGCCGACCCCCGCTTCCGCCGCGGCGAGCGCGGCACCTGCGTCTGTCACGGCCGCCGCCCCGACCCGCGTCCGCATCCCCGTGCTCGGTCTCGATGAGCCGCTCATCGAGCTCGGGCTCGCCGCGGACGGTGCCATGGATGTGCCCGTCGACTACGACGACGTCGGCTGGTTCACCGGCGGCGGGCGTCCGGGCGGGACGGGCCCGACGGTGATCGCGGCGCACGTGGACTCCCCCACCGGCCCCGCGGTCTTCCAGCGACTCGACGAAGTGTCCGTGGGCGACGTCATCGAGGTGTACGACGCCGAGGGGCGCGTGCACGGCTACCGCGTCACAGAGACCGCGGACTATCCGAAGGCCGCGTTTCCCACGGCCCGCGTGTTCGGCGCGACCGCGCGCGACGAGCTCCGGGTCATCACGTGCGGAGGCATCTTCGACCGGGATGCCGGCTCCTATCTCGACAACCACGTGGTGTTCGCCGAACGCCTGTAGGACGGTGTGCTCCGATCTCGTCCCACGAACGGTTAGGGTTCGACGCGGGGGATCACATGGGGCAGACGCAGGATGGCACGGACGAGCTGAATCGGTTCTCCGATCTGATGGACGAGGCACCGGCGGCATCCGGTTCCGGCAGAGCCGGTCGCATTGCGCTCGTGGTGGTGCTGGTGACGATCCTCGCGGTGTTCGGCGGTGCCGGAGGGTACGTGTGGTGGGCGTCCAGCGCCCCGCTCCCGGCGCCGACGCTGGCGACACAATCCCCGGGCGTGACCGCCGGCGAGGCCGCCACCGTGCGCCTGCCGTCATCGGGATCGATGCGCGTGAGCGTGGTGGGCGGAGAGCAGTACCTCGGCGCCGACACCGACGGTGCGTGGGCCACCTCCGGAGGCAATGACCCGCGTCCGATCGCGAGTGTCGCCAAACTCATCACCGCGCTCGTCGTCCTGGACCGGCATCCCCTCGACGGGCCTGACGATCCGGGCCCGACCGTGGCGTTCACGGAGGCGGACACCGACCTCTACGACCAGTTCTACGTGCTCGGCGCGACGATCGCGAAGATGCCCGATCGGACGACACTGTCCCTGCATGACGCGCTGGCAACGATGCTGCTCCCCTCGGCGAGCAACTACGCGGTCGCCCTGGCGCGCTGGGGGTACGGCTCCGAGGGTGCCTACGTGGACGCGGCCCGCGCGTGGCTGGATGCGAACGGCCTCACCTCGACCCGGATCGTGGATGCCACGGGCCTCGACGACCGCAACACGTCGACGCCGAGCGACCTCATCGCCCTCGGCAAGATCGCCGAGTCCAACCCCGCCCTGGCCGCGATCGTGGCGCTCCCCTCGATCTCGCTGCCGACCGGACCGGGCTTCGTGACGAACACGAACGACCTCCTCGGCACCGCGGGGGTGCGGGGTCTCAAGACCGGCAACCTCGGCGAGGGAACGTTCAACCTGTTGTTCAGCTCGCTGCTCGACGTCGGGGTCGAAGCGCCGTTGCAGATCACCGGCGTACGGCTCGGCGGCGCCACGCACGACTCCACCGATGAAGACGTGGCGGCGTTCTTGAAGAGCGTGCAGGCCGGATTCCACGACGTCGCGGTCGCCTTGCCCGGCCAGGATCTCGGGACGATCACGACCGCGTGGGGAGCGGAGGCGCACGTCGTGCTCACGCGCACCGCGGCGATCCGGACCTGGTCGGACACGCCGATCACACCGTCCGTGCAGATCGAGCAGCCGCAGACCTGGGCCGACGGCGAGAAGGTTGGAACGGTCACGTGGACGGCCGGCCCGCACAGCGTCTCGTCGGACCTGCAGGTCGTCGGCGACCTGGAACCGCCCACGCTGTGGTGGCGGCTGATGCACCCGGGGCAGCTCGGGGGCTGATCGGATCGGGCACCGCGGGACAACTCACGCTCGTCCTCCCGATGCATCGAGCGCCGTCGCGACGCCGCCGCGCATCGCGAGCGCGGCGACGAGCGTCACCCCGAGAAGCACGGTCAGGTACACGAGGAATCCGACTCCGCCTGCCGTCGCGTGATAGATCAACGGAGCGGTGCCGCCGAAGAGCGAGTTGGCCACCGCGTAGCCGAGGCCGACCCCGAGGGCGCGGATGTGGGCGGGGAAGACCTCCGCCTTGGAGATGCCGTTGACCGACAGGTAGCAGGTCAGAACGGCGAACGAGAGAACGAGGATGCCGAACACCGCCGGGGGTGTCGTCTCCCGGGCGGCCGTCGATACGAGCAGGCCCGCACCGAGGACGCCGATCGCGCCGAAGGCGATGAGGAGGGGCTTGCGGCCGATCCGGTCGCTCAGCGCCCCGCCGAGTGGTTGCAAGAGCATGAGCACGACGAAGGCCACGAAGACGACGCCCGTGACCGCCAGTTCCGCCGGCGCACCGCCCGCGCCGAAAGCCGTCTCGCGGAAGAGGGAAGGAACCGTGACCGTGGCGGTGTAGAACGCCGCACTCCCTCCGGCGGTGAGGAGCATCACCCACACGAGCGGACGCCAGTACGAGCGGAGCAACTCCCCCATCGTCGAGGGCGCCGTCGGTGTCGCCGCGCGCGCGGTGGATCCCTGATGCCGAAGTCCCCGTGCCCACCAGAGCGATGCCAGGCCCGCGAGGCCACCGACCACGAAGGCGGCCCGCCAACCCCATTCCGACACGGCCGCACGATCACCGACGAGCAGGAGCACCAGGAGCGAGCCCTGCGCGAGCACCAGGCCACCGACGATGGTCGCCCCCTGGAAGGAAGCGAAGAATCCGCGGTGCCCCCGGGTGCCGGACTCCGACAGCAGCACGGTGGCGGCCGCGTACTCTCCCCCGGCGGCGATCCCCTGCACGATGCTCACGACCACGAGGATCACGGCCGCCCATCCCCCGATCGCGCGCTCGGTCGGCGCGACGGCAAGAGCGAGCGATCCGGCCGACATGAGGGCGACGGCGGCCACGAGTGCCGCCATCCTCCCCCGGGTGTCCGCGAGCTTGCCGAACAACCACGAGCCCACCGGTCGCACGACGAACGTCACGGCGAACAGCGCGTACACGTAGATCAGCGAGTCGGGCGACTGCGCGTCGAAGAACTCGGTCCGGAAGTACGGCGCGAAGATCGCGTAGACGTACAGGTTGAACCACTGGGCGAGGTTGGGCACGGATCCGGCGAGGATGGCTCGCGCGCGGCCGCGGCGGTCGAGGTGCGGGTCGGGTGCGACCGCGGGCGTGGAGTGCACGCGCTGACTTTAGCGAACGGCGTGCGTGCCGCGATCGGTATGTCGGCCCCGTGTTCCACCGGGCTTCAGACCACGGCCGTCCGTCAGACGACGGCGCCGCGGAGCCCGTCGATGGGTCGCTCGTCCCACGTCTCGAACGGGTCGTCGCCGACCTCCGCCATGAGCGCCGGTCGCGCGGCCACCGCGGCCTCCTCCGACGCCCATAACGCGATCCCGACCAGACGACCGCTGCCGTCGTCGATGACACCGGTCCATTCGAGACCCACCTGTTCACGGGCGACCCGGCTGTAGCGCTGCATCGAGTCGATGACGGCAGCCCGGTGCTCGGGCTTCGGGGAGTGCACGGACACAACGGCGTAGGTCATGCCCGATGGTGGCACCGGCGAAGGGGGCTGCGCCAGGGGCGAATCGACGGGCGCGGCTCCCGCGCCCACTGGTACCATATCTCGTACCACCTGGCGGGAGATCAACATGGCCATCACCACGAGCGAGGCACGACGTGACCTCTTCGGTCTCATCGAACGCGTCAATCTCGACCACACAGAGATCGAGATCACATCGAAGCGCGGGTCGGCCGTCCTCATGTCGAAGGACGAGTACGACTCCCTCGTCGAGACGAGCTACCTGCTGCGTTCGCCCGAGAACGCCCGCCGGCTGCTGAGCGCCCTCGACAGTGCACGTTCCGGAGATGTCCAAGAGCGCGACCTGATCGAGCCGTGAGCCATCTCTCACTCGCTTGGACTGCCGAGGCGTGGGAGGACTACCTGTATTGGCAGACGCAGGACCGCAAGACGCTTCGACGCATCAACTTACTCATCGCGGATATCCTCCGCGACGACCCGTTCGAGGGGATCGGCAAGCCGGAGCCGCTGAAACACGCTCTTGCCGGCGCATGGTCGCGCCGCATCGACGAGGCCAATCGTCTCGTCTACATCACTGACGACGCCCACGTGACTGTCCTGCAGGCGCGGTACCACTACTGATGCCGATCCGACTCCGGAGTCGACGAACGCTCAGTTGTTGAAGCGGAACTCCACCACGTCGCCGTCCTGCATGACGTAGTCCTTGCCCTCGAGCCGCGCCTTGCCCTTCGCGCGGGCCTCGGCGACCGAGCCGAGCTCGACGAGATCGGCGAACGAGATGACCTCGGCCTTGATGAAGCCCTTCTCGAAGTCGGTGTGGATGACGCCGGCCGCCTGCGGCGCCTTGGCGCCCTTCGGGATCGTCCACGCGCGCGCTTCCTTCGGACCCGCCGTGAGGTAGGTCTGCAGACCGAGCGTGTCGAAGCCGACGCGGGCGAGCTGGTCGAGACCCGACTCGTCCTGACCCGTGGACGCCAGCAGTTCGGCGGCATCCTCGGGGTCGAGGTCGATCAGCTCGGACTCGATCTTGGCATCCAGGAAGACCGCCTTCGCCGGTGCGACGAGCGCCGTAAGCTCGGCCTTGCGGGCCTCGTCGGTGAGGACGGCCTCGTCGACGTTGAAGACGAAGATGAACGGCTTCGCGGTGAGGAGGCCCAGCTCGCGGATCGGCGACAGATCCAGACCGGATGCCGACAGCAGCACGCCCCGCTGGAGCGCATCCTGCGCGGCCTTGGCGGCCTCGAGCACGGAGGGGTCGAGCTTTTTGCCCTTGATCTCCTTCTCGAAGCGCGGGATCGCCTTCTCGAGCGTCTGGAGGTCGGCGAGCTGCAGCTCCGCGTTGATCGTCTCCATGTCGCTCGCGGGGTTCACCTGACCGTCGACGTGGACCACGTCGTCGTCGGCGAATCCGCGGACGACCTGGGCGATGGCATCCGCTTCACGGATGTTCGCGAGGAACTGGTTGCCCAGGCCCTCGCCCTCGCTCGCGCCGCGCACGATCCCGGCGATGTCGACGAACGACACGACGGCGGGGACGAGCCGCTCGCTGCCGAACACGTCCGCGAGCTGCTGCAGGCGCGCATCGGGAAGGTTCACGACCCCGACGTTCGGCTCGATCGTCGCGAACGGATAGTTCGCCGCGAGCACGTCGTTCTTGGTCAGGGCGTTGAAGAGGGTCGACTTTCCGACGTTGGGAAGGCCGACGATGCCGATTGCTAAGTGTGACACCCCGCGAGCCTACCCGGCGCGGCGTTGCGCGGACGACGAGTCTGACGCCCAGCGGCGCCGCAGCCGGTTGACGAGCATCGGCCTCGCTTCCAGTGCCTCGCGGGTCTGGATCGCTCTCCCGAGCAGCTGGAAGTATCGTGCGGGCGGGATCTCGAAGCGAGCTCGGATGGCCTCGTCTTTGCGTCCGGACCAACGGGGCCACGCTTCCTCGAAGTCGAGTAGGTCGATCGTGGTTGGCATGGGTCCAGTCTCGTCAGGGGGTCCGACATTGTCGGCGGCTCGGCGTAGCCTGTCTCGTGGCCGGGGAAGGGGACCGGTCTATGGGTTCGACGAAGGTCAGCGACGAGATGCTCTCGCGCACGCTGGCGTCGGTGTCGCCCGTCACGCTGCCGCAGCAGGCGTACGGTCCGAGTCCGGTCGAGTGGTTCGAGCAACGGCGGCCGGTGTGGGCGTGGGTCTCGTGGCCGAACCGCGCGGCCGAGCGCCTCGAGGCGTGGGCGCTCGGCGCGAACGATCGCGTGGTGATCATCGAGATCCCGTGCAACGGCGGCCACTGGCAGCCGGTCGTCTGGCGCAACGCCGTGACGGTGCGCACGACGCGTTGACAGACGAAAGGCGCCCCCGACGCCGCGCCGGATGGCGGGCGCCGGGGGCGCGGTTCGTTGGTCAGTGCTTCGATCCGTCGAAGACGGTCTTGCCGGTGGCGTCGTTGATCACGCGGCCGCCGATGCCGATGGCGAGCATCTTCGTGCCTTCGTCGTTGGCTTCGAGATCGGCGGCGACGAGGTTGCCCTCGCTGTCCTCAATTCGGTAGGTCATTTCACACCTCCGCCCAGGTTCCGAGGCGCGACACCGCGGCATCGTCGAACAGCGTCAGCGGTGTCGCGGTCGTGCCGGTGGGCATCGTTTGGACGATGCCGACGCGGCTGGCGGTCGTGAACTCGTTGATGGTCTGCGTCGGCATCGAAATGCCGTTGACGCGAGGGGTGACGGATGCCCCCGCGCACAGCACGTCGACGACGTCGCCGTCAGACGCGTAGAACGAGTTCGTGGGCACGTAGAGCTGCACGCCGCTGCCGTCCACGCGCTTGTACAGCGCCCACTTGTTCGCGACGATCGTCATGAACAGGTAGTTGTTCATGTCGAGGAGCCGGAACGCGATGCCGACCGTGGTGTCCTTGACGCCGGAGACCAGGCGCAGCGCTAACCGGAAGTCCGAGATCCCCGCGTTGAAGTAGGTGGCGATGCGGCGCGTTCCGGGGAGCGCCTGGCCGGTGATGCCCATGCGTCCGCCGACGATTGCCCCGCCGGCGGCGTACGACGGCGAGACTCCGTCGGTGCTCAGGTTGAGCCACTGATACTTGCCGACGGGTGTCAGCCCGAGCGCCCCCGCGACCGGCGGGAACGGGGTGTCGCCTCGGTCGAACGGGTCACCCGCGTAGGGGTACTCGGGCGGCGACTTGATGGGGAGCCGGGGGTTGTTGAACAGGGCTCCCCGCTTCACCTGTGCGGGCATTCGTCACACTCCTACTGCGTAGATGGGCATGGTCGGCTCGCTGGTGAGCGAGGCGTTGACGGTCGAGATGCGGACCTGCAGCGCCGCCGCGGGGACGCCGGCGACCGTCTCCTCGCAGCGAGTCGCCGCGACCGTGCGCGGCGCCGTCGTCCAGGCGGCGCCGTCGGTGCTGTACTGCACGACGAAGTCCGTGAAGCGCGTCTCGGGCTGCGACCAGCGCACCCGCAGCTCGGTGCCGATTCGCTGGGCCGACACATCGAGCGGCTTGTGGGGCACCGAGGTGGCGGTCGACGTCGCTGCGCGGCGGAGTCCGTAGTAGACATCGCGCGCGAGTCGTTCCATCGCCGCTCGCCCGTAGTGCACGCGGTCGGTGACGGTCTGCGACCCTCCCCCGTTCGGCACGCCCTCGACGTAGGCGAGGTACTCGTTTCGGACCTGGGCGAGGGCGAGCTGGTCGCGGATGGCGCGAGCGCCCGAGGACGGCGCGACCCACTCGGGAACCATCCCGCCGACGGCGATCGGCACGGTCGGCGAGCCGAGGTGAGCACGGACGCCCGCGAAGATCGCGTCGAGCTTGGCGGCGTACGCAGCCGGGTCAGAGCCGGAGTCGGCTTCGCCCTGGTGCCAGACAATCCAGTAGCGGATCGTGGCCCCAGGGAACTGCGCCCGGATGGCCGCGATCGTCTTCGTGATGGCGGCCAGCCAGATCGAGTACAGGTGCGGGTTCGCGCCGGCGTAGTCGACTGCCCAGTTTCCCTGCGAGGGATCGGCGACCACGCCCGATCCGCCGGCGGCGCCGTTGAGCTCGACGACTCGGTGGCGATCGTCGGTGCGGCTCAGGATCTCGCGCCCGATGACGTTGAGCATCGGGAGCCCGACCATCTGCTGCTGCGATGACAGAGGCACGGTGGCTTCGGCGATCCCGTCGACGGTGGGGTTGAGCGGGAAGGTGCCGCCGCCGTTCTTGTTCCACACCGCCATCCACGCCCGGTAGTGCGGGGTGTCGTAGAGGGCGGAGACCGGCAGAGCGCGGGACTCGCCGTTGGACTGCCCGCCCTGGATGATCAGGTCGACCGTGTCGACTGCTCGCTGGATCGGTGTCGACAGCACGAGGTCGTAGATGTAGAACCGCCCCTGGGCGTCGATCTCCCAGGAGGTCGCGCCGCTCTCATCCATGTAGGCGTAGCCGCCGTCGCGCGTGGGCACGAGGCGGAAGTCCGTCATCGAGATGCGGTTGGTGAAGAGGTCGTAGACCGAGCTGACACCGCTTTCGCCGCCGATCTCTGCGGACACCGCGCCCGACTGGTCGACGAACAGGAACGGCTCGGCGATCGGCTTGATCATCCACGGCGCCTTGGCGCTCACGAGATCCTCGGCCGCGACCCGTTCGCTCACGAGTGCTGTCGCAACGGCGGTCAGGTTGGCGGCGAGGGTGGGATCCGCTTGCAGCGCGTCGGTGATCAGGAGACTCGCGATCGACTGGATCGCTGCGCGCGTCTCGCTGTCGGGGTCGAGCGCGAGCGACGCGGTGACGAGGTCGTTCGCGAATTGGATCTGCGCCTTCGGCTTCCAGGCCATTCAGGTCACTCCCATTCGAAGTAGTTGGGCTCCGCGGGGAGCGCGTTGGTCTTGTACCAACCCGTGTAGGTGGACGGTTTGAGGTGCTGCACGGGGGTGTCCCACCCCGGCGCGCCCTGCGGGATCGCTCGGGCCGGGCCCACCCAGATCTGCGCGGGGTTGGTGGGAGCCGAGACCAGGGCGGAAAACACTCCCCCGCCGGGCGGCACCTTCAGCCGCCAGCCCGGGTGATCCCAGGGCGCGTAGTCCGCGCCGGCCACTTTGCGATCGACGGTGACGTCGTACCAGACGTCCATGCCTGCGATGTTCCAGAGAGCGTCGGTGCCTTCGAGCTGCACGGTCCACGTTCCGCCGGCGCCGAATGTGTCGACCACGATGGGCCGGGAGAAGAAGATCCCGCCCGCGCCCACTGCTGCGCCGTTGGGGCGGAAGACGAGCCGCGGCGAGATGGAGAGGTCGAGGCCTCCGCCGAAGTCGCGCAGCGTGCCGGTGACCGTTTCGAGCGTCATGATGCGGCTCCTCTCAGCCCTCACCGGACGGTGATGGCGCGGGTGATGGGATTCGGTGGCGATGAACGGCGGCGGCTCGTGCGAAGCGAGCCGCCGCCTGGGAGCGCATCAGTCGCCGCGCAGGTATCGGCGCTTCTGCGCCGCGACGGCGTCGGCGACGGTCGCTTCGATCTCGCTGGGCGTGGCGAGCGTGGTGATGTTCACGACCGTGCCCGCCTTGGCCTCGCCGGCGTCCAGCGGGGTCCGCGAAGGATCGGCGGGGAGCGTGGCGAGGATGAGGCGCACGAGCGAGGTCAGCGCGGCGAGAAATGCCGCCTGCAGGACGAACGCCCAGTCGACGTCGGTGATCAGCGTCGCGCCGATGAAGCCCGCGGCGAGGGACTGCGCGAACGTCTTCACGACGCGCTCGAGGGCTGCGAGCCACCAGGGCAGGTGCACTCCCTCGACTTCGGGGAGCCCGGCGAGGCTGGTGACGATGGATGCCAGGAAGCCGAGCGCGGCGGTGAGCAGCACCGTCACCCACGGCACCTCGGTGAGCAGCGATGCGCCGAGGTAGGGCAGCGCGATCGCGAGAGCGGTGTAGGTGGCGCGCACCGCGGCGTCCTTCCACCAGAGCGAGTTGGTCAGATTCGAGAGCTTCACGGGTGTCCTTTCCGGGGGACGAAAAGACCCCGGCGAGGTGCCGGGGTCAGGGCTTGTCGCGGCTGGGCCGCGGGGGGTAGGGGTCGAGGTCGTCGGGGTCAGTGCAGGGAGCGTCGATGAAGCGCCGGCGCGCGAGCGCCAGCGCCTCCTCGAGGATTCGTCCCCACCTCTCCCACCAGGCGACGTCCGCCGTTCGCGCCGCCTTTTCGGCGGCGAGATCCAGCAGCGCCTGGTCGCGTTCCGCGCGGGCCTTCTCGCGCTCGGCGATTGCCTTGTCGACCTCGGCTCGCCGCCGTTCGAGATGCCCGGCGCGGGCGTCCCTGATCCAGTCGAGCGACTTCGTCAGGACGCCGCCGACGACCGAGGAGGTGAGCAGCAGCGTGATGACCTGTGCGGTTTCCATCTCACCTCCGGGGCTCGAAGGTGTACTTCCTGATGAGCAACCAGCGAACGAAGAACAGACCAGCGCCGAGAGCGATCCAGCCCATCTGCGTGAGCCGGGAGCCTGACTGCGCGATGTGCAGCGAGAGCACGACGACGAAGTAGATCGCCGCGCCCGTCCAGATCATGACGATCGAGATGCGTTCCGCGAACCACCAGCCGGGGAAGACGGTGAGCAGCCCTCCGAAGGCGCCCATGATGACGAACGCCGCCCACACCGCGGTGAGCGGTCCGCCCAGAGCCCCTTCGATGGACTGAGGCGGCCGCAGCAGCGTCGCGAAACCCGTCAGCAGAGCGATCCCGTAGAACACGAAGTACGTCAGCTTGAGATGACGCGGCTCGGTTACCGACTCCCACAGCAGCCGGACTCGCCGAGCGCCGCGCGACCGGATCACGTCGGACCTCCATAGATCATGACCGCGGCGATCGCGCCGAGCACGATGCCGACTGCCACCCCGGCCCGGCGGGCCACCCGGGCGACGTCGCGGTGTGCGACGTGCTGGGCGGCCCGCCGGGCGACGAGCTGCTCGAAGGTGGGCGTCTTCACGAACGCGCCCCGAGCAGACCCTTGAGCCAGTCGAACGCCTCCTGCAGCTTCGACCGCGGAACCTCGATCACCCCGTCGTCCTCGGGCGTCGGCGGTGCCGGCTTCGAAAAGCCGCGGGCGAGCTCGACGATCCGGTCGAGATTCATCGACGGTCCGGGGCAGGCGGTGGCCTGCCCGGGCACCTCGCGGTGGCCGATGACGTGCTCGCGGTCGATGGGGAATCCGTACCGGTCCGCCGCCCACGCGACGAGCTTGGCGATCGCCTCATGGCTCGCCTCCGAGATACCCCATGCCGGGTCGCCCGAGGTGTTCTGCGTCTCGACGGTGACCGCGCGAAGGTCGAACTGGCCGGTCGTCCACGGGCGGAACCCGTCGGGCGGCACGATCTCTTCCACGCGGCCGTCAGCGCCCACGAGCCACGACGGCGACACCGACCGGTCGTTCGCGTTCATGAAGCGCTCCCGCAGCGACTCCGGCGCTGCCGTGGTGGCGGCGTGGTGCACGACGAAGCGGTCGACCTTCGTCCCGTTGCGCGGCGACGAGTTCGGTGAGTGGCCCCACCAGGACGCGCCGGGGTAGGTGGCGGCCGCGGGCTGCGGGTACGTCACCGGCGCGGCGGGCGCCTGCACCTCGGTGCGCGTGAAGGGTCGACGGGCGTTCAGGTGCTCCTGCAGCGCGCGGATAGTGATGGGGCCGAGCTGGCCGTCCTGCTCGACGCCCACGAGCGCCTGCAGGTGCCGGGTAGTGTCCGGCCCGATCGCGCCGTCGACGGTCGCCCCGATCGCGGTCTGCAGCGCGCGGATGGTGATGGGGCCGAGCTGGCCGTCGTCGCCGACTCCGAGTGCACGCTGCAGCGCGAGCGTGGTCCGCGGTCCCCACTCTCCGTCGACGGTGAGCGGGAGCACCTCGGCGGGGGCGGCGGGAGCTGCGGGCGGAGCGCCCTGGAACTTCCGGCCTGCGTTGAGGAACTCCTGGAGCGCGCGGATCGTCTGCGGCCCGATGTCGCCGTCAGCGTTGACCCCGAGGGCGCGCTGGAGAGCCGACGCGGTGACCGGGCCGATCTCGCCGTCGTCGGGCACGCCCAGCGCGCGCTGGAGAGCGCCGATGGTCTGCGGGCCCATCTCGCCGTCGTCGGCTACGCCGAGGGACTGCTGCAGCGCGCGGGTCGTGCGCGCGCCCCACTGCCCGTCGGTGTCCAGCGGCAGCAGGGGGCTGTCTGCGAAGTCGATGGGCACGCCGAGGATGGTCTCGGTCCAGCCGAGGTAGGGGCGTCCGATCTGCGCCTGGCGCTCGTCGATCGTGCACGAACCGACCTGGCCCCATCCGGGGTAGTCGGTGGCTGCCACGCGGCCGCCGCCGAGGCTGATCACGACGTCGCCGGCGGACGATCCCGCGCGGGGCCCGAACCACACCGGCACACCGGCCGGGGGGTTGCGGTCTCCCTCGTGCTTGCCGGGGCTGGCGAACCATCCGGCGTAGGCGGTGGGCCACGAGCCGTTCACGCGGGCTCCGTGCGCCTTGTACGCCTGCCAGACGTAGTGCAGGCACATGCCCGCATCGATGTTGCGGAACGAGAGCAGCGTCTGAGCAGCTGCGCGACCGTTCACCATGATGGCCTTCCTTTCGCGAGGACGATCCCCGCTTGTCGGGTGTTACTCGGTTGCGGCGTATTACGTTTCGTATTACGCTCGGGGGCATGGGAAGAGAACCGCGACCAGTTCGGTCGATCCGTGTCGGTGCGGTGTGGGATGCTGCAAAGGCCGTCGCCGAGGAGAAGGGCGACAACTTCGCCGAGGACGTCGTGACTCCGGCGCTCGAGCGCTACGTAGCGCGGAACAGGAAGACCCAGAAATGAAGCGCACAGCCCTCGCCGTCGCCGCGGCCGCCGCCCTGCTCCTGCTCGCTGGTTGCACCAGCGGAACGCAGGAGACCGTCGACGTCGCCAGCGTCGCCCCCGTCGAGGAGACCGCCACAGAAGAAGCCGCGCCCGCGGCGCCCGTCGAGGTGTCATCCCTCCCGACGGATTCGGCTGCGGCTGCGACTGCGGACGAAGCTGGTCAGTTCCTCATCAAGCTCCAGCTCGCTATGGCTAGTGACGGCGTCTCGATGACGACGGATCAGGTCCGGTCAGCTGCCGACTACGCGTGCGACCAGATCGCCGCCGGTGCCGACGCCGAGTCGATCGTTGCTCTCACCGGCGACGTGAATCCGCAGACCAACGTCGACTTCGTCTCGCTCGCGGATCAGGGATACTGCCCCATCCGCTAGCTGTAATCGGCCATGAAGATGACCGGATCGACGGGGTTTCCGTCGACGTGAATCTCCCAGTGCAGGTGAACGCCCTGACTGCGACCCGTCTCTCCAACGGGCCCGAGCGGCTGGCGCTTCTGCACGGTATCCCCGGCCGAGATGACGGGCGGCGTCGCCATGTGCGCGTAGAGCGTTTCCACGACGCGACCGTTGATCGTGCCGTGGTTGATGATGACGTGATAGCCGTAGCCATTGGTGGGAGTGTCCTCCGCTACTCCACCGGCGAAGGTCACGACACCCGCTGCGGCAGCGGGGATCATCTCGCCGTCGACGCCCGGACCGGCCTGGTCGATTCCGTTGTGGGTGGGGCGCTCGGGGGGTCGGAACCCGGAGGTGATGGTGGTCTCGGGGAACGGGTATTCAAACTGCCCGCCGCCCGGTCCTCCGAACGCGGGGTTGATTCTCCGTAGACGCCCTGTCGTGACGTCGAGCGCAAGCCAATGCGCACCCTCGATGGATTCCGAGGTGGGCACCGCGCCCGGCGACATGCGGATTCCTTCGCCGTCGATCTCGATGACGTCACCGCCGTGCTGGATCTTCGCGTAGTCGTCGCTGATCTGCACGACACTGTTGCCCTTGAACACCTGGATGGTGTCGGCATCGGTGAAGACCTCGGCGCCGTTCTCGAAGGTGACCGCGCCCCCAGACTTCTGCGGGTCCACGGTCAGCTTGCCTGCGATGATCTTCCCTGTCGCCCCGTCGATGGTGACTTTCGCGGCGCCGGTTCCGACCGTCACGATGCCGGTCGCGCCGTCGACGACGACTTGCGCTGTGCCCGTCCCGGCGGTGATCTTGCCGCCTTCGATCTTGACGTTGCCGTTCGTGAACGATCCGGTGCCGCCGTCGAGAATGATCCCATTGGGGCCGGCGCCGATCATGATGCGGCCGCCGCCGACGGGGCTGATGAGCACTCCCCCGACCTTGATGACGCCGCCGTCGAGCACCTCCCAGTTGCCCGCAATCGAGCCGGGTCCGGTCCAGTCGAAGGTGCCGACGCCTTCGAGGCGGGCGCCGGAGTCGAGGCGCAGTAGGCCGCGGATGAAGCGGAACCGGCCGTCGGTGACGGACGCGTTTTCGAGCATCGCGCCGCCTTCGAGGCGGTCGAGCCGGAAGATGATCCGCCCGATCCAGGCGGCGGCATCGGTGAGGTCACGCAGCAGCACTCTGCACCTCCGTCTGGATCTGTCGGCCGTTGGTTCCCGATGCCTTGATGACCCTGATCGGGTGCACGCCGTCGGGGATGACGGGATCCCCGACGGAGTTGACCTGCCAGAGGCGTCCGGGGGCGGCGAGCTCGGGCGGGTATCCGTCGCCGATCGTGTAGGAACCGATCGACCATTGGGTGACGGGGTCGACGTTACGCAGGTAGTACTGCTCGGTGGCCTGGCCGAGGGCGTCTCCGGTCAGGTCGGGGAAGGACTCTTTGATGTCGCGGATCGGGATGCGGATGATCCCGCCTCGCCACGCCGTCTCCTGGTCTTCGCCTGATCCGTTTCCGACGCCGAGCAGGCCGGTGATCTGCTTCTTGCCGTCGACTCGGTATCGGACGCCCGCAATCGGGGTCTCGTCGGCGTCGAGGTGGAGCAGCGTCGAGCCAATGGTGATGGGGCCGCCAACGCGGGTCTGGAAGCGGATGCCGCCGTCGGCGGTGGCGTAGGGCCGGAGATAGGTTTCGACCCCGGCGCGGTCCTCGATCTGCTTGATGATGTCGGAGATGCGGTGCTTCTTCCAGAAGGGCCAGCTGCCGTCGATCTCACCCGGCGCGTCGGCGGGAAGGTCGATCGGGTATTGCCATTCCCAGCCCCACTGCATCATTCGGGCGAGGGCCGCGGCGATCGCCCCGGAGGGCGTGCGGCGGGTGACGGTGAGGGTGGAGTACTTGTCGGCGCCGACGCCGTCGACCATCCGCCAGTCGGCCTCGCCGAGCAGGTCGGCGGCTTCGACGGTGACGGTCCCGGCGTCCTTGTCGTAGTCCCAGTCCTCGATCAGGTGGGCGTAGAGGGGCGAGCCGCCCCACCACCGCGCGATGATCCGCGCCTTGGGGCGGAAGAGGTTTGCGACGTCGCCGTGGGGCCAGGGGTTCTCGGCATCGTTCACGACGATGGTCTCGGTGCTCACGCCGTCGCCGGCGAGGCTCGTCGACCACTTCGAGTCGACCGACGTGACGCTGCGCACGGGGGCGCCGGTGTAGGCATCGTGTACCTTCAGCGACCATTCGTCCTCGGCCATGATCACTCCTCAGACGTAGGTGTTCTGGATGAGCACGCGTCCCGGTGCAGAGAGGGTGTGCGGCCACCGCTTCTCGTCGGGCACCGCCCACGTCTGGCCTCGGCCGACCGATTCCATCCAGACGCCGTCACGCGTGACGCGTCCGTTGCGGAGGTCGATGCGGTGCAGGCCGCCCGGGGTCGCACCGTTCACCGAGAAGGTTCCGCCCGGCGAGCTGATCGCGTAGGAGCTCGGCGCGTCCGGGATCTCGATGACCGGATGGGCAGGGAAGTTCCCGTCGTGCTCGACCTCGATCGCCGTGGCGAGTCCCGCTCGAGGCAGGGTGTTGACCGTCTCGCCGTACCACCGCGGGTCAGCGGCGAGGAACTGCACCTGGAACGCTGCCCGCAGGAATCGGTGCCACCGCACGCCGGTGTCGGGCGCTTCGGCCGAGATCCGACGCACGGTCGCGGTGAGCATGAGGCGCTGGTGGTCGAACAGCAGCGGGAACCGTTCGCCGGTCGCGCCCCACCCACGAACCCGCATGGCGAACTTTCGCAGCTCGTCGAGGTCGTGGGCGATGATCCATCCGTCGACGGTCATCGTGCGAGCGGGCAGACGCACAGGCACGTCGTGCTCGCCGTGTGAGAGAGCCCGGGCGAGGGACTCCCGGCGTCCGGCCGGGAGCCCCTCGAACCCTTGCAGCCCATCCCGCTTGACGAACAGTCCCACAGGGGACGACGGCGTCGGCGTTCCGCGTACGGTTCGGCCGAGACCGATGATCGTCAGCGTGTTCCGCATTCAGCCACCTACCCTCCCTGCGACCGCCGCGAGGCGTTGCCCTGCCGCTTCGATCGCGTCTTCGGGGTCCATCTCCGCGAAGTGGTTGTTCTGGGTGATCGGCGCGACCGCCGCCCCCTCCGAACCGCCTGCGCGTCTGCCCGAGCCGTCGACCGTGAGGGTCGACGACACCTGACCGACCGCCGCCTGGACGCGAGCCGCCTCGGTCTGCGCCGCCGCGGCCATCGCCGCCGAGGCGCGCTCGATCTCATCTCGCCCGTCACCGATGCCTCGCGCCATCTGCCCGGAGATTGCGCCGCCGCCGGTGCGGAGCGCGTACCAACCGCGACCCGAGAGGGGTCCGCGCTTGGCCGGGGAGTGCGGGAAGAAGTCGCCGACGAAGTCCATGAGACCGCCGATGGCGTCGCCGACGAGCGGGATCGCATCGGAGATGCCCTGGATGAAGGCACCGATGATGGCTCCGCCCGCGTCGATCAGCGAGGGTATGAGCGCCAGCAGCGCGTCGACCATCTCCGGGCCCATCGAGGTGAGCGTGTCCTTCAGCTGCGGCAGGATCTCGGGGATCGCGGTGACCAACGACTTGAACAGCTCGATGCCCGCCGTCAGGAGCGTCGGGATCAGGCTGATCAGGGTCGTGATGATCTGCGGGAGCATCCCGACGATCGCGACGAGCAGCTGCGGGATGACCGTCAGCAGGCCGATCACGAGCTGCAGGAACAGGTCGATGACCGTTCCCAGCAGCGTCGGGATCATCCCGATGATGGTCGTCAGCAGTGTCGGCAGCAGCCCGACCAGGGTGGTGAGCAGCTGCGGGATGACCTGCACAAGGCCGAGCACCAGCTGCAGGAACAGGGTGATCGCGCCTTGCAGCAGCGCCGGGAGCATCGTCAGCAGGGCCGAGAGGATCGCCGGGAGCGCGCCGATGATCGCCGCGAGCAGCTTGGGCAGGATGGTGACGACGGCCTGCACAAGGCCGAGGAACAGCTGCACGGCGCCCTCGATGAGCGTCGGCAGCATCCCCACCAGCGCGAGCACCAGCTGCGTGACGAGCGTCACGATTCCGAGCACGACCAGCGGCAGCGCCTGGGAGAGGCCCTGCACGAGCGCGCCCACGAGCTGCAGCGCCGCGTCGACGATCATCGGCAGGTTGGTGACGATCGCGCCGATGAGTCCCTGCACCAGCGCGATCGCGCCGTTGACGACGACCGGCAGCGCGGTGATGATCCCCGCCACGAGGGCCTGGACGATCTGCACGGCAGCGCCGAGCAGCGCAGGCACCTGACCGAGGATCGAGCTGACCAGCTGCGGGACGAACGTCGCGACCTGCTCGACGAGACCCGGCAGCGCCGCGACGACCGAATCGACGACCTGGGTGATCGAACCGACCAGGCCGGACATGTCGGCACCGCTGAGCGCGAACCCGGCGAACGCGGCGGCCGCGATGCCGAGCGGCCCACCGAGCAGCCCCAGCGCCCCAGTGAGTCCGGGGATGAGCGCGGTCAGCAGCGGAATGCGCGCGAGCAGTGTCCCGAGTCCCCCGGCCCCGAGCGCCGCAAATACGCCGACGAGCGGTCCGACGATGCCCTGCAGGCCCTCGAGCGCGCCCGAGAAGATCGACGCGCCCTCGCCGATGCGGTTGAGGTACTCGGTGACCTTGTCGAAGGCGGGTCCGAGGAACTTCAGCAGCACGCCGCCGAGATCCTTGGCCCGTTGCTCGATGGGGCCGAGCGCGGACGTCGCCGCCTGGATGAGCGGCCCGATCTTGCCGTAGATCGGTTCGAGAGCGTTCGCGCCGATGCGGCCGAGAGAGGCGAGGAAGTTCTTCGCCGCCCCGGGGACGGTCTTGCCCATCTCGTCGGCGACGGTTCCGGCCGCGGCGGTGGCCGCCTTCGAGAACGTCTCGAAGTCGACCTTCCCCTCGGAGGCCATCTTGAACACTTCGCCGGCGGTCACGCCCATCTGGTCGGCGAGTGCCTGATAGATGGGGATGCCGCGGTCGGCGAGCTGGGCGATGACGTCGTTCTGCACGCCGTTGGCCTGGGTGGCGGCCTTGTTGAAGATCGACCCCATCTCCTCCATGGAGATGCCCGCCGCGCTGGCGTTGTTCGCGATCGACTTCAGGTGACCCTGCAGCGCCTCGCCCGGCTTGATGCCCGCGGCGACCGCGGACGCGGCGACGGTGGCCGCCTCGCCGAGACCGAACGCCGTTCCCCTCACCGAGGCGAGGGCGTCGCCCATGATCGTCTGCACGGTGCCGGCGTCGTTTCCGAGGCCGGTGAGCTTCGCCCGGGCGGTGTCGATCGCGTTCAGTCGGGCGAAGCCCTTGCCGAACGCGACGCCGATGCCTGCGGCGGCGACGGTGACCGCTCCGGTCGCGGCCGACTGGATGCCGGAGGAAAGCGCGGATCCGGCCACGCGCGCGGCGTTGGACGCCGCCGAGACGATGGGTGCGAATGCGGACGACGCCGCCGACCCGAGACCGGACAGGCCCGAGCGGAACCGGCTGACCAGCTCCGCCGCGGCGGGCCCGGCGACCGCGGCCGCCTTCGACAGCGCCGCACGCACCTGGGTGGTGACGGGGCTGAGGTAGGACGCGACCTGCGAGCCGAGACGCACGAACGGCGATGCGAGACGGGTGGCGACGGCGGCGGCGTACTGCGTGTACGGGGCGATCGCGCCGCGCACGGTCGCGCCTACGCTGGACGCCCACGCGCGGGTCGCGGAGGCCGCGCGCGCGAGGTGCCCGCCGATCATCGTCGCGAGCGACGCGAACGCGGCGGCAGCCTGCTGCGCCCCGGCGCGCGCCAGCCGCCCGAGGTAGGTGAACCCCGTGACGTCCAGCAGCGCGCGGGTGAGCCCGCCGAGGGATCCGGCGAGACCGGTGAAGGCGGACTGCGCTGCGCGCGCGTCGGTGAAGCCGGATCGGAAGTTGTTGAGCAGCTGGCGGACGCCGCCGGAGCCCGCGATTGCGGAGGCGGCGACCGATGTCTGCGCCGACCGCAGCGCTTCCTGCGCGGCGGCGAGGCGGGCGCTCGCGTCTGTGACACCTTCGATGGCGCCGCGCTGCGTACGTCGTGCGCTGGCGAGGCGCTCCTCGGCGGCGATGGCCTGCGAGGATGCCGCGCCGCTCTTGGCGATCGCCTCTTGCAGGCGCGCCTCGGCGACGCGCACACGGCCGGCGTCGTCCTGCTGGCGCAGACGCGCCTTGGCGAGAGCCGACGACGCCGAGGCGACCTCGCCGGTGAGCTTGCCGAGCTCGGCTGCCCCGAGGTCACCCGCGGCCTGCGAGAGGGAGGCCTTCAGATCGCGTCCCACGGTGCGCCCGGCGGTGGTGCCTGCGCCCTTGAATCCTCGATCGAAGGTCTTCGCGCCGGCGGCGCCAGCCTCCTGCGTGCCGCGGGTGACGCGGGACTTGAACCCGGTCATGACCGGGAAGATGCTGACGTGACCGGAGCCGACCTCGGACGACATGGCACCTCCCCCGGTCTCAGCTGAAGACGATGTCGTCCTCGAGTTCGGCCTGCGCTTCTGCGATCTCGGCAGCCGAAGCGTTAGAGACCGCTCCGCGCGGGTTCTTCATGACCCACGGCATGACCTTCTGCGACGCCTTGCGGTCGCCGATGGTCGCGATCATGGTGATCAGCTCGCGGAGGTTCGCCGGGTACGCCCAGCCCGCCAGCTCGGCGCCCAGGGCGGTGCCGGTGTCGGACGCGGCCTCGACGAGCAGCGTGTGAGCTTCTCCCCAGGTGAGGCCGCCGCCCAGGTCCGAGATGCCGACTCCGAACGTCTCGCGCAGCGTGCGCGCGACCGGTCCGCGGTGGTCTCGGATGAGCCGGGCGACGGCGATCATTCCGGGCGGGTGGCTCCCTGAATGCGCTGGACGACGTTGAAGTACTTCATCGCCATCTGCGAGACGTCCGCGATGTCCTGGCGGCTGAGCGCCTTGACGTTCTCGGCGCCACCGACGACCTCGATGAGCGAGCGGAACTGGTCGATCTCGTTGTCGTACTCGGCCTGCAGCGCGTCGACGTCGTCGAGACTGAGGGCGAGGGTGGCCTTGACGATCGTGCCGTCGAAGAACTTCCCGACGAAGGACCGCTCGACGATGATGTACTTCACCTCCGGCGCGATCGCTTCGATCGCCGCGGTCTCGGCATCCTCGGTCCAGCTGTCGAAGTCGTAGACGGCTTCCTCAGCGTCCTCGGGCGCGGCCGCGGGGGCGGGCTTGGGCTTGGGGGTGGTGCGTGCGGCCATGGTGGCCCTCCTTCATCGGGGTTCTCGGGTTCGGGTTTGGGACCGGCCGGGGTGACCCGATAGCACCCCGGCCGGTCGTCTGTGTCAGGGCGTGACGGCGCCCGGAACGTCGGGGCCCCACTGCCAGTAGGGGGCGCCGTTGAACAGCTCGTCCTCTTCCCAGGTGAAGGTGACGTTGGCGCCCTCGACCGAGCCGCGCTCGGACTGGTCGAGCTCGACGGCGGTGACGGATGCCGCGCCCTCCTGGCGCTTCTCCTTCTTGTTGCGGTACTTCGTGACCACGAAGAGGATGAAGCGGTTGTCGGGCAGCGACGACGACACCTCGATGACGCCGTTCTCGTCGGGCTCCTTGCCCTCGATGAGCGCGCGCACGGCGGGGTTGTCCTCGGCGAGGCCGATGGTCACCGATCGGGTGCCCTCGCCGGCGAGCGAGTAGCCCTTCTGGTAGAACTCGACGCGGTCGCCGGTCTCCCACGACGGCGACGGGCCGCCGTCCTGCTTGTACAGACCGAGGCGACGGAACGCCTCGGGCAGCACGATGGGCTTGGCGCCGAGTTCGGCCTTCTCGATGATGTTGGCCGCGAGCAGCGGCGCGAACGCGGCGAGACCGGTGGTGGGGACGCCGACGGCGTCGAGGTCGTTGCCCTGCTGGTCAGCAGTCATGAGCGGGTTACTCCTTCTCCCGCTGCGCGGGCTTCGTAGGGGTGGGCGTCGGGGGCGGCGGTCTCGCCGTCCTCGGAGACCGCGGCCGCGGTGGCCGCGGGGTCTGTGGGCGCGGGGCTCGGCCAGGAGCCGGTCGCGACGTACTGCGCCGTGAGGTACATGCGGGTCACGTCGAGCACCTCGGCGGCGTTGGTGGGGCCGTTGCATCCGTCGAACTCGACCGACGCAATCGGGCTGCCCTCGACCTCCGGCAGCTCGTCGTCGTGGAGGACGCTCGCCAGCCACGACGCGAGCTCGATCGCGGGGGCGTCGTGGCGCTTGGACCCGGCGAGTACCGACGCGCCGATCGACCGATCGAACGTCGTCCAGTCCAGCCGCGGACCGCCGTCGTCGCGAAGAACGATCAGCGGCCGCCGCAGGGGCAGCTCGAGGTCGGCCGGCTCCTTATTCGTCACGTCGACGTCGATCTGCTCGGCCGCGGCGAGGCGGCGCACATGGCCGGTGAGGAAGAGCACGACGTTGGGCGGGATGACCCTCACTGCTTCGCAGCTTTCAGCGCGCGCGCGAGGTTGCCGGTCTTAGCTTCGACGAGGAGGGTCTTGTCGTCGGAGCCGACGACTCGGACGGTGCGGCGGTAGCGGGACTGCCGGTGCTCGATGTGCAGCCCGTCGCGGTACTGCTCGGTCTCGCCGACTGGCGCGTTCGCGCGGGCGTTCGCGAGGGCGCGATCGCCGGCGGCGTCGGTGAGGCGTTCCACGCCCGGCTGGCGGAGCGCGGTCGCGAAGAATTCGGGGTTGAAGGTGACGTCGGTCTGTCCTCGGCGGGGCATCGCGTCTCCTCTCGGATCAGCCGACCGAGCGGGTCAGCGGGATCTCGCGTGTCGGCGTCCAGCCGGTGAACGGGTTGGTGTCGGCGGCGGGGATACCGTCGATGGTGTAGACCGTGTCGCCGTCGCGGATGCGATCACCAGCGCGCACATCGAAGTCCGGGGGGCAGAACAGCGACTTCGCTTCGAGCGCCTGGACGCGGTTCGCGGTCGAGGTCAGCGACGTCGAGGACTGGGCGACGAACGCGCGCGGGATCTCGACCTCATCGGGATCAGACCAGTCAGCGGCGATGTCCTTGTCGGCGTACTCGTCGCGGACGGTCTTCGCGCGCTGTCGGTAGACCTTTCGGCCGTGGGGGAATCTCATGCGTAGTGCTCCGGCCAGAGGCGCTGCAGCGGTCGATCCGTAGGGAAGCTGCCGCGAGGGGCAGCGTTCGCCTTGCGGGCCGCGCAGATGGCGCGCAGAGCGCGCGTGGGCTGCCCCTCGAAGGCGGAAGCGATGTCGGCGTAGTCGACGCTGGCGGAGCCGATGCGCTGACCCTTCACCAGGCGAGAGCCTCGATCGAGGGTGTCTCGATAAACGCGCCGGATGATCGCGAGCGCGTTCTTCTGTTGCTCGCTGTCAGTCGCCAGCGAGGACAGGCAGGGGGCGATGTCGTGCGCGACGACGAGCACCTCGCGGGCGAGGTCTTCGTCGTCTCCGAGCTGGTCGTGCGTGATCACGTCACCGCCCCCTTCCTGGGTTACTTCTTGGGCTTGCCGACCAGGCCGACGGACTGGGCGTGCTTGATGCCCTCGGCGGTGAACTCCTCGCCCACCGGGGTGCCGCGGTACACGTACCGCTCGCCGCCTGCCTTGAGCGGCAGGACCGCCACCGGGCCGATGACCTGCAGCGTGTTCGCTGCCTCCTCGGCCGCCGCGAGGCGCAGGGCCTCGGCGGCCTCGGCCTCGCGCGCTGCTTCGGCGGTGGCGGCTTCGCGCGCGGCCTGCTCGGCCGCGGCCTTCTCGGCGGCAGCCTTCTGCTCGGCCGCGGCCTTCTCGGCGGCAGCCTTCTGCTCGGCCGCGGCCTTCTGCTCCGCGCTCTGCGCGGTCTGCTGGCCGGCCATCAGAGACCCGTGTCCGTCAGCTGCACGCCGGCGAGGGGCTCGGTGACGACGGGGACCGTGACGCGGCGGCCGCGGAGCTTGTAGCCCTCGGCGTCGTCGTCGCGGATCGTCTTCACCTCGACGCCGAAGTCGCCGGCCGAGGCGTAGCCGGGGCCGCCGAGCTTCTCGTCGGCCATGCCGCCGAGGTTGTCGCGGTCCACCAGCAGCGGGTTCGCGCCCTGGAAGTGCGGCGTGGTGGCCCAGGTGAGGCCGAGAGCGTCGACGGGCAGGCTGCCCTGGATCGCCGTGGCGCCGGACTCACGCGGGAGCGCCTTGTCGTCGATCAGCATGGCGATGACCTTGGCGTACTGCGCGGGGCGCAGCACGACCGTGTCGAGCTCGAAGCCGAGGCCCAGCTCGGCTCGCTCAGCCTGGATGGTCAGGATCGCCTCGACGGCAGATCCGGCGGTCGTCCAGGCGGCCTCCGAGGCGAAGGTGCTCGACACCCGGGACGCGATGACGGCCATGGTGACCGAGTCGACGAACCGGACGATCGTGTTGGAGACGCGCTGGATGCCGCGATCGACGGGAACGCGGCCCTGGCGGGCAATCTTCTCGTCGGCGACGATCGTGTCGAGGCCCCACTTGTCGGTCTTGGCCGAGGCGACCGTGCCGTCTTCGAGCACGACGAGGGGGTACTCGCCGAGGGGCTCGATCGCTTCCGGCTCGCCGTTGGCGAAGACCGGCTCGCCGGTCTCGTAGAAGATGCCACCGCCGGTCGCGTCGAAGCGCGCCGGGAGCAGGTAGTCCGCGATGAACTTCATCTTCGTGATGTCCGCGACGCGGCGGGCGATCAGGCGGGGGTTGGAGAGCAGCAGGTGCAGCTGCTCGGTGGTGAGCGCCCCCGTGGGGTGCTTCACCGGGTAGGTGTAGGACACGTCATCTCCTCTCAGATGAACAGGACGTCGATGACGTCGTTGTCGGCGGCCGCGGCCTCGAGGGCGAGGCCGATGGGGTTGGTGGTGGCGCCGATGGTCTGCACCTTCCCCGCGGCGGCCGCGGAGACCTTGACGCCCGCGACGATGGCGCCGCTGGCGGTGAGCTGCTGCACGCCGCCCGCGCGGGTGAAGACGGTGACCCGCTCCCCCGCCTTGGCGTCGCGGCTTGCGACGCCGACGACGGCAGCGGAATCCGCCCCGGCCGGGCCGACGGTGCGGTTGCCGGTGATCGCCACGAGGCGACCGCCGGTCACGTCGGCGGAGGCGGTGAACGTGACCGCCTGGCCGGGCTTGAACTTGGGCAGGTAGTCGACCACGTCAGTCCTCCTTCTCGTCGCCGACGAACGCGGCGTACAGGGCGTCGTCGGCGCTGGTGAGCGAGTCGGAGTGGCCGATCTCGTTCACAGCGACGGCGCCGTTCTCGGGGAGCGAGGCGAGCACGCTGGCGTACTCCTTCTCGTCCTTGTCCAGGCGCGCGCGCCAGTCGGCCTTCGACTTGGCCGTGATGCGCCCCGTGCGCAGCGCGTCCGCGACGATGCCATCGCGACGGGTGCTGTCCTGCTCGGCGCGGGCCTCGGCGCCGCGGCGCGCGTTGGCCTGGGTCTCCTCCCAGACGGTCGCGTCGACGGTCACGGTGCCCTCAGCGGCCGTGCTGGTGCTGGTGTTCTCGGCCTGCTCTTCGAGCGCCTCGTCGAGAGCTGCGAGCAGCTCGTCGTCGGTGGCGTCGGCATCGGTCACACCGAGCCGCTCGCGAAGACCAGCCGTCAGATCGCTGTAAGCCACAGCGTTCTCCTTTCGGTTGGGGTCACCCGGCTCGGTCGAGCTCGGGAGTGTGGGGGCCGCGGCGCGCGCCTGCGCTGCCGGGCGGGGAGGGATGAAGGGGGCGGATGCGGCCTCGCGGCCGGGGTGACGCCATCCGAATGCCCGCGCCGCGTCGGCGATGGGAATGACGTTGAGCGCTGCGCTTTCGTCGTCGTCCTCGGCTCCCGCGTGGATGGTCGCGACGCGGTCAGCGAGGCCCGCCTCGACGGCTTCCTCGGCCGTGTACCACGTCTCCTCGACCATCGCCGCGCGCCAGCTGTCGGCGTCTCCGCCGGCGCGCTGCGCGTACAGACCGGCGAGTGTCTGCGACAGCTTGTCGAGCCGCTCCGCGGTCTTCTGGATCGTCGATGCCTGTCCCCAGGTGATCGACCAGGCGTCGTGAATCATCAGGCGCGAGCCTGCGCCCATGACGATCTCGTCTGCTCCGAGGATGACGATGGATGCCGCGGAGGCGGCCAGTCCGTCGACGTACGCGGTGACCTTCGCGCTGTTGCGAGCGAGGGCGTTCATGATCGCCACGCCGTCGTCGGCGATGCCGCCGGGCGAGTTCACGTACATGGTGATCTCGTCGACGTCGATGCCGTCGAGTTCGCGCACGAGGCTGGGCGAAGAGACGTCGTCCCACCATTCGGAGCTGCCGATCGAACCGTAGACGTGCAGGACGGCGGATCGCGCGCCTTCCTCCTGCTGCAGCCGGAACCAGTCGCGGCCGGCGAGCAGATCGCCGATGTTCGGTGTCGTGGTCATGCGGCTGCCTCCTCGGCTTCGGTTTCTGCGGCGTCGACGGTTTCTCCGGCGAGCAGCGCCTCGACGGGCAGTCCCCATCGGTCGCGCACGTAGGCGCGAAGTGGCTCGTCGACGATGAGCGCGCGGCACTCGATGAGCGCCTTCAGCACCTCGGCGGTGATCTGCTGCCGTTCCCCGATCGGCGCGGGCACGAGTCGGGGCGCGGGCTCTTCGGGGCCCCAGTTGAGATCGACGATGTCTTCGATGACGTGCTGATCGATGACGTCGGCGACGTCCTCGGCGATCGTGTTCAGCGAGTCGGTGAAGAACGATCCGAGAACGTCACTCAGGGCGTAGGAACCCTTCGAGTTGTTGCCGCCGAGGTTGAGGAAGTTGGCCAGCACCGCGCGCGCGATCTGCTCGTCGTAGTAGCGAATCGCCTGATCGGTGTCGGGCAGCTTCCCGGTGACGCCGACGAACTTGAGGTCGGCGCCGTACGGCAAGCTGACCCCGGCGGCGTCGCCCGCGCGCGCCTGCTTGGCGATGTCCTCGCCGTTCTTGATCTGCTCGTCGAGCCACTCCACGGCCTTGTCGAAGTCGTCGCTCTCCGGCGGTTCAGCGGAGATGACGACGGGCAGGCCGAGGCCGTTGCGCTCGGCCGTCAGAGCCTGGATGCGGAGCACGCGGTCCTTGAGCACGAACATCTTGTAGGCCGCTCGCAGCAGCGACTCGCCGACCCAGTTGGCGCCTTCCCGCTCGTGAACGAATGCCACGAGACGGTCGACCGGGATGCGCACGTCGGGCGCGCCGGCGGTGCCGTGCTGCTTGACCGCGATCAGGCCGCCATCCTTCGCCACCTCGAAGTCGGCGATCGTGCGCGGCGGACGCCAGGCGAGCTTGTGGACGTGAGCGAGGCCGGAGGCGTCGATCGTGTAGACCTGCTCGAAGATGCTGTGTCCGTAGACCAGTTGGAGCAGGGCCAGGCGCAGGAACTGCTTGAACGAGAACCGGCCCTTGCGGCGCCGCGGCGCAACGTACGGCTTGCCTTTGATGCCGACGCCGAGATCCCGCGCGATGTGCTCGGTGACCTCGTCGCGGCATCCGCTTCCGTCCAGAACCCATTCCGTGCGGAGAATGGGCAGGGTGACTGCTCGCAGCACCGACTTGACCTGCGGGTCTTCGCGGCGCATCCGATCGAACACGTCGATCGAGTTCGGCCACTGCATGTCGGGGTTCTTCTCCCCGACCCAGGCCAGCAGCGTTCCCCAGGTGACGACGCCGGGGTCCGCCTGATATCCGATCTCGGGCAAGGCGGCCCCCCTTTCAGAATTGGAACGTGGCGAGGTTGACCTCGTCGCGGCCGACGGCCTCGCGTCGGATGACCCGTGCCGCAGGCGGCGGCGGGGTTCGCTTCTTCGGTGAGGCTTCGGACTTGAGCACGCCCCACAGCGCCCAGGTCACGGCCTGGGCGATGGTGACGGGCTTCGTCGGGTCGGACTGCTCCCAGGTCATGCCGGAGCGGCCGATGTTGCGTGTCGTCGCGAACTCGAGCGACTTGGTCACCTCGGCCTGGTCGCGATGGGGCACCATTCCGGCGTTCACCCACTCGATGAACAGCGCGTGCGCGGCGGCGATCTCGTCGAGATTCATGACGAGGTACTTGACCTTCGCGGCATCCAGCGCCGAGATGACGGGGGCGGCGTTCTTCGCGTCGAGCACCAGCGTGGGGTTCCCGAGCTCGGCCTTCAGCTGCTTGATCATCGGGGCGATCCACATGGTGCCGGCGGCCGAATGGTGGTGCTCGACGGCGATGCTGTCGGTGTCGACGCGCACGGCCTTGCCGATCGTGGCGGCACCTCCGCCGCGGGTGAGCGCGAGAGCGAGGACGATGCCGTCGCCGGTCACACCGGCGTCGGCGCGCGCGTGCCGCTTCCACACGGCAAGGTCGAGATCCGACAGGGCCTCGACGACCTCGGCGCGACGGGAGGGCCAGATGGAGAGCCGCTGGCGGGCGAACGCTTCGGGGCTGGTCTGGCCCATGCGATCCCAGTCGTCCTGCACGGTCTTCCACGCGAGGCGGATGCCGAGACCGGGGTTCGCCTCGCGCCACACCTGCGGGCTGCTGAGGTCGATCTTCGCGGCGGTGTCGGGGTCGTCGGAACCGACGGGGGTGTGCTCGATCCAGCCGGTGCGCTCGAACCCTCCCGCGCGGCCGCGATCGCGCAGCCCCTCGAAGTACTCGCCGTCCTGGTCTTCTTTCGGCACGGTGCCGGTGAACAGCACCTGCTTGTTCGGGCTGGCGTCGGTGGTCGGCAGTAGCGCCTCGAGGATGGTCAGCGGGGAGTGCTGGGCCTCGTCGACGATCAGGACGTCGAAGGACAGGCCGACGCCGGCGGAGCCGGTGCGGGTGAAGAAGACGAGGCGGTTCCCGTTTTTCAGCTCGATCGACCAGTTGCCGTTGCCGGTGCTGATCCCGGTGACTCCCTGGGCGGTCTGCTTGCCGCCGCCGACCAGCTCGGCGCGCAGGGCGGGCGAGGCGAGGATGGCGCGGCGTGCGCGGCGGAATGCCTCGCGGGCGGTGACGCCTTCATGTGCGGTGTGCCCGATGAGCTTCGGGGCGCCGTCGGCGCGCGGCCAGAGGTAGAGGTGGGCAAGTTCGTAGGGCAGCAGGATGCCGCCCTTGCCCTGCTGGCGGGAGACGAGTTCGCCGAACTCAGTTGCCGCCCACTGCCCGTCTTCGTCGATCGAGGTGATCGCGTCGAGGCTGCCCTCTTGCCACGGGTCCGGGACGATGCCGGCCAGGTCGCAGATGTCGAAGACGTCGTCGACGAGGCTGCCGACGCGGCTAAGCGGGAGCGTCCTTACGCGCGGCTCTTGCAGCCCGAGCTGATCGAGCTGCTTCGAGTTGGTCGGCAAGGCTCAGCTCCTTCGGCGGCTCCGCGGGGCCGCGCACGGCCTCGACAGCGGCGCGGAACTCGCGAGCGATCGGAGCGAGCTTGGTGGGGTCGTCCTTCGCGATCTTCTTGAACGCGCTGCGCAGTCCGCTGACGATCAGGGCGAGATCGTCGAGGTCGTCTTGCTCGGGCTCTTCGCTCTCGTCGGTGGGGGTTTCGGGTGCGGTCGCGACGAACGTCGGCCGCGGTGTGTCAGCTGGTGAGCGTCGATCGCCTCGGCGGGCCGCGGCGTGCGCGTCACGGCAGGCGTCGTCGACCGTTTCGCCGTTGCGCAGGTGCCGCCGGTAGGCCGCATCCGTGCCGCAGGGGGCCTTGGGCTTACCCACATCGCACCACCTCTCCCGAATCCCCCACATTCGTCGAATCACACACGGAGAGAAGCGCCAGGACCGCGCGGGAAGTGGGCAGCTGAGGGGCGACCCTGGATTTTCCGGGGGCCGCCCCCTGGGGGGGCTGTCAGCGGTCGCGGCGGGTTAGGTCGACCCACAGGGCCAGCAGAGCGTCCCAGGCTGCGACGCGGGCTTCTGCGCGTCGTGCGCGGGTCTCCTGCTTCGGGTCGTACCGGTGCACGGGCACACGGGCGACGGCCTGCCACCAGGCGTCACCTGCGGCGTCACGTCGGCGCACCAGGAAGCGAGTGATCATCGGTCGTCCTCGGCGTCGTCATCGCGCGCGGTCCAGGCCATCCATGCGACGCGCAGGAAGGCGAGGGCGAGACGACGGCGGAAGCGGCGCGAGTTGCCCTGCACGACGGTCTTGCCGTCACGGGTGCTCGCGGTCAGCTCGAAGTCGATGCGTGCGACCTCGCTCGGTTCGGCGTCACCGATGCCGACCATGATGCGCGTGGGCACGTTTCCGAAGTGCACGGCCATGGTCACTCCCCCTCTTCGGCCGGAGCCTGGGTCGTGGCGAGCACCGGGAGGACGTGCGGCTCGAGCTCGGCGCGCTCCTCGGTGGTCAGGTCGTCGGCCCACACGATGTCGTCGGCCGTGATGCCGTAGGCGGCCTGCGGGCTGCGAGGCGTGACGATGGCGACCGGTTCGATCTTGCGAGCCTCGGCCAGCTCAGCGCCGAGCACCTTCGTGCGCGCGACGACGACGATGCGGCGGCGAGAATCCGGGGCGACCTCGACGGTCTCGACGGCGTTGCCGAGGAACCCGGCGACATCTTCGTACCCCTCGATGTGATCGCCCGCCATGACGACGTCGACGCGGCTGCTGATGGTCATGGGGTGACCTCCTCGGGTCTCAGGTGGCGGCCCACACCTCGGGGGTCGCGTTGTCGCCCTTGCGGGCATTGCAGTCGCGGTGCATGGGCACGAGCACCTGGCCGACGAGGCGGCCGCCGTTCGCGAGCGCCTGATCGTGGTCGGCCGTGAAGCTGCGCTTGTGCTCCTTCGGGAGCAGCGTGTCGATCTGCTCGCCGCATCCCCACCCCGACGGCGAGCCGTGCCCGCATGGGAGGTGCTGCACGCGAGTGCGGCGCTTCAGCGCGGCCTGCGCGCGACGGTAGGCCCGATGGCCCTTCCCGTCTCGGATGCTGCGGCTACTCACGGCGACGATCCTCCGGCGGCTCTAGGCGTCCCGCGCGGGGGCATGTAGCGTTCGGCTCATGGCCGAGGACTTCACGAAGAAGATCATGCGCGAGATCAGCGATGCGATGCACGAGCAGATGGCGCAGGCCGTCGCGGATGCTGTGCGCGAGGAGGGTCTGGCCTCAGCTGATCAGGTCGAGATCAGCACCGAGACGGACGACCCGAGCATGCCGGTCGACGTTGCGCGCGTGCGCCGACGCGCTAACCAGCTGCTCGGCCTGTAGTTCGTGGCGGCAGGGTGCTCGACGCGGCGTCGCAGCCGAGCCCCCCGCCCTTTCACGTCTGCGCCTCACTGCTGCCCGCGATCGCTCCCGTGTGCAAGATGATCAGCGCTCCTCGACTCCACCGCGTCAGGGTGGCCGGGCGCCGTCGTGCTGGAAGTGCGAGCGTCGTGGACGGTGAGGCGAGATCCCGGCCGGGCACTGGCCGGAAGTCTCAGGTGGGGGGCCGCGCTCTCTGAACTCTGCGAGCGTGCAACGGCGCGGCCCCCGGGAATGACGAAAGCCCCGCCGGTATCGGCAGGGCTTCGGTCACAGTTCAGGTGCAGGCACAGCCTATAGGCTCGCGCGGCCACACGGTCAGCTCATCTCGCGCGACACGCCGTGCGGGCGGTTCTCACCGGCCGAGGTAGGCCACTTGCGCGCGGCGGAAGCGGTCGATCGCCTCACGGTAGTTGCGCGCCCGCAGCTGGTCGGCCTGGGTGCTTCGGTCGGCGGGCTCGTCGGGATCGGAGCGGATCTGCTCGACCGTGTCGACGTGATGAGCGAGCGCAAGGCCCGCCCGCTCGTACTCCCGCCGCGCCGCGTCGCGGTCGACCACGATTTCGGGAACCGGTGCGGGGTTCTCGCCGGGAGTGGCGATCGAGCGAGGGCCAGTGAGCCTGACCACCTCGCCGTCGCGCGCTGCCTGTTCGAGACGTTCGCGCCGCCATTCCGTGATGCTCATTCGTCCTCCACTCGCTTGCAGGCGGCCAGGAACGCGTCGACGATGCGCGGCAGGTGGCGGCGCATATCGCCGGCCCAGCGGGTCTCCGCCTCGTGGACGCCGAAAGGGGTGAACTCGTGCATCGCAACGGTCGTGTCGTCCACGACAAGCGACACTCGGGCGACGTGCGCGCGACGCGCGACCAGTCGCGGGCTGCCCGAGCTCGCAACCTCGGCCTTGAGCCACGCCGCGACCGCGTCACGGTCGACCGCGGCGATCTCGACGACGGTCATCGCTTCACCGGCACGTACGCGGGCGACTCGGCCGTGACCTGCTCGGCCAGGCGCTTCGCCTCGGTCAGCGAGTATCCCGCGGCGGGGAGCGCCGAGAAGAACTCGCCGGGCTCTGTCATGTTCGGCATGGCCGCTGCCGCGCCGTTCGGGAGGTTGATCTCCCAGAACTGCTGAATGCGGGGGTGCTTGCGGATCGTGACGCCGTCGGCGCGCATGTACTCGGATCGGCCGACCTTGATCCAGGTGAGGTCGCTGCGGTGGGCTTCGTTCTGGGCTGCCGTCGTGTTGAACATGTAACTATTGTTACAGGTTTGCTCGGGCATTGCAACCTGAGTTACAGTCTCGCTATGGCCTCCGACGACACCCTCGACACCCTCACCGCCTTCCAGCAGCGCATGGACGCCATGCCCGCTCGACGCGCTGAGCTGATCGCGGCCGCCCGCGCCGCCGGGCACTCCTGGCCGAAGATCGGTGCCGCTCTCGGAATGAGCCACGTCGGCGCCATGAAGGCCGCCAAAGCCAGCCCGGCACCCGGCGGCGCGGTGGCCGAGTAGCGCCCACAGCCCCGCCGGGTGGCCGTGCACGGTACCCTCGGCCTCGAACTCCTCCCCGCACGCGCAGACGTGCTCAGCCACGTTCAGACTCCGGTTCGCTCGACCTGCCCGCACGTTCCGCGGCGCGCCACTTCGCCCTCATCCGCGCGAGGTCGAGCATTCCCACCTCGACCGCGCCCGCGGCGACCGCGGCCGCGCGACGAGGCCGGGTCACGTCGTAATGCCGTTTCACGTCGTCATCGGGGTATTGAATCCAGGAGCGGCGCAGACCAATCTGGTCGGCCATCGCGTCCAGTTCCTCGCGGGTATCGGCCTGCATATGGCACCACTCGCCTGTCGCGGATCGCGCACCATTCGGCACCGTGGCCTTCCTGAACATGTCGTCGACGTAAACGGTCACGCGGTGCTCCCGTTCGTCTGGCCGGGGTCTTCGTCGTCGCGATACTGGGCGAGCCTGGCGCGCTGCCGCTCCCCCATACGCTCGCCCGTCGCGATGACCTCGGACCGGCGGTAGAGCTTCGTCAGGATGCCCGCAATGACGATGCGCCCGGCCGGGGCAATCTCGCCCGCCTTCTCCCAACGGCGCAAGGTGCGAGACGACCCGGCGAGGGTCTCGGCGTCGTCGCGGCCGAGCAGCGGATCCCCCCACTCCGGCATCCCCTCGGCGTGCAGCTCCTCGGTGACGTCATCCACCCACTCTTCGCGCGTGGTGCGATCGTGTCGCTCGGGCCCGAACTTCGCCATCGCGTCCGCGATCGTCCAGAAGCCGCGCACGCCGTCCTCATCGGGGGCGTTGCGGTCGAGCACCCCGGCCGAGAGGTGGTCGACGAGTTCTCGATCGTTCACGACCCGATCGAGCTCGGCGAGCACAGCGAGGCTCGCGCGATGCGCGTCCTCGAACGCCGCGACGGCATCCGTCTTCGCCCTGCCTGTCGGCTCGCCGAAGTACGCCGCCCACGCCGCCAGGGTGCCCTGCACGTCGCGAGCTGCGTCGAGCAGCTCCGCCGGCACGGGCGCCGCGCCCGCCTCGCCTGACGACGTCGACACCCGGATCCGGTCGTAGACCGCAGCCTTCATCGGGTCAGCGAGCGATCGCAGTCGGCCGACGAGATCCGGCGCGTTCACGAACAGGCTGCGGGAGCGGCTGTAGCACCGCTCGCAGACGTACGCGCGGAGACGCGCGGCCGCCGGTGCGCAGCCCTGACACTCCCCCGGCGGGACGATGTCTTTGCCGAAGCTGGGGCATTCCGAGAAGTGCACACCTCGCACCTTGCAGCCCCTCACGCATTCGCGTTCGGTCATACGAAGTCCTCCGGGTAGTTGCAGTTGAGGTGAACCTCGAGGGTCCAGCCGACAGGCACGGTGTCGGCGCAGCTGGGGCAGGTGCGCGAGGTCTCGCATCCGCACTGGCAGTCGGTTTCGTCGTCGAGCTCGTCGAAGCCGAAGTGCGCGCATCCGGTGTGCTTTCCGGCCAGGCACTCGGGGCAAATGACGGGCGCGGGCGCGTCAGAACGGGGTGTCGTCGCCATAGCCGCCACCTCCCGTCGACCACGGCTCGGACTCGCCAGGCTGCGTCGAGGCCCACTGCTGCTCGGTCTGCTGCGCCGCGGGCTGCTGGCGGCCTCCGGCGGATGCCGCGCGCGTCACCACGGCGGTCGCGTAGCGCAGCGAGGGGCCGATCTCGTCCACTTCCAGCTCGATCGACGTGCGCCGCTCGCCCTCGCGGTCCTGGTAGCTGCGCTGCTTGAGTCGTCCGGTTGCGATGACGCGGGCGCCCTTCGTCAGCGATCCGGCGACGTGCTCGGCGAACTCACGCCAGACGCTCGCGCGCAGGAACAGGGCCTCGCCGTCCTTCCACTCCCCGGTCTGCCGGTCGAGTGTGCGGGGCGTGCTGGCGATCGTGAAGTTCGCGACGGGGATGCCGTTCTGGGTGTAGCGCAGCTCGGGGTCGGCGGTCAGGTTGCCGACGACGGTGATGACGGTTTCGCCGGCCATCAGGCGTCGCCTCCGTTCGCGTCGTGTGCCTCGACGGCGACCGGGTGAGGCGTCGTCATGCTCTCGGGCACGATGACCACCGCTTCGGGCCGTAGGGGCACGAATGCGGCCTTCGGGATCTCGACGGTCAGCTTCACCTCGACCGTTCCCGCACGCGGGCTCGAGGACCGGTTCTGCGTCGAAGCGACGACCTTGGCGCCCTCGATGGCCTCAACCGACGCGCGATCGCGCACCCATCGGCTGTACTCCGGTGCCACCTGGAGATACACCTCGGCGCGCACCGTGTCACTGTTCGTCATGCTGTCCTCGTTCCTTCGTTCGTGTGCTGTTGCTTCCAGGTCTTCGCCCACACCCGCAGGCGCTCCTGCTGGCGCTTGCGGGCCGCCGCGATGAAGGCGTCGGCGTCGGCGTTCTGCTCGATGCGGGAGCGGGTGACGCGCTCGATTGCTGCTCGGTTCTGCGCGTGCCAGAAGACCTGTCGTGTGCGGTCGGCCTCGCATCCGGGGCGTTCGTTCCTGACCTGTTGGAGGCTCGGGAATCGCTCGCGGAGCGCGGCCTCGCGGTCGATGGCTGCCCACCGGACCGGGTCACCAGGGTTCGTCATCGTCGCTCACCGCCTTGCGCATGTTGTGTCGTCGCTGATCCAGGAACCGCTTGTTGCGCAGCCGGGCGTTCTGACAGGCGATGCAGGGATCCAGGGTGGCGTCCGGGTGATCGGGGCAGAACGGGTCCGGCGGCAGCTCTTCGCGGGAGAGGCGGAGGCTGTGAGCCTCCCGCCCGCTCGCTCTCGCGCTCTCGCTCTCGCGCTCCCCCGCGCCCTCCCTCTCCCCCGCCGCGAACGTCTCGCGAGGCTCTCGCGACGGTCTCGCGAACGGCGGTGGCTCCGGCACCGATGAGTCCCCGGGGCGGTCGACCCGGCCCCATGAGGTGAACGCGTAGCACTCGCGGCCCGCGGCATCCTCGAACAGGATGATCAGCCCGGCCTCGGCCATCGTGAGTAGGTGGTCGACCAGTACCGACTCGGTCACCTCGGACGTCTCCGGCCACACGTCGGCGAGGATCTGCCGCAGCTCGGCGCGGCCGCGGCCGTGGTCGTCGGCGTGCATCCGCAGCCCCTCGGCGGTCACGCGGACCATCGGCGGGAGCGTGCGCGCCGTCACGTACGCCTCGAGCGGGATCGTTCTGGGCCTGGTCAATGTCATGTAGGACGGTCCCTCTCAGGATCGCGTCGACGGCGGCGGGCAGCTCGTCGACCGGAACCCGGTAGCACTCGGTGAAGCCGCGGCCGCGGCGGAGGATGGTTTCGGAGGCGTCTGCTCCCGCCTTGCCGTCGGCGAAGGCGCGGGGCCAGCTCTTCGCGAGCTCGCGGAGGGCGTAGCGCTCCCACGCGGCGGGGCTGTCACGCATCAGCGCGAGCACCTCGGCGCCGGTCGCGATCAGGTCGCGGATGCGGGAGTCTCGCCACATGATGCCGACCTTCAGCACGCCCTCGCGGGGCCAGTAGACGGCGTAGACGGTGCCGGTTGCGGGGCGTGCGCTCATGAGTCGTCACCGCCCCGGCGGACGAGGCTCTGCAGGCCGCTGCCCATGAGGAGCATCCCGACGAGCAGCACCCAGTACTCCACGGACCAGATAGCCGGAGCGAGGCCGACCGCGACGAGGATGAGCCAGAAGCCTGCGGCGATTCTCATGCGGAGACCTCCCAAAGGGTGCGGGCGACGCCCGAGGTGCGGATTGGCTCGCCGCAGGACTCGCAGAGACGCGGGCTGCGGGGGCGCGATGGCATGTCCCAGCCGCCCCGGGCGGGACGCTGGGCGAGGATGCGGAAGCCGGCGGCGCGGAGCGACGCGCCGGACTCCCCTGCCTGCGTGTAAGTGATCAGTCGCTCGTAGCCGAGCGCGCGGGCGAGGTGCCAGCCGTTCCGCGACAGCATGGAGTTCGCGTTGCGGGTTCCGTCGGTTGCGGTGCGGAGCAGCTCAACAGTCGATCGCTCGCCCGACGCGAGCGCGCGTGCGACGGGAAGACCGATGATGCCGACCCCGACGAGCACGTTGTCGACGGCGGCCCCGAACTGAGCTATCCATGCGGTCGGGTCGAAGTGGTGGCGGTGGTGATCGAGCACGAACGCGCGAGCGTCGGCGCGCGACACGGGGACGATGCGGAGCGTCATGCGGTCACCTCCGCAAAGACCTGATCCCAGTCGGCGACGGGCGCTGTGACGGCCCGCTCGCGCGCGGGTGCGGGAGCTTCGGGGCGGCGCAGCAGCTCACCGATGATGGCGAGCGCGAGCAGCGGCGGTACGGCGTTGCCGATCTGCAGGAACTGCTTGCCCCGGGAGCCTTGAAACGGGAACGAGCTCGGGTAGGTCTGCAGCGTCGAGGCTTCCGATACCGACGCTCGATAAGCGCCGGTGCCCTTCCTGTCGCCGTACTTCGCGCGCGCGGCGTCGCCGAGGCGTCGCACGTCGTCGGCATTGACCTTGTGTCCTGGCGGCCAGATGCGCGGATCCCCCGCCACCGTCGTAGCCGGGCGCTCGAACGCCCAGGCGGGGTAGGACTGCAGGGTCGCGAGTTCGTCGGGCTCGGCTGTTCGGCGCTCGCCCGTCTTGTACTCCCAGGAGAAGGTTGCCGACGACGTCACGGTGGCGGCGGGCTCTTCGATCGGCCGCGGCCGCGTTCGGGCGGTCTTGACTGCGGCGAATCCGGCGCCGTGCCCCCACGCGGGGTAGGACTGAAGGGCGGCGGCCTCAGCTGCGGTGACCCGTGCGGGCTCGGCGCCCTCTGCAAACCGGCTCCAGCTGCGTGCCTTCTCCGTGACGACCTGCGCGGGTCTGTCGGCCGGTCGGAGGTCGCGATCGCGGTAGGCGACGCCGTCGATCTCGATGGTCTGTTGCCCGTCCGCAAGGCGGGGGAACCCGACGCGGTCTGTTGGCAGCCACCCGAGCGCCTCCGCCATCGAGACCCATTTCGCGACGCCGGCGTCGAGCCGCTCCGGCGTGCGTGAGTAGTAGCGGGAGTGGGTGGGCTCGGGTGCCCGGGCGGTGATGCCGTCCAGGCGTGCCATGAGGATCGCGCGTTTGCGGGTCTGGGGGACGCCGTACTGCTCGGCCTGCATGTTGCCCACCCACACCGAGTAGCCGAGGCGCCGAAGCACCTCGCCAACGGCTTCCCAGACGGGCAGAACGGTAGGAACCTGTTCGAGCGCGACGAGTTCCGGTCGGTGCGCCCAGATGTGCGCGAGGGGAGTGAGCACGAGGACGGTCCGGTCGTCGCCGAGGCTCTCGCCCGCCGCCAGGAGCTTCGCGGCGTCCTTCCAGACCTCGGACGCGATGAGCGCGAGCACCTGGTCGAGCGCCTTGCGACCCGCCCCGCGTCCCGCGATCGAGAACGTCTGACACGGAGGCGACGCGATGTAGAGGCGGTGCGGCGGCACGAGCCCGGGAGCGAGCAGGCCGGACCACACGTCACGGTAGATCGTGCGGAATCCGGCGCGCGTCCGTGTGCGGATCGCCTCGTGCATCTTCTCGACGCCGTATTCCAGGACGCCGAGCCAATGACACGCGACGCTCCAGCCGGACCCCGCGAAGTGGTCTAGCGCCACCGTCTCGGCAGGTTCGAGCATGAGGAGGGAGGGGGTCACGCTGCCAGCCCCCATCCGCCGGCGTCGTCGAGGAGGACGCGGCCATAGAGGCCGTGCTGCACGGGGACGGTGCGCGGGTCGACGCGCCCGGAGACGATGAACCCCGCGGCGGTGGCTTCGTCGCGGTGCTCGTGCACCCGGTTGTGGCATTCGCGGCAGAGGTCGACGAGGTTGGCGGGCTTGTGGTCGCCGTGGCGGCGGAGCTGGCGGTGGTGCACGTCCGTGGCGCGGCGGGCGCAGCAGCGCTCGCACATGCCGCCGGAGCGCTTGTGCACGATGGGCCGGGCCTCGGCCATCGGGTCGCGGGGGCTCACCACGTCACCGACGCGGCGATCGCGAGGAGGAAGGCCAGGCCGACGAGCACGCCGAGGCCGAGGGGCGCGGCGTACCAGCGCGCGCCCTGACCGAGCGCGGTCCCGAAGAGGACCGCGGCGGTCATGGTGACGATCAGGACGATGAGTGCGAGAGCGATCATGAGGCTTCCTCCCAGTCGCCGAACAGGCCCGGCTGCAGCGGCTTGCGCACGCGGGCGAGGATGAGGGGCAGGTGGTCGGCTTCCATCTCGATCAGGTCGACCTCCATGCCCTCGAGGAGCGCGGCTTCGCCGGTGGTGCCGGAGCCTGCGTAGATGTCGAGGACGCGGCCGCCGCGGCGGGTGACGAGGCGGGCCATCCACTGCATGAGTCCGCGGGGCTTGACCGTGGCGTGCTCGACGCCGTCGACCTCGGGTCGCTCGGCGCTGCCTGCCTTCGGCTCGTAGCGGAACGTCGGGAAGAAGCGCGAGGCGCCCGCGGTCTGCGCTTCGAGCGTCGCGACGGTGCACCCGGGCACGCACCCGTCCGCGCAGGCGTCGCCGATGACGCGCCCGGCGCCGTCGTAAGCCGGTGCGTGGGAGAGCACGACGTTGGTCGGGAACCGACCCTTCGAGCTGTCGTAGTCCTTCGCTTCGGTCTGCGAGTAGTCGCCATAGACCTTGTTGCCGCCCGGCGTCGTGCCGAACTTCGCGTGCTGGTTCTTCTCGGTCGACTCGCGACGGTCAGCCTCGGAGGCGAACTCGACGCGGCAGGCGTCGACGTTGATCGCGCCGGTCCCGTGCAGCACGACGTTGGCGGCGACGGTGCCCTTGTGCGGCTTGCGCGCGACGATGATGGGCTCGAACCCGGGCTTCAGGGCGGTGCCCCAGCCCTCCCATTTCTGGGCTGCCTCGGTGAACGCGCGATCGCGCTTCTCTCGGGCGGGCTTGATCGCGCCGCCGACCACACCGGCGCGCCAAACCTGCGCGGCCGCGGGCTTTTCGTGCTGTCCGGTGATCTCGCGCGCTGCCCAGTTCTTCGACTCGATGGTGCGGTCGGCGACGAGCTGCTCGATCTCGGCGGGCACGGCAGGCAGGTAGGGGCGCAACTGATCGAACAGGTCGGCGGTGGCGATCGAGGGTTGCTCCTTGTCGGTGACGTAGTGCGAGCCCATGGCGGTGCCGGTGATCTCGTTGATGCGCTGCGCGGTGAGGTGCTCGCGCATCCACGAGGTGAAGGTGAGCGCGCGGGTGCGACGCTCGGCGGCGGCGTCGAGCTTGTCGATCTGGGTGGCGACGTCCATCGACTTCGGGAAGCCCTGGGAGTAGAGCCACGCGATGTTGTCGCGGATCTCGAACCCGGCATCTTCGATCGCGACGGCGATGCGGTGATAGGTGCGTGATCCGCCGAAGGACAGCAGGTAGCCGCCGGGCTTGAGAACGCGGAGTACTTCGGCCCAGACCTCGACGCTGTATGCGATGCCGGACGAGTCCCACGCCTTGCCCATGAAGCCCAGCTCGTAGGGCGGGTCGGTGATGACCGAGTCGTAGGTGGCGTCGGGGATGAGGCGGTCGGGGTGATAGCCGAGCTCGTGGGGGTAGCCGAGCGCGTCGGCGCGCAGGATGTCGAGGTTGGGGCCGTGCCAGAGGCGCAGCCCGCCGTCCTCGTAGTGCAGGGTCACGGTTTCCCTCCGGCGTGGTCGGGGCAGAAGTCCTGCCGGTCGCCGGCGCGCGCGGGGCGCCAGCCGTTGGCGGCGGCGAGGGTGCGGGTGGTGGCGGCGTTGAACGACAGGGCGTTGAATCGGCGATCGCACGGGTCGGCGTTGCAGGTGAGCACGACGGTGCCTTCGGCGGCGTCGCGGGCGGCGGAGACGTGGGCGCTCATGACTCGGGCCGCAGGTTCTTGTTCAGGGAGCGGAGCACCTCGATGTCCTCGCCGATCATCCGGGCGAAGTCCTTCGCGTACTCGAACAGCAGCCACGCGTCGTCGCGGCGGTCGACGGCCGTGCGCACGCGGTCCTCGCCGTACGCGAGATCCCGCAGCTCGGTGAGCGTGGCGCGGGGAAAGTCCTCGCGCAGCGTCTTCACGGCGATGCCGAGCTGCACCTTCAGGTCGGTCTCGGCACGTTTCAGCGAGCCGCGGTAGCGGGCGATCACGGAGGGCGCCTTGGCGTTCTTCCCGCGCGCGATGATGAGCGCGGCGTGCAGCTGTCCGGGAGTGGGGAGCAGCTGCGCGAGGGCGTCCTCGTCGAGGGCGGCGAGGTTGAGGGGCACGAGTTCCATGTCGTCGGGAGACTCGATGACCTCTCCGGTGACGGGGTCGACCTCGGCGCCCGCGATCGTGATGTCGGTCACCGGCGGCGTCCCTTCTTGCGGCTGGTGGCGCGACGCGCGGCACGGTTGGCGCCGGCGGGCGGGAGGTGGTCGCTGGGTGCCGCGACCGCGCGGGGCGGGGTGGGGGCCGACCAGGCGTCCTCAGCTCCGGCCTTGAGGAGCTGCTTGCGGTGCGCCTTCCACGCGCGGTCGAGGTCGGTTCCTTCCTGCGTGGGCGAGAACACCTTGGCCGCGCGCGCCTCTCGCACGACGGCGTCGAGGGCTTCGACGTCGGTCGCGCCGAGCAGCTCGGCGCGCCAGTCGCGCGGTGTCGGTTGCGCGGGCGTCTCCCACGGTGCGGGCCCGTCGACGTAGGCGGTCGGGGTCGCGGTGAGCAGCGGGGCGAGCACGTCGGCGAAGACGACGCGGTAGGCGTGACGCTCAACCTCGGATCCGAAGATGGTCATGGGCTTGGCCGCGCGCAGGGCGTTCCAGTCGGGGTCGGGCTGCTCCTGCGCCTCGTACTCGGCCCATCGGATGACGACCTCGCGAGGTGCCTGGTCGCGGCGTGTGATGACGACGCGGGCGGCGAGCGGCGGGGCCTCGGCGAAGTGCAGGCGACTCCACTCGGCGTCCTCGGATGCCAGGAAGTAGGGGCCGTCGAGGCCGACGAGCTGGCCGGATTCGAGGACGGCCGCTCGGGCCTGCTCGACGGTGATGGTGCGGGGTTCGGACATGGTCACGCCTCCTGGTAGCGCAGGGTGGTCTTGCGCGTGGTCTTCGGGTAGGTGCGGGCGGCGGCCGCCTCGGCGAACGCGAGGTCGATGCGGAGCTGCTCGATTCGGGCGTGCTCTTCGGGGGCGGTTGTCTTCCAGGCGGTTTCGTCGATCGAGCGGGTCTCGCTGACGGTGAGCTGGTATCCGCCGTCCTCGCCGATGCCGACGTGGCCGAAGCGGCGGGCGTAGGGCTGACCGTCGATCGCCTTCTTGAGCGCGGCGTTCGCGGTCTTCTCTGCGGCGGCGGCGGCGTCCGCGGCGCGTTTCAGGGGCACCCACGCGGCCCGGGCGGTCTCGACGTCGTCGGGCAGCGGCATGACGGCGGGGCATCCGGCCTCGCGCCAGGCCAGGAACGCGTCGGCCCGCTCGGTGAGCCAGGCGATCATCTCCTCGTCGCGCGCAACCCAGATCCAGGTGGCGCCGTCCAGAGGTGGCTGGTCGTCTTCGTCGCGGACCTCGAAGCCGTAGAGGCCGACGCGGGCGCCGCGTACCTTCATCTGCCATTGCAGCTGTGCGAGGTGGTCGGAGGGGATGCCGTCGTGCTCCCAGCCGAACTCATGCGACTTCACCTCGACGACGGTCACCTCGTTGTCGGCGTCGACGCCGATCGCGTCGGGGGTGGCGCGGTGCAGATCGTTGTCGGCGGCTGCCCAGAGTGCGGCGTTCGGCTCGCAGCTGACGAGCAGCTCGGCGGCCTCGTCGAGCAGCGCGGCCTCGCGCGCAGTCCCGGCGCGGGTGGCTCCGGTGCCGCGGAACGTCGAGCCGTTCATCTTCTGGGTGAGGATGCGCCGCCACGTCTTGATGCCACCGCGGGCGATCTCCCACACCTCGGATGCCGTGACGCCTTCACCGCGCTGGCCCATCCAGATCTCGCGGGGTGCGCCGGCGGGGACGACGATGCGTCCAGAAATGAGCGGGGTCATGCTGCCTTCTCCGGGAGGTTGTTGAGGTGGGTGTTCCACCAGATGTCGGCGGCTACGCGGTTCGTGCAGGAGAGGACGACCTGGCCGGTCTTGCGGTTCAATGCGCGGATCTTCCAGCGGCCGCCGTTGTCGGTGGGCACGATGTCGCCGACCTGCCAGTCGTCGGGTTTGGGGCCGGTGGGGATGGTCGCGGGGGCGGCGTCGAGGAGCGTCATGCGGGTGCTTTCGGGGTCGGCGAATAGGGCGCGGCGCGCGCGGGTGGGGGCGGGGGCGCGCGCCGCGCCCGGTCTCGGGGGTCGGGTTACGGCTTGCCGTAGAAGATCGGGACGTCGCCGATGCCGGGGTGGCCGGGGCTCTTGTCCTTCTCGTTGGGCTCGGCGCCGTCGCGGATCTCGGTGACGATGTCGGCGAACGCGGCCTCGAGGATCGCCTCGGGGCGCTGCAACGCGATGCCGAGCACGAGGCCCTCGGCGCGGATGCGGTAACGCAGCGCGGCGACGACCCAGTAGATCGGGCCGCCGATGTACGGGCGCAGCCCCAGCTTCAGCTCCTTGGGCAGGTCGATCGCGCCCTTGTTGCCCTTGCGGGGTCCGACCGTCTCGGAGTACTCGAACTTCACCTCGCCGTTGTCCAGGCGAACGGCGGATCCGAACTCGACTTTCGTCGTCGCCTCGAACTTCGTGGCGAGCTCGATCAGGCGGGCGTGGTCGGGCTCGACGACGTCGAGGGCACGCTCCTCGATGAACTCGGCGAACTGCTGCTGGTCGAGCCACGCCTTCGGGTTCTGCCCGAGGTCGAGCGCGGTCCACGCGAGCCACGCCTTCGTGTGTTCCAGCCCGAGGGTGAGACGGTGCTTCTGCCAGCCGTTCGCCTGGTCGGTTCCCTCGTGCGAGTCGATGACGGCGACCACCGCCGACGACGGCGTGTGCGCGAAGACTTCGGTGCCGGGGCGGCGGTGCCGATTGACGTAGGTGACGAACGATCGAGCGTCGGTCACGATGCGGGTCGCGCTCGCGTGCCGGGGGGTCTCGGCGTACGCGTCGGTGTCGACGATGCGGACGCCGTCACCCGATGCGATGGCGTACACCTCGCCGGGGTCGACGCGCTCGGGTGCGATCGCCTGCTGGGCGAGGTCTGCAACGGTGGCTGCTTCGGTGCTCATGCGTTCGGTGCGTCCTTGATCTCGCCGGTCTGCAGGTCGACGTTCGCGGGGCCGGCGTCGCGAATGTCTTCGTTGTCCCAGAGGGGCATGGAGTTGGGGTCGGTGCGGGTGAGGTGGTTCCCGTCGCCGATGTAGGCGATCGACGTCGCCCGGTCCTTCTCGGGCCGCTTGGCCGCGATCTTGTCGCCGATGACGACGGCGGAGCCGGAGCCGTCGGCGAGCTTGACGCTGATCGAGTAGGTGAGGGTTCCGGCCTTGCCGGTGTCCTTCACCGCGTCGATGAGCTTCGACATCTCCTCGCCGAGCTCGACGTCCGCGCCGGGGCGGATGCTCGCGAGGATCTCGGAGAGGCCCTGCGGGCGCACTCTGTCTTCCTTGTTGTCTGCCACCGTGTGTCCTTTCGTGTTGGTGGTCATGCCTGCGCCACGCGGCGGCGACGCTGACGGCGGTCGAGCACCAGCAGGGCGGCCAGCGCGGTGCTCGTGAGAGCGAGGGCGACCGCGAGGGCCAGCAGCGCCGCGACGATCACGAGCCGCTCCGGGTCACGCGCATCGGCGAGATGAGCAGCTCGAGCTGGCCGATCGAGCCGTCGGCGTGCTGGTGGGCGACGGTGACGATGAGGAGGTCGTCGCTCGGCATCCAGACGATGCGATCGGCGCCGTCGTGCAGCTCGGTGTCGCGGTCGCCCCACGTCTCGCGGGCGAGTCGCATGGTCGTCGTCTCGTCGAGGAACGGGGCCACCTGGGCGAAGACCCCAGCGACGAGGTGCGGCGGGGTCTCGTGGTGGCGGCCGCCGTCGCCGCGGAACTCGGCCCACACGGCGTAGGCGAAGTCGTGCGCGTCGGCCGTGGTGACGCGTCGCGAGTGGTGGTGCAGCTGCGCGAGCAGCATCCGTGAGACCCCGGCGCGGGCTCGTGCTTCGGTGAGTCGGAGGGAGGCGAGCGCGATGATGCGGTCGCCCTCGTCGGTGGTGTGATCCGTCATGATGTGCCCTTCGGTCGGGATCGGGAGGGATGCTGGTCAGCGGGTCTCGGTGACCCGCGCGATGTTGGGGAAGCTCGACAGGAAGCCGTTGCGGAAGCCGTAGGTCTCGAAGTCGTAGGTCTTGCCGACCTCGATCTGCGCGTACCGGTCGGCGGAGTTCCAGTCGCCCTGCGACAGCTCGTCCTCGACCTTGAAGACCCCGCACGACGTCGACACGCGCTTCTCGCTGGACTTGTCCGCGACGGCCACGTACTTATCGGTGACGGTGCATCCGGTGGTGTCGCCGTCGTACGGGATGCCGCAACCGGCGAGGGCGAAGACGACGGCGAGGAGGGCTGCGGCCGCGCTGACGCGGGAGGTGTTCTGCATGGTGGTCTTTCTCATCTCGGGTGTTCGGTCGCGGGCCGCGGGGCGCGGTCTGCGTCGGCATGGGTGATGCGTTCGGTATCGAGCGACCCGAGCGCGTCAGGGTGCGTCTCGTCGACGTCGGCGAACCACGGCTCGCGGGGCAGGCGACGCCGGGGGGCGAGGCAGACACCGACGAACAGGAGCGGCGAGGCGGCGACGATGAAGTCGGCGGAGTTGAGCGCGGGATCCGCCGCGGCAATGGGCGCCGTCAGCGCGGCGACTCCGATCACGGCGAGAGCTGCGATGACACGAGTCATGACGCCTCCACCGCCCGGAGGACGCCGAAGCGGACCCGGAGCCTCTCGACCCCGCGAAGGGTGACGCGCACCTGCGGGGCATCGAGGACGCGCTCGCGCGTACGCGGGTGCTCGTGCGACTGCGGCCGCTCGGTGAGATAGCCGTCGGACACCGCGGACGCGTACGCGCGCCACTTACGATCGCTCCCTCGGAAGATCCAGCCGATCGCATGAAGCTGCTCGAACAGTCGCTGGGGGCCGGTCTCGACGCCGGCGCGGGCGAGCATCTTGGCCGAGTCGGCGACCGAGAAATCACCTTCCGCGGACGCCAGCTCGTCCCATGCCTCCGCCCGGGGCGCGAGCGTGGCGATCTGCGCGTCCTTGCGTTCGATGACGCCCTGTGCCGTCACGAGCGCCCGGGCCAGGAGCTGCTCGGGCGTCTCCTGTGCGACGTAGGCGCCGGTGCGGCGGATGCTGGGGAGCACCTCGTGGGTGACCCACCGCTTGAACGCCCGGGCCTCCGGCTTACGGCTGCCGAGGATGAGACCGAACAGACCGGCTTCGCTCACGAAGTTGGTCTGCGGGCGCCCCTCAGTTGAAATGAGGGTGACCTCGTCTTCGTCGAGTCGCGCGGCGGCCATCGACGGGTTGCCGATGTCGAGGATGCGGCAGACGTCGGCGACCTTGAACCACGGCTCGCCGTCGACGAGAACCGCGAAGAGCTCGAATCCGTCGAAGCGGAATACCTGCACGTCGGTGCTCATGACGCCACCGCCAGGGCCGCGCCCCGCGCCTCGTACTCAGCGCGGTCGGTGTCGATCTTCTCGACGGCGTCCCGCATGATGATTGCGGCCGCACGCAAGCGCTCGGCGGGCGACATCTGCTGGATAGGCCCGATCACGACGCCACCGCCCGGGCCCGCTCCTCCGCGCGTTCCATGAGCACGTCCACGCGGATGCCGAGCCACCGGGCCACCTCGCCCAGCTCGACGACGTTGAAAGGAACCGCGCCGCTGAGGCGACGCCCGGCGGTGTGGGCCGTGATGCCGACGACCTCGGCCATCTCTTTGGCGGTGCGACGCTGGCGCGCCATCTCGGCCCGGACTTCAGCCGCGAGCCGCTCGGCGGTCTCGGTTGCTGCCTGTACTTCCATGCAGGAAGTCTCGCATGGAATTCCAGGCAGTGTCTATCAATCCATGCAATTGACGGGAATTCATGCGTGTGCCAGTCTGAGAGACATGACGCGCCCCTACGGTGAACTCTTCTCCGACGCCCTCATCTCTGAGATCAAGGCCGAGATGGGTCGCCGCGACCTCTCCTCCCGCGCTCTTGGCCGCCTCATCGGAAAGTCCTCGCAGTACATGTCCGACCGATTTGACGGCGGCAGCTCGAAGACGGGTCGCCGAGTCGTACTATCCGTCTGGGATCTGGCCGCGATCTCCGAAGCCCTCGGGCTGCGAGCAAGCGACCTCACGCTCCGAGCCCACCAGGCCGCGCTCGAGGTCGATACAGACGGCGCAGCGATCACCCCGATTCGACGCAATGTCGGAGGGGCACCGCAGACTGACCTGGAAACGGTCGAGCTTGATACCACACAGCTCGCAGCAAGCACGGACAACACGCCGGTCGACCCCACCCGCGGGGAGGCGTAGGCAGGGGAATGGGGACCACGATGACGAGCGCTTACGACAACTACTGGGATGACATCGAGATCACCGAGGCCCTCGAAGCGCACCACGGTCTGCGCCTGATGTTCGGCGTCGATGGCGGCGGCGACAGCGCGTGCGTCGCTGACTACGACCCGTGGGCACACGCCGAGATTCTGGATCTGCCGATCGTGTTCCGAGACGACCTGCCGGAGGATGCGGTCGCCGCGTTCTCCGCGGCCCACCAGGCGATCTTCGTTCGCCCGAACCTGCACGCCGCTGTCGAGCGTTGCGCGCTCGCTCACGAGATCGTCCACTTCGAGCACAACGACATCGGAACCGACGACCTGCAAGAGGAGCGCGCTGACCGCATCGCCGCTCGGCGCCTCATCCGCCCCTCGCGGCTGGAAGAGCTCGCGAGCGTAACGGACGACCCGGCCGTAGTCGCCCTCGAGATGAACGTGACCGAGAAGATCATGCGCGTCTGGATGCGCCTGCACCGCGCCGGTCTCATCCGGGGCTTCTGATGCCAGCGCAGCACCTCCGGGCGGTGCCGTCGCGGCGCCGCGGAGTCGCTATGGTCCGCGTCTCGAAGGAGCGCGACGGGATGATCAGCCCCGAGAACCAGCGCTATGCGATCGAGCAGTACGCTGCCCGCGAGAACATCGACGTCATCGCTTGGATCGAAGGCATTGACGAGTCGGGATCGCGGAAAAAATCGGCATGGTGGGCGCGTTTGGATAGCGGCATCGAACACATTGAGTCGAAGCGCGCCGACGTCCTGCTCGTCTGGCGAATCGACCGCACAGCACGCAACCGGCTCCGATGGGCGATCGCTACGGATCGCATCGAGACAGCTGGCGGCTACATCGAGTCGGCAACAGAACCGAATGACCGGTCCCCCGCGGGTCGGTTCGGTCGAGGCATGATGGCCGAGCACGCCGCATTCATGGCCGAGTCGATCGGGGCGACCTGGAAAGAGACCCAGGAGCGCCGAGTGCGGCACGGTCTCACGCCGAACGGCCAGCACCATTACGGCTACACCTACTCGCGCGAGAACGGTTACGAGATCGACCCGATCGAAGGCCCCATCCTTGCCGACATGTACCGCTCGTACGCCGCTGGCGAGTCCGCGCAGAGCATCGCGGCACGCCTCACCGACCCCGACGCGAAGCCAGACGAGAACGGCGTCTACTCCCGCTACGCCCGATGGAACACGCCCGCCGTCCTCAGAGTGCTCGACTCCGGCTTCGGCGCGGGCCTCGTACTCTTCCGATCCGAGCTGCACGCCGGGGCGCACCCTCCTGTGATCACGGAGGACGACTGGGCGCGATTCAAGAGCGCGCGCGCCGACCGCCGGCGGCGGCCGCGGGCCGAACGATCGCCCTACACCTACTCCGGTCTGATGGAGTGCCACTGCGGCGCGAAGATGCACGGGCGGACCGACCACGGCGACCGCCGTTACGCCTGCTTGAAGTCGAAGCATTACGGCGTCCATCCCGACGCTTCGCTATCGGAGAAGGTCGTCGAAGCTGCGGTCATGCAATGGCTAGGGAAGCTGCGCGACGAGATCGACGCCGAGGCGAAAGCCGCTCCGCGCGCTCCTCGGATTGTTGACGACCCAGCGGGTGCCATTGCGCGCCGCATCGCCGCAGTGAACGAGCGCCTCGACTCAGCCACCGCGAAGTTCGTCGACGGCCTCATCCCGCGCGACGCCTACGACCGTCTGCGGGCGAAGTGCGAGCAGGAGCGACGCGACCTCGAAGCCGAGTTGACCCGGGTCTCGGCGCAGGCGACCGTCCGCCCGATCGCGTTTGCAGGCGACCTCGTGGGGCGTTGGCCGGAGATACCGGTAGAGCAGCGCCGTCAGGCCGTGCGCATGTTGGTCGACCGCATCCGTGTCCAGCCGCGGGACGCCCCGAAAAGAGTCGTCATCGACTCGCCGTTCTCTCGTACTTAGAACACGTCATCGGACGATTCCGATGGTAAGAGCCACGGGAGTCCAGGTTACCCGGCCCGCGCCGACCCCACGGCGTCAGGGGCGTCGCGCGCGGTAGGCGTGGGTGACGTAGGGCAGGTCGACCGCTCCCCCGTCGGCGAGTCCCGGGACGGATGCCACGACCCCGTCGACCTCGGCGTCGATGCGGGCGCGCTCCTCAGGGCTGGCCGTGATGACGTCGCTGCGGGAGAAGACGAGATCGCGCAGTTGCGGGAGGGTGATGGGGCGGCTCCACGTCCACGACCGGTGCTGGAGATCGATCAGGGGCTCCGCGATCCGCGGACCGCCCGCGGCGATGAGCCGTTCGCCGTGCGACGCGCCCATCGCGTCGGTCAGGCGCCGCACCCACTCGACGCGTTCGTCCCGGATGTTCCAGACCAGCCCGAGCACTCCCCCCGACCTCACGACGCGTCCGACCTCGCGCGATCCCGCGTCCGGGTCCACCCAGTGCCAGGCCTGCCCCATGACCAGCGCATCGAGACCGGAGTCCGGCAGCGGCAGATCCTCCGCCGTGCCGGCGAACGTCGGGATGCCGCGCACGTTCTCCTGGAGCGACGCCAGCATCGTGGCATCCGGGTCGATCGCGACGACATCGGCGCCGAGTTCAACGACGGCGCGCGTGAGCTTTCCGGTCCCCGCTCCCACGTCGGCGACGCGGAGGGCCCGGCCCGGCTCGCGGACCGGCGCGAGCATCCACTCCACCGCCGCGGCGGGATACTCCGGCCGCCCCGACTCGTAGGCTGCGGCGGCCTGCCCGAACGACGTCGACTTCCGGCTCTCCGTCATGCCCTCGACCCTACGCCGGGTGTTCGAGGCGAGTCGTGCCGCGGAGTCCGGGCCCGCCATGACGACCCCGGATGCCACAACACGGCGTGTCATCGACGGACTCCGCCGGACGGCCCCGGGTGAATCGCGGCGCGCCTCCGCGGCACCGCGCGGAGCGCGACGCAGGGTGGAGGCGTGGCACTGGATTTCACCGCGATCGACTTCGAGACGGCGAATTCCAGTGGTGCGTCCGCATGCGCGGTGGGGCTGGCCCGCGTCCGGGGTGGTCGCGTCGTCGCCACCGCCGCGTGGCTCATCAAGCCCCCGTCCGGCCACGACACCTTCGCACCGATCAACGTCGGCATTCACGGCATCCGCCCCGCGGACGTCGTGGACGCACCGGACTGGTCCACGCAGCTGGCACGTCTGACGGCGTTCGCGGGGGCCGACGTGCTCGTCGCGCACAACGCGGGCTTCGACATGTCGGTCCTGCGCCGCGCGTGCGGCGTGACCGGCGACGAGTGCCCGCCCTACCGCTACCTCTGCAGCGTGCAGATGTCGCGGAAGACCTACACGCTCGACTCGTACCGCCTGCCCCTCGTCGCCGCCGAGGCCGGCTGTTCGCCTTTCGCACACCACGACGCCCTCGCGGACGCCGTCGCGTGCGCCGAGATCACGATCGACTGCGCGCGTCGCGCCGGCGTCGACGACGTGCACGCCCTGGCCGCCCACTTGGGCGTCCGCGTGTCGCAGATCGCCGCCGAGCCGCGGCTCGAACGCGCCGTCGCCTGAGTCCCGCCGCGCTGCCGGGCGATGTCGGACCCCTCCGGCACACTGAGCACATGGATGCCATCGCCCTGATCCTCGCGGTCCTCGCCCTCGCCATGGGAGCCGCCGCCGGGTGGTTCCTGGGCACCGCCCGGGCCACCTCCCGCGCCGCCGCCGAGCGCGTCGATCTGGCCGCGCGCGTCGCGGCCGCCGACGCCGCCCGTGCGGGGGTCCAGGCCCAGCTCGACCACCAGAGCACGCTCTACCGCGACTTGGTCGCGCAGACGCGCGCAGACCAGGCTGCGCGCGAGGAGCGCGACCGGCGCGAGCAGACCGTTCTGCGCGCCCTCGACCCGGTGCGCGAAACGCTCGACGCGATGCAGCGCAAGGTCGACGGCCTCGAGCGCGATCGCGTCGAGCAGTACTCGGCGCTCGGCGAACAGCTGCGGCTCTCGCGCGAAGCCGACGAAGCGTTGCGATCGACGACCGAGGCTCTGGCCTCCGCGATGCGCTCCGGCAGCACGCGCGGCGTGTGGGGAGAGACGCAGCTTCGCCGCGTGGTCGAGGCCGCAGGCCTCACGCGCTACGTCGACTTCGACCTGCAGTCCTCGATCTCCTCCGACACGGGCGCGGGGCGGCCCGACATGGTCGTCCGCCTCCCCGGCGGAAAGGCGCTGGCGGTGGATGCCAAAGTCCCTCTCGACGCGTTCCTGCAGGCCAGCGCGATCCCGGTGACCGCCACGGGCGACGACGGCGCTCGGCGTTCCGCCCTCATGACCAAGCACACCAGAGCCGTGCGTGCCCACGTCGACGCGCTCGCCCGCAAGACGTATTGGGCGGGGCTTCCCAGCAGCCCCGAGTTCGTCATCTGCTTCCTGCCCAGCGAGTCGTTGCTGTCGGCGGCCCTGGACGACGACCCCACCCTGCTGGAGTACGCCTTCACCCGACGAGTGGCCCTCGCCTCGCCGGTGAACCTGTGGGCGGTGCTCAAGACGGTCGCTTTCACCTGGACCCAACAGGACGTGTCTGACGAGGCTCGCACGCTCTTCGCCCTCGGCACCGAGCTGTACGACCGGATCGGCGTCCTCGCCGGGCACGCGGGCGACCTGCGACGCGCGCTGGAGCGCACGGTCGACAGCTACAACAAGTTCGCCGGCTCGCTCGAGTCACGGGTGCTCGTCTCGGCGCGGAAGTTCCCCGGCATCGACGAGACGAAGCTCGATGCCGTCACGGCTCCCGCCGCGCTCGAGACCGCACCGCGGCGCTGGACCGCCCCCGAACTCCTCGAGATCGAGGACGAGGGCACACCCGCGAGCGACGATGCCACCGCCGACGGAATCGCGTACGCCGATCTCGGCGAGGTGCGCACACGCGCCGGGCTCGCTCAGGACGACTGAGCGGGAACGATCAAGACCCGCCGGGCACCCAGCTGAGCAGACTGACCACGGCGGCGGAGACGGCGACGAAGGCCCCCACCATCCACCAGGCACTGATCTCGTGACCCTCGGCGCGGCGCTTGCGCAGCAGAACGTCGGGACGACGCGCGGGGTCGACGGCGCTGGCGATCACCGCCTGCGCACCTGTCTGAGGCGCGGTCGAGTTCGTCGTAGCTGCCATGAAACGATCCCCCTTCGGGTCTCGGAAGAACACAGCGTCGCCGTTGACACTGCTGACGATTCTGCCAGAGGGCCCTGTGAGAACGAGTCACGCTTGCGCAACGACACGCCCGGCTGTACCTGCATGCGCGGGACAGCTCCGGCGCGCCTCCGCTCCGGCGCACCGCCGCGCACCGCTGCCGCACCGCACCCCTACCGCGAAACAGCAACGGACTGACATCCCCACTGCACCCTGCAGTGGAGTTGTCAGTCAGATGCAGTCTCGCGGCCCCGGCCGCCCGACGTCAGCGCGTCAGAGCCACTTCGACGTCAGGTGCTCCGACGAGATCCGGCGCAGCGTGCCCGACGCACCGCGGAGCACGACGCTCTCGGTGTAGATGAAGTCGCCGTCGCGGCGCACGCCCTGCACGAGCTGACCATCGGTGACGCCCGTGGCGACGAAGATCGTGTTCTTCCCCGTCACGAGACCGTCGGCCTCGTAGACCTCGCCGTCGACCTTGAGGCCCGCGTCGCGGCCCTTCTCCTTCTCATCGTCATCGCGCGGCGCGAGCACACCCTGGATGTGCCCGCCCAGCGCCTTGATCGCGCAGGCGGTGACGATGCCTTCCGGGCTCCCACCGATGCCGACGCACATGTCGGTGCGGGCGTTGTGACGCGCGGCGTTGATGCCGCCGGCGACGTCGCCGTCGCTCATCAGGCGGGTTCCGGCACCGGCTTCGCGGATGTCGGCGATCAGCTGCTCGTGACGCGGGCGGTTCAGCACCGAGACCACGATCTCGTCCACGGGCTTGCCCAGCGCCTTCGCCAGCAGCCGGATGTTCTCGCCGATCGGGAGGCGGATGTCGACGACGCCCACGCCCGCGGGACCGGTGACGAGCTTGTCCATGTAGAACACGCTCGACGCTTCCAGCATCGTCCCGTGGTCCGAGACCGCGATGACCGACAGGGCGTTCTGGCGCCCCGCCGCGGTCAGGGAGGTTCCGTCGATCGGGTCGACCGCGACGTCGCACCGGGGCCCCTTGCCGTTCCCGACCCGCTCGCCGTTGTAGAGCATCGGGGCGTTGTCCTTCTCGCCCTCGCCGATGACGATCGTGCCGTCGAAGTTGACCGTGCTGAAGAACGCGCGCATCGCGTCGACAGCCGCGCCGTCGGCGGCCTCCTTTGCTCCGCGACCGATGAACGGAACGGCTCGGATGGCCGCCGCCTCGGTGGCCCTCACCAGCTCGAGAGCCAGGTTCCGATCGGGATGCAGAGGACTCATGTCGGACGTCAGGCTCACCATGTGGCCCACTGTAGCCAGCCTTGTCGTGACAATCGGTGGTTTTCACCGTCTCGCGGATGAAGGAATCGCGATTCTTAACAGCAGAGGAGAACGGGCAGGTTCCTCGCCCGCCGACCCCGTCACGATCGACCGCCTTCGCTAGAGTGACGGTTGTCCCCGTCACGACCAAGGAGTCTCTCCATGCCCGTCGCCACCCCTGAGCAGTACGCCGAGATGCTGGACCGCGCCAAGGCCGGCAGCTTCGCGTACCCCGCGATCAACGTCTCGAGCTCGCAGACCATCAACTCCGTGCTCCAGGGCCTGACCGAGGCCGGCTCGGACGGCATCCTGCAGGTCACCACCGGCGGCGCCGACTACTTCGCCGGCCACACCGTCAAGGCCCGCGCGACCGGCGCGCTCGCGTTCGCGAAGTACGTGACCGAGGTCGCCAAGAACTATCCCGTAACGGTCGCGCTGCACACCGACCACTGCCCGAAGGACGCGCTGCCCGGCTTCGTGATCCCCCTCCTCGAGGCATCCGAGGAAGAGGTCAAGGCCGGCCGCAACCCGATCTTCCAGTCGCACATGTGGGACGGTTCGGCCGTGCCCCTCGACGAGAACATCGACATCGCCGCCGAGCTCCTCCCCCGCCTGAAGAACATCAACGCGATCCTCGAGATCGAGGTCGGCGTGGTCGGCGGCGAAGAGGACGGCGTCGCGCACGAGGGCTCCAACGAGGCGCTGTACACCACCGTCGCGGACGTGACGAAGGCCGTCGAGCGTCTGGGCCTCGGCGAGAACGGCCGCTACATCTCGGCCCTCACCTTCGGCAACGTGCACGGCGTGTACAAGCCCGGTGGCGTGAAGCTGCGCCCCGAGCTGCTCGGTGAGATCCAGGAGGGCATCGCCGCGAAGTTCGGCACCGGCCCCAAGCCCCTCGACCTCGTCTTCCACGGCGGCAGCGGCTCCACCGACGAGGAGATCGTCCTGGCCGTCTCCAACGGCGTCGTCAAGATGAACATCGACACCGACACGCAGTACGCCTTCACCCGGTCGATCGCGGGCTACATGTTCTCGAACTACGAGGGCGTGCTGAAGATCGACGGCGAGGTAGGCAACAAGAAGCAGTACGACCCGCGCGCGTGGGGCAAGGTCGCGGAGTCGGCCATGGCCGTGCGCGTCGTCGAGGCGACGAAGCAGCTCGGCTCGTTCGGCAAGTCGCAGGGCTGACCCGAAGGCTCCCCCACGAACGCCCCGGCTCCGGCCGGGGCGTTCGTGCGTTCCCACCCTTCGCTGACTTCGGGGAGATGTCCGGGGAGCGAGGCGCGGGGCGAACGTTCGCCCGAAGTCAGCGATGACGACGCCGCGAGGACGGCTGACCTACGAGCGGTACAGCTCCAGCACGGTGGGGGCGTCCGACGGCGACGACACGATCTCGACGGGGTCGCCGGCGCGGACGTCGCCCGCACGTCGGACGCGGAGGTAGGCACCGAGCCGCCCCTCATCCGAGAAGCGCTTGACCCACCCGCGGCCCGCCGAGCCGCCGACCCAGCGGGCGAAGGTCGCGCACGGGGTCCGCGGCATCGTCACCTCGAGCTGGACGGTGTCACCGATCCGCCAGACCTCGCCGATCCGCGCGCCGTTGACGTCGACGCCGTCGAGCCGCAGGTTCTCACCGAACCAGCCGGGGGCGAGCTCGCGTCCGAGCTGCTGCTCCCAGAACTCGGCGTCGTCCTGCGCGTACGCGTAGACGGCCTTGTCGGGGCCGCCGTGGTGCTTGCGGCTCGCCTGCACGTCGGCGCGGACACCCAGCGGACCGATGCGCACGGCCCCGTCGAGCGCGCGCTTGTCGATGGCGGTGACGCCGACCGAGCCGGAGTCGGGGCGGAGGGCGTGGACGGCGCAGACGGCGACGAGGCTCGGCATCCCTCGATGCTACGGGCTGTCGAACACCCGTCGCATGACCACGCGATCCCCGTCCACCGTCCTGATCTCGATGGAGTCGATCCGGGATGCCGCCACGTCGGTGCCCGCGCTCAGCTCGGTGGTCGAGCCGGGGCCGGCGCGCCACGTGGAGAGCAACGTCGTGGCTCCCGAGTCGTCCGTGACGGCGAGGGCGTAGGGCCAGCCGCCGGGCGGAGCGTCGAGGACCTGGCCGGTGTACTGGCAGACGAGATCGATCCGGGTGCCCCACTCGACGGGCGTGAGTTTCACCGAGGCCTCCAGCGGCGCGCCCGCCACATCGTCTAAGGCGTAGACGGTGCCGCCACCGTCGGTCGGGGTGCTCGTGAGAGCCAGGACGCTCGGCACCGCGATGACCAGCAGGGCCGCGGCGGCTGCACCCGCCCACAGGGCGACCGCGCGGCGGCGCCGATTCCGCGCGGTGCGCACGACCCGTCCCCGAAGATCGGGATCAGGGGCGGTGGGCGCCGCCCGGAGCTGCGGATCGTCTCCGTCGATCGCGCGAGCACGCTCGGGCGACAGCCGCGAGAGGAGCCCGGCCGTGGGTGCGAGCTCGGCGACGGCGGCCCGGCAGAGCGCGCACTCGTCGAGGTGGCGCTCGTACTCGCCGCGGTCGGCGGCCGACAGCGCACCCAGCACGTACGCGCCGTCCCATTCGGCGAATCTCTCGTGGTCGGCGGTCATCGCGTCACCCCCCTCTCCTGCAGGGCGAGCCGGAGCGCGCGCACGGCGTAGTGCAGACGCGACTTCACGGTGCCCGCCGGGATGCCCAGTTCTTCCGCCGCTTGCGCGACGCTCCGACCCCCGTAGTAGGCCGACACGATGACCGCGCGGTGATCGGCCGTCAGGGTGGCCAGGGCCTCCTCGACGAGCAGCGCGTCGAACATGGCATCCGTGTGATCCCCGCCCGCGGTCTCGGGCAGTTCGTCGACCGGCTGCTCATGGCGCCGCCGCGCACTGCGCGCCTCGTCGATGACGATGTTGCGGGCGACGGTGAACATCCAGGACCGCAACGTCGAGGGGTCGTCCGCCATGACGCGCGGCGTCCGCCACGCGCGCAGCAGGGTCTCCTGGACGACGTCGTCGGCTCCCGCGTGGTCGCCCGTGAGGCTCACGACGTAGCGCCAGACGGGTGCGGCGTGCGCGTCGTACAGCGCGGTCAGCTGCGCGTGGTCGTCTCGCATCGCGGCATCCCTCCTGTCCTCCTCACGGGAACACGGGATGCCGGGCCCCGCGGTTCAGTTCGCGAACGAGCCGGTGAGGGCCGACAGGAACGCCGGGTCCGCGGTGAGCGCGATGGTGATGCACACACCGGCGACGAGGGTCGTCGCCACGAAGCCGACGAGCGGCACCCAGAACGCGATCCGCCCGCGACGCAGTCGCCGCCAGGTGAGCCAGGCCGTGAGCAGATAGCCGACCGCGTACACGACGGATGCCACGGCGCCCCACACGTACCCGGTCGACAGCGCCGTGTACGTGGCATCCACGCCCAGGATCTGCGCGGCGCGCTCGGCGTAGCCGGGGAAATCGAGCAGCTGCACGATCGTGGAGATCACCGAGATGAGGCCGTAGACGAGGAGGACGAACGTCGCGACCCGGTCAGCGAGCGGGCCGCGGGCGCGCGCGGCGGCCGGAGTCTCGTCGACGGCGGGCTCGGGCGCCGGAGCGACTCCCGCCTCGAGAGCCTCGGTCACCTCGGGGCGCTGGATGCGCGCGCGCTGCTCCTCGGGCGAGGCGTACTCGCCGTACTGCGGGCGCGGACGGGCATCGTCGCTCATGGGCGACCCCGGCCGCCGAGGGCGCGCTGGTCGCGCTTGCCCGACGAGTCCTGACGCAGCTCCTTGGGGAGCGAGAACATCAGGTCCTCCTCCGCGGTGCGCACCTCTTCGACATCGCGGTAGCCGGCACCGGCGAGCTCCTCGAGCACCTCCGTGACGAGCACCTCGGGCACCGACGCGCCGCTGGTCACACCGACGGTCTCGACGCCCTCGAGCCACTCCTGACGCACCTCGTCGACGTAGTCGACGCGGTAGGCGGCCTTGGCGCCGTGCTCCAGCGCGACCTCCACGAGGCGCACGCTGTTCGACGAGTTCGCCGAGCCGACGACGATCACGAGGTCGGCGCCGCGCGCGACCTTCTTGATCGCGACCTGACGGTTCTGAGTGGCGTAGCAGATGTCGTCGGACGGCGGATCCTGCAGCTCGGGGAACCGCAGGCGCAGGCGCCGGACGGTCTCCATCGTCTCGTCGACGGACAGCGTGGTCTGCGAGAGCCACACGACCTTCGACGGGTCGCGCACCTCGACGGTGTCGGCGTGCTCCGGGGAGTTGACCACGGTGACGTGCTCGGGCGCCTCGCCCGCCGTGCCCTCGACCTCTTCGTGTCCCTCGTGGCCGATGAGCAGGATCTCGAAGTCGTCGCGCGCGAAGCGCACGGCCTCGCGGTGCACCTTGGTCACGAGCGGGCAAGTCGCGTCGATCGCCTGCAGGTGCCGATCGGATGCCGCCGACACCACGGCCGGCGAGACCCCGTGCGCGCTGAAGACGACGTGCGAGCCCTCCGGCACCTCGTCGACCTCCTCGACGAAGATCGCGCCCTTCTTCTCCAGCTCGGTCACGACGTGGATGTTGTGCACGATCTGCTTGCGCACGTAGACCGGCGCGCCGTAGCGCTCGAGGGCCTTCTCGACCGCGATGACGGCACGGTCGACACCGGCGCAGTAGCCGCGCGGTGCGGCCAGCAGCACCTTCTTCTGTCCGTGGACGGGGATATCCTGGAGCCGCCCGCGTCGACCCGGGATCCGGGGAACGGGCAGGTGGACGGCAGGTGTGCTCACCCCTCGATTCTACGGGGGCGCCCCTGGACGACGGCCGAACCGCCCACCACCGACCCCCACGAGAGAGCATGACCTCCTTCCGACCCGAAGCCGTCGAGGGCCAGGCGCCCCCGGCCGACTCCGTGCACCCGCGCGATTCCCGCACCGACACCCCGACGTCGGTGTCGCGCCTGAACGACACGATCCGCGGCTTCATCGAGCGCTGGGGGTCGGTCTGGGTCGAGGGCGAGATCACCTCGTTCAACCGGCGGGGCGGCAACGTCTTCGGGCGCCTGAAGGATCTCGGAACCGACTCGACCGTCGCTTTCCGCATCTGGTCGAGCACGCTCGCGCGGTTGCCGAAGGATCTGCAGGTCGGCGACCACGTCGTCGCGTGCGTCAAGGCCGACTACTTCCCCCGGACCGGCGACTTCTCGTTCTCGGTGTCGGCGATGCGCCATGTGGGCCTCGGCGAGCAGCTCGAGCGTCTGGAGCGGCTGCGCGTGCAGTTGCGGTCCGAGGGACTGTTCGACCCCGCGCGCAAGAAGAAGCTGCCCTTCCTCCCCCACTGCATCGGACTGATCACGGGCGAGAACTCGGATGCCGAGAAGGACGTGCACCGCAATGCCGAGCTGCGCTGGCCGCAGGTGCGGTTCCGCACGCGGTACGCCGCGGTGCAGGGCGACCGCTGCGTCCCCGAGACGCTGGCGGCACTGAAGGCGCTGGATGCCGACCCCGACGTCGACGTCATCGTGATCGCCCGCGGCGGCGGGGATCCGCAGACGCTCCTCGGCTTCAGCGATGAGCGACTCGTGCGCGCGGTGGCCGCGGCATCCACCCCGATCGTCAGCGCCATCGGCCACGAGAACGACCGTCCGCTGCTGGACGACGTCGCCGACGTGCGCGCCTCCACCCCGACCGACGCCGCCAAGCGCGTGGTGCCCGACGTCAGCGAGCAGCGTGCGCTCGTCGCGCAGCTGCGGGCGCGCCTGACGAGCCGACTCACGCAGCGCGTGCTCCACGACATCGCGCAGCTCGAGCAGCTGCGTTCGCGTCCGGTGTTGCGGACGCCCCACTCGATGCTCACCTCCCGCGCGCAGGACATCTGGATGCTCGCGACTCGCGGGCGCGACGTCGTCGACCGCCGACTGCAGGGCGAGGAGCGGCGAACGCGGGAACTCCGGGCTTCGCTGCGCGCTCTCTCACCGGAAGCCACCCTGGCGCGCGGATACGCGATCGCGCAGGTCGAGGGCGGTGGGATCGTGCGCGACGCGACGCAGGCACCCGCGGGCTCTCGCGTCGTGGTGACCGTCGCCGAGGGCGCGTTCGGCGCCTCCTCCACCGGCCCGGTCGACGGCGCCGAGTCCCCGGCGGACGGCGGCACCTCCGCCGGTCGCGCCTAAGATGGATGCCATGACCGCGACGCCTTCCGGCCCCTCCGCCGACGTGGCGTCTCTGTCGTTCGAGCAGGCTCGGGACGAGCTCGTCCGTGTGGTCGCCGAGCTCGAGCAGGGTGCGCCCACGCTGGAGGAGTCGCTGGCCCTCTGGGAACGCGGCGAGCAGCTCTCGGCCCGCTGTGAAGAATGGCTGCTCGGCGCCAAGCGACGGCTCGACGCCGCGCGCGGCGAGGGTGAGGAGTCCTGATGGCCCGCATCGTCGCCGAGCTCGGTCGCCCCGAGACGCCCGAGGAGACAACGGCCCGTAAGGCCGAGTCGTCGCGCCGTTACCGCTCCAGCAAGACCTTCCGCAACCTCGTCGCCGCGCTCCTCGTCACCGTGGCCGTCGTCCTCGTCGTGGTCGCGGCGGTTCCGCGCGGCGAGCCCGCCCCCCGTCCGGAGCCCGACGTCGTGGCCCTCGCCGCCGACCTGTCCCGCGAGATCGGTCGCCCCGCCCTGTCGCCGTCGCTCCCCGACGGCTGGCGCGTGAACCAGGCGACGACCGAGGGTCAGGGCGGCACCGAGGCGTGGACGATGGTCTACGTCCGCTCCGGCGACTCCGGGTTCGTGCGCGTCGCGCAGGGCCTGGACACCGGTGAGGAGTGGGTCGCCCAGATCCTGGGCGGAGCGCGCAGCACCGAGACCGTGGCGATCGACGGGATCGACTGGAACGTCTACCGCCCCAGCGACCCCGAACGTGCCGGCAACATCACCTACGCGCTGTCGACCCCCGCCGGGCCCGATCAGGTGCTGATCTACGGCGACGCCAGCCCCGAGACGACCGCGATCGCCGCGGCATCCGTCACCGCCCAGGTTCGAGAACTGAGAGAGACCCCGTGAGCGAGCGCATCACCCCCCGTGCCGTGTGGACCCAGATGCTCGAGGGCAACCGCCGCTTCGTGTCGGGCGAACCCGCGCACCCGCGCCAGGACGTCGAACGTCGCGCGGAACTCGCGAGCTCGCAGCACCCCACGGCCGCTCTCTTCGGCTGCTCCGACTCGCGCCTCGCGGCCGAGATCATCTTCGACCAGGGCCTGGGCGACCTGTTCGTCGTCCGCAACGCCGGCCAGGTCATCTCCGACTCGGTGATCGGCAGCCTCGAGTACGCCGTCGGCGTGCTGGAGGTCCCGCTCATCGTGGTGCTCGCGCACGACGCGTGCGGTGCCGTGGGGGCCGCGATCGACAGCACCGGCATTGACGCCCCGACCCTCCCTCCCTACATCTGGCGCCAGATCGCCCCGATCGTCCCGGCCGTGCGTCGGGTGCAGCGCGAAGAGGCCGCCGCCGGCCGCGCGGCCGACCGCATCGACGCCGAGCTGGTGGGTCGAGAGCACCTGCGCCACACCGTCGCCGATCTGCTGCGCGCCTCCGAGCTCATCGCCGAGGCCGTCGCCGAAGGTCGGGTCGCGGTCGTGGGCGCCAACTACCGACTCGACGACGGGGAAGCCGTCCCCGTCGTGAGCGTGGGCGACGTGGACGACTCCCGCGCCGCCTGACACCGCACGAAACGATCTGGAGGAACGACGACGTGACCGACATCGAGTACCGCATCGAACACGACACCATGGGTGAGGTGCGGGTGCCCAAGGACGCCCTCTACGCCGCGCAGACGCAGCGCGCGGTCGAGAACTTCCCCATCTCGGGTTCGGGGCTGGAGTCGACGCAGATCGCCGCGCTCGCCCGCATCAAGAAGGCGGCGGCGCTGGCGAACAAAGAGCTCGGCACGCTCGACCCGCGCGTCGCGGACGCCATCGCCCAGGCCGCCGACGAGGTCATCACCGGCGCGTACGACGCGCACTTCCCGGTCGACACGTACCAGACCGGGAGCGGCACCTCGTCGAACATGAACATGAACGAGGTCCTGGCGACCCTCGCCACCCGGATCCTCGGCGACACCGTCCACCCCAACGACCACGTCAACGCCTCGCAGTCCTCGAACGACGTCTTCCCCACCTCGGTGCACATCGCGGTCACGCAGGCCCTCATCGACGACCTCATCCCGGCGCTCGACCACCTGTCCGTCGCGCTCGAGGCCAAGGCCGAGGCGTGGAAGGGCATCGTCAAGTCCGGTCGCACCCACCTCATGGATGCCACCCCGGTCACGCTCGGCCAGGAGTTCGGCGGCTACGCCCGCCAGATGCGCCTCGGCATCGAGCGCGTGCAGGCCGTCCTCCCCCGCGTCGGCGAGGTGCCCCTCGGCGGAACGGCCGTCGGCACCGGGATCAACACGCCGCTGGGCTTCCCGCAGAAGGTCATCGAGCTGCTCGCCGCCGAGACCGAGCTCCCCATCACCGAGGCCAAGGACCACTTCGAGGCGCAGGCGAACCGTGACGGTCTCGTCGAGGCATCCGGTGCCCTGCGCACGATCGCGGTGTCGCTGACCAAGATCAACAACGACATCCGCTGGATGGGGTCGGGGCCGAACACGGGCCTCGGAGAGCTGCACATCCCCGACCTGCAGCCCGGTTCCTCGATCATGCCCGGCAAGGTCAACCCGGTCGTCCCCGAGGCCACGCTGATGGTGTGCGCACGGGTCATCGGCAACGACGCCACCGTCGCCTGGGCGGGCGCGTCGGGTTCGTTCGAGCTCAACGTCGCGATCCCCGTGATGGGCACGGCGCTGCTGGAGTCCATCCGCCTGCTGTCCAACGCCATGCGCGTGCTCGCCGACAAGACGATCGACGGCCTCGAGGCCAACGTCGCCCGCGCCGAGGCGTTCGCCGGGATGTCCCCGTCGATCGTCACGCCCCTGAACAAGGTCATCGGGTACGAGGCCGCGGCGAAGATCGCGAAGCACTCGGTGGCCAAGGGCATCACGGTCCGCGAAGCCGTCATCGACCTCGGCTACGTGGAGCGCGGCGAGATCACCGAAGAGGTGCTCGACGCCAAGCTCGACCTGCTGTCGATGACCCACCCGGGCTGAGCCGGATCGCGACGACGCCGGGGAACGCCATAATCAGAGGATGATCCGCCGCACGAGACCCTTCTCGGCACGCGCGCGGCTCCTCGCGGCGATCCTCGGCGTCGTGCTGCTCGGCCTCATCATCGCCGGCGGCATCACGTTCTTCGTGCAGAGCGAGCGCGTGCTCGCCAACGCCCAGCGACAGCTCGACGGCTTCGTCTCGACCGTGTCCGCCGGCGGACAGGACGCCGCCGACCTGGTCGCGGCCGCCGTGCCCGGCCGCACGGACGGTACGCTGGCCCTGCGCGGAACCGCGGTCCTCGCCTCGACCCCGGCCCCGCCGGGCCTCCCGCTCGCCGACGACGTGGACTTCCTCGCCGAGCTGCGTGCCGCGCTGGATCGCGGCGAGATGCGCGGGCGCCTGGACACGGGCGTCGGCCCGGTCCTCTACGCCGCGGTGGCCGACGAGGATGCCGCGATCGTGCAGGCCATCTCGATCGACCAGCGCATGGAGCTGGTGACCCTGTCGACCCTCACGTACGCGATCGCGGGGGCGGGCGTGCTCCTCGCCGTCGGAGTGGCCGGTTGGTTCGTCACGGGCCGCCTGTTCTCGCCGCTGCGGAAGCTCCGCGACACGACCGACGCGATCACGATCGCCGATCTCGGGGTGCGCGTCTCGAGTGAAGGCAACGACGAGATCGCCGACCTGACGGCCTCCGTGAACTCGATGCTCGATCGCCTGGCGATGTCGGTCGCCGCCCAGCGGCAGCTCCTCGACGACGTGCGGCACGAGCTGAAGACGCCGATCACGATCGTCCGCGGCCACCTCGAGACGATGAACCCCGCCGATCCCGAGGACGTCGTCGAGACCCGCGACCTCGGAATCTCCGAGCTCGACCGGCTCTCGCGCCTCGTCGACGACATCGACGCCCTCGCCGACGTCGAAGCCGGTTCGCTGTCGGCGGGAGTCGTCGACGTGAGCGCGCTCACCGACCGCGTCGGCGAACTCGTCGCGGCCATCCCCGAACACACCTGGACGATCGAAGCACGCGGCCGCGGCCGGATCGTCGGCGACCACGACCGTCTCGTCCAAGCGTGGTTGCAGCTCGCCGACAACGCCGCGAAGTACACCCCGGCCGGAAGCCCCATCGAGATCGGCAGCTCCGACGACGGTGTGGTCGCGAAACTGTGGGTCCGCGACCACGGCCCCGGCATCCCTCCCGCCGCCCGTCATCGTGTGTTCCGCCGCTTCGACCGCGTCTCGACCCGACGCGGCGTCGACGGATCCGGGCTCGGCCTGTCGATCGTGGATGCCATCGTGAAGGCGCACGACGGACACTGCACCATCGCCGACACCCCCGGCGGCGGCGCGACCCTGACGATCCACGTGCCCCGGGGCGGAGCGCACACACCGACCCACCTTCCGACGCCCGTCCGTGCCGGCGACGTCGTCCAGCAGAGAGAGGCCACCGGATGACCCGCATCCTCATCGCCGAAGACGAGGAGCGCATCTCTGCGTTCGTGGCCAAGGGTCTGGAGGCCGCCGGCTACCAGACCCTCATCGTCGAAGACGGAGCCGAGGCTCTCGACCGCGCGCTCACCGGCGAGGTGGACCTCGTCCTGCTGGACGTTGGGTTGCCGACGATGGACGGCTTCGAGGTGCTGCGGAGCCTGCGCGGGCAAGGGTCGTCGATCCCGGTCATCATGCTCACGGCCCGCACCAGCACCCGCGACACCGTCGACGGACTCGACGCCGGCGCGAACGACTACGTCGCCAAGCCGTTCAAGTTCGACGAGCTGCTCGCCCGCGTCCGTTCGCGCCTGCGCGAGCCGGTGTCGCTCGGGTCGATCACGATCGCGCACGGCGACGTGTCACTCGACGTCCTCACCCGCCGCGCCGCGATCGGCGCGCGGGAGATCGATCTCAGCGCGCGCGAGTTCGCCCTCGCCGAGGAGTTCCTCCGTCACGCCGGGCAGGTGTTGAGTCGAGAACAGTTGCTCAGCCGGGTCTGGGGGCTGGACTTCGATCCCGGCTCCAATGTGGTGGACGTCTACGTCCGATATCTGCGCGCCAAGTTCGGCGCGGCGCGCATCGCCACCGTGCGCGGTGCCGGGTATCGATGGCAATAGACCCCCGAAAACCCAAAAGCCCCCGGTTGGGGGGAAACCGGGGGTATGGGGATGCGGTCCACGGCGGTCTTCCGACGTACCCGAAACGTCGGTGACCTGCACGGCGAACCGTTCTCTTTTCATTTATGGGGGGAACCGCCGAGGCGGTGACGAGGTCTCCCTCGCCGTTGACACAACTCTGTCGGTTCCCCGTGAGAATGCGAGGAGGTGCAGATGAGAAAGCTCTCATCATCCCGGCCCCACAGAGGAGGGGCCGGGATGCGTGGCATCCCGGCCCCTCCGTACGCGATCTCTAGGAGAGCTCTCCGGCCTCCAGCAGCTCGGTGACGAGCGCGGCGATGGCGGACCGCTCCGACCGGGTCAGCGTGACGTGGCCGAAGAGCGCGTGGCCCTTGAGCGTCTCGATGACCGAGGCGACACCGTCGTGGCGGCCGACCCGCAGGTTGTCGCGCTGCCCGACGTCGTGGGTGAGCACGACGCGCGAGTTCTGGCCGATGCGGCTCAGCACCGTCAGCAGGACGTTGCGTTCGAGCGACTGCGCCTCGTCGACGATCACGAACGCGTCATGCAGCGAACGACCGCGGATGTGGGTGAGGGGCAGAACCTCGAGCATGCCGCGCGCCAGCACCTCTTCGAGCACGTTCCCCGACACCACCGAGCCCAGCGTGTCGAACACCGCCTGCCCCCACGGGCCCATCTTCTCGGCCTGGTCGCCGGGGAGGTAGCCCAGCTCCTGCCCGCCCACGGCGAACAGCGGACGGAAGACGATGATCTTCTTCTGCTGCTGACGCTCCAGCACCGCCTCGAGGGCCGCGCACAGCGCGAGTGCGGACTTGCCGGTGCCGGCACGTCCGCCGAGCGAGACGATCCCCACCTCCGGGTCGAGCAGCAGGTCGATCGCGATCCGCTGCTCGGCCGAGCGTCCGTGCAGACCGAACGCGTCACGGTCGCCGCGGACGAGCCGGAACTCGCCGTCGCCGGTGACACGACCCAACGCCGAGCCCCGCTCCGAGTGGATGATGAGGCCGGTGTTGACCGGGAGGCCGCGGACGTCGTTGCTGGCGGCGACCTCGGATTCGTACAGGTCGCTGAGGTCGTCTCCCGAGACGTCGATCGAGGCGATCCCGGACCAGCCCGAGTCCATCGCCTGCTCGGCGAGGTACTCCTCGGCGGAGAGGCCCAGCGACGACGCCTTGACGCGCATCGGCAGGTCCTTCGACACCACCGTGACCTCGGCGCCGTCGCGCGCGATGTTCATCGCGACCGCGAGGATGCGGCTGTCGTTGTCGCCCAGGCGCATACCCGACGGGAGCACCGAGGGATCGGTGTTGTTCAGCTCGACGCGGAGCGTGCCGTCGGTGCCCACCGGTACGGGGAAGTCGAGGCGGCCGTGCTCGATGCGCAACTCGTCGAGGTGGCGCAGCGCCTGCCGCGCGAAGTAGCCGATCTCGGGGTCGTGGCGCTTGCCCTCGAGCTCGGTGATCACCACGACCGGGATCACGACCGAATGCTCGGCGAAGCGGAAGAACGCCCGCGGGTCGCTCAACAGGACGGAGGTGTCCAGAACGTAGGTGCGCAGAGCCTGATCGGCTGAGGCATCCGGTTCCGAAACACTGCTGTCGACGACGTTCCGCTGGTCGTACGGTGCTCGTGCAGTCACAACCCACTCCCGACCCGGGTGTCTCACCCGGCTGTCACGAGTCGACCTGTGGGTCACGAGTCGCGATCCGAAGGCCGACTCGACCGGGCTCCGTGCCCGATGACCTCACCGTAAAGCCTTCCGCGGGCACGTGGGGTCGCGAACACGCCCGGAAAAATGACGAGTGCGTTAACGCTGACGCACGGCTACTGGCCGAATCGGCGGTCGCGCGCGGAGAAGTCGCGGATCGCGCGAAGGAAGTCCACTTCGCGCAGGTCGGGACCGAGCGCCTCGACGAAATAGAACTCCGAGTGCGCCGACTGCCAGAGGAGAAAGTCGCTCAGACGCTGCTCCCCCGAGGTGCGGATGACGAGGTCGGGGTCGGCCTGGCCGCCGGTGTACAGGTGCTCGCCGATCTGCTCGGGAGTGAGGCTCGCCGCCAGTTCCTCGAGCGACCCGCCCCGCTGATCGTGTTTGGCGATGATGCTGCGCACCGCGTCGACGATCTCGCTGCGGCCGCCGTAGCCGACGGCGAGGTTGACGTGCAGACCGGTGTGCGAGCGGGTCCGGTCGGTGACCTCCCGCAGCACCTCGGCGAGGGCGGGGGGCAGGTCGTCGGCCCGCCCCACGTGCTGCACACGCCAGTCGGGTTCGTGCGACAGTTCGCGGGCGAGCTCGGCGATGATCTCGATGAGGTCCTCCAGCTCGCGGGAGTCGCGCTTGCGGAGGTTGTCGTTGGACAACAGGTACAGCGAGACGACCTTGATGCCGAGGTCGTCGCACCACCGGAGGAACTCGTGCATCTTGGCCGCGCCGGCGCGGTGGCCGTGTGCGGCGCTGTCGAAGCCGAGCTGCCGCGCCCAGCGGCGATTGCCGTCGATCATCATCGCCACGTGATGCGGCACGGTCGCGGGCATCTGCCGGCGCAGGCGCTGGATGTACAGCCGGTAGAGGGGACCCCGCCCCTCGTTCCTCCACACGCGCGCCACCCGGCTACGCTACCGCGTCGACCTCCGCGCGGCACGGTTCGCCCGTCTCCGCGGCGAGCCGCCGTGGGCCGACCATGTGCCCGCGCGGGTATGCGGGCCGACGTAGGCTCGACGCGTGACGCCTTCCCCCACCGGTGACGGACCGGAGATGCCTCAGCTCCCCCTCCTCGAGGCGGGGGCCGTCGGTGCGCAGGCCGATCTGAAGCCCACCTGGCGGGGCTGGATCCACGCCGGCACGTTCCCGGTGGCCATCGCCGCCGGCATCGTCCTGATCAGCCTCGCGCAGGGTGCTCCGGCGAAATGGGCCTCCGCGGTCTTCATGGCGACGTCGATGCTGCTGTTCGGCAACTCGGCGCTGTACCACCGGTTCAATTGGAAGCCGAAGACGAGGGCGGTGCTCAAGCGCATCGACCACGCCAACATCCTGCTGCTCATCGCAGGGACGTACACGCCGTTGGCCGTCCTGGCGCTGGACACCCCGCAGACGATCCTGCTGCTGTCGATCGTCTGGGGCGGGGCGATCCTCGGGATCTTCTTCCGCGTGTTCTGGATCAACGCCCCGCGCTGGCTCTACGTGGCGCTCTATCTCGCCCTCGGCTGGGCGGCGGTGATGTACATCGTCGACCTGTTGAACGCGAATGTCGCGATGATGGTGCTCGTCGTCATCGGGGGACTGCTCTACACGGCGGGGGCCATCGTGTACGCCCTCAAGCGCCCGAACCCGTGGCCCGGCCACTTCGGCTTCCACGAGATCTTCCACGTGTGCACGGTCCTGGCGTTCCTGTGCCACTGGACGGCGTGCCTGCTGATCGCGATGCACCCCGCCTTCCACGGCGGATAGCGACGGATGCCAATCCCCCGCGGCGCGGATCAGCTGCGGGGAGCGTCGCGGTCGATGTCTTCGTCGTCGGTCTCGCTGGCGGCTTCGGCCGCGCGGGCCTGCTCCTCGGCATCCAGTTCCGCGTTGACCTCTTCGCGATAGCGCCCGCGCCGGATGCGGCGCAGCATGTCCCACACGAGGAGGAAGACCGCGACGCCGATGAAGGCGACCGCCGCGAAGCCGAGCGGTCCCGGGGTCACGATCGACTCGTCGGGGGTCGTGGCGGGAGTGGGCGTGGCCGCGAGGGCCGCGAGCGCGGTGAGCATGGAGTCCTTCGGTCCGGGCGGGAGCGCGTAGCCTGGAAGTCCAGCCTAAAGCCCGGGGAGACCATGACGACGCAAGCCCAGCTCGACGACCGCTACGGCCGCACCCGGTCGCCGCGTCGGCGGATCGTGCTGTGGAGCGTCGTGGGCGTGGTCGCGGTGGCTCTCACCGTCGCGCTCGGATGGACGACCGTGGCGAACAACCTGGCGTCCGTGACCTCCACCGACACCGGATTCGCGGTGACGGATGCCGAGCGCGTCACCATCTCGTTCCAGATCACCGCACCCGTGGGGCAGCCGGTCGCCTGCGCGATCGAGGCGCAGGACGAAGAGCACGGAACCGTCGGGTGGCGGGTCGTGGAGTACCCGGCATCCGAGGATCACACCCGAGCCTTCTCGGAGGAGATCCCGACCCTGGCGCTGGCGACGACGGGTTTTGTCAACTCCTGCTGGGTGCCGTAGTCTCGATCACCAAGACGCGCCCCGGCCCGAAGCCGGGGCGTTCGACATATCCCCCGGCGGTCGGCGGTTTCTCCCTGCCCGACTCCGGCCCGATCGACGAAGGAGACCACCGTGTCCACTGACGCTCAGGTGACGTTCCTCACCCAGGATGCCTACGACCGTCTCGCCAACGAGCTCGAGCACCTCTCGACCACGGGCCGCGAAGAGATCGCCAAGCGCATCGAGATCGCCCGGGAAGAGGGCGACCTGAAGGAGAACGGCGGCTACCACGCCGCCAAGGACGAGCAGGGCAAGCAGGAGGCCCGCATCCGCACCCTCCAGGCGCTGCTGAAGAATGCCAAGGTCGGCGAGGCGCCCGAGAGCACGGGCGTCGTCGAGTCCGGCACGGTCGTCACCGCGATCATCGCCGGGGGCGAGGAGAAGTTCCTCCTCGGCAACCGTGAGATCGCCGCCGACTCCGAACTCGACGTGTACAGCGAGGCGTCGCCGCTGGGCGCCGCGATCCTCGGCCTCAAGGAGGGCGACAGCGGCTCGTACACCACGCCCAACGGCAAGCAGATCTCGGTCGAGATCGTGAAGGTCGAGACCTACTCGGGTCAGTGACCCGCACGTGCGAAGAGCCGCTCCCCCGTTCGGGGTGAGCGGCTCTTCGCGTCTCGACCGGCGTCGCCGGGGCGGGGGCGTCAGTCCGGGACCACGGTGGCGAAGAAGCCGGCTTCCTCCAGCGTGCGGATGACGAGCGCCCGGTGTTCCGCGCCCCGTGTCTCCACGCTCAGCTGCAGGATGACCTCGCTGATCTGCAGGCCCTGTCCGTGCCGCGTGTGCAGCACCTCGATGACGTTGGCGCCGACCTGGGCGAGCAGCTCCGACACGCGGGCGAGCTGCCCGGGGCGGTCCGGGAGCGGGATGCGCAGCGACATGTAGCGACCGGATGCCGACAGCCCGTGGGCCACGACCCTCTGGAGGAGCAGGGGGTCGATGTTCCCGCCGGAGAGGATCGTCACGGTGGTCCCCGTCGCCTGGATCTTCCCGGCGAGGATCGCGGCCACCCCGACCGCGCCCGCGGGTTCCACGACCTGCTTCGCGCGCTCGAGCAGGACGAGCAGCGCCCGCGCGATGTCGTCCTCGGTGACGGTGACGACCTCGTCGACGAACTGCCGGATGAGCTCGAACGGCAGATCACCCGGACGCGCGACGGCGATTCCGTCGGCGATCGTCGGGGTCGTCGGCACCTGGATCGGATACCCCGCCGCGAGGGAGGTGGGATAGGCGGCGGAGTTCTCCGCCTGGACGCCGATGATCCGCACGCGGCGCCCCTCGGCGGCCGCCCGCGCCTTGACCGCGGCGGCCACGCCGGCGGCGAGACCGCCGCCGCCGATCCCGACGATGACGGTGTCCAGATCCGGCAGGTCTTCGACGAGCTCCAGGCCGAGCGTCCCCTGACCCACGACGATGTCGCGGTGATCGAACGGATGGATCAGCACCGCGCCCGTGCGTTCGGCGAACTCGGCCGCGAGGCGGAGAGGCGTCTCGACGGTCGCCCCCTCCAGGATCACCTCGGCGCCGTACCCGCGGGTCGCGAGGAGCTTGGGCACCGGCACGCCGAGCGGCATGAAGATCGTGGCCGTGATGCCGAGCTGCTGCGCCGCGAGGGCGACGCCCTGCGCGTGGTTGCCCGCGGATGCCGCGACGACGCCGCGAGCCCGTTCCTCGGCGGTGAGGCGCGACAGGCGGTACGTCGCTCCGCGGATCTTGAACGATCCGGTCCTCTGCAGATTCTCGAGCTTGAGGTGCACGGGCACGCCGAGCAGCTCGGTCAGGTGCAGCGACTCGTCGAGCGGGGTCCGCGTGATGATGCCGCGCAGGGTCTGCGCGGCATCCTCGAACTCGGCCAGGGTGGGCGTGTCGTTCATGATCTCCTTCCGCGTTCGCGGGGCACGGTCTGCCAGATGAGGTCGGCGGAGTCGACGGCGGAACCGCCGTCCCGCCACGCATGGCTGCTGAGGTACACCGAGACGACGTTGACGAACGCGGCGAGCGGCACCGCGAACAGCGCACCGGGGATGCCGCCGATCATCGCCCCGCCGGCGACGACGAGGACCACCGCCAGCGGGTGAACCTTCACGGCGGATCCCATGAGGATCGGCTGCAGCACGTGACTCTCGATCTGCTGAACGCCCAGCACGACGATGAGCATGAACAGCGCGATCAGCGGCCCGTTGTAGACCAGCGCGATGAAGACCGCGAGGGCCCCGGTCACCACGGCGCCGACGAACTGGATGAACGCGCCCAGGAACACCAGGACGCCGATCGGGATCGCGAGCGGCACACCGAGCAGGAACGCGCCCAGGCCGATGCCGATCGCGTCGATCGTGGCCACGAGCAGCTGCGTGCGGGCGTAGGTGATGACGGTGCGCCACCCGGCGCGCCCGGCGCCGTCGACCGCGGGGCGCGCGACGCGCGGGAACAGCCGCGTCGTCCAGCGCCAGATGCCGCCGCCGTCGGCCAGAAGGCAGAGCAGGATGAACAGCGTCAGCAGCAGCCCCGTGCCGACGTGGCCGATCGTCGTCCCGATCGCCAGCGCCCCCGTCCACAGCACCTCGGCCTGCTGCTGCAGGAACGTCCCCGCCTGGCGGAGCCCGTCGTCGATCTGCTGCGCCGACAGGTGCAGGGGCCCGTCGATGAGGTACTGGCGGAACTGGCCGATCGCTTCCACCGTGCGGTCGCGCACCGAGCCGAATTCTCGCGTGATCTGCCAGACCGCGAGCCACAGCAGCCCCGAGATCACGGCGATCGTCCCGAGCACCGTGACGACGATGGCGAGCCAGCGCGGCCACCGGTGCCGCAGGAGGAACGAGAACGCGGGCCACACGAGCGCGGTGATGAGGATCGCGACCAGCAACGGGATGACCAGGAGCTTCAGCTGGATGACCAGCCACACCACCACGCCGATGGCGGCCGCGATGACCAGCAGTCGCCACGAGTAAGCGGTGGCCTGGCGCAGCGCCGCGGGGACCGCCGGCGAGAGGTCGCTCGAGACGGTGCGCCGACGCAGGGCGTCGAAGAACGATCCGCGGTCCTCGGGATCGGTTCCGGTCATCCCGTCAGCCTACCGCCGCCCCCGCTCCGGGAACGCCGGGAATGTCGGCGGCCATGCCTACGCTGGAATGTATGACGACGACCCTTCGCCGCGCCGAGGCACGCCGCATCGCGCTCGCCGCCCAGGGCCTCGGACGCCCGCGTCCCACGGTGGTCGGTACCCGCCAGATCACCTCGACGCTCCGGCGCATGCGGATCCTGCAGATCGACTCCGTCAACGTCTTCTCCCGCAGCCACTACATGCCGCTGTTCGCCCGCCTCGGGGCCTACGACACGGCTCTGCTCGATCGCCTGGCGTTCGCGCGCCGCCCGCGGTGGGTGGAGTCCTGGGCGCATGTGGCATCCCTCGTCGATGTCGCCGACTGGCCGCTGTTGCAGTTCCGCCGCGACGCGGCGCGCGAGAAGTACGGCACCGACGACTGGGCGGAGGCCAACGCCGCACTGCTGGGCTGGCTGCGCGACGAGCTCGCGGCGCGGGGACCGCTCCGCCCCGCCGACATCGAACACGATGCACGCGCGGGGTCGCGCGGATCGTGGTGGGGATGGGACGACGTCAAGAACGGCCTCGAGCGATTGTGGCTCATGGGTGACGTCGCGATCGCGGGCCGTCGCGGGTTCGAGCGACGATACGCGCTGGCCTCCGACGTGCTGCCGCCCGAGGCCCTCCACTCCCCCGTCCCCCGGGCCGAGGCCATCCACGAGCTCGTCCGACGCGCCGCCGCCGCGTACGGCGTCGCGACCGCCGCCGACCTCGCGGACTACTGGCGCATCCGCGACCGCCCCGCCGTTCTCGGCGCCGTGCGCGACCTCGTCGACGCCGGCGAGCTCGAGCCCGTCGTCGTCGAGGGGTGGCAGGTCGCCGGTCGGCCCGCCAAGGCCTGGCTGCACCGGGATGCCGCCCGCCCCCGCCGCGTCGATGCGACGGCCGTCCTGACCCCGTTCGACCCCGTCGTGTGGTTCCGCGACCGCGCCGAGCGGCTGTTCGACTTCGACTACCGCATCGAGATCTACACCCCGGCCGAGAAGCGGCGCTTCGGCTACTACTCGCTGCCCGTGGTCGTCGGCGACGATGTGGTCGGACGCGTCGATCTCAAGGCCGACCGGGGCGCCTCCGCACTGCGGGTGCAGTCGGCGTGGTGGGAGCACGGCGCCCCCGCGGATGCCGCCGAGCGGCTTGCCGCGGAACTGCGGACCGCCGCGGAATGGCAGGGGCTCGAGCGCGTGACGGTGTCCCGGTGGGGCGACGCCGCCGACGCCCTCGCGGGAGCCCTGCGCGCCGAACGGCACGAGCACCCCCGGCACGACGCCGCCCCCTCACCCGTGACGGGCTGAGGGGGCGGCGGAGTCGGTGCCGTCAGAACTGGACGCGCGGCGGCTCGGAGATCGCGGCGCCGTCGACGACTTCGAAGAACTCCCGCGCCTGGAAGCCCAACTGGCGGGCGAAGAGGTTGTTGGGGAACACCTTGGTCTTGGTGTTGAGCTCGCGCACACCGCCGTTGTAGAACCGGCGCGATGCCTGGATCTTGTCCTCGGTGTCGACGATCGACTGCTGCAGCTGCAGGAAGTTCTGGCTCGCCTGAAGCTGCGGATACGCCTCGGCGACGGCGAACAGCGACCGCAGCGCCTGCTGCATGTGGCCCTCGGCGACGCCCGCCTCCGCGGGGCTCTGCGCCGAGATCGTCTCGGCGCGGGCGCGCGTCACGTTCTCGAACACGGCCTTCTCGTGAGCCGCGTACCCCTTTACCGTCTCGATGAGGTTGGGGAGGAGATCGGCGCGACGCTTGAGCTGGACGGTGATGTCGCTCCACGCCTCGTCGACCCGGACGTTGAGGGAGACCAGGGCGTTGTACGTCGCCCACAGATAGATCCCCGCGATCGCCAGGATTGCGACGATCACGATGACGGGGACGAGCCACTCCCACATGTTCCGGTTCTCCGTTCGACGACTGCCGCACAATCCTAACGGCGGGGGCGGTGCGCACCAGGGGCCTGGGAACGACTCCCAGTCGATACGCATGCAACGCGTTGAGCGATGCGCGCGCGGCGCCCCGACACGTACCCCCGGTGGGACTCGAACCCACACCTGGAGCGATTTTAAGTCGCCTGCCTCTGCCATTGGGCTACGGGGGCGGATGCCACGCTCCACCGTAGCGCGGAGGGCGACGGCATCCGGAAACGACGAGACCCCCGCACGCGATGTGCGGGGGTCTCGAGCGCGATCACTTGGCGGCGACGGCCTCGGGCTTCTTGTCGGCCGAGGCCGGCTCGGCCGCGGGCTGCGCCGGACGCGGGCGGGCGGCGAACTCCTCGAACGTGGCACGCGGGTTCTGGACGGCCTCCAGCGACACCGTCTCGCGGCCGTGGAAGAAGTTCTGCACCCAGTCGCCGACGACGCGGAACTTGCGCTCCCAGGTCGGCATGGCTAGGCCGTGGTAGCCACGGTGGGCGAACCAGGCGAGGAGACCCGTGAGCGCGATCTTCCCGGACTGGAACGCACCGTTGTACAGACCGAGTCCGGCGACCGCGCCGAGGTTCTTGTGGAAGTACTGCTTGGGCTCCTCGCCGCGGAGGACCGCAACGATGTTCTTCGCCATGAGCTTGCCCTGACGCACCGCGTGCTGCGCGTTCGGGACGCAGAAGCCGCCCACGCCGCCACCCGAGAGGTCGGGGACGGCCGACACGTCGCCGGCGGCCCAGGCACCCTCGACGAACTCCTCGTCGGTGCCCACGCGCAGGTCGGGACGGGTGCGGATGCGACCGCGCTCCTCGACCGGCAGGTCGCTGCCGCGCACGACGGTCGGGTTGGCCATGACCCCGGCGGTCCAGATGATGAGGTCGGTGGGCAGCTGCTCACCGGTGGAGAGCTCGACGACGCCGTCGACGGCGCCCTTGACCTGCGTGTCGAGGTGCACGAACGCACCCTTCTTCGCCAGGTCGGCCAGCACCCACTCGCTCGTCTTCTGCGACACCTCGGGCATGATGCGGCCCATCGCCTCGATGAGGTGGAAGTGCGTGTCGTCGAAGGTCAGCGTCGGGTACTGCTTGAGCAGCGACGACGCGTACGCGCGCAGCTCGGCGAACACCTCGATGCCGGCGAAGCCACCGCCGACGACCACGACGGTCAGCAGACGGTCGCGCTCGGGACCGGCGGGAAGCACCGACGCCTTGTCGAAGTTCGAGGTCAGACGGTCGCGGATCGCGACGGCCTCTTCGATCGTCTTCAGACCGATCGCGTTCTCGGCGATGCCCGGGATCGGGAACGTGCGCGAGACGGCGCCGGCGGTCACGACGATCTGGTCGTACTCCTGCGTCCAGGTGTCGTCGCCCGCGATCGGCGTGATCGTGGCGGTCTTGGTGGCGTGCGAGATGCCGGTGACCTTGCCCGCGATGACGGTCGTGCGCTTCAGGTGGCGACGGAGACCGACGACAACGTGGCGGGCCTCGATCTCACCGGCCGCGACCTCGGGGAGGAAGGGCTGGTACGTCATGTACGGCAGCGGGTCGACGAGAGTGACCTCGGCCTCGTTGCGGCCGAGGAGCTTCTCGAGCTTCCACGCAGTGTAGAAACCCGCGTAGCCTCCGCCGACGATGAGGATCTTGGGCACGGTGCTGGTCACGATGGAAGAGACTCCTGGTTTGTGGTGCGGCTCGGCTCGCGAGAAATGCGCGCCTTACGGATACGCCGGGCAGCAGCACTGACGCCGAGCGTGATCATTATAGCGGCGAGGGTCGCGCCCGCGAGCGGCAGCGTCCCGTAGAGCAGGCTGTCGCGGGTCGGCAGCAGCGGCGACGACGCGCGGGGCGCGGACTCCACCGGCGGGAGCGCCGGGATCTCCACCGGTGCGGACGTCGCTGCACCGGTGGGCGCGGGGGCGTTCGCCCGTCGGTAGAGCCGCACCCACTCGGCCAGGTCACCGAGCGGATTCGACGACACCGACGGCGCCGAGACCGACGACACGGCGGCCGCGGCGTCGACGAGTCCGTATCCGTAGAGCGGGTCCTGACCCGACCCCGCGCCGGGGGCGGACTTGGCGGTGCGGATCAGCCGATTCAGCACGTTGTCGGCATTCAGGTCCGGATGTGCGGCGCGGACCAGCGCCGCAATGCCGGAGACGATGGGCGCAGCGCCGCTCGTCCCGTTCCACTGCACCAGCGAGCCGTCGGCGGACACGCCGAGCAGACGCTCGCTCGGCGCGGAGAGACCGATGGTGATGCCCTGGGTGGAGGCGTCGTTGCTGGCCGTGCCCGACGGGTCGACGCCGCCGACGGCGAGGACCCCGGGGATGGTGGCCGGCGCACCGACGCGCGAGGTGCCGCTCCCCCGGTTGCCGGCGGCCACGACCACGACCACGTCGTGGTCGAACGCGTACTGGAACGCCTCGTCCCAGCTCGGGTCCCAGTCCAGGGTGTTCGTGGTCAGCGACATGTTGATGACGGTCGCCCCCTGGTCGACGGCCCAGTGCATCGCGTCGACGATCTGTTCGGTGAACGACTTGGAGGTGACGGAGCCGAAGCCGACCGAGATCGAGAGGAGCTCGGCATCCGGGGCGACTCCGATCATGCCCTTGCCGTCGCCCGTGCCCCGCGACGCGGCGAGCGAGGCCACCCAGCTGCCGTGGTTGGAATCGACCGCGCCGACCGGGGTGCGCCCGTCGGCGGCTCCGACTCCCGAGACGTCGGTGCCGCCGACGACGGCACCGGAGAATTCGACCGGGCCGCGGGCGATACCGGTGTCGATGATCGCGATCTTCTGCCCCGCGCCGCGGGTGGTCTTCCACGCCTCCGTGATGCCGTACTGATCGAGCCAGTACTCCGACGCGCGGACGGGGTCGACGGAATCCTGGGGAGTCGGGGTGGTCGCCGCGCCCGTCAGCACCACGACGCCCACGACGACGGATGCCACGGCCGCGACGACGCGTCTCATCCGCCCGCCCCGGGAGTCTCGCACTCGCAGCGCTCCGGCGACCAGGTGCCGCGGGACAGGGCCAGGTCGCCGATGGGGTTCACGCCGGGACCCGCCGCCAGGGCGTGCCCCGCCAGGGCATGGAGGCACTTCACGCGCGTGGGCATCCCCCCGGCCGAGATCCCCGCGATCTCCTCGGGCTCGCCGTACACCGCGCGGTCGCGCAGGTACGCCTCGTGCGCCGCCCCGTAGGCGGCGCGCAGCTCGTCGTCGGCGGCGAGCTCGTCGGAGAACTCCTTCATCACGTGACCCGCCTCGAGCACCGACATCGCCGCCGTGGCCGCGGGGTGCGTGAGGTAGTAGAACGTCGGGAAGGGGCTGCCGTCGTCGAGCCGCGGAGACGTGGCGACGACGGTCGGGTTGCCGCAGACGCACCGCGCCGCGATGCCGACGACTCCGCGCGGGACACGACCGAGCTGCGACTGCAGCACGTCGAGGTCGGCGTCGGATGCGGGGGGCAGGGGCGGGGTGCTCATCGTATCCAGGGTACCCGGCGGTGTCCGCGGCACCGATCGGGCGGTCCTCGCTCAGGGAGCCGGTGTCGACGCGGCGGGGTCGGGCACGCCGATGCCCGGAACCGCGACCTGCGCGGCGCCGGCCGAGGTCACCGACCGCACGAGCTGCGACATCCAGTCGGTCCGGGTCTGGCCGACCTCCTGCACGACGTCCTGCTGCTCCTGCGGGGCCGCCGATGCGGGCAGGTCGTCGTCGATCAGGTACACGACCTCGCCGGGCATCGTGTAGTACAGCCGTTCGCGCGCCTGAGTGGTGATGTACGCGGGATCCGACCATCGCTCGCGCTGCGACTGCAGGTCGGCGACCTCGCTCTCGCTGAGCGCGACGGCGCTGCGCAGGGCCTGGATCTGCTGGCGCTGGTCCATATACGTGCCCACCGTCGGGACGAGCACGAAGGTGCCGAGCACCACGAGACCCAGCATGATGACGACGAACCCCGAGATGCGCAGGCCGCCGAGCCACTCACGGACGTCGACGCGGCGCGCGGCCGGACGGGTCCGCGTCGGACCGGCGGGACGCGGGGTCGACTCCCGCGCGGCACGCGTACGCCGGCGCTTCGCCACGGCAGGTGCCGGCGCCTCGCTCCGTCCGCGGGGGGACGGGAGCGTCGGTCGATCCACGACGTCTCCTTCCTCGCACCCGCGGCGCTGCCCGCGACGGCCGGTATCCCACTCTACGTCGCGGGACACCGTCGCCCGGATGACGCGCCGGGCTCACGGCATCCCCTCGGCCGGGCCCCGCGAACGACGAAGGGGGGAGCCGATCGGCTCCCCCCTTCTGGCGCGGGTGCGTTCAGCCCTTGAAGCGGGGGAACGCCGAGCGGCCGGCGAAGACGGCGGCGTCGCCGAGGTCCTCCTCGATGCGCAGCAGCTGGTTGTACTTCGCGACGCGCTCGCTGCGCGCGGGCGCACCGGTCTTGATCTGGCCGGCGTTCACGGCGACGGCGAGGTCGGCGATCGTGGTGTCCTCGGTCTCACCCGAACGGTGCGACAGCATCGAGGTGTAGCCCGAGCGGGTCGCGAGGGCGATGGCATCCAGGGTCTCGGACAGCGTGCCGATCTGGTTGACCTTCACCAGGAGCGAGTTGGCGACACCGAGGTCGATGCCCTGCTTCAGGCGCTTGGGGTTGGTGACGAACAGGTCGTCGCCGACGAGCTGGACCTTCGAGCCGATGGCGTCGGTGAGCTTCTTCCAGCCGTCCCAGTCGTCCTCGGCGAGGGCGTCCTCGATGGTGACGATCGGGAAGTTCGCGACGAGGTCGGCGAAGTAGTCGACCAGGGTGTCGACGCTCCACTCCTTGCCCTCGACGGTGTAGACGCCGTCCTTGTAGAACTCGGTGGCGGCGACGTCGAGGCCGACGGCGATGTCCTGGCCGGGGGTGAAGCCGGCCTTCTCGATCGCGCGGATGAGGAAGTCGAGACCCTCGCGGTTGCTGGGCAGGTCGGGGGCGAAGCCGCCCTCGTCGCCGAGACCGGTGTTGTAGCCCGCGGACTTCAGCTCGCCCTTGAGGACGTGGTAGACCTCGGTGCCCCACCGGAGCGACTCGCCATAGGTCTCGGCGCCGATGGGCGCGAGGAAGAACTCCTGGAAGTCGATGCCGTTGTCGGCGTGCTCGCCACCGTTGATCACGTTGAACAGCGGCACGGGAAGCAGGTGCGCGTTCGGGCCGCCCAGGTAGCGGAACAGGGGCAGGTCGGCGCTGTCGGCGGCGGCCTTGGCGACGGCGAGCGAGACGCCGAGGATCGCGTTCGCGCCGGTGCGCGACTTGTTCTCGGTGCCGTCGGTCTCGATGAGGATCTCGTCGATGATGCGCTGCTCGCTGGCCTCGACGCCCTCGATCGCGGGGCCGAGCTCGTCGACGACCGCGGCGACGGCCTTCAGGACGCCCTTGCCGCTGTAGCGGCTCTTGTCGCCGTCGCGAAGCTCGTAGGCCTCGAACGCGCCGGTGGACGCGCCGGAGGGGACGGCCGCGCGCTGGACGATGCCGTCGTCGAGGAGCACCTCCACCTCGACGGTCGGGTTACCGCGCGAATCCAGGATCTCGCGCGCGTTGACAGCCTCGATAAGTGCCACGAAGGACTCCTCGTTGGTTCTGGGTGGAAGAGAGCGGAGCGTCGTCGGTCCGTGGTCGAGTCTAGTGATCGCGGTCGGAGCGTGTGGGGCGAGGATCGGGCCCGGATGCCACGGCGTCGGTCAGGAGGGCCAGGGCGAGCCCGTCCCACCCCTTGCAATCGAGCGTCTGCAGGGCGGTCGCGTCGAAACGGGGGTCCTCCCCCAGCATCACGACGCCCGCCCTCGCGCCCGCGACCTTCGTGTCGCCGGGGGGCGGGTCGGCGACGGCGCCGGCGCGGACGACGTTGTCGAGCACGACCACCGTCCCGGGGCGCCCGAGGCGCGCCGCCCAGTCGAGGTACCCGGGGTTCGATTCCTTGTCGGCGTCGATGAAGACGAGGTCGAACGGCTCCTCGCCGACGAGGGTCGGGAGCACGTCGAGACCCCGGCCGACCCGGATCTCGACCCGGTCGGCCACCCCGGCACGCGCCAGGTTGTCGTGGGCGAGGCGGGCGTTCCGCTCCTCCGCCTCGATCGTCACGACCCGACCGCCCTCGGGCAGGGCGCGGGCGAGCCAGATCGTCGAGTATCCGCCGAGCGTGCCGATCTCCAGCACGCGCCGCGCCCCGCTGATCCGCACGAGCAGGTGGAGCAGCTTCGCGCTGACCGGGGACACCTCGATCGCGGGGAGCCCCGCTTCCTGCTGCGCGGCGAGCGCGGCATCCAGGGCGGGATCGCGCCCGATCAGGGTGTCGGTGAGGAACGCGTCGACGTCGTCGTGTGTGGGCACTCCCCCAGCCTGACGAGGCGCGGCCCGCGGGTCAACGGGGTCGGTGGAGGTGGGCGCGGGTCATCTCGTCGTACTCCTCGTCGGTGAGGTCGTCGAAGGTCTTCGCCTCGGCCCGGTCGGTCCGCATCCACCGGATCATGAGGATCACGAGGATCGGGACGTCGGCGAACTCGGCGATGAACCAGATGAGGTCGCCGGCGAGATGCTGGTCGTGCAGCGTCGAGGGCCACCACGACACCGCCCGCGCGGCATCCGGGATCAGGTCGAGCACCGTGTCGTTGAGGCGCAGGAGCAGGCCCGGGACGGAATCGATGAGGAGCTCGACGAACGCGAGCAGGAACTCGATGGCGATGAAGGTCCCCGTGTGGACGGCGCCGAGCGCCATCATCGGCAGCACCATCGCCAGGCCCACCAGCGGCACGACGACGCCGAGCGACGCCTCGATGACCGGGTTCACGCGCAGGATACCGGCCACGGGCGTGAGGAACAGGCAGAACACGGCGGCGATGACGACGGTGGCGACCATCGCGTTGCCGGTGATCCGCACGATCCGGGTCGCGAGCCGTCGCTCGAGGCGCGCGCGGCCGCGATCGCCGGTCGCGCGGGAGTACAGCTCGAGCGGACGCCCCGCCGCGACACCCGCGGGGACCGCGAAGATCAGCAGCGCGATGCGGGTCGAGAACGCCCAGCGCAGCTCCGACGAGTACGTCCCGAGGAAGCCCAGTTCGATCACCGCGTACGGTGCGAGCCCGAGCCCGAAGAAGCCGATCGTGCGCAGCACCGGCCATGCTTCTCCGCGGCGCCGCACGCGGACCACCCCGACGATGTAGGCGATGGATGCCACGAGCAGCACGCCGAGCGGGACGGGCGCGGCGTGCCAAGTGGCGAAGAGGACATGCAGAGGAGGCGTGGCAGCACGGTAGGCCCGGCGGCTATGCGTTTGCCGGGACGCGGTGCTTCTCCAGCGCGGCGAGGACCGCCGGCAGCAGGGCGTCGGCGGTACGGCGGTATCCGAGCGCGCTCGGGTGGAAGCGGTCGACGCTGAACATCTCGTCGGGGCGCTCGGCGAACACCGGTCCGACCGCACGCGCGAGGGCGACGACACGTCCGCCCGCACGGTGCACCGCGGCGGCCTGCGCCGCGGCGAGCTGCCGCGACGACCGTGCGGCGAGCGCACGCAGGGGCTGCGGGATCGCGCGGAGCGTTCCCAGGTCGGGGCACGTCCCGACCACCACGGGGATGCCGCGATCCCGGAGGTCGCGCACGACCTGTTCGAGCTGCCCCGCGGCGCGGGACGCGGGGATCCGGTGCGTGACGTCGTTGCCGCCCACCACGATCACCGCGACGTCGGCGCGGTACGGCTCGGGGACGGCCGCCAGCTGCCGTGCGAGCGCCGAGGTCTCCGAGCCGACGACGGCGGCCGTCCGCAGCCGCACCGGACGCCCCTCGACGCGTGCGATCCCTTTCGCGAGCCGCGCGCCCAGGGTGTCGCGGCGGTGACCGGCTCCGAGGCCCGCCGCGATGGAATCGCCGAGGAGGAGCAGCTCCACCGGCGCGCCCGCGTGCTTCTTACGCCGCCACACCCGGTCGGCATCCAGCGCCTGCTCCCCGAGCGGCTTGCCGATACGGCGACGGGCGATCGCCGCCTGGCGGGCGATCAGGGTCCGCACCCCCACCGCGGCGGTACCGAGCACCGCGACCGACGATGCCACGGTGACGGTGATCGGCCGACGCCTGCGCATGCCGACATCCCACCTCGCCGCGGTGAACGGCGGGTGACGCGAAGACCCCGGCTCAGTCGGCGAGGTGCCGACGCCCGCGGGCCCGCAGCACCAGGGCGAGGACGAGCACCGCCGCCGCGAGCAGCACGTCGAGGGCGAGCCCCGCCAGCAGCTCGTCACGGCCGACGACACCCGTGAACGACACCACCCCGCCGATCACGATCACCCCGAACGACAGCGCCAGCTGCTGAGCGGTGCTGAACATGCCGCCCGAGAGGCCGGCGGCCCGGACGGGGACCTCGCGCACGACGAGCTGCGTGAGCGGCGAGAAGATCAGCGCCTGCCCGGCGCCGAGGAGCACCAGTGCGGGCTGCAGCCACAGACCGATGTCCGGCCCCCAGGCCAGCACGACGGTTCCGGTCATCGCGAGCAGGGCGACCAGCTGCACCCCGACGCCCCACGCCAGCGTCGCGTCGCCGAGCCGCGCCTGCACCCGGGCGACGGTGAGCGACACCACCGCGAACACCACCGCGAACGGCAGGAGCGCCAAACCCGCCTGGAGGGACGTCATCCCGCCGTGCTCCACGGCCCGCGGGAACACGTACAGCAGAGCCGAGTAGCCGGCGAAGAACAGCGCCGCCGACAGCAGACCGAGCTGCAACGGGCGCAGGCGCAGCACGCTCGGCGGCAGGAGCGGTACGCGTCCGCTCCGCTCCACGGCATCCTGGTGCCGCCACATCGCCACCAGCGCGACGGCGGAGACGACCAGGGCCCCGAGCACGGGCCACGACCAGTTCCACGCCGGCCCGAAGGTGAGGGCGACGGAGGCGGCGAGGATGCCGACACCGAGCGCGGCCGTGCCCACCAGGTCGATCGCGACGTGCTCGTGCGATCGGCTCCGCGGGGCGAGCGGCGCGAGGGCGATGGCGGCGGCGGCGACCAGCGCCACGACGACGAACACCGCCCGCCAGCCGTCGACGACGCCGAAGCTCGTCGCAGCGAGCGCACCGCCCGCGACCTGCCCGACCGCCGATCCGATCCCGCCGCTCGCGCCGAACGCGGCGATCGCCCGCGTGCGGGCCGCGCCGCGCGAGGTCGCCTGAATGGTCGCGAGCACCTGCGGGGTGCACAGTGCCGCCCCCAGCCCCTGGACGACGCGCGCGGCCACGAGGGTCTGCACCGACGGCGCCAGCGCGCACGCGACCGCCGAGACGAGGAACAGCCCCATGCCGACCGTGTAGAGACGGTGTCTACCGAAGCGGTCACCCAAGCGACCACCGAGGATCAGGAACACCGCGAACGGGATGCCGTACCCGGCGATGACGAGCTCGAGCGAGACGTCGTCCGCCCCGAACCGTTCGCGCAGCGTCGGCAGGATGACGGTGACCGCGTTGAACGCGAACGTGCCGACTCCGGGCCCGAGGAGGAACCCGATGTAGCGCCAGGTCGGGACCGCGGGCGCGGTGTCTCCCGGCACGGGGGTCGCGCCGGTGCCGGGTCGAGCGGAGGTCGTCATGATGCCAGCATGAGGGGTGCGGCATCCTGGTACCAGGAGCCTGCTCATCCTGGTACTGGAAGCACCTCTCTCCGGCCGTCTCCCCCCGGCGACCGCGCCTATGCTCACGACGGAAGGAGACGCCATGACCCGATCCGACGACGCCCGCGCGGAGTTCGCCGCCTTCCTGCGCAGCCGCCGCGCGCGGTTGCAGCCGTCCGACGTCGGCCTGCCCGACGGCACGCGCCGCCGCGTCGCCGGACTCCGGCGCGAAGAGGTGGCGCAGCTCGCCGGCGTGGGGCTGACCTGGTACACGTGGCTCGAGCAGGGGCGCCCGATCGCGGCATCCGCCCAGGTCGTCTCCGCCATCTCCCGTGCCCTCCGTCTCACCGACGACGAGCGCGACCACCTCTTCGCGCTCGCCGACCTGCCCCGCCCCGAGCGCGTGGCGCGGGCGTGCGTCGACACCCCGCACCTGGATCTGCTCGAGAAGCTGCTGCCCTACCCCGCGGCGCTGCAGACGTCGCGCTTCGAGATCCGCGCCTACAACCGCGCGTACCGCTACCTCTTCGACGACCTCGACGAGATGCCCGTCGAACGGCGCAACTGCGCGGTGCTGCTGTTCACCGACGACACGTGGCAGCGCGCGCACGTCGACCTCGACCACGCACAGCGGCGCATGGCGGCGCGCCTCCGGTCCGCCTACGGTCGCCACCACGACGAGCCGACGTGGCAGCGCTTCCTCACCGAGCTCGAACAGACCTCGCCCCGCTTCGCCGAGCTGTGGAGCCGGGGGGACGTCGGCGGCGAGCGCAACGCGGTCAAGCATCTCGTGAACGCCCGCGTCGGAGAGCTGCACCTCGAGATGTCGAGCCTGTGGGTCGACGAGAGCCTGGGCTCGCGCGTGGTGTGGTTCGCCCCGCGGGATGCCGCGACCGCGGCGCGTCTGGAGCGTCTCGCCGCCGAGCACCCCGACCAGGCGCTCATCAGCGCGGTCGCGTGACGCGCGACGCGCGGGTCAGTCGAGGGGCTTGATCTCCAGCGACTCGACCGTGGTGTCGGCCCGCACCGCAGCGAACGTCGTGTAGCCGTCGGCGCTGGAACGCTCGAGCAGTGCCTTGAGGTTCTTCGGCCGCTGCTCCAGACGCACCCGGGCACCCTCCGCCACCAGTGCGGCCTTGAGGCGCAGCAGGGTCGACAACGGGACGTCGCGGTCGTGGACGAGGACGAGGGATCGCTCGCCCGAGTCCGCGGCATCCTGGAGCAGATCCACGATCCGCTCGAAGCCGATCGAGAAGCCGACGGCCGGGACGTCCTGCCCGAGGAAGCGCCCGATCATGCCGTCGTAACGACCTCCGCCGCCGAGGGAGTAGTCGACGCTCGGGTGGGCGAGCTCGAAGATCGTGCCCGTGTAGTACCCCATGCCACGGACCAGGAACGGGTCGAACCGCAGCGGGGCCTCGACGCCGCGCGCGGCGGCGACGGTGTCGCCGAGGGCGACGAGGTGATCGACGATGTCGTCCGGGATGCCGTCGGGCAACGCCGACCGGATGCCCGCGTCGTCGAAGGTCGGGGTCCCCGCGGGCCGACCGAGGTAGGCCTCGAAGGCGTCGACGGCCGCGGCGGCGGCTCCGCGTTCCCGCAGTTCGGCGACGACGCCTGAGGGACCGACCTTGTCGAGCTTATCGATCGTGATGAGCACGCCCGGGCGCTCGTCGGCGGCGAACCCGAACACGTCCAGCATCGCGTCGAGGACCCGACGGTCGTTCACCCGGATCACGCCGCCCTCGAGCCCGAGCGCGTCGAGCACATCGAGGCTCGCGGTCATGAGCTCGGCCTCGGCGCGCGACGAGGCGTCGCCGATGATGTCGATGTCGCACTGCACGAACTGGCGGTAGCGTCCCTTCTGGGGCCGCTCGGCACGCCACACGGGCGCCATCTGGATCGCGCGGAACACCGTCGGCAGCTGCGCACGGTTGGTCGCGTAGAACCGGGCGAGGGGCACCGTCAGGTCGTAGCGCAGCCCGAGGTCGGCCAGCGCCGCCGGATCCTCGGCTGCGGCGCGGATCGCCTCGGCATCCATCCCCCGCTTCAGGATGCTGAACGAGAGCTTCTCGTTGTCGCCGCCCATGCCCGCGTGCAGACGCGAGTACTCCTCCATGACCGGCGTCTCGATCTCGTCGAAGCCGTGCGCGCGGTAGCGCTCGCGGATGACGGCGAGCACGCGCTCACGACGGGCCTTGTCAGCGGGGAGGAAGTCGCGCATGCCGCGCGGCGGGTTCACGGATGCCACGGTCCCATTGTTCCAGGCTCCCGCGCGGCGCCCGCGCGGTGCGGACGCGAGCCGGCGCCGAAAGCACACGATCCGCCCGAACGCACACGGTGCGGACGGCACGGATGTGTGCGTTCGACCCGAACGTATGGATTCGACGCGACTACTCCGCCGCCCGCACCTCGGCGGACAGGGCGCGGAGGCGGGACCGGAGGGCGCGGTCGGCGTCCCAGCCGTGTTCGCGGGCCAGCTGCACGAGGGCGAGGAGCGCGTCGCCGAGCTCGGACTCGTCAGCGGGGGCGAGCGGCGGGCGGCCGGCGACGACGCCGACCTGCGCGGCCTTGCCGAGCACCTTCTGCGCCAGAGCGAGCGAGGGCATGTGGGCCGAGACCCCGTCCAGCACGCTCGTGCGGTCGCGCTTCTCGGCCGCCTTCGCCGCGTTCCAGTGCACGAGCACCTCCTCGGGGGTGGATGCCACGGCGTCGCCGAACACGTGCGGGTGGCGGCGCACCATCTTCTCGGTCAGCCCGCGAGCCACGTCGTCGATGTCGAACGGATCCTCGGGGTCGCCGGCGGCGATCTCGGCGTGGAACAGCACCTGCCACAGCAGGTCGCCGAGTTCCTCCCGCAGGTCGGCGCGGGTGCCGGACTCCACGGCGTCGATGACCTCGGCGCTCTCCTCGACCAGGTAGGGCACGAGGTCGCGATGGTCGATCGTCTGCGTCCAGGCGCAGCGTTCGCGCACGGCACGCATCGTCTCGGCGGCCTCGCGCAGCGCGTCGTCGCTCACGGTCCCTCCTCCTGCGGCACCGGCGCGCCACTGCCCCGAGTATCCCCCGGTGCGGGGTCGCGCACGCCGACGCCGGGCACGATCCGGCGGATCCAGCGCGCCGACGACGTACCGGGCCCGGGGCGACACAACGAAGGAGATTCCGGATGCCGCCACCCGAGGCCACGCGAAATCCTGCGGCATCCGCCCCTCCCGCCCGGAGGATCTCCTGCGTCGTGCTCCCACGACGGGGCGAAATGTACCGTGTGACATGGCCGCAACGTGACGCAACTACTCTGGGGCGTGTGCGTGAACTGACCCCGACCGAGGCCATCGACCTCGTGGGCCGCTTCGAAGCCGGCCAAGAGCTTCCCGAACAGATGCGCGCCGACGTGCGCCTCCTCGGCTCCCTGCTGGGCCGGGTGCTCCGCGAGAGCGGCTCCCCCGGTCTGTACGACGACGTGGAGAAGCTGCGGACGGCGACGATCCAGGCGTACACCGACGAGACGCCCGAGGCGTTCGAGCGCGCGGCGGCCATCGCCGACGGTTTCTCGATCGCCCGCGCCGACGAGGTCGCCCGCGCGTTCACCGCGTACTTCCACCTCGTCAACCTCGTCGAGGAGCACCAGCGCGTCCGCGTCCTCCGCGAGCGCGGCGACCGCCCCTCGCGTGGCGGCACGCCCGACACGATCGCGGCCGCGTTCGAACGGCTCGCCGGCGAGGTCGGCGAGGAGACCGCCCTCTCCCGCCTCCAGTCGCTGCGGTTCCACCCCGTCTTCACCGCCCACCCGACCGAGGCCCGCCGTCGTGCGATCTCGACGAGCATCCGCCGCCTGTCCGAGCTGCTCGGCGAGCACGATGCGGCCGCCGAGAACGAGGGCGAGGTCCGCCGCACCGAGCGGCGCATGCTGGAAGAGATCGACACGCTGTGGCGCACCGCGCCGCTGCGTCGCGAGAAGCCCTCGCCGGTCGACGAGGTGCGCTCGGTGATGGCGGTGTTCGACGAGACGCTCTACACGGCGGTTCCGCGCGTCTACCGCCGGATCGACGACATCCTCCAGGGCGAGGACGCCGGGGCGAAGGCCCCCATCGTCAAGCCGTTCGTTCGCGTCGGCTCATGGGTCGGCGGCGACCGCGACGGCAACCCGTTCGTCACGGCATCCGTCACCCGCAAGGCCGCCGCGATCGCGAGCGAGCACGTCCTGCTGGGCCTCGAGCGCACGGCCCAGCGGGTCGGACGCGGCCTGACGCTGGATGCCGAGACCACCCCGCCCAGCGACGCCCTGCTCGCGCTCTGGAACCGGCTGCGCGCCGCCGACGAGGACGCCGCGGCCGAGATCGCCGAGCGCTCCCCCGCCGAGCCGCACCGACGGATCCTGCTGCTGCTCGCCCGCAAGATCGCCGCGACGCGCACGCGCAACGCCGACCTCGCCTACCGCGACCCCGAGCACCTCCTCGCCGACCTCCGCACCGTGCAGGACTCGCTGGTCTCCGCCGGCGCGGCCCGCCAGGCGTACGGCTCGCTGCAGCGCCTGATCTGGCAGGTCGAGACGTACGGCTTCCACCTCACCGAGCTCGAGGTGCGCCAGCACTCCGCCGTGCACCGCAAGGTGCTCGCCGAGCTGCGCTCGGGCGGGGCGCGCAGCGAGCTGACCGACGAGGTGCTCGACGTGTTCCGCTCCGTCGCCTACGTGCAGGAGCGCTTCGGGCCGCGTGCGGCCGGCCGCTACATCGTGTCGTTCACGCAATCCGCGGAAGACCTCGCGAACGTCCACGAGCTCGCGTCCTACGCCATGGGTCCGGGCGAGGCGCTCCCGGTGCTCGACGTCATCCCGCTGTTCGAGACTTTCGCCGATCTGCAGGCGGCCCCCGGCATCCTGGCCGAGATCGTGGAGCACCCCGCGTTCGTCCGTCGCCTGGATGCCACCGGCCGCCGCCTCGAGGTCATGCTCGGCTACTCCGACTCGTCGAAGGACGTCGGACCGGTCGCCGCGAACCTCGCCCTGTACGAGGCGCAGGCGAAGATCTCCACGTGGGCCGAGGCCGAGGGCATCGAGCTGACGCTCTTCCACGGCCGCGGCGGCGCGCTCGGTCGCGGCGGCGGCCCCGCCAACTCCGCGATCCTCGCGCAGCCCCCGCACTCTGTCGACGGCCGCTTCAAGCTCACCGAGCAGGGCGAGGTCATCTTCGCCCGCTACGGCGACCCCGACATCGCGATGCGGCACATCGACCAGGTCGCGGCGGCCGTGCTCACGGCATCCTCGCCCTCGATCGAACGCCGCAACCGCGGAGCGGCCGAGGCGTTCGCCGAGGTGGCGGCGACGATGGACGTCGCCTCGCGCGAGCGGTTCTTCGCGCTGGTGAAGGCACCCGGCTTCGCGCCGTGGTTCGCGACCGTGACGCCCATGGAGGAGCTCGGTCACCTCGCACTCGGTTCGCGGCCCGCCCGCCGCGGGCTGTCGGTCGAGTCGCTCGAAGACCTCCGCGCCATCCCGTGGGTGTTCTCGTGGACGCAGGCGCGCATCAACCTCGCCGGATGGTTCGGCCTCGGCACCGCCCTCGACGCCGTCGGCGACGAGCAGCGCCTCCGCGACGCGTACGAGCAGTGGCCGCTGTTCCGCACGATGATCGACAACGTCGCGATGAGCCTCGCCAAGGCCGACGAACGCATCGCCCGCCGCTACCTGGCCCTCGGCGACCGGGACGACCTCGCCCAGCTCGTCATGGACGAGATGCTCCTCACCCGCACGTGGGTCGAGCGCATCACCGGCGGCGAACTGCTCGGCAACAAGCCGGTGCTGCAGCGTGCGGTGAAGATGCGCAGCCCGTACGTCGACGCGCTGTCGCTCCTGCAGCTGCGCGCCCTGCGCGCGCTGCGCGACACCCACGCGGAAGACCCGACCCCGGATGCCGAGCACCAGCGCCTGCTGCTGCTGTCGGTGAGCGGTGTCGCCGCGGGTCTGCAGAACACGGGCTGATCCGGTCCCACTTGCAAGCGCCGGCGTCCTCCGGGACGTCGGCGCTTCCGCGTCTCCGGGGCCCGCTCAGTCGAGGGGCCGGTCGTGCGCGTGCCGGGCGAGGCTGCGGCCGTAGCGTTCGGTCAGCTGCACCATGAGGTCGGGCGTCTCGCGGTCGAGGCCGAAGACGTATCCGGGGAAGTCGAGCTCCTTCTGCGCGGCCCAGATCTCGTCGTGCCGGTCGGGCGAGAGCAGCTGCACGGGGTCGCCGACGGCCACCCAACCGATCGGGACGACGGTCTCGGCGGGCAGGACGGTGCGCAGGTGCACGATCGCGTTGATGCGCACTTCGCTGCGGTCGCCGATCTCGGCTCCGTTGAAGACGCGGGTGCCCGTGGCCAGGAACACCTCTTCGCCGATGTCGGCTCCCGCGACGCTCGCCATCGGGCCGATGAGCGTGTGCGCGCCCACGTGCACCGCGTGGGTGGAACTCGCCCGCAGCAGCGCGTTCTCCATCACGATGGTGTTCTCCCCCAGCACGATCCGGCTGCCTTCGGCCGTGAGGACCGCGCCGTGGAGGACCTGGCATCCGGGGCCGATCGTCACATCACCGCTGATGACCGCGGTGGGGGCGACGACGGCGTCGGGGTGGATGCGGGGCTCGGCCCCGAGGTGAGCGAAGCGCATGGCGGCGTCCTTCCCGTCGGTGCCCGTCAGCGTAGTCCCGCGGGCCGGGGCGAGGACACGCTCACTCGCGGTCGTAGGCGAAGACGGCGTCGAGACCGACCCCGAACTCGCCGGCGATCTGGAACGCCAGCTCCAGGCTCGGCGAATACCGCCCCTGCTCGATCGCGATGACCGTCTGTCGTGTGACGCCCAGTCGACGGGCGAGTTCGGCCTGGGTGGTCCCCGCGCGTTCGCGATGCTCGCGAATGGTGTTCGTGACGCGCGTGGGCTTGGCCATCACGGCATCCCCCGGTAGTACAGGCCGAGCCGCGCGAGGCTCCCGATGATCGCGGACAGGGCGAAGCCGGCGTACACGGCATTCGCGATCCAGAACAGGGGCGCCTGGACGGCGCACAGCACCAGCGCCGCCAATCCCCCGAACACGAGGAAGGCCTGGCCGACGCGGTCGCCCTGCGTGGCGATCTCGCGATCACGCACGTCGGAGCGGTGGTCGGTATCGGGATCGCGGCGTGACTGCACGATCCCCCACACGATGCTCACGGCGATCGCGACGATGATGCTGGCGACGATGGTCGAGACCATCGGCCACACCCAGTCGATGCGGTCGACGGGGGTGTCCCGGGCGATCACGAACATCCACACCGTGTAGACGATCACCCCGGGGACACTGGCGACCAGCCCCGCCCAGGTGTTGCGCTCCTCGAACGACATCGGGGCCTCCATGTAAAGAAAACTTGACATAGCGACCGTAGAACGGGCACGATCCGGTGTCAACAATCTTTGACACTCAGGAGTCATCATGGACATGAACGCGGCCGTCGTCGACACCTACGGATCGCCCGAGGTCGTCCGCATCCAGCGCCGCCCCCGCCCGCGCGCCGCCCGGGGCGACGTCGTCGTCGACGTCTCAGCGGCATCGGTCAACAGCGGCGACGCCCGGATCCGCGGCGCGCGCTTCCCGCGGGGCTTCGGCGTCCCCGCCCGGATCGCGCTGGGCGTGCGGCGGCCCCGTCGACCGGTGCTCGGCGTGGCCCTGTCGGGACGCGTGGTCGAGACGGGCCCGAGGACGACCGATCTGCGACCTGGCGATCGCGTGTGCGGAATGACCGACATGCGCATGGGCGCGCACGCCGAGTACGTCAGCGTCCCCGAGGGGCGCCTGGTGCGGATCCCCGACGGGGTGAGCGACGACCACGCCGCCGCCGTGCTGTTCGGAGGAACCACCGCCCTGTGGTTCCTCCGGGACCGCGCGCGGGTGCGTCCCGGCGAGCACGTCCTCGTGATCGGCGGTGCGGGTGCCGTCGGCACCCACGCCGTGCAGCTGGCCCGGTCTCTCGGGGCAGAGGTCACGGCCACGGCGAGCGCCGGGAACCTGACGCTGCTCTCGCGCCTCGGGGCCCATCACGCGGTGGACCGCACGGCGGTTCCGCTGTCCGACCTCCCGGGTCCGTACGACGTCGTCTTCGACACCGTCGGCGCCCTCCACCCGGCCACCGCCGCACCCCTGCTCACGGCCGAGGGGCGGGCGATCCTCGCGGCGGCAACCCTCGCCGAAACCCTCGTGCGGAGGTCGCGTGTGATCACCGGAACCGCCGGCGCGGGCCGGGAACTCGTGAGCGACCTGCTCGACCGGGTCGCCGCGGGCACCCTCACGCCCGTGATCGAGACGACGCTCCCCCTGGACCGGATCACTGAGGCGCACGCCCGCGTGGACTCCGGACACAAGGTGGGCAGCATCCTGGTGCGCCCGTGAGCGGGTGGCCGCCCGATCAGGCGGAAGCGCCCTCCGATTCCTTCGCGGCCGGCAGCGGCCAGAGCGCGTCGAGGAGCTGGCGGACCCAGGCGATGAGGTTCGCGTCGTCGGCGTCCTGCGGGAGCGGGACGACCATGGCATCCCCGTTCGCGACCAGTTTCGCCTTGGGGTAGAGACGCTGGAGACGCACGCGCATCGAGTCGGGCAGGTGTGCCGGGGCGATCCGCAGGTTCGACCCCATCGCCACGACGTCGGCGAGCCCCGCCTGTGCGGCGCGCCGCCGCAGACGCGCGACGGCGATGAGTCCCTCGACCTCTGTCGGCGGCTCGCCGTAGCGGTCGCGAAGTTCCTCGACCACGAGGTCGATCGCGTCGTCCTTGGCGGTGGCGGATGCCGCGGCCGACAGCTTCTGGTAGGCCTCGAGGCGCAGGCGCTCGCTGTCGATGTAGGTCTCGGGCAGGCGCGCATCGACGGGGAGTTCGAGGCGCAGCTCGGTGGGTCCGTCGGTGTCCTCGCCGCGGAAGGTGGCGACGGCTTCTCCGATCATGCGGAGGTACAGGTCGAAGCCGACGCCCGCGATGTGACCGGCCTGCTCGGCGCCCAGGAGGTTTCCGGCGCCGCGCAGCTCCAGGTCTTTCAGCGCGACCTGCATGCCGCTGCCGAGGTCGTTGTTGACCGCGATCGTCTCGAGGCGGTCGGCGGCGGTCTCGGACAGCGGCTTCATCTCGTCGTACAGGAAGTACGCGTAGGCGCGGTCGCGCCCGCGACCCACGCGACCGCGGAGCTGGTGCAGCTGCGACAGGCCGTACTTGTCGGCGCGGTCGATGATGATCGTGTTCGCGTTCGAGATGTCGAGGCCGGTCTCGATGATGGTGGTCGACACGAGCACATCGGCGCGGCGCTCCCAGAAGTCGTCGACGACCTGTTCGAGCGCGTGCTCCCCCATCTGGCCGTGGGCGACCACGATGCGCGCCTCGGGCACGAGCTCGGCGAGGTGCGCGGCGACCCGCTGGATCGAGGAGACGCGGTTGTGCACGTAGAACACCTGTCCCTCGCGCAGCAGCTCGCGGCGGATCGCCGCGGCGATCTGCTTGTCGTTGCGCGGACCCACGTACGACAGGATCGGATGCCGGTCCTCGGGCGGCGTGGCGAGCGTCGACATCTCGCGGATGCCGGTGACCGCCATCTCGAGCGTGCGCGGGATGGGTGTGGCGCTCATCGCGAGGATGTCGACGTTGGTCTTGAGCTTCTTGAGCGAGTCCTTGTGCTCGACGCCGAAGCGCTGCTCCTCGTCGATGATCATGAGGCCGAGGTCTTTGAAGATCACCTTCTCGGTGAGGATGCGGTGCGTCCCGATGACCATGTCGACGGTTCCGTCGGTCAGGCCCGCGAGCGTCGCCTTCGCCTCCTTCTCGCTCTGGAAGCGCGAGAGCGGACGGACCGTCACGGGGAACCCGGCGAAGCGCTCGGCGAAGGTCTCGAGGTGCTGCTTCACCAGGAGGGTGGTGGGGACGAGCATCGCGACCTGCTTGCCGTCCTGGATGGCCTTGAACGCGGCGCGCACCGCCACCTCGGTCTTGCCGAAGCCGACGTCGCCCGAGAGCAGGCGATCCATGGGGATGGGCTTTTCCATGTCGGCCTTGATCTCGTCGATCGTCTGCAGCTGGTCCTGCGTCTCGGCGAACGGGAACGCCTCTTCGAGCTCGCGTTGCCACGGTGTGTCGGGACCGAAGGCGTAGCCCTTGGATGCCATCCGCGCCGAGTACAGCTTGACCAGCTCGACCGCGATGTCGCGGACGGCCTTGCGCGCGCGACCCTTCGCCGCCGCCCAGTCGCTGCCGCCCATCTTCGACAGCACGGGCGCCTCGCCGCCGACGTACTTCGAGAGCAGATCGAGCTGGTCGGTGGGGACGAAGAGCTTGTCGCCGGGGTAGCCGCGCTTCGCGGGCGCGTACTCCAGGACGAGGTACTCCTTCGTGGTCTTCACGGCGTTGCGACCGCCGCTGGAGACCTCTCGCTGGGTGAGCTCGAGGAACTTGCCGATGCCGTGGGTGGCGTGCACGACCACGTCGCCCGGCTTGAGCTGCAGCGGATCGACGACGTTGCGCCGACGCGACGCGAGCTTCTTGGCCCCGCGGTTGTCGCCGCCGACCGACCGCCCGTAGAACTCGGTCTCGGTGATGACCGCGAACTTGATCTCCGTCAGCTCGAACCCGCGCTCCAGCGGCGCGCACACGACGTGTGCGACGCCCGGCTCGGGCGGGGTGTGCACGTCGTCGACCTTGCGGGCGGCGATCCCCCGCTCGGCCAGGACGTCACGCGCACGGTCGACGAGCCCCGGACCGGATGCCGTGACCACGACGGTCCAGCCTTCTGCGAGGAGTGCCCCGACGTGGGCCGTCGCCCCGTCGACGTTGCCCTGGAACGACGGAACGGGGTCGGCCTTCACCCGCTGGGCCGAGTCGTCGGCGACGACGAGGCCCTCGGCCTCGGCATCCACCGCCCCCGAGTCGAACGCGCTCAGCCGCCACCACACGCCGCCGCGACCGCTCGCGATCTCGTGCAGATCGTCGAGCGTCACGAAATCACCGGCACCCAGGTCGACCGGGGTGTCGGCCCCCGCCGTCGCGGCCGACCACGCGGCCTCGAGGAACTCGCGGTTGGTGTCGCCCAGCGTCGTGGCGCGCGCGAGGGACCGCTCGGGGTCGACGAGCGCGACGGCGCTTCCGCCCGGGAGATAGTCCGCGATCGTGACGAGGTCGTCGACGAGCACGGGGATGAGGGACTCCATGCCCTCGGCCGGAATGCCCTCGGCCATCTTCTCGAGAAGCTGGCGGAGCCCCGGGTAGCCGTCCCGCAGCTCGGCGGCGCGCTCGCGCACCTCCGCGGTGAGCAGCAGCTCGCGGCTCGGGACGAGCGAGACCTCGGACACCTCGCCGGGCAGCGAACGCTGGTCGGCGACGGAGAACGCGCGGATCTGGTCGACCTCGTCCCCGAAGAACTCGACACGGTAGGGGTGGTCGGCGACCGGCGGGAACACGTCCAGGATGCCGCCGCGCACGGCGAACTCGCCGCGACGCGAGACCATGTCGACCCGGTGATACGCCAGCTCCACCAATCGGATGGTGACCGCCTCGAGCTCCCGCCCGCGCCCTCCCACGCGCAGGTGCACCGGCTCGACGTCGCCGAGACCGGGCGCCAGCGGCTGCAGCGCGCTGCGGACCGAGGCGGTGACCACGAGCGGAACCGATCCGTCCCAGGCCGCGACGCGGCGCAGCACGTCCAGGCGACGACCGACCGTCTCGGGGCTCGGGCTGAGGCGCTCGTGCGGCAGCGTCTCCCACGCCGGGAAATGCAGCACCTGCGCACCGGGGAGCACGGCCTCGAGGGCGGGCCCGAGCGACTCCGCGCGGCGTCCGGTCGGCGCGATCACGAGGACCGCGCCCGGCGCACCCGCGCTTCGTCGATGCTCGAGAAGACCGGCGATGACGGGCGCATCGAGCCCGTCGACGAGGGAGAGAGACAGATCGGAGGATGCCGCGGCAGCGGCCTCCCGGTACGACTCAGCCTGCTCGAGGGCGCGCACGATCCCGGGAACTGTCACTCGACACATCCTACGCGGGGGCACCGACATGCGGCTCGTGTCGCGGCTCCCGGGGAGCAACCCGCGGGAGCGACGGAGGCGGGGTCGTACAGTGGGCTCATGACCTCGCCTGGCGTGCCCGGATTCGCCTCCCCGCACCCCGCCCCGCCGGTCGGGACGCTTCTCGCGCCTCCCCCGCCCACGCCGAGGCGACGACCGCTGGGCGCGACCGCCCTGGTCCTGTCGATCCTCGCCGGGGTCGTGGCATCCGGCATCGCGGGCTTCGCTTCCTTCCGGGTCGCCCAGGGCGCGGGGGCCGAGTTCGTCGCCCGCGGCGGCCAGTCCGTGGACTGGCGGCTGCTCTCGCCCGTGCGCGACTTCGTGCTCGTGGCCGAGGTCGCCTTCTGGTCCGGAACGGCGCTCGGTATCGCGGCGCTCGTCATGGGGATCGTGGCGACCGCCCGGAACCTGGGCCGCGGTCCCGGCATCGCCGCGATCGTCGTCTCCGCCCTCGGACCGTTCGTGTTCGCCGCTCTCGTGCTCATCGCCCTCGCCGCGGGAGCGGGCGGGCTCGCCGGCACCGTCGTCTGACGCGCCTTAGCGGGTCGGGCCTGGGCTCGTCCACCCCGAACAGCGCATCCCCGGCCGGTCCATAGCCTTGTCCGGACGAGGGTGCCGCATGCCCTCGACGATCACAGGAGGACACAGTGACCAGCACACCGCCGCCCCCCGAGCCGCACAACCCCCCGCCGGCCACCCGTGCCGAAGCCGCGCAGAACGGATACGCCGCTCCGCCCGCCGCGTACGCCGCGCCGGCATCCCCCACCCGCTCCCAGGGATCGAACCGCCTCGGCTCATCGCGTTCGTCGCATCTCTGCTGGCCGTGGTCATCGGGTCGATCCTCGCCTTCTTCGGCGGTATCCAGAGCGGGAGCCTGGCGCAGTTCGCCGGTGCCATCGACAGCAACGGCAACGTCGAGAGCGGGGCGCTGCCCGCGTCCGCGAACCAGATCGCCCTGGCCGCCGGGGCGCTCTCCGTCGCGGCGTTCCTGGTGTGGGGTGCGTTCGCCCTGTGGGGCCTGATCCAGGGCATCATCGCCGGAGTGAAGAACCGGGGACGCGGCTGGGGCATCGCCGCGATCGTGCTGTCCGTCGTCGGAGGCGGAATCGTGTTCGTGTTCTTCGTCGTCGGAGCCGGGATCGGCGCGGCGCCGTACGCGTCCTGACCGCAGCGGGTTCCGTCGCGTCGGCGCGGGATCCCCGCACTTCGAGAAAGAGCCTCGGCCGGACGGCCGGGGCTCTTTCGTCGTCCCGGCGGGCGGTCTCCGCGCGTCGGGACCGGCATCGCGTCAGGGCACCCCTCCTCCACAGGCGGCGATCCGAAGGACTTGTCCACAGATTTGCGCTCCTGCTGAGCGAGCGCTCCCCGCCGCCTCCTAGCCTCGCGGGAGCCGGACGGTCCGGCCGGACCACCCGAGGAAACCCCATGCCCGAGCTCCCCCGCGCGGATCCCCCCGCCCGCCCCGCACCCCGGCCCGCGTCCGCCCACACCGCCGCGCTCGTGCCGCCGCACGACCCCGACGCCACGGGCGCCGTCCCGCACACGAGACCGTCGAGACTCGTCCCCTTCCTGGCGTTCGGAACGATCAGCCTGATGCTGTTCGCCGTCGCCGGGATCCTGCGCCGCGATCCTGACCCCCTTCTGGTCGCGGTGGGCGACTACAGCTGCCTCGGGGCGTGCCTGAGCGGCGTCGCCGCCGCGATCTTCGGATGCGTCACGCTGACCCGCGCAGCGGGAAGGCGCCGACGATGACGCCGCGCCTCAGGGTCAGTGCGCCGCGCCACGGGGTCAGCGCGGCGCGTGGAATCGCTGCTGGGCCGTGACGAGCCCGTCCTCGACGAGCAGCTCCACGGCATCCGCAGCGTCCGACACCAGGATGGGCAGCGTCTCGCGCTCCTTCGCGCCGAAGGGATCGAGCACCCAGTCCGCCGGGTCCTGCCGGCCCACGGGGCGACCGATACCGACGCGCACGCGCGGGAATTCGGGCGTCGCGAGCGCCTTCGCCACATCACGGACGCCGTTGTGCCCCCCGTGCCCGCCGCCGACCTTGAGCTTGATCGTGTCGAACGGGATGTCGAGCTCGTCGTGCACGACGACGACGCGCTCGGGATCGACGGCGTAGAAGCGCGCCAGGCCCGAGACCGGCCCGCCCGACACGTTCATGAAACTGTTCGGCTTGGCCAGCACGAGCTTCGCGCCCCCCGGACGCAGCCACGTCTCGACGACGCGCGCGCCTGCCTTATGCGCGCGAAACGACTCGCGCCGTCGGGCGGCGAGTTCGTCGATCACCATCTGCCCGACGTTGTGCCGCGTCGCCTCGTATCGCGGCCCGGGATTCCCGAGCCCGACGATGAGCCACGTGTCCGCCATGGCATCCATCCTTCCGGATCCGCCCACGGACCCTGACATGAAAAAACGAGGGGGCGTGAGACACGCCCCCTCGTCGATCGCGGACCGAACGACGGCCCGCTGAGATCAGTTCTCGTCGCCCTCGGAAGCCGCCTCGGACTCCTCGGACTGCTCCTCGGCGACCTCGGCGTCGGCCTCGGCGATCTCCTCGTCGGCGGCGAGGGTGTCCAGCGGGACCGAGACGCCGATGATGAGCGTCTCGGGCTCGGTGACGAGCGTCGCACCGGCGGGCAGGACCAGGTCGGCCGCGGTGATCTGCGTGCCGTCCTCGAGGCCCTCGACCGAGACCTCGATGTTCTGCGGGATGTGGGTGGCCTCGACCTCGAGCGACACGGTGGTGTTGTCGAGGTTGGCGATCGTGCCGGGGAAGGGCTCGCCGGTGACGAGGATGGGGACGTCGACCGAGACCTTCTCGCCCTTCTTCACGACGATGAGGTCGATGTGCTCGATGATCTGGCGCACCGGGTCCTTCTGGACGTCCTTGACGAGGGTGAGCTGGCTCTTCCCGTTGATGTCGAGGTCGAGCAGCGCGTTGGCGCGACGGATGAGCAGCGACACCTGGTGGCCGGGCAGCGCGACGTGCTGGGGCTCGGTGCCGTGACCGTAGATGACCGCGGGGATCTGGCCGGCGGCGCGCAGACGGCGGGCGTAGCCCTTGCCGAAGTTCTCGCGCACCTCGGCGACGACCTTGTTGTCTTCCGACATGTTCTTCTCCTCGCGGGCACGGGTCCCGCAGCTTGGGAGCGGACGGTGTGTCCGCGCGTATGTGGTCTGGATTCGACTCGAACGCGAGCGCGTGAGGAAAGCCGGAAGCCTTGCATCACCGCGTCGATCACGGATGCGTGAGCGCCCGCCGGGCGCACGAGGACGCATCCCTCGCCGAAGTTCCCGGGAAGTCTACCAGCGACCCGCCCCGCATTTCGACCCGGACACCGGGGCTCCCCCGACCGCCCCGGTAGGATCACAAGAGACTTTCACCCCGACCGGAGGAACATCATGGACAGCGGCTTCTTCTCTCACGTCGTGCTCTGGACGATCGGAGCGGTGACCGCGATCGGTGGCGTCGCCGCGATCGGCGCGCTCTTCTCCATGGGGCGCAACGCCAACTACAAGAAGCACTGACCCGCCGCACCAGAACGCCCCGGCCACCGCTTTATCGAGCGGTCACCGGGGCGTCGTGGTGCGTCAGAGGGCGAACACGACCTTGCCCGAGCGCTGCGAGTCGCGTGCCGTCGCGAAGGCCTCGTCGGCATCCGTCACCGCGAACTCGTGCGTGAGCGCCGCCTCGATCCCGGGAGTGCGCGCGAGCAGCTCCACGGCGCGGTCGATCTCGTCGAGGAAGCGGAACGCCCCGAGGTAGCGCACCTCCTTCGAGATGAAGGGGGCGAGGTTCACCGGCCGCGGGTCGTCCGGCAGCATGCCGACCTGGACGACGGTGCCGCCGGGGCGGACCGACTTCAGCGCGGTCGAGATCGACACGGGCACACCCGAGCACTCCAGGACCACCGCGAAAGAGTTCGGCTCGACAGCTTCGGCGGAGACGTCGATCGTCGCCGACGCCCCCAGCGCCGTGGCGCGTTCGAGCGGGCCGGAGAGCACGTCGGTCGCGGTGACCCGTGCGCCCGCCGCCACGGCCGCGGCCACGGCCATGAGTCCGATCGGACCCGAGCCGGTGACGAGCACGTCGAGTCCGGCCACGTCGCCCGCCTTGCCGAGGGCGTGGAGGGCGACCGCCAGGGGCTCCGCCAGCACCGCGCGGCGCACCGGGAGGTCGTCGGGGAGCACCCGCACCATGTCGGCCTCGACGATCAGGTACTCGGATGCCGCGCCCTGGGTGTGCGGCCAGGTCGAGGCACTGCCGAGATACGATCCCCCGGGCCACAGGTGCGGCGCGTGCTCGATGCCCTCGCGCGGCGTGCCGAAGCGTGCCGGGTGCACGGTCACGGCCGTGCCCGCGGCGAGGACGCCGGAGGGGTCGAGGTCGACCCAGCCCGACAGCTCATGGCCCGGCACGAGCGGTTCGCGCACGACGAAAGCACCGTTGGCGCCCTCGTAGTAGTAGTGCAGGTCGGATCCGCAGATGCCGACGTACTCCACGCGCAGGCGGACCTGGCCCTCCCCGGGTTCGGGCACGGCGACATCGCGCACCGCGGCGGACAGGGCCTTCTCGATCAGCAGAGTTCTCATGGTCTTCCTCTCCGCGGTCAGACGACGGCGGTCATGCCGCCGTCGACGAAGATGTTCTGCCCCGAGACGAAGCTCGACGCGTCGGAGGCGAGGAACAGCAGCGCCCCGTCGAGTTCGGCGAAGTCGCCCCACCGGCGGGCCGGGGTGCGCTGAGTGAGCCACGCGGTGAACTCCGGGTCGTCGACCAGGTCGCGGTTCATCTCGGTCGCGAAGTACCCCGGAGACAGCGCGTTCACCTGGATGCCGAAGCGTGCGAGGTCGGCGGCCATACCGGCGGTCAGCTGAGCGACGCCGCCCTTCGTCGCGGAGTAGGGCGCGATGGTCTGTCGCGCGAGCCGCGACTGCACCGAGGCGACGTTGACGACCTTGCCGGAACCGCGGGCGACCATCGCCGGGGTGACGAATCGCGAGACGTAGAACACTCCGGAGAGGTTGGCCGCGACGATGTCGTCCCAGTCGGCGACCGCGAACTCGTGGATCGGCGCCCGGCGCTGCACGCCCGCGTTGTTGACGAGGATGTCGGGCACGCCGACGTCTCGCAGCAGAGCGGCGATCGCACCCTCGACCGCCACGGCGTCGGTCACGTCGAACGTCACCGCGTGCGCGGGACGACCGGACAGCTCCTCGGCTTCGGCGCGGGTCTGCTCGACCGCGGCCGCGTCGCGACCGTGCACGACGACACGCGCCCCGCGGCGGGCCAGGGTCAGGGCCAGCGCACGGCCGAGGCCCCGCGACGACCCCGTGACGAGGGCGAGACGGTCGGAGACGTCGAACAGGTCGGCGGGCGAACCGGTCACAGGAGCGCTCCGATGCCGAACACGGCGAGCGCCGCGAGGAAGCCGAGCACCGACTCGATGGCCTGCTGCACGGTCCACGTCTTCAGCGTGGTCTTGACGTCCATGCCCATGAGGCGGCCCACCAGCCAGAAGCCGGAGTCGTTGACGTGACCGGCGAACACCGATCCCGCCGCGGTGGCGAGGGTGATCGCGACGACCTGCAGGGGCGAGAAGTTCCCCGCCAGGACGGCGGGCGCGGCGAGACCTGCCGCGGTGACGAGGGCGACGGTGGCGGAGCCCTGCGCGAGACGGAGGATCACGGCGATGATGTACGCCGCGACGATGACCGGCAGTCCCAGGTCGCTGAGGCTGTCGGAGAGCGCGTCACCGATGCCCGAGGCGCGCAGGACGGCACCGAACATTCCACCGGCGCCGGTGATGAGGATGACGGATGCCACGGGTCCGAGCGCCGAGTCCACGACCTTCTCGAGCGCGGTGCCGTTCTCGCCGCGACGGAAGCCGAACACGACGGTGGCCACGAGCACGGTGATGAGCAGGGCGACGGGCGAGTTGCCGAGCAGGACGAGCACCTGCACGAGGGTGTTGTTCTTGTCGACCACGCCGGCGGCGGAGAGCGTCGTCAGCCCGGTGTTCAGGAAGATGAGGAGCATCGGCAGGAGCAGGACCGCGATGACCGTGGCGGGCTTCGGCGGGTTCGCCGGCTGGTCGGCATCCACGTCTCCGAAGAGCGCGGGGACGGGCAGGACGATGCGGCGTGCGATGAACTTCCCCCACAGGTAACCCGAGAGGTACCAGATCGGGAAGGCGATGATGAGGCCGACGATGAGGACAAGTCCGAGGTTGGCGCCGTAGAGGCCGCTCGCGGTGACCGGACCCGGGTGCGGCGGCAGGAAGACGTGCATGACCGAGAAGGCGGCGGCGGCGGGCAGACCGAACAGCAGCACGTTGTTGCCCGAGACGCGACGCGCGATGGCGAAGATGATCGGCAGCATCATGACGAGCCCGGCGTCGAAGAACATCGGGAACCCGAGGATGAGCGAGACGATGCCGAGCGCGAAGGGCGCCCGCTTCTCGCCGAAGATGCGGACGAACGTCTCGGCGAGCGACTGCGCCCCGCCGGAGTGTTCGATCAGACGTCCGAGCATCGCTCCGAGCGCCACGAGCAGCGCGACCGTCCCGAGCGTGCCCCCGAATCCCCCGGTCAAGGTGGTGACGATGGCCGAGACGGGGATGCCGGCGGCGAACGCGGTGGCCAGCGACACGATGATGAGGGCCAGGAAGGCGTGCACCTTCAGCCAGATGATGAGCACGAGGATGAGCGCGATCGCGCCCGCGGCGATGGCGAGTAGTGGCGCCGTGCCGAGTGTCTGGGTCCAGTCGTCCAAGAGATCTCCGTTGATTCAGGGTGGCGCGGCATCGGGCAAGCTGTGATTCGTCCCGCACCTACGGGTGAGTGAGGGCATCTTCACACAAAGATCGTATCTTTGACAGGATAAGGTCGTACCAAAGACCTAAGGAGGGGTCATGGCCCGCGCGTCGCACGGATCACTGGTCGATGCCCTCGGCATGCGCATCGTCGACGGGGAGCTCCCCCCGGGCCACGTCCTCACCCTCGCCGCCCTCGAGGCCGAGTACGGCGTCTCCCGCACCGTCGTGCGCGAGGCCGTGCGCGTGCTGGAGGCGATGGGCATGCTCGAGCAGCGACGCCGGGTCGGCATCACCGTGCGTCCCGCCGCGGACTGGAGCGCCCTGGACACGCGGCTCATCGGCTGGCAGCTCGCGGGCAAGCGCCGCGACCAGCTCATCGCGAACACCACCGAACTCCGCGCCGCGATCGAACCGGTGGCCGCACGACTGAGCGCTCGCCGCGCGACCGACCTGCAGCGCGGGGAGATCCTCCGCCTCGCCGAGGAGCTCGAGCGCCTCGGCGCCGCCGGCCTCGGCAACTCGCCCGAGTACCTCGCGGCCGACATCGCCTTCCACGACCTCATCCTCGTGTCCAGCGGCAACCTCATGCTCGCCGCCGCACGCGCCCCCATCGCCGCCGCGATCGAGGGACGCGCGATGCACGGGCTGACCCCCGGCATCCCGAATCCCGACGCGCTCGACAACCACGTCGCCACCGCCGCCGCGATCAGCCGGGCCGACGCCGACGCCGCCGAGGAGCACACGCGGCTCTACGTCGCCGCCGTGCTCACCGAAGTCCGTCGCTCCATCTGACCCCTTCCCCCGACGAAGAGAGAAGCCATGACCGCCACCGCCCCGATCCTCGTCTTCATGGGCCCTGCCGGCACCGGCAAGTCCACCGTCGCCGGGATGCTCGCCGGCCGCCTCGGGTGGGACTTCCAGGAGGGCGACGACCTGCACCCCGCGGTCAACGTCGCGAAGATGGCAGCCGGGCACGCGCTGAACGACGACGACCGCTGGCCGTGGCTCGACCGCGTCGCCGCGTGGATCGACGGCGAGGTCGCCGCGGGGCGCCCCGGCGTCATCACGTGCTCGGCTCTCAAGCGCAGCTACCGGGACGTGCTGCGCCGCGACGGCGTGACCTTCGTGCTGCTCATGGGCGACCCGAAGCTCGTGCTCGACCGTCTCCTGCGCCGCCAGGGCCACTTCATGCCGCCCGCCCTGCTCACCTCGCAGTTCGAGACCCTGGAGATCCCGGATGCCGACGAGCAGGCGATCCAGATCGACCTCGACCTGACGCCGGGCGAGCAGGTGCAGGAGGTCATCGACCGCCTCCGGCTCACGCACAGCCCGTCCTGAAACACCCGCGGGCCGAGCCGATAAAGTGGCGGAGGCGGCCCGTGTGAGCCCGCCCACCCCCTCGCACCTGAATACGGAGCAACGCATGACGTCGACCACTCCCCCGACCGGACCTTCGACCGACCAGGATCAGGCCCCTCATCAGGCCGCCCAGGTGCACGAGGGTGCGCCCGGCATCGAAGAGGTGGAGCGTCCCACCGCCGAGGCCGACTCCCGCCCGCAGGGCGACGGCGACGGCCGCGCCAACATCGGCGTCGTGGGCCTCGCGGTCATGGGCTCGAACCTGGCGCGCAACCTCGCCAGCCGCGAGGGCAACACCGTCGCGATCTTCAACCGCAGCCACGACAAGACCGAGCACGTGCTCGCCCAGCACCCCGAGGCGAACTTCGTCGCCTCCTTCTCGTACGAGGACTTCGCCGCGTCGCTGTCGAAGCCCCGCACCGCGATCATCATGGTCAAGGCCGGCCGCCCCACCGACTTCGTCATCGACGAGCTGGTGAAGGTCTTCGAGCCGGGCGACATCATCGTCGACGGCGGCAACGCCCTGTTCACCGACACCATCCGCCGCGAGAAGGCCGTCCGCGAGACGGGAATCAACTTCGTCGGCATGGGCGTCTCGGGCGGCGAAGAGGGCGCACTGCGCGGTCCCTCGATCATGCCCGGCGGCTCCGACGAGGCCTGGGCCACGCTCGGCCCGATCCTGAAGTCCATCGCCGCGATCGCCGAGGGCGAGCCCTGCGTCACGCACGTCGGCCACGACGGCGCCGGCCACTTCGTCAAGATGGTGCACAACGGCATCGAGTACGCCGACATGCAGCTCATCGCCGAGGCGTACGACCTCATCCGTCGCGCCACGGGCAAGACCCCCGCCGAGATCGCCGACGTCTTCGCCGAGTGGAACCGCGGCGAGCTGGAGTCGTACCTCATCGAGATCACCGCCGAGGTGCTGCGTCAGACCGACGCCGACACGGGCAAGCCCCTCGTCGACGTCATCCTCGACCAGGCCGGCGCCAAGGGCACCGGCGCCTGGACCGTGCAGACCGCCCTCGACCTGGGCGTGCCCGTCTCGGGCATCGCGGAGGCCACGTTCGCGCGGTCGCTGTCGAGCCACCCCGAGCAGCGCGAGGTCTCGGGCGACCTCCCGGGCCCCGACATCTCGGAGGGCGTCGTCTTCCTCGAGGGCGAGGATGCCGACACCTTCATCGAGCAGGTGCGCCTGGCGCTGTACGCCTCGAAGATCGTCGCCTACAGCCAGGGCTTCGACGAGATCCGCGCCGGCGCAGCCCAGTACGACTGGAACATCGACCTCGGCGCGGTGTCGAAGATCTGGCGCGGCGGCTGCATCATCCGCGCGCAGTTCCTCAACCGCATCGCCGAGGCCTACGACGCCGAGCCCGGACTGCCCGTGCTGCTCACGGCGCCGTACTTCGTCGAGGCCCTCGGCCGCGCTCAGACGCCGTGGCGCAACATCGTGTCGCTGGCGGCGGCCGCCGGCATCCCGGCTCCCGCGTTCAGCTCGTCGCTGGCCTACTACGACGGCCTGCGCGCCGAGCGTCTGCCCGCCGCCCTCATCCAGGGTCAGCGCGACTTCTTCGGTGCGCACACCTACCGCCGCATCGACAAGGAGGGCACGTTCCACACCCTCTGGTCCGGCGACCGCACCGAGATCGAGGCAGAGGACACGCACTGACGACAGCGCTCACGAGGCGGCGGCGGGCGTTGCTCGTCGCCGCCTCGGCGCTGTACGCCTTCGGGCTCTGGTGGATGACGCTGCGCCCCACGCCGTACGACGACGGCACCGCGGGAGTGCTCCGCGCGTTCCTCGGACTCCTCGCCTCCTCGCCGGCGACGGCGTGGGTCACCTTCGGCGTCGTCGAGTTCGCCGCCAACGTCGTGATGTTCGTCCCGTTCGGGGTGCTCGCGATCCTCTGGGGCGGGGCCTGGTGGGTCGGCATCCTGAGCGGTCTGGCCACGAGCGCGGTGATCGAGACGAGCCAGGCGCTGTTCCTGCCGACGCGCGTCGCCGACGCGCGCGACCTTCTGGCGAACACCCTCGGCACGGCCCTCGGAGTCGCCGTGGGACTGCTCGTGGCGCGCGCTGTCCGTCTTCACAGCGAGCGCATAGCCGACGCCATAGAAAGCTCATAGATACCGGCGCACAATGAGAGCCATGACCGCAACGGCCCCTGCTCCCGCCTTCACCCGCCCGGACGGCAGCGCCCTCCGCGTCCTCGTCGTCGACGACGAGCAGATGCTCACTGACCTGCTGTCGATGGCCCTCCGCATGGAGGGCTGGGAGGTCCGCACCGCGGGCTCCGGCTTCGACGCCCTGCAGTCCGCCCGCGATTTCGAACCGGATGCCATGGTGCTCGACATCATGATGCCCGATCTCGACGGGATGGCCGTGCTGCAGCGGCTGCGCCACTCGGGCAACGACGTTCCGGTGCTCTTCCTCACCGCGAAGGACGCCGTCGCCGACCGGGTCGCGGGGCTCACGGCGGGGGGCGACGACTACGTCACGAAGCCCTTCAGCCTCGAGGAGGTCGTGGCGCGGCTGCGCGGCCTCATGCGCCGTGCCGGCACCGCGTCCACGCGCGACTCCGAGCCGATCCTGCGGGTGGGCGACCTGTCGCTGAACGAGGACAGCCACGAAGTGGTCCGCGCGGGCACCGAGATCGAGCTGACCGCCACCGAGTTCGAGCTGCTGCGCTTCCTCATGCGCAACCAGCGCCGCGTCGTGTCGAAGGCGCAGATCCTGGACCGCGTCTGGAACTACGACTTCGGCGGGCGCTCGAGCGTCGTCGAGCTGTACATCTCGTACCTCCGCAAGAAGATCGACGCGGGCCACGAACCGCTCATCCACACGGTCCGGGGCGTCGGCTACATGATCAAAGCGCCTCAGTGACCCGACAGAAGGCGCGCCACCGCTGGACGCTGCAGTCGCGCCTGATGGTCGCGGTGATCGGCATGGTGGCGTTCATCCTGGTGATGATCGCGGTGTCCACGAGCGCGATCATCACGGGCGTCCTGCAGACGAACCTCACGGCGCAGGTCGCGGCCGCCGGCAACAACGTCGCGGTCGGACCGACGAGCACCGCGAGCGACGTCCTCGCCGCGGGCCCGTTCCCCGACGGCACCGTGCTCGTGCTGCGCAGCGCCAGCACGGGCGACACCGGCGCCTACGTCGACGGACGGTCGGTGAAGGCGCTCGACGACGAGCAGGTGAGTGAGATCCGCGACGCCGTCGCGAATGCCGTCACGACCGGGGCCTCCTCCTCCGACACCGTCGATCTGCCGGGACTCGGGGACTACCGCATCGGCGTGCGAGGAAACCAGTTCGGGACCGTCGCGGTGCTCGGACTCCCCCTCAGCCAGATCACCGCGACGATCGGCACCATCCTCACCACCGTCGCCCTGGTGACGGCGGGCGGTCTGCTGCTGCTCTCCGCGATCATCGCGGTCGTCATCCGCGTGGGCCTCCGGCCGTTGCGCTCCGTCGCCGAGACGGCGACCCGGGTGGCCTCCATCCGGATGGACCAGGGCGACGTCTCGATCGACGAACGCGTGCCCGAGGAGCAGGTGGACGAGCACAGCGAGATCGGACAGGTCGGTCTGGCGCTGAACTCGCTGCTGGACCGGGTCGATGCCTCGCTCGCCGCCCGCCAGCGGAACGAGGAACTCATGCGTCGATTCGTCGCGGATGCCAGCCACGAGCTGCGGACGCCCCTGGCATCCATCCGGGGGTTCTCCGAGCTGTCGCTGCGCGCCATCCGCCAGTCGCAGGACGACGAGAGCCGCCAGCGCATCGCGATGGCCGTGGAAACGACCGAGCAGTCGCTCGAGCGCATCCAGGCGCAGTCGCTGCGGATGACCACGCTCGTCGAGGACCTGTTGCTTCTGGCACGCCTGGACGAGGGACAGGAACTCGTCTACGGCACCGTCGACCTCACGCGTCTCGCGGTCGAGGCGGTCGGCGACGCCCGCCCCGCCGGCCCAGATCACGCGTGGTCGCTCGAGGTCGACGACGAGCCGGTGGAACTCGCCGGTGACGCGGCGCGCCTGAACCAGGTCGTGGCCAATCTGCTCGCCAACGCCCGCACGCACACGCCCGCCGGGACGGAGGTCACGGTCTCGGTGACCCGTGAGGGCGAGGACGCCGTGCTCCGCGTGCACGACGACGGTCCCGGAATCGATCCGTCCGTGGCCCCGCAGCTGTTCGCGCGGTTCTCCCGCGCCGACCGGTCGCGCGATCGCAAGACCGGCGGCACGGGCCTCGGGCTCTCGATCGCGAAGGCGATCGTGGAGGCCCACGACGGCACGCTCACGGTGCAGAGCACACCGGGCGACACGACGTTCGAGATGCGACTCCCGGCCAAGCCCGCCGACCCGGTGTGACGCGGGCGCAGAGAGCGCCCGCATCCGCCCTGCCCGGTCTGATCGTCGGGATCATGGTCCTCGTCGCCGGAGTGGCGATCGTGGGGTATCGCCGACCGGTGTACGCAGCCGCGACGAGAACGGAGGCGCGGTGGTTCACGAGGGGTTCCGCCGACCGCGCTCCGCGACTCCGGGGCCCCTTCCCGGTCGCCCTCATCGGCGCGTTCGGTGCGCTGGCGGGTGTCGTCATGATCGGCTACGCGCTGTGGGGGCTCTCGGGCTGATCGCCCGGACGGCGATTCGCGGGAACCGGACGCCGGCCTTCGTCAGTAGCCCGCGAAGGCGTCCGTGATGAGCGAGGTCGCGCGCGACAGCGCGGGGGCGAGCGACGCGATCAGCCGCGGCGGTCCGGACACGTACGCCGTGCGCTGCGCGATGTCGGGCACCGCGCGCAGGAGCGCGTCGGCATCCACCCGGTCGGGACCGGCCCACACCCACCCGGCGGGGAGATCGCGCGGCTCGTCGCGGGAGAACACGACCACGGGGATGCCGGCGGTCGCGATGTCGTCGCGGAACGCGAGCTCGCTCGCTTCGGAGACGACGTACACGAGCACGACGTCGCGGGTCTGACCGGTCGCCGTGAGGTGACGCAGCTGCGAGACGAACGGCGTCACGCCGATGCCGGCCGCGACCAGGAGCACCGGGGACGTCGGACGCGACGGAAGCACGAAGTCGCCCCACACGCCCGTCACGGCGAGCGTGCCGCCGACGGGCACGTCGGCGAGGGCTCGCTTGTACGACGACTGCGAGCCGTCCTTGAAGGCGATGCGCACGGTCGGCAGGTCCTCGGGGGCCGAGGCGATCGAGAACTCCCTCCGCGTGCCGCGGGCGTCGGGACGGCGGTGCGGCACGTCGAGCTCGAGATACTGCCCGGGCGAGAAGGTGAACGACCGCGCGGCCCGGAACGTCAGCTCGCGCACGGTCGGGGTGAGGTCGCGTCGCGCCTCGAGCCGGAGTCGCACGGCGGCGCGCAGGCAGAACAGGAACGCCACGAGATTGCCCATGAGCAGGGCGCGCTCCTGGCCGAGGGTGATCCCTCCGAGCGCGATCGGCCAGCCCGCGAGCACGCCGACGACGACGGCGACGACGAACTGCTGCCGGCGACGGGGAGGCAGGGTCAGCGGCTCGGACAGCATGAACGCGCCGAGGAACAGGAACGGCGACGAGAACGCGACCTGCACGAGCACCGCGGGAACGTCGAGGGGGAAGCCCGCCGCCTGGAACTGCACGGTCGTGCGGACGAAGGCCACCACGGCCGCCACCAGCCAGAACACCGCCACGATCGCGAAGCGCTCGGTGCGCGCCAGGAGCAGGATCCCCAGCACCAGCACGGGACCTGCGAGCCAGGGCGACCCCACCCACCACGCCGACGCGCCGAGGTCGGGCGCCCAGATGCCCACGATCGTGAGCACGGTCGCGCCCGTCGCCGCCGGGTTGAAGATGTGCCGCCCGCGCCACGCGAGCACGTACTTCGACAGGGATGCCGCGACCCCGGCGAGCACGAGCCCGGCGAGGCCCAGCGGCTCCACGGTCGGGCGTACGACGAACAGCAGGATCGCGGCCGTGATGAGCGAGGATTCCAGGCGCCGTGGCATCCGGAGCACGCTCTGCGCGACGAGGTCGGTGAGGCCGCACGCGAGGGCGAGCACCACGGCGCTCACGAGAATCTCGAGCGGGTCGGGGACCACGAGTCCCGCGAACGCCAGGGCGAGGGCGATGAGCGTCAGGAGGCCCAGCGACGCCAGCACGAGCCGGTACATCGAGACGCGGCCGAGGACGCCGAGGACCCGGGTCGAACCGGCGGTCAGGGTCGCACTCATCAGAAGATCTCTCCCTCGAATCCGGGCGACCACTCGACGCGGCCGTCGGTGCGCATCCGCACCCAGGGTGCGTTCCAGGCGGCCGCGAGCTCGGGACCGCCGTCGAAGAACAGGGCCGTCGCCAGGGCGTCCGCGCGCATCGCGGTGTCGGCGACCGCCCAGGTGGCCGCATACGCCTGGACGGGCGCTCCCGTGCGGGCGTCGAGGACGTGGTGGAGCCCGTCGCCCCACGCGCGGCGCGTGATGGCCGAGGCGCAGAGCGCCGCATCGCGGACCTCCACGATGCCGATCGCGCGGGTGGGGTCGTACGGGTGCTCGAGTCCGATGCGGACGGGCGCTCCGCTCACGGCGAGGTCTCCCGAACCGTCGACGATCACGTCGCCGTCGACATCGGTGCGGACGACCTCGAGCACGCGGTCCACCAGTCGCCCCTTGCCGAGCGCGCCCACGTCCAGCGTGGCGGGGCGGGACAGCGAGAGGAGGCCGCTCCCCCACGCCACGACCGCGCGCCAGACCGGCGCGGGCTCCGGCGTCCCCCACGGCGCGAGCGTCAGGCGCGCGTCGTACCCGAGCCGGGCCAGGGCGTCGCCGACGAGCGGGTTCACCGCCCCGCGCGTCGCGACGTCGAGTTCGTCGTAGAGCGCCAGCATGGCATCCGTGTCGCGAGGCGCGTCGATGGATGCCACGCGTCCCTCCGCGAGCGAGGACACCAGCGAGTCGCCGCGGAAACGCGACCACTCGCGGTCGAACCCGTCGACGACGTCGGCGACCGCGGCGCGCGTGGCCTCGGGCAACGGCTCCGCCGTCTCGATCGCCCAGGCGGTGCCGATCGCGTCGAACGTCCACACCGCACCGGTCGCGGTCGCCGAGGTCACGAGATCAGGCCTTCGCCTCGGACTTGATCGTCTCGAGGGCCGTCATGAAGCCGCCGCTGGTGAGCGAGGACCCCGCGACCTTGCTGACGGAGATCTCGTCGACGTTCTTGCCGACCACCTCGTCCTTGATGCCCCCGATGAACTCGCTCTGGTAGCGGCGGGATTCCGCCGCCTGCGGGTCACCGGTCACCGTGACATCGGTCACCGTGTCGCCCGCGATCGTGAGGGTCACGTCGACCGTCTCGACGCTCTCGGGGGTGGCGTACTGGCCCGTGGCCTCGTACGTGCCGTCGGTGTAGACGGTGCTGGACGCCGCCGCGCTGGAGGACGCGTCGGCCGTGGCGCTCGCGCTCGGCGTCGAGGACGCCGCGGGAGCGGACGACGATTCCGCGGGCGCGGCCGCGTCGGCGTTGCCGCCGGAGCATCCGGCGAGGGTGACCACTCCGGCCACGCCCAGGAGGGCGGTGCCGATGCGGACGGGGCGGGGGACGGCGGTCGTTCGGATCATGAGGGTCCTCTTTCGGTCGTGCCTCGCGGAGCGGTCGTGCTCACGATGAACACACGATCTCGAAACGGACCTGGTTCAGACCTCACCGAACCTATGAGTGCGCCATGAATGTCAGGCGTCGCCGCCGAACATGCTGGTGACGGAACCGTCCTCGAAGACCTCGTGGATCGCGCGCGCGAGCAGCGGCGCGATCGGCAGGACCGTGAGGCGGTCGAACCGACGCTCGGGGGGCAGCGGGACGGTGTCGGTCACGACGACCTCGTCGATCGCGGGGTCCTGCAGACGCTCGGTCGCGGGATCGCTGAAGATCGCGTGGGTCGCGGCGACGATGACCTTGCGCGCACCGCTCGCCTTGAGCGCCTGCGCGGCCTTCTGGATCGTGCCGCCGGTGTCGATCATGTCGTCGACGAGGAGGCACGTGCGGCCCTTCACGTCACCGACGATCTCGTGCACCGAGACCTGGTTGGCGACCTTCGGGTCACGACGCTTGTGGATGATGGCGAGGGGGGCGCCCAGGCTGTCGGACCACGTGTCGGCGACGCGCACCCGACCCATGTCGGGTGAGACGACCGTGAGGGTCTCGCGGTCCTCGCCCGTGAGGCCCTGTTCGAAGTGCTCGAGCAGGACGGGCTTGGCGAAGAGGTGGTCGACGGGGCCGTCGAAGAAGCCCTGGATCTGCGCGGCGTGCAGATCGACGCTCATGATGCGGTCGGCGCCGGCGGTCTTCAGCAGGTCGGCGATGAGGCGGGCGCTGATCGGCTCGCGGCCTCGGCCCTTCTTGTCCTGACGCGAGTACGGGTAGTACGGCGCCACGACCGTGATGCGCTTCGCCGAGGCGCGCTTGAGGGCGTCCAGCATGATCAGCAGCTCCATGAGCCACTCGTTGACCGGCGGGCCGAACGACTGCACGACGAACACGTCGCAGCCGCGGATCGAGACCTCGAAGCGCGTGTAGATCTCGCCCGAGGCGAAGGTCCGGTGCTCGGTCGGCGCGAGCTCGGTGCCGAGGTGACGGGCGACCTCGTGCGCGAGCTCGGGGTGCGAGCGACCCGAGGCGACGACGAGCCGCTTCTTGGTCTTGGCGACGAGCCCGGGGGCGATGCCGTTGTCGCGGTCGAGATCTACACGGTTCTTCTTACGAGCCATCGCGCGCTTCCTGTTCACCCCGGGCCCGCACGGCCACGTCGGCCGCTCCGGTGCCCGGTCGATTCTTCTCGACCCACCCCTCGATGTTCCGCTGGGGGGCAACGCTGAGTGCCAGGGCACCGGCGGGGACGTCCTTGCGGATCACTGCACCGGCACCGGTCTTGGCGCCATCCCCAATCGTAACGGGCGCGACGAAGACGTTGTGCGAGCCGCTGTGCACCTCGTCGCCGATGACGGTGCGGTGCTTGGCGATGTCGTCGTAGTTGGCGGTGATCGCTCCGGCGCCGAGATTGACGTTGCGCCCGATCTCGGTGTCGCCGATGTACGACAGGTGCGGCACCTTGCTGCCCTCGCCGATGGAGGAGTTCTTCACCTCGACGAACGTGCCGACCTTGCCGTTCACGCCGACGCGGGCGTTGGGTCGGAGGTACGCGAACGGGCCGACCGTCGCGCCGGCTTCGACGACGGCGAGGGTCGCGTCGGTCCGCGTGATCGTGACGTCCTCGCCGACCTCGCAGTCCACCAGGCTCGTGTCCGGCCCGATCGTCGCGCCCGCGGCGATCACCGTGGCCCCGCGGACGTGCGTGTTCGGAAGGAGCGTCACATCCGGCGCGAGCACCGCGGTGACGTCGATCCACGTGGTGGCGGGGTCGACGACCGTGACGCCCTCGCGCTGCCAGTGCCGGACGGTACGAGCGTTGAGCGTGCGCCCCGCCTCCGACAGCTGGATGCGGTCGTTCACCCCGAGAGCGGCGGACGCGTCGGGAGTGATGGATGCCGCGACGCCCAGTTCCGCATCGCGCAGCAGGGCGATCACGTCGGTGAGGTACTTCTCGCCCTGGGCGTTCGCCGTCCCGACCCGCGCGAGCTGGTCGCGCAGCGGAGCCGCGCGGAAGACGTAGACGCCGACGTTGATCTCCGTGACCGCGGCCTCGTCGGCCGTGGCATCCTTCTGCTCCACGATCCGGCGCACGCCGCGGGCGTCGTCGCGGATGACCCGGCCGTACCCCTGCGGGTCGTCCACGTGAGCGGTGAGGAGGGTGACCGCCGATCCTCCGGAGCGGTGCGTCTCGACGAGGTCGGCGAGCGTGTGCGTCTGGAGCAGCGGGACGTCGCCGCTGAGGACCAGCACGTCACCGGCGAAGTCCTCGAGCGCGCCGAGGGCGGCCTCGACGGCACGACCGGTGCCGGGGATCTCGTCCTGGTCGACGATGACCACGCCCGGCGCCAGCTCGGCGACGGTCTCCGCGACGCGGTCGCGTTCGTGCCGGACGACCACCACGATGCGGGCGGGATCCAGGGATGCCGCGGTGTCGAGCACGTGACCGACGAGCGGGCGACCACCGACGGCGTGAAGGATCTTCGGGGTGCGCGATCGCATGCGGGTGCCTTGGCCCGCGGCGAGGACGACGACGGCGAGCTCGGTCGATGAGGTCATGCTCCGCCGCCAGGATTCGAACCTGGACCTAACAGCTCCAAAGGCTGTCGTGCTGCCGTTACACCACGGCGGACCGTGCCCGCAGGCACCGGTCAAGTCTGCCAGACGGCGACCGCGGGGCGTTCTCGACATAATGAACGGGTGAGCCGGGACAGCGACGAAGTCGATCGCATCGTCGAAGCGTGGGTGCGGCAGCGACCCGACCTCGACTTCTCGCCGCTCGAGGTGCTCTCGCGCGTCGCCCGTCTCTCGCGGCACCTCGACATCGCGCGCAAAGAGGCGTTCCGTCGCAGCGACATCGAGTCGTGGGAGTGGGACGTGCTCTCGGCCCTCCGCCGTGCGGGCGAGCCCTACCAGCTCAGCCCCAAGCAGCTGCTGCAGCAGACGCTCGTCTCCAGCGGCACGATGACCAACCGCATCGACCGGCTCGTCGCCCGCCGGTTCGTCCGACGCGAAGCCGACCCCGGCGACGGACGGAGCATCCTGGTGACCCTCACCGACGACGGTCGCGTGCGCGTGGATGCCGCGATCACCCGCCTCGTCGACGCCGAGGCACTACTGCTCGAGGGGCTCTCCCGCGGAGACCGCGACCGGCTCGCGACGCTCCTACGCAAACTCAGTCTGGGGTTCGACGCGTGAGCGCCACCGTGGCCGGGCCGACGCCGTGGCAGCGGGTGAAGGCGTGGCTGGACGTGCGGTTCCGCTCCCCCTCGGCGATCTACGGGCTGATCGTGTTCACGACGTTCGTGACCCTCGCCGACGACGAGGCGCACGACGTGGCCGAGGTGCTGCTGAACTCGACCTCGACCCTGATCGTCTTCTTCATCGCCCACGTGTTCGCCCACACGTTGACCGACCACGGCGACCACGGCTTCCGCGCGTCGACGCGCAACGCCGTCCGCCATGCCGCGGGGATGCTCTACGCCTCGGTGCCGTCGATCCTCGCCCTGGCGTTCGGCATCGCCACGGGTCAGACCGTCTTGGACGCCGTCGACAACTGCATCACGGCGATGTTCGTGGTCCTCGCGATCCTCGGGTACCACGCGTTCCGGCGCCGCGGCTACCGCGTGTTCGGGCGCATCATGGGCGCGCTCGCGACGTCGTTCCTCGGCATCGTGATCGTGATCCTGGAGGTCGCGGTCCACTGACGCGGCGCACGCCGCGAACGCCGAGGCGATCGGGGCGCCGATTCAGCCGATGGCCTCGGTGAGTTCGAACCAGCGCAGTTCCAGTTCGTCGCGCTCGGACTCCCACTGCGAGATGCGCTCCATCTCTCTGCCGAGCCCCACGTAGTCGGCCTGATCGTGGTCCGCGAGGGCCGCCTTGGCCCGGTCGATCTGCTGCTGCAGCTTCTCGATCTTGCGCTCGGCGGCCGAGACCTCCTTCTGCGCGGCACGGAGGTCGGCCCCCTGGAGACCCGCGGATGCCGCGGCCGCGGTCGCCGTGGACCGTTGCGGCTCGGCATCCTGGATCGCCCGCAGGCGCAGATATTCGTCGACCCCGCCCGGGAGGTGGCGCAGGCGCGCATCGAGGATCGCGTACTGCTGATCGGTGACGCGCTCGAGGAAGTAGCGGTCGTGCGAGACGACGATGAGGGTGCCCGACCACGAGTCCAGCAGGTCTTCCATCGCCGCCAGCATGTCGGTGTCGAGGTCGTTCGTGGGCTCGTCGAGGATCAGGACGTTCGGCTGATCGAGCAGGATGAGCAGCAGCTGAAGGCGCCGCTTCTGCCCGCCGGAGAGGTCCTTCACCGGCGTGGAGAGCTGGGCACTGGAGAACCCGAGACGCTCGAGCAGCTGGCCGGGGGTCAGCTCTTGCGCCTTGGAGCCCGCGCCGAAGCTGTACGTCGTGCGGAGCCCCGCGATCACCACCCGCACGGGGTCGTTCAGGTGCTGCTCGAGCTCGTCGAGACGCTGGGTGAGGGTCGCGACCTTGACGGTCTTGCCGCGCTTCACGCGGCCCGCGGTGGGCTCGAGGGTGCCGGTGACCAGACTCAGCAGGGTGGACTTGCCGGCCCCGTTCACGCCCAGGATGCCGGTGCGCTCACCGGGCGCGATGCGCCACTCGATGTCTTTCAGCACCGTCTTGTCGCCGTAGGACACCCCCGCGTCCAGCAGATCGACCACGTCCTTGCCCAGGCGCGCGACCGCGAGCGACTGCAGGGCGACCTTGTCGCGGATCTCGGGCACATCGGCGATGAGCTCGTTCGCCGCGTCGATGCGGAACTTCGGCTTCGAGGTGCGCGCCGGCGCCCCGCGGCGAAGCCACGCCAGCTCCTTGCGCGCGAGGTTCTGACGACGCTGTTCGATGGATGCCGCCTGGCGATCGCGCTCGACCCGCTGCAGGATGTACGCCGCGTACCCGCCCTCGAAGGGCTCGACGATGCGGTCGTGCACCTCCCACGTCGCGGTGCAGATCTCGTCGAGGAACCACCGGTCGTGGGTCACGACGAGCAGGCCCCCCGCGCTGGGCGCCCAGCGCTTCTTGAGGTGACCGGCGAGCCAGGTGATGGCCTCGACGTCGAGGTGGTTGGTCGGCTCATCGAGGAACAGCACGTCCCAGTCGCCCGACAGCAGCTTCGCCAACGCCACGCGACGACGCTGACCACCGGAGAGGTCGCCGAGGCGCGCGTCCCACGGGAGGTCGCCGAGGAGTCCCGCGATGACGTCGCGCGTCCGCGCATCGCCGGCCCACTCGTGCTCGGCGCGGTCGCCGACCACGGCGTGCCCGATCGTGTCGTCGTCGTCGAGGGTGTCCTGCTGGTCGAGGACGCCGACCGTCACTCCCCCGCGCACGGTCACGCGTCCGCCGTCGGGCTCGCGGATGCCGGCGAGCATGCCGAGCAGGCTCGACTTGCCGTCGCCGTTACGGCCGACGATGCCGATGCGGTCTCCCTCGTTCACGCCGAGCGAGACGGAGTCGAACACGACCTTGGTCGGGTATTCCAGGTGCAGGGCTTCGCCCCCGAGCAGATGTGCCATATCCGTCTTAGGCTACGCGGCTTGGGGCGCGGCGAACCGCGAGACTGCATCCGGCCGACGAAACCCGCGCAGCCTGCAGTCGGTTCGTCAGGCACGTGCGGTCTCGCGGGGACGGGCGTGCGCGAGCGCCCGACCACCGGAACGGACAGCGGGGCCGCCCGGAATCCCGGACGGCCCCGCTGGTGTGGCGTCGGCTCAGAGGTTGTTGTCGGCGAGCCAGGCCTTCGCGATGTCGGCCGAGGACTGCTGGTCGACGGTCGACTTCACGTTCAGTTCCACGAGACCCTCGGGGGTGAGGGCGGCGGAGACCTTGTTCAGGATGTCGGACACCTGCGAGGCGACCTTCGAGTTCACGACCGGGACGACGTTCGAGGCCAGGAACAGGCCCTTCGGGTCTTCCAGGGTGACGAGGTTGTCGGTCTGGATGCGCGGGTCGGCGGTGTAGACGTTCGCGACCTGGATCGTGCCGGCGACGAGGTCGTCGACGGTGGTCTCACCGGTGGGCGAGAACTGCACGTCGACACCGTAGGTCGACTTCAGGCCCTGCGGGCCGTACGGGCGCTCGGCGAGCTCGGCGTTGCCGCCGAGGGTGAGGCCGGTCGTGACCTTGGACAGGTCGGCGATCGAGGTCAGGCCGTTGGCATCCGCGAACGCCTTCGTGACCGTGTACGAGTCCTGGTCGGTGGCCGTCGACTGGTCGAGGACCTCGAGGCCTTCGGGCAGCGCCGACGGCAGGGCCGCGTAGACCTCGTCGGCGGTCCGGGCGGTGGTCGCGTCGTCGAAGAACTGCAGCAGGTTGCCGCTGTACTCCGGGAACACGGTGACGGTGCCGTCCTCGAGCAGCGGGATGTACGCGTCGCGCTGACCGATCTGGAACTGACGCTTGACCGTCAGACCCGAGTTCTCGAGAGCCTGCGCGTAGATCTCGGCGATGATCTCGTTGGAGAAGTAGGCCTGCGATCCGACGACGATCTCGGCGGACGAGGCGCTGGCGTCGCCGCCGTTGTTGCTCAGGGGATCGCTCGAGGCGCCGCAACCGGCGAGGGCGAGCGAGGCGACCGCGAGTCCGGCGAAGACGCCGAGACCCTTGCGAGTTCGTGCTGTGAACATGGGTTCCTCTTTCTGGTGGTGGGGAGTCGGGTGAGTCAGGGGGTGCTCGGCGGCGCGGCCGGGGCTCCGACCGCGATCGCCTCGGCGCGACGCTCGCGCGCCGATCGCGTCCGCGGAGAGGCGGCGCCCGCTGCCCGGATGCCGCGCGGGACGACGAGGTGCTGCAGGAGGGCGAACAGACCGTCGATCACGAGCGCGAGCACCGCGACGAGGATCGCGCCGCCGATCAGGATGTCGAACCGGCGGAGCGGGATCGCGGCGATGATGTACTGCCCGAGACCGCCCAGACCGATGTACGCCGCGATCGTCACCGTCGCGAGGACCTGGAGGGTGGCGGCGCGGATGCCGCCGACGAGGAGAGGCAGGCCGAGCGGCACCTCGATCCGCCAGAGGATCTGCGCCTCGGTCATGCCCATCGAGCGTCCGGCGTCGATCACGCGGCGGTCGATCGCCTCGAAGCCGGTGTAGGCCCCGGCGAGGAGCGACGGGATGGCGAGGACGACGAAGGAGATCACCGCAGCCTCGGGCTTGTGCAGCACGCCGAGAAGCAGGGTCAGCAGGATGAGGAGCCCGAAGGACGGGATCGCGCGCGCCGCGCCCGCGATCGCGACCGCGGTCTCGCGCCCCCGGCCCGTGTGACCGATGTACCACCCGAGCGGGATGGCGATGGCGCCGGCCACGACGATCGAGACGAGCGTGTAGAGCAGCTGCACGCCGATCGCGGCGGGGATGGAGTCGAAACCGGTCCCGGGGTTGCCGGAGAAGATCCAGGCGATCGCTTCGCTGATGAGGTTCATGCCTTCACCAACGTCCGGTTCGCCTGGCGCGAGACGGTCTTGGTGCCGCGGGTCCAGGGCATGAGCAGGCGACCCGCGATGATCAGGAGCAGGTCGATCACCAGGGCGATCACGACCACCGCGAGCACGCCCGTGAAGACCTCGGGGATGATCCGTCTCTGCAGACCGTTGGTGAACAGGTACCCGATGTTCTGGATGCCGACGAGGATGCCGACCGTCGCCAGGGCGATCGTGCTCGCCGACGCGACGCGGAGCCCCGCCAGGATCACGGGACCTGCGAGGGGGAATTCCACCGCCCAGAAGCGGCGGAACGAGCCGTATCCCAGGGCGGTGGACGCCTGCCGGACACCGGCGTCGACCGAGTCGAGGCCGTCGGCGACGGCGCGCACCAGGATGGCGACGGCGTAGATCGCGAGCGCCACGATGAGGTTGGTCTCACTGACGATCGAGTACCACCCGGTGATCACGGGCATGAGGATCAGGAGGGCGAGCGAGGGGATCGTGTACAGGAGTCCGGTGATGGTGATGACGCTGCTGCGCACGAGCCGGTAGCGCCACGCGACCCACCCGAGCGGCACGCTCAGGACAAACCCCACCACGAGCGCGATCAGGCTCTGGCGGAGGTGTGCCACCGTCAGCTCCCCGATCAGGCCGAGGTTGTTGAGGACCCAGGTCACGCGCGCGGCTCCTCCACGAGCGCACCCTGCGTGCGTCCCTCGGCATCCACGACGACCGTGCCGCGCTCGGTCGTCTTCAGTCTCAGGGCGCGCTTGCCCTTGACCGCGCCGATGAAGCTCGCGACGAAGTCGCTCGCGGGGTTCTCGATGATCTCGCTCGGCGCGCCCACCTGGGCCACGCGCGCGCCCTTCTCGAGCAGGACCACCTGGTCGCCGAGCAGGAAGGCCTCGTCGATGTCGTGCGTCACGAACACGATCGTCTTGCCGATATCGTTCTGCAGCCGGATGAGCTCCTGCTGGAGTTCGTCGCGCACGATGGGGTCGACCGCGCCGAACGGCTCGTCCATGAGCAGGATGTTCGGGTCGGCGGCGAGGCCGCGGGCGACGCCCACGCGCTGCTGCTGACCGCCGGACAGCTGACTCGGGTAGCGGTCGGCCATCGCCGTGTCGAGCCCGACGGTCTCCATGAGCTCGAGGGCGCGCGTGCGGGCCTTCTTGCGGTTCTCGCCCTGGAGCACGGGCACCGTGGCGATGTTGTCGGCCACCGTGAAGTGCGGGAGGAGGCCGGAGTTCTGCATGACGTAGCCGATGCTGCGCCGGAGCTGCACCGGCGGCCGCGACGCGATGTCGTCGCCGTCGATCGTGATCGTGCCCGCAGAGGGCTCCACCATCCGGTTGATCATGCGGAGCAGCGTCGTCTTGCCGCACCCCGACGATCCGACGAAGACGGTCGTCTTGCGGGACGGGATGACGAGACTGAAGTCGTCGACGGCGCGGGTGCCGTCGGGGAAGACCTTCGAAACGCTCGAGAACTCGATCATGCGCGTGCCCGACTCAGTCGGAGACCACGACCTTCCGGTCGAAGGCGACGTATCCCGCGAAGTCGGTGCCGACGCGGTCGACCGCACCCGGACGCAGGTCGGGGTAGGACCACGCGCCGTCGCGGAGCTCGGCACCGTCGAGGGCGACGTTCCAGTACTGGGCCGCACCCTTCCACGGGCAGGTGTAGGGGGTGGGGCTCTGCGACAGCGCACCCTCACGGACCGCGCTCGGCGGGAAGTACCAGTTGCCCTCAATCGAGACGAGATCGTCACGGTCGGCTTCGGCGATGACCACGCCGTCGAGTTCTGCCTTCATGGGAGTTCCCCTTTCGTGGCCGCTCGCGGGCACAGCACCCGCCGGTGCGGGAGCACCTCGACCGAGGCTACTGAGGACCACCGACACGAAACGCAAGATTGCCCCGTGTGACGACCTGGGCTATGGTGCGGCGCGGTCAGACCACGCGCGCGCCGGAAACGGGCCCGTGAACGTGGAGGGCGTGGAACCCGGCCGCGCTCAGGGTGACCTGCAGGTCGATCGCCGCGGTCTCATCCGCGGCCAGGAACGCCAGGGTCGGACCCGAGCCCGACACCAGCCCCGCGAGAGCTCCGGAGCGCTCTCCCCGCTCCAGGACGCGCGCCAGATCGGGCCGCAGGTGCAGCGCCGGAGCCTGGAGGTCGTTGCGCACGGTGGCGGCGAGCATCCGGGCATCGCCCTGGCGGATCGCGTGCAGCACGTCGGGATCGACCGCCGGAACGCGGGGCGCCGGTCCGATGTCGACCGCGTGCCGCTCGCGATGGGCGTCGAGTTCGCCGTAGACCACCGGCGTGGACAGCCCGTGATCGTTGGGGACGAGCACCCAATCGAAGCGCCCGGACGCCAGCGCGGGGCTCAGTTCATCACCCCGGCCGGTTCCGACGGCGGTACCGCCGAGCAGCGCGAACGGCACGTCGGCGCCCAGCTGCGCCGCCAGACGCGCGAGGTCGGCGGTCGGCATCCCGATGCCCCACAGCGCGTCGCACGCGACGAGTGCCGCCGCGGCGTCCGCGGACCCGCCGCCCATGCCTCCGGCGACCGGGACCGCTTTGCGCACCGACAGGTGGACGCCCGCCTCGATCCCACTGACACGGGCCAGCAGCCGAGCGGCGCGCACCGCGAGGTTGCGCTCGTCGGTGGGCACGCCCTCGACGTCGACCGCGGACGTGCCGGCGATCTCGATCGTGACGTCGTCGGACGCGGTGGCGGTGATCTCCTCGTAGAGCGAGACCGCCTGATAGGCGGTGGCGACCTCGTGGTACCCGTCGTCGGCGACATCGCCGACCTCGAGGAAGACGTTGATCTTCCCGGGCGCGCGCACGCGCACCGGAGCCGGGGTGTGAGCGCTCATCGCCGACCCCGCATGGCCGTGAGTCCGCACGCTCCACCGTGTGCGAAACTGGAACGTCGGACCGACATCCCCCGACCCGCTGACGACGGGTCGACGGCGGCCGGTCCGGAACGGGCGATCTCACTCACTCTTCGACAGTAGCGCCCCCCTCACCGCCCTTCGGCGCCGTCGCCGAAACGCGGACGTAACGCCGGCTCCCTACGGTGTACGAACCCGTCCCCACATCCCCCGAGGAGGCACAGTATGCGATCGATGGTCCCCCTTTCTGTCGAGACCGACCCGTGGCGCGCCCTCCTGTCGAGGGATGACATCCGCATGGTCGACGGCATCCTGCACGTCGTCGACGACACCCGCACCCCCGCCGACGCCGAACGCGACGACCTGCTCACGGTCGCTGCGGCGATCGAGGCGGCGGGCGTCGCGGTCATGCTGGTCCGGGATGCCAATCGCCGCCCCAAGATCGTGGTCGACACCGCGCACGCCGAGGTCGCCCTGGCCGCACTCCGCGATCCAGACCTCGGCCCCGTCTACCTGAAGGCCCGCGGCGAAGACCCGGTGCCCGCGCACAGCGTGGTCCCGAGCCGCAACGCCGTGGAGGCGTACGCGGTCTTCCGCCCGCGCACCTCGATCGAGGGCTCGTACCGCTACGGTGCCGCGCTCGCGCCGCGTCTGGAACTGTGGCGGTTCGGTGCCGAGACCATCGAGGCGCCGCGCCCGAGCGCGCTGACGCGCCGGAAGTTCGCGACCGCCGACCTGGACGTCGTCGAGGTCGAGCGCTACGGGCGCCGCTGGCGCACCGTCGCCGGCATGTTCGATCCGCACCCCAACGAGTTCACCGAAGACGTCGACATGGTCTTCTCCTGGGTGGACGGCTCCTCCAGCGAGTTCCAGCGCCAGCGCGCGGCCCGCATGAAGGGATACGTCGTCGGCGACGGCGACGACAACGCCGCGCGCTACCGCCAGGTCGACGAGCTGCGCTACGCCCTGCGCAGCGTCCACATGTACGCGCCGTGGGTGCGTCGCATCTTCATCGCGACCGACTCGCCGACGCCCGAGTGGCTCGCCGATCACCCCAAGGTCACCATCGTGCGCAGCGAGGAGTTCTTCGCCGATCCCTCGGTGCTGCCTACGCACAACTCGCACGCCGTCGAGGCGCAGCTGCACCGCATCCCCGGTCTCGCCGAGCACTTCCTGTACAGCAACGACGACATGTTCTTCGGCCGCCCGGTCACCCCCGAGCTGTTCTTCAGCGGGGCGGGGATCAGCCGCTTCGTCGAGAGCGGCATCCGCATCGGCAGCGGCGCCCCGCACGTCGGCCGTTCCGGGCACGACAACGGGCTGCGCGTGAACCGCGCGCTGCTCGAGGAGCGGTTCGGGCGCGTCATCACCCTCGACCTCGAGCACTGCGCGACGCCGCTGCGGCGCTCCGTGGCGTACGAGCTCGAACGCGAGTTCGCGGACGACTACGCCCGCACGGCGGCGAGCCGCTTCCGCTCGGCGACCGACATCTCCGTCACCAACAGCCTCTACCACTACTACGCGCTGGCCACCGGCCGGGCCGTCATCACGACCGAACCGCGTACCCGGTACGTCCAGACGACGCAGCTGGACTCGCTCCGCCGGATGGAACGCCTCGTCACCGGACGCGACACCGACATGTTCTGCCTCAACGACGGCAGCGTGCCCGAGATCCCCGAGGAGGTCCGGGTGCCCGCGCTCCGCGCGTGCCTCGAGCGCTACTTCCCCGTGACGGCGCCGTGGGAGAAGTCCGAGGCGGTCAGCGCAGGATCGGCAGCGGCGTCGTCGGCGGCGACACCCGGCCGCTGAGCTCGCCCGCGGTCGGAACGGCGATCCCGGCCGACCGCAGGCGTTCCTGCGACTCGGCGGCGTCGACGTACTGCAGGACCTCGGCTGTGCCGACCGGCACGACCGAGTGCACGATCGTCTCGTCGTACACGTGGACGAGGTTGAATCCCTGCGCGCCGTCCTGCGGGCGCGTGCCGCCGACCGGCACCATCAGGTCCTGCGTGTAGCAGGTGGCCGAGGCCACCGACACGGGGATGCCGGCGAAGGTGGCGAACGTCGAGTAGTGCAGGTGGCCGGCGAGGATGGTCCGGACGTCGCTTCCCCGCAGCACGTCGGCCAACGAGCGCTGATCGCGCAGCTCGACGGTCGCGGCGAGGTCGAGGACGCTCGGCACCGGCGGGTGGTGCATGGCGAGGATCGTGCCCAGCGGTGCGGGGACCGACAGCACGTCGGCGAGCCACGCGCGCTGCGCCGCGGTGACCTCGCCGTGGTGCTGCCCGGGCACCGAGGTGTCGAGCGTGATGATGCGGAGGCCGTTGAGCTCGTCGACGCGGTCGACCGGCGCCTGCGGATCGGCGGAATCGCCCGGGAGCAGGTGGGAGCGGAACGTCGCGCGGTCGTCGTGGTTGCCCATCACCCAGATGACCGGTGCGCCGATCCGGGCGGCGGCCGGTTCGACGATCGCCCGCACCCGGGCGTAGGCGTCACCCTCACCGAAGTCGGCGAGGTCGCCGGTGAAGACGAGACCGTCGGGACGGATGCCGGATGCCTCGATCGCGGCGATCGCCTGGGCGAGGTGCGCCTCGGAGTCGACGCGGTCGTACAGCGGGGCACCGCCGGCGCGCAGGTGGGTGTCGCTCAGGTGCAACAGCACACGTTCAGCACGCGGATATTCGGCGTAGCGCATCTCGTTCCCTTCGGGTCGTCGGGTGCGACCTCTGACCGGCGTGATGCTCCCGGTTGGGCTGAAATGTTACCGGCATGTTTCAGGAACATGTGATGAACACGGCAAGAAGTTACGCCGTCGCGATCCGCGTGAGTCGCCAAGATTTGTCGCCTCCGCCGGCGGAGAAGCGACAAATCTTGGCGACTCACGCGACGACATCGCGGAGCAGGGACGATCAGCCGCGGGCGATCCGCACGAAGTCGTCGATCGACAGCTGCTCGCCGCGCAGCGTGGGGTCGATCCCCGCCGCCTCCAGAGCCTCCGACGCCGCGGCGGCCGACCCGCCGAGCACGGTCGACAGCGCCTGCCGCAGCATCTTGCGGCGCTGCTGGAAAGCGGCGTCCACGATGGCGAACGTGCGGCGCCGCAGCTCCTCGTCGCCGCGGGACTCGGCATCCCGTTCGAATCCGACCAGCACGCTGTCGACGTTCGGAACCGGCCAGAAGACCTGGCGGGAGACCGTTCCGGCCAGGCGCCACGGACCGTACCAGGCGGCCTTGACGCTGGGCGCGCCGTACACCTTCGACCCGGGCGGGGCGGCGAGCCGCTCCCCCACCTCGGCCTGCACCATCACGACCCCGCGCTGCAGGAACGGGAAGGTCTCGAGGAAGTGGAGCAGCACCGGCACGGAGACGTTGTAGGGCAGGTTGGCCACCAGCACCTCGGGCTCACCGGGCAGGTCGCGCACCTGCAGGGCGTCGGCATCGATCACGGTCAGGCGGTCGGCGGGGACGCCGTGGGCGGCGGTCGTCTCGGGCAGCCGCGCGGCGAGGCGGTGGTCGATCTCCACCGCGACGACCGACGCCCCCGTCTCGAGGATCGCCAACGTCAGCGATCCGAGGCCCGGCCCGATCTCGACCACACGATCGGATGCCTCCACCTTCGCCGCCTGCACGATCTTGCGGACGGTGTTGGCGTCGACGACGAAGTTCTGGCCCAGCTTCTTCGTCGGCGTGACGTCGAGGTCGGCGGCGAGCCGGCGGATCTCGGAGGCGCCGAGGAGAGAAACGGGCATTGTTCCACTGTAACCAGGGCGACCGCCAGTCACCGCCTCGGCGCCCGAGCGGCAGTAACGTGGGTGGGTGAGCCAGACGCAGTCGATCCCCGCCAATGCCTTCACCCTCCGCGGTCCGTACGGGCGACGAGCGGTCGGCCTTTCCCTCGCCGCCGCCGTCGGCGGCTTCCTCTTCGGCTTCGACTCCTCCGTCATCAACGGAGCGGTGGATGCCGTCCAGGGCAACTTCGAGCTCAGCCAGGTGCTGACCGGCTTCGTCGTCGCCGTCGCCCTGCTCGGCTGCGCGGTGGGTGCCGTCGTCGCCGGCGCGCTGTCCGACCGCTGGGGCCGCCTGAAGGTGATGCTGCTCGGCGCCGTGCTGTTCTTCGTCTCGTCGATCGGCGCGGCGCTCACGTTCAGCGTCCCCGACCTCATCCTGTGGCGCGTGATGAGCGGCCTCGGAATCGGTATCGCCTCGGTCGTCGCCCCCGCGTACATCGCGGAGGTGGCCCCGCGCCAGATCCGCGGATCGCTCGCCTCGCTGCAGCAGCTCGCGATCACGCTCGGCATCTTCGGCGCTCTGCTCTCCGACGCCCTCCTCGCCACCTCCGCGGGCGGCGCCGCCAACGAGCTGTGGCTGGGCATGGAGGCCTGGCGCTGGATGTTCCTGGTGGGTGTCGTGCCCGCCGCCGTCTACGGCATCCTGTCGTTCACCGTGCCCGAGTCCCCGCGGTACCTGCTCGCGAAGGGACGCAAGGACGAGGCGCGCGCGATCTTCTCCCGCCTGGTCCCGCCGGCCGACCTCGACAAGACCATGAACGAGCTCACGAGCGCCATCGAGACCGACCGCAAGAACAAGAACGTCTCCCTGCGGGGCCCCGTGCTCGGACTCCAGGGCATCGTCTGGACCGGCATCCTGCTGTCGATGTTCCAGCAGTTCGTCGGAATCAACGTGATCTTCTACTACTCCACGACGCTGTGGAAGGCGGTCGGATTCGACGAGAGCAACTCGCTGCTGATCTCCGTCATCACGTCGGTGACCAACGTGGTCGTGACCTTCGTCGCGATCTTCCTCGTCGACCGCGTCGGCCGGAAGCCGATCCTGCTGACCGGTTCCGTCCTGATGACGGTGTCGCTGGCCGCGATGGCGCTGGCGTTCACGTTCGCCCAGGGCAGCGGCGACGACGTGTCGCTCCCCGCTCCGTGGGGCGGGATCGCCCTGGTCGCGGCGAACCTGTTCGTGATCGGCTTCGGCGCCTCGTGGGGTCCGCTGGTGTGGGTGCTGCTCGGCGAGATCTTCCCGAGTCGCATCCGCGGCAAGGCCCTCGGCGTCGCGGCCGGCGCGCAGTGGATCGCGAACTTCGCGATCACGGTGTCGTTCCCCGCGATGGCGAGCTGGTCGCTGCCGCTCACGTACGGCATGTACGCGCTGTTCGCCGCCCTGTCGCTCGTGTACGTCGCGCTGCGCATCCCGGAGACCAAGGGCATGGAACTCGAGCAGACCGAGACGCTCTTCGTCCGGAAGGACAAGAGCAAGGCCTGACGATGGAGGAAGGCCGGCGCCCCGAGGGGTGCCGGCCTTCGTCGTGTTCGACGCGGGTCAGAATTCCCCGTACACCTCGAGCGTGTTCGCGGCGACCTGGGCGGCGAGCTTGTCGGCATCCGTTCCGAGTTCGGATGCCAGGAAGCGCAGCGTGACCGGGATAAGGTACGGCGCGTTCGGACGACCGCGGTAGGGCACGGGCGTCAGGAACGGCGCGTCGGTCTCGACGAGGATCCGCTCGCGCGGGGTCACGGCGAGGGCGTCGCGCAGGTTCTGGGCGTTCTTGAACGTGACGTTGCCCGCGAACGAGAGGTAGTACCCGCGGTCGGCGGCGATGCGGGCCATGTCGGCGTCGCCCGAGAAGCAGTGGAACACCGTTTTCTCGGGGGCGCCGACGCGCTCGAGCGTCTCGAGGACGGCGTCGTGCGCGTCGCGGTCGTGGATCTGCATGGCGATGCCGTGCTTCTTCGCGAGGGCGATGTGCGCCTCGAACGAGCTGATCTGAGCCGGGATGCCGTCGGCCTCGGTCCGGAAGAAGTCCAGACCCGTCTCGCCGATCGCCCGCACGCGCGGCTCGGCCGCGAGTTCGTCGATGACCGCGATCGCGGCATCCAGCTCGCCCGCGGCCGCGTACGCGGGAGCCTCGTTCGGATGGATCGCGACCGCGGCGAGGACGCGTGGATGGGTTGCCGCGGCCCACGCCGACCAGCGCGACGAGTCGACGTCGCCGCCGGCCTGGACGACCCCGTGCACGCCGACCGCCAGCGCCCGCTCGAGCTGCTCGTCGAGCGAGAGGCCGGTCTCGCCGTCCTCGATCTCGAGGTGCGTGTGGTTGTCGTACACCGGCACGCCGAGAGGTTCGGGCGCGGGCGGGTAGCTCACGTCGCGGCGGCCGTCGACCGAACGCTCGCGCACGTATTGGCTCGGGTCGCCGCCCTCGATCGTGCCGCGGGGACGCTCGACCGGCGTGCTCATGCCTGCTCGACGCGCGGGAACAGCGGCGACAGGCCGTTCACCGATGTGCCCGGCCGCAGCACGCCCCAGGCTCCGGCCTCGCGGAGGGGCTGGTCCGGCAGGCGTCCGATGCTCTCGGCGGCGCCCAGCGCGATCCACAGCTTCTCGGTCGAGACCGGCATGAACGGCGACAGAAGCACCGCCAGGGCGCGCAGGCCCTCGGCCGCGGTGTACAGCACCGTGCCCAGGCGCTCGCGCTGCGCGTCGTCCTTCGCCAGCGCCCACGGCTCGTTCTCGGTGATGTACAGGTTCAGCGCGTCGACGATCGTCCAGATCGCGTCGATCGCCTCGTCGATGCGGAACCGTTCGATCGCCGCGTCCGCGGCGCTCACGGCATCCGCCACCGTCTTCTGGATCGCGAGGTCGGCGTCGGTGTACTCCCCCGCCGGCGGCACGATCCCCTCGAAGTAGCGCTCGATCATCGCGATCGACCGGGATGCCAGGTTGCCGAAGCCGTTGGCCAGTTCGGCCTGGTAGCGGGCCGACAGGTCTTCCCACGAGAACGACCCGTCCTGACCGAACGCGATCGCGGAGAGGAAGTAGAAGCGGTACGCGTCGGAGCCGAAGACATCGGTGATCTCGGTCGGCGCGATACCGGTGAGCTTGGACTTCGACATCTTCTCGCCGCCGACCAGCAGCCAGCCGTGCGCGAAGACGCCGCGGGGCACCTCGAGCCCCGCCGCCATCAGCATCGCGGGCCAGATCACGGCGTGGAAGCGCAGGATGTCCTTGCCTACGACGTGGTACGCGGGCCAGCGGCGCGCGAACTCCTCGGGGTCGCTGCCGTAGCCGACGGCCGTCGCGTAGTTCAGCAGCGCGTCGACCCAGACGTAGATGACGTGCGAGTCGTCCCACGGCACCTGGATGCCCCAGTCGAACGTCGAGCGCGAGATCGACAGGTCTTTCAGGCCGTTCTTCACGAACGAGACGACCTCGTTGCGCGCCGAGTCGGGCCGCACGAAGTCGGGCACCGAGCGGTAGAGCTCGAGCAGCGGCTCCTGGAACTCGCTGAGCTTGAAGAAGTAGTTCTTCTCCTGCAGCAGCTCGAGGGGCTTGGAGTGGATCGCGCAGACCTTGAGGCCCTCGAACGGGCCCTCGCCGTCGACGATCTCGGCCTCGGTCTTGAACTCCTCGCAGCCGACGCAGTACAGCGCCTCGAACTCGCCCGCGTAGATGTAGCCGCGGTCGTAGAGCGCCTGCACGAACTTCTCGACGCGCTCCTCGTGGCGCGGCTGGCTCGTGCGGATGAAGTCGTCGTTGGCGACGTCGAGGGTCTTCAGCAGCGGGAACCACGACTCGCTGACGAGCTTGTCGACCCACTCCTGGGGCGTGTGGTTGTTCGCGGCGGCGGCACGCATCATCTTCTGGCCGTGCTCGTCGGTGCCGGTGAGCATCCAGGTGTCGTCACCGGACTGCCGGTGCCACCGCGCGAGCGCGTCCACCGCCACCGTCGTGTAGCCGTGCCCGATGTGGGGCACGTCGCTGGGGTAGTAGATCGGCGTGGTGATGTAGAACGAACGGCCGGAAGTCACCCCAGGATTCTACGGGGGACGGCCGACCCGTCCGGTCGTGTGTCGGCGTCAGCGCTTCACGGCGAGCGCCGCCTGGTACAGCTCGCGCGAGGAGTGCCCCGTGAGGGACGCCACTTCGCCGGCCGCCTCCTTGAGCCGCGCGCCGTCGCGCACCAGCTCGAGCACCTGGGTCACGGCATCCGGGAACGCCACATCCCGTGCCGACGCGCCGCCCACGACGATCGCGATCTCGCCGCGCACGCCCTCGGCCGCCCAGGCGGCGAGTTCGGCGAGGGTGCCGCGACGCACCTCCTCGTGCAGCTTCGTCAGCTCTCGGCACACCGCGGCGGGACGGTCGGCCCCGAACTCCGCCGCGAGGTCGTCGAGAGTGGATGCCAGTCGCGACGGCGACTCGAAGAACACCAGGGTCCGCGTCTCGGCGGCGAGGTCGGCGAAAGCCCGACGCCGCTCCCCGGGCTTCCGGCGGGGGAATCCCTCGAACGCGAACCGGTCGGTGGGGAGCCCGGCGACGGCGAGGGCCGTGACGACGGCGCTCGGGCCCGGGATCGCGGTGACCGTGACGCCCGCGGCGGCGGCCGCCGCGACGAGCCCGTAGCCGGGATCGCTGACCGTGGGCATGCCGGCGTCGCTCAGCACGAGCAGGTCGTCCTCGCGGGCGAGCTCGACGAGCTCGGCGGCGCGCTCCTTCTCGTTGTGGTCGTGGAGCGCGAGCAGCCGCGGGCGGTTGGCGACGCCGAGACCGGCGAGCAGGCGCTGGGTGGTGCGGGTGTCCTCGGCCGCGACGACCGTGGCGTTCTCGAGCGCTTCCACCAGCCGCCGCGACGCGTCGCCCAGGTTGCCGATGGGGGTCGCCGCGAGGATGATCACCGCCCCACCTTATGCTGGGGGCCGTGACCGCCGTCCCCTCGCTGATCCCCTCGGACGAACGGACGCGCCTCGACCGCTGGCGCGACACCCTCCTGGCGGACCCTCGGCGGACTCGGCTGTGGCGCTGGCTCGCCCCGACGCTGATCACCGTATTCGCGTTCGTGCTGCGCGTGGTGAACGTCGGCGACCCGCACCAACTGATCTTCGACGAGACGTATTACGTCAAGGACTCGTGGAGCCAGTGGCTCCTCGGCTTCCCGTCGGAGTGGCCCGGGGGCGCCGACGAGCGCTTCGTCGCGGGCGACACGGACTTCTTCACCGGCGTGGGCAGCTACGTCGTGCACCCGCCGCTCGGACGCTTCTTCATCGGCGCGGGGATGGCGCTGTTCGGCTCCGACTCCTCGACCGCGTGGCGGATCGCCGCGGTCGCGTTCGGCACGGCCACGGTGCTCCTGGTGTACCTGTTCGCGAAGACGCTGACAGGGTCGTTCGTCTTCGCCTCGGTGGCATCCGGTCTGATGGCGATCGACGGCCTCGGGATCGTGCTCAGCCGTGTCGCGCTGCTGGACGTCTTCCTGACGTTCTTCATCGTGCTGGCGCTGTGGTTCGTGGCCCTCGACCGCCGGGCGGCTCTCGCCCGCTGGGCCGCGCGCGCACCGGGCGAGTCGACGTGGGGTCCGGTGTTCTGGAACCGGCCGTGGCTCCTCGCCGCCGGCATCGCTGCGGGAGCGGCCACGGCGGTGAAGTGGTCGGGGCTGTACGTCATCGCCGGGATCGGGATCTACGTCGTGATCACCGACGCCCTCGCGCGCCGTCGGGCGGGCATCGCGCAGTGGCCGGTGGACGCGGTGCGGCAGGGCCTGGTCTCGTTCGTCCTCATCGTCCCCGTCGCCGTGGTCGTGTACCTCGCGAGCTGGGCCGGCTGGCTCTTCACCGACGGCGGCTACAGCCGCCACGCGCTCGACGCGAGCCCCGCGACGGGGTTCTGGGCGTGGGTGCCGCTGCCGCTGCAGAACCTGTGGGCGTACCACCAGTCGATGTACGCCTTCCACGTGGGCCTGTCGACGCCGCACTCGTACGCGAGTCCTGCGTGGCAGTGGCCGCTGATGATCCGCCCCACCTCGATGTACTGGCACCAGGACGATTTCGGGGTGAACGGATGCCAGCTCCCCAGCGGCTGCACCGAGGCCATCTCGAGCATCGACAACCCGCTGCTGTGGTGGGCGGGCATCGCCGCGTCGGTCTACCTGCTGGTGCGATTCGTCCTGGTTCGCGACGGACGCTACGCCCTCGTGCTCACGGGGCTGGCCGCGACCTACGTGCCCTGGCTGCTGTACCCCGAGCGGACGATCTTCCAGTTCTACACGGTCGCGATGGTGCCGTTCCTCGTGCTCGCGCTCACCTTCGCGCTCCGCGACCTCGCGCGCGGGCCGGGATCGATGACGCGCGCGAGCGGGCAGGTCTGGGTGGTGGTGTTCCTCGCCGTCTGTGTGCTGCTCTCGGCGTTCTGGTACCCGGTCTGGACGGGCCTGCCGGTGCCGTACGAGTTCTGGCGCCTGCACAACTGGCTGCCCACCTGGATCTGACCGTGGCCCGCGGCGACGAGTGGCTGCACGACCCGCGCCCCGTGCAGCGGGCGAAGCTCTTCGCCGACGCCGCCATCGATCGGGCCGCGTGGCCGGCGAACATCCCCGCCGTCGCGCAGTTCCTGGACGTGGCCGGACGGGACGGGTGGGAGTTCGGCCCGGGCGTCACCTTCCTCGTCGGGGAGAACGGATCGGGCAAATCCACGCTCATCGAGGGCCTCGCCGAGGCCTACGGGCTGCCCGCCGAGGGCGGGTCGTCGAACGGCGGAGGGCAGACCCGCCGCACCGAGAGCCCGCTCGGCGAGTGGCTCCGGCTGGAACGGAGTCCCCGGGCACCGCGGTTCGGCTTCTTCCTGCGCGCCGAGACGATGCACGGCTACTACTCGTGGCGCGACGACCTGCCCGACGCTCCGCCGAGCCTGCACCCGATGAGCCACGGCGAGTCGTTCAACGCTCTGCTCGATGAGGCGCTCGACCATCCCCGGTACGTCGCCGGGCTGGCGTGCCTCGACGAGCCCGAAGCGGCGCTGTCGTTCTCGTCCACCCTGCGGTGGCTGGCCTCCCTGGATCGCATGCGTTCGCGGGGCACGCAGGTGATCTGCGCGACGCACTCCCCCGTGCTCGCGGCGCTCCCCGGCGCGACGATCCTCGAGCTCGGCGAATGGGGCATCCGCGAGACGACGTGGGACGACCTGGAGGTCGTGCGCCTGCACCGCGGTTTCATGGACTCACCGGGGCGGTATCTGCGACACCTGCTGGACTGAGCGTCAGTCGTCGACCTCGACGGCCGTGAGGGCGACGATCTCCTGCTCCTGCGGGGGCTGCGGGGAGCGCGTGACGATGTCGTGGATGAAGGCGAGCTTGCGGACGACTCCGGGCACGATCTCGAACGGGTAGAGGTCGCCCATGCCCATCGACCGGTTCACGCGGTTGAAGGCGTGCGACATCCACCGCCAGTCGCCGACGAGCCGGTGCACGGGCTGGTCGGCGTAGTTCGCCAGCGGCTCGACGTCGGAGTCGCGGTTGGCGTACGCGTCGCCGTCGAGGGTCATGCCGATGGCCGCCGCGGTCTGGAGGGTGCCGGTGATGTGCAGGTAGTGCGCGAACGTCTCGGCGAAGTCCTCCCACGGGTGCATCGTGGCGTACTCCGAGATGTGGGTCTCGGCCCACCCGTCCGGCGCGCCCTCGCGGTAGTGGCGGGAGATGGCATCCCGGTAGCTGGTCCGCTCGTCGCCGAAGAGGGCGCGGCACTGCGCCCAGGTCTGCTCGTCGGTGATGAGGACGTTCTGGTAGTAGTGGCCGATCTCGTGGCGGAGGTGGCCGAGCATCGTGCGGTAGGGCTCGCCAAGCTTGATCCGCAGCGCCTCGCGGCGGTCGTCGAGGCTCTCGGCGAGATCGAGCGAGATGATCCCGTTGGCGTGCCCGATCGTCACGCGCCGTCCCTCCGAGAGGCTCGAGAGCAGGTCGAAACCGAGTCCCCCGGGGCCGTCGTGCCAGGAGCGGATCGGCAGCCCCAGGTCGCCCAGCTGCAGCACGAGGCGGCGCTTGGCCTCCTCGGTCTTCGCGAGCTTCTCGAGGGCGACGGTGTCGCTGGACTCGGGGGTCGTGCGGGTCAGCCGGCACGAGAAGCAGCGGCCGCTCGGCGCGTCGTCGCGCACCAGCCAGTTGCACTGCCAGCCGCGGTTGGAACACGCGTACCAGGTCTCGTCACCGACGACGGCCTTGCCCTTGAGGAGTCCGACGAACTGGCGCAGCCGCGGGTGATACCCCAGCTCACCGCCGCACTCGGGGCACACGAGCTTGTCGAGCGAGAGGAAATGGCGGCAGTGCGGACACCGCGGCGTGGGAATGGCGGCCACGGGCTCACTGTAGTGGGAGCGGCGTCTGGAACCCCGCACGACGGCAGTCAGATGAGGGCGGCGGGGTCCGTCGTCGGCAGTGCGCACGTGAACGCCCGGCAGTCGTAGGCGGTCGCGGCACCCCCGCGGGAGACCTTCCCCTCGAACAGCTCGAAACCGGCGCGGGCGAAGTCCTGCGCCTGCGCGGGCGTGACGACCGCGACGACGTCGGCGGCGACCCGGCGCGCGGCATCGGCGAGAGCGGCATCCGTCTCGCCCACCACGACCACCTGCCGCGGGGGCGTCGCGAGGCCCAGTGCGACGTCGAGGATCGCGCCGTATGCGAGCGGTGCCGCGAGGGCGGCCGGCGCGGCCGCGCGGACGAGCGTCTCGGCCGCCTCTCGGTAGCGCTCCCCCGCACCCATGCGCCACAGGTCGAGGGCCGCGGCGGCGAACGCCGACGGCCCCGAGGGCGCCGCGCCGTCGCTCGGCACTCCCTGCGGCTGCATCCCCTGCACCGCCAGCACCGGGTCGCCTCCCCCGGGCGGACGGATGCCGTCGTCGCCGAGGCACGCATCGACCAGGGCCCGCGCGCGCTCGGCGTACGCGACCTCGCCGGTGACGCGTCCGAGGGTCAGGAGGCCGCGGGCGAGGCCGCCGTAGTCCTCCAGCGTCGCCGGGGCGGACGAGCGGATCTCGTCGAGCGAGGCGCGGCGGAGCGTCCCGTCGTCGGCGAGGTTGTTCTCGAGCACCGTGTCGGCCGCCCAGCGCGCGGCCTCGACGAACCGCGGATCGGTGCGAGACCCGGCCGCGGCGAGCGCCGCGATCGCGTGCCCGTTCCAGCCGGTGACGACCTTGGCATCCAGGGCGGGCGGCGCGAGGCCGGCGCGCTCTGCGGTGCGGTAGTACCCGCCCTCGGAGCGCTGCCCGTCGATGATCGACTCGGAGTCCTGCGCGGCGGCGATCCCGCCGGACGGGAGCTGCAGCACGTCGACGAGGAACCCCGCCGTCTCGGCGGCGGTCGCGTCGTCGCCCGCGGCGAGGGCGACCTCGATGAGGCCGGCGTTGTCGGTGAGCATGCGCTCGTAGTGCGGGACGGTCCAGTCGCGGCGGGTGGCGTAACGGAAGAACCCGCCCTCGACGGGATCGCGCAGTTCCGACGACGTCATGGCCGACAGAGCGCGGGATGCCACGCCGGCGGCGTCCGGCACGAGGGCGGCGAGCGCGGGGTGCTGCACCAGCCGCAGGACCGGGGTGTTCGGGAACTTCGGGGACTCGAGCGAGGCGCCGGCCGCGAACCCGCCGAGTTCGCGGTCCTCGCGGGACACGACGTCGGCGACGGCGGCCGCGAGCGCGTCGGCGTCGGGGATCGCGTCGGCGGCGGCGGGGGCCGCGGATGCGAGCGCCTCACGCAGCGAGGCGCCCGTGGCATCCACTTCTCCGCGCCTGTCGGTCCAGGCCTCGCGGACCGCGGCGAGCACCTGCCGGAAGGACGGGAGCTGCCCGCGGGGCTGCGGCGGGAAGTAGGTGCCGGCGTAGAACACGCGGCCCTCGGGGGTCGCGAACGCCGTGAGCGGCCAGCCGAGGTGGGGCGTGAACGCGGACGCGGCGTCGAGGTAGGCCGCGTCGACGTCGGGATGCTCCTCGCGGTCGACCTTGATCGCCACGAACCCGTCGTTCACGAGGGCCGCGGTCTCGGCGTCCTGGAACGACTCCCGCGCCATCACGTGGCACCAGTGGCAGGTGCTGTAGCCGATGGAGACGAGAACGGGGACGTCGCGCTCGGCCGCGACGGCGAACGCCTCGGGCCCCCACGGGAACCACGCGACGGGGTTGTCGGCGTGGGCCCGCAGGTAGGGGCTCGAGGCGTTCGCGAGGCGGTTCAGTTCACTGACCCGTCACTCGACGTCGTCGGGGTGCGAACCGACGCGGCCCGAGCCGTCGCCCGGGTCGATCTGGTCGATCGCGGCCATCTCGTCGGCGGTGAGCTCGAAGTCGAACAGGTCGAAGTTCTCTTCCAGGCGCTCGCGGCGCACCGACTTGGGGAACACGATGAGACCGTGCTGGATGTGCCAGCGCAGCACCGCCTGAGCGGGAGACTTGCCGTGGGCCTCGGCGGCGTCCTTCACCGCGGGGATCTCGAACAGGTCGTACTTGCCCTGACCGAGCGGACCCCACGACTCGATGTGCATGTCGTGCTCGGCGCCCCACGCGCGGATCTCGCGCTGGCTGAGCGCCGGGTGCAGCTCGATCTGGTTGACGACGGGGGTCACGCCCGTCTCGGCGACGATGCGGTCGAGGTGCGGCACGAGGAAGTTCGAGACGCCGATCGAGCGGGTCTTGCCGGCCTCACGGATCTCGATGAGCTTCTGCCAGGCGTTGAGGTAATTGTCGGCCTTCGGGGTCGGCCAGTGGACGAGGTAGAGGTCGACGCTGTCGAGGCTGAGCTTCTCGAGGCTCTCGTCGATCGCGGCGTGCGGGTCGTCGCCGTCGTGGCGCGAGTTCCAGAGCTTCGTGGTCACGAAGAGCTCGTCGCGCGGGATGCCGCTGGACGCGATGGCGCGGCCGACGCCCTCTTCGTTCTTGTAGATCGCGGCGGTGTCGATGTGGCGGTAGCCGACCTCGAGCGCCTCGGATACGGCGCGCTCGGCGTCGTCGGCAGGCACGAGGAACACGCCGTAGCCGAGCTGGGGGATGGAGTTTCCGTCATTGAGCTGGACAGAGGGAACGGTCATGGCATCCAGCCTAGAAGTCCCCGCCGACATCGGCTCCGGGGTTGACGCCTCTAGTCGAGCGGCGCGGCCGTCGCTGCGCGCGCGAGCGCCTCGGCGACGAGGCGGACGTTCTCGACGACCGACCCGGCCGTCACCCGCACGCGGCCCGCGCCCGTTTCCGGGGGCTCCGGATCGATCACGAACGGCGATCCGGCGGCGATGCCGATGCCCTCCGCGGCGGCGTGCACCAGGGCGGCGCGTTCGTCGCGCACCGGCATCCAGAGGTTGATGCCGTCGGGGTCGCCGACGTCGATCCCCGACCGGCGGAGCGACGCGGCGAGGCGGTCGAGGCGATCGCGGTAGATCAGCCGCGCGGTGCGCACCGGGGCGGTGGACCGCGGGTCGGTGAGGAGCTCGTACAGCACCGACTGCAGCAGGCGCGAGGTCCAGCCGGGGCCGAGCATGCGACGGCGGACGATCCGGTCGACGATCGCCGAGGGGCCGCCGAGCGCGGCGATGCGCAGGTCGGGACCGTGCGACTTCGAGAAGCCGCGCACGTGCACGACCTGCGCGGGGAGCCACAGCGCGAGCGTCACCGGCGGCGCGCTGGCGATGAGCGCCGAATGGTCGTCCTCGATCACGGTGACCCGGGTGCCGCCCGGCACGCTCAGCAGCACGTTCGCGAGCCGCCGCGCACGCTCGACAGACATCGACACCCCCGTGGGGTTCTGGGCGCGCGGCTGCAGCAGCACCGCCGAGGGCCCGAGCGCGAGGGCGCGCGCGAGGGAGGCCGGCACGACGCCGTCCGCGTCGGTCTCGAGCGTCACGGGAACGGCACCCGCGGCCTCGATGAGGTCGAAGAAGTACGGGAACCCCGGCGACTCCACCGCGACGCGATCGCCGAAGCGCACGACCTGGTCGAGTGTGCGGGAGATACCGTCGAGCGCTCCGTCCACCACCGTGAGGGCCTCCACCCCGCGCACGGGCCACTGGTCGCGCAGCACGTCGTAGAGGTCGGGAAGGACGGGGAGGTCGTGGTACCGGCCGGTGTCGGCGCGCGGCCGTGCGAGGGTCAGCGCCCGCTCGATGGAGGGAAGCATCGCGGGGTCGGGCGTGCCCAGCGACAGATCGAGGCGGAGCGCCCGCACGTCCCGTCCGGTGCCGAGACCGCGCGGTGCGCCGGGGATCCGGTCGGCCGACATGCCCTGCACGCGCGGACTCAACCACTCCCGCTTCTCGGCGCGGACGAAGGTGCCGGCGCGACCCCGTGACAGGACGACCCCGGCGTCGGCGAGCGCGCGCCACGCGGTGGCGACCGTGCCGGTGGAGACCTCGAGCGCCGCGGCGACCTGGCGGACCGTCGGTAGCCGTTCGCCCGGCGGGAGCGTACCGTCACTGACCAAACGCGCGATCTCAGCGGCGAGTCCCGCAGCGGTGCGTTCGACGAGGGCGTCGGGCGCCAGCATCCGGACCTCCAATTTACGGGGGCGTCACTCGTGGAAATCGTCGAGAAATGTTCAGGCGCGACAGTAACAGAACCGGCGCAGAGCCGGAGGAACGAGGGATCCCGATGACGACGGTGCGCGCAGCGATCACGCAGACCACCTGGACCGGCGACAAGGAGTCGATGCTCGACAAGCACGAGCAGTTCGCCCGGGATGCCGCGGCGCAGGGCGCCGAGGTCCTGTGCTTCCAGGAGCTCTTCTACGGCCCCTACTTCGGCATCACGCAGGACCAGAAGTACTACCGCTACGCCGAGCCGGTCGACGGCCCGATCGTGCAGCGCTTCGCCGCCCTGGCCAAGGAGCTCGGGATCGTGACCGTCCTCCCCATCTACGAGGAGGCGCAGACCGGCGTCTACTACAACACCTCGGTGCTCGTCGACGCCGACGGGACCGTCCTCGGCAGCTACCGCAAGAACCACATCCCGCACCTCGACAAGTTCTGGGAGAAGTTCTACTTCCGCCCCGGCAACCTCGGATACCCCGTGTTCGACACCGCCGTCGGCAAGGTCGGGATGTACATCTGCTACGACCGGCACTTCCCCGAGGGCTGGCGCGAACTGGGGCTCAACGGCGCCCACATGGTCTTCAACCCCAACGCCACCAAGCCCGGGCTGTCGAATCGGCTGTGGGAGGTCGAGGGGCCCTGCGCCGCCGTCGCGAACGGCTACTTCGTCCTGCAGCCCAACCGCGTGGGCCGCGAGGACAACGAGTACGGCGAGGATGCCGTCACCTTCTACGGCACGAGCCAGGTCATCGACCCGCGGGGCAACCACGTCGGCGCCGTGGGCTCCTCCGAGCACGAGGAGATCCTGATCCGCGACCTCGACATGGACCTCGTGCAGCAGATGCGCGACGACTGGCAGTTCTACCGCGACCGCCGGCCCGACACGTACGGCGAGATCGTGGAGGCGTGAGATGACCACGACTCTCCTCACCGGCGGCACGGTCGTCTCGGCGACCGGACGCTCCGCCGCCGACGTCCTCATCGACGGCGAGAAGATCGTCGCCGTCCTCGCACCCGGGTCCACCCTGCTCGGCAACGACCTCGCGGCATCCGTCGACACCGTCATCGACGCGACCGGGAAGTACGTCATCCCCGGCGGGATCGACGCGCACACGCACATGCAGCTCCCCTTCGGCGGGACGAGCGCCTCCGACACGTTCGAGACCGGCACCCGCGCGGCCGCGTGGGGCGGCACGACGACCATCGTCGACTTCGCCGTGCAGCGCGCCGGCGAGCGCATCCAGGACGGCCTCGCGCACTGGCACGAGCTCGCGGCGGGCAACTGCGCGATCGACTACGGCTTCCACCAGATCGTCGGAGGGGTGGATGCCGACTCCCTCGCGGCCCTGCCCGGCCTCATCGACGAGGGCATCTCAAGCTTCAAGATGTTCATGGCGTACCCGGGCGTGTTCTACGCCGACGACGCGCAGATCCTCCGCGCGATGCAGGTGGCCGCGGACACGGGGCTGCTGACGATGATGCACGCCGAGAACGGGCCCGTCATCGACGTTCTCGCCGAGCAGCTCGTCGCCCACGGCAAGACCGACCCCTACTTCCACGGCGTCGCCCGCGCGTGGCAGATGGAGGAGGAGGCGACGCACCGAGCGATCATGCTGTCGAACCTCACCGGAGCCCCGCTCTACGTCGTGCACGTGAGCGCGAAACAGGCCGTGGAGCAGCTCGCCTGGGCCCGCGACAACGGACAGAACGTGTTCGGCGAGACGTGCCCGCAGTACCTCTACCTTTCGCTGGAGGACCAGCTGGGGGCCTCGAGCGAGGAGTGGGGCGCGTTCGAGGGCGCGAAGTGGGTGTGCTCGACGCCGCTGCGCTCGAAGCACGAGGGCCACCAGCACCACATGTGGCAGGCGCTGCGCACGAACGACATCCAGATGGTCTCCACCGACCACTGCCCGTTCTGCATGAAGGACCAGAAGACGCTCGGTCAGGGCGACTTCCGCGCGATCCCCAACGGGATCGGTTCGGTCGAGCACCGCATGGACCTGATGTACCAGGGCGTCGTGACCGGACAGATCACGCTCGAGCGCTGGGTGGAACTCACCAGCACGACCCCCGCGCGCATGTTCGGCATGTACGGCAAGAAGGGCGTCATCGCCCCCGGCGCCGACGCCGACATCGTCGTGTACGACCCCGCCGGGCACACGTCCATCGGCGTGGGCAAGACCCACCACATGAACATGGACCACTCCGCGTGGGAGGGCTACGAGATCGACGGACACGTCGACACCGTCATCTCCCGCGGAAAGGTCGTCGTCGACGACGGCGCGTACCTGGGCGCCAAGGGCGACGGACGCTTCGTCAAGCGCGGCCTGAGCCAGTACCTGGTCTGAGAGGAGAACCCATGGATTTCGGCGTCGTCCTGCAGACCAACCCTCCCGCCGCCCGCACGGTGCAGCTGTCCCAGCTCGCCGAGGCGCACGGCTTCAGCCACGTGTGGACCTTCGACTCGCACCTGCTGTGGCAGGAGCCGTACGTCGTGCACTCGGCGATCCTCGCGGCCACCCGCCGAGTGACCGTCGGCCCGTTCGTGACGAACCCGGCGACCCGCGACTGGACGGTCACGGCATCCACGTTCGCGACCCTCAACGAGATGTACGGCAACCGCACGATCTGCGGGATCGGCCGCGGCGATTCCGCGGTGCGCGTCACCAACGGACGCCCCACCACGCTGAAGGCGTTGCGGGAATCCATCCACGTCATCCGCGAGCTCGGCAACTCCCGCGCCGTGGAGTACAACGGCGCGACGCTGCAGTTCCCGTGGAGCCGCGGGTCGAAGCTCGACGTGTGGGTAGCCGCCTACGGTCCGCTCGCGCTGAAGCTCACGGGTGAGGTCGGCGACGGCTTCATCCTGCAGCTCGCCGACCTCGACATCGCCGAGTGGATGATCACAACCGTCCGTCAGGCCGCGGAGAACGTCGGCCGCGACCCCGACGAGATCGCGTTCTGCGTCGCCGCCCCCATGTACATCGGCGACGACACCTCGGAGAGCCGGGCCCACATGATCGAGCAGTGCCGCTGGTTCGGAGGCATGGTCGGCAACCACGTCGCCGACATCGTCGCGAAGTACGGCGAGGGCTCCGACGTCCCGGCGGCGCTCACCGACTACATCGCGGGCCGCACCGGCTACGACTACAACTCGCACGGCAAGAGCAACAACGACCACGTCGACTTCGTCCCCGACGAGATCGTCGAGCGGTTCTGCGTGCTCGGCACCGCCGAGGAGCACATCGCCAAGCTCGAGAAGCTGCGGGCGCTGGGCGTCACGCAGTTCGCCGGTTACCTCCAGCACGACAACAAGGAGGAGACGATGCGGGTCTACGGCGAGACCGTGATCCCCGCCCTCACTCCCCCGGTGACGGCGAAGCGGTGACGGATCAGGCGGTCGTTCCGGGGTCGGTGACCTCGATCGTCGAGGGCGCCGGCGACGGGATGCCACGCCCCCGGGGTCGTCGCGGAAGCCGCCTGGGTCCGGTGGGCTGGGGTGTCGCGGGGGTCGCGGCCGTCATCGCGATCTGGGAGCTGTACAAGCTCCTCGGCCCCGCGGACGGCGTGACCGTCGGCGGCGACGGATCGGCGGGGTCGGGGGTCATCCTCCTCCCCCGCACGCACGACCGCGCCATGCCGCACGTGTGGGACATGGTCGCGCGCATGTTCGCGCCGACGAGCGGCGGCGACACCCCGCCGCTGATCGTCTCGGTGCTCGGGGCGGCCGGGACGACGCTGGGCCTCGCGGCGCTGGGATGGCTCATCGGCGTGGTGGTCGGCGGCATCCTGGGGATCGCGATGCAGCGCTGGCGTCTCGTCGAGTGGGGCCTACTGCCCTGGATCGTCGTGAGCCAGATCGTGCCGCTCATCGCCTTCGCCCCCGTCGTCAACGCGCTCGGCAACCAGATCGACCGGGCGGGGGTCTTCCCCTGGCCGCAATGGTTCTCGGTCGCGCTGATCGCGTCGTACCTGGCGTTCTTCCCCGTCGCCGTCGGCATGCTGCGGGGCCTCGAGGCCCCGGATGCGCTGCACCTCGACCTGTTCCACGCGGGAGCCGCCGGCTGGTGGGCGACGCTGATCCACCTGCGGCTCCCCGCCGCCGTGCCGCACCTGCTGCCCGCCCTCCGACTCGCGGCCGCGTCCGCCGTCGTCGGCGCCGTGGTCGCCGAGGTGTCGATCGGGCTGCGCGGCGGCATCGGGCGCATGCTCATCCAGCTCGCAGGGCAGGCCTCGTCCGACCCCGCCGCCCCGTGGGCGCCGACGTTCGGCACCGTCGCCATCGGGCTCGTCGCCGCCGCGGGCGTCGCGCTCGTCGGTGCGACCCTGCACCGTTTCCGTCGCGGAGAGGAGATCCGATGACCGCACCCGCCGTCCACGCCACGGGCGTAGGCAAGGTGTTCCCCTCGACCGGAGGCGAGGTGACCGCCCTCACCGGGGTCGACCTCGACGTCGCCGCGGGAGAGTTCGTCTCGCTCATCGGCCCCTCGGGGTGCGGGAAGTCGACTCTGCTGCGCCTCATCGCCGACCTCGACACGGCCAGCGCGGGCGACCTCGCCATCTTCGGCAAGCCCGCCCGTCAGGCGCGCATCGACCAGGACTACGGCATCGCGTTCCAGCAGGCCGGACTCCTCCCCTGGCGCACGGTCGCCGCGAACATCGCGCTGCCGCTCGAACTGCATCGCTGGAGCCGTGCCCGCCGCGACGCCCGCGTCACCGAGCTCGCCGACCTCGTCGGGCTGTCGGAGTTCGTCGACCGCTACCCCGACCAGCTGTCCGGCGGCATGCAGCAGCGCGTCGCGATCGCCCGGTCGCTCGCCGCCTCCCCGCAACTCCTCCTCATGGACGAGCCCTTCGGCGCGCTCGACGAGATGACCCGCGAGCGACTCCAGACCGAGCTCGCCCGCATCGCCGCCGAGACCGGCGCTGCGGTGGTCTTCGTCACCCACTCGATCCCCGAGGCGGTGTTCCTCTCCGACCGAGTGGTCGTCATGAGCCCGCGCCCCGGACGCATCACCGACGTGATCGACACCCGCCCCGGGCGGGCCCGCGACGAGGCGCTGCGCGAATCGCCCGAGTACTTCACGCGCGTGACCGCGGTGCGCGAAGCGCTCCACGGCACCCCCCTGCAGCGGGCGAACGAGCGATGACCGCCACCCGCCTCCCGTCCTGGCTGCGGTTCGCCGCGCCCGTCGCCGTCGGGCTCCTCGGGCTCGGCGTGTGGTTCGCGTACGTCGCCTCGGGCAGCGCACCGCGCATGCTGCCCGACCCCGCCGCGATCCTCGGAGAGTTCGTCGGCAGGCTCCCCCTCATCGTCGACGCCGCAGCGATCACCGGCACCAACGCCCTGATCGGTCTCGTCGCCGGCAGCGTCGTGGCCGTGGCACTGGCGGCCCTCGCCGCGACCTGGCGCCCCGTCGACGGCATGACCGCGCCGCTCGTCGCCATGCTCGCAGTGGTGCCGATCGTGGCGATCACCCCCATCCTCAACACGATGTTCGGCGCCTCCAGCCAGTTCGGCCGGCAGGCGGTCGCGGCGATCGCCGCGTTCGTCCCCGTCTTCGTCAACACGCTGCGAGGGCTCCGGCAGACCCGGCCCGTGCAGCGCGACCTGTTCCGGGCGACGGCCGCGAGCGGCGGCCAGACGTTCCGTTTCCTCACCCTCCCCACCGCCCTGCCGTACCTGCTCACCGGCATCCGCGTCGCCGCGTCCCTCGCGGTGATCTCCGCCCTCGTCGCCGAGTACTTCGGCGGCCCCTCCGACGGCATCGGCACCGCGATCGCCACGTACGCCAAGTCGGGGCGCGCCGCCCTCGCCTGGGCGTTCGTGGGCGGCGGCATCCTGATCGGTCTCGTCTTCTTCCTCGTCACCTCGCTGCTCGAACGCGTCGTCGCACGGCGCCTCGGGGCGGGGCGTCCGCCGGCCTGACCGGCATCCTTCCCGTCCGCCCTCGACAGAACAGGTCCACCCGCACCACACCTGCACCACCCGCACCCGAAAGGACTCCCATGACACACAGCACACGTCGCGCCCTCGGCGCGGCCGCGGGGATCGCCGTGGCATCCCTCGCCCTCTCCGCCTGCGCCGGCGGTTCCGCACCCGCCGCCTCGGGCGACGCCGACTTCACCCCGCTGACCTCGGTCAAGCTGCAGTTGCAGTGGCTGCCGCAGGCGCAGTTCGCCGGGTACTACGTCGCCCTCGACAAGGGCTACTTCCAGGAGGAGGGCTTCGACGAGGTCGACGTCGTCCCGTCCGGCGGCGACATCGTGCCGCAGGACGCCCTGGTCGCCGGTGACGTCGACTTCGCCGTCGCGTGGGTGCCGAAGGTCCTCGGCACCATGGAGAACCAGGGCGTCGAACTCACCGACATCGCCCAGGTGTTCCAGAAGTCCGGCACCACGCAGGTCTCGTGGAAGGACTCCGGCATCACCTCGGTCGACGACTTCGAGGGCAAGCGCATCGGCTCGTGGGGCTTCGGCAACGAGTGGGAGATCTTCGCCGCGATGGCCGACAAGGGCCTGGATGCCTCGACGGTCAAGATCACCACGCAGGACTTCTCGATGAACGCGCTCCTGGACAAGGACGTGGATGCCGCCCAGGCGATGACCTACAACGAGCTCGCGCAGCTGCTCGAGACGGTCAATCCCGCCACCGGGAAGCTCTACACGATGGACGACATCAACGTCATCTCGTACGAGGACACCGCGGGCGCGATGCTGCAGGACGCGATCTGGGCCGACACGAAGCGCCTCGCCGACGACCCCGCGTACGCCGACGCCGCGACGCGATTCCTCAAGGCCGTCATCAAGGGCTGGGTGTTCGCACGCGACAACCCCACCGAAGCCGCTGACATCACCTACACGGCCGCGACCGCTCCCGGCGTCAGCGCCTTCCCCGTCGGCCCGACGCACCAGCTGTGGCAGATGAACGAGGTCAACAAGCTCATTTGGACCGGCGGCGACTTCGGTCTCGTCGACTCCGCGGCGTGGGACAAGACCGTCAAGGGCGCCCTGGCGGCGAAGAACCAGGACGGGCTCAACCTCATCACCACCGAGCCCGCGGCCTCGGCGTACTCGAACGACTACATCGAGGCGGCGCTGAAAGCCCTGAAGGACGAGGGCGTCACCGTGGACGGCGAGTACACGCCGATCGACGTCACCCTCACCGAGGGCGGCCAGTAATCCCCCGCGGGGCGGTCGGACTCCCGGCCGCCCCGCGTCCCACCGATTTCCCGGAACGGCATGGTTGACTACCCGGATGACGCAGCCTCCCGCGCAACACGCGCGCCGTAAGCCCGAGTCGGGCTGGCGCCGCGGAGCCAAGGTCCTCGCGATCGCGCTGACCGTCGCGGTCGTGGCAGCTGTCGCCGTCGGCGGTTTCTACGCCTGGTCGCTGACGCAGCGTCTGGCGGAGGCGGCCGTTCCGCTGAAGGACGCCCCGGCGCAGCCGCCCGCGCTGAGCGCGTACGACGAGGCGTTCTCGGTCCTCGTCGTCGGCACCGACGAGTGCGACGACCAGGTGAAGGCGGCCTTCGGCGCACGCTGCACCGACCCCGAGAACGACGGTGCGCGCAACGACGTGAACATGCTCGTCCACGTCTCGGTCAACCCGCGGCGCGTCACGGTGGTGTCGTTCCCGCGCGACCTGCAGATCCCCATCCCCGAGTGCGTCGGCGCCGACGGCACCACCTTCGGCGGTGCGTACAAGGCCCCCATCAACAGCGCGTACGAGGACGGCGGACTCACCTGCGTCGCCGACACCGTCTCGGAACTGAGCGGCCAGAGCATCCCGTTCGCCGCGAAGGTCAGCTTCGGCAACGTCGTGAACATCACCGACGCGATCGGGGGCGTCGAGGTCTGCATCGGCGGCGAGGGCATCAACGACCCGGATGCCGGTATCAACTGGGAGCCCGGAGCCCGCGTGGTCACCGGCTACGACGCCCTCGCGTTCCTGCGCACCCGCAAGGGGATCGGCGACGGCAGCGACCTCGCCCGCATCGGGAACCAGCAGCAGTACCTCTCGCGCCTGGTCAACAAGCTCCGCAGCGACGAGGTGCTGTCCAACCCCGGCACGCTCATCGGCCTCGCCAACACGGCCGTGAACAACATCACGCCCAGCGAGAGCCTCGCCGACCCGATCCGGATCGCGCAGCTGGCCTACACGCTGAAGGACGTCCCGTTCGACGACATCACGTTCGTCCAGTACCCGGTGGTCGACGACCCCGACGACGCGAACCGCGTCGTGCCCGACGAGGCATCCGCCGCCATCCTGTGGGACGCGCTCGAACGCAACGCCCCGCTGGCGCTCACGGGCGAGGCCGGCGCGAACGGCGGCGTGATCGCCGACCCGTCCGCGCCGACGCCGTCCGCCGCTCCCGTCGAGACGACCCCGACCCCGGATGCCTCGGGAGCCAGCGCCGCGCCCGACGTCGTCGAACTGCCGAGCAACGTCAGCGGTTCCAAGGCCACCCAGGCGACGTGCTCCGCCGGAAACGGCTGAGCGCGGTTCAGTCGAGGTGCGCGGCGGCGTAGACCGCCATCGCGTCGCGCACGACCCGGGCGTGCGCGACCCCGCCGAAGTTCACGGCGAATCGGGGATCGTCCACGTACAGGTCACCGAGCCCGCGGTAGGCCTCCGGAGAGGGCACCCGGCCCCACTGCTCGGCGATCCACGCGTGATGGATGCCGATGAGGTGCTGGAACTCCGCGGCATCCGGGCTCAGTCCGCGCTCCGCGGCCGCTCTCAGCGCCGCGATGACGTCGCGGCCGTGCGCGTCGTCGGCCCGGCGCTCTCCGGGGGTCATAGCTGCGCGGCGGGCGGCGCTGCGCTCCCACGCGCCGTCTCCCCAGCGTTCGCGCACCTCGCCCTCCCAGCGCGCGTCGTCGACACCCGCGAGCACGTCGTCGATGTCCATGGTCTTTCCTTCCTCCAGGGCGGCGAGGGCGTTCCTCACCGCGGCGATGCGGCGCTCCATCGCGGAGCGCGCCTCTTCGAGCGCGGCGACATGCGCGCGCATGGTTTCCGTGAGCGACCGCTCGTCCGCCAGAGCCCGCGCGATGTCGGGCAACGGCAGATCGAGGGAGCGCAACGCGAGGATGCGGTACAGGCGCGCGATCTCGGTCTCGCCGTAGAACCGGTAGCCGTTCGCAGCGACGCGCGACGGGCGGAGCAGTCCGACGCTCTCGTAGTGGCGGAGCGTGCGACTGGTCACCCCGGCCGCGCGGGCGACCTCGGCGATGGGCCATTCGTTCATGGCATCCACTGTGTCGGTTGACGTCGCGGCAGAGTCAAGCCCGCGACGGAGACTCCCGACCGGCCCCTCGATGCGACACCATCGAGGGGTGAGGAACATCGCGCGGTCGACGATCCTGGTCCTGCTCTCCGCCGTGCTGCTGGCCGGCTGCGTTCCGGAACCTGCTCCGACGCCGACGGCGACCCCCGCGACGCAGACACCCACGCCCACGCCCACCCCGACACCGACGCCGGATCCGCTCGCCGGCCTCAGCCTCGAGGACAGGGTCGGGCAGATGTTCATGGTCGGCACGTCGGTGAACGGCGCCGATGCGACGACCGTCGCCGCGGTGCGAGACGATCACGTGGGCGGAATCTTCCTGCACGGACGGTCCGACGCCGGGGTGCAGGCCACGGCCGAGCTCGTGGGCGGGTTCACCTCTCTGGTCGCGGCCGGCGCCCCCGAGCTGTGGGTGTCGACCGACCAGGAGGGCGGTGACGTGCAGGTGCTCTCGGGCCCCGGGTTCGACGGCATACCCTCGGCCCTCGAGCAGGGGCGGCAGGACGACTTGCGCACCAGCGCCGCGACGTGGGCCGCACAACTCGCGCAGGCAGGGGTCAACATGAACCTCGCGCCCGTCGCCGACATCGTCACGAGCCCCGACACGGCGCGCGGCAATCCGCCGATCGGCCAGCTCGACCGCGAGTACGGCTACGACGACGCACGGGTCGCCTCCCAGGCCGGGGCGTTCGCCGCGGGCATGCGCGACGGCGGCATCCTGCCGACCTTCAAGCACTTCCCGGGGCTCGGACACGTGGGCGAGAACACCGACACGACCGCGGGAGTCACCGACGACTTCGTCACGGCCGACGGCCCCGATGTCGGTGTGTACTCCACGGTGCTGCCGCAGGGTCCGGCGGTGGTGATGCTGTCGACCGCCGTCTACGCCAAGATCGACCCGAACGCGCCCGCGGCGTTCTCGCCGACGGTGGTCGGGGTACTGCGCAACACGGTCGGGTTCGACGGCGTCGTCACCACCGACGATCTCTCCGCCGCCCGTCAGGTGCAGGCGTGGTCGCCCGCCGACCGCGCGACGCTCGCCGTGGACGCGGGCATCGACCTGCTGCTCGTCTCGGCCGACCCCTCGGTGTATCCCGAGATGCGGCAAGCGGTGCTGGCGCGCGCGCAGAGCGATCCCACGTTCGCCGCGAAGGTGGATGCCGCGGCCCGACGGGTGCTCGCGGCCAAGGCCGCGATGACGTGACGGCTGCCCGCGCCGCCTCCCCCGCTCTCGCGACGCTTGGCCTGCACGTTGACTTCGGCCGCATGTACGCCGCGCGAGCGCGAAGGCGCGCATGTCGCCCGGCTCAACGGGAGAGACGCGGGGCGCGGAGGCGGCGACCGCGATAGGCTGGAAGGCTGTGTCCGTCGAACCCGTCATCGTCTACCCGCCCGAGCTGCCCGTCAGCGCCGCGCGGGACGAGATCGCGCGCGCCATCCGCGACCACCAGGTCGTGATCGTCGCCGGCGCCACCGGATCGGGCAAGACGACGCAGCTGCCGAAGATCTGCCTCGAGCTCGGTCGCACGTCGATCGCCCACACGCAGCCGCGCCGCATCGCCGCGCGGACCATCGCCGAGCGCATCGCCGAGGAGCTCCAGGTCCCGCTCGGTTCCACCGTCGGCTACAAGGTGCGCTTCACCGACAAGGTGTCGGCCGACACCCGGGTGGCACTGGTCACCGATGGCATCCTGCTCAACGAGATCCACCGCGACCGGCTGCTCCGCCGCTACGACACGATCATCGTCGACGAGGCGCACGAGCGTTCGCTCAACATCGACTTCCTGCTGGGGTACCTGCGGCGGATCCTTCCCCAACGCCCCGACCTCAAGGTGATCGTCACGTCGGCGACGATCGACCCCGAGAGCTTCGCGCGCCACTTCGCCGCTCCGTCCGCCGAACCCGGCGGCGAGCCGGTGCCCGCGCCGGTCATCGAGGTGTCCGGCCGCACGTACCCGGTCGAGATCCGGTATCGGCCGCTCGATGGGGCGGACGATGCGGGCGAAACTCCTGAGATTCCGGATGCCACCGACCCCGACGACCCGACTTCCCGCGGCCCAGCTGCCCGGGCGCCGCAGAAAGTCAGGAGTTCGGCCCGGCCCGCCGGCAAGACCGCGCGTGACAGCGACGACGCCGACGAGGTCGGTGCCGTCGTCGCGGCGCTCCGCGAGCTCGACCGCGAGCCCGCGGGCGACGTGCTCGTCTTCTTCCCCGGCGAGGCCGAGATCCGCGACGCGGCGGATGCCATCCGCGGCGCGTATCAGAAGGATGCCGCCCCGACCGAGGTCCTGCCCCTGTACGGGCGTCTCTCCGCCGCCGAGCAGCACCGCGTGTTCGAGCGCTCCACCGTCGCGGGCGTCCGCCGCCGCGTCATCCTCGCCACCAACGTCGCCGAGACGAGCCTCACCGTCCCCGGCATCCGGTACGTGGTCGACACCGGAACCGCGCGCATCTCGCGGTACAGCAACCGTTCGAAGATCCAGCGGCTGCCGATCGAGGCGGTGTCGCAGGCGTCGGCGCAGCAGCGCTCGGGCCGCGCCGGCCGCACGTCGCCGGGCATCGCGATCCGGCTGTACTCCGAGGACGACTTCACCCGCCGCCCGGAGTACACCGAGCCCGAGATCCTGCGGACGTCGCTGGCATCCGTCATCCTGCAGATGCTGTCGCTCGGGTTCGGCGACATCCAGGCGTTCCCGTTCCTGACCCCGCCCGATTCCCGAGGCGTGAAGGCCGCGTTCGACCTGCTCGTCGAGCTCGGCGCCGTGAAGCTCCCGGCGCCCGGGTCCCGCGCCGCCGACACCGATCGCGACGTCCGCGACGACGGCGACCCCTCGCGGCAGCGGCGCGGACGCGGCGACGAGCGCGGCCCGCGGCTCACCGCCATCGGCCGCGAGATCGCCCGGCTGCCGATCGACCCGCGCTTCGCGCGCATGCTGCTCGAGGCCCGCGACGCGGACGTGCTGCCCGAGGTCATGGCGATCGTCGCCGGGATGTCGATCCAGGACGTACGCGAACGCCCCGAGGACCGCCGCGACGAAGCCGACCGCTTCCACGCGCGCTTCACCGATCCGACCAGCGACTTCCTGTCGCTGCTGAACCTGTGGGAGTACCTGCAGGAGAAGCAGGCCGAGCTCGGGTCGAGCGCGTTCCGGCGCCTGTGCCGCAGCGAGCACCTCAACTACGTCCGCGTACGCGAGTGGGTCGACGTCCATCGGCAGCTCTCGTCGCTGCTCGGCGCCGGTCGTGAGGGCCGCGGAGCGCGGAACCGTGTCCCAGATGTCGCTGGTTCGGGCCGCTCGAAACCGCACCGTTCGGGACATACCCCGTCAGAAGTGGGACGAGGGGACGCGCCCGAAGGGCACGCGCAGGGGGATGCCATCCACCGCGCGATCCTGTCGGGGCTCCTGTCGCACATCGGCATCCTCGATCCCCGCACGATCGCCCAGGCCAAGGACCGCAAGGCGCCCGGCGACGCGCGCCCGACGAAGGGCGAGTACATCGGCGCGCGCGGCGCGCGGTTCGCGATCTTCCCCGGCTCGGGGCTGAAGAAGCGGCGGCCCTCCGCGGTCATGGCGGCCGAGCTCGTCGAGACCTCGCGCCTGTTCGCCCGGACCGTCGCGGCGGTCGATCCGGCGTGGGCGGAGGACCTCGCCCCCGACCTCGTCAAGCGGTCGCTGAGCGAGCCGCACTGGTCGAAGGATGCCGGCTCCGCCGCCGCGTACGAGAAGGTCACGCTGTTCGGCGTCGAGCTGGTCGGACGTCGCCGCGTGCAGCTCGCGCGCTTCGATCGCCCGCTCGCGCGCGAGATGTTCGTGCGCCACGCGCTCGTCGAGGGCGAATGGGACCCGTCGGTGCTCGACAAGCGCCTCACCGCGTTCCTCCGCCGCAACCAGGAGCAGCGCCGCCTGCTCGAGAAGATCGAGGAGCGCGAACGCCGGCGCGACATCCTGGTCGGCGACGAAGCGGTGTTCGCGTTCTACAACGCGCGGATCCCCGCCGACGTCACGGACGTCCGCTCGTTCGAGACCTGGTGGAAGGATGCCTCGAACCGCACGCCGCACCTCCTCGATCTGCGCGAGTCCGACCTCACCGGCGATCGCGCGCAGGGCGACGACCGGGCCTTCCCGGCGCGCTGGCGCCAGGGCGACCAGACGCTGAACCTCGCCTACCGCTTCGAGCCGGGCGCCCCCGATGACGGCGTGACGGTGGTCGTTCCGCTGCCGCTCCTCGCGCAGCTGCGGCCGGACGGCTTCGACTGGCAGGTGCCGGGCATGCGCGACGAGCTGGTCACGGCCCTGCTGCGCGCGTTGCCGAAGACGATCCGCCGCAACGTCGTTCCCGCGGCCGACTGGGCCGAGAAGTTCAGCGCCGAGCTGGCGGAGAAGGGTCCGGAACACACGAACGGCCTGCCGAAGACCACGCTCGTCGACGCGCTCGCCGCGCTCGTCCAGCGCGTCGCGAACCAGCGCGTGAGCGCCGCGGACTTCGAGCTCGACCGCGTCCCGGGTCACCTCATGCCGTCGTTCCGCGCGGTCGACCCCCGCGGACGGGCCGTGGGCTCGGACCGCGACCTCGGAGCACTGCAGCGCCGCCTCGCCGACCGGGCGCGCTCGAGCGTGGAGTCGACGATCGCGCGCCCCGCAGCCCGGACGGCCGCCAAGGTCGCCGAGGCCTCCCCCGCGTTCGCGTCGCGCACGAAGCTCACGACCTGGGATGTGGACGAGCTCGCCGAGGTCGTCGACACCCCCGTCGCCGGCGGTGTCGTCCGCGGCTACCCCGCCCTCGTCGACGAGGGTGACAGCGTCGCCCTGCGCGTGGAGGCGACGCCCGAGGATGCCGCGCGGCACACCCGCGCCGGCATCCGGCGACTGCTTCTCCTCGCCGTCCCCTCCCCCGCGTCGTACGTGCTCGACCACCTCACCGCGAACGAGAAGCTCGCGCTCGCGGCATCCCCGTATCAGAACGCGAAGGCGCTGATCGAGGATGCGCGCGTGGCCCTGGCCGATGACGTCCTCGGGCGGGAGAGCCCGACCGGTGTCGTGCGCACGAAGGCGGAGTTCGAGCGCGTGCGCGATGCGTTCTCGGCCGCCTCGGTCGAGCAGACCTTCCGCGCGGTGTCGCTCGTCGCGAAGATCCTGCTGGCGCAGCGCGAGGTCGAGCGGGCGATGAAGGATGCCGCGTCGATCACGCTCCTCGGCGCCCTCAACGACGTGCGCGGACAGCTGAAGGGCCTGATCTTCCCCGGGTTCATCTCCCGGACGGGGCTCGCGCGCCTCGCGCACCTGCCGCGGTATCTGGCGGGCGCGCTCGAGCGGGTGAAGACGCTGTCCGACAACCCCGGCCGCGACCGCCAGCGCATGACCGAGTACGAGCGCGGGGCCGCCGGTTTCGTCGAGGCCGGAGGCACGATGCCGCTTCCCGCGGAGGCACCCGCGAACCTCGTGCAGACCCGGTGGCTGCTGGAGGAGTTCCGCGTGAGCCTGTTCGCCCAGCGTCTCGGCACCGCCGAGCCGGTCTCCCCCCAGCGCCTCGCGAAGGCGCTGAAGGGCGCGTGAGTCGCCAGGATTTGTCGCCCGGACGCGACCGGAAGCGACAAATTCTGGCGACTCACGCGGGGGGCTAGACCCCCAGGGCGCCGCCCCAGATGCGCAGCAGCGCCTCGAGGTCGGCGCGCTGCGCGGGGGTCAGACCCTCGAGCAGGCGCTGCTCGTTGCGGACGTGGGCGGCGAACGCCTCGTCGATGACGCGCACCCCGGCGGGCGTGAGGGCGACGATGCGTCCGCGTCCGTCGTCCTCGCTCCCCTGACGGACGACGAGACCGGATGCCACGAGCCGGTCGACGCGTTTGGTCACGGCACCGGTGGTCACCATCGTGGTGCGCGCGAGCTCTCCCGCCGCGCACGCGTAGGGCTCGCCGCGGCGCCGCAGGGCGGCGAGGATGTCGAACTCGCCCTCGCCGAGCCCGTGCTCGCGGTAGACGCGCAGGAGTTCCTCGCGGAGTCGGTCGGCGACCCGGTGGAGGCGGCCGATCACCTGGAGGGGCGAGACGTCGAGGTCGGGCCGCTCGTCGCGCCACTGCTCGACGATCCGGTCCACGCGGTCGATGTCGTTCACCGTCCCTACTTTACCTTCCCCGGAAGCTATTGTGTCTTCCATGGAAACTACCTGGCGTGCCGTCGCGATCACCGCGGTCGCCCCGATCGCGTGGGGCGCGACGTACGTCGTCACGCGACACCTCCTCCCCGCCGACGCACCGCTGTGGGGCGCCGCGCTGCGCGCACTGCCGGCGGGACTCCTGCTCTTGCTCCTCGCCCGACGGATGCCGCGCGGCGCCTGGTGGTGGAAGGCACCGGTGCTGGGCGCGCTCAACTTCGGCGGCTTCTTCGTGCTCGTCTACGTCGCCGCGCAGCTCCTGCCCTCCTCGGTCGCGGCGTCCATCATGGCGCTCGCGCCGCTGGCGCTCGCCGGGCTCGCGTGGCCGCTCCTGCGGCAGCGTCCGACGACCCGGTGGGCGCTCGGATCCGTCCTCGGCATCGCCGGAGTGGTGCTCATCGTCGGGCTCGGCGCCGAGGGTGTCGCACCCGCCGGGGTGGTGGCATCCGCGATCGCCCTGCTGTCGTCGTCGCTCGGCGCGATCCTCACGACCCGGTGGCGTGACGACACCCCGCTCCTCGCGACGACATCGTGGCAGCTCACCGCGGGCGGGATCGCGCTCGTCGTGGTCGCCGCGGTGGTCGAGGGCGCACCGCCGAGAGTGGATGCCACGGGCGTCGTCGCCTACACCGGGATCGCGGTCGTGGCCACGGCGCTCGCCTTCGTGTGCTGGTTCACGGGTCTGCGCCTGCTGCCCGCGGGGACCGTCGGACTGATCGGCCTGCTCAACCCCGTGACCGGCGTCGTGCTCGGCGTGCTCGTCGGCGGCGAGTCGCTCGGCATCGGCCAGATCATCGGCATCCTCGCGGTGCTCGCCGCCATCGCCGTCGCGCGCCCGCCCCGCCGCATGACGCGTGAGTCGCCAGATCTTGTCGCCTCCCGCTCCCCCGGGGCGACAAATCCTGGCGACTCACGCACCGGATGAACGGCTCAGGACGTGCGCAGCGTCACCGAACCCAGGGTCGCCTGCACGTCGATGCGGGGCGTCGCGGTGGGCGAGGTGCGCAGGGCGCTGTCGACCGACCCGGGTCCGTCGCTGGACACGCGGTAGGTGTCGTCGGGCAGCCCGATGTCGGCGGAGCCCGCCGTCACCTCGATGCTCGTGCGCGCCGGCGCCGCACCGGTGAGGTCGGCGACGAGGTCACCGCCGGTGACCTCGAAGGTCGCGGCATCCACGCCTTCGACGTCGGCCGTCGCCGATCCGCCCGACACCGAGATGCTCAGTGCGCTCGCGCTCCCGGTCACCGTCGCCCCGCCGCCGGCCACCTGCACGTCGACGTCGCCGTAGTCCCCGGCGAGATCGAGGCTGCCCCCGGCGACCTCGACCCGGAGATCGAGGTTCGTGCGCTCGAGGTCCTGCGGGAGCGTCAGGGTCGCCTGCGCCCCGTTGCCCCAGTCGCCGAAGGACCGGCGCGGCGTCGCGACCTTGAGGGTGTCGCCGTCCTGCTCGAGGGTCCACCCGCCGATGCCGCTCCCGTCCAGCTGAGCCTCCGAGACGTCGGCGAACACGACGGTCAGCGCGCCGCCGCTGACCTCGATGTCGAGGTCGCGCACGCCGTCGACGGCGGTCTGCTGCAGCGGGGCGGTCGCGTCGCTGCTGCGCAGCTCTCGGGCGGCCGTGAAGCCGGTGCTGAGCAGGGTGCCGACGATGACGAATCCGCCGATGACGATCGTGCCGATCGCGACCGCCAGGGAGCCCGGGGAGCGTCGCGGCGGGGTGGGCACCGGGGCCGGCGCCGGCTCGAGCGGGGTCTGGAGGGTCATGAGGATGCTCCGGTGGTGTCGTGGCCCAGGTGGACCAGGGCGGCGATGACGCGACGGTTGCCCGTCTCGTCCTGCTCGAGGCCGAGCTTGGTGAAGATCGCGGTGATGTGCTTCTCGACGCTCGCGGGCGACACGAACAGCGCCTGGGCGATCGCCTGGTTCGACCGTCCCTCGGCGATCAGGGCGAGCACGGCGCGCTCGCGTTCGGTGAGCGCCTGGAGTCGGTCGTCGCGTCGACGACGGGCCAGCAGCTGACCGACGACCTCGGGGTCGAGGACCGTGGCCCCGCCGGCGATGCGGGCGACGGCGTCGAGGAAGTCGCGGACGTCGGCGACCCGATCCTTCAGGAGGTAGCCGAGCGACCCCTGGCCGTCGGCGATCAGGTCGCTCGCGTACTGCTCCTCGACGTACTGGGACAGGACGAGGACGGCGAGCCCGGGATGCCGCGACCGCAGACCGATGGCGGCGCGGATGCCTTCGTCGGTCCAGGTCGGCGGAAGCCGGACGTCCAGCACGCACAGGTCGGGCGTCGTGTCGGTGACGGCGGCCTCGAGACCCGACGCGTCGGGGAGGGCGGCGACGACCTCGTGGCCGTCGTCGGCGAGGAGGCGCACGAGCCCCTCGCGCAGCAGGACGGAGTCCTCGCAGATCAGGATGCGCACGGAACCGTCACCTCCACCGACGTCGGACCGCCCTGCGGGCTGTCGATGCGGGCCGTTCCCCCGGCCGCGGTGACGCGGTTGACGATGCCGTCGAGTCCGCCGCCGGGCACGACGCGCGCCCCGCCGAGACCGTCGTCCTCGACGCGGGCCCACAGCGAACCGTCGTCGCGCACCCGCACGTCGACCCGGCAGTTCCCGGCCCGGGAGTGCTTCGCGGCGTTGGTGAGCGCCTCCGCGATCGAGAAGTACACGGCGGCCTCCGCGGGGCGACTGCACCGACGCGGCAGGCGCACGTCCAGGGTCACGGGGATGTGGGATCGGGACGCGAGCGCCGAGAGGGCGGCATCCAGTCCTCGATCCTCCAGGACGGACGCGTGGATGCCACGGGCCAACTGCCGGAGTTCGGTGATCGCCGACTTCGTCGAGGCGTGCGCCTCGGCGACGAGCGCCTTGGCGGCTTCGGGGTCGTCGTCGATCTTGGTCTGGGCGAGCCCCAACGTCATCCCGATCGAGACGAGCCGCGGCTGGACGCCGTCGTGGAGGTCGCGCTCGATCCGCGTGCGCTCGACCTCGGCGGCGCGGACCGCGCCCGCACGGCGGGTGTCGGAGGTGCGCGCCTGCTCCTCCAGCAGCGCCTCGCGGGACGGCACGAGGATCGCCCGCGCGAGCACACCGTGCAGCAGGCCCAGCCCGATCACCGCGCCCGTGGCGACGAGCACGGTGAGGGCGCCGATGAGCGGGGCACCCGCACCCTCGAGGGGCAACAGACCGAAGAGAGCCGGGTGCGCCCACCCGAAGATCGGACTGAACACGAGCGCGAGCCCCCACGCGGCCGCCCCGACGAGGAAGAGCGCGACGAGTCCGAGCAGGGTCGACACCGTGAAGGACGCGATCGCCCGCCACTGGCGCAGGTCGATCGCCTGCAGCCAGATCGTGTGCAGCACGCCGACGAACCCGGTCTTCGGGCTGCGCCTCGGGCGGAGAGCCGGCAGGTCGAAGCCGTAGAGCCCGTCGAGGCGGGCCTGCTCGAACCATGCCACGCCGAACAGCGCGTACACGAGACCGGCGAGCAGGACGACGCCGATGAGGAGGGCGAACAGGAGTCCGACGCCCGCGCCCAGGAGGCCGAAGAGTCCGCCGAAGACGACGGGGCCGATGGCGCCGAGCGCGGCCAGCTGGGCGATCGCGCCGGCGACCTGGCCGGGCGACGAGATGCGCACCGACCTCCGCGGCAGCGCACCCGGGGGTGCGGGCAACGTCGGCGGCGAGGGAGGGAGGACGGATGCCGTGGTCATGGGTTCCACGGTAGGACGCCGCTGCTCCGGGGTCAGCAGGGGCAGCCCGCCTCCTCGTTCGGGTTATCCCGAAAGGTCTTCGGCGCCCAGCCAACCGCTCTCGAGGAACACCGACTCCACGGCATCCCGTTCGACGGTCGTCGGGGGCGGGCCGGCACTCGGCGTCGGTTCTTCTCCGTCGAGCGCGGCGACGACGGCGTCGGCGACCGGACCGGCCCCCGCGCGGGTGTCGACGAAGACCGTCGCCGCGACGACCCCGTTCCGCAGCGCCCGGACGGTGAGCGCATCGCCACCGGAGGTGACGACCACGGGCGGCGGGGGCGGTACCGCCTCCGGATCCGCGGATGCCGTGGGGCTCGGCGACGCGGTGGCGTCGGGGTCGGGTGTGGTGAGGGCGGTCACGACGCCCCGGCCGACGGCGTCGCCGAGCGCGAGGATCGCGTCGGGCGTCTCACTGCCGGGGGTTCCGTACAGGGCGCGGACCCGTTCCTCGCCCGCGATCTCGACGTCACGGGGCAGGTCGGCCACCGCGGCGGACTCGAGGTCGGCGCCCGCGATGATCCGCACGGGTCCTGCGGCGAGGACCTCCGTCGCGGCGGCGTGGGCCGCGGCCGCCTCGGGATCCTCGGCGACGCCGGCGACGCCGGCGACGATCGCGACGGTCGCGGGGTCGTCTCGTGCCGCGTCGTCGTCGCGCGCGAGCGCCTCCAGGAGCGCCGTCGCCTGCGCGCGCCCGGTCGCCGCGGGATCGAACGCCTCGACGGCCCCACCCTCGTCGAGCGCGCGACCCGCCGTGACCAACGGGGCACCGGCGCCGTCCGCGGCCGCTCGCGCCCCGTCGAGAGCGTCGGCCGACAGCGGCACGAGGACGACCGCCTCCTCCCCCTTCGTCACCATGTTCTGCACCTGGGAGATCTGGGTGCGGGCGTCGCCGGCGGCGTACTGCAGATCGACGCGGTACCCCCGCGCCCGCAGCTCGTCGCGAAGCGCCTCGCCGAGGCGCTCGACGGCGAGGTCGTCGGCCGTGGGCAGCGCGACGCCCACCACGCCCGCGCCGTCGTTCGTCGCCGTCTCGGTCCGCGTGCTCGAGGTGCAGCCGGCCAGGGCCAGCGCCACCGCGGCGAACACCAGGAGAGCGCGGCTCAGCGGTCGGCGGGAGGTCACCCGTTCCATCCTGCCCCAGGAACGACGGACGGGAAGCGGGCGGATCAGCCGGCCGTCGCCCGGTCCACGGCGGTCGCCGGAAGCACGAGATCGAGTCGGAACCCGTCGCGTTCCCGAGCCGCTCGGACGGACCCGCCGTGCGCCTCGGCGATTCCGCGCACGATCGCGAGCCCCAGCCCCGCGCCAGGCGTCGCGCCGCGGGCGGGGTCGCTCGAACGCGCGGCATCCGCGCGCCAGCCGGTCTCGAAGAGACGGCCCAGGTCTTCCTCCGCCACCCCCTCGCCGGCATCCCGCACGCTCAGAACGAGGTGGCCGTCGTCGGCCACGGTCGCCGACACCGTCACGACGCTCCCCTCCGGTGCGTGACGGACACCGTTGCTGAGCACGTTGGAGATCGCACGGGTGAGTTCTCGCGGATCGGCCCGGAGCTGGCATCCCTCGATGCCGTCATGGGTGATGCGCACCCCGCGTGCGGCCGCGTCCGCGCTGACGTCGATGACCGCGTCGGACACGAGGTCCAACAGTGACACCGTCTGCGGATGAAGGGCGAGAGTCCCCCCGTCGATCTTGGACAGTTCGAACAGGTCGTCCACCATGCGGTCGACCGTGTCGACCTTGGTCCGGATGAGCGTGACGTACTCGCCCGGATCCGGCGCCATCCCGTCCTCGAGCGCCTCGGCCAGCGCCCGGATGCCGGACAACGGCGTTCGCAGATCGTGCGAGATCCACGCGAAGAACTGTCGCCGCGCCGACTCCAGCCGCTCCACCTCCGCCCGCGCCGCGGACAGCTTCTCGGCGGTGTCGGCGAGTTCGATCGCGACCCGGTCGAACTCCTGCCAGCCCGAGGCGAGCGGTGCCACGACACCCCCCACCGCGATCTGCCGGGCCGACGACACCAGTCCGGCCGTCGCCTGGCGCACCGTGCGATGCAGCACGAACCAGGCGGAGGCCGTGCTCACCACGGCCGAGACCCCGACGATCCAGATCACCACGATCAGCTCGTGCGAGCCGAGGAACATCTCTCCGGCGGCGGCGACGGTGGAGACGACGACGGCGGCGACCGCGGCGACGAGCACGATGGTGAGCTTCACGAGGATCGGTGCCCCGCGCGTCACGCGCAGCAGCCCGACACCACCGCCGATCACGACGAGCGTGCACACGAGGGTCGTCGTCACGATGAGCACCAGGTCGTCAGTCGACAGCACGGACATCTCCCTCGGGAACGAAACGGTAGCCCGCGCCCCACACGGTGCGCAGGTATCGGGGGAAGCGGGGATCGGGCTCGATCTTCTCGCGAAGGCGTCGCACGTGGACCGTCACCGTCGCCGCGTCGCCGAACGTCCACCCCCACACCTCGCGCAGGAGGTCGTCGCGGGTGACCGCCTCCCCGGCCCTGCGGGCGAAGTGGACCAGCAGGTCGTACTCGCGTGCGGTGAGCACGACTTCGCGGCCGTCGCTCCACACGCGCCGTCGGACCGGGTCGACCCGGAACGGACCCGTCGTGAAGACGGCACTGGAGTCCGACGGAAGCCGCCGTCGCAGCAGCGCCCGCACCCGCAACTGCAGCTCGCGCATCGCGAACGGCTTGGTGAGGTAGTCGTCGGCGCCCGTCTCGAGCCCCTCGATGCGCTCCTCGACCGACCCCCGCGCGGTGAGCATGAGGACGGGGATGTCCGACCGCGCCCGGACGAGCGCGCACAGCTCGTCGCCGGAGACCCCGGGAAGCATGCGATCCACGACGAGGACGTCGGGCAGCCCCGTGCGCAAGGCCTCGGCCGCCGCGGCGCCGTCGGTGTGGACGACGACGTCGTAGTCGTCGGCGCGCAGATATTGCGCGACGACCGCGGCGACGGTGGTGTCGTCTTCGACGAGGACGACGCGGGGCCTACCGGACATGGGATCACCGTACGCGCCGCATTCCCCCCGTCCGGACCGTGCGCGGCATTCCTTACGGAAGCGAAAGAACCGCTCTGCGGCGACGGACGACGTGATTGCGTCGTGGCACCCCGGGCGATCCCCGCCCGCTCGACCGAAGGACACCCCTCATGCGCCGCACCCCCACCCTCCTCGCCGTCCCCGTACTCGCTCTCGGCCTCGCCCTCGCCGGCTGCTCCTCCGCGGGGAGCGCGACGCCCGCCGACACGACGACGTCGAGCTCCGCGGTGACGTCCGATGCCATGGCATCCACGGTGCTCCAGGGCACCTTCGCCGGGGAGGGTGGGAAGGCGGTGTCGGGCACCGTCACCATCACCGGCGACACCGTCACCCTCGCGGGCTTCGCCACCGAGGAAGGCCCCGATCTGCACTTCTATCTCGCCAACGGCACCGACGAGCAGGCCGTGAGCGCCGGGGTGCGCATCGCGGCCGTGTCCACCGAAGCCGCGCAGACGTTCACACTGCCCGCCGGCGTCTCGGCCGACGACTACACCGACCTCGTCGTGCACTGCGACAAGGCGAAGGCCGTCTTCGGTGCGGCCGCGCTGACGCGATGACCCGCCGCGCGCCGCGGAGCGTCGGGGCGGTGGTCGCCACGGTGGCACGCGTGGTGCTCGGCGCGCTGTGGCTGTGGGAGGGCACGACGAAAGTCCGTGCCGGATTCGGAGCGGCGGACATCGGCCTCGTCGCGGCCGCCGCGGGGCCGAACTCCCGCGTCCCCGGCTACTTCGCCCTGTTCGCCGGCGACGTCCTGGGACCTCTCGCCGGTCTGTTCGGTGTGGTCATCCCCCTGCTGGAGTTGGCGCTCGGCGCCGCTCTGGTGGCGGGGGTGCTCACCCTGCCGGCTGGGGCGGCGTCCCTGGCGACCCTCCTGCTGTACTGGTCGTCCGATCAGCTCATCACGGAGTACCCCGTGATGGCCGCGCTGTCGGCGATCGTGCTCATCTGGCCCGGGGCCGCGCGCCGCTTCGGACTCACCGCGCTGCTGCGCCGAGGGCGGATGAGCGCGACATCGCGCTGGATATGACGAACGGGCCCCCTCGCCGATGGTGAGGGGGCCCGTTCGTCAGACGTGGATCAACCGCGGGTGCGGTTCTTGTTCCACACGTCGAAGGCGACGGCCAGAAGCAGCACGAGGCCCTTGATGAACTGCTGGACGTCGGTCGAGATGCCCATGAGCGACATGCCGTTGTTGAGCACACCCATGACCAGACCACCGGCGATGGCACCGACCACGCGGCCGACGCCACCCTGGACGGCGGCGCCACCGATGAAGGAGGCGGCGATGGCATCCAGTTCGAACAGGTTTCCGGCGCCCGGACCCGCCGAGTTGAGTCGACCGGTGAACACGATGCCGGCGAGGGCCGCGAGCACGCCCATGTTCACGAACAGCAGGAAGTCGACGCGGCGGGTGTTGATGCCCGACAGCTTCGCGGCCGTGCGGTTGCCGCCGATCGCGTAGATGTGGCGGCCGAAGACGCTGCGGCTCATGACCGTCGAGTACCCGATGATGAGGATCGCCAGCACGACGAGCACGATCGGCGTGCCGCGCGAACCCGGGGCTACACCCAGGAGGTAGGTCAGGTAGGCGATGAGCGCGCCGCCGCCGATGACCTTCACCAGGAACGCCGCCATCGGCTCGTTCTGCAGTTCCAGGGCCGCGCGCTTGGCCCGCTGCCGCACCTGCGAGAAGACGAAGAGGACGAGGGTCAGCGCGCCGAGGGCGACGGTGATCCACTCCGCGGGCGAGGTGGCCGCGGGGAACAGGTCCGGGAAGAGGTAGCCACCGCCGAGCTGACGGTACTCGGTGGGGAACGGCGTGATCTGGGTGTTGCCGAGCGTCATCTGCGTGAGGCCGCGGAACAGCAGCATGCCGGCCAGGGTCACGATGAACGCCGGGATGCCGACGTACGCCACCCAGAAGCCCTGCCACATCCCGACCACCGCGCCGAGTACGAGCGAGAGCAGGATGCCGAGCCACCAGGGCAGACCCCACTGGACGATGAGGACGCCCGATACGGCACCCACGAAGGCGGCGACCGAACCGACCGACAGATCGATGTGGCCGGCGATGATGATCATCACCATGCCGATCGCGAGGATCAGGATGTAGCTGTTCTGGACGATGATGTTCGACACGTTGCCCGCGGTGAGCAGACGCCCGCCGGTGAGGGCCTGGAACAGCAGCACGATCACGATCAGCGCGATGAAGATGCCGATCTCGCGCAGACGCGAGGTGAAGAACTGCACGAGGCCGGCGGCTCCCCCGGCACCACCGCCGACGGGGCCCTTCGGCGTCGCCGGACCGGTCTCGGTCGCGGTGTTGTTAAGCGCTGACATGGTCGGCTTCCTTCTCCTTCGTCATGAGCACCATCAGGGCCTCGGGTGTGGCCTCCTCGATGGGCAGCTGGCCGGTGATGTGGCCTTCGCTGAGGGTGTAGATGCGGTCGCAGATGCCGAGCAGCTCGGGAAGCTCCGACGAGATCACGAGCACCCCCTTGCCCTGGGCCGCGAGGGAATTGATGATCGTGTAGATCTCGTACTTGGCGCCCACGTCGATGCCGCGGGTCGGCTCGTCGAGGATCAGCACCTCCGGGTCGGAGTACAGCCACTGCGACAGGACGACCTTCTGCTGGTTGCCGCCCGAGAGCTTCCCGACCACGACGTCGACCGTCGGGGCCTTGATGTTCATCGACTTGCGGTACCGGTTGGCCACGAGGTACTCCTCGTCGCCGTCGACCCAGCCGTTCTTGGCGAGCTTGCGCATGCCGGCGAGGGAGATGTTCCGCTTGATCGTGTCGATCAGGTTGAGCCCGGCGCCCTTGCGGTCCTCGGTGACGTACGCGAGGCCGCTGCGGATCGCGGCGGGCACCGTGGAGGTGTCGGCCTTCTGGCCGCGGATGAAGACCTCGCCCGAGATGCGCGAGCCGAAGCTCTTGCCGAAGACGCTCATCGCCAGCTCGGTGCGCCCGGCGCCCATGAGCCCGGCGATGCCGACGACCTCGCCGGCGCGCACGGTCAGGTTCGCCTCGTGGATGACGACGCGGCTGGCATCCGTGGGGTGATGCACGGTCCAGTCGGCGATGCGCAGGACCTCGTCGCCGATCTCGACGTCGCGGTCGGGGTAACGGTTCTCGAGCTCGCGACCGACCATCCCGCGGATGATGCGGTCCTCGCTCGTCCCGCCCGTGGCGACGTCCAGCGTCTCGATCGTGCGACCGTCGCGGATGATCGTGACCTCGTCGGCGATCGCGCGGATCTCGTTGAGCTTGTGGCTGATGATGATCGACGTGATCCCCTGACCCTTCAGGTGCCGGATCAGGTCGAGCAGGTGCTCGGAGTCGTCGTCGTTCAGGGCGGCGGTGGGTTCGTCGAGGATCAGGAGCTTGACGTCCTTCGAGAGCGCCTTGGCGATCTCGACCAGCTGCTGCTTGCCGACGCCGATCTCGTTCACGGGCACGTCGGGGCTGTCGCCCAGGCCCACCCGCGCGAGGAGCTTGGCGGCTTCCTTGTTCGTGGCATCCCAGTCGATGAGTCCGCGATGGGTGATCTCGTTGCCGAGGAAGATGTTCTCCGCGATCGAGAGGTAGGGGCTGAGGGCCAGCTCCTGGTGGATGATGACGATCCCGGCCGCTTCGCTGTCGCGGATGTCCTTGAATTCCACGGTCTTGCCGTCGAAGACGATCTCGCCGCGATAGTCGCCCGCGGGGTAGACACCGCTGAGCACCTTCATGAGGGTGGACTTCCCCGCGCCGTTCTCGCCGCAGATGGCGTGCACGGTTCCGCGCTCGACGGTCAGTGACACGTCCGCCAGGGCGATGACGCCGGGGAATTCCTTGGTGATCGAGCGCATCTCGAGGATGGTGCTCACGAGGTCCTCCTTGCAGGACCGGCTCGCAGGCCGGTGGGGATGTGGGAACAGGGGCCTCCGCCGCGACCCGGTGAGGGGGTCGCGGCGGAGGCGGGGCGGGAGGGCCGAGGCCCTCCCGCGGGGATCACTTCAGGTCGTCGGCGGTGTAGTAGCCGCTGTCGACGAGGACCTTCTCGTAGTTGTCCTTCGTGACGATCGTCGACTCGAGCAGGTACGAGGGAACGACCTTCTCGCCGTTGTCGTACGTCTCGGTGTCGTTGACCTGGGGCTCGGTGCCCTTGCGGATGTCGTCGACCATGGTCACGGCCTGCTTGGCGAGCTCGCGCGTGTCCTTGAAGATCGTCGAGTACTGCTCACCCGCGATGATCGACTTGATCGAGCCGACCTCGGCGTCCTGACCGGTGATGACCGGCAGGGCGTCGGCGGAGTAGCCGCCCGAGGTGAGGGCCGAGATGATGCCGATCGACAGACCGTCGTAGGGCGAGAGCACACCCTGGAGCTTCGTGCCGCCGATGACGGTGAGGATGTTCTCCATGCGCTTCTGCGCCGTCTCGGGCAGCCAGCGCAGGATCGCGGCCTGGCCGAACTCGGTCTGGCCGGACGGGACGACGAGCGTGCCCTTGTCCAGGTACGGCTGGAGGGTGTCGATGGCGCCCTTCCAGAAGAACGTCGCGTTGTTGTCGTCGGGGCTTCCGGCGAACAGCTCGACGTTGAACGGACCGGCAGCGCCCGTGTCCTTGCCCGAGGCGTCGAGGACGCCGAGGCCCGTGAGGAGCGACGTGGCCTGCTGGACGCCGACCTTGTAGTTGTCGAACGTCGTGTAGTAGTCGACGTTCTTGGTGCCGTTGATGAGGCGGTCGTACGCGATGACCGGGATCTTCGCGTCGGCGGCCTGCTGCAGCACGTCGGTGAGGGTGGTGCCGTCGATGGAGGCGATGATCAGGGCCTTGGCGCCCGAGGTGATCATGTTCTCGATCTGCGAGACCTGGGTGGGGATGTCGTCGTTGGCGTACTGCAGGTCGACCTGGTAGCCGAGCTCCTCGAGCTGCGACTTGACGTTGTTGCCGTCGGCGATCCACCGCTCCGACTGCTGGGTGGGCATCGCGACACCGATGATGCCGCCCGCCTCCTGGGCGTCGCCGCCGCCGCTGCCGGTGCGGTCGCCCGCGCAGCCCGCGAGGCCGATGCCGAGCGCGAGGACGCCCGCTCCCGCGACCGCCTTGAGCATGCTGTGCTTCTTCACTCTGGTTCCCTTCGTTGGGTTGGATGTCACGGTCTCTCCGCACGGAGCCCACCGCTTCAGCGCGGACGGCACGCCGACACGCGTCCGACGGGGCGAAACGAGGCCGGTCGGCGGCGCGCGGCTACGCGTCGTTCGAAACGTCTTCGTCTCGACGGAGTCGCTCCGCAGCGAGTCCCGTCGGCGTGGTGTGGCGGTCATGTGACCGTTCACATTGTGTGTGTGATGCTACCCCGCGCATCTCGCCCGCTGTCAAGTCCCCCTGCGTTCGGCGACCAGCCGTTGCCAAACCGTGACGTGTCAGCGGCTGGGCGGTGCGGTCGACGAGCGCACGATGAGCCGCAGGTGATCGGGCTCCGGCATCGCCTGGTCGTCATGAGAGACGCCCAGGTCAGTGAGCAGATCCCAGACGGCGCGCTGCCCGATGCCGGCGAAGTCCTGGCGTACGGTCGTCAGCGGCGGCCACAGGTGCGCCGCCTCCGGGACGTCGTCGAATCCGACCACCGACACGTCCTCGGGGACGGATCTGCCGATCGCGCGGACGGCGTGCATGAACCCCAGCGCCATGTGGTCGTTGCCGGCGAAGACCGCCGTGGCATCCTCGGTGCGCAGGAGCTCGAGCCCGGCCTCGTATCCGAACTGGGCGGTCCAGTCCCCCAGCACCGGCGGTCGCGGCGCGAGGTCCTGCGCGTCCATCTCGGCGAGGTATCCGCGCATGCGGTGGTCGGCCTCGATCCAGTCGCGGGGCCCGGCGATGTGCAGGATGCGGGTGTGCCCGAGGTCGACGAGATGGCGCACGGCCGCGCGGGCCCCGGCGATCTGATCGTTGAAGGTCGCGGTCGGGGTGGACGGCCCCGTGGACGAGACGATCCGCACCGGGACGGGGAGCTGCATCTCGTCCAGGATGGGAACCACGCGCGTCTGGGGCGCGACGGCGATGAGACCCTCGATCGACTGCTGCATGAGGTGATCGATCGAGGCGCGGACGTCGTCGGGCGCGCTCGTGCCGAGGTTCGTGACCGTCAGACGGTACCCGGCCCGCCGTGCCGCCGACTCCACGGCCAGCACCATCGCCGACGTGCCGTGCGTCGTGGCGCGCGGCCCCAGAACCCCGATGAGGCGCGTCCGGCTGGTCGCGAGCGCCCGCGCGGCCTGGTTGGGAACGAACTTCAGCTCGGCGATCGCCTCGCGGACGCGGGCCGCCGTCTCGGGACGCAGCTGCGGACTGTTGTTGATCACGCGCGAGACGGTCTGGTACGACACTCCGGCGAGCCGGGCCACGTCGCGGATGCTCGGCGCCCTGGCCGCGGCATCCGGGATGTCGGTCTCGCTCATCGATCTCGCTTCTTTGCGTCGCCGATCGTGTCGTGACCGGTCACACGAGGATAACCGACGCGCGCCCGGGGTCGCGGTCGCGGGGTCGACCCGCGCCGGGACCTGAGCGCGCGGTGCCGGAAACGCCGACTCAGGATGCCAGGAGGGCGCGGTAGAAGCCGATGCCCCGCAGCCACACCTCGACGCGGATCCGCTCGTCGGGGGCGTGCAGCGCGTCGCGCTCCGCGCGCGTGAGGTGGAACGGGGTGAACCGGTAGACGTGGTCGGTGAGCCCGGTGTAGAACCGGCTGTCGCTCGCGCCGAGCTGCAGATAGGGCAGGGGGATCACGTCGTCGCCGAGGGTCTCCGCCACGGCCACTGCCAGGCGCCGCCACGCCGTCCCCTGCCACGGCGACACGGGAGACGGATCGCTGCCGTGCCGCAGCTCGATGTCGATGAGCGGATCGTCAATGGCGCGGCGCAGATGGATCGCGGCATCCGAGATCGTCTCGCCCGTGAGCAGTCGGACGTTCACCGTCGCGCGCGCCGTCGTCGCCAGGACGTTGTCGCCCGCCGAGCCCTCGAGCCGCGTGACCACGGCGGTCGTGCGAACGAGGGCGTTCGTCTCGGGGCCGAGCAGGGCGAACGCCGCGGTCAGCACCGGTGCGGTCACCGCCGTGCGACGGAACACGGTGCGCACCGGTTCCGGCGCGTGGGCCGCGGCGCTGGCGAGCATCGCGCGCACCGGCGGGACGAGCCGGCGCGGGAACGGGCGCCGACGGACCCGGTCGATGGCGCGCGCCAGTCGGGCCGTGGCGGGGAACGACGGCGGCGTCGAGGCGTGGCCGCCCGCCTCGCGCGCGATGAGCTCGAAGGTCGCACTGCCGCGCTCGGCGACGCCGATCATCGCGGTCGGCGCGCCGACGCCCGGCAGCGCCCCCTCCACCACGGCTCCGCCTTCGTCGAGCACCAGCGCCGGCCGGACGCCGCGCTCGGCGAGCAGCGCCGCGATCGCCCGGGCACCCTCGCCGAGGGTCTCCTCGTCGTGCCCGAACGCCAGCCAGACATCGGCGTGCGGCACCACCCCCTCGGTCAGGGCCTGCTCGACCGCCTCCAGGATCGCCACCAGGGCGCCCTTGTCGTCGATCGCGCCGCGGGCGTAGAGCGTGGCATCCTCCCCCTCCCCCTCGACGACGGCACCGAAGGGGTCGCGCGTCCAGGGCTGGCCGGCCGTATCGACGACGTCCTGGTGCGCCAGGAGCAGCAGCGGGTCGAGGCTCGACGCGCCCCGCCACCGGTAGAGCAGCGCGTGGCCCGCCACGATCTCCCGCTCCAGGTGCGCGTGGACGAGCGGATACAGACGCTCGAGCGCGGCGTGGAACTCGTCGAACCGCGCGGTGTCCGTGCGCGTCGGGTCGACGTACGACACGGTCGGGATGGCCAACAGCTCGCGGAAGCGCTCGACGGGCGTCATGACGCGAGCCTACGCGGACGGCATCCGTCCCTCACGGTTCGCGCGGCGTCCGTCGTCGACCGGCACCCCTCGGGCGCCGATACGGTGGTCCCATGACCGGACTGCACTGGGGCATCCTCGCTACGGGCGGCATCGCGCACGCCTTCACCTCCGACCTCCGCACCGCGGGTCTCGACGTCGCCGCCGTCGGTTCCCGATCGATCGACAGCGCGCGGGCGTTCGCCGCGCAGTACGGCATCCCGCACGCGCACGGCTCGTACGAGGAACTCGTCGCCGATCCCGAGGTCGACATCGTCTACATCGCCACCCCGCACCCCGCCCACGTCGAGAATGCGCTGCTCGCCCTCGATCACGGCAAGCACGTCCTGGTCGAGAAGCCGTTCACGCTCAACGAGGCGGAGGCCGGCCGCATCCGCGATCGCGCCGCCGAGAAGGGCCTCCTCGCGATGGAGGCGATGTGGACGCGGTACCTGCCCCACATGGTCCGCATCCGCGAGATCCTCGCCGCCGGAACGCTGGGCGAGGTCCGCGTGGTCTCGGCCGACCACACCCAGAAGATCTCCACCGACCCGCAGCACCGACTCAACGCCCTCGAGCTCGGGGGCGGCGCCCTCCTCGATCTCGGCATCTACCCGGTCTCGTTCGCGGTGGACGTGCTGGGCCTCCCCGAGCGCATCACCGCCTTCGCCCGGATCTCGGATGCCGGCAGCGACGCCGAGGTCGCCACGGTGTTCGTGCATCCCGGCGGCGCGATCTCCACCACGGTGTCGTCGTCGCGCGGCGCGGGCGCGAACGTGGCGCAGATCGTCGGCACCGAGGCCCGGATCGAGATCGACCGCGTCTGGTACACGCCCACGACGTTCCGCGTCGTCGGCCCCGACGGCACGGTCATCGAGGAGTTCGACGGCGGCGTCGACGGTCGCGGCATGCAGTTCCAGGCGCTGGCCGCCGAGCGTCTCGTCGCCGAGGGCGCGACCTCGAGCGATGTCCAGCCGATCGACGAGACGGTCGCGATCATGGGTGTGCTCGACGAGGTCCGCCGACAGATCGGTGTGGTCTACCCCGGCGGACGCTGAGCGGGCTACCCGTCGCCCCGCCTCGCGGGAGAGACTGGACGCATGCCGGATCCTCAGAACGCCCGTGTCGCCGTCTACCTCGATTTCGACAACATCGTCATGTCCTGGTACGACCGCGTCCACGGACGCAACGCGTACTCGCGCGATCGGCAGAAGATCGCCGAGAACCCGATCGAGCCCGAGATCGCCGAGCGACTGACGAAGGCGACGATCGACGTCGGAGCGATCATCGATTACGCCGCCTCCTTCGGCACACTCGTGCTGACCCGCGCGTACGCCGACTGGTCGGCCCCGGTGAACGCCGAATACCGCTCGCAGCTGGTCGCCCGCGCGGTCGACCTCGTGCAGTTGTTTCCCGCAGCGGCATACGCCAAGAACGGCGCCGACATCCGACTCGCGGTGGATGCCGTCGAAGACATGTTCCGCCTCCCCGACCTGTCGCACGTGGTCATCGTCGCCGGCGACAGCGATTACGTCCCCCTCGCGCAGCGGTGCAAGCGTCTCGGGCGTTACGTCGTCGGCGTGGGGGTCGCGGGCTCGACGGCGAAGTCGCTCGCCTCCGCGTGCGACCGGTTCGACAACTACGACGGGCTGCCCGGCATCCCGAAGCTGGCAGACACCAAGAAGGATGCCGCCCCCTCGCGGCCCCGCGCCCGCAAGCGGTCGCAGGACCCGGCGGTCAACCTGCTCGAGCGCGCGATGCAGCTCGAGGGCGAACGCGCGGACGGCGAGTGGCTGCACGCCTCGGCGGTCAAGGACCTCATGAAGCGCCTCGACCCGTCGTTCAGCGAGAAGGCCCTGGGATTCCGCAGCTTCTCGGACTTCCTGAAGGCTCAGACCGACCAGGTCGAAGTCGACGAGGATTCCAACATCGTGCAGGTGCGCGCGGTCACCCGCGCGGCCTGACGGCGTACGCGGCGAGCGCCCGGTGCGTTCGGCCGGCCGTGGCGACGGTCAGCGGCGCTCCGCCCCCGGTGCCACGTGCGCGAGGACGCTCGCCCACACCGCCGACAGGGTGATGTGGCCGTTGATGGTGTCGAGCTCGTCGGCGTCGATCACCTCGACCCGCGCCGACGGGATGCGCCGCGAGTACCACTCGGCGTCGTGCACGCCCGCCGGACCGTCCCCGCCGACCACCACGAGCGTGTCGGCGACGACGTCGTCGAGCAGAGGCGTGTGCAGGTCACGGCTCAGAGGATCGGTCGGGCTCTCCACGCCGACGATCGCGAGCCGGTCGACGACGGCACCCATCACCGCGGCGAGGTGCAGCGCGATCGGACCGGCCGACCGTTCGCCGACGAGCCCGACCGCCGTCCCGGGGATCTCGCGCTCGAGCAGCCCCCGCAGGGCGTCGAGCGTGAGCCCGGCCGGCGTCTGACCGCCGAACGCGGGCGGATCCTCCAGTTCGGGGGCGTCCAGACCCACGGCGACGATCCGCACATCGAAACCCGATGTCACGCGCACATCGGGGTCGATGGTCGACACGTCACCGGTGCGCAGCACCACGACCGCCCGGGGTGCTCCGGGGGTTCCGAAGCTGCGGTACTCGAGCTCTCCGTCCAACCACGGCACACGGCTCATCGGGTCATCCTTCCGCGGGTTCGCCGTCGGTCTCGGCTCCGAGTCCGGACGGGGTGTCTTCCGGGTCTGACGCGGGCGAGCCGGTCGCGCCCGGAAGGAGCGATCGGAGCGTATCGATCGTGTCGGCCTCCGCCACCGGCTTGTCGGGGCGGTAGCCCTTCACGCGGGCGAAGCGCAGGGCGACCCCGCCGGGATATCGAGTCGACCGCTGCACGCCGTCGATCGCGATCTCGACCACCGTGTCGGGAGTCACCCGGATGCCACCGGGCACCACACCGATCTCGCGCTCGGCGAAATGCGCGGTCTGCCAGCCCAGCAGTTCGTCGGTGAGTCCCTTGAAGGTCTTGCCGACCATCACGAAGCCGCCGGGCTCGCCGAACACTCCGCGGGGGTCGAGCGCTCCGAGGTGCAGGTTCGAGAGCCAGCCCGAGCGGCGCCCCGACCCACGCTCGACGCCGAGCACGACGAGGTCGAAGGTGTGCACGGGCTTGACCTTCAGCCAGCTCTTGCCCCGGCGCCCCGCCGTATACGGCGCGTCGACGCCCTTGACCATGACGCCCTCGTGACCCTCCCGCAGCGCCGCCCGGGAGAAGGCGTCGGCGGCATCCGGATCCTCGGTGACGATCGAGGGGATCCGCAGGTCGGGGGCGATCCGTTCGAGCTCGGCCCGTCGCTCCGACAGCGGCTCGTCGATCAGATCGCGACCGTCGAGGTGGAGGAGGTCGAAGAACCACGGCCGGAGCGCGATCTCGCGGGCGGTCTCTGCCCCGAATCTCGCCATCGTGTCTTGGAACGGCCGCGGCGCGCCGTCGTCGTCGAGCGACAGCGTCTCGCCGTCGAGAATGACGTCGGTCACGGGGAGAGCCCGCACGACCTCGACGATCTCGGGCACCCGGTGCGTGACGTCGGCCAGAGTCCGCGTGAACACGCGCACGTCGTCCCCGTGACGATGCACCTGCACCCGCGCCCCGTCGAGCTTGTACTCGACCGAGGCGAGACCGGCGACCGCCAGCGCCTCCTGCACCGACGTCGCCGTGGAGGCGAGCATCGGCTGAACGCCGCGACCCACGACGAGTCCCACGGATGCCAGCTCATCCGCCGATCCGGTGAGCGCCACCTCCGCCGTCGCGCCGAGGTCGCCCGACAGCATCGCCGCGCGGCGGACGACCGCGCCGTCGCGGTCGGCCGCCCGGGCCACCGCGTCGAGGAGCACGCCCTCGAGCGCGCCCGTCCGCAGCTCGCCGGTCATGACGCGCACCAGGAGATCCCACTCGTCGGGGGTCGCCCCGCGCGACAGGTCGTCGAGGACCGCGATGCGCGCCGCCGCGGAACCGCTGCCGGAGATCGCGGCCAGCCGCGAGAACGCCGCGTCGACGTCGGCGACGGTGAGCTCGGAGGTCTCCGCGTGGTCGCCGTCCCGCGCGACCAGCGTGCGCCAGCCGATGCCGAGGCGGCCCTGTCGTGGTGCTGCGGTCAGCAATCCGATCGCGGGCAGGATCTCGTCCGGCGCCAGCCCGCGGAGCAGGTGGGCGAGGGCGTCGACCTTGACGAGCCGCGAACGGGTGGCGGCCACGGTCGCCAGCGCGGCCTGCAGTTCACCGAGGAGCATGGGGGCATCCTGGCATCCCCCTCCGACATTCCCGGTCGGCTTGCGCGCAACGCGTCCGGCTGCCACCGAGGCGATCACGGCGACCCCTCCCCGCGGATCACACCCCGCGTCGCTCCGCAACCCCCACGAAGGCGACGGAGCCGTGGCGTGTGCTGGTCTCCTCCCCCAGGAACGAGGTCCCGTGAACGCTCCCGCCACCGCCGAACAGTCCGCCCGCACAGCCCGCGAGGCCTTCGGGTGGGACGCGCTGCTGCCGGGACAGGCCGAGGCGATCGACGCCGTCGTCGGCGGTCGCGACACCCTCGTCGTCTTCCCCACCGGCGCGGGGAAATCCGCGGTCTACCAGATCGCGGGATGCGAACTCGGCGGCGTCACGGTCGTCATCTCGCCGTTGCTCGCCCTCCAACGCGACCAGATCGCGTCGATCGACGCGGCGCCCGACGCCCCCGCCGCCGTCGCGCTGAACTCGCGTACGGGAGCGCGCGGACGGGGAGCGGCCTGGGCCGCGATCGAGAGCGGCGAGCCCGTATACGCGTTCCTCGCGCCGGAGCAGCTCGCCAACCCGGACGTCTTCGACCGTCTGAAGCGCTGCGACGTGCGCCTGATCGTCGTCGACGAAGCGCACTGCGTGTCGGCCTGGGGGTTCGACTTCCGCCCCGAGTACGCCCGTATCGGAGACGCCGTCGAGGCCCTCGGCCACCCTCCCGTCCTGGCGCTGACGGCGACGGCATCCGGTCCGGTCCGTGACGACATCGTCGCGAGCCTGGGCATGCGCGAGCCGCATCTCGAGGTGCGCGGCATGGATCGCCCGGAGATCCACCTGTCGGTTCGCCGACACGAGCACGACGCCGACAAGCGTCGTGCGGTCCTCGACGAGGTCATGGATGCCGAGGGCCCCACGCTCCTCTACGTCGCGACCCGCAAGGAGACCGACGCGTACGCCGACGAACTCGTTTCCCGCGGGCGTCGCGCCGCGCCGTACCACGGGGGGATGGCGCAGAAGCGGCGCGACGAGGTGCACGCGGCGTGGAGCGCGGGCGAGCTGGACGTCGTCGTGGCGACCTCCGCGTTCGGGATGGGCGTCGACAAGGCCGACGTCCGGTGCGTCGTGCACGCCGATGTCACCGAGTCGCTCGACTCCTACGCCCAGGAGATCGGTCGCGCCGCTCGGGACGGACAGCCGGCGCGCGCCGTGCTGCACTACCGCGCCGAAGACTTCTCGCTGCGGTCGTTCTTCGCGGGGGGACACAGCCGCCGCTCCGACATCGCCGGGGTGTGGGACGTGCTCCGTCGAAGCGCGATCCCCCTGCGGGCGAAGGACGTCGCCGAGCAGAGCGGTCGCTCGACCCGTGCGATCGGCCGCGTCCTCACGCAGCTCGTCGCGAGCGGACTGGCGGAGTCCGGTCCCGACGGGATCTCCCCGACCTCCACCGCCTCCGCGGGGGACGCCGTGGCCGCCGTGCGGGAACGCGACGCGTCCGAGGAACGCATCCGCGCCTCGCGCATTGAGATCATGCGCGGGTACGCGGAGACCGTCCGCTGCCGCCGGCGTGCCCTGCTGGAGTACTTCGGCGTCGAGGCGGCCGAGCACTGCCGCACATGCGATCGGTGCGACGTCGTCGACGCGGCGCCCGTCCCGGCCGCGGACGCCGAGCCGGACGAGCTCCGGGTCGACTCCACCGTCGACCACCACGAGTGGGGATCGGGCACGGTGATGGCTGTCGAGGCCGACCGACTCACGGTGTTCTTCCCCGACCACGGCTACAAGGTGCTCGCCCGCGCCGCCTTCGACCGCGGCATCCTGGAGCTCGGCGACGCCGCGTAGCGGGTCGCCGCTCGGTCAGCGACCGTTTGGGGCGCACTTCGCGCTTTGGGGCGCGGTATACCCCGCCCCAAAGCGCGGATCACGCCCCAAACCCGCGACGCCCGGGGTCACTCGCGCGTCGACCACCACGCCCAGGCGATGAGCGGCACCTGCAGGAACAGTCGCACGAAGCGCGCCCGGTCGGTGCTCAGGCCCGGCGCCGAACGACCGGTGCGCCACTGGTGCACGTTGCCGGGGAACACGGCGACGAAAAACGCCGCGACCGCGGCACCGATGCGCCGACGTTCCCGGGGCAGGGCGACCAGTCCGACGCCGAGCAGCACCTCGGCCGCCCCGGATGCCACCACGATCGCGTCCTTGTCGGTGTGCAGCACCCGCGTCGCCCAGTCCGGGACGACGATGCGATATCCGCGACGCCCCCAGGTCACGTGGCTGACTCCCGCGGCGATGAGCAGGGCGGCCAGCGCACCGCGCGCGACGGAACGGACGGGGACACCTCGACGTCGTGGCATCCGGTCAGTCTGCCACCGGCGCGGTTCGGCGTGCGGTCGGGCTCACGTGAGATCGCGAAGGTCGGTCAGCGATCGACGCGCGAAGTCGATGCCGTCGAATACCGCCGTCGCATCGTCGCCCATCGGCGCCTGGGCGAGAAATCCCAGCGAGATGCTCGACGGGTCGGCGTCCAGGCGGAACAGTCGAACGAAGAGCCAGGCTGCTCCGTCGACCGAGAAGTGGAACGCGTAGGCGGCGCCCACGCGAGCGATCCGGAGGAACACGGCATCCCCGGGGATGAGGGGGCCGTTCGCATCGTCGGAGAAGCCGTTGGTCACGACACTGACGACCATCGGCTCCCCCTGCGGGGAGTTCTCGTTGCAGAGCTTCGCCCAACGATCGGCACCAGACCACAGCGCGAGCGCTCCCGCATCGAACGTCGAGCGCGCGCCGAGGACGCGCACCCGCGCGGAGAGGACGAAGTCCCCCTCCGGAGCGGGGAAGGCGAGCGCCGTCGCGGCGTGCTGCCACGGACCTCCGGTGGAGTCATTGGTCCAGTCGACGCCGCGAGCCGCCCGCAGCGTGAGAGCGCCGGACGCGGCGTCGACGGACGCCTCACCGTCGGCACCCGTCCAGTGCAGCGACGGGAGACCGGGCAGCGAGGGGATCATGTGCTCACGCTCGCACTCGCCTGCGTCGGCCCCGTCCGCCGCGCGAAATCGACGTACGCCGCCACGGTGTCGTCGGGGACGATGGCCCGCAGCACCACCTCGTCGACCGCGGCGGTGTACGCCTCGAGCGCCCCCGCAAGCTCGGTGACATCGCGGATCGTCGTGTTGGCGGCATCCACCCCCATCCGGGCGAAGTTCGCGGCGTAGTTCGGGAACGACGCGTACCGCGCGGTCTCGGCGTCGAGCCTGACTCGGGCGGCGTCGACGATCGCCGTGCGCACGTACACCGCGACGTAGGCTCCGGGCCCGAGCGACTCGGCCTGGGCTGCGGCTTCGGCGGGCGGCACCCAGTTCAGCAGCACGCCCTCGGCCTCGTCGGCACCGAGACGGCGCATCTTCGGTCCGAGTGCGCCGACGAGAACCCGCGGGATCCCCGCCCCGTGCAGCACCTCGATCGCCGCGCGCACGCGGGCGAGGGCACCCTGCTTCGCCATGCCCGAGCCGATGCCGAGGGTGAGCCGGTCCAGCGGGAGGGCGAGGGATGCCACCTCTTCGGCGATCTCGGTGGCGGGGCGACGGTCCACGGGCACGACGCCCGTGGCCAGGCGGAGCGTCGACGTGACGCGGGCGGCCGCGGCGAGCGCCGCGAGCGCATCGCCGTCGGGGGTGTCGTTGATCCAGAGGGTGTGGAATCCCGCGGCCTCGACGGCGGGCGCGATCCCGGCGACGGCGTCGGGCCCGAGCGAGCCGGCGAGACCGATCGAGACCACACCGCGGCTCACGAGACGCCCCCGGCGGCGGGCACCTCGACGGCGACCTGTCCGACGGCCGAGAAGAACACGTGCAGATCGACGTCGTCGGTCGGCAGCAGGACGACGTCGTCGACACCAGCGGCCTGGAAGCGCGCGACGCCCTCGGCGACGTCGCCGACGGATCCCGCGAGTGCCCGGTCGGCGGCATCCGGTCGGTCTTTCAGCACGGCGCCGACGCGCTCGGCCGCACCCGGCCCGAACGCGGTGAGGACGTAGGCCACGATGTCGGGACTGCCGTCGCGCCCCGCCTCGGCCCATCCGGCGCGGACGGTGCGGACGGCCTCGGCGATCTCATCGACCGTGTGCCGGCTGTCGAGGATGACGCCGTCGGCCACCGCCCCGGCGAGGTGCAGCGTCTTGGGCCCCTCGGCCGCGGCGTACACCCGGGGCGCGACCACCGGCGGCCAGTCGAGCGCCACGTCGCGCAGCCGCACGTACCGGCCTTCGGCGCTGACGGTGTCGCCGGCCAGGAGCCCACGGAGGGCCGGCAGCTGCTCCTGCATGAGGGTCAGCGGCGAGGCGGCCTTCGCCCCGACCTGCCGCATCCAGTCCTGCACGCCGTGGCCGAAGCCGGGCAGCAGCCGTCCGGGGAACATGCGCTCGATCGTGGCGACCTCCATCGCGGAGGCGGCCACGTTGCGCAGCGGGAACGGCGCGATGCCCACGCCCACGCGCAGGTGGTCGGTGACGGCGAGCGCGGCGGTCGCGGCGGCCCACGCCGACGACCGGAAGCAGTCCTCCCACAGCCACAGCTCGGGCACCCCCTCGCCCTCGGCGACCCGCGCGGCCTCGCGCAGTTCCTCGGGCGGGTGCGGGTAGGGGCTGAAGATCGTGCCGATACGACTCATGCCCCTACTCTGCCGTGCCCCACCGACATGCGGGAGGGACGCCACGGCATCCGCGACACCTCCTGCACACCGGCGTCAGGCCGGACGAAACGGCGCCGGCGGGAGCGGCGCGCCGGAGTCGTGCACCTCCCACGCCGCTCCAAAACGAGGAAGGGCCCCCGGAACCCGAGGGTTCCGAGGGCCTGACACCAGCCTCACGCCGCGAGCGCCTCCACGGCGGCCCGCACGACGAAGCCGGATGCCGTGGCATCCACGGTCACCGCTCCCCCGTCGGCCAAGTCGCCGGCGACGAACAGGTCGGCGATGCGGTCGTCGATCTCGCGCTGGATGACCCGGCGCAGCGGCCGCGCGCCGTACTCGGGCTCGTACCCGACCTCGGCGAGGCGGTCGACGGCGGCATCCGTCACCTCGATGGTGACTTCGCGCGACGCGAGCCGCTTCGACGTGCGCTCCAGCAGCAGCCGGACGATGTCGCGCAGCTGCGCCTTCTCGAGCTTGCGGAACATCACGATGTCGTCGATGCGGTTGAGGAACTCGGGCCGCATCGCCTCGCGGAGCTTGCCCATGACCCGGTCGCGCAGGTCGTCGTCGGCGAAGTCGCGTCCGGCCGTGGTGAACCCGATGGCTCCCGAACGGGATGCCAGGTACTCGCTGCCGAGGTTCGACGTCATCACGATGACGGTGTTGCGGAAGTCGACCGTGCGCCCCTGGCCGTCGGTCAGGCGTCCGTCGTCGAGCACCTGCAGCAGCAGTGTGAAGACGTCGGGGTGGGCCTTCTCGATCTCGTCGAACAGCACGACGGAGTACGGGTTCCGGCGCACGCGCTCGGTGAGCTGTCCGGCCTCGTCGTAGCCGACGTATCCCGGAGGGGCACCGATGAGGCGCGACACGGTGTGGCGCTCGCCGAACTCGCTCATGTCGAAACGGATGACCGCTGCGTCGTCGTCGAACAGCGAGCCGGCCAGGGCCTTCGCCAGTTCGGTCTTGCCGACACCGGTGGGTCCGAGGAACAGGAACGACCCGACCGGTCGGTTCTCGTCGCCCATCCCGGTGCGGTTGCGGCGCACGGCCTTGGCGACCGCGGTGACCGCGGCATCCTGTCCGATCACTCGGGCGTGCAGCTCGGTCTCGAGCTCGGCGAGACGTCCGCGCTCACCGGCGGTCAGACGCGAAACCGGGATGCCGGTCGACCGGCTGATCACCGCGGCGATATCGGGCTCGTCGACCACCGCGTCGGGGCGCGGGGCGGACGTCGCGGACGCCAACCGCTCCTGCACGGCGGCGATCTCGTCGCGGATGCGCGAGGCCTCCTCGTAGTGCTCGGCCGAGACGGCGGCGTTCTTGTCGGCCTCGAGGGTCGCCAGACGCTCCACCAGTGCGGTGGTGTCGACGGTGACGCCGAGGCGCAGGCGCAGCCGGGCACCGGCCTGGTCGATGAGATCGATGGCCTTGTCGGGCAGCACGCGGTCGGGCAGGTAGCGGTCGCCGAGCTCGACCGCGGCGCGGAGGGCCGCGTCCGTGTACGTCACGGCGTGGTGCTCCTCGTACGCGGAGCGCAGACCCCGCAGGATCTCGACGGCATCCGTGATCGACGGCTCGCCGACGCGCACGGGCTGGAGGCGCCGTTCGAGGGCGGGGTCCTTCTCGATCGTGCGGTACTCCTTCAGGGTCGTGGCACCGATGAGGTGGAGCTCGCCGCGCGCCAGGCGCGGCTTCAGGATGTTCCCGGCATCCATCGCGCCCTCTCCCCCGGCTCCGGCGCCCACGATCGTGTGGACCTCGTCGATGAAGACGACGAGAGCGCCGGACTGCGCAGCGATCTCGTCCATCGTCTGCGTCAGACGCTCTTCGAAGTCGCCGCGGTAGCGGGCACCGGCGAGCATCGCGGCCAGGTCGATCGAGACCACGCGCGTCTCGCGGAGCTGCTCAGGCACCTCTCCGGCGACGATGGCACGGGCGAGCCCCTCGACGACGGCGGTCTTGCCGACGCCGGCCTCACCGATCAGCACGGGGTTGTTCTTCGTGCGGCGGCTGAGGATCTCGATGGTCTGCTCGATCTCGTCGGCGCGTCCGATGACCGGGTCGAGGCGCCCCGACGCGGCGAGCGCGGTGAGGTCGGTGCCGAAGCGGTCGAGGTTGGGGGTCGTGGATGCCGTCTCCTCCGGCGCCGCGGTCTGCTCGCCGCCGACGACGGTCTCGCGCACGCCCTGGGTCAGGGCTTCGGCGGTGACGCCGGCCTGCGCCAGGATCTGCCCGGCGGGGGCGTCCTGCGCGAGGACGAGCGCGAAGAAGAGGTGGTCGGGGTCGACGTACGTGGATCCCGCGGCCCGGGCCACCTGGAAGGCGTGGAACAGCGCGCGCTGGACCGATCCCGCCACGACGGCGCCGTCGACGTCGGCGGCGGGACCGGCGGCCGGCAGACGGCTCTCGGCGGCGCGGGCGATCGCGGCGGGGTCGGCACCGAGTCGAGCGACGGCTTCGCGCGCGGGCGACTGCCCGACGAGCACGTGCAGGACGTGCAGAGCGTCGAGCTCGTGCTGACCGCGGGCGAGCGCGTAGCGACCGGCGTCCTGGAGCGCCTCTTGCGTGCGGGCGCTCAGGAACCGACTGAGGTCGATCGAACGCTCGGCGCGCGCCCGCTCACCGGCGAGGTAGCGCGCGAGGAACTCGTCGAACGACTGGGCGCCGTTGTCCCCGGCGCCGGGGGTGACATCTTCGGGCAATTCCGTCTCCTGTGATACGTGAGTGGAGTCGACTCAAGTTTCTTACTTGAGTGGCTGCGTATCAAGTTCAACGGAGGGGCTCCGAGGATATTCCCGGCTCGCGCTCCCTAGGCGCGAAGCCGCGGATCCGGCTCGTTCCACAGCTCCACGGTCTGAAGCAACCAGAAGACCGCGAACAGCACGAGCGCCAGCGACTCCCCCAGGAACACCCAGGGCACGGGACGCGTGACATCCCCTCCCCCGATCGCCCGCACGAGCGTCGCCGCGAGCCCGACGAGTGCGATCAGGATGCCGAGCGCCACCGCCGCGTACGCGGGGCGGAAGCGCTCCGGCGCGCGTTGCGGCCGCCACGCCGCGATCGCGGCCACCGCGCCGATGAGCAGGAAGAAGCCCACCGCGGCGGTGTTGTGCGCGAAGAGGAGGAACGCTCCGGGTGCGACGAACGCCCACGTCCCGAGCCCCAGGACCACGACCCCCACCGCCGCCGCGGTGAGGGCGACCCCGCGCGAGATCGTCCCCTGCACGATCGACAGCACCACACCCGCGGCCACCCCGACCAGAACCACGGATGCCACGCTCACGCCGTTGTTGAGCACGGCGGGGAGGACCGCGGGCGGGACGCACCGCACGGCCTCCCCACACGCCTCGGCCGCCACGGTCGTGGGGACGACCGCGATCACGAGCGCCAGGACCGCGGCGACGTCCAGCAGCCCCTGTTCGACACTGTGCCCTGAGAGCGCGACGAACGCCGCCGCCACCACGAAGAGCCCCGCCACGAACATCGGTCCCGCCGGGGTGTAGTACGCCGCGCTGAGCGACGGCAACGACCCGCCCGTGATCTCCTCCACCGTGATCGCGACGGCCAACAGCAGCGTCGCCGCGAGGATCGTCAGGCGCACGTACCGGTAGGTGCGCTGCGTCGAAGTGGTGCGGATGCGCATGCGCACATCTTGGCAGCGGCCTCCGACGTTCCCCGGGACCTCTGCGAGAATGCCCGGATGCGCGAGTTCCTCCAGGGCGCCCGGATGCTCCTCCGCGGCCTCGGCCAGTGGCGCCGCTCCCCCGGCGCGATGGCGCTCGGCCTGATCCCGGGCTTCCTCGTCGGGCTCCTCTTCGCCGCGGCGCTCGTCGGCTGGGGCGTCCTCCTCGGCGACGTCGTCGACGACTGGACCCCGTTCGCGAATACCTGGGACCCGCTGTGGGCCACGGTCCTGCGCACCGCGATCGTGGTCGCCTCGTTCGGGGCGGCCGCCTTCCTCGCGATCGTGTCGTTCACCGCCGTCACCCTCGCGGTCGGCGAGCCGTTCTACGACCGCATCTGGCGCGCCACCGAGCTCACCGCCACCGGACGGATCCCGGATGCCGACTACGGATTCTGGCGCGCCGCCGGAGACGCGGTGCGCCTCATCGTCCGCGGCGCGTTCGCGGCGCTCGCCGCGTGGCTCCTCGGCCTCATCCCCTTCGTCGGCGGGGTCCTCGGGTTCGTCGTCGGCGTGCTGCTCACCGGCTGGCTCCTCGCCGACGAGCTGACTTCCCGCGCCCTCTCCGCCCGGGGGTTGGATCGCCGGGCACGCCGGGCGGTGCTGCGCGAGAACCGCGCGCGGGCCCTCGGCTTCGGCGTGGCGACGCAGCTGTGCTTCCTCGTGCCGCTCGGCGCCGTCGCCGTGATGCCGGCCGCTGTCGCCGGCAGCACGCTCTGGACGCATGCGGCGCTCCGCGAGACGCCGGCCGCGGCGCACCGGACGCCCGACGCGGCACGATAGCCTGGAGCGACCGAAGGGATCCCCTATGTTCATCGTCTCGCTCATCCTGTTCATCGGCGGCATGCTGCTGTTCGGTCTGTCGTTCTCGACCGCCGTCCCCGCACTGGTCTTCGCCCTCGGCATCCTGCTGGTCGCCGCGTCGCTGGCGCTGCCCTTCCACTTCGGCACCCGGTAATCGCCGCCCACGACGCCTCGGCGCCCTTCTCTCTCGACGACCTGCGCCGCTGGCCCGACCTCGAGGGTCCGGATCTGGTGGCGGTGGATGCCGCCGACCGCCTGATCCTCGACGAATCCGCCGCCGCGCGGGCGGACGTCCCCGACGGCGGACTCGTCGTCATCGACGACGCGTACGGCGCCCTCACCCTCGGCGCAGCCGCGGCCGGGGCGCGTGGCATCCGGGTCCATCAGGACGCCCTGACCGGTGAGCAGGCCCTCTCCGCCAACGCCGACCGCGCCGGGCTCGACGGAACCTTCACGCACCACGACCTGGATGCCGAGCTCGTCCGCGACGCGCGCGTCGTCCTGCTCCGTCTCCCCCGCGCCCTGCGCGCGCTCCACGACATCGCCGGGCTCATCGCCGCGCACGCGCACCCCGACGTCGTGGTGTTCGCCGGCGGGCGGCTGAAGTACATGACGCCCACGATGAACGACGTGCTGCGCGAGCACTTCACGCGCGTCGACGTCACGCACGCGCGGCAGAAGTCGCGCGTGCTGGTCGCCCGCGGTCCGCACGACGGCGCCGACCCGCAGCCGGAGGCCGCGACCGTCGACGGCATCGAGGTGCGCGCCTTCGGCGGCGTCTTCGCGGGAGCGTCGATCGACATCGGCACGCGTCTCCTCCTGGCACACCTCCCCGACCCCGTCGACGGCGCGATCGACTTCGCCTGCGGCACCGGAGTCGTGGCCGCGGCGTGGGCGTCGCGGCATCCGTCGGTCCGGGTCATCGCCACGGATCAGTCCGCGGTCGCGGTGGCGTCCGCCCGCGCGACGGCCGCGGCCAACGGGGTCGCCGACCGGGTCGACGTCGTGCGCGACGACCTGCTCGCTTCGCGGCCCGACGAGAGCGCGTCGCTCATCGCGCTGAACCCGCCGTTCCACACCGGAGGTGCGATCACCGAGGGCGTCGCGCCGCGGATGTTCGCCGACGCGGCGCGCGTGCTCGCGCCGGGCGGAGAGCTGTGGGTCGTGTGGAACTCCGCGCTGCAATACCGTCCGGCGCTCGAGCGCCTGGTCGGCCCGACGCGTCAGGTCACGCGCGACCGCAAGTTCACGGTCACCGCCTCGACGCGGCGCTGACCCTCAGGCCTCTCGTCCCACTTCCGACGGCGCGCGTCCCACAAATCGTCGGTCTCCGCAGCCCGGAACCACCGAAACTGGGACACGGTCCCACCGCCGCAGCACCTCAGCGGCGCCCGCGACACCCCTCGTCCCACTTCCGACGGCGCGCGTTCCACTAACCGTCGGTCTCCGCAGCCCAGAACCGCCGAAACTGGGACACGGTCCGGCAGCAGCCGGCAGCATCAGCCACTGCCGCCGCGACAATCCTCAGCCCTTGCCACCCGGCGGGCCGACGACCAGCAGCACGACGAAGATCAGCGCGACGACGACCGCGATCAGGATGCCGAGCACCCACGGCCGCCGCAGGAAGAACCGCAGCAACCGGTCGAGAGGCCGCTGGTCGCGCGGGTCGTCGCCCGCGTCGAGCCGCCACGCTCCGCGAAGCCGTCCCGTGCGGTGCAGCCACAGCTCGGTCGGCACGGTGGCGTACGGGATCACGGCGCTGACGATCGCGACAGCCGCCGGTCCGACACCCCAACGCTGATTCAGCGCGACAAGCACCGCGGTCGCCCCGTAGGCGAGGAAGACGAACCCGTGGATGCCACCCCCGATCGTCACCGCGATCGACAGGTCGGCGGTGGCGCGGAGGATGAGCCCCGCGATCAGCAGAGTCCACGAGATGGCCTCGGCGATCGCGAGTGTGCGAAACAGGGTCAGGGGCGTGCGGAACACGTCTCTCCTCGTTCGGGTGCGGGGCTTCCCACCCTACGGAAACGCCCCGGCTCCCACCCGCCGCACTGTTCGACGTCGAGGCAGCCCGCGCTCACTCGATCGGTTCGTCGTCGTGGTCCAGCGTCGGGTCCGACTTCTCGCCCTGGGCCGCGGTGGACGTGTCGGGCTCGGGGCCGGGATCGATAGGTGGCATGTCGCGGTCGGCATCCATGGCTCCACCCCACCACAGCGGCGGACGGATGCCAGGGCCTTGACCTCCGCCCCCGCCGCGTAGGCTGGTCGGGTGGCGGAATCCCGGGGACGCGTGTGGACCGGGGTCATCCGCATCGGCCCGCATCGTGGGGATCATCGCGTCGCCGCCCGTGCCGCCCTGAGCGTCGGCGTCCCCCTGCTGGTGCTGCTGCTCATCGGCCGGCTGGACCTCAGCGTCTACGCCTCGTTCGGGGCCTTCGCGGCGCTGTACGGGCGCCTCGACCCGCCGCGGACGCGCGTGCGGATGCAGGCCACCGCGGGCGGCGTCCTCGTGCTCTCGATGCTGCTCGGCACGCTGCTGTCGGCCGTGTCGGCTCCTCCGCTCGCGAGCGTGGTCGTCGTCGCCGTGCTCGCCGCGGCGGTGACGCTGTTCGCGTACCGGGCGCAGTGGCATCCGCCCGGTGCGCTCTTCACGGTGTTCGCCGCGGGAGCGTGCGCGAGCTTCCCGGCGACGGTCGCGACGTTCGGCCTGGTGCTGCTGGTCGGCGTGAGCAGCGTGCTCTGGAGCCTGCTCGTGACGACGGCGTTCGTGCTCGCGCGACGCGGGTCGTGGCGGCGCCCGAAGCGCACCTCCCCGCCGATCGGCGCCGTCGCGTGGGAGATGACCGCGACGGTCGGTGTCGCTGCGCTCCTCGCCGGGATCGCGGGTGTGCTGCTCATCGGGACGCACTGGTACTGGGCGATGGTCGGCGCGGTGGCCGCGGTCGGCGGCGCCCACGTGACCGCGCGGCTCATCCGCGGAACGCAGCGCCTCGTCGGCACCCTCGTCGGCGTCCTGATCGCCGCCGGTCTGCTCGCCCTGCAGCTGCCCCCGTGGGCGATCCTCGTCGTGGCCGTGGCGATGCAGGTCGGCGCCGAACTGTTCGTGGGCCGCAACTACGGCATCGCGATGGTGTTCATCACCCCGCTCGCGCTCCTGATGATCTCGCTCGCCTCCCCCGCCACGCCCGACATGTTGCTGCGCGACCGCGTGCTCGAGACCGTGATCGGCGTGGCGGTCGGCACGATCGTCGCGATCGTCTCCGCGGCGCTGCGGCGTCGCTCGACCGCCTGACCCCGAAGGAGACCCGGATGCCGGGACCCACCCCCGTCGCCCTGACCGTCGTCGGCGCGATCAACGTCGACCTCACCGCCCGCGTTCAGCGCGCACCCGGCCCCGGCGAGACCGTCGCCGACGGGGTCCTCCAGCGCGGACCCGGCGGCAAGGGCGCGAACCAAGCCGTCGCGGCCGCGCGCCTCGGAGCCGAGGTGCGCCTGGTGGGCGCCGTGGGCGACGACCTCGACGGACGCGGTGTCCGCGAGCAGCTGGCATCCATCGGCGTCGACGCGTCGACCGTGCAGACGTCCGACGCCGCCACGGGCACCGCGCTGATCGTCGTGGATGCCACCGGCGAGAACTCCATCGTCGTGTGCGCCGGCGCGAACGCCGCGATCGACGCCGACGCCCTCGAGATCGAGCCCGGTTCCGCCGTGCTCGCGCAGTTGGAAGTGTCGGATGCCGTGATCTCCACCGCCGCGGAAGCCGCCGGGTTCTTCGCCCTCAACGCCGCTCCCGCGCGTCCGCTCCCCGAGGGCGTGCTCGAGCAAGCCGACCTGGTGATCGTGAACGAGACGGAGTACGCCCAGCTCCCCGAGGTGCACGATGCTCCCCTGCTGTGCGTGACGCTCGGAGCCGAGGGCGCGCGGCTGTACCGGCACGGCGACCTCGTGGCATCCGCACCGGGGGTGTCGACGACCGTCCGCAACACTGTCGGCGCCGGCGACGCTTTCTGCGCGGCGCTGGTCGTGGGCCTGCTGCGCGGCGACGCGGAGGACGTCGCGCTCGCGCGCGCCTGCGCGGTCGGGGCCGCGGCCGTGGCGGACGACGCGTCGCAACCCGCACTCGAGCGCCTCGACGCGTACGGGGTGTCCGCGTGAGCCGCCGCCCGATCCTCGTCGACTGCGACACCGGCATCGACGACGCCCTCGCCCTCGCGTACCTGTTGGCCGAGCCCGCGGTCGAGATCGTAGGCGTCACGACCGTCTCCGGGAACACGGATGCCGCCCGCGGCGCCGCCAACACTCTGACGCTGTTCGATCTCGCCGGGGTCCACGACATCCCCGTCGCCGTCGGGGCGCACCACTTCCGCGGGCGCGACTACGCCGGCGGAGCGCCGCACGTGCACGGCGAGGACGGCGTCGGCGGGATCGCGTGGGCCGCGGCCGACCGCTCCCCCGACACCCGCGAGGCCGTCGAGCTCATCGACCACCTCGCCGCGCGGCATCCGAACCTCACCGTCCTGGCCCTCGGTCCGCTCACGAACCTCGCCGCGTACGCCGAGACGCCCGGCGTCGCCGCGTTCGATCGGCTCGTCGTCATGGGCGGCGCGTTCGGCCACTCGGGCAACGTGACGGCGTGGGCGGAGGCGAACATCCACAACGACCCCGAGTCCGCCGCGGTCGTCTTCGCCCAGGACTGGGACACCACCCTCGTCCCCCTCGACGTCACGATGACCCAGACTCTGGATGCCACCGACCTCGTGCGCCTCGAAGCGATCCCGGGCGCCGTCCCCCGAGCGCTGGCCATGATGCTGCCGGCCTACCTCGACTTCTACGAGGGCCGCGTCTTCCCCGACCGCCGCTGCGCGCTGCACGATCCGCTGGCGGCGATGGTCGCGGCGGGCGTGCTGCGCGGTGTGAGTGTCGCCGCGGGGCAGGTGGAGGTGCGGCTCGCAGGCGGCGAGCGGGGACGCACCGTGTCATCGCGCGCGTCCACGACGCAGCGGTGGGTGCGCGGCATGGAGGGGTCGGCCGTTGAGGTGCTGCTTGGGCGGCTCGAAGGGCGGGAGTGGCCGGGCTGAAAAGCTCGTTGCGCCAGGCGTCCGTCAGCGCCATGATGTCCTCGTTCGCAGGAACTCCAACGGGGGAGGAACCATGGCAGGCAAGTACGAGCTGTACACCGACAAGGCGGGCAAGTACCGCTTCCGGCTGAAGGCCTCGAACGGACAGGTCATCGCGTCGAGCGAGGCCTACGAGTCGAAGGCATCTGCGCAGAACGGCATCGCCTCGGTGAAGGCGAATGCCGATTCGGAGACGGTCGATCTGACCTGAGCGTCGATACGACGAAGGGCCCCGTGCGATCGCTCGCGCGGGGCCCTCGGTCATGACGGGATCAGAAGTCCCAGTCGTCGTCTTCCGTCGCCTCGGCCTTGCCGATGACGTACGACGAACCCGACCCCGAGAAGAAGTCGTGGTTCTCGTCGGCGTTGGGCGACAGGGCCGACAGGATCGCCGGGTTCACGTTCGTCACCGACGCCGGGAACATCGCCTCGTAGCCGAGGTTCATCAGCGCCTTGTTGGCGTTGTAGTGGAGGAACTTCTTCACGTCCTCGCTGAGGCCCACCGAGTCGTACAGGCTCTGCGTGTAGTGCACCTCGTTGTCGTACAGCTCGTACAGCAGCGAGAACGTGTAGTCCTTGATCTCGTCGCGACGGGCCTGGTCGACCTGCTCCAGACCGCGCTGGAACTTGTAGCCGATGTAGTAGCCGTGCACGGCCTCGTCGCGGATGATGAGGCGGATCAGGTCGGCGGTGTTGGTGAGCTTCGCGCGGCTCGACCAGTGCATCGGCAGGTAGAAGCCCGAGTAGAACAGGAACGACTCCAGGAGCGTGGAGGCGACCTTGCGCTTGAGCGGGTCGTCGCCACGGTAGTAGTCCATGACGATGTGCGCCTTCTTCTGAAGGAACTCGTTCTCGGTCGACCAGCGGAACGCCTCGTCGATCTCCTTCGTCGAGCACAGCGTCGAGAAGATCGACGAGTAGCTCTTGGCGTGCACCGACTCCATGAACGCGATGTTGGTGTACACCGCCTCCTCGTGGGGCGTGATCGCGTCGGGGATGAGCGAGACCGCGCCCACCGTGCCCTGGATCGTGTCGAGCAACGTCAGGCCGGTGAAGACCCGCATCGTCAGCGTCTGCTCGTCGGGCGTCAGCGTGTTCCACGACTGGATGTCGTTGGACAGCGGCACCTTCTCGGGCAGCCAGAAGTTGTTGACGAGACGGTTCCAGACCTCGAGGTCCTTCTCGTCCTGGATGCGGTTCCAGTTGATGGCCTGAACGTGGTTCAGCAGCTGCAGCTTCTCAGCCATGGTGTCCTCAATAAGAAATCGTGATCAGCGGATCAGAGCATGCACGAGACGCACTCGGTCATGTCGGTGCCCTCGAGCGCCAGCTGACGGAGGCGGATGTAGTAGATCGTCTTGATGCCCTTCTTCCACGCGTAGATCTGGGCCTTGTTGATGTCGCGGGTGGTGACGGTGTCCTTGAAGAACAGCGTCAGCGACAGACCCTGGTCCACGTGCTGCGTGGCGGCGGCGTATGTGTCGATGACCTTCTCGTAGCCGATCTCGTAGGCATCCTGGTAGTACTCCAGGTTGTCGTTCGTCATGAACGGCGCCGGGTAGTAGACGCGACCGAGCTTGCCTTCCTTGCGGATCTCGATCTTCGACGCGATCGGGTGGATCGAGCTCGTCGAGTTGTTGATGTACGAGATCGAACCGGTCGGCGGCACGGCCTGAAGGTTCTGGTTGTAGATGCCGTGCTGCTGGACGGATGCCTTCAGCTCGCGCCAGTCGTCCTGCGTGGGGATCTGCACGCCGGCGAAGAGTTCCTTCGTCTTGACCGTCTGCGGCTCCCACACCTGGTCGGTGTACTTGTCGAAGAACTCCCCCGACGCGTAGGTCGAGTTCTCGAAGCCGTCGAAGGCCGTGCCGCGCTCGATCGCGAGGCGGTTCGAGGCCCGCAGCGCGTGGAAAAGCACGGTGTAGAAGTAGATGTTCGTGAAGTCGATGCCCTCTTCGGAGCCGTAGTGGACGTGCTCGCGAGCGAGGTAGCCGTGCAGGTTCATCTGACCGAGACCGATGGCGTGCGACCGGTCGTTGCCGTCTTCGATCGAGCGCACCGAGGCGATGTGGCTCTGGACGCTGACGGCGGTGAGGGCGCGGATCGCCGTCTCGACCGTGAGGCCCAGGTCGCCGCCGTCCATCGCCAGGGCGATGTTCATCGAGCCGAGGTTGCAGCTGATGTCCTTGCCGATGGTGTCGTACGAGAGGTCTTCGTTGTACGTGGTCGGGGTGTTGACCTGCAGGATCTCCGAGCACAGGTTCGACATGTTGATGCGACCGGCGATGGGGTTCGCCTTGTTCACCGTGTCCTCGAACATGATGTACGGGTAGCCCGACTCGAACTGGATCTCGGCGAGGGTCTGGAAGAACTCGCGCGCGTTGATCTTCGTCTTCTTGATGCGCGGGTCGTCGACCATCTCGCGGTACTTCTCGGTGACCGAGATGTCACCGAACGGCTTGCCGTAGACCTTCTCGACGTCGTACGGCGAGAAGAGGTACATGTCCTCGCCGTTCTTGGCGAGCTCGAACGTGACGTCGGGGATGACGACACCGAGCGAGAGCGTCTTGATGCGGATCTTCTCGTCGGCGTTCTCACGCTTGGTGTCGAGGAAGCGCAGGATGTCGGGGTGGTGCGCGTTGAGGTACACCGCACCGGCGCCCTGGCGCGCACCGAGCTGGTTGGCGTAGCTGAAGCTGTCTTCGAGGAGCTTCATCACGGGGATGATGCCGGAGGACTGGTTCTCGATCTGCTTGATCGGCGCACCCGCCTCGCGGATGTTCGACAGCAGCAGCGCGACGCCACCGCCGCGCTTGGACAGCTGGAGGGCGGAGTTGATGCCGCGGGCGATCGACTCCATGTTGTCTTCGATGCGCAGCAGGAAGCACGACACGAGCTCGCCGCGCTGGGCCTTGCCGGCGTTGAGGAACGTCGGGGTCGCGGGCTGGAAACGACCCGAGATGATCTCGTCGACGAGCTGGACCGCGAGGCGCTGGTCACCGTCGGCGAGGGCGAGGGCGGTCATGACGACGCGGTCCTCGAAGCGCTCGAGGTAACGCTTGCCGTCGAAGGTCTTCAGCGTGTAGCTCGTGTAGTACTTGAACGCGCCGAGGAAGGTCTCGAAGCGGAACTTCGCCCCGTAGGCACGGTCGTTGAGCTCCTGGATGAAGTCCATCGAGTACTTCGCGAGCACGGTGGGCTCGTAGTACTCCTTCTCGACGAGGTAGTCGAGACGCTCCTTCAGGGAGTGGAAGAAGACGGTGTTCTGGTTGACGTGCTGCAGGAAGTACTCCCGCGCAGCACGCTTGTCGGCGTCGAACTGGATCTTCCCGTCGGCGTCGTACAGGTTCAGCATCGCGTTCAGGGCGTGGTAATCCAGCCCCTCGAAACGCACCTCGGTCTTGAAGTCCACGTCGCTCAGCCCTACTTCCACCACTGTTCCAATCCTTCGGTGACGTGCTCGACGTCTTCTGGTGTGCCGAATACTTCGATGCGATACAAGTGCGGCACGGAGCACTTGCGGCTGATGACGTCTCCGGCGAGGCAGAACGCGTCGCCGAAATTGGTGTTGCCCGCGGAGATGACCCCGCGGATGTGACGTCGGTTGCGCTCCTCATTGAGGAAGCGGATGACTTGCTTGGGAACGGCGCCCTTCTCGACACCGCGGCCCACGCCCCCTCCGTAGGTGGGGGTGACCAGCACGAAGGGTTCGTCGACGTGGAGCGGCGGGTCGGTCGGTCGCAGGGGGATGCGGAGTGCCCGCTTGCCGAGCTTCTCGATGAAACGTGCGGTGTTGCCCGACACGCTCGAGAAGTAGACGAGCAGCGGAGCCTCGGTCTCCGACAGGACAGCGCTCATGAGAACCCTCTGAGCCCGTCGGGGATCAGGCCAGGCGCGAAGCCAGCTCGTCGATCTTGTCGGGACGGAAGCCCGACCAGTGGTCCTCGTCGGTGATGACGACGGGGGCCTGCAGGTAGCCCAGCGACTTGACCTGCTCGAGGGCCGCGGGGTCTTCGGTGACGTCGAGCACGTTGTACTCGATGCCCTTCGAGTCGAGTGCGCGGTACGTCGCGTTGCACTGGACGCAGGAAGGCTTGGTGTAGACCGTGATCGCCATTTTGTTCTCTCTCTCCCCTGGAAAATCTTCGTCCGGTCGCTCGGGGCGGGCCGGGAGCTCAATACTACATATGGGGACGGACATCGGGGGGAACCACAAGGGGTAGTAGTTACACGGATGTGATTTTCCACCGCTCTCCCCATGTACAACACAGGTTGTCCACCATTTCATCCACAGGGAACGCACCCATTTCGGCCTCGTCGAAGCCCGCCGTTCCGCGGATCTCGCGCCTCCTTCCGGCATCCATCCACAGCTCGGACGCTAGACGGGGGTTCCGACATCGCACAGGGGGTGGATATCTCGCTTCGGCGTGTCGCGGCGTGTCGCTCGCAGGTGGATCGCATCGCCCGCTCGCCGTGTCGGAGGCACCCGGTACCGTGGTGCAGTGGCCGGCTACCGCGTACTCCTCAGAACCCCGGGCGTGGGGCGCATCATCGCCGCTCAGCTGACGGCTCGCTTCCCCAACGGCATGATCAGCCTCGCCGTGCTCCTGCACATCGAGCACGTCACCGGCTCCTACGGCGCCGCGGGCCTCGTGCTCGCCGCGACGAGCGTCGGCCAGGCGGTCGCCGGGCCGGTCACGAGCCGGTGGATGGGCCGCTGGGGCATGCGCCGCGTCCTCACGGTCACGCTCGTCTTCTGCGCGGCCGCGATCGCCGCGATGGCACTGCTCGTCGTGCCGCTCCCGGTGTACATGGCCCTCGGCCTGATCGGCGGACTCTCCACTCCCCCGGTGCAGTCGGCCGTCCGCACCATCTACCCCAAGATGGTCCCGTCGTCGCAGCTGACCCCGCTCTACTCGCTCGACGCGTCGCTGCAGGAGATCATCTGGGTGCTCGCGCCCGTGATCATCACGCTCGTCGGCACCCAGGTGGGCACCGTCCCGGCGCTGCTGCTGATCGTCGTGATCCTCCTCGGCGGCGGTGCATGGTTCATCCTCAGTCCCGAGGTGGGCCGCGTCCGCATCCCGCGGAGCCGCCGTGCCCTCGGCACGGTGCTCCGCAAACCGCCGGTGATCCTCGCCACGGCGACCGGTTTCCTGTTGGTCGGCGCGTGCGCGGCGGTCGAGGCGGGCGTCGTCGCGACCTTCAACCACGGCGGTCTCGAGGCGGGCCTCATCCTCGCGGTCTTCGCCGTCGGCAGTCTCGCGGGTGGCCTCTCCTTCGGGCACATCCCCATCGGCCGCTGGGCCATGGCGCGGCGCTTCGCGATCGTCACGGTCGGCCTCACCCTCACGATCGTGTCGCTCAACGCGTGGTGGCTGGGGGCGACGCTCCTCGTCGCCGGCGCCGGCATCGCCCCTGCCCTGGCCGTGATGTTCGCCATGACCTCGGCCAGCGTGCGCTTCAGCGAGACCGCCGAGGCCTACGGCTGGATCGGCACGGGGCAGCTGATCGGCGCGGCGGCCGGTTCCGCCGTCGCGGGATTCCTGGTCGACGGCGTCGGGCCGCAGGGCGCGTACATCGCCGCCGCCGGATTCGCCGCCGTGGGCCTCGTGGTGTCGGTGCTGTTCGTCCGCGGCTTCCCCGACCTGCGCCACCGCGACGCGAGCCCGATCCCCGACACCGAACCGGTGCACACGATCACCTGACGCACGCCCCGCACTCGGCGCGCCGGGCAGGGCGCGTCAGGCCGCGCGCTGCGCCGGGCAGACACGTCAGTGCAACCGGCGCAGCAGTTCCAGCACGGCGAGCGCGTAGGCGTCGGCGGGCTCGGGGTGATCGAAGACGAGCGTCGACCCGCCGACCGAGATCTCGACCTCGTGCGTGTCGGACAAGCGTCGCAGCGACCGGAACGATGACCTCAGCATCTCGCGCAGCTGCGCCTCCGACGGCAGCCACAGCGCATCCTCGGTCGCCACGGAGTCCAGCGCCCACTCGGTCGTTCCGTTGAACGCGAGGATCCGCCCCGTCGGGTACTCCCGCGGCTCCACCGTCATCTCGCTCACGGTGAAGATGTCCGCCTCGAACTCCGGCTCGTTCAACTGGAACCGGTCACCCGAGCGCGGATGCCACACCAACCCGGCCTCGCGCAGAGCCATGGCCATCTCGGTGGAGATCATGGCATCCATTCTGGGGGCGCGCGGGGCGCGCAGGGGCACGGCGACGCAGCCGACAGAATGGATGCCATGCCTGCTCCCGTGACCCTCCCCCGCCTCTCGTGGGGCGATGTCGACCGCCCCGCCGTGCTCCTGGCCCACGGACTCGGGTCCGACGGCGCGCTCATGTGGCGCTTCGGGACGGCGCTCGCCGACGCGGGCCGGCACGCCGTCGCCGTCGACCTCCGCGGTCACGGCGACGCTCCGCGGGCCCTGGACTACACGCTCGCGGCGTACGGCGCAGACCTGGCAGCGACGCGCCCCGACCACGGCGGCGCGTGGGACGCGGTCATCGGCCACTCGCTCGGCGGCGCCGCGGCGACCCTGGCCGCAGCCGCCGACCCGGACTGGACGCGGCGACTGGTGCTCATCGATCCGGCGATCCTGCTCGCCGACCGCGACCGCGACATCGTGCGGGCGAGCCAGGAGCAGGCGTTCGCCGACCCGACCGTCACCGCCGTGCGGGCGCAGCACCCCGACTGGCATCCCACCGACATCGAACTCAAGGCGCGGGCGACCCAGCGGGCCAGCCGCTGGGCGATCGAGCAGACGAGCCTGCAGAACACGACCTGGGACGCCCGTCCGGCCGCGGCGGCCCTCACCGTCCCCACCCACGTGATCGGTGCCGACCCCGCCGTCCACTCGATCTTCACCGGCGCCCTCGCCGACGAGGTGCTGCAGAACCCCGTCGTGACCATGTCGGTCGTGACGGGCGCCGGGCACTCGCCGCACCGCGATCGGCCCGCCGAGACCGTCGCGGCTCTCCTCGCTGCTCTCGGCTGACGTCCCGCGGCCGCGATGTCGGGCCGGAGGACCAGAATGGATGCCATGGCCTCCGCGTTCGATCCCGTTCGGTTCCTCCCCGACGACCTGCTCGCCCGGTTGCGCGAACGCGCCGCGGTGCACGACCGCGACAACACGTTCCCGCACGACGACCTCGACGATCTGCGCGCCGCCGGGTACCTCGGCATCCTGGCCCCCGAAGAGCTCGGCGGAGCGGGCCTGTCGCTCGCCGAGGCCGCGGTGCTGCAGCAGCGGCTCGCCGGGGCCGCCCCCGCCACCGCGCTCGCGGTGAACATGCACCTGGTGTGGACCGGTGTCGCGAAGGTTCTGCGCGACCGGGGCCTGGACGACCTCGAGTTCGTGCTGCGCGGGGCCGCCGAGGGCGAGGTGTTCGCCTTCGGCATCAGCGAGGCCGGCAACGACCTCGTGCTGTTCGGCAGCGACACCGAGGCCGCACCCGACGGCGACGGCGGGTACCGGTTCACGGGCACCAAGATCTTCACGTCGCTCTCGCCGGTGTGGGATCACCTCGGTGTGCACGGGCTCGACACGACCTCCCCCGACGCGCCGAAGATGGTGTTCGCGTTCCTCGACCGCGACGAGAGCATCGTCTCCCGCGACGACTGGAACACGATGGGCATGCGCGGCACGCAGAGCCGCACCACCGAACTGCACAGTGCCCACGCCCGGCCCGACCGCGTCGTGCGCCGCCTCGACCCAGGGCCCCAGCCCGACCCGCTCGTCTTCGGCATCTTCGCGGTGTTCGAGATCCTCCTGGCCTCGGTGTATACGGGCATCGCGCGACGGGCGCTCGACCTGGCGGTCGACACGGCGCGGGCGCGCCGATCCAAAAAGACGGGGGCGAGCTACGCGGCCGACCCCGACATCCGCTGGCGCATCGCCGACATGGCTCTCGCGTACGACGCCCTGCCCCCGCAGATCGCGGCGCTGAGCGACGACGTCGACGCGCGCGTCGACCACGGCGCCCGGTGGTTCTCGCTGCTCGCCGGACTCAAGCACCGCGCGGTCACCGCAGCGAAGACCGTGGTCGACGACGCCATGCTGGTGGGCGGCGGGTCGTCGTACTTCGCGACCACGGAACTCAGCCGCCTGTACCGCGACGTGCTGGCCGGACAGTTCCACCCGTCCGACCCCGAATCCGCCCACTCCGCGCTCGCCACCGCCTGGCTCGGGCCGGTCGACGCGTGATGGCCCGCACCCCGACGGCGCTGCTGAGCCCCGCCGATCAGGAACGCCGGCGGGCGCTGCGCCGCATGAAGGGCGTGGCGCTCGGGGCGCTCCTGGCCATGGCGGTCGTGTTCGCCGTGGCGTTCGCGTTCCAGCGCGACGTCGAGTGGCTGCAGTACGTCCGCGCGGCCGCGGAGGGCGGCATGGTCGGCGCGCTCGCGGACTGGTTCGCCGTGACCGCCCTGTTCCGGCGGCCGCTCGGGCTGCCGATCCCGCACACGGCGATCATCCCGCGACGCAAGGACGAGATCGGACAGCAGCTCGGGGAGTTCGTCGAGACCAACTTCCTCGAGGGCCACGTCGTCCGCACGAAGCTCGAGGCCACCCCGCTCGCCGCCCGCGCCGGTGCGTGGCTCGCCGACCCCGCGCACGCCGAACGGCTCGCCGCCGAGGGCGCCGCCCTCGCGACGAGCGTGCTGCGCGCGCTCAGCGACGACGACGTGCAGGGCCTCATCGAGGACCTCGCCCGCGAGCACCTGCTCGAGCCCGACTGGGGGCCGTCGGTGGGCGGCTGGCTCGAGCGCGTCGTCGCCGCCGATGCGCACCACGGCGCGGTCGACCTGGCGCTGGACAACATCGCGGTGTGGCTCGGCAACAACCGGGAGACGTTCCAGGGGCTCGTCTCGCGACGCCTCCCCTCGTGGGTGCCGAGCCTCGCCCACCGCCTCGTCGACGACACCGTCTACCGCGAAGCCGTCGGGTTCGTGGATGCCGTCCGCGCAGACCCGCGCCACCAGGCGCGCATCGCGATCGACCAGTACCTGGCGCGACTCGCCGACAACCTCCAGCACGACCCGGCGACGAGGACGCGCCTGGAGGAGGCGAAGGCCTCGGTGTTCGACAGCCCCCGCGTCCGCGGCCTCGCCGCCGACGCGTGGAACACCGCGAAGACCGGTCTCCTGCGCTCGCTTGCCGATCCCGAGAGCGCCCTGCGCCGACGCGCGGCGGCCGCCCTCGCCGACGTCGGTGTGCGGCTGCAGAACGAGGAGTCGCTGCAACGCCGGGTGGACGGCTGGGTCACCGACGCCGCGGTCTTCCTCGTCGAGCGCTATCGACACGACATCGCCTCGATCATCACCGACACGGTCGAGCGGTGGGATGCCGCCGAGACGACCGAGAAGATCGAGCTCATGGTCGGCCGCGACCTGCAGTACATCCGGCTCAACGGCACGGTCGTGGGCGCTCTCGCGGGTCTCGCCATCTTCACGATCGCGCACCTCGCCTGGGGGTCCTGACGCGCAGACGCGGAACGAAACATGCTGCCCTGGCCACGCGCCGGTCGGTACCCTGAGCGCGTGAGCTTCGGTTCGGGGGCGGAGTCCCTCTTCGTGTACGGCACGCTCCAGCTGCCCGAGGTGCAGCTGGACACCTTCGGCCGCCTCCTCTCCGGAGAGGACGACGTGCTGCCCGGGTACCGGCTGGAGTGGGTGGAGATCGACGACGACCGCGTCGCCCAGCTCTCGGGGTTGGACTCCCATCCGATCCTCCGCCGGACCGACGACCCCCGCGACCGCGTGTTCGGTCGGGTGCTCGCCCTCACCCCCGAAGAGCTGGATGCCGCGGACGAGTACGAGGTGTCGCTGTACCGCCGCGTGTCGGTGCAGCTGGCCAGCGGCATCCGGGCGTGGGTGTACGTCGGCCACTGACGACACCCCTCACGCGGGACACGCCGTCGGGATCAGCCCTCACCTCGCGGGCTCCACCTGGATATCCTCATCTCGGATGCCGTCACCACCCCGCGCCGCGCGCGCTCCGCGTCCGACTCCTCCCTGGCAGCGAAGCGGAGAAACGATGATCCAACTGATCCTGGCCCGACACGCCAAATCGGACTGGGCCGATGAGGGGCTCGACGACCACGACCGCCCGCTCAACGATCGCGGCCGCCGGGACGCGCCGGCCATGGCGCGGTCGGTCCTGCGCCGCGGCGTGCGCCCGGAGGTGCTCCTCTCGAGCACCGCGGTGCGCGCCCGCAGCACCGCGGACGCGTTCGCCGAGGAGTTCGAGGTCGAGGTGACCGAGCGGCCCGAGCTCTACCTCGCCGAACCCGACGCCCTTCTGGATGCCGCCCGCGCCAGCGAGGCGCACGAGGTCATGGTCGTGGCGCACGACCCCGGCATGAGCGAACTGGTGTCGCGACTCGCCGATCGCGACGTGCGGATGGTCACGTCGGCCGTGGCGATCTTCACGTGGCACGAGGGCGACTGGAGCGACGTCGGGTCGACCGCGCCCGACGAGTTCGAACTGCTCACCCCCTGAGACGAGCTCGGGCCGTCAGACCGCGCCCGAGACCCCGAAGGCCCGCGCCAGGACGTCCTCCGGTCGGCCGTCGTCGTGTTCCGCCCACCAGGTGAGAGCCGCGCTCACGACGGCGGCGAGCGCGTGGGCGCGCACGACGGCCGCGAGCTCGTCGGCTTCGGGATCGCGGCTGACGAGGAATCGGCGGGTCTCGTCGGTCACCGCCGTCAATCGAGGATCCGCGCGCAGATCGAGCGCCGGGGTGGCGCGGATGACCCGCAGGCGACGGCGGGTGACCTCGATCTGTTCGTCGGGGAACGCCGAGGCGACGACGTAGGCGGACTGGAGGGCCCGCACGGCATCCCCGCCGTCGTCGGTCTCGAGCGCCGCCCGGAAGCGCGCGACGAACTCGTCGAGACCGCCCCAGACCAGCGCCGGCTTGCTCGGGAAGAGCCGGAACAGGGAGCGCCGGCTGACGTCCGCCTCGCGCGCGACGTCATCCATCGACACCGCGTCGAAGCCCTTCTCGTCGAACAGTCGCAGGGCGACCAGCGAGACGGCATCCGGGGAGATCGTGCGCGGTCGACCGAGGGAAGAGGGCATGGCATCCTTTCGGCACTCAGTGCTATAACGGTGCTGACGCGCCTCGCGCCATCCGATCTCGAGGAGGAGTTCTCATGTCACCGTCATCCACCGGACGTTTCGCCGGCAAGACCATCATCGTCACCGGAGCGGGATCGGGCATCGGGCGCGCCACGGCTCATCGGATCGCGCACGAGGGCGGGCGAGTCGTCGCCACCGACGTCGTCGAAGAGCGCCTCGACGCCCTCTCCACGGAACTCGCGGGCCTGGACGTCGCCACGGTCGCGGGCGACGTCTCCTCCGCCGAAACGATCGACGCCCTCCTGGATGCCGCGGGCGACCGCATCGACGGGCTCGCCAACATCGCCGGGATCATGGACGGGTTCCTGCCGCCCAGCGAAGTCGACGACGCGACGTGGGACCGGGTGTTCGCGGTCAACCTCACCGCTCCGATGCGCCTGACCCGCGCCGTCCTCCCCCGCATGATCGAGGCGGGGGAGGGCGCCATCGTCACCGTGTCGTCCGAGGCGGGGCTGCGCGGCTCGGCGGCGGGCACCGCCTACACCTCGTCCAAGCACGCCGTGATCGGCTTCACCAAGAGCGTCGCGTTCTTCCACGGACCGCAGGGGATCCGCGCGAACGCCGTGGCACCCGGCGCGGTCGCGACGAACATCGAGGCGCCGATGCGCAGCGCCTACGCCGGATCCCGGATCGGGCCGATCCTGCAGACGATCGTGCCGCCCGTGGCGCAGGCCGAGCAGCTCGCCGCCGCGATCACCTGGCTGCTGAGCGACGACTCCGCGAACGTCAACGGCGCGATCCTCCCGAGCGACGGCGGCTGGTCCGCGATCTGACACCGGCGGCCCACCCGGGTCGAGTGTCCAAGACACGCCGATAGCCGCGCCGCGCATCGGCGTGTCTTGGACACTGAGGCATCGCGGCCGGCGCACGCCGGCCGCCGCATGCGCCTGCCCACCCCGGCCCACGCGCCTCAGCGCGTCGCTCAGCGCACGACGAGGCGCGGCTCCACGAGCACATGAGCCGCACCCGCCGTCGCGGGGCGCGGAGCCACGACCGTGCCCTCCTCGCCCATCAGCAGGTCGAGGGCCCCGGATGCCACGCGCTCGGGCAGCTGCTCGACACTCGACAACCCGAGCGCCTCGGCGGCAGGGGTGTTGTCGAAGCCGATGACGGGGATGTCCGCTCGTCCGGCGACCGTCGTGGCCAGGTGCGCGCCGATGGCGAGCGAGTCGCTCGCGCAGACGATCCCGTCCACGTCGGGGTCGCGCGCCAGCCCCTCGGCGACGACATCGCGCGCGAGGGCGACGTTGTCCTCCACGATCCACCGCGGACCCGCGGCCGCCCCGACGCTCTCGCGCCAGCCGCGCTCCCGCTCGTCTCCCGTGCCGGAGCCGCGCGGCCACCCCAGGAACGCCACGCGCCGAGCACCCCCGGCGCGCAGGTGCTCCGTGGCCGCGCGCGTTCCGGCGGCGCCGTCGACGTCGACCCAGAGGTGCGCGGGGGCGGCGACGTCGTCCTCGCCCCACGGGCGCCCGAACGACACGAAGGGCAGTCCCCGCTCGTTGAGCCAGCCGGTGCGAGGATCCCCGTGGAAAGTGCCGGTGACGACGACGGCATCCACTTCTCCGCCCTCGAGCAGGTCGCCGAGGCGGTCGATCTCCTCTTCCGCGGTGCGCGCGGCATAGAGGAGGACGCGCATGTCGCGCTCGCTCGCGCGCTCGGTGAGGGCGTGGACGAAGCGGTCGAGCACGACGCCCGCGATGCCGCCGGCGTACGGATCCAGGTGGATGCCGATGGTCGAGCTCCGACGCGTGCGCAGGCGCCTCGCGGCCGCGTGCGGGCGGTAACCCAGTTCGGCGATGGCCGCCTCCACGCGGATCCGCGTGGCTTCGCGCACGATCGCCGGCGTGTTCACGACGTTCGACACCGTCTGCCGCGAGACCCCCGCGACCCGCGCGACGTCTTCGACGGTGGGGGCTTTCGTCATCCCGTCCTCCCGGTGTCTCGACGGTCATCGTAGGTCCGGCGCGACGGCTTGACAGCGCGGCCCGCCGCTCCGTACTTTAGTCGGACCGGAGTTTGAACGTTCAAACTACCGGCCCTCCGATCACATGCGGAGGGGTCGCATGCCTCATCGAAGGAGAGAGACACATGACACGGCACATCGCCCGCACCTGGCTCGGAGCCGGTGCACTCCTGGCCACCGGAGCCCTGACCCTGACCGCGTGCGGTTCCGGCTTCACCGATTCCGGCAGCGCCGAGCAGACCTCCGGCGGCTCGCTGTCGATCCTCATCGGCTCGTCGGGCGACGCCGAGACCCAGGCCGTCGAGGACGCCGTCGCCGCCTGGTCGAAGGAGTCCGGCGTCGATGCCCAGGTGCAGGTCGCGAACGACCTCCCCCAGCAGCTCTCGCAGGGGTTCGCGGCCGGGTCGCCGCCGGACCTCTTCTACCTCGCCCCCGACGCCCTGGCCGGCTACGCCGCCAACGGGTCGATCGCGCCCTACGGCGACGACCTCGCGAACAAGGGCGACTTCTACCCCTCGCTCGTCGACAACTTCACCGTCGACGGCCAGTTCTACTGCGCGCCGAAGGACTTCTCGACACTCGCCCTCGTCATCAACACCGACCTGTGGTCGGCGGCGGGGCTGACGGATGCCGACATCCCGACGACGTGGGACCAGCTGGCATCCGTCGCCCAGAAGCTCACGGCGGACGGACGCGTCGGTCTCGCGTTCGGCGCCGAGTACCAGCGCCTCGGCGCCTTCATGGCGCAGGCCGGGGGCGGGCTGCTGAGCGACGGCAAGGCCATCGCCGACAGCGCGGCCAACGTCGAGGCACTGCAGTACGTCAAGACCCACCTCAACGACGGCAGCTTCGCCTTCGCGTCCGACGTGGGCGCCGGATGGGGCGGCGAGGCGTTCGGCACCCAGAAGTCCGCAATGACCATCGAGGGCAACTGGATCACGGGCGCCCTCACCGCCGACTACCCCGACGTCAAGTACACCGTCGCCGAACTCCCCGCCGGCCCCGGCGGCAAGGGCACGCTGCAGTTCACCAACTGCTGGGGCATGGCCGCCGACAGCAAGAACCAGGACAACGCCCGCGCCCTCGCCGAGTACCTCACCGGCACCGACCAGCAGCTCGCCTTCTCGAAGGCGTTCGGCCCGATGCCGTCGATCCAGTCGGCCGCCGACGCGTGGTCGAGCGCGAACCCGAACCTGACGGCGTTCCTCGCCGGGGCCGAGTACGCCCAGTTCCCGCCGAACATCGCGGGCGCGGCCGACGTCATCACCGACTTCAACGCCCAGCTGGAGTCGCTGAAGACCGGTGACCCGCAGTCGATCCTCACCACGGTGCAGGGCAACCTCGAGGCGATCGCCAAGTAGGCGCGACCGCCCATGACCGCTCTCACCACCGCGCCCCGCCGCGCCGGGTCCTCCTCCACGGGGATCCGGCGCGGCGAGGCCGCCGCCGGCTGGCTCTTCACCGCCCCGGTGCTGATCATCCTCGGCGTGTTCCTCCTCGTCCCGGTGCTGATGGCGCTGTGGGTGAGCTTCTCCGACTGGACCGGCCGCGGTAGCCCCTTCTCGTCGAACGTGAACTTCGTCGGCCTCGACAACTACGCTGCGGTCACCACCGGCGGTGGACTCGCCGAGCGCGACTTCGGCACGGCCCTCCGCAACAACGCCTGGTACGTCCTCCTCGTCGTGCCGCTGCAGACCGCGCTCTCGCTCTTCCTCGCCGTGCTCGTCAACCGCGCGGTGCTGCGCGGCCGCGGATTCTTCCGCACGGCGTTCTACTTCCCCTCCGTCACCAGCTCCGTCGCCATCACGGTGCTGTGGCTGTTCCTCTTCTCCACCTCGGGCGCCGTCAACGAGGCGCTGTCGTGGCTGGGGATCAACGGTCCCAACTGGTTCAGCGACCCGTCCGGCATCGTGCACAACGCCCTCGCGTCGATCGGCGTCGCGAACGGCCCCGCCGCCCTGACCGGGAACACGTTCCTCGGCGTCTCGTGGTGGGACTGGCTGGGCGGCCCGTCCGTGGCGATGTCGGCGTTCATCCTCATGGCGGTCTTCACGACGTCGGGGACCTTCATGCTCCTGTTCATCGCGGGCCTCCAGAACATCGGCGGCGACGTGCAGGAGGCCGCGATGATGGACGGCGCGAACGGGTGGCAGCGCTTCTGGCGCGTCACGCTCCCCCAGCTCCGACCCGTCCTCTTCACGGTGCTGACCCTGGGACTCATCGGCACCTGGCAGGTGTTCGACCAGATCTACACCGGCACCCAGGGCGGCCCGGGCAAGACGACCCTCACCCCCGCGTACCTCAGCTACTCGTCGGCCTTCCTGTCGCAGCAGTGGGGCCAGGGTGCGGCGATCGCGTTCGTGCTGTTCGTGATCATCGTCGTCCTGACGATCCTGCAGCGATGGGTACTGCGAGAGCGTCCCGTCTCGCGTCGCCGCGCGCGACAGTACGAAGTGCGCACCCCGAAGGGAGGCACGCGATGACCGCCACGGCATCCCCCGAGGTCACCGTCGCCGCCGAGCAGGTCGTCGGCGGCCCGCGGAGCAAGCCCGCGAAGCACCGGATGTCGGGCAAGGCACTGCGCTGGCAGATCGCGCTCTACGCCCTGCTGTGCGTGCTCGCGCTGATCTACATCTACCCGTTCCTCGTCCAGGTGGCGACGTCGTTCAAGCCGGATGCCGTCGCCGCCGCCGATCCGATCTCGCTCGTGCCGCAGCCCTTCACGTGGGCCGCGTACGAACGCCTGTTCCTGCGGTCGGACTTCCCGGTGTGGTTCGCCAACTCGGCGGTCGTGACGGTGTTCGTGACCCTGGGCCGGGTGTTCTTCAACTCGCTCGCCGGTTACGCCCTCGCCCGTCTGCAGTTCCGAGGGCGCGGACTGGTGTTCGCCGCCCTCGTCGCGGTCATGGCGGTCCCGGCGGTGGTGCTGCTCATCCCGAAGTTCCTGGTGATCAACCAGCTCGGCATCTACGACTCCTACGCGGGCATGATCCTGCCGCTGTTGGTGGATGCCGCGGGGGTGTTCATCATGAAGAACTTCTTCGAGTCGATCCCCCCGTCCGTCGAGGAGCAGGCGCGCATCGACGGGGCGAGCACGTTCCGCATCTTCTGGTCGGTCGTCCTGCCCATGGCCCGTCCGGCCCTGATCACGATCGTCATCCTGTCGTTCCAGGGATCGTGGAACGAACTGAGCCACTTCGTCATCTCCACCCAGTCCCCCGAACTCACCACCCTGACCAAGGGCGTCGCCTCGCTCGCGAGCGGGCAGCTCAGCCAGGGCAGCCAGTACCCCCTCAAACTCGCGGCCGCGGCCATCATGACGATTCCGGTCGCCGTGGTGTTCTTCGTGTTCCAGCGCCGCATCATGAACGCCAGTGAAGGAGCCGTCAAAGAATGACCACCGCACCCGCCGCCTCGACGGACGCGACGCCCACCCTCACCCCCGCCGACCCCGCGCCGCTGCAGCCGCTGCTCAGCGACGCCGTGATCGTGTTGCGGGCCCCGACGCAGGTGTGGTCCGACCGCGACGGTGCGGTGGGTACGGCCGCCGTGCACGGGATCTACCACGGGGACGTCCGACACGTCCGGTCGATGTCCGTCTCGTGCAACGACTCCGCCCTCGAGTGGATCTCGACCGCCCCCGACGGCCCCTCGCGGATCGTGTTCGGCGGGGTCCTGCGCGGCGTCGACGATACGACCCCCGACCCGAAGGTGCGACTGATGCGTGAGCGCGTCGTGGCCGACGGGCGAGTGACGGAGACGTGGACGCTCCGCTCCCGCGTGGACGCACCGATCCGCACCACGCTGCGCCTGCGCCTCCAGCCGGAGTTCGCTCTGCTGCACGAGGTGAAGTCCGGGCACGCGCGGCCTCAGCCGACCGATGTCGCGATCGACGCGGGCTCGGCGCGCGTGTCCGCCGGTTCGCGGGGGCTCGAGTTCACCGCGGCCGGCGCTGACGTGGCATCCGATTCGGAGTTCGTCGAGGCGACCTGGGAGGTCGAGGTCCCCGCCTTCGGCGAGACCGCCGTGAGATGGGAGCTCGCGCTGCGCGACGACACGCTCGTCGTCGGCGGGGCCGCCGCTCCGGCACGCTGGGATGCCGCGGCCGTCGCAGCCCAGGCCCGCGAACCCCGCCTCGCCCGGTGGCTCACGACCGCGCTCGGCGACCTGGACGCCCTGCGCCTCGTCCTTCCCGACGACCCGGAGGACGAGTTCTTCGCCGCCGGCGCACCGTGGTTCTTCACGCTCTTCGGCCGGGATTCCCTGTGGGCGGCGCGCCTCGCGCTTCCGCTGGACCGCGACATCGCGGCATCCACTCTCCGCGTGCTCGCGCGACTGCAGGGCACGACCGACGACCCGCAGACCGCGCAGGAGCCGGGCAAGATCCTGCACGAGCTGCGCTCGTCGTCGCTGGAGATCCCCAGCGAAGGCATCTCGCTGCCGCCGCGGTACTACGGCAGCGTCGACTCCACTCCCCTGTGGATCTGCCTCCTCGCCGACGCGTGGCGCGCCGGGCTCCCCGCCGACGAGGTCCGGGCGCTGCTGCCGGCGCTCCGCGGTGCTCTCGGGTGGATCCGCGACAGCGGCGACAGCGACGGCGACGGCTTCCTCGACTACATCGACCGTCTCGGAACGGGCCTGGCGAACCAGGGCTGGAAGGACTCGGGCGACTCGATCCAGTGGCGGGACGGCACGCTCGCCGACGGTCCGATCGCCCTGTGCGAGGTGCAGGCCTACGCGTACGAGGCCGCTCTCGCCGGTGCGGAACTGCTCGAGGAGTTCGGCGACGACGGCGACACGGCCGACGTCGCGTTCTGGCGCGAGTGGGCAGCCGACCTGAGGACGCGCTTCGCCGCCGCCTACTGGATCGAGACCCCCGAGGGTCGTTATCCCGCCGTCGCCCTCGACCGCGAGAAGCGACCGGTCGACACCCTCACGAGCAATATCGGTCACCTCATCGGCACGGGAATCCTGGATGCCGACGACGAGGCGCACATCGCGGAGCTGCTGCGGGGCCCCTCGATGTCGAGCGGATACGGCATCCGGACGATGTCGACGCAGGCCGCGGGCTACTGGCCGCTGTCGTACCACGGGGGCAGCGTGTGGGTGCACGACACCGCGATCGCCGTCCACGGCATGCGGCGCGCGGGACTGCTCGACCCGGCCCGCGCGGTCGTCGAGGAACTGCTGGACGCTGCCGAGGGCTTCGCGTACCGCGTGCCCGAGCTGCACTCCGGCGACCCGCGCTCCGAGACGTCGGTTCCGACGCCGTATCCCGCCGCCTGCCGCCCGCAGGCCTGGTCGGCGGCGGCCGCGGTGGTGTGCCTCACGGTGCTCGGCGCCGCGGACTGACGCGTTCGGTGTCCAGGACACGCGGATGCCGCTCCGGCGCGTCGGCGTGTCTTGGACACCGAGTTTTCCCGCGCGGGATCGGGCGCGGCGCGGAAGCGCCCGGCCGCAGCGCGGCGTGTCAAGCGACGGGCGCGACCGTGCCGCCGGTCAGCCGCACCAGCTCGTCGAAGGTCAGCGGGAACACCGTCTGCGGGGTCCCTCCGGCAGCCCAGATCCGCGGGTAGGCCGCGAGGTCTTCGTCGACGATCGTCGTCAGAGGCGCGGGATGCCCGGTCGGGGCGACCCCGCCGATCGGCTGACCGGTCGCGGCGAGGACCTGCTCGGGCGTCGCCCGACGGATGCCACCGCGCCCGAGCCGTGTCGCGAGTGCCGCCGTGTCGACGCGGTGCGCGCCGCTGGTCATCACGAGCAGCGGTTCACCGTCGCTCCAGAACACGAGGCTGTTCGCGATCGCGCCGACCTCGACGCCGAGCGCCTCGGCGGCGAGGACCGCGGTATGCGCGGCGGCGGGGAGGACGACGATCTCCCCCGTGATCCCGGCGCGCTCCAGCGCGGCGGCGACGAGGCGGCTGCGGGCGGAAAGCGACTCGCTCATCGCGCCAGCTTAGGGTGCTCGCCCCTGCCGCCTCGGCGCGTCAGAATGGACGTGGATTCCGCAACGCCGCCGCATACCCGACACAGCCGCCCACAAGGCGCCCCAACAAAGGATCGCGATGACCAACGCCCTTCCCCTGCCCGATTTCGCCCACGAGCGCGTGGAGGCGGTGACGGGACGCCGGAGCGGCCTGTTCATCGCCGTCGCGCTGCACTCCTCGGTGCTCGGCTCCGCTCTCGGCGGCGCCCGCCTCTGGACGTACCCGCACTGGAACGACGCGCTCGGCGACGCCCTGCGCCTGTCGGCCGCGATGACGTTGAAGAACGCCGCGGCCGGTCTCGACGCGGGCGGCGGGAAATCGGTCATCGGTCTCCCCGAGGGGACCGTGCTCGACGCCGATCGCCGTCGCGCCGCATTCCTCGACCTCGGCGACGCGGTCGAGAGCCTCGGGGGCCTGTACCGGACCGCGGAGGACGTGGGTTCCACCACGGAGGACATGCTCGTCGTCAGCGAGCGCACCGCGCACGTGGTCGGACTCCCCGACGCGGTCGGTGGATCGGGAGAGCCGGCGGGACCCACGAGCCTCGGCGTGTACGCGTCGCTCGTGGCGACTCTCGAGCGTGCCACCGGATCGGGCGACGTCAGCGGTCGGCGCATCACCGTCGCCGGTCTCGGTCAGGTGGGGGGCCGTCTGGCCGCGCGCCTCGCCACCGAGGGGGCGGTGCTCACCGTCACCGACGTCAACCCCGCCAAGCGCGCTCTGGCCGCCGAGCTCGGCGCCGCGTGGGTCGAGCCGGGCGAGGTGCACCTCGTGCCCGCCGATGTGTTCGTGCCGGCCAGCATCGGCGGCGTCCTGACCGACGACGTCATCGACGCGCTCGACGCGCGCGCGGTGTGCGGTCCCGCCAACAACCCGCTCGCCGACCGTGCCGGAGCCGACCGACTCGCCGCCCGCGGCGTGCTCTACGCCCCCGACTTCGTGGTGAACGCCGGGGGTGTCATCTACCTCGACCTCGTGGCCAAGCGTCTCGGCTCGCGCGACGAGATCATGGGCCGCGTCGCGGGGATCGGCGACACGCTGCGCCGCGTGTTCGACGCGGCGGAGGCCCGCGGCGTGACGCCGCTCGCGGCAGCCGAGGGCCTCGCCGCCGAACGCCTGCGCGTGGGCGCCGCATCCGACGCCCTGGTCTGATCCGCACCGGAAACACGGAAGGACCCCGGATGCCACGGCATCCGGGGTCCTTCTCTGCTCTCAGTGGGCTGCGTCGTACGCCTCGAGAACCGTCGCGGAGATGCGCCCCCGCGCATTGATGGAATAGCCGTTCTCTTCGGCCCACGCACGCACGTCGCCGAGGTCGCGCGCGGATTCCGAACGAGTCTTCGTCGCCCGTCGAGCGGGGGCGGGGACGGAACCGAGTCCACGGCCGGCGGAGACGAAGGGCTCGAACGCGGCGCGGAGCTTCGCCGCATTCTCCGGAGAGAGATCGATTTCGTACGCACGCCCCTCGACCGAGAAATGAATCGTGGTCCCGTCGTCGATGACCGATCCGTCGAGATCGTCGATGAGTTGCGTGATCTGCTTTTTCGCCATGGTTCGCATTCTATGACCCGAGCATGACCATATTCAGTGAAGGATGCGTGACTTCACCCGGGTGATAACCCCACCGAACTGGTCAGTCATTCGGGGAAGAACGCGGTTCTCCACCCTCGATCGCCGTGATCCGATGGTCTTCGCCATGCGACAGTTCGTGCGACAGAAAGTCCGCGTCGAGCGGAAGGCGAAGCGCGAACTGCGCGAATGCGGAAACCCGCAGAAGTGCGTCGTCGACGGTCACGTCCAGGACATGACCACCCATCTGGCGGTCGTCGCTGAGGAAATGCAGATGCAGCGCCGCGACCGTGATGCCCTGGTAGATACGGGGCATCCAGAACCCGACGACGACACCGGCGATGCCGGAGACCTCCGTCTCGATCTGCTCCGCCGCGACCTCCGCCAGCGGCCGGAGCGGCGGCTCCTGTCGCGCGGTGACGCGGGTGCGAACCCGCGCCATCACTCCGTCGATCCGGACGGCGTGGAACAGGTTCCGGCTGCGGAGTCGCGCCTCGACCGCGGCCGTCAGGCCGGCGAGGTCCACGCCCCGCAGAGCCTCGCCGGGGCTGTCGCCGAGCGTGCACACGTCCACGAACGGCAGGATTTCGTCCGCTCGCATGCGCCGGGGAGGCACCCCCGCCGTGCACTCGAACGCCTCGCCGTCGATGACGAGGACTTCTCCGCCGAGCCCCTCGCAGCAGCCGATTCCGGTATCGCCCCACCCGAGCATCTCGGAGACGGAGACGCCGGAGGAGTACACACCGCCCAGGAGGGCGTCGAGCACCGCGAATTGCGTCACCGCTCCCGGACGCAGCGGAGTTCCGCCTGCGCCCCGGAGCGGGTCGGCATTCTCAGGAATTGGCGGCGCCGTAGGCCTCGAGGACCGATGCAGGAATACGACCGCGGTCGCTCACGGTGTGTCCGTTCGCACGAGCCCATTCGCGGACGGCAGCGAGATCGATATCGCTGGAACGGCGCGCGGAGCGCGCGCGGCGCGGCGCCGAGGTGGTCCGGCCGGCCGGGCGGGCGGCGTCGACGAACGGCGCGACGGCCGCGTAGAACTTGTCGGCATTCCGGTCGGACAGGTCGATTTCGTACGACCGGCCTTCGACCGAGAAAGTGATCTGCTTTCCGTCGCCCTCTTCGAGGACAGTTCCGTCGAGATCGTCAACCAGATGCGTGATGTGCTTAATTGCCATGGTGAGAGAACCATACACCTTTTCCCTATTCACCCCCGGGCGTTTACGGGTGTGCTAGCGCAGTGCCGCGCGAAGAGCCAGCGATAGGCGCGCGCCCGCGAAGGCACTATCCTCCCGAGGTGGCGTTCGCTCCTGGAGCGCCGGACGGAGGAAGTGTCGCGTGAGTCTTTTCCGCACCAAGTCGGTGGAGCAATCCATCGCCGATACCGATGAGCCGGAGTTCCGGCTGAAGAAGTCCCTGAGCGCTCTCGACCTCACGGTCTTCGGCGTCGGCGTCGTCATCGGCGCCGGTATCTTCACGCTCACCGGACGCGCCGCGCACGAAGTCGCCGGCCCCGCGATCGTCCTCAGTTTCGTCGTGGCCGCCATCGCCTGCGGACTCGCGGCGATGTGTTACGCCGAGTTCGCGTCGACCGTGCCCGTGTCGGGGTCGGCCTACACCTTCTCCTACGCGTCCCTCGGCGAGCTGTTCGCCTGGATCATCGGATGGGACCTGATCCTGGAGATGTTCCTCGGGGCGAGCGTCGTCGCGCAGGGATGGAGCGCGTACCTCGGCGCCTTCCTCGGACAGCTCGGGATCGTCCTGCCCCCGGAGGTCTCCTACGGCGGGGTGATCGACCTTCCCGCGGTGCTGCTCGTCCTGGTGCTCGGCGGTCTCATGACCGTCGGCATCAAGGAGTCGCTGCGCGTCAACCTGGTGCTCGTGGCCGTGAAGCTCTTCATCGTCCTGTTCGTGATCATCGCCGGTCTGATGTTCATCAACCCCGCGAACTACCAGCCGTTCGTCCCCGCGAGCGAGCCGACCGAGGCCGCTTCGGGCCTCACGCAGCCCCTGCTGCAGTTCCTCTCGGGGCTCGAGCCGGCGACCTTCGGCGTGGGAGGGATCCTGGCGGGGGCCGCACTGGTGTTCTTCGCGTACATCGGCTTCGACGTCGTCGCGACCACCGCCGAGGAGACGAAGAAGCCGCAGCGCGACATGCCGATCGGCATCATCGCGTCGCTCGTGATCTGCACGATCCTCTACTGCGCCGTCGCCCTCGTCGTGACGGGCATGGTGTCGTACCGCGACCTCGATCCCGCGGCCGCTCTCGCGAACGCCTTCGTCTACCACGGGCAGGGATGGATGGCGACGGTGATCTCCGCCGGTGCGGTCGCCGGTCTCACCACGGTCGTGCTGACCCTTCTCATCGGCGCAACCCGCATCATCTTCGCCATGTCGCGCGACGGTCTGCTCCCCCAGCGTCTCGCGAAGGTGCACCCCCGCTTCCGCACCCCGTGGGTGATCTCGATCGTCGTGACGCTCATCGTGGCGGTCGTCGCCGGCGTCACGCCGGTGGGGGTGCTCGAGGAGATGGTCAACATCGGGACGCTGTCGGCCTTCGTCCTCGTCTCGGTGGGCGTGATCGTCCTCCGGCGCACGCGCCCCGACCTGAAGCGCGGATTCCGCGTGCCCCTGAACCCGGTGCTTCCGATCCTGTCGGCCCTGATCTGCACGTACCTGATGCTCAACCTGTCGGTCGAGACCTGGCTGCGGTTCCTGATCTGGCTCGCGCTGGGCTTCGTGGTCTACTTCGCGTACTCGCGCCGTCACGCGCGCGTCGGCACGGGAGACCTGCTCGACCCGTCGGTGCCGCGGGTGGTCGGTCCGCCGAAGCAGTAACCCTCGGACACCGGATGCCGCGCCCCCACGCCGGGGCGCGGCATCCGTCGTCTCAGCCCGCCGGGAAACGCTGGACGCCGAGGACTCCGAGCAGGCGGATCTTCTCCTCCGCCTCGCTGCGCGGCTCCGGGGTCAGCACCAGCAGCGCCTGAGCGCGGTCCTCGGTGAACAGCACCTGGCAGTCGACCTCGATGTCGCCGAGTTCGGGATGCACGAGCACCTTGTGATCGGCGAAGCGCTGGGCGACCTCCTGGCGCTCCCACAGCGCGCGGAACTCTTCACTGCGGGGCAGCAACTCGGCGACGAGCTCGCCCGCGGTCGAGGATGGGCCGAGCAGACCGTAGGCGGCACGGAGACCCGCCACGATGGCCCTGCTCTGGCGTTCACGGTCGTGAGCGGGGTAGATCTCGCGGTCCCCGCACGGCGGCACGAACCACCTCCACGCCTCGAACCGCGCCCATCCGCGCGCGCCGACGTGGTCGCCCAGCAGCGCGATGCCGAGTGCGTTCTGCGCCAGCGTCTCACCGAGGTGGGAGATGATCAGGGCCGGAGTGTCCGACAGGCGCGCGAAGACGCGCTGCAGCGCCGGCGAGACATGATCGGCGCGCCCGAGCCGATCGGGCACGGCATGACCGGCGAGACGGAAGAGGTAGTCGCGTTCGTCGCGACTCAGGCGCAGTGCCCGCGCGAGCGCGGCGAGCACGGTCGTGCTCGGCTGCGGACCCCGCTGCTGCTCGAGGCGCGTGTAGTAGTCGACCGACATCGCGGCCGCGGCGGCCACCTCTTCGCGCCGCAGACCCGCCGTCCGACGCCGCGCGCCCTCCGCCATGCCGATGTCGCCGGGTCGCAGCGCCTCCCGCCGCGCGCGGAGGAAGTCGGCCATGCCACTTCGGTCCATGCCTCCATCCTGCGCGCACAGTGGCTCGGCATCCAGGGATCGACGGTCCCCCGATCGAGGGAACCTGGATGCCACTCGGCCCCCGAGCCGAGACTGACGACATGAACATCACCGGAAACACCGTCTTCATCCCCGGGGCCACGAGCGGGATCGGCCTCGCCCTCGCGGAGCGGCTGGTCGCCGCCGGCAACACCGTCATCGTCGGCGGACGCCGGCAGGAGCGGCTCGATGAGATCGCCCGCACCCACCCGGGCATCGACACCGTCCGCATCGACACGGCCGACGCGGCATCCATCTCGGAGGTGACGCGCGAGGTGATCTCGCGGCATCCGGGGCTGAACACGCTGATCGCGATGGCGGGGGTCATGCGCGTGGAGGACTGGCGGGAAGGATCCGCCGTCCTGGCGACCGCCGAGGAGACCGTGACGACGAACGTGCTCGGCCCGCTCCGTCTCATCGCCGCCCTCCTCCCCCACCTGCAGCGGCAGCCGGAGGCCACGATCATGACGGTGTCCTCCGGGCTGGCGTTCGTCCCGCTGCGGGCGACCCCGACCTACAACGCGACGAAGGCCGCCATCCACATGTTCAGCGAGTCCCTGCGGCTGCAACTCGAGGGCACGTCCGTGGCGGTGGTCGAGCTGGAGCCGCCGTCCGTCGCGACCGACCTCCTCCCCGGTCAGCGGGAGAGCTCGTTCGCCATGCCGCTAGAGGAGTTCGCCGACGAGGTCATGGCGATCCTTCGCGAGCAGCCGGACGCCACCGAGATCCAGGTCGAACGGGTCGGGTTCCTCCGGCACGCCGAGGCGCGCGGCGACTACGCCGAGACGGTCCGGGCGCTCAACGCCGCCGACCCCCACTGACCTCGCGGCATCCCCCGGGCCGGGGACCGTCACGCCCATCCCCTAGGGTGAAGGGAAAACGACGATCATGGTCCGGGGGGCTTCATGGGGATCGCACGCACATGGGTCTTCCCGATCCTGCGCATGCTTCTGGTGGCGGTCATCGCCGTCGCGCTGATCAAACTGGCCTTCTTCCCGGATGGCCCGGCCGAGGCCGACCCGGCCCAACCGACGGGGACGATCGTCGAGCCGCGCGTTCCCGTGACATCGGGCACGATCACCAACGACGTCGTGATCACGGCGACGGTGTCGGCCGATCCCGCGGTGCCCCTGAGATCGACCGCCGGCGGGACCGTCAACAAGATCTTCGTCTCCCAGGGAGCCACCGTCTCGGCGGGCGACGTGATCTTCAACGTCAAGGTCCCGATCGAACGCGACCCGGCCGACAGCGTGGATGCCGAGGGCAACCCGAAGCCGGCGATCTTCCGCTACGAGGATGTCGTGGCGCCCATCGCGGGGACCCTGAGTTCCCTGTCCGTCATCGCGGGGCAGGAGCTCACCGTCGGAGCGGCCGCCGGGAACGTCGCTCCGCCGTCGTTCTCCGTCTCGGGCAACCTCGAGCCGGCGCAGCAGTACCGCCTCCTCAACCGCCCCGGCGACGCATCGGTCACGATCACCGGGGGTCCGGCGGCTTTCACCTGCACGAACCTGCGCATCACCACACCCCTCGCCGGCAGCTCGACGGACGAGTCCGCATCGTCGGCGGGCGGCGGCGGCGCGGGATCCGGCTCGACGACGGGTTCCGGCACGACGGCGACGTGCGCGGTGCCGGGTGACGTCACCGTCTTCGCAGGCCTCGCGGCGGAGATGACGATCTCGGGCGGCAGCGCCGAGAACGTGCTCGTGGTCCCCACCACCGCCGTCCGCGGTGCGGCGCAGAGCGGCACCGTCTGGGTGTCGACCCCGGACGGCGCAGCCGAGGAGCGCGCGGTGGCCCTCGGCCTCACCGACGGGACTCAGGTACAGATCACCGACGGGCTCACCGAGGGCGAAGAGGTCCTCGAGTTCGCCCCGGGCGCGATGGCGACGACTCCGGACGGGTGCACCGCGTACCCCGACGGGTCGATGTTCTGCGAATCGGCTCTGCAGCCGTGAGCCTGCTGGAACTGCGCGAGGTCACTCGCACGGTCCTCCCGCCGGACCAGCCGGCGCTGACGATCCTGTCGGGCGTCGACCTCACCATCGAACCGCGCGATCACGTGTCGATCGTCGGCCGTTCGGGCTCGGGGAAGTCCACGCTCCTGAACCTCCTCGGGCTTCTCGACCTGCCCACCAGCGGCGAGATCACGTTCGATGACGCACCCGTCCGTCGCCTGTCGACGGCGCGTCGCGACCGGCTGCGGGGTGCGGCGATCGGGTTCGTCTTCCAGCAGTTCAACCTGCTGCAGGGGCGCACCGCCCTCGAGAACGTCACCATGCCGTTGCTGTACTCCAGCGGCCGGACGTTCTGGCGGCGCACGAAGATCGCCGCCGACATGCTCGACCTCGTCGGTCTCGGACACCGCCTCCACAGCATGCCCGACCGTCTGTCCGGCGGCGAGCAGCAGCGCGTCGCGATTGCGCGGTCCCTCGTGCGCGGGCCCCGGCTGATCCTCGCCGACGAACCCACCGGCGCCCTCGACCTCGACACGGGTCAGAGCGTGATGGAACTCATCGACGAGGTCGCCGAGCGCACGGGAGCCGCCCAGGTCGTCATCACGCACGACCCGATGATCGCGCGCCGCGCCCGCCGGCATTTCCGCCTCGATCGCGGCATCCTCACCCCTGTCGACGACCCGACGCTCGAACCCCGCACGCGCCGCGAGGTCCGGGAGATGGCACCCGCCGAGGCCACCGATGTCGAGACCGATGTCGACGCCGTCGTCGGGGAGGGCGGCTGATGCGCGCGGTGTCGAGCCTCGTCGGCTCGCTGCTCGAGGCGTGGCAGGAGGTGCGGGTCCACCGCACCCGCGTGCTGCTGTCGCTCATCGGGGTGGCCGTCGCGGTGTGCTCGCTCACGACCGTCGTCGCCCTCGGCGCGATCGTCCAGCAGGCCAACCAGGAGATGAGCGAACGGCAGAGCGGCCGCCCGGCGAGCCTGAACGTCTCGGCATTCCGAAACGGCGGCGAGATCGATCCGACGCGAATGGATGCCGCGTGGAACGACGTCGTGCAGCGCTACGGGATCTCGTTCGCGACACGCGCGCAGCAGACGTCGCAGATGGTCCCGTTCGTCAGCGGGGTCGCCCAGGTCGCGACACAGGCGGTCGATCAGCCGTACGGCGAAATGCACCGCGTGCGGATGCTCGAGGGCGAGTGGTTCACCCCGACGGATGCCGAGCAGCTGGCGCCGCGACTCATCGTCAACGAGGTGTTCTGGGACCGGATGGGCCGCCCCGATCTGTCCACCCACCCCGTCGTGGCGCTCGGCGGTCAGGCGGTGCCCGGCGCGGCATCCGGGATCCCACCGGGAGGGGCGACCGCGGTCGTCGTGGGGGTCACGCCCTCGTCGACCTGGGACACCGAACCCTCGATGTTCATGCTCGCGGACCAGGCGGAGGCGGTCCAGGCGGCCGCGATCGGGCGCAGCGGGGCCGACGCGGCTGCGAGCTCACCGTACGGCGGTGCACCGCAGTCGCAGTACGAGATGTGGGTGCCGCCCGAGCTGGCCGACCAGCTCACGGCGCTCGTCACGCGTGACCTCACGGCGGCCCTCGGCGACGGCACTCAGGTGAATGTGAGCCGTCAGGACTGGGCCACCTACGGCGACGACCCGTTCCTGGTGACCAAGATGGTCGTGATCGGCATCGCCGTGCTCGTCCTGCTCCTCGGCGCCCTCGGGCTGGTGAACATCGCGCTCGTGACGGTCAAGCAGCGCGTGCGCGAGATCGGTATCCGACGCAGTTTCGGCGCCACCGCGGGGCGGGTGTTCTTCGCGGTGATGATGGAGAGCGTCGTCGCCACGGTCGTGGCCGGAGCCGCGGGGGTGATGGCATCCATCCTCATCGTGCAATCGCCGTGGCTGCGCGACCTCATCGGTCAGGGCATGGTGAGCGACTTCCCGCCCTTCCCCGTGGATGCCGCGATCACCGGATTGGCGGCGGCCACCGCCGTCGGAGCGCTCGCGGGTCTGCTGCCCGCGCTCGTCGCGGTGCGGGTGAAGGTCATCGACGCGATCCGGTACTGACCTCGCACCGGGTGGCACGACGCTCGTTGCGCCTGGGCGACCCCCAAAAATCATCCGCCCAGGCACAACGGGCCTGAGCACACGGTACTGGGACGCGAGTTTGATGTCCAGTTTTGGAATGCCAAGTTCCAAGTATCGAGATTGTGATGTTGAATATCAGAATGAGCTCTCCAGGGTGGGGCGCCCCAGGGCGCAGCAGCAGACAGTCGGCGGACGAGACGCGACAAGCGGCTCTGACGACCGCGCTGTCCATGCTGACGCAGTCGGGACTGACGGTCAGCCTGGAGCACCTGAGCATCGAGGACCTCATCCGGACGGCGGGTCTCCCCCGCAGCACCTTCTACCGGCTCTGGCCCGCCAAGGAACGGTTCTTCGCCGACCTGCTGGTCGAGTTGGCGACATCGTCGGAGTCGCACGACGCGATGTTCTATCCCGGGACGCAGGTGGCCGCCAACGACGTCATCACTGCCAACCAGCATCTGCTCGTGTCCCACGAGGGGCGCGTGGCGGTCCTGCGCGAGGCCGTCCGGGTCGCCGGTCGCATGAACTTCGAGCACTTCAGCGAGTCGGTGGGCTGGCGCACGCACGTGACGCTCGTCACATCGGCGAGCAGCCTGGCCGACGAGGACACGCGCTCGCGTCTCGTCCAAGCCTTGCAGCAGACCGAGAACATGTTCATCGCGCGCACCGCGGAGTTCTACGGCGCGGCCTTGAGCGGACTCGGATTCTCCTTCCTCCCCGGCGCTTCCGCGGAGCTGCTCGCCGGGCTCGGTGCCGCCGTCGTGGAAGGCCTCGCCCAGCGGCGTCTCGTGAACCCCGATCTGGCCGACACCATCATCACGAAGCCGGGACTCGACGGCGAACTCGTCGAGTGGCACCCCGCCGCGCTCGGTTTCTGGGGCATCCTCGAGGGCCTCGTCGACCTCGAGCCGCACGAGAACTGAGGCGATCGGCGACCGCCCCCACCGCCGGGTGCGCGCGTCACTCCGGACCCTGAGGCGACGGTCGAGGGGCTCGCGAGGTGAACACCGGGGTGAGCGCGCGGGGCCGCGAGCAGCGAGCCCCTAGGTTCGGGCTGTCCACCCGAAGGAGTCCCGTGTCGATCTCGCCCTCCCCCGCAGCCGCGGTCGCACCCGCGTTCCAGAGCAGTCGTCGCCCCGAACGACGCCGCGTGCTGCAGCTCATCCTCGGCGTCGTCGTCTACGCGGTCTCGCAGGTGGCGATGACGGTCGGCGCCGTGCTGATGTTCGGGCTGATGAGCTCGGGCGAGGCGAGTGCCACGGTCGGCGAGATCCTCGCCGCCGCCGGTCCCGCGGCACCCACGGGGTTCCTCGTGGGTGCCGCGGTCAGCGCGCTCGGGTTCTTCCTCGTCGTGCGGTTCGTCTCGCGCCGTCGTGTCGCGGAGTTCTCCCTTCCGGGGGCAGGCCGCGAGTTCGGCTGGGGGCTGCTCATCGGTGTCGGCATCGTGGCTGCGGCCGTCGGCATCCTGGCCCTGCTGACGGTGTACCGCGTCGTGAGCGTCCAGGTGGGACTGGGCATCGTGACGGGCCTGATGTTCGGTATCGGTCCGGCCGTGATGGAGGAGATCTTCTTCCGCGGATTCCTGCTGCGGATCCTGGACGACTGGGTGGGCTCGTGGGGCGCGCTGATCGTGGTGAGCGTCCTGTTCGCCCTCGTGCATGCGCTCAGCTCCCCCGCCGGCCCGATCGCGGCTCTGTTCGTCCTCATCTCGGCGAGCCTCGCGCTCAACATGGCGTGGTTCCTCACGCGGCGCCTGTGGATGCCGATCGCCCTCCACCTCGGCCTCAACGCCGCGCAGGGTGCACTGTTCGGTCTGCACGTCTCCGGCAACGCCACCGGACAGGGCCTGTTCACCGCCGACCTCGTCGGACCCGATCTGCTCACCGGAGGCGCGGTGGGCGGCGAGGGTTCGCTGCCGTTCCTCGTGGTGGCCCTCGGCGTGGGGATCGTGCTGACGGTGGTCGCGGTGCGGCGCGGCGTGATGCTCCCCCGCGTGCGGCGCTGATCGAGAGACTGCTCCAGACGCCCGGGGCCCCCGATGCCGTGGCATCCGGGGTCCTGCGGGGACCAGGCCTCAGTCGGTCGACGCGCTCTTCGACGCCGCGAGCTCGCGACCGTACGTCACCGCGTCCCCCTCGGCCTTGAGCTTGAGCTCCAGAGCGGTGTCGGCGAACGCGTCGAGCGCCGGGTTGACCCCGACGAGCGTGAACGGACGCTCGACGACACGGAGGTCGAGCCCCCAGACGTCCTCGAGCACGCGGCGGAGCCAGCCGGTCGAGTGGTCCCAGCCCTCTTTGGGCGTCCCGGGTGCGTAGTTGCCGCCGAGCACCGTCACCAGCGTCGCCGGCTTGCCCTGCAGCGCCGTGCCCTGCGGGTCGATTCGGGGGTCGGTGTACGCGAGGTCGAACCAGGTCTTGAAGTGCTGCGAGACGCCGTAGTTGTACAGCGGGACGGCGAACAGCAGCGCCTCGGCGCCGATGAGCTCGTCGGCGAACGTCGTCGCCAGGGCCTGCGCCTCACGCTGCCCCGCGGTCCGCTCCTCATCCGCGACGAACTTCGCCGTGACGGCGTCGGCCCACGCGGTCGCCGGAACCGGTGCGGTGGCGAGATCGCGCCGCGTGACGCCCGAGTCGGGGTGCGCGTCGACCCATTCCTGCTCGACGAGATCGGCGAGCGACCGGCTCGCGCTCGAGGCGGGGAGGATGCTGGCATCCAGGCGGAACAGGGACATGGGTCTCCAATCAGAAAGTGAGAGCTACTCTGTAAAACAGAGCGACTAGCCAGACTGTAGCACGGGTAGGCTGGAGGGGTGACGGAAAGTCCGGATGCCGAGATCAGCGCCTGCGATGCCGCGGTGACGCTCGCCTTCTCGGTGCTCGGCAAGCGCTGGAACGGCATGATCCTGTCGTCGCTCGGCGCGGGCGCGACGACCTTCGTCGGTCTCCGCCGCGCCGTCTCCGGGATCAGCGACGCCGTGCTCTCGGACCGCCTCGCGGAGCTCGCAGCGACCGGCCTCACCGTCCGCACGGTCGACGCCGGCCCGCCCGTCTCGGTGTCCTACGACCTGACCGACGCGGGGCGTCGCGTGCTGCCCGTGCTGGATCAGCTCGGCGCCTGGGCGCGGGAGAACCTGGCGCCGGCAGAGCGCTGACCCTCCCCGGGAACGAGAACGGCGCCCCTCCCGGAGGAGAGGCGCCGCACGTTGTTCGGTGGACCTGAGGGGATTCGAACCCCTGACCTCCTCGATGCGAACGAGGCGCGCTACCAACTGCGCCACAGGCCCGGACAACTCCACAACACTATCACGCACCCCTCGCCCCGACCGACCGGGGCGACCTCCCGGGCGTGCCGCGCCGAGTGCTTACTGACCCGACGCGCGACGCTGCAGCAGCTGGCGCACGTGGTCTTCGATCTCGGAGTCATCGACGTAGCCCATCGCCGCGTACGGCGATGCGGCGGCGGGGCGGGCGACCTCGATCGGCGTCGGCGCCTGCGCCTCGGCGATCTCGCGGGCGACCTGCTCGCGTGCGGCGGCGCGCAGAGCCTCGCGGGCGAGCTGCTCCTCGACGACCGCCGCAGCGCGCGAGCCGGACGATGCGACGAGGGGACGCGGGAGCTCCCGCGGCGTCCATGTGGGGCGGGGCGCCGGGGCGACCGCACCGAAGTCCTGCACCTCGACCGCTGCGCGCTCCACCGCGATCGCGGCCGGTCGGGCGGACGCCCGAGCCGCGACGCGCGACAACCGCTGCAGCACGACGAGGGCGAGCACGACTGTCACTCCCCCGGCGATGAGCAGCACCGGGGCCGCCCCGAGGAAGACCTGGATGCCACCGACCACCGCGGCCGCGAGGCCCAGGCCCGCGAGGGTCGTCGTGGCGAGACGGAAACGACGACGTGCACGGGCGCGGCGGAGTTCGGGACGGGCGACGGCGGCCGCACGTTCGGCGTGTGCGCGTTCCACGGCGGCGGCCTGCTCGGCACGCGTCTTCTCGAGGGCCGCGGCGCGCTCGGCCTTCGCGACCTCGATAGCGGCTGCGCGCTCGGCGCGGGCCAGCTCGAGAGCGGCCGCGCGCTGCTCCTTCACGAGATCGCGGTCACGGGCCGCTTCCAGGCGGGCGACCTCCAGCCGGGCCTTCGCCTCGGCGAGATCCGTCTGCGCCTTGTGCGCCTGCACCTGCCGTGCGATCTTCTGCTGCTGGTGGGCCGTGCGAGCGGTGAGCTCGAGGTGGACCTCACGCGGCGTCTCCGCGGTTTCCGCGAGAACACGCAGCGCCTGGTTCAGACGCACCGCGTTGCGCTCCGCCGACGTGAAACGGTGACGGCTCTGCCACGACGGGAGCAGATACACCAACCACAGCGCGACCGCGACGAAGACGATCACCCCGCCGCCGAGAACCTGTCCACCCATGGCACAACGGTAGGTCACGACGAGGTCACACCTCGGCATCCGTCCGCGTGTCGCGCCCGCGGATCGCTACAGCCGGTCGCCCGGCGGTACCTGGGCCGCACCCGGCGGCACCTGACCCCGCTCCCAGCGGTCGAGGACGCCGTGCGGCACCTCCTCGCGCACGAGGGCGAACGCGTAGTGGTCGCGCCAATCGCCGTCGATGTGGATGTATCGGCGGCGGAGACCTTCGTAGCGGAAACCGAGCTTCTCGACCACGCGCAGGCTCGCGTGGTTCTCGGGCCGGATGCAGATCTCGACGCGGTGGAGGTTCAGCTCGGTGAAGCACACGTCGGTCGCCAGCGCGACGCTGACCGTCGTGATGTTGCGACCGGCGAACTCCTCCGCCACCCAGTACCCGATCGTCGCCGACGCCAGCGATCCGCGGGAGACGCCCCACACGTTGAGCTGGCCGGCGACCTCGTCGTCCCACTCCATGACGAAGGGGACGCCGAGGCCGTCGCGGTACTGCTGGAGAAGGCGCCGGATACCCAGACGCATGTCGAACGAGACGGGCCCGTCGGGGCTCGTCGCCTCCCACGGCCGCAGCCACGAGCGGTTGTCGATCAGCTGCTGCTGGAGGACGCGCGCGTCACGGTTGCGAATAAGACGGATCGACACCTCGCCGTGCCGTCGTGGGACGGAGAGATCCATGGCATCCCGTCGGGTCAGAGACCCGCCGCGAACTCCTTGAACCACGGACGCAGGGCCGGCCCCAGGTCTTCGCGGTCGGAAGCGAGCTGGACGATGGCCTTGATGTAGTCGACGCGGTCGCCCGTGTCGTAACGACGCCCACGGAAGACGACGCCGTACACGCCGCCGCCGTCGCCGCCGCCGTTCGCGAGCTCTTCGAGCGCGTCGGTCAGCTGGATCTCGCCACCCTTGCCGGGCTGGGTGTGCTCGAGGATGCCAAAGACGTCGGGTCCGAGGACGTAACGACCGATGATGGCGAGGTTCGAGGGGGCGTCCTCGGCCTTGGGCTTCTCGACGAGCTGCGTCACCTTGACGACACCGTCGTCTTCGGTGGGCTCGACCGCAGCGACACCGTAGAGGTGGATGTGCTCGGGGTCGACCTCCATGAGGGCGATCACCGTGGCGTTGCGCTTGGTGTACTCGGCGAGCATCTGCTCGAGCAGCGGGTCGCGCTCGTCGATGAGGTCGTCGCCGAGGAGGACGGCGAAGGGGTGGTCGCCGACGTGGCTGCGGGCACGGAGAACGGCGTGACCGAGACCCTTCGGCTCGCCCTGGCGGACCATGTGGACGTCGGCGAGGTCGGACGAGTGCTCGACCTTGGCGAGCTTGTCGTGGTCGCCCTTCTCGCGCAGCTTCGACTCGAGCTCCGGCATCGAGTCGAAGTGATTGGCGATGTTGTTCTTGTTGCGGCCGATGATGATGAGGACGTCATCGATGCCGGCCGCGGTGGCCTCCTCGACCACGTACTGGATGGCGGGCTTGTCGACGACCGGAAGCATCTCCTTCGGCATGGCCTTGGTGGCCGGAAGGAAGCGAGTACCGAGTCCAGCGGCCGGGATCACGGCCTTGAAGGGCTTGTTAGGCATGCGCATACCCTACTGGTGACATGCGACAGCGCTGTTACCGATTGCGCACGCACGTACACTTACTGCATGCCCGACAGCATCGAGCAGGCCAAGCGCGCTCTGCGTGCGGATCTGCGCGAACGACGCCAGACCGTCTCCGCCCACGGGCGCGAGGTCGCCGAGGCCGGCGTCAAAGTGCAACTCGACGCCCTCGTCGAGCACCTGGGCGCGCGCAGCATCTCGTGCTTCCTGTCGACGACGACCGAACCCGGCACGCACGCCTTCGTGGCCGGCGCGGTGGCCCGTGGCATCCGGGTGCTGCTCCCCATCACGCGCGAAGACGGCCTGCTCGACTGGGCGGTGGCCACCCCCGACGCCCAGATCGCCGAGGGGCTGTTCGGACTCCCCGAGCCCGTCGGCGACGTCCTCGGCCCGATCGCCGTCAACGACGTCGACCTCCTCGTCATCCCGGCGGCCGCCGTCGACCGTCGCGGGATGCGTCTCGGCTGGGGCCGCGGTTACTTCGACAAGACCATCGGGTCGATGGAGAAGTGCCCGCCCGTGTACGCCGTGATCTTCGATTCCGAGTTCGTCGACGACGTCCCGCGCGATGTGCACGACCAGCCCGTCTCGGGCATCGTGACCCCCACGCGCACGGTCGCGATCGACCGCTCCGCAGCCTGAACACCCGAAGGAACGCCAATGCCCACCTACGCCTATGCCTGCAAGCAGTGCGGTCACCGCTTCGACGCGGTCCAGTCCTTCTCGGACGCGGCCCTCACCGAATGCCCCGAATGCGGCGGTGAGCTGCGCAAGCAGTACGGCTCGATCGGCGTGACGTTCAACGGCTCGGGCTTCTACCGCACCGACTCCCGCGGGTCGAATGCGTCGTCCTCCGGCGCGGCATCCGGCACCTCGGGGGGATCTTCGACATCATCGACCTCTGAGTCGACGAAGACCGCGTCCACCCCGGCATCCTGACTTCGCCGAATCCTGCGACGCGGCGGAAAGGGAGCCACGTCGTGATCCAGGGATTCAAGGAGTTCATCCTCCGCGGAAACGTCATCGACCTCGCGGTCGCGGTCGTCATCGGAGCCGCGTTCACCGCGGTCGTCAACGCCATCGTCAGTGCGATCATCAACCCGCTGGTCGAGATCTTCTACGTGCCCGACGAGAACGGTCAGCTCGGACCGAGCATCACCGGGCTCTACGGTCAGACCGTCACCTTCCCGCTCGGCACCCTGATCACGGCCGTGATCAGCTTCTTCGCCGTCGCGCTGGTGGTGTACTTCGTCTTCGTCTTCCCGATGAACCGCTGGAAGGCGCGCGCGGCGGCCCGCGTCGGCGTGGTCGAGAACGCCGACGAGCCGAAGCTCCCCACCGAGCAGGAACTGCTCGTGCAGATCCGCGACCTGCTGGAGCGTCAGCCCCGCGCCTGAGTCGGCGCACCCTCACCGAGAAACGCTTCTCGCGGTGGGAAACGGCACGTCACGCCGTTTCCCATCGTGGGGAGCGTTTCTCGCATGCGGGCGGCGGGCGCGGGCGGCGCCGGCCGTAGGCGAGGTCCCCGCTGGTGCCGGGGTCAGTAGTGCGGCGGGACGTCGCGCAGCAGCTGCGCGTCGTTGGGACCGGATGCCGCGGGCGCGGCGGGGCGCTCCCGGGTGGTGTCGTCCCCGGGCACCGGTTCCGGGCTCGTGCCGGGTGCGGGGAGCAGACGCGCGCGCCGCGCACCCCGCACGCGGACGATCGGCTGCCGGATCTCGGCCGAAGTGGGCGCAGCCGTGTCCGGCACGTCGGGATCGGTGGCATCCGGGGTCGGGGCCACCGCACTCACCCGTTCAGGTCGAGGGGTTCGGTGGTCGTGCCGGGAGCGGCGGAGTCGTCCGGGGCGGCGCCGAGGAGCTCTGCGATCCGGGATGCCACACCCGCGGGGTCGCTGTACAGGTCGAACGCGTGCACGCGCACGTAGTGCCAGCCGAGGCGACGCAGGATCTGCGGGCGCAGACGCAGGGTCTCGCGCAGCGACTCCCCGATCGTCTCGGGGTCGCTCTCCGCCACCACGGCCTTGCCGCGATAGCGGGCGACCAAGGGCAGCAGGCCGCGGTAGTCGAGGTCGACCTCGATGCCGAGACGTCGCAGCTCGCGCGCGAGCGCACGGGTGAGCGGATCCGCCAGATCCTCCAGACGCGCGTCGCGACCGCGCCCGGCCAGATTGCCGAGGATCCCCATGAGGGTCGCGGCGCCGTGCTCGAGGCGGCCGTCGTCGAACGACGACGGACGGATCGACGAGACGATCACCATGGACCGACGGGCACGCGTCATCCCGACGGTGAGCAGCCGCTCGCCGTCCGGGGTCGAGAGGTCGCCGAAGTCGCTCAGCACGCGACCATGGCGCGTGAGCCCGAAGCCGAGCGAGAACACGACGCGGTCGCGGCTCTCGGCCACGGACTCCTCGAGCGTCAGCACGGCGAAAGGCTCGGCGGCATCCCGCGAGACGAACGCGGCGACATCGGAACGCCCGGCGAGTGCCGCCTCCACCGCCGCGCGGACACGCTCGGCGTGCCTGCGGCTGGCGGTGACGACCATGAGCGACTCGGAGGCGCGGTTCACCGCGTGCTCGACCACCAGGGTCACCACGCGGGCGACCTCGGCATCCGGGCTCTCCACGGCGCCGCTGACCGGGTCGGGCGCGCCGACGCCGTTCTCGACGTAGTCGACGCTCAGGCTGCCGCGACCCAGGAACGAGCCGGCCCACGGCAGCGACACGATCTCGCCGCCATAGAACGCGTCGTTGACGAGCTGCGCGAGGTCTTCGCCGCCCGCGCGGTAGCTGCGGGTCAGCGTCTCGACGGGCAGCAGCTCGGCGATCCGCTCGAACACCGACACCCCGTCGAACGGAACGTCGTCGGCCTCGTCGTCCACGGCCGGGGCGAGCGACGCGCTGACCCGGAACGGCGTGGGCTTCTGCACGACGGGATCGCCGAACAGCACGACCTGGCGGGCCCGGAGGAGCGCCGGCGCCGCCTCCGCCAGACACAGGGCCGCGGCATCCGCGATGATCACCGCGTCGAAAGCGAGATCGATCGGGACGTCGGGAACCTCGTACGGGGATGCCAACCACACCGGCGCGAGCGTGCGGAGCAGCGTGGGCGCGGCATCCGAGATCTCCTGCGCGGTGTGCAGGCCGTCCTTGAGCGAGCTCTTCAGTGCTGCCGCTTCGTCGGGATGATCGACGATGCCGATGCGCCACTGCTTCGCGAGTTCGGCCGCGAGGACCGGACCGGCCGCCGCCGCGTGCGCCTCGTCGACGAGTCGGAAGTCGCGCTCGAGGCGATCGACCACGGTGGTGTTGGCGCCCAGGAGCGCGCGGTCCGTGCGCAGGAGGTGTTCGAGCGCCGACTGCCACCACGCGAACTCGAGCTCGTCGCCGACCCGGTCCTCCGGAACGTGGCGCACCGACAGCTCCACGAGGAGCTGCTCGAGTCCGAGCCGCGCGAGTTCACCGCGCAGCTGCGCGCGCTCGACGAGGTTGTCGAAGAACGTCGACTCGGCTGCGAGACCGGCGAGCGTCCGCACGAGGACCTGGACCGGAAGCGTCGCGAGCCGGTCGGAGCCCTGGCGGCCGAGGATCTGGTCGAGCTCGCCCAGCATCGCATCCACCCGCTGCCAGCCGACGTGGACGTCAGCGAGTCCGAGCGGCACCTCGGGCGTGACGCCCGCGTCGACGACGCGCTGCCACTCGGTGCGCTGCTGCTGGATGCGCACGAGCGCCTCGTACATGTCGGGTACGTGGACGCCGGGCCGCACGTACTCCTTCGACAGTCGCTTGAGGCGACGACGGTTGGGGCCACTCATCGCCGAGGAGTCGCGGCGCGGCGAGTGCGCGTCGATGAGCTCCGCGAGCGGACGCTCGAACACGGTCGGGCTGAAGCGATCGAGCGACTCGCGGATCCCCTGCAGCAGCTTGAGGTAGGCGCCGAGCTCGGAGACGGTCTGGAACGGACGCATGCGCGTCTGCGCGATGAGCTCGTACCCGCGCTCGAGGAGGCGCGGGACGTCCTGCGCGTGCAGCTTTCCGGCCAGATCGTGCGCGGCACGGGCGTCTTCGGTCCGCGTGAAGCTCACGCCGTACCAGGGCGAGTCGTCGGGGCCGAAGCGGAACTCGCCCAGCCGCGCCGCGGTGGCCAGGGCCTTCGCGGCGGCGTCGCGCCGACCGGCGAGCCGCTCCAGGGTGGCGAAATCGAATCGCGCCGACGTGGAGGGAGCAGGGGAAAGGGATGCCAGCGCAGTCAGGGCCCGCAGCACGTCGAGTGTCGACACGCCCAGCGCCAGGTGCGGCTCGGTGACAGCGGAACGGTAGTCGCGCAGCACCGCGCGCAGGCGCACCAGCGCGTCGTCGATCTCGGAGACCTTGGGCTGCTCGGCCTTCTCGTTGCGACCGATCGCACGGATGAGGTCACGGCGCACGTGGGTCGGAGACACCGCAAGGCCGGTCAGGCCGACACCGGCGAGGCGGTGACGGATGCCGTCGAGCGTGGAGCGGCGCGCGCTGACCACGAGCACGCGCTTGCCGGCGTGCACGCACTGGCCGATCGCGTTGATGACCGTCTGGGTGCCGCCCGTACCGGGAAGCGTGTGGACCGCGAGCGAGTGACCGGCGGCGATCCGGGCGAGGACGCGTTCCTGCTCGGCATCCGCGTCGAGAAGAAGGGTGTCGGCCGCGGGGGTGCGCTCGTCGGGGCTCGCGACCACCGGATCGGCGCGACGGACCGTGATCCGGGCACGATCGTCGGGGTGCCCGGCGAGGGCGTTGAGCAGCGGATCGTCGAGGTGCTCCGCGGCGCGCGCCATGCCGGAGCCGACGTCGGCGAACGACGAGATGACCAGGCGCGGGTGCACGACGAACGTCGGGACGTGCGTCGTCAGCCGGCGAAGGTGGTCGATGACCGGCTGCGGCTTGAAGACGCCCTGGTCGTACGCGAGGCCCGCGAGGGCCGTGCTGTCGACCGAGATGCCGAGATGCGTGCGGAAGGCGCGCGCCAGTTCGGGGTTCATCACGAAGGCGCCGTGCAGCTTGAGCTCGAAGTCGCCGTTGTGGCGGCGGATGGCGAGCGGCCGCAGGAGCACGGGAGCGGACCACTCCACTCCCCCGATCTTCCACGCGGCGAGCCCCACGGCCAGGTGCACCGGCTCGAGACCGCGCGCGGTGCGCAGTTCGACGTTCTTCGCCGTGATGCGCTCGGCGGCGATCCGCGCGGTACGCAACGCCACCTCGTCGCGGAAGAGGTTGGACAGCAGAGTGGCGCGACCGGTGATGAACTGCGGCAGGGAGCCGGGGTGCGCCTTGGTGATGTCGATGCCCGCGTCGACCGCGTCGTCGAACCGCAGGAGCGTGGAACGACCGCCGAGGGCGGCCGCTTCCGTGCGGATGCGGTCGCGTTCGGGGTCGGCGACGTGACGAACCACGATGCCGGGCTCCGACAGTCGCAGCTCGCCCGGATCGATCGACGTCGGAACGTCGCCTTCGGCGCCCGTCACGACGCCGTCCTCAGCTCGCCACACACCTGCCAGACTAAGCCGGGCACCCGCAGAAGGCGCGCAGCGGGCCCGAGTTTCGCGGGATTGCGCGACACGCCGCGCGGATCGGCGGTTCCTCCCCCGACGGAGAAATCGACGGACCGTCCACCGATCTGACTCGGAGCCCGGCGCAGCCTCGGGCGCGTGATGAGGATGAGGGAATGAGCACAGCCACCAGCACCGTCTACGACGGCCCGTTCGCCCCGATCCTGCTGACCTTCGTCGACGACGCGCTCGTCCATCTCGACGTCGCGCACGACGGCGTCGACATCGCCCGCGCCGAGATCGCGCACCGTCTCGGTGGCGTCCCCGACCCCGATCCCGCTCCCGCCCACGACGCGCTCGCACAGTTGGACGAGTACTTTGACGGGCGACGCCGGGCCTTCGAGATCCCGCTCGACTGGCGTCTGGTCGGCGGGTTCACGCGCGCGGCGCTGCAGGCGACACGGCGTATCCCCTACGGCGAGGTCGCCTCGTACGGCGAGGTCGCGATCATGGCGGGCTCGCCGGGCGCGGCGCGCGCGGTGGGCACGGCGTGCGCGAACACGCCGTTCTCGATCGTCGTGCCCGTCCACCGCGTCGTGCGCGCGGACGGCTCCATCGGCGAGTACGGCGGTCATCCCGAGGTGAAGCATTTCCTGCTCGACCTCGAGAACGGCGTCGCCGACCGATTGCGCGCCCCGGCTTAGGGAGCGCGAGGGCGCAGGCGGGCGGGGATTCGCGCCCCGGCGCCGACGTTCGCGCCCCGGCGTAGGGAGCGCGAGGGCGCGGGCGGGCGGGACTCGCGCCTCGGCGCCCACGGTCGCGCCCCGGACCGGTGTCGCTTGGGCGTCGCCGGCGGTTGCGGCACGGATCGGGTCTCGCTTCGCGGCGCCGACGCGTCCCCGCCGCCCCGACCCGACACGTGGCCGGACCCGGGCGGCGGAGAACACCCTCAGTGGCTCGACGCCTTCTCGGCACCGAAGCCCGTGAGAGAACGCACGTCCATCTCGGCCGCCTTCCGCGGGTCCTCCTTGCGGGTCGAGGTGATCGAGCCGAGCCATCCGAGCAGGAACCCGAGCGGGATCGACACGATGCCCGGATTGTTCAGCGGCCAGATCGCGACTCCCGCGTTCGCGAAGACACTCGTCGGCGTGCCCCAGAACACCGGCGACAGGAAGATCAGCACCAGCGCCGAGCCCAGTCCCCCGTACATGCTCCACACGGCACCGCGGGTGCTGAACCGCCGCCAGAAGAGCGAGTACAGGATCGTGGGCAGGTTCGCCGAGGCGGCGACGGCGAAGGCGAGCGCCACGAGGAACGCGACGTTCTGACCCTGCACACCGATGCCACCCACGATGGCGAGGATGCCGATGACGACCACGGTCCGACGCGCGACCTTGACCTCGCCGTCCGGGGGGACGTTTCCCTTCTTCACGACGTTCGCGTAGATGTCGTGCGCGAACGACGCGGCCGCGGTGATCGTGAGGCCCGCCACCACCGCCAGGATCGTCGCGAACGCCACCGCCGAGATGAACCCGAGCAGGATCGGACCGCCCAGTGCGAGCGCGAGCAGCGGCGCCGCCGCATTCACTCCGCCGGGAGCCGCCAGGATCGCCTCCGGACCGACCAGGGCACCGGCGCCATAGCCGAGCACCAGAGTCAGGAGGTAGAACAGGCCGATCAACCAGATCGCCCACACGACGGATCGGCGCGCCTCCTTGGCGGTCGGCACCGTGTAGAACCGCATGAGCACGTGCGGGAGACCCGCCGTTCCGAGCACGAGCGCGAGGGCGAGCGAGATGAAGTCCCACGGGTTCGCGCCGTACTGCAGGCCGGGTCCGAGGATCGCCTCTCCCTTCGGCGATGCCGCGACCGCGCTCTCGAGCAGCGTGTTCAGGTTGAACCCGTTGATCGCGAGCACCCAGATCGTCATGACGACGGCGCCGCCGATCAGGAGGAACGCCTTGACGATCTGCACCCAGGTGGTGCCCTTCATGCCGCCGATCAGCACGTAGACGATCATCAGGATGCCGACGACCGCGACGACGATCGACTGCCCCACGCGCTCGGTGATGCCGAGCAGCAGCGAGACGAGGCCGCCCGCCCCCGCCATCTGCGCGAGCAGATAGAAGAAGCACACCGCCAGCGTCGTGATGGCCGCGGCCATCCGGACGGGACGTTCCTTCAGGCGGAACGACAGCACGTCGGCCATCGTGAACTTGCCCGTGTTGCGCATGAGCTCGGCGACGAGCAGAAGCGCGACCAGCCACGCCACCAGGAAGCCCACCGAGTACAGGAACCCGTCGTACCCGTTGATCGCGATGGCCCCGCAGATTCCGAGGAACGACGCCGCCGAGAGGTAGTCGCCGGCGATGGCGAACCCGTTCTGCGGCCCGGTGAACGACCGCCCCGCTGCGTAGTAGTCCGCGGCGGTCTTGCTGTTGCGACTGGCGCGGATGACGATGAAAAGCGTCACCGCCACGAACGCCCCGAAGATCGAGATGTTGAGGACCGGGTTGTTCTCGACCGTCTGCACGGCGGCGTGCACAGTACCGAAGACCTCGTTCACGATTCACCCCGCTCGGCGCGCTCGAGTTCTTCCCGCAACTGCTCGGCCCCCGGGTCGAGGCGGCGGTTCGCGTAGGCGACGTAACCCATGGTGATCGCGAACGTCGTCACGAACTGTCCGAGCCCGAACACCAGACCCACCGTGACGGCGCCGAACACCGGCTGCGCCATGAAGTCCGGCGCGAACGACGACAGCAGCACGTACACGAAGTACCAGACGAGGAACGCCGCGGCCATGGGGAAGACGAAGCTGCGCTGACGCCTCTTCAGTTCCCGGAACGGGGCGGACTCCTCGATCGCGATGTAGTCGACGCCGCGCGGGGCGCCGTCGATCCTTCTATCCGTCATGTGGCCTCCTTGCCTCATGAGACCGGTGCCATGCGGCACCGGACGGGGGGAAAACACCGGGTCGGAGAACCTTCCCGATGGTAGGGTCGACGCTACGAAAGGCGGCGACGCAGCCGTCACCCCCGGAAGTAGGTAGTTCGTGGGAGCACCGGCCGCACTCCGTGACGACGCGACGCTCGTGTCGCACGCGGTGACCGAGCTCGCCCGACGCACGCACTTCCCCGTCGCCTTCGGCGGTCTCGAGCACGACGGCGCCGTCCACGTCTCCACGATCGTCGGGGCGCGCACGCGCAGCATCGAGGGGCTCGTCGTCCACGCCGAGCGCGGCCTCGGTGGTCGGGCGCTCGTCGAACGGCGCCCGCGACTGGCCCTGGACTACCGCAACGCCCGCACCATCACCCATGACTACGACCGCGCGATCCTCGGCGAGGGCATCGCGACGCTGTTCGCCGTACCCGTGCTGGTCCGCGGCAGCGCCCGTGGCGTCCTGTACTGCGGCTCATGGGCGCAGGCCCCGCTCGGTGAGCGCGAGGCGCGGCCGGCGTTCGACGTCGCCGGCGAGCTCGGCACCGAACTGCGCGTGCGCGACGAGGTCGACCGTCGCCTCGCCGCCGCGACGCCCGGCGACGACGGCCTGAGCGCCGGCGCGCGGGAGGAGATCCGGCAGAGCTACGCCCAGCTCCGCAGCATCGCCGCGACGGTCCACGACGACGGCGTGCGCCGACGGCTGGAGGAACTCGAGGCACGCCTCGCCGCGCTCTCCGGCGATGTGTCGATGGACCCGGAGGGGGCCGGCATCCACCTCTCCCGCCGCGAGCTCGATGTGCTCTCCTGCGCTGCGGTGGGTGCCACCAACGGTGAGATCGCGGCATCTCTCGCCCTCCGCGAAACCACCGTGAAGTCGTATCTCGCATCGGCGATGTCCAAGCTGGATGCCTCGACCCGGCATGCCGCCGTCGCCCGGGCGCGCCGGGTCGGTCTGCTGCCGTGACGCGCTGAGGAAGCCCCTGGACGGTCCGTGGGTATCCCCTGGGAATGGCGCTGAGAGCTTGAGACGGGCTCGCATTCTCGGCATCGTGGCTGGCCCCTGACGTCGACACAGAAGGAGAGCCACATGCTGACGCTCACCGAAGAGGCCACCACCGCCGTCAAGACCATCGCCGCCCAGTTGCCCGACGCCGCCCAGGGCGGCGTGCGCATCGAGGGTGCCGGGTCGCCTGATTCGCAGTTCCGCTTGTCGGTCGTCGACGGTCCCGAGCCCGAAGATGCCGTCGTGGAGAACTCCGGCGCGCGCGTCTTCCTCGACGCCGACGCCGCCCAGGTGCTGGATGACCGCGTGCTCGACGCGCAGGTCGACGGCCAGGGCTCCGTGCAGTTCGCGGTGACCGCCCAGGCCTGACGCCGTTCGACGATGCCCCGGCTGCGCGCCGGGGCATCGTCGTGTCCGGGGGCGGGTGCGTCCCCGTCACGAGGCCCGGTGCGTCCGAGGGGCCAGGAGTGATCTGGTGCCCCCGACAGGATTCGAACCTGCGACGCCCGCGTTAGGAGTGCGGCGCTCTATCCCCTGAGCTACGGAGGCGGGATTGCCTTCCAGCCTACTGCGGGCCGGCCGGAGCTCCGGCGCGCAGGTGCTCGGCGAGAGCCTCGTCCCACTCCCCCGGCTCCGACAGCACGGCCTCGCGCACGTCCACGCCGTCCGGGCCCACGGAGGCGACGCAGGCGAGAAGCGACTCGAGCACGACGTCGTCGTGCGCGTCCCGCCGCAGCACCGAGGCGGACGGATCGGCCGTGGAGGCGGCGACCACGTCGAGCCACGGTCCCCACCATTCGTCGCCGGTCGCGATTCCCGCCCGGCGGAAGTCGTCGAGCCAGCGGCCGATGCGCGGCGTACCCCGATCGTCGGGCGCGTGATGGGCGATCATGTGCGTGCCGGGGGCGAGCCGGGTGCGCCGGGCCGCGAGACCGTCCCATTCCACGACGGTGGCGCCGTCGGCATCCACCTCCACCAGGTTGAACCCGCGTGTGGGCGGATCCTGCGGGAGCGTCCCCGCCACGGACTGCAGCGGGATGCCGCCCCGACTGACCACCTCCACGTCGGAGCGTTGCGACAGGTCTTCGCGGTTCAGCAGCACCGCCAGGCGCCGGGCGGCCGGATCGATCGCGAGCCACGCCCCGCCGGCGCGGTCGTCGCGGACGCCGCGCACCCCGGGCTGTTCGGGCCACCAGGGTCCGAGACCCCGCCACGGACGATGCCGGTCCTCGTCACGGACGGCCAGGATCCGGACGGGCCGGCCGCTCTCGCGCGGGACGTCGACGACCACGGTGCACATTGCGTCCACGCTACCCGCGCGGGAACGCGTGCCGGGCGGTGCGGCGACCGTCACGGGGCGCCGCGGATCGGCATCCACCTGGAAGACTGGGCCCATGTTCGTCGTCGTGGGAGTGACCGGGGGCATCGCCGCCTACAAGACCGTCGGGCTCGTCCGACTGCTGGTGAAGGCGGGGCACGACGTGCACGTCGTCCCCACCGACGACGCCCTGCGTTTCGTCGGCCTGCCGACGTGGGAGGCGATCAGCCGCAACCCGGTGACGACGTCGGTGCACGACGACGTCGCCCGGGTCCGCCACGTCGCGCTCGGCCAGGCGGCCGAACTCGTGATCGTCGCGCCGGCCACGGCGAACACGCTCGCGTCGATGACCGCGGGGCTCGCGTCCGACCTCCTCGGGACCACGCTCCTCGCGACGACCGCACCGGTCGTGGTCGCCCCGGCGATGCACACCGAGATGTGGCGCCACCCCGCGACCGCGCACAACATGGACGTCCTCCGTGCCCGCGGCGTGCACGTCGTCGGACCGGCGGACGGCGCGCTCACCGGCGGTGACAGCGGCCCCGGACGCATGTCGGAGCCCGAGGAGATCGTCGCCACCGCGCTCGCCCTCGTGGAACGCCCGCGCGACCTCGCCGGCCTCTCGGTGCTCGTCAGCGCCGGAGGCACCCGCGAACCGATCGACCCGGTCCGGTTCCTCGGCAACCGGTCGAGCGGGCGCCAGGGTGTCGCGATCGCGCGCGCCGCCGCGGCTCGCGGTGCGACCGTGACGCTCGTCGCCGCGCACCTCGACGGCGACGTCCGCCCAGATCCGCGCGTCGAGGTGATCTCCGTGGGCACCGCCGACGAGCTCGGACGGGCGATGGATGCCACGGCCCCCGACGCCGACGTCATCGTCATGGCCGCGGCGGTCGCCGACTACTCCGTCGCCGCGGTGTCGGAGCACAAGCTCCGCAAGCAGGAGTCCCCCGGCACACTCACGCTCGACCTGGTCGAGAACCGCGACGTCGTGGCGGGGCTCGTGGCCGCACGCCGACCCGGCCAGACGATCGTGGCGTTCGCCGCCGAGACCGTCGACAGCGAGCAGGAGCTCCTCGAGCGCGCCCGCGCCAAAGCCGCACGCAAGGGCGTCGACCTCCTCGCCGCGAACGCCGTGGGGTGGACGCAGGGCTTCGAGTCCGCCGACAACGCCCTCACGATCGTGGGGCGCGACGGCGACGTCGTGTCGGCGGCATCCGGGACGAAGGACGACACCGCTCACGCACTTCTCGACGCCGTTCTGACGGCGCGGACGCGCTGACGGGTCTCCCGTCCGAAGTCCTGCCGCCGTTCCGGCGGCGCGTTGAGGGATCGCCGGAACGGCGGCATGCGTCCGGGCACGGACCCGACCCGACCGCCGCGGGTCGTGGTCCGCGCCGCGGATCAGACGGCGGTCGGAGCGGAGAGCGCGGCGACGATCTCGCTCGGCTCGGTGCGCGTGGTGTAGTCCACGTGGATGTCGGCGAACCGGATGACCCCGTCGGCGTCGAGGACGAAGACGGACGGGAACGGGATGCGCGCCGTGCCGTCGGCGTTGCTGTCGGCCACGTCGAACCCGAGGTCGGTATGCGCCGACCGGGCGGCGCTGCTCGGCTCGGTCACGATCCCGAACTGCTCCGCCAGGACGTTGGACGGGTCGGAGAGCACCGTGAATTCGAGCGACCCGTTCGTGACGCTCTGCGCCGACCCGTCGGGAGTCTGCGGGGAGATCGCGATGAGGTGCGCGCCCCGTTCCCGCAGGACGGGCAGGAGCTCCTCCTGGTACGTGCGGAGCGTGACGTTGCAGTACGGGCACCATGCGCCGCGGTAGAACACGACGACCGCCGCCCCCTCGCCGCGGGCGGCCGACAGCGACGTCGTCGCCCCCTCCGGCGTGAGGAGGTCCGCATCCGGAGCGGAGTCGCCGACGGAGCGCACACCGGCGGGGACGCCGGCGTCCCGCAGATCGCTCTGCTCCCCGGCGAAGACCGCAGCCAGACGGTCGCCGATCTGCTCCTCGAAACCGACGTTGAACTCGTTCACCTGCTGGGCGATGGACGATGTGGACATGTGCGTTCTCCCGGGTGGATATCGACGTCGAGCGCCGGTTCGAGGAGCGTAAAACGCTCCCGAACCGCGAGGACCGTCGCTGTCATCCGGTGAGACAGAGGGTCAAAGGCCGACACGTTGGGCCTGAACGACCCCGGCCCCGGAAAGAGATGCTAGGCGGCGTTCGTCCCGCCGCCGGGTCAGTATCCGGTGGAGTACTGCAGCTGCTCGAGGATCGGGACGATCGAGCTGAACAGCGCCACGACCCAGATGGATACGGCGATGATCGTCACCAGCGTCACCGCGATCCACCCCCAGACCGGAGCGAGACCCTTACCGGTCTGGCGCCGCAGGATGACCGCGCGTCCGATGACGTACACACCGACGCTGGAGATGACGAGGACGGTGAAACTCCACGCCCAGTGGAAGGGCTTCTGGATGCCGCGGGCGCGCAGCTGACGCCAGTCCAGGAACGCGAACAGCACCGTCAGGGCGACGATGATGAGGCTGAAGATGGACGTGCCGGCCGTCACCGCCAGGGACGACGACGCCAGGTAGGGGGCCTGCTCGGGGTAGGCCGAGGCGTAGACGGACTCCTGGACGTAGGTCTGCCAGTCGAAGAGGAACAGCGTCGACACGGACAGCAGCGGAAGCGCGACGGCGAGCCAGATCCAGACCGTGTTCGTCGAGACGTCGGCGCGAGCGGGCGCGGCGGCCGCGGGAGCCGCGGGAGCCGTCGGGTAGCCGGGAGCCGTCGGGTAGCCGGGAGCGACCGGGGCGCCGGGCCCCGTCGGTGTTGCCGCGCCGGGCTGAGCCGGGGCGCCGGGGTAGGCCGGGGCACCGGGATAGGCGGGGGCACCGGGGTAGGCGGGCACTGCGGCGCCGGCGGAGACGGGGGGCGTCGGCGGGACGGGCGGGGCCACCGGCGGGACGGGCGGGGTGTCCGCGGCCCGCGCCTCGGGCGCGGCCTCCGGCGCGACGGGGGCGGCGGGCGCGGGCGCAGTCTCGGGGGCATCGACCGCGGGCGCAGTCTCGGGGGCTGCGGCCGGCGCGGCGGGCGCGGACTCCGGTGCGTCCGGAGCCGCGGGAGCCTCGGCGGAGGGCCGCACGTCGTCGGTCCACGCCGTGCCGTTCCACCGGCGCAGTCCGCCGCTTCCCGCGGGGTCGGGGTACCAGCCGTCGGGCGGAGTGGGCGTGTCGGTCATGTCGTTCCCCCTGTGATGCGTCGGCATGGCGTGAATCCCCCGAGTCTAGTGAAGGCCTTCGCCGTCACCGGAAGTCCCGGGAGACGTGCGACACACCCACGCGGAGATCCGTGAATCCGTCGGCGACCACGTTCGTGACCCCCTCGACCGATCTCTCGAGCATGCCCCGCACGATGAGCGCGGGCGATTCCCGCACGATCCGTCGATACCGGTTCCACACCCCCACCGAGCACACGATGTTCATGAGGCCGTGCTCGTCCTCGAGGTTGAGGAACGTGATCCCGGATGCCGTCGCCGGCCGTTGCCGATGCGTGACGAGTCCCGCCACCTCGACCCGGCGGTCGGTCTCGGCCGACCGCAGTTCGCGCGAGGTGAGCACACCGCGGGCGTCGAGGGCGGAACGGAAATGCGTGAGCGGATGGTCGTCGGTGGAGAGCCCCGTGGCCCACAGGTCGGCGGCGAGCACCTCGTAGCTCGACGGATCGGTGAACAACGGCGGCTGCACGAACGCCACCGAGTCCGGCAGGAACTCGGGCCGGTCCTGCGCCGCCGACCCCGACAGCCAGATCGCCTCGCGTCGCGAGTGCCCGAGGCATTCGAACGCCCCGGCGGTGGCGAGTGCCTCGAGCTGGGCGGTGACGAGGCCCGTCCGGCGCACCAGATCGCGCAGGTCGCGGTACGCACCGCCGCTCTCGCGTTCGGCGACGATGCGTTCGGCGACCTTCACCCCGATGCCGGTGACACCGGCGAGCCCCATCCGCACCGCGAACGCCCCGTCCCGCCGGTGCGCCTCGGTCTCGTCGGGGGCCGAACGGTCGAAATCCCCCGTCGGAAGCTGGTCGGCGCACGCGCACGCGTCGAGTCCGGTCGCGGGGCGGCGGCGATCGGCATCCGGCCCTCCGGTCTCGTCGTCGAGCGGCTCGAGGCCGGCTTCGACCCCCGACCGCAGCAGGTCGGGGCGACGCACCCGCACCCCGTGGCGGCGGGCGTCGGCGGTCAGCGTCGCGGGCGAGTAGAACCCCATCGGCTGCGCGCGCAGCAGCCCCGCGAGGAACGCCGCCGGATAGTGCAGCTTGATCCACGAGCTGGCGTAGACCAGCAGGGCGAACGAGAGCGAGTGCGACTCTGCGAACCCGAAGTTCGCGAACGCCTGGATCTTCGCGTACAGCTCGTCGGCGACCGCGCCGACGAGGTTGTTCTCGGCCATGCCGGCGTAGAGCTTCTCGCGCAGCGAATCGATGCGCTCGAGCCCGCGTTTCGACCCCATCGCACGCCGCAGCAGGTCGGCATCCTCGGCGGAGCAGTTGCCCACCGCGACGGCCATCTGCATGAGCTGTTCCTGGAACACCGGGACGCCCATCGTCCGTTCGAGCACCGGACGCAGCCTCTCGTGCACGTAGGTGATCGGCTCCTGCCCGAGCTTGCGGCGCACGAAGGGGTGCACGGCACCGCCCTGGATGGGCCCCGGGCGGATCAGGGCGATCTGCACCACGAGGTCGTAGAAGCGCCGGGGCTGCAGACGCGGCAACAGCCCCATCTGAGCGCGGGACTCCACCTGGAACACCCCGATCGAGTCGGCGCGGCACAGCATGTCGTAGACCGCTTTCTCCTCCTTCGGCAGCGTCGACAGCTCCCAGTGCTCGCCCGTGGCATCCCGGATCAGGTCGAAGCAGTACTGCAGCGCCGCGAGCATGCCGAGCCCCAGCAGGTCGAACTTCACCAGCCCCATCCAGGCGGCGTCGTCCTTGTCCCACTGGATCACGGTGCGGTTGTCCATGCGGGCGTGCTCGATCGGCACGACCTCGCCGACGGGCCGGTCGGTGAGCACCATGCCGCCGGAATGGATGCCGAGATGCCGCGGCGCCTTCAGCAGCTCGGCCGCGAACTCGATGACCTCGTCGGGGATGTCGTGATCGGCGCCGGTCTCGAGCGTCGCCCCCCACCGTTCGACCTGTTTCGACCAGGCGTCCTGCTGGCCCGGGGAATGCCCCAGGGCGCGGGCCATGTCGCGCACGGCGTTCTTGGGTCGGTATTGGATGACGTTGGCGACCTGCGCCGCGCGGTCGCGGCCGTAGGTCTCGTACACCCACTGGATGATCTCTTCGCGACGATCGGAGTCGAAGTCGACATCGATGTCGGGCTCTTCGTCGCGCAGGCTCGACAGGAAGCGTTCGAACGGCAGGCGGTAGAAGATCGAGTCGACCGCGGTGATGTCGAGCAGGTAGCAGACGGCGCTGTTGGCCGCCGATCCCCGCCCCTGGCACAGGATGCCGCGCCGCCGTGCCTCGGCCACGATCCCGTAGACGATGAGGAAATACCCGGGGAAGTCCTTCATCTCGATGACGGCGAGTTCGCGCTCGATGCGATCGCGATCGTCGGCGGAGAGGCGGGGATACTTCCGCGGTACGGCCTCCCACACCAGGTGCCGCAGCCACGACATCGGCGTGTGCCCCTCGGGGACGGTCTGCTTCGGAAGCGCGGGCTTGGCTCGCCGCAGCGGGAAGGCGAGCTCGTCGGCGAGCGAGACGGTCCGCGCCACCGCTCCCGGGTAGCGCGCGAACCGCGCGGCCATCTCGGCCCCCGAGCGCAGGTGCGCCCCGGCGTGCGCGGGCAGCCACCCGTCGAGTTCGTCGAGACTGCGGTTGGCGCGTACGGCGGCGACCGCCGCGGCCAGCAGCTCCTTCTTCGGTGCGGCGTAGTGGACGTTGTTCGTGGCGAGCACGGGGAGCCCGCGTTCGGCGGCGAGCGCGGCGAGCAGGTCGTTGTGGGCCGAATCCAGCGGAGAGCCGTGGTTCATGAGCTCGACGTGTACGGCGGCGGGTCCGAACAGATCGACCAGACGATCGAGCGCGCGAGCGGCTCCGGCCGGACCCTCGGATGCCAGGGCCCGACGCACCGCCCCCTTCCGGCATCCGGTGAGGATCGCCCACTGCGGATCCGCGGGGCCGCCGGCGCGTTCGGCCAGATCGGCGAGGTCGTAGACCGGTCGCCCCTTCTCGCCGCCGGCGAGCTGGGCGTGCGTGATCGCCGCGGCGAGCCGGTGGTACCCCTCTTCGCCGCGGGCGAGCACGAGCAGATGCGAACCGGTGGGATCGGGTTGACCGTTCTGCGGCCCCGGGAGCCCGAGCGAGAGCTCGGCGCCGAAGACGGTGCGGACGGTGCGCGCCTCGGCTGCCTCGGCGAACCGGACGATGCCGTAGAAACCGTCGTGATCGGTGAGCGCGAGCGCGTGGAGACCGAGCTTCTCGGCCTCTTCGACGAGCTCTTCGGGCGAGGACGCCCCGTCGAGGAAGGAGTACGACGAGTGCGCGTGCAGTTCGGCGTACGGGACGGCGTCGACGGGACGCTCGATGGCGGGGGGAACGTAGGGCCCGCGCTTGTGCGACCACGCGGGGCTGTCGCCGCCGTCGCCGTTCGCCGGTGTCGAGGCCGGTCGCCTCGTGTCACTCAGCGCCCGTTCGAGTTCCGACCACTTCACCGGCGGATTGTGGAAGCCCATCAGCCCTCCCCCGTCCGCCGGGTGCGCGCGACCCGGGGTCGGTCAGTCATAACGCCCCTCCGCCCGCCATTCGCCCTCTTCGACGACGAGCAGCCACGCACCGCCGTCAGCGTCGACCACCTGGAAGCGGTGGGCGTGGCGCCGGCGCAGCGGATCCCACCCGCGTTCGCTGATCGGCCAGGGCCCCGCCCACTCGCGGATCCGCACCCGGCGCCCGCCGGCGTCGAGGACCGCCGGCGGGGCGCTCAGCGCGTCCCGCTCCCCCACGGTGACCGACGCCCCCGCGATGTCGGTGACCTCGACCAGTCGCGGCTCGGGATACACGGTGGCCGGCAGCGGGTCGGGGAGACTTCCCGGCCAGGGCCGGGCACGGTCTTTCGCCGTGACCGCGCGGTCCCCCCAGGGCACCAGCACCTGCCTCTCGGCCAGCCAGCGGCCCCCGCCGATGACGGGGGTGACGACGGCGCGGTGCCCGAGCATGGCCTGCACGCGGGAGAGGGCGTGGTGCACCCGTTCGTCGGGTCCCGCGCCGAAGAGGCCCTTGGCGTGGTGCGCCGCGTCATCGACCGCCTCGGGTTCGATGGACACCCCGGCCACACCGCTGCCGAAGATGCCCCGGCCGTCCTCGGCGAGCTGCCAGCGGACGCGATCGACCACGGCACCGGCGTCGAACGACCCGGGGTGCAGCCAGACGCGTTCGCTGCGCTCCCCGCGTTCGCCCGAGAGCACCACGCGCAGTTCGGTGCACACCAGGTTCTGCTCCCCCAGGCGCGCGATGAACTCCTCCGCGGCGATGCGCATGCCGAAGGCGATCTGGTCGGCGAGTTCGAGCGGCGGCTCGAAGGCGACCTCGCGGTGCAGCTCGGGCGGAGGCGTGCGGGGCTGCACCGGTTGGGAGTCGCGCCCGGAGGCGAGGGCGTGGAGTCGCGCCCCGCGCTCGGCGAAGCGCTCGCGAACACGCTCGACGGGCATCGCGGCGAACTCGCCCAGGGTGTGCACCCCGAGGCGCGCCAGCAGGCTCGCAAGATCGACGTCGTCGAGAGAGGTCACCGGGAGCGGGGCGAGGAACGCAGCCGCCTGCCCGCCGGGCACCACTCGCACCGGCTCGTCGGCACGGGTGACGCGGGCGGCGTGTTCGGCGGTGAAGACCCCGTCGGCCACACTCGCCCGGGCATCCGCGAACCCCTCGTCCGCCAGGAGCCGGACGAGCATGCGCGCCGCTTCTTCTTCGCCGCCGTAATACCGCGCCGGACCGCGCGCACGAAGGGCGCAGAGTCCGGGACGCACGATCTGCACCCCCGGGGCGTGTTCCTCCACCAACGCCACCACGGGGGCGAACACGCGCGCGTCGCGCACGGGATCGGCCGCGACGACGATGACGGACGGACACAATGCCTGAGCGTCACGGCGCCGCTGGCCCCTGCGCACGCCCTGGGCACGCGCCGCGGCGGAGCAGGCCACGACGGTGTTGTTCTCGAACACCGCGAGGGGTGCGTCGGCCCGCGGAGGTCGAACGGCTTCGCGACGATAGGCCAGGACCGGCCAGTCGGGCAACCACAGGACGAGGCTGCGGGTGGGCTCCTGCATCATCCCGCCACCCGCTGCCGGTACTCCGTCCGCTCCCGCGGGAGGAGTCTCTCGGTGGGAGCACCGAGCAGTTCGATCGATCCGTCGGCGGCGGGGAGCAGCATGCGCGCCCGACGTGCCGTGGGGGTGCGCTTGCTGCTGACCGACACCGTCAGCTCGCGGCCAGCGAGATACCCGTGCCCCTGGCCGAGACCCGCCCACCGCGGATCGGCGACGTCGATCACGGCCTCCGCCTGCGGCCACGCCCCCTGCACCAGCAGGACGGTGCCGCGATCGCGGAGCCGCGCCGCGAGTCGGGTGGCCTCGGCCCCTCCGCGGGCGGTGTTCGCTCCGGCCGGGGGGCGTACCGCCACCACCGGCAGGACCTCGGCGATCGTGGCCGTGACCGCCAGCCACCGCGGCCCCGGATCGGGGATGAAGACGAGCCGGTCGAGGTCGAGCCCGTACTTCTCGGCGGCCTCGGCGCCCAGCTCGGGCATGCCGACGACCCCGCACCACGCGCCGTCCTGAGAGGGGCGGGCCATGAGCGCCAGCAGCAGCGACATCGAGCGGGCGATCGCGTACGCCGACCCCGATCGCAGGCCACCGCCGGGAAGCAGCGACGTGAAGGCGGGGTGCGTCGGCAGCACCGGCGCGTCCAGGCGCCGCCCCTGCATCCGCTCGAGACGATCCCGGAGCGCGTGGATGTCGGGAACGGCCTCCGCCTGGTCTCGCACGATCGCCCTCACTCCCACAGGTTAGAACATGTGTTCTACACTCTCAATCCCTGTGGTTCGAAGATACGATCCCCCTCCGACATCGCGGCGGGCGGCTCAGATCAGGTCGGCGGTCCGCGCGATCCGGGCAAATCCGCCCTGCTGCAGCACCAGCCCGGTCGCGGCCATCAGCTCGGCCGCGGAGCGCGTCACGACCCCGAGCCCCGCGACCTCGGCCGACAGATCGAAGGTGCGGGTGGCATCCAGCGCGACGGTCACGTCGTATCCGAGATTGCCCGCCATCCGCGCCGTCGTCTCCACGCACATGTTCGTCTGGATACCGCAGATGACGATCTCCCGGATGCCGCGCTCCCCCAGCCACGCGTGCAGATCGGGGTCGCCGTAGAACGCGGAGTTGACGATCTTCGTGAGGAACAGAGCCGGCTCGACAGCCGCGACGACGTCGACCAGGGCGTTCCCCGGCGACGCCGGATGCAGCGGAGATCCCTCCGACCGCGAGTCGTGGCGCACGACGACGACGGGCTCCCCGTCGGCCACCCAGCGCTCCACGAGGGCACCGACGTTGGCCTCGCAGTCCGGATTGGCGGTCGGCCCCCAGAAATCGAGGTCGTCGAAGCCACGCTGCATGTCGATCACGAGGAGAGCACGAGTCATGCCTCCATCACACCACCGACCGGGATGCCGCGCACCGCCTCGGGGCAGAGGTGACGCCTATGCCGCCAGCGCCAGGTACGGCTCCCATCGGGGGTCGGACTTGTCGACTCCGCGCACCGTCCAGGACGACCCGTGAGGGGGCCCCGGAATCAGACGCAGCTCCCACATCATCTCCTGGGGCGTGCGGTCGCCCTTGATGTTGTTGCACCGCAGGCAGCAGGCCACGAGGTTCTCCCACGTGTCCTTCCCCCCGCGCGAGCGGGGAAGCACGTGGTCGATGGTCGACGCGGCCTTCCCGCAGTAGCCGCAGCGGTGCGCATCGCGACGCAGCACCCCCCGCCGGGTCACCGGAACGCGACGGGCGCCCGGAACGCGCACGTAGCGCGTGAGGATGATCACCGCGGGGCGATCGTACGTCCCCGCCGCCGCCCATACGGGATCACCGTCCACGCGTTCGACGACGGTGGCCTTCTCGTTCATCACGAGCACGAGGGCCCGCTTGAACGACACGACGGCGAGCGGCTCGTAGCCCGCGTTCAGCACCAGTGTGCGCATTCCGTTTCCTCTCGAATGGCCGAGACGGCTTCTCGGATGTTCGACTCTCGACGGTGGAAGAGGCGCAGGGGCATGAAAAAAGGCGCTGTCTATGCAGACAGCGCCTCGGAAGCCGCGGTGAGGCCGCGGCATCCGCTCACACGATGCCGAAGGACGAGCAGCCCGAGCGCATCCATGGTGCGGATGCGAGGCATGGTGTCCATCAGCGTTCCCTTCGGTTCTCCCGACGTCGCGAATAGGCTAACCCACCGCGACACGCCCGGGGTCCGCTCCACGGGGAAACGACAGACGGCGTGTCGGAGAACGATCGTCTCCAGCACGCCGTCTGAGGACTTCGGTGTTCAGCCCGCGTTCTGCTGCAGCCAGGCGTACGGGTCGACCACGGAGCCGTTGATGTGCACCTCGAAGTGGAGGTGGTTGGCCGTCGAGCTGCCCGTCGAGCCGACGAGGCCGATGAGCTGGCCCGCGGCGACGGTCTGGCCCGCCTGGACCTGGCGGCTGCCGTACGTCATGTGCCCGTAGGTCGTCGAGACCTTCTGGCCGTTGATGACGTGCTCGATCACGATGCCGACGCCGTACCCGCCGTAGCTCTCGGACGAGACGCTCACGACACCGGCGGCGGCGGCGAAGATCGGCTGCCCCTGGGGAGCGAGCAGGTCGACGCCCTGGTGGTATCCGGAGTCCCACAGCCCGCGACCGAGGATGTAGTTGGTGATCGGCCACCGGACCTCGCCCGAACCGGGCGCGGTCATGTTGAGGTTGACCGAGGAGACGGCGACGTTCGCACTCGCGGCCAGCTGCCGGGCACGTTCGGCGGCAGCCGCTGCGGCGGCCTCCTGATCCTTCTTCTTCTGGATCTCTTCGGCCGTGGTGGCGGAGTAGCTGCTGCGGTCCAGCGTCTCGGCGTTCGCGTTCGACGCGACGACGAGCGACTGGTTGTCGGGAGCCGACATCTCCTGCAGCGTCACGGTCTCGGCCGCGGGGTGCGACGCGGCGTACGCGGGGATCGCGACGGTCGCGACGAGGCCGGCGACCATCGAGAGGATCACCGCGCTGCGCAGCGGCTTCGCGCCGCGTCGGAACGACGAGGATCGGGGGGCGGGAGCGGGACGGGCGACGGCCGAAGAGGCCACGGCGGGTGTCCGCTGGGGGCGGCGAGCGGGTCGGGCGACCGCGGCGCGCGCGCTCTTTCGAGTCTGACCCGTCGCCGGGACCTCGGGCAGGTCCGCAACGGGATCGGTGTGTTCAGCCAAATTTCCTCCGGCGCCTCTGCGTGGTACACGCTGGCTCGTCAGCACTCGATTGGGGGCACGATGTGCGGGCTTCACCCTCTGCGGACGACGAGCCGTGGAGGCAAACCGCGAGGGGTCCGACGGCGGGCTTCTCGCCTGTGGACCCTCAGAGGCTACCCGAAGATAACGAAACTGTCACGCCTAGCGACGGGGTGTACAGGCGATGTCCGGGATACGACGATCTCCCGCGTCGACGCGATCAGGCTTCGTCGACGAGGAAGATGTGCGAGGCGACCTCGACGGGGAGCTCGAGCCCCTCGTCGACGCCGTCCATCTCGACGAGCACGTACCCCTCGTTGAAGCGGTAGTGGCCACGCGCCCCGGGGAGGACTCCCGCGGCCTTGAGCTGCTGGAGCAGTTCGGGATCGACCTGCGCCGGCTCGGCCAGACGCCGGACCGTGCCGGAGATGGGCTCCCCGGCATCCGTCAGCTTCCGCACGAGGCCCACGACGCCTTCTTCGAAGGTCGCCCCGGCCACGTCGCCCAGCTGGTCGAGGCCCGGGATGGGGTTGCCGTACGGGGACTCGGTGGGGTGACCGAGCAGCTCGACGAGCCGACGCTCGACCTGCTCGCTCATGACGTGCTCCCAGCGGCAGGCCTCGTCGTGCACGTAGGCCCAGTCCAGGCCGATGACATCGCTCAGGAGGCGCTCGGCGAGACGGTGCTTGCGCATGACGTCGACGGCCTTCTGCCGCCCGTCGCCCGTGAGCTCGAGCCGGCGGTCTTCGGAAACGACGACCAGGCCGTCGCGCTCCATGCGCCCCACGGTCTGCGAAACCGTCGGACCGGAGTGGCCGAGCCGCTCGGAGATGCGCGCGCGCAGCGGAACGATGTTCTCTTCCTCGAGCTCGAGGATCGTGCGCAGGTACATCTCGGTGGTGTCGATGAGATCGGTCATTCAGGAGTCCTCGGGCCTCGTAGCGGTCCTCCCAGCCTACCGACCCCCTCCGACACACGCGCCGGACGCGACGGACCCCCGCCCTAGAATCGACGCATGCCGCACGTGGACCTTCCCACCGACCTCCTGCCCGCCGACGGCCGCTTCGGATGCGGCCCCTCGAAGGTGCGCGGTGCGCAGCTCGAGGCGCTCGTCACCCGCGGGGCGACGATCCTCGGGACCTCGCACCGCCAGGCACCCGTCAAGAACCTCGTCGGCAGCACGCGCGAACGACTCGCCGAGCTGTTCCGCCTGCCCGAGGGGTACGAGATCATCCTGGGCAACGGCGGGTCGACCGCATTCTGGGATGCCGCCGCCTTCGGACTCATCGAGAACCGCAGCCAGAACCTCGTCTCGGGCGAGTTCGGCGGCAAGTTCGCCGCCGCCGCTGCCGCTCCGTGGCTGCAGGCGCCCGACGTGCGTCGCGCCGAGCCCGGCACCCGGGCCGGCGCGGAAGCCGTCGAGGGCGTCGACGTCTACGCCTGGCCGCACAACGAGACCTCCACCGGCGTCGCCGCTCCCGTGACGCGTGTGCACGGGGATGCCGGAGCCCTGACGGTCATCGACGCGACCAGTGCCGCGGGCGGCATCGACTTCGACGTGACGCAGGCCGACGTCTACTACTTCGCCCCGCAGAAGAACCTCGGTTCGGACGGCGGTCTCTGGTACGCCGCGGTCTCACCGGCGGCGATCGAGCGCATCGAGCGTATCGCGGCATCCGATCGCTACATCCCGGAGTTCCTGAGCCTGAAGAACGCGGTCGACAACTCGCGACTGCAGCAGACGCTCAACACGCCGGCGCTTGCGACCCTCCTGCTCCTCGACGAGCAGCTCGGCTGGATCCTCGACAACGGCGGCCTGTCGTGGGCCGGCGCCCGTACGCAGGAGTCCTCGTCCGCGCTGTACGCGTGGGCCGAGGCGAGCGAGGTCGCGACCCCGTTCGTCGCCGACCCCGCCGACCGCTCCCCCGTCGTCGTGACCATCGACTTCGACGAGTCGATCGATGCCGCCGCGATCGCGAAGAGCCTGCGCGCCAACGGAATCGTCGACACCGAGCCGTACCGCAAGCTCGGCCGCAACCAGCTGCGCATCGCCACGTTCGTCTCGATCGAGCCCGACGACGTGCGCCGCCTCATCGGCGCGATCGACTACACGATCGAGCACCTGCCCTCGGCCTGAGCCCCTCTCGACCGGAAGCCGTCCCGACCTGCGCGGGGCGGCTTCCGCCGTTCCCGGGAGCAACGCAGCTCGGTCAGAGGCGCGCGCGACAGCACCGAGGCACCCTCGTCGGAGCCCCCGCCATCCGAGGAACCCGTGTGGGACTCCCCGGACGGCCGGTCGACTCAGTAGCTGCGCTCGCGCTCGTCGTCGTCCCCGTCGGGATCGTCGTCATCCTCGGCGTCGTCGTCCTCGGCGTCGTCGTCCTCGGCGTCGTCGTCCTCGGCGTCTTCGTCGGCGTCGTCTTCGTCGTCGTCCGAAGCGCTGGCCGACTCGTCCAGCTCGTCGATGTCGACGCCGTCGAGGTCTCCCGCGTGCAGGCGCGCCTTCGGCTCGTCGTCATCGTCGTCGGTCTCGTCATCGGCGTCGTCATCGTCGTCGTCGTCGTCGAGGTCGTCGGCCAGCTCGTCGTCGGACTCGTCACCGGCGGCGGCCGCCGCGGCCTGGGCGGCCTGGTATTCAGCCAGGCGCTGGGCCCACGGCACCCAGTCGGGAGCCAGCAGCGCGCCGTCCCCGGGCAGCAGTTCGGCCTCGAGCACGGTCGGCTCCGAGTCCTCGACCAGCGCGACGGTCACCGTCCAGTACCACCCCGGATACCCGGCGAGACGCGTGTGGAATCGCAGCGAGACGACGTCGTCGGCCTCCACGACGTGACCGGCGGCCGGTCCGACGGTCTCGGCCGGAGTGATCTCGTGGAGCGCGGCCAGCGCCAGGTCGTGCGCGTGGAGGAGCCGTTCGTCGGCGACGGGCTCAGGCTTCGAAGTCATCGGCGACCTTGCGCAGGACCGCGGCGATCTTCTTGGCGTGCGCCCCGCTGGGGTAGCGCCCGCGACGGAGGTCGCCCCCGATGCCGTCGAGGAGCTTCACGAGGTCTTCGACGATGATCGCCATGTCGTCAGCGGGCTTGCGCGACCGCTTCGCCATGCTGACGGGAGCCTCGACCACGCGCACGGAGAGGGCCTGGAGGCCGCGCTTGCCGTCGGCGACGCCGAACTCCAGTCGCGTGCCGGCCTTCGGCCCGGGGGTCCCGGCGGGCAGGGCGGTGGCGTGCAGGAACACGTCCTGGCCGTCATCGGTGGTGATGAAGCCGAAGCCCTTCTCGTCGTCGTAGAACCTGACCTTGCCGGTGGGCATGGACACCTCGCTGGATATGTGCGCGAAGAGCGCGGCGGAACACGGGACCCGATCGGATCCCGGCCCCCCAGCCTACGGCACGGCCGCCAGGCAGTAGGCTGACGACGATGAGCACGCGCACCCCCGACGGCGACGTCCCGATCCGTCGTATCGACCGGATCCTGGCCTTCATGTCCCTCGGTCTCGGGATCCTGTCGATCGTGTGCTTCTTCACCGTCATCCTCGCGCGACCCGCCGGCGTGACGAACTTCGGCGAGGGCATCTGGCCCACCGTCGTGGTCCTGCCCCTGATCGCCCTCCCGATCGCCTTTCTCATGATGATGGCCGTGCTCATCATGAGCTTCGTGCGAAGGGCACGCGCCAACAAGGGACGCTGACGTGGCCGAGACCTCCGACCAACGTGCGCTGGCGGTCTCGCTGAGCGCGTTCGACGACGAGGTCCTCGCCCGCCTCCTCTCCGATCGCCACGTGTCGGCCTCCGCGACGTGGCGCGACATGTTCGACGCCGCCGACGCGCTGCTCGACCCCGCCTCGATCGCACGCGCGCTGCCGTTGCTCGCGCGCGTGGAAGCCGAAGCGCTCGTCGCCGCGGTGGACGACGGCATCCCGGCAATCGGCCCCGTCGGTCGTGCGCTCCACGATCGCGCCCTCGTCGACGACGACGGCCGCGCCTACGCCGCGGTCGCGACCGCCGTGAAGGACGCGGCTCCCGACGGGTTGCCCGCGGCATCCTCGGATGCCGTCGCCGAGGCCTCGGACGACGCAGCCGCCGCCGAGTCGGCCTTCACCAACGCCGCGGCGCTGGCCGATGTCCTTCTGCTCACGCTGGAGTCCCCCCTCGGACGGATCGGGTCGGGGTCGCTCGGCGCGAGCGAACGCCGGCGACTCGTCGATGCCGGAGCCGCCCCGTCGGGGGAGGAAGCCGATCTGCTGGTGGGCCTGGCCGCCCGCACGGGCTTGCTGGGCACGAACGGCCGCGCCTGGCTCGTGACCTCGGCAGGGCGCGCGTGGCTGCGTCTGCCCACGCTCGAGCGGTGGGCATCGACCGCCCGCACGTTGCGCGACACGCTGCCCCGGGCCTACCGCGCACCCTCGGGCGGGTGGATGCCGCAGCCCACCTGGGCCGGAGCCACCCCTTTCGACCCCGCCGGACCCGAGCGCGCCGCGCGATGGACGCACCGCCTGCGGGCATGGGGCCTCCTCGACGCCCGCGGCGCGGTTCCCCCCTGGGGTCGGGGTCTGGCCGAGGGCGCCGACGTCGACACCTCGGTCCTGCGCGACCTGCTCCCGCCGGAGGTCGACAAGGTCTACCTGCAGAACGACCTGACCGCGATCGCGCCGGGGCCGCTCGCCCCGCACCTCGATGTCCGGCTGCGCGGGATGGCGGCGCGCGAGTCGCGCGCGCAGGCGTCGAGCTACCGATTCAGCGCGGCGACGATCGGCGCGGCCATCACCGCCGGCGAGACGGCCGACAGCCTCCGCGACTTCCTCACCGGGATCTCGCTCACCGGGCTGCCGCAGCCGCTCGCCTACGTCATCGAACGCACCTCCGCGGAGCACGGGAGGGTCCGCGTGAGTGCGGACACGGCATCCGGTCTCACCACTGTCCGCACGGACGACGAGACCCTGTTGCGCGCGATGGAGGTCGACACGTCGCTGCGTTCGGTGGCGCTCAGTCGCTCGGACGACGAGCTCATCACGCACGTCGCGGCCGACGTCGTGTTCTGGGCCCTGAGCGACGCCCGGTATCCGACGGTCGCCGTCGACGCGGACGGGCGCCCACGGGCGGTCGAGCGGGCGAAGCTGGCCGCGGCCGCGACACCCGACGAGCCCTCCGAGCTCTACGGTCCGCTCATCGCGCGCCTGCGGGCCGGCGGCGAAGACTCGGATGCCGCGTGGCTCGAGCGCGAACTCGATCAGGCGGTGCGCGCTCGCGCCGTGATCGACGTCACTGTGCGGCTGCCGGACGGATCCGCGCGCGTGTTCCGACTCGAGGCCACGGGACTCGGCGGCGGGCGCCTGCGCGGGCGGGATCGCGCCGCAGACGTCGAACGCACTCTGCCGCTGTCGCACATCGACTCGATCAGCCCGGCCTCCTGAGCGTCGACCGGCGACCCGCTCCCGACGCACCGGTAGAATCGAACGCTATGGCTGACGGTCCCCTCATCGTCCAGAGCGACCGCACGGTGCTCCTGGAGGTCGCGCACCCCGATGCGGAGACCGCGCGGCACGAGCTCGCGGTCTTCGCAGAACTCGAGCGCGCTCCGGAGCACATCCACACGTACCGCATCACGCGGCTCGGGCTGTGGAACGCGCGCGCGGCCGGACACGACGCCGATGCGATGCTGCAGACGCTGGACCGGTGGTCGCGGTTCCCGGTCCCGGCGTCCGTGAGCACCGACATCCGCGAGACGGTGGGCCGGTACGGACGTCTGGTGATCGAGCGCGACGAGGACGGGGCGCTCGTGCTGCGTTCCACCGACCCCGCGGTGCTCAGCGAGGTCTCGCGCAACAAGCGGATCTCTCCGCTGCTCATCGGCCACCCGACTCCCGACAGCTACACGGTCGACGCGTGGGCGCGCGGCCACATCAAGCAGGAGCTGCTGAAGATCGGCTGGCCGGCCGAAGACCTCGCGGGGTACACGCCCGGGACGCCCCACCCGATCGATTTGGCCGAGGACGGCTGGAAGCTGCGTCCGTACCAGCGGCAGGCGGTGGAGTCGTTCTCGGAGGGCGGCTCCGGAGTCGTGGTGCTTCCCTGCGGCGCGGGGAAGACCCTCGTCGGCGCGGGCGCGATGGCCGAGACGCGGACGACGACCCTCATCCTCGTGACCAACACGGTCAGCGCGCGCCAGTGGCGCGACGAGCTCCTCCGGCGCACGAGCCTGACCCCCGAGGAGATCGGCGAGTACTCCGGCCAGTCCAAGGAGATCAAGCCGGTCACGATCGCGACGTACCAGATCCTGACGGCGAAGCGCGGCGGGAAGTACGCCCACCTGGCCCTCCTCGACGCGCTCGACTGGGGGCTCGTCCTCTACGACGAGGTGCATCTCCTTCCCGCGCCGGTGTTCAAGCTCACCGCCGATCTGCAGGCCCGCCGCCGTCTCGGACTCACCGCAACCCTCGTGCGCGAGGACGGACGCGAGGGCGACGTCTTCAGCCTCATCGGCCCCAAGCGGTTCGACGCGCCGTGGAAGGAGATCGAGGCCCAGGGCTTCATCTCCCCCGCGGCCTGCTACGAGGTGCGCATCGACCTGCCCGCCGACGAGCGGCTCGAGTACGCCGCCGCCGCCGACGAGGATCGGTACCGCCTCGCGGCGACCGCACCGGCCAAGATCGACGTCGTGCGGCGCCTCGTCGATCGGCATCCGGGCGAACGCGTCCTCGTGATCGGACAGTACCTCGACCAGATCGACGAGCTCTCGGAAGCGCTCGATGCGCCGAAGATCACGGGCGCCACGCCGGTCTCCGAACGCGAGGAGCTGTTCCAGGCCTTCCGCGAGGGCGAGATCTCGCTGCTCGTGGTGTCGAAGGTCGCGAACTTCTCGGTCGACCTCCCCGAGGCCTCCGTCGCCGTGCAGGTGTCGGGCTCGTTCGGGTCGCGCCAGGAGGAGGCGCAGCGCCTCGGCCGTCTGCTCCGGCCGAAGCAGTCGGGCCACACCGCGAGCTTCTACACGCTCATCGCCCGCGACACCGTCGACCAGGACTTCGCGCAGAACCGTCAGCGTTTCCTCGCCGAGCAGGGCTACGCCTACACGATCCTGGATGCCGAGGGGATCGTCGCCGAGGCCGCCTGAGCACTACCAGGACTCGGCGTTTCTCGCGATATCCAGCGGTTCCTTGGGTGGAGTCACGATAATGGGCGCATGACAGCACCGCGCATCCTCGTCGTCGACGACGAACCCAACATCCGCGACCTGCTCATCACGAGCCTGCGTTTCGCCGGATTCCAGGTCCGCGCCGTCGCCAACGGCGCGCAGACCATCTCCGCGGTCCTCGAGGAGGAACCCGACCTCATCGTGCTCGACGTGATGCTGCCCGACATGAACGGGTTCAGCGTCACCAAGCGCCTGCGGGGGGCCGGTTACACCGCCCCCATCCTCTTCCTGACGGCCAAGGACGAGACCGAGGACAAGATCACCGGCCTGAACGCCGGCGGCGACGACTACGTCACCAAGCCGTTCAGCCTGGATGAGATCGTGGCCCGCATCCAGGCGATCCTCCGCCGCACGATGCAGGCGGACGAGGAGTCGGTGATCCGCACGGGTGAGCTGACCATGGATCAGGACACGCACGACGTCAACGTCGGCGACGTCTCGATCGACCTCAGCCCCACCGAGTTCAAGCTCCTCCGCTACCTGATGCTGAACCCGAATCGCGTGCTCTCCAAGGCGCAGATCCTCGACCACGTCTGGGAGTACGACTTCAACGGCGACGCGGGCATCGTCGAGAGCTACATCTCCTACCTGCGCCGCAAGATCGACCCGCACTCCTCCGAGCCGCTCATTCAGACCAAGCGCGGATTCGGCTACATGCTGAAGTCCGGCAAGACCGCCTGAGCGGAGCGCGATCCTGGAGAACTCCGACGATGCACTGACGCACTGGTGGCGCCGGCTGAGCCTTCGCACGAAGGTCACCGGCGTCACGGTGACGCTGCTGGCCGTCGGGCTCGTCGCCGCCGGCATCGGCACGCTCGTGTTCCTGCGTACGACGCTCATCAACAACCTCGACGAACAGCTGGGCCAGCAGGCGGCGGGCAACATCGCCAACAGCATCTTCGTCACCGATGACGTCGAAGGCCAGCTCACCTTCACGCAGGTCGACAACGCCCCGCAGATCGGCTCGATGGTCGTCGTCTACGGTCCCGACGGGCAGCGCGTGGCGTTCTACAACGGCACGGCGATGAAGACCGTGCCGCAGTTGCCCGAGACCTTCTCGGTCGAGCAGACCTACAGCCAGGTCGACCGTCGCATCGACCTCGACGACCCGGTCTCCGGGCAGCACTTCATCGCGCGGGTGGGTCTGCTGCAGGTACCGGGCAACAACAGCTTTTACACCCAGATGGTCATCCAGCCGCTGGCGCCGACCGACCGGATCGTGGCGGCGTACGTCGGCATCTACGGTTTCGTGGCGCTGCTGATCCTGATCGCGAGCGCACTGTTGACGCGTGCCCTGGTGACGCTGACCTTCCGCAGCCTCGGCCAGGTCGAGACGACGGCCATGGACATCGCCGCGGGCGACTTCAGTCAGCGTCTGACGGACATCGTCCCCGACACCGAGGTGGGCCGGCTCAAGGCGGCGATCAACGCGATGCTCGGGCGCATCGACGGCGCCCTGAATCAGCGGGATGCCACGGTCCGGCAGATGCGCCGGTTCATCGGCGACGCGAGCCACGAACTGCGCACTCCGCTCGTGACGATGCGCGGGTACGCCGAGCTGTACCGGATGGGGGCGATCCGATCCGATGAGGACGTGGCCCAGGCCATGGAGCGCATCGAGAAGGAAGCCATCCGCATGGGTGCCCTCGTCGAAGACCTCCTCGCGCTCGCGCGCCTGGACGAGCGACGCGATGTGGCGATCACGACCCTCGATCTGCGTCCCATCGCCCGCGATGCCGCGCTCGACCTGCGCGTGACCTCCCCGCAGCGCGAGGTCACCGTCGACGACACGACCAGCCGCGCCGCCATCGTCCTGCCCGTCATGACGCTCGATCCCGAACTCCCCGCCGAGGACGGCGCGGCGACGCCCGGCCGACGCCGGACGGCGCCCACCACCTCGGCGATGGCGATCGCCGGTGCGACGCTCTCCCGACTCCGGCGTCGACGCGACGCCGGCGACACCGCGGAGACCGAGGCGGCACCGAAGGGCCCGGTCGACGCGACCACGCCGCCGCGGCGGGTGGCGAGCCTGGCGCCGATCGTCCTCGGCGACGAGAACCGCGTCCGCCAGGTCGTTGCCAACCTCCTCGGCAATGCCCGCCGGTTCACTCCGGACGACTCCCCCATCGGCTTGCGCGTGGGGGTGGATGCCGAGACCGACATGGGGTGGATCGAGGTCATCGACCACGGCGAAGGTGTGCCCGAGCAGATCCGCGAGCAGATCTTCCAGCGCTTCTGGCGCGCCGACACCTCACGCACCCGCGAAACCGGCGGCTCCGGACTCGGCCTGTCGATCGTGGCATCCATCGTCGACCTGCTGCACGGGAAGGTCGAGGTGGCCGACACCCCCGGCGGTGGCGCGACCTTCCGGGTGTCGCTCCCGCTCGCAGAGCGTCGGGATGCCAGCGAGCACGCTCTCATCACGACGCAGCCGCTCGAGCGGCTCCCCGAGGCCCTCCGGCCCGAGATCGCCGACGAGTAGCCCCGCCGCGCGCTCCGCCGGGCGGTGACGGCTGCGCGGTGCTGCGCCGCGCTGCGCCGTGCCGGCCCGCGCCGCGCTGCGCTGACTTCGGGCGAACGCCCGCGCCGACCCTACCCACGCGTACGTTCGCGCCAAGTCAACATCGACCGAAACCGCCCGCGGCAGAGCCAAGGAGGCGAGGCCTCGTGGCCTCGCGCCCCGACGAAAGAACGCCCCCTCCCGAAGGAGGGGGCGTTCTTTCAGCGCTCAGGCGTGGATCAGAAGTCCATGCCGCCGGTCGGGTCGCCCGCGGGAGCGGCGACCTTCTCGGGCTTGTCGGCGACGACGGCCTCGGTGGTGAGGAAGAGACCGGCGATCGACGCGGCGTTCTGCAGCGCGGAGCGCGTCACCTTGGCGGGGTCGATGATGCCCTGCGCGAACAGGTCACCGTATTCACCGGTCGCGGCGTTGAGGCCGTGGCCCACGGGGAGCTCGGAGACCTTGTTGGCCACGACGCCGGGCTCGAGGCCGGCGTTGAGGGCGATCTGCTTGAGCGGAGCCTCGATGGCGACGCGGACGATGTTCGCACCCGTGGCCTCGTCACCGACGAGCTCGAGGTTCGCCAGAGCCGTCTTGCCGGCCTGGATGAGCGCGACGCCACCACCGGCGACGACACCCTCTTCCACGGCGGCCTTGGCGTTGCGCACGGCGTCCTCGATGCGGTGCTTGCGCTCCTTGAGCTCGACCTCGGTCGCGGCACCGGCCTTGATGACGGCGACGCCACCGGCGAGCTTGGCGAGGCGCTCCTGGAGCTTCTCGCGGTCGTAGTCGCTGTCGGTGTTCTCGATCTCGCGGCGGATCTGGGTCACACGACCCTCGATCAGCGCGGAGTCACCGGCACCCTCGACGATGGTCGTCTCGTCCTTGGTGATGATGACCTTGCGCGCGCGGCCGAGCAGGTCGACGGTCGCGTTCTCGAGCTTGAGGCCCACCTCTTCGGTGATGACCTGGCCGCCGGTGAGGATCGCGATGTCCTGCAGCTGCGCCTTGCGACGGTCGCCGAAGCCGGGCGCCTTGACGGCCACCGACTTGAAGATGCCGCGGATCTTGTTGAGCACGAGCGTCGCAAGAGCCTCGCCCTCGACGTCCTCGGCGATGATGAGGAGCTCCTTGCCCTCCTGGATCACCTTGTCGACGATGGGCAGAAGGTCCTTGATGTTCGAGATCTTCTGGTTCGCGATCAGGATGTAAGGGTCTTCGAAGACCGCTTCCTGACGCTCGGGGTCGGTGACGAAGTAGGGGTTGATGTACCCCTTGTCGAAGCGCATGCCCTCGGTGAGCTCGAGCTCGGTGCCGAAGGTGTTGGACTCCTCGACGGTGACCACACCCTCCTTGCCGACCTTGTCGATCGCCTCGGCGATGAGCTCCCCGATCGCGGGGTCAGCGGCCGAGATGGAGGCGGTCGCGGCGATCTGCTCCTTCGACTCGACCTCCTTGGCCGAAGCGAGGAGCTCGTCGGTCACGGCCTTGACGGCCTTCTCGATGCCCTTCTTGAGCGAGATGGGGTCGGCGCCGGCCGCGACGTTGCGCAGACCCTCGCGCACGAGCGCCTGAGCGAGGACGGTCGCGGTGGTGGTTCCGTCACCGGCGACGTCGTCGGTCTTCTTGGCGACCTCCTTGACCAGCTCGGCGCCGATCTTCTCGTACGGGTCGTCGAGCTCGATCTCCTTGGCGATCGAGACACCGTCGTTCGTGATCGTGGGGGCGCCCCACTTCTTCTCGAGCACGACGTTGCGACCGCGGGGGCCCAGGGTCACCTTGACGGCGTCGGCCAGGGTGTTGAGGCCGCGCTCGAGACCGCGACGGGCCTCTTCGTCGAAAGCGATGATCTTTGCCATAAGTTTGTCGTCCCTCCCGGACGGGTGACTTCCAGTTTTTGGCACTCGACGAAAGCGAGTGCTAATTCATTCTGGCACTCGCCCCTGGTGAGTGCAAGCCACACGACACCCCCGGACACGACGACGCCGCGGCCCCCGTGAACGGGGACCGCGGCGGGCGGGAAAGCGAGAGGCGGTCAGGCGATGAGGCGGACCGACTCGGCCTGCGGGCCCTTCTGACCGGACCCGACGGTGAACTCGACGGCCTGTCCTTCCTCGAGGACTCGGAAGCCGGACATCTCGATGTTCGAGTAGTGGACGAAGACGTCCTGGCCGTCCGTCACGGTGATGAAACCGTAACCCTTCTCGGCGTTGAACCATTTGACGGTGCCCTGGGCCATGCGAACTCTCCTGTTGCTGAACGACGTGGTCATCGTAAGCACGGGGAGCCGCGTGATTCCGGCCCGGGAGGCCATTGTTGACACGGCGGCATCCAACTTTTTACGCCGCGGAAACACCGGACGGCCGCGAGGACTCAGGGGGTGGGCTGGGTCGCCCTGTCGAGACCGATCACCACGACCAGACGCTTCTCGGCGCTTTCGTCGTCGGCGGTGTTCGGGTCGTCGGTGGGTTGGAGGAAGTCGCTCTGCGCGACCTCCGCGCCTCCGATCGCCGCGGCGAGGCCGAGCGCGGCCTGCTCGTCCGCCGGACTCTTGTAGTACACGGTCGTCGTGGCGAAGTCGGTCGTGTCGGAGTCGCCCGTCTGGACGGCGTCGCCCGACCACCCGAGGGCCACGATCTGATCCCGGAGGTTGCCCGCGAGGCCCTCGTCGGCGGTGCCGTTGAGGACGACCACCGAGTAGGAGGTGTCGATGGCCGGCGGAGTGGTCTCGGCCACGGTCGGCGTCGGCTCGGGATCGGAGGACAACGAGATCCGCCCGGATGCCACGAGCACCCCGAAGATCCCGACGACGATGAGGACGATCGTCGCCAGCGCGGCCCAGAGGAAGACAAGCCACCCGCGCGAGCGGGGGCGCTCCGCCCGGTGGGCGCCGACGCGGCCGTCACCGTCCGGAAGGTCGTCGAAGCGATCCCGCGGGAAGGTCGATCTGGGCATTGGACGATGTTACCGGTCGGTTCCCCAGCGTCCGATCAGCGTGACGCCGTGCGCCCGAGGCGCGTCCGGTGCTGCTCGGCGGCCTCGTCCCGGCGGCGGCGGAGGCGCCGCACCAGCATCGGGTCGTGCGCCAGCGCCTCGGGGTCGTCGAGCAGACGCCCGAGCAGCTGGTAGTACCGGGCGGGCGCGAGGTCGAACTCCGCGCGGATCGCCTCCTCCTTCGCGCCGCCGTGGCGACGCCACTCACCTTCGAACGCGAGGAACGCGCGGTCACGGTCGGAGAGAGGCACGACTTCACGCTACTGCGCACGGAAGGCGGATCCCGGATGCCACGCCACCCAAGCCCCGAGCGGGTCGACGCTGGCGAGGACCTCCCCGTCCAGCGCGAGCGCGAAGCCCCCCGGACGGAGGTGGGGCGTCTCGTTCCACGCATCGTGGAGGCCCCCGGCATCCAGGGTGACCCACCGCCCCGCGGCACGCGCGGCCGCGATGACGTCTCCGCGGTGACGCCGCGGCACGTGCGCGAGGACACCGGGCGTCGTGACGACCAGGGTCGCATCGCGCGGGGCGAGCGCCGCGAGCGCCGGGAGCGCTGCGGCCCCGTCCCCCTCGACGAGGAGGGGCGGATCGCCTGCGGCGATGTCGAGGGCCGCGGTGATCCGTTCGCGGCGGCCGTCCTCCCCCGGCCACACCAGCCCGGTGAGCCAGGCGCGATCGCGCGCGTCCCGCGCGTCGAGCGGCTCGAGGTCGATCCCTGCCCGCCACACGACCTCGGGGAGGCGCAGCGGAGGGTCGCCCTCGATCTCGGACTCCAGCACCACCGGGCTCGGTCCGTCCGACGGGTCGAGGCTCTGGACGGCGCCGTCCGCGGCGCGGAACCGGTACGAGTACCGGTCGAGGTAGAGGCACAGTCCCGCGCTGGCGCCGATCTCGATCAGCGCGATCGGCCTCTCGATGAGCGACAGCGCCGGCAGCAGCGCGGCGCATCGCAGCGGTTCGTTCGTCTGGAGGGTCCGCCGAGTGCACTCGTCGACGATCGCGTCGGCGTGCGCGACGACCCACGCGGCCCATCGATCCCCCGTCTCCATCGGCGCGCCGAGCAGACGCATGACCGCGAAGACGAGGGGCGGCTGGCGATGCGTGTCCGGAATCCGCGCCAGCACCTCCGCGACATCCGGATCGATCTCCACCCGTCGCGCCCAGTCCTGGTACACGCGGGAGCGGCCGCGCGCTTCGTCGCGGGCGAACCGCCCGTAGCGGTCGACGACGGCGGTCACGGCATCCTGGTCCACCCCGCGATTATCCCGCCACGGGCATCACCGGTCCGGGACACGAGACAATGGAGGGGACGAAGGAGACCACCCATGACCTACGCCGTCGAAAAGTCCGACGACCAGTGGCGGGCCGAGCTGACGCCCGAACAGTACGCGGTCCTGCGCCAGGCCGGCACCGAACGCGCCTGGACGGGCGAGCTGCTCGATGAGAGCCGCGCCGGCCTCTACGCGTGCGCCGCGTGCGGCGCCGAGCTGTTCCAGAGCGGCACGAAGTTCGACTCGCACTGCGGGTGGCCGAGCTTCTACGAGTCGGTGCGCCCCGAGGCCGTCGAGCTGATCGAGGACAACAGCCACGGCATGCAGCGCACCGAGGTGCGCTGCGCGAACTGCGGCTCGCACCTGGGCCACGTCTTCCCCGACGGGTTCGGGACGCCCACCGGCGACCGCTACTGCATGAACTCGCTGTCGCTGAACTTCACCCCCGTCGACGAGGCATGAGCGCGCTCGAGGCGATGCGCGACCGCCGGTCGTGGTCGAAGGTCACCGATCTCGCTCCCACCGGACCCGAGCTCGAGGCGTTCGTTGCGGCGGCCGGTCGCGTGGCCGACCACAAGTCGCTGCGGCCGTGGCGGCTCATCGAGATCCGCGGAGCCGACCGCGACGTGCTCGCGCGCGCCCTGAATCGAGCGGACGGCAAGAAGGGCCTGTCCTCGAAGCCGCGTCGCGCACCGCTCATCATCGCCGTGGTGGCCGATCTCAGCTCGAAGAAGATCCCCGCGTGGGAGCAGGAGGCCGTCGCCTCCGGCGTCGCCCACATGCTGAGTCTCGCTCTCGACGAGGCCGGGTTCGGCGTGTTCTGGCGCACCGACGACAACACCCGCAGCAAGGTGCTCGCCAAGGCCCACGGCCTGGCGAAGGGCGAAGTCCTGCTCGGCTGGCTGTACGTCGGTGGCAAGCCGGTGCGTTCCCGGCCGACCCGGCGCAAGACCGTGGATGCCGCGATGCACCTGTCGCGGATGCCGGGAGGCAAGAAGCGTCGAAAGGTCGACGAGGCGCGCCTCTGACCCGTCGTCGTGGCGGCGGCCTCAGCGGGGGCGCCGACGGCGCCACGGCAGCGCCGCCACGACGACACCGACGATCGCCACGGACGCGGCGAGCACGGCGATCGGCGTCGCCGGTGCCGCCGGCGCGGGCCAGACGGCATCCAGGACGACCGAGGTCGTGAGCAGGCCGACGACGGATCCGAGTCCGAGCAACAGGACACCCGTGCGCTGCACGATCACCGACGACAAGAAGATGTAGACCACCCCGACCGTTCCCCCCAGGTACAGCCACGGATCGGCGGGAAGGGCGCGGGGCGCCCCGACGATCGCGATGTGGACGAGCCCCGCGACGATGAGCACCGCCGTTCCGCCGGCGAAGTTCACGACCGTCGCCGCGAGGGGGCTCTGCACGCGCAGGCGCAGACGACCGTTCGTCCCCTGCTGCCACCCGACGCCGGCGCCGGCGACCACCGGAACGATCAGCATCCAGACCGGGATGCCGCCCACCCCGTCGCCCGTCAGCGAGACGCCGACTCCGGCGAGCGCCAACACGGCCCCGACGATCCGGCGGACGGTCACCGGAACCACTCCCGCCGGGCCGTGTCCGATGCGGTCGAGCAGGAGCCCGCCGGTGGTCTGGCCGGCGACGAATCCCACGGTGAACAGGGCGACGCCGATGGTCGCGACCGCGAGGCCCTGGCACGCGACGGTGAACGCCCCCGCCGCCCCGCCCCACAGCATCCAGGTGGGGACCGAGCGTTCGCGGACGCCCGCGACCAGACGCGCCAGCCCGGCGCGCCCCGCGGGGAGTGCCGCAGCGATCAGGAGCACCACGACCAGTCCCGATCCGAACGAGATCCCGCCCGCCAGCACGCCGTCGCCGATCTCGGCGCCGAGCGATCCGTTGACGCGGGCCTGCACGGCCGTAAGAGCGCCGATCAGGACGGCTCCGATGACGGCGATCCCCGGTGATCGTCGTGCCGACATGCATCCTCTTCCCTGGGCACCGCTCGCGTCGCGGGCCGTCGTCGATCGTACGTGCCCGCGCGCCGGTGTGGACCGGACGGCCCGGATGCGCGAGGCTTTCCGCGTGCCTCACCTCACCGCCGGCCCCGATGACGTCGCCGCAATCCTGTCCCAGCTGACCGCTGCGCGCACGGACCGCGAGTTCCTCGCGAATGTCGAGCTGCACCTCCCCCGGCTGCACGACCTGTTCCGACGCCTATACGGCGACCGCCCCGACGGTCTCGAGCGTCTCGCCTCGGTCATCGACCTCGCCCGCAGGTCGTGGACCGAGCGCCCCGCGGGACTCAGAGACGTCGATCGCGAGCGGGCGAGCGCCCCGGACTGGTTCGAGAGCGAGCGGATGCTCGGCGGGGTCTGCTACGTCGACCGGTACGCCGGTGGGCTCCGCGGCATCCGTGAGTCCATCCCGTACTTCCGCGAGCTGGGGCTCACCTACCTGCACCTCATGCCGCTGTTCGAAAGCCCCGAGGGCAACAGCGACGGGGGCTACGCGGTGTCGAGCTACCGCCGGGTGAACCCGGCCCTCGGCACGATGGAGGAGCTTGCCGAGCTCGCCGCGGAGCTGCGCCACGCCGGTATCTCCCTCGTCGTGGACTTCATCTTCAACCACACCAGCGACGAGCACGAGTGGGCGCGGAAGGCCGTGTCCGGGGAGGCGGGCTACGAGGACTTCTACCTCATCTACCCCGACCGCGAGATGCCCGACGCCTATGAACAGACGACGCGCGAGATCTTCCCCGACGACCACGCCGGCTCTTTCGTGCAACTGCCGGACGGCCGATGGATCTGGGCGACGTTCTACCACTTCCAGTGGGACCTCAACTACGCCAATCCCGCGGTGTTCGAGGCGATGGCCGGCGAGATGCTGTTCCTCGCGAATCAGGGCGTGGAGATCCTGCGGATGGATGCCGTGGCCTTCATCTGGAAACGGCTGGGCACGACGTGCGAGTCGCTGCCCGAGGCGCACCTCCTGCTGCAGGCGTTCAACGCGGTGCTGCGGATGGCCGCACCGAGCCTGCTGTTCAAGTCGGAGGCGATCGTCCACCCCGACGAAGTCGTCTCGTACATCTCCCCCGACGAGTGCCAGCTGTCGTACAACCCGCTGCAGATGGCGCTGACCTGGGAGGCTCTCGCCACCCGCGACGGACGCCTCCTGCAGCAGGCCCTCGAACGCCGACACGCCCTGCCCGAGGGCACCGCGTGGGTGAACTACGTGCGCAGCCACGACGACATCGGTTGGACGTTCGCCGACGAGGATGCGGAAGAGCTCGGCATCCAGGGGTATCCGCACCGGCGCTTCCTCAACGACTTCTACGTGGGACGCGTGGAGGGGTCGTTCTCGCGCGGCGTTCCGTTCCAGGAGAACCCGCGCACCGGCGACGCGCGCATCACCGGAACCACGGCGTCCCTCGCGGGGATCGAGGCCGGAGATGCGGGTGGCGAGGACCGGGTGATCCTCGCGCACGCGCTGGCGCTGTCCACCGGGGGCGTTCCGCTGCTCTACCTCGGCGACGAGGTCGCGCAGCTCAACGACTACTCCTACCGCCGCAATCGCGCCGAGGCCGGAGACAGCCGGTGGGTGCACCGCCCGCACCGCCCCGAGCAGAACTACGCCGACCGGACGGATGCCACGACCCCCGCCGGCCGCGTGTTCTCCCGGCTAACGCGGCTCATCGACGTGCGCCGGTCGACGCCCGAACTCGCCGGCAACGAGCTCATCGCGTTCGACGCGCACGTCGACTCGGTCGTGGCGTTCCTTCGCCCCGGTGATGCCGGCACCGCCGTGCTCGTGCTCGCGAACGTCGCCGACCACGCCGTCGAGATCGACGCGCTGACCCTCTCGGGCCTGGAACCGGATGCCATCGACCTCCTCGCCGACCGGCCCATCCCGCTCGCCGGCGGGCTGACCGTGCCGGCCCACGGGGTGCTGTGGTTGCGGGTGGGGCTGCGCTGACGAGCGATTCCGCGACAGTGGAGCTCGAATTCGCGCCGGAATCTCTCCTAGCCGCGTGATGGAAACCTTCGCGTCATAGACGCTCCCTACACTCCCCTCCCGGGGGATTCATGGAGAAAGCAGCACACCGGTTCCGCGGTGACATTCAAGGCCTGCGCGCGCTCGCGGTGGGCCTCGTCGTGTTGTACCACGGAGGACTGCCGTTCCTTCCCGGCGGATACGTCGGCGTCGACGTCTTCTTCGTGATCTCGGGCTTCCTCATCACGACGCATCTCCTCCAACGGCTCGAGAGGACGGGGCACGTCGGCTTCGCCGACTTCTACGCCCGCCGTGCACGCCGCATCCTCCCGGCATCCCTCCTGGTTGTCGTCCTGACGGTCATCGCCGCCCTCATCTGGATGCCGCCGCTGCTGATGAAGGAGGTGTTCTTCGGCGCCGTGGCGACGGCGCTCTACGTGCCCAACATCCTGTTCGGTCTGCAGGGCACGAACTACCTCGCGGAATCCACGCCGTCGGTGTTCCAGCACTACTGGTCGCTCGGCATCGAGGAGCAGTTCTACCTCCTCTGGCCGCTGCTGCTTCTCCTCGTGGTGCGTTTCCTTCCCGGACGCCGGCGACTCACGATCGTCCTCACCCTGCTGACCGCGGCGTCCTTCGCCGCGGGGCTGTGGTTGACGTTCGAGAACCAGCCGTGGGCGTTCTTCGGTCTGCCCACGCGCGCGTGGGAGCTGGCCGTCGGCGGCATCGTGGCCGTCGTCGCGCTGAACCGCGAGTCGGTCCTCCCCCCGCGGGTGAGCGCGGTCGTCGGCTGGGTGGGAGTGGTCGGCGTTGTGGTCGCGGCCCTCGTGTACAGCGAAACGACGCAGTTCCCCGGTGTCGCCGCCGCCCTTCCCGTGGTCGCGACGGCTGCCGTCATCCTCGCCGGGAGCGGCCCCGCCCCCTACGGCCCGGCGGCGATGCTCTCGCTCCGCCCGCTGCTGTTCATCGGCACGATCTCCTACTCGCTGTACCTCGTCCACTGGCCGCTGCTGGTCATCCCGCAGGCCGCCGTCGGGTTCGAACACCCGCTGCCGCTGTGGATCACGCTCGCGCTGAGTCTGGCCGCGGTGCCGCTCGCCTGGATCCTGTACCGCTGGGTGGAGACCCCCGCGCGCGACGCGCGCTGGCTCACCGCGTTCCGCCCGCGGCGCACGCTCTTCGCCGCTGCCGCCGCCTCCGTGCTCGTTGTGGGGCTGACAACGGGAAGCTACACCCTGTCCGCGGCCAAGCCCCTCCACGAAGCCGCGACCGTCGCGGCATCCGAGCCCTCCGATCCGCCCGCGCTGACGTCGTTCGTCCCGGCGAACCTGGAGCCGAGCCTGCGGGCCGCGTCCGACGATCAACCCCGGATCTACGACGATGGATGCCACCTCGGCTTCGACGCGACGACCCCCAAGGACTGCGTCTACGGCGACCCGGCAGCACCGCGCATCGCCCTGTTCGGCGACTCGCATGCGTCGCAGTGGTTCCCCGCACTGTGGAGCTACGCGGAGGCGAACGGCATGTCGCTCGAGGTGCACTCCAAGAGCTCGTGCCCGTCGGCCGACGCCGAGCTCTTGCGAAACGCCGTGCCCTACACGGCATGCAGCCAATGGCGCGAAGCCGTCCTCGAGCGGCTGGCGGCGACTCCCCCGGCGCTGGTCGTCCTGGCCAACTACGAGAAGGTGTCGTACGCGAGCCCGAGCGGTGACGACGTGGCGGATTGGAAGGCGGCCCTCGACCGGACGCTGTCCCGCATCGACGCCCCGACCGTCGTGATGGCCGACACTCCCGACCTCGGCACGACGCCGTCGGTGTGCCTCTCCGCGCATCTGAACGCCGCCCTCGACTGCGGCCGCGACCGCTCCACCGCCGTCGCGCAGGTGTACCGCGACGCGGAGCGCGCGGCGGCCGACGCCCACGGCGCGGCGTTCATCGACCTCACGGACTACCTCTGCACGACGGACGAATGCGGGCCCATCGTGGGCGACACCCTCGCCTACCGCGACGCCCACCACCTGACGGCGACGTTCAGCGCCCAACTGGCGGGACCGCTGACGAGACAGCTGGCGGATGCCGGCTTCCCCGGCGCCGAGGGCTGAGTCCGGCGCGCGTCAGTGATGCGTGAGGAGCACCTGGTGCGCCTCGCCGCGGCAGAAGCACACCTCGGCTCCGGCGAGCCCGCTCACGGGCTCCTCCATGTAGCCGCACTCGACGACCGTGCGCCGACGGAACAGCGTGCGCACGATCCTCGCGGTCGCGTTTCCGTGGCCGCAAGAACGGCACGTCGCGCGACGCAGCGACGCGTCCTGATCCGTCTTGTGCGCATCTGACATGACCATGTCGACGGCCCCTCTCTCAGCCCTGCTCCTTTGCGAAGGCTGTCCCCCGATTGGAGGACAGTAACACCGTTTAGGGGTACGGTGGGCGGCCTTGCGCGAATCGTGTGGGAGCGCCTTTACGCGGCCTTCCGGTGCCGCATGCGACTCCATAGTGCCGGTAGGAGGGCTGGCGCGATCAAATAGCGGCGAGGACTCAGCGAGGGGTTAGTTCAGCCGTAGCCTGTCGCGAAGTTTCGCGGCCGTGTTGTGTTCGTCCACGACGGCGTCAATCAGCTCCTGCTGACTAGCCGTAAGCGACCACGAATCCGTCCCCGGTGGACTCCCGCCGCCGATGTAGACCACGTCGTCACCGGGAGGGTTGACATGTATTGCGCTACCTCCGTTGCCCGCGATCCATCCGCCCATCAGCACATGCCCATGCATGTCGATGCGATCGGGGTGGATCTTCACAACCCCGTCGGCAGTTTCGTCTACGAGCTCGAGAACCGTGAGGGGGTACGTAAGGCGCTCAAGCTCTCGTAGGTGATGCCCCTGCCGAGGGAACTTGACGACGACAGCCGACGCGTCGTTGAAGGAGTGGAACTCGACACGAAGGTGGTCCCCGTTGGTACGTGTCACGTCGAGCGCTCGTGCCCCGGGAGGGCATACGACCTCGAGCAGGTCGTTTTGCTCGACCGTCCACATATTGTCCTCAATAACGAGGCGGTCCGAGCGCCGACTGCGGTAGTTCAGCATCCGCTCGCCGTGCTCGTTGATCGTAAACCAGATCAACGGAGTGTCGTTCTCGGCGACCAGGACGTCATGATCGAGAAAGAAGCTTGTGCCGGCGTACATGACGATGCGATGGCGCATCCATTCGAACCGCCCCCGCACTGACTCGAAATTCGTAGCGGCGTTGGCCTTGAACCGACGAAGCTGAGCATCGGTATAGGAACCGTTGTCGGCCTTGTCGGCGTGCTCACGACAGAGTGCGATCATGCCCTCAACGCGATGGTGTCTCTCCGTTCGCCAAGGCGGGTCGAAGTGATGCCATGTCAAGTACGGACTTCCGCAGATGCCATCGGCCGTCTCGACGGGGCAGTGGAAGCGCACCTCTTGTCGTAATGCTGTGAGAACAGCTTTAGGTGGCTTTCGCCCCGGCACCCTGGAAGCCCCCATGGCCCACAATGTACCGATTCCACCCCTTACTGACCATGCTGCCTCGATGTCTCGCGGTTATCGGCGCACGCTGTTACCTCCTGGCATCACACCGCACGCCGCAGCAGCCTTCGCGAAGTTGACATCAAACACCGCCACCCGACTCCAACTCGTTTCTGGTCCTCGCTCGATGCCCCGGCGTGTTTCTTTTAGTCGCCGGTCGCGCAAAAGCTCGCTGGGGCCCCCAATGCGGGTCTTATCGACCGTTCCGGCGCCGCCAGGGCACATCCCGCCAGGACGGGGTCGTGCGTGGAGACCCACATTCGAATCCTGCGGGCGCTAACCAGACACGGGCCGGTGCTCATCGCCGCGAAGCTCGGTATGCAGGCCTCGACGGTCAGGCGCATGCTGGGCCGCCATCGCGTCTCGGTAACGAGACCTGGATCCCGTCACCGGGACAGTGATCCGCGCGAGCAGACGCACCGCGAACCGCTACGAGCGTGACTATCCCGCGTCTTTGATCCATATCGACGTGTAGAAACTTGCCCGTATCCCCGACAGAGGCGGATGGTGGGCCGACCTGACCCGGACCTCGGCCGTTCATCGAACCTCGCACCGGAAGGCGGGCTACGACTACGTCCATACCGTCATCGACGACCACTCCCGAGTGGCCTACGCGGAGATCCATGACGACGAGAAGGGAACCACCGCCGCTGGCGTACTCCATCGCGCCATCGCTTTCTACGTCGGCCTCAGCGTGAAGGTTGAATGCGTCATCAGCGACAACGCATTCGCCTACCGGCACCCTGCCGCTTTCCGCGCCGTGATCGACACGCACGGCATCACTCAGAAATTCATCCGCCCGCACGGCCCCTGGACCAACGGCAAAGTCGAACGACCGAACCGCACCCTCGCAACCGAATGGGCCTACGCCCAGCCCTGCGAATTCCTCGACAGAGTTGTGCCGCGGACTCCTCAACCCAGGAGATCCTTCAGCTGGATTCGACCGTTCGCGACCACTCGGTCTTAGATCCAGAGAAGAGGCGGGCAATTTGTTCGTTGGTAGTGTCACCATTCGCAACGACAAGATCTAAGTCTCACCGACGACGGTCCCGACCCGCAGTCCGAGAGGCGGGAGGCGGGGCAGGGTCCAGACATGGCTTACTGCGTCACGGGTGGAAGGTCGCGATGCTGGCCCGTGCTCGATCAAGCGCGTCCGCTCATCCATCGCACGGCCCGCCCAGCCGCGATAGTCAGGCTGGCCGGCGTGAGAGTAGGCGCCGATCACGTCAGGCGCCTTTGCGGCGTAGCGCGTCGACTCGGACGATAAGTCGCCCGACCGAACCCATGCCCCGGAGCGGCGCTGCGGCTCAAGGCAGCCGAGCCGCATCCACCCGAGACTCTGCTCGGCCGAGTGCGCGCGTGCAGCGGTGTGACGCGGGAGATGACGACAAGTGCTCGGTAGTTCATGCGCCGGGAAGCCTCCGCTTCGTCGTTTCAAGTCGTCGTTCACGCGAGTAGCGAGATCCGATTCTCTGCATGAAGCGCTTCGTCGCCGCCGCCAGCGGGATGCCCTGCGTCCCGAGGTGCAGGACACGTAGTCGCTCTGGTTCCACCACCGCGGTCCGCTGATCGACGGCGGCTACGGTCACTACGACGGGAATGACGCCGCCCCGCCTGGTGAATAACCGCGGGCGATTTCGTCGACGGTCGACCTCTGCACCACGCGGGCCATCCGACGTCGGTCTGGCCGCGAACCGTGCGCGCGACGACCCGGTGCGCCGTAGCTAGGCTGATGGTGGTGTGCTGGCTGATCCGGCGCGGCTACGCCATCGCAGGAAAGCCATGACGGCCGCACCGGTCGAAAGCGCTAGGCGAATCACAACCCGCTGCGTCGGCAGCCGTATCAAGTGCTTCCGTGCCGGCTACAGGACTTGAACCTGCAACCCCCGTATTACAAGTACGGTGCGCTACCAATTGCGCCAAGCCGGCGAGACGGTCAGTCTATCGGCGCGCGAGGCCGTGGCCGGAGCGCGTCAGCCCGCGGGAGTCGCGCTCGGCGTCGGCGTGGGCGTCGCGGTCGAGTAGTAGGCGTTGCTGTCGACCGTGAGCACGAACTGGGCGAACTCCTTCGGGTCGTCCATGCGGCCGACGTAGGGCGTGCCGTTCACGAGCACGGTGGGCGTCGCGGTCAGCGCCTGGCCCTTGGTGTCGGGCAGCCCCTTGATGGCGCGGTCCGTGGCGGCCTTCGCCCACGAGGTGAAGGTCTCGTCCTCGATGCACGCGCGCACGGTGTCGGGGTCGCTCACGCCGGCGCCCTGCGCCATGTCGGCGAGCTTCTCGTCGCTGTAGCCGTCGGAGTCCACCGCGGGCTGGTTCACGAGCAGCTCGTGGTTGAACGCGAAGAACTTGTCGGACGCGTGGGTCGCGACACAGGCCGCTGCCCCGGCGGCGCGGAGGCTGTACTTCGTGCCGTTCGACTTCGAGGTGAGCATCGCCACCGGGTAGTACGTCAGGGACGCGGCATCCTGGGACACCCACTTCGAGAGCTGCTCGGCGTTGGCGAGCTGGAACTCCCGGGCCTCGGTGGAGAGGTAGTCCACGTACACGCGGATGTCGACCGGGGCGGCCGTGGTCGACGGCGTCGGGGTGGGTGTGGGGGTCTCGGTGGGCGTGGCCTCAGCGGCCAGCGCGGAGGCATTGCCGTCGACGGTCTGGTCGGCGCGGGGGTCGGCGATGCCGGTCGCGGCCGTCACGACGAAGCCGTCGTCGGAAGCGGCATCCGGGAGCGCCTGCGAACGACCGTCCCGCGACGACAGCGCGTACGTGACACCGGCGGCACCGATCGCGACCACCGCGACAGCGCCGATCGTCACGAGCGAGCGACGGACGATCCGCGCCCGCGTCTGCCGCGCCTTGACCTGCTGCGCCTTCTCACGGACCGCCTCCCGGCGGGCGTTCTCGGCGGGCAGATTCGGCGTCTGGTCGTTGGACATGGGACCTCTCGGGCGCGGTCGGTGACCGCTGACGATGTTGGGAACGCACGGGTAGGCGAACGAGCACCGATGGTAGTAAGCCTGGCTGAGAAATGCCCAGACGCATGCCATACTGACCCTGCGCCCACTGTCGTGCGCGCTCGGGGTAGCCCCCGTTCATTCCATTCACTACGGATCGTCCGGCACGTACCTGCCGGTGAAGGAGAAGAAGAAATGGCGTCCGTCACCTTTGACAACGCAACCCGCCTGTACCCCGGGGGCACTCGTGCCGCGGTCGACAAGCTCAACCTCGAGGTCGCCGACGGCGAGTTCCTGGTTCTGGTCGGCCCCTCCGGCTGCGGCAAGTCCACGTCGCTGCGTATGCTCGCCGGCCTCGAAGAGGTCAACTCCGGCCGCATCCTGATCGGTGACCGCGACGTCACCGACGTGCCGCCGAAGGACCGCGACATCGCGATGGTCTTCCAGAACTACGCGCTCTACCCGCACATGACCGTCGCCGAGAACATGGGCTTCGCCCTGAAGATCGCCGGCGTCGGCAAGGAGGAGCGCGCCGCTCGCGTCCTCGAGGCCGCCAAGCTCCTCGACCTCGAGGAGTACCTGACCCGCAAGCCCAAGGCCCTCTCCGGTGGTCAGCGTCAGCGCGTCGCCATGGGCCGCGCGATCGTGCGTCAGCCCCAGGTGTTCCTCATGGACGAGCCGCTGTCGAACCTCGACGCCAAGCTCCGCGTGCAGACGCGCACCCAGATCGCGTCGCTGCAGCGCCGCCTCGGCGTCACCACGGTCTACGTCACCCACGACCAGACCGAGGCCCTCACCATGGGCGACCGCATCGCGGTGCTCAAGGACGGTCTGCTCCAGCAGGTCGGCACCCCGCGCGACCTGTACGAGAAGCCGAAGAACGTCTTCGTCGCCGGCTTCATCGGATCGCCCGCGATGAACCTGTTCCCGGTCGACCTGGCCGAGGGCGGCGTCCGCTTCGGCGACCTGGTCGTCCCCGTCGAGGCCGACGTCATCGGCAAGGCGCACGGCAGCGAGGTCACCATCGGTGTCCGCCCCGAGGACATCCAGGTCGCTCCCGCCGACGGCCGCGGCCTCTCGGTCGTCGTCGACCTCGTCGAGGAGCTCGGCGCCGACGGCTACCTCTACGGCCACACCGACATCAACGGCAAGCGCACCGACATCGTCGCGCGCGTCGACGGCCGCCGTCACCCCAACGCGGGCGAGACGGTCGTGCTGGCGCCGGTCCCCGGTCACGTGCACGTCTTCGACCTCGAGTCGGGCGACCGTCTGACCGACAAGGCCATCGCCTCCGCCTGATCTCACGCACCGTCGCGGCGCGGGGAGTCTTCCACGACTCCCCGCGCCGCACCCTTTTCCCCGGAGGAACCGTGGCCGAATCCCTCAGCATCACCGCCAGCGCGGTCGATCCCGGACTCTTGCAGCTGCCGTGGTCGACCGGCCTCGCCGACTGGCCGAGCTCGCACATCGTGGCCCTCCCCAAAGGCATCTCCCGGCACCTCGTGCGGTTCGCGAACCTCTCCGGCCGCGTCGTCGCGATCAAGGAGACGACGGAGGAGATGGCCCGGCGCGAGTACGACATGCTCGGCAACCTCGACCGTCTCGCCGCTCCCTGCGTCGACCGGGTCGCGGTGATCGCGGGGCGCACCGACGCCTCCGGCCGCCCACTCCCGGCCGCGCTGGTCACCGCGCACCTGAAGTTCTCGCTCCCGTACCGTGCGCTGTTCACTCAGGTGCTCCGGCCCCACACGGCCACGCGCCTGGTCGACGCCCTGGCCGTGCTGCTCGTGCGCCTGCACAACGTGGGCTTCTACTGGGGCGACGTGTCGCTGTCGAACACCCTGTTCCGTCGTGACGCGGGCGAGTTCGCCGCCTACCTCGTCGACGCCGAGACGGGCGAACTGCACGGCAACCGTCTCACCCCCGGCCAACGCGCGCACGATCTCGACATCGCCCGCACCAACATCGCGGGCGAGATCATGGACCTCGAAGCCGGCGGACGACTCGAGGGCGGCGTGGATGCCATCGCCATCGCCGACGGCCTGGTGTCGTCGTACCACTCGCTGTGGGGCGCCCTCACCGACAAGGAGACGTTCGCCGTCGATGAGTCGTGGCGCATCACCGAACGCGTGCACCGGCTCAACGCCCTCGGTTTCGACATCGGCGAGATGTCGATCAAGACCGCGAGCGACGGTACGCAGGTCTCGATCCAGCCGAAGGTCGTGGATGCCGGGCACCACCAGCGTCGTCTGCTGCGGCTGACCGGACTCGACGTCGAAGAGAACCAGGCGCGGCGCCTGCTCAACGATCTGGACGAGTTCCGCGCGCGCGTGTCACGGCTCGGCGCCGACGAAGAGATGGTCGCGCACGAGTGGCTGACCCGCGTCTTCGAGCCGATCGTCATGGCGATCCCGTTCGACCTGCGGGCGAAGCTCGAACCCGCCGAGGTCTTCCACCAGGTGCTCGAGCACCGTTGGTACATGTCGCAGGCGCGCGGTCGGTCGGTCCCGCTGGCCGAGGTCGTCACGTCGTACATCGACGACGTGCTGCGTCACCGGCGCGACGAGGCGACCGTCATGGGCCCGCCCACCGACACGATGTCGCTCGCCACGATCGCGGATGCCGCCGCTCCCGCGACGGGCGAGGTGCCGACCACCGACACCGACGTCATCGACTGGCGCGACCTGGTCTGACGACGCGACGACGGCGCCGCCCCCGAGGGAGCGGCGCCGTCGTGGTTCGCCGGGTCAGTACCCGACGGCGAAGTTGTCGCGCGAGTGCTTCGGGTTCTCGATCTCGTCGAGCACGGCGACGGCGAAGTCGGCACCCGAGATGAACGAGTCGCCCTTCTCGTCGACGACCAGCACGTGGCCGCCGTCACGGTATGTGCCCGTGCGCTCGCCCGGCGCCCATACGCCGAACCCGCCGGCGGGGTGCACGTAGAACCAGTCGCGGTCCGAGGAGCCAGCCTGAAGGTCTTCCAGGACGCCGATGGCCTCGGCGGCCTCGGGCTTGTACTCGTCGGTGAACCCCTCGGCGTCGATGAGGCGCGGGCCGCCTTCGGCGACCAGCGATCCCCCGGCGCCGCCGACGACGCCGAGGCGCACGTTCTCCGGCAGCACCGAGTTCAGCTGCGCGATGGCCGGGCGGAGCTTGCCCAGCATGTCGCCACGGGGAGCGACGGCCGAGACCACGACGTCGACTCCTTCGATGCCGGCGAGGAGGCCGGGAACGTCGAGGACGGTGCCCTCGATGTAGGTCGCGCCCTCCACGCGCTCGGCCGGCACCGATCGGGCGACCGAGACGACGGTGTGGCCGCGGCGGACGGCCTCGGCGACGATGTGGCTACCGGCGTAGCCGGTTCCTCCGATGACGGCGATGCGGGTCACGGGTGTTCCTTTCCTCCGGTCCGCGATCCCCCGCGGACGTCTCCCCCCAGCGTGCCGGTTCCGGGCCCCATCGCGAAGCGCGGACGCCCGAAACCGACACGATTCACAGCAGGATCTGCAGAGGATTCTCGATGCGCGCCACGAACGCCGCCAGCCACTGGGCCGCGAGCGCACCGTCGAGTACTCGATGGTCGGCCGAGAGCGTCACCGACATGACCGTCGCCACCGCGAGCGACCCGTCCTCCTCGACCACCGGTCGCCGCGTCGCGGCTCCGACGGCGAGGATGCCGGCGTGCGGAGGGTTGATGATCGCCGAGAACGACGTCGTGCCGTACATGCCGAGGTTCGACACCGCGAACGACCCTCCCTCGAGTTCGTTCTGCTTCAGCCGCCCCTCTCGCGCCCGTCCCGCCAGGTCACGGACCGTGGTGGCGAGCTCGCCGATCGACAACCGGTCGACCTCCCGGACGACCGGGGTGAGCAGCCCGCCCGGCACCGACACGGCCACGGCGATGTCCGCCGCGGAGAAGCGACGCGTGGCATCCGGGGTCCAGATCGCGTTCGCGTCGGGGACGTCGCGCAGCGCGCCGGCGACCGCCTTCACGACGAGGTCGTTCACCGAGATGCGCTGCTCGCGTCCCTCGTTGATCTGCGTCCGCAGGGCCAGCAGCGCGTCGACGCGGCAGTCCGCCTGAAGATAGAAGTGCGGGACGGTGGCCTTCGACTCCGTGAGCCGCCGCGCGATGGCACGACGCATGCCGGTGTGCGGCACGTCCTCGTACGCGCTCCCCGCCGCTGCCGGAGCGGGCGGTTCGGGGGCCTCGGGGGCAGGTTCCGGATACCGCTCCGCCGACGCCGGGGTCCAGGCATCCAGGTCGCGGCGGACGATGCGTCCGCGCGGGCCCGATCCGGGGACCTCGGCGAGGTCGATGCCGCGCTCGACCGCGAGGCGGCGCACGAGCGGCGAGGCGAACAGGCGACGCTCCTCGCCCACTGGCGGGTCGGCGGGAGCCGGAGCGGGTGCCGCGGGCGCGGGGGCTGCGGCCACGACCGGCGCCGCCGAGGCCGGTGCCGCCGGAGCCTCGGCCGCTTCTTCGGGCGCGGCGGCGACGTCGGTGTCGGACGGCGTCGCGGTCGCGGGGGCGGGCGCTCCCCCGGCGGCGGCGAGCGCGGCATCCACGCTCTCCCCCTCCTCGGCGAGAACGGCGATCGGGACGCCCACGGCGGCGGCGTCACCGGCGGGGAGCAGGATCCCGGCGAGGATGCCGGCGCGCTCGGCTTCGTACTCGACGACCGCTTTCTCGGTTTCGATCTCGACGATGGCCTGGCCGGCGCGCACGGGGCTGCCGACCTCGACGAGCCAGCTCTGGATGGCCGCTTCGGCGGCACCCGTGGCGATCTCGGGCATGCGGACGACGACGGCCATCAGCGGATCCCTCCCGCCGCGCGCACGCGCTCGAGGCCTGCGACGACCTCTTCCGTGCGGGCGATGGCGGCCCGCTCGAGCACCTTGGAGATGCTCGGGCTCGCCTCGCCGCCGGTGACGCGTTCGACGGGCTGGTCGAGCCAGTCGAAGAACCGGCGCTGTATCTCGTCCGCGAGCCAGGCCCCGTAGGACGGTCCGCGGGAGCCCTGCTCCACGATGAGGACGGCATTGGTCTTGCGGATGCTCTCGCCGACGGTGTCCCAGTCGAGCGAAGCGCGGTCGAGCCAGCGGAGGTCGATGACCTCGGCATCCGTCCCGGTCTGCTCGACCGCTTCGAGCGCGTGTCCGACCATCGACAGGTAGGTGAGCACCGTCACGTCGTTCCCCTCCCGGCGCACGGCGGCGGATCCCGGCGGGATGACGTAGTCGAGGTCGGCGTCGGGGACGCGGTCGGGTGTGCCGTAGAGATCGACGTGCTCGATGACGAGCACCGGATCTTCGAGGGCGAGCGCCGCATTCATCAGGCCGACGTAGTCCGCGGCGGTGGAGGCGGCGACGATGCGCCACCCGGCCTGCGTCGCGAAGATCCCGGCCGGATCCATGAGGTGCTGCGAGCCGTAGCCGGACCCCATCGCGACCTTGGTGCGCAGCACGAGCGGGACGGTGTTGTTGTCGCCGAACATGTGCCGGGCTTTACCGACCTGGTTGAACACCTGGTCCGCAGCCACCCACATGAAGTCGGGGTACATGAACTCCACGACGGGGCGAAACCGGCCGTCCATCGCGATGCCGCCGGCGGCGCCGAAGAAGCCGTTCTCGCTGATCGGGGTGCCGATGACGCGGTCGGGGCCGTACTTCTCGGCGAGGCCCTTCGTCGCGCCGTTGGTACCGCCGCCGAGGCGGTGCACGTCCTCGCCGAGCACGATGATGCGCGGGTCGGTCTCCATCCGGCGGTCCATGGTCTGGGCGACGGCGTCGACGAACTTCACCTCGCGCCAGCCGCCGGTCCACCGCGCGGGTTCGGATGCCGTGAGGGCGGCGAGTTCGGAGGCATCCCCCCGGATGCCGGTGTCCACCACCGCGGGGTCGGGCCACAGCTCCGGGCGGATGCGGCGTCGGCCGGGACGCTCGGGGTCAGCCTCGACCACGGCGGCGACCGACCGCGCGACGGCGGCGACCGCCTGCTCGCGGACCGTCTGCGCCTCGAAGTCGTCGAGGAGGCCGAGGCGGCGCATCTCGGACGCCATGCGCTCCAGCGGATCGCGGGCCCGCCACTGCCCCTCCTCGTCCTTCGTGCGGTATCCGAAGGCGCTGCCCGGGTAGGGGCCGTTCTGGTGGAAGAAGCGGTAGACCTCGGCCTCGACGATCGCGGGGCCCTCGCCCGCGCGCATGCGGTCGAGCGCTTCGCCCGTGGCGAGGTGCACGGCGAGGGGGTCCATGCCGTCCACCCGCCACGCGGGGATCGAGAAGCCCTGGCCGCGCACCGAGAAGCGGGTGTCGGCGCTCGCCTCTTCGGCGCGCGTCGACACCGCGTAGAGGTTGTTCTCGATGAAGAACGCGACGGGGAGCTTCCACGTCGAGGCGAGGTTCATGGACTCCAGCACCGAGCCGATCTGGCTCGACCCGTCGCCGAAGTAGTTGATCGACACGTCCGACGTGCCGGCGTGCTTCTGCGCCCACGCGTGGCCGGTGGCCAGCGGCGCGCCGCCGCCGACGATCGCGTTGGTGCCCAGCGCTCCGGCCTCGAGCCACTGCAGGTGCATCGAGCCGCCGCGGCCACCCGAGAAACCGGAGGCGAGCCCGAGGATCTCGGCGAGCGTGCGGTCGAGCAGCGTCTGCACGTCCGGCGTCACAAGGGCGGCCGGGTCGAGCGCACCGCCGGAGACGTACGCGAGCGTCTTGGCGAGGAACTGGTGGTGCCCGCGGTGCGAGCCGTTCACGGCATCCGCGGGTCGGAGGGAGACGATCGAACCGACCGCGCCGCCCTCCTGACCGATGCTGGAGTGCGCGGGGCCGTGCACGAGGCCTGCGCCCGCCAGGTCGAGCACCGCCTCCTCGAAGGCCCGGATGAGATGCAGCTGACCGAGCATCGTCCCGAGCAGTTCCGGGTCGGCGGCCTTCCAGTCCGCGGCGGTCGTCTCCAGCTGCACCCACTCGACACCGGTGTTCAGCCGTTTCCGCTTGGCCATGTCGCTCCTCACGCGTCGTTGCGTCTACCTATACAGGTCGTTCGCTCACACTGTACGATCGGATTGTCTCCAATACAAGGCGCAACCGCCACGAGATACTGTCGAAAGACGCCATCGTCGGCGTCAATGGATCCAATGGAGGATGCGACATGGGACTTCCAGGGCTGCACGGCAGCGACCACATCGGCTTCACCGTGCCCGATCTCGACGAAGCTGAGACGTTCCTCGTCGACGTCCTCGGCGCGGTGCCGGTGTACACCCTCCCGGGCCGCAGCGGCGAGGGCGACTGGATGACACGGCAGCTCGGCGTCCACCCGCGGACGGCAATCCGCGAGATTCGCTTCTACCGCCTCGGCAACGGCACGAACCTCGAGGTCTTCGCGTACGACGCCGCCGACGGGCAGGCGCCTCCCCCGCGCAACAGCGACATCGGCGGGCACCACCTCGCGCTCTACGTCGACGACCTGGATGCCGCGGTCGCCCACCTGCACGCCCATGACGTCGACGTCATGGGCGAACCGGTCGTCAGCGGCGCCGCCTCGGCGGGGCAGCGCTGGATCTACTTCCGCGCCCCGTGGGGAATGCAGTTCGAGCTCGTGAGCTTCCCCGACGGCAAGGCCTATGAGCAGGATGCCGACACGTTGCTGTGGCACCCCGCGAGGCCCGCCGAGTGAGCGGCCCGCTCACCGTCGCCCGCGATCACGGGCGCGCCGGCTCGGGGATCGCCGACACGCTCCGCGACGAGATCCTCCGTGGCATCCATCCGCCCGGGACCCGGATCCGGCAGGAGGACCTCGCGGCCCGGCACACGACGAGCCGCATCCCGGTGCGCGAGGCGCTGCGGATCCTCGAGGCCGAGGGCCTCGTGACGCTGGTCGCCAACTCGGGCGCGTGGGTGTCGCGCCTGACCCTCGCCGAGTGCGAGGAGCTGTACCTCGTGCGCGAGCGCATCGAGCCGGTGCTCCTCGGGATGAGCGCGCCGCTCCTCTCCCCCGCCGACCTGGACGCCCTCGACGACCTGGCCACCCGCATGGAGCACGCGGATGCCGAGGACTTCCTGCGCCACGACCGGGAGTTCCACTTCGCCACCTACGCGCCGGCGCGCACCGTCATGCTCGGCGACACCGTCGTGGGCCTGTGGAACCGGACGCACCACTACCGCCGCGCCTTCGTCACCGCGGCGCACGCCCGCCACGACGGCACCGCGCACCTCGACCACCGGCTCCTCGTCGCGGCCCTCCGCCGCGGCGACGCCGAGGAGGCCGCCCACGTGCTCGAGCGGCACATCCGGCGCACGCGCATCGAGCTGGAGCGGCATCCCGAGATCTTCGGCGAGGAGCAGGGCGTCAGGTGATGCGCCAGCCCCGGTCGACGTAGAGGTTGGTCGCCGAGACGCCCTCGTTGTGGAGGAGGAACCGGGTGGCATCCACGACGTCGTTCATCGTCGCGAGCTCACCGCCGGGCGTGCGGGACGAGTAGCCCTCAAGGACGCCCGCGGGCTTCCCGGCCCAGAACGGGCTGTCGCCGATGATGCCCGGGTGCAGCGCGTTGACGCGGAGCGGGGCGAGCTCGAGAGCGAGGGCCGTGGTGAGCCCCTCGACGCCGCCGTTGATGGTCGAGACCGTGACCGACCCGGGATACGGAGCGTCCTTCGCGCGGCCGCCGAACAGCACGATGCCGGTCGAGCGCTGCGGCACGAGCCGGTCCAGCAGCGTGTGTACGGTCTCGGTGTACCCCACGAGCTTGAGGGTCACCAGGCGCCGGGCGCGGGCGATGTCGTAGTCGCGCACGGTGTTCGCGTCGCGCTCGATCGCGGCGAGCACCAGGCCGTCCAGTTCGCCGACGTCGGCGAGCGCGGGCGCGATGTCCTCCGGCTCGGAGATGTCGACCGCGATACCGCGGACGTTCGGGCCGATCTCCCGGGCGATCGCCTCGGCTGCTGCCGCGTCGCGACCCGTGAGCGTCACCTCGTGCCCGTCGGCGGCGAGCGACGCGACGATCTCGCGTCCGATCCCGGATGTCCCGCCGACCACCAGATACCTGCGGCTCATGCCGCACCTCCCTCTCTCTCGTCATCGGATGCCGGCAGGAGGCCCCGCCGGGTGACCTCCGCAGCGGCACCCCAGTCGAGGCGCGCGAGGTCGGGTTCGGCCAAGGCTCGCTCGAACACCGCCGTCAAAGCGGCGAGCGTCGGCAGGTGCGTCCCCGTCTCGCCCGCGATCTCGGCGCTCAGCCGGAGATCCTTGTAGCCGAGGGCCACGTCGAACCCCGGCGGGTCGTACGCCTGCCGCGCGATCATCCCGCCGTAGCCGCTGTACACGACCCCGGCGAACAACGTCGACGTGAGGATCTCGACGAACAGTCCGGGATCCACGCCGCGCGCTTCGACGAGGGCGACCGACTCCCCGATGGCCTGGATCGCGTGGATGATGTCGTAGTTCACCGCGATCTTCACGGCGTTCGCGGTCGATGGCTCCGCGCCGAGCGGCCACAGGCGCGCGGCGAACAACTGCAGGAACGGCTCGACCTCGGCGACGTCGTCGGGCGCGCCCGCGACGAGCACGTTGAGCTTGCCCTCCGCCGCGACGGTGGGGCGACCGAGCACCGGAGCGGCGACATAGCGCGCGCCCGCCGCCGCGAACCGGCGCTGCAGCTCCCCCGCCCCGGCGGGGCTGATCGACGCCATGTTCACGTGCACCCCGCCCGACGCGGATGCCACGGACGCGGCATCCAGGACGGACAGAGCCGCGCTGTCGTCGGCGAGCATCGAGAACGACACCGGGTGCGCGAGCGCCTCCGCGGGCGTCGCACACGCCACGGCCCCCGCGGCGACGAGCTCGCCCGCCGCGCCGGGCGAACGGTTCCAGACATGGACACGGTGCCCGGCGTCGACGAGGCGGCGAGCGAGCGCCGCCCCCATCGAACCGAGGCCGAGGAAGCCGACCGACGCCATCACGCCTCCCCGCGGCCCCACGTCGTGTTCAGGTGCGACTGCGAGTCGCGCTGGTTGTTCAGCGGACCACCGACCGCGATGTACCGGGGACCGGCGATCAACAGCTCCTCGGCGGGGAACTTCGTGATGACCTCGCACCCGTCGGCGGTCACCACCACCTCCTCCTCGATGCGCGCGGCACCCCAGCCGTCCGCCGAGGGCCAGTACGTCTCGAGGGCGAAGACCATGCCCTCCTTCAGCTCTTCCGGGTGGTCGAACGACACCAGCCGCGAGAAGATCGGCTTCTCCCAGATCGACAGGCCGACCCCGTGGCCGTACTGCAGGGCGAACGCCGCTTCCTCATCCGCGAAGCCGAACTCCTGCGCGGTCGGCCACACCGACACGATGTCGGCGGTCGTGGCACCGGGACGCACGAGGGCGATCGCGCGGTCCATGTACTCGCGTGCCCGGGTGTAGGCATCCTTCTGCTTCGTGCTCGCCGACCCCACCGCGAAGGTGCGGTAGTAGCACGTGCGGTAGCCGTTCCAGCTGTGCAGGATGTCGAAGAACGCGGGGTCGCCCGGCCGGATCAGCCGGTCGGAGAACACGTGCGGGTGCGGGGAGCAGCGCTCACCCGAGATCGCGTTGACGCCCTCGACGTACTCGGACCCGAGGTCGTACAGCGTCTTGGCGACGAGCCCCACGGCCTCGTTCTCACGGACGCCGGGACGCAGGAACCGGTACAGGTCCTCGTACGCCGCGTCCACCATCGACGCCGCCTGCGTGAGCAGCCGGATCTCGTCGTTCGTCTTGATGCGCCGGGCCTCCATGAAGATCTGCTGACCGTCGACCACCCGGATGCCGACCTGCTGCAGCGCGAACAGGATGGGCAGCTCGATGACGTCGACGCCGAGCGGCTGGTCGGCGACCCCGAACTTCTCCAGCTCGCGCTTGATCTTGCGGGCCACCTCCTCGGCGATGCCGGCATCCGGCGGGAAGGCTCCGCGGAGGGTCGAGATCCCCGCGCGCGCCCCGGACTCGAGCCGCGGACGCTTGGTGCCCTCGTGTGGCGCGTGGGGATCGGCATCCATCTCGGACGAGGTGACGTCCAGCCACGGGTTGTACAGCGCGTGGTGCTTCGCCGCCGACCCGAAATCCCACGAGATCGGGTCGGTGTTGCGGGTGAGGAGGCTGAAGCGGATCAGCTTGTCCATGGCCCACGTGCCGATGTGCGTCGCGGTCATGTAGCGGATGTTGGAGAAGTCGAACGCGAGCACCGCGCCCAGGTCCGACCGCTCCAACTCCGCCTTGACGCGCGCGAGGCGCTCGTCGCGGAGGCGGTCGAAGTCGACGCGCGCCTCCCAGTCGACGCCGTTGGTGCCCGTGGTTCCGGTGTTCTTCATGATGGCCTTCCTGAGGTCAGAGGGGTTCCGATGGGGATGCGGACGCGCGGCGGATCAGCCGCCCCGCACCCCCGGTGAGCGACCGCGGCGCACGAGCACCATGACGAGCGGGACGACCGCGGCGAAGAGCACGAACGCCCCCTGGATCCAGTACTGCCACGACAGGCCGAGCGAGAGGAACGCCAGGGAGCTCGTCACCGTCTGCAGGAGCAGCCCCGCCGCGGCGACGGCCAGGGCCGAACCGGAACCGCCGAAGATGCTCGCGCCGGCGATGACGACCGCCGTCACCGAGGTGAGGGTCAGCGCCTGCGCCGCGTTGGCGTCGCCGATGCCCGACCGCGAATACACCGCGAGCCCGGCGAGCGCGGCGAGGACGCCCGCGGTGATGGAGGCGAGCAGCCGCGTCCGCGGGACCCGCACGCCCATGCGATTGGCTTTGACGGGGTCGGAGCCGGCGGCCCGCAGGGCGCGTCCGCCGCGGGTGCGCTGGATGACGATCCACATCACCACGGCGATCGCGACGGCCAGCGCCAGGATCAGGGGCACGCCGGCGACGGCCAGACCGAGGGTCGTCAGCACGTCGGCGCGGGCCGATCCGCCGGGGCTCGGCCGCAGCACCTGCGCGAGACCGAGCACCGCGATGGAGCTCACGAGCGTCGCGATGACAGGCGGGAGGGAGAGGCGCGTGACGAGGAGGCCGTTCACCCACCCGACCGCGGCCCCCGCCGCGAGCGCGAGCGCGACCCCGATGAGGAAGTACCCGATCCCCTGCTGCGCGAAGAACGACAGGATGACCGCTGAGAGAGCCGTCACCGATCCGATGCTCAGGTCGATGCCCCCGGTCATCACGACGACGAGTTGCGCCAACCCCACGAAGATCAGGACGCTGGTGGCCGCCAGCAGCTGACTGATGCTCAGGGGGCTCAGGAACGCGGACGACACGAACGAGGTGACGATCGAGAGCGCCACCGCCAACCCGAGGAGCACGACGGCCTGCGTCTCGCCCGCCAGGATGCCGCGCGACCGACGCCGTGCCGTCACCGCGACCTCGACGGACGCCGTCTCATGCGACAGCACCGCAGCCCCCGTGATGGCGCGCTCATCGACGTCGTCGCCGACCAGCGTCGCCTGGACGCGACCGCGGGAGAACACCACGACCCGGTCGCACAGCCCCTCGAGCTCCACGGCATCCGTCGACAGGACGACGACGGCGACGCCCGAGGCGGCGAGCTCCCGGAGGAACGCGTAGATGTCCACGCGGGCACCCGCGTCGACACCCTGCGTCGGGTCCTCGACGAGCAGGACCTTCGGGTCGCCGAGGCGCCCGCGCGCGAGCAGGACCTTCTGCTGGTTGCCGCCCGAGAGCGCCGAGACCGCCACCTCGAAGTGCGGGGTCTTCACCGCGAGACCGGCCACCCCCTCGCGCGTCAACGCGTACTCGCGGCTGCGGCGGACGAATCCGCCGGGCATCGCGGCGCGAAGCGCCCCCGCGACGGCGTTCTCGCGGATCGACATCTTGCCGAACATCGCCTCGCCGATGCGGTCGCCGGGCAGGAACACGACCCCCGCGGCCGACGCCGACCGGCGGGAGCGCGTCGAGACCTCCTGGCCGTTCACCAGGATGCGGCCTCCCGTCGCGCCGCCGCCGGCGATGCCTCGGAGCACGCGGCGCTGACCGTTGCCCTCGACCCCGGCGAGACCGACGATCTGCCCCGGGTACACCGAGAACGAGACGTTGTCGTAGCCGGGACCGCTGAGCTCGAGCACCTCGAGGGCGGGGGTCGCGTCGGGGGCGGGAACGAGAGGCTTGTCGGGGAACGTGGTCTCCAGCGACCGCCCGACGATGAGCTCGACGACCTGGTCGGCGGTGAAGTCCGCCACGAGGCCGCGACCGACGACGCGCCCGTCGCGCAGCACCGTGAGGTCGGTGCCGATCTCCATCACCTCGGGGATCCGGTGGGTGATGTAGACGATCGCCACACCCTTCTCCAGCAGCCCGCGGACCTGGCCGAACAGCCACGCCGTCTCCTCCGGCCCGAGGGCCTCGGTCGGCTCGTCCAGCACCAGCACACGGGGATCGGATGCCAGGGCGGCGGCGATCTCGACGAGGTGCGCCTCGCGCAGCGACAGCGACGACACGAGCGCGTGCGGGTCGATCTTGAGCGACAGGCGCTCGAAGTGCGCCGTGACCCAAGCGGCCGCCGTGCGGCGCGAAGGGCGCTTGCTCGCGGGAAGCAGCAGCAGGACGGCATCCACCACGCTCAACGAGGGGGCGAGCGCGGGGATCTGGTACACGATGGCGAGCCCGGACTCCCGCGCCTCGGCGGGGCGGATGCGGTCGAACTCGCGCCCGGCGAGGCCGATGGTGCCGGAATCCGGCACCACCGACCCCGCCGCGATCCCCACGAGGGTGGACTTCCCGGCGCCGTTCTCGCCCAGCACGGCGTGCACGCGACCGGCGGCGATGTCGACCGAGACCGCGTCGAGCGCGGTGACACCGGGGTAGGTCTTGGTGATGCCCGAGAGGGTGAGCGCGGATGCCACGGTCGTGGGGGTCTCGTTCATCAGCCGAAGAGCTTCGTGATCTCGTCGGCGGTCAGCAGCGTCGACGGCGTCGCGTCGGACGGCGCCGACGACAGGCACGCCTTGTCGGGCGTGACCGCCCCGGCCGTCTTGCCGGTGGAGTCCTCGAAGAGCGCGAGCTCGTACAGCGAAGGCTCGGTGTCCGAGGTGCCGGAGACGGCGGCGAGCGCCTTGCGGAGCGCGACGCGGCCGATCCAGGTGCGCGAGGAGACGGTGGCCAGCTCGTACCCCGGGTTCTTCGCCTTCAGGTCGGCGTACCCGCAGCTGAGGGAGTTGTCGTCGGTCGAGGTGAGGATCGGGAGCTGCTGACCGGCCGCCTCGTAGGCGCGGATGATGCCCGAGGCGGATGCGCCGTAGTCGGCGATGATCGCGTTGATCGGCGTGCCCTGCGACAGGACGCCGGCCATCGCCTGCTGCGCCTGCGCCGGGTCCCAGTTGGTCCAGATGGGCTCGGTGTTCACGAGCGTGATCTGCGGGTTGGCGTCGAAGACCTCCTTGGCCCCGGCGAACTCCTGCGTCGAGACCAGGGCGCCCGACGGGCCACCGAAGAACACGACGTTGCCGCCGGTGCTGCCCAGCTGGTCGACGATCCACTGCGCCTTGGACTTCCCGACGAACTCCGGGATCTGGTCGGTGTAGTCGAGGTAGTCGGTGCCGGCGGTGCCCTGCGGGTCGGAAGCGAACGCGACGACCGTGGAACCCGCCTGGGTGGCCTGCCGGATCGCGGGGAGGTGCGCCTCGCCGGGACCGGCGTCGGGGATGACGAGGATGATGTTCGTGCCCTTGGCGGCGAGGCTCGTGATGCCCGAGGTCGTCGCCTCGAGGTCGCCGCGGCCGGCGATGAACTCGACGCCCGAGATGGCGGAGCACTTGGCGGCCTCGCTCTCGATCTCCGCGAGAACGGTCTTGGACCACGTGTTGGTGCCGTAGCCGTCGACGACGCCGACCGAGACCTTCGTGCCGTCGGTGGGGCAGACGGCCGAGATGTCGGTGAACTGATCGACGGTGCCCTTGCTGCCGGCGGCGATGTCGGCGGTGAGGTTGCTGGCGCCCTCGGAGCTGCCGCCGCCGGCGCTGTTCGTGGAGGAACAGCCGGCGAGGACGAGCGCGCCGAGCGCGATGACGGCGAGACCTGCTCGCCGTGCGGGTGCTGTGGTGATCATGGAGGTACTCCTCTTCGAGTGGGTGATCGGGTGTGCAGGGTCGGATGAGGGCGCGACGGACCGCCCGTCGACCCGATGGGGGTCGCGGTGGCGGATGAGCCGGTGTCAGGCTCCCGGACGCCGTCGCATGAGGTTCCGGATACGGGAGGTGGAGCCGCCCAGCTGCAGCTGGGCGACGATGCCGACGCCGATGATCAGCGCCTGGACGATGTTCTGCACGGCGGTGGCCTGCGTGAACGTCTGGACCAGCTGGGTCAGCTGCGCCAGGAAGAGGGCGCCGAGCGCGGTGCCCACGACGCTGCCCCGCCCGCCGGTGAGGGCGGTGCCGCCGAGCACCACCGCCGCGATCGAGGGCAGGAGATAGTCGTCGCCGGCGGTGAGGGTCGGGGTGCGGAGCAGTCCCGCCAGCAGCACACCGCCGACGGCGGCGAGCCCGGCCGAGAGGACGTACGCCACGATCGTGTATCCGCGCGTCCCGATGCCGAGGTTGGCGGCGCTGCGGGGGTTCTCCCCAACGAGCTCGAACCGCCGACCGAGACGCGTCAGCTTCAGGACGACGTGGACGGCGAGGGTCAGAGCGAGGGCGAAGAACACCAGCACCGGGATGCCACCCCACCGGCTGAGCGCGAACTGGTTGAGCGCGTCGGGGCTCTGCGTCGCGAATCCCCCGGACAGGGCCTGGACCGTACCGATCATCAGGGCGTTCACCGCGATCGTGACGACGAGGGGCGGGAGGCCGAACAGGGTGATGACGAGCCCGCTCGCCAGACCGAACGCGGCGGTGGCGAGGATCGCCGCGCCGATCGCCGCGGGAAGCCCCAGGGCGTCGTCGCCGCCGAAACGGGCCACGATCAGTGCGCCGAGCGTGACCGCGCCCGGAATCGACAGGTCGAGGCCGCCCTGCTGGATGACGAGGGTCTGGCCGATCGCCACGATCGCGATGAGCGCCGCGAACGGCAGCATCGAGACGATGGCGGTGGGTCCGACGCTGCCGGGGGCGATGAGCGGACTGATGAGGAACAGCGCGGCGACCGCGATGAGCGCCCGGGTGCCCGGCCACGCCAGCACCATCCGCGCCGTCGGACCGTGGTCCTTCGGCGCGATGCGCGCGGGAACGGCGAGGTCGGTCATGCCGTCACCAGCGTGGGGTGCCACGTGCCGTCGAGGCGCGCCTCGGGCATCTCACCGAGCAGGTAGCTGCGGGAGGCCTCGGCATCCGCCTTCAGCCGGGCGATGTCCACGCCCACGAGTTCGCCGTCCTTCTTCACCCGGCGGCCCTGTACGAAGACGTCGCGGACGAGACCCGGGTGAGCCGAGTAGACGAGGCTCCCGATCGGGTTGTTGAGCGGCGTGAGGGCCAACGACCGGTCGTCGAGCACGACGATGTCGGCGGCCTTGCCCACCGCGATCGAGCCCGTGGTGTCCGCGAGACCCGCGGCGTGCGCACCGTCGATCGTGGCGAACTGCACGACGTCGGCACACGTGAGGCTGATGCGCTCGAGCACCTCGCCGGTGTCGACGGACGGGGCGTTGTCGAGGGCGCGCTGCATGCCGATGGCGGTGCGCATGGTGGCGAACATGTCGCCGCCGTTCGAGCTGCACACGTCGATCGAGAAGGTCGGGCGGATGCCGGCGCGCAGCAGCCGGCCGGTGGCGGGGAAGCCGTGGCCCATCTGCATCTCGACGTCGGGGGCGACCGAGGCGGTGCCGCCGCTGTCGGCGATGAGCTTCAGCTCGTCGTCGCCGAGGGTGCAGCAGTGCACGTAGGTGATGCGGTCGGACAGCAGGCCGTCGGCGTGCATCTTGCGGATCGGGCCCGACTTGCCCCAGTACCCGTCACCGGCGTGCATCGTGACGCGGAGGTCCAGGTCGGCGGCGAGGCGGAAGTCGGCGACGTTGACCTCGGGGGTGACGAACTGCGGTCCGCGCAGGGCGAGCGCCATCGTCACGAGGCCCCCGTCGGAGGAGAAGTGCTCGTCGCGGACGCGCCGCGCGTCGGCGGGGTGCACGTTGGCCGACGGCAGGCTCCCCCACTGCTCGGCGCCGCCGCCGTGCGCGAAGACCGCACGCATCCCGGTGTCCTTGAGGGCGGCGACCGCCGCGTCCGCGTGCGCGGGGGTGGCGAGGTTGTGCGACCAGTCGACGAGCGTCGTGATGCCGGAGTCGAGGGCTTCGAGCGCACCGAGGTAGTTGCCGGTGTAGGTGTCCTCGGGGCGGAAGTGCTTGCTGAGACCGGTGTGGAGGCCCGCGAGGTACTCGGTGAGCGACCAGTCCGACGCGAGGTTGCGGACGACCGACTGCCACGTGTGGCGGTGCGTGTCGACGAAGCCCGGGTGCACGATGCGGCCGCGGACGTCCACGACCTCGGCGTCGCCGGCATCCAGCGCCTGTCCGATGGCCTCGATCGTTCCGTCGGCGCCGATCAGGATGTCGGTGTCGGTGAGGACCTCGCCGGGGCGGACCGCGGTGATGACGGTTCCTCCCCGCAGCAGCGTGCGCGTGCTCATGTGGTGGTGACTCCCTCGTCGAACCGGAGCGTCGTCGCGCCGGTGGTGTTCGTTGATTGGATGCTAGAAAGCAGGACTGAACGTGTCAAGTATTAGTTATCACTCTGTGCAGTTCGTCCAGCACGACTGAAAGCTCACGCGCGCTCGCGGTACAACGGGATGTCGATCGGAGGCTGCGGGATGAAGTCCCCCGCACCGCCCATCCGGTCGTACAGGTACTCGTGGGAGCGCTCGAGCGTCGCCCTCGCGGCATCCACCTCGACGTGGGTGAGCACGCCACGCTGCTTGACGACGCGCCCGTCGACGAGCACCGTGTCGATGCAGCCGGCGTGCGCCTGCGTCACCACCGCGCCCGTCGGATCCGCGCGGTTCCAGCCGACCTGGCTGATCCCCGACATGTCCACGAGCACGATGTCGGCGCGCTTGCCCACGGTGAGCGACCCGACGAGATGGTCCACGCCGGCCGCTCGGGCACCGTTCAGCGTCGCCCACCGCAGCGCGTCCTTCGTCGTCCACGACATGGTCTGCGGCGCCCGCATCGCGGCGTACTCGGGTTCGTCGGCGCGGTAGCGCGAGGCCTGCAGCACGAGCCTGCTGTGCGAGACCATGTCGCCGCCGTTGCCCGACACGCAGTCGATGCCGAGACTCGGACCCGGCGTGTGGGCGGTCGCCTCGGCGATGGCGGGGTACCCCATCCCCATCTGCATCTCCGTCTCGGCGCACACCGACACCGTCACCCCGCTGTCGTCCAGCAGGTCCCACTCGTGCGGGGTGTTGAAGGTGCAGTGCACGAGCAGCAGGTCGTCGGCCAGCAGCCCGTGGGCGTACAGCACCTCGACGTCCTGGAAGAGCTGGCGCACCATGACCTGATTGGCGTGGAACGTGATGCGCGCCCCGAGATCGCGGGCGAGTCGGAACTCCGCCGCCACGTCGGCCACGGGGGCGATCGCGAGCTCCTGCGGGGCGATGCCGAAGCGCAGCAGCTGGTCGTCGCTGGAGAAGTACTGCTCGCGGATGTGACGGGCGAGCACGGCCCGCGTGGCCAGGGCCGCGGGGTCGGCTCCCCTCGCCGACCCGCCGCGGGACTGACTCCACGTGTTCGTGGTGATGGGGGTCAGGCCGTGGGCGTAGAGGGCCCGGATGCCGGCATCCCGCAGCCCCGTCACTGCGGCGTGCGCGCCGTCGGGGTCGAGGATGTTGTGGCAGTAGTCGACGATCGTGGTGATGCCGGAGTTGAGGGCGTCCAGCGCTCCGACGTAGTTGCCGGCGTACATGTCCTCGGCGCGGTACAGCGGAGCCATGTGCAGCCGGATGCCGCGGAGATAGTCGGGGATGTTCCCGTCGGCGAGGATGCCGCGCAGCGCCGTCTGCCAGGTGTGGCGGTGGGTGTCGACCATGCCGGGGATGGCGATCTTGTCGCGCCCGTCGACGATCTCGGCGTCATCGACGGCGATGTCCGGACGGATCTCGCGGATGACGCCGTCCTCGATGAGGATGTCGGTGCGGGCCAGGTCGCCGAGTTCCGGGTCGACGGTGGCCGCTGCCACGTTGCGGATGAGTGTGCGCATGGTCGCTCCCTCGCGATCCGATCGGGTCTGCATCGACCCGACGTTGTGCTGAACTACACACGAATGTACAGTCGCACCCAGATTTGTAAAGCCTGAGCGAACGTTCAGCCGGTGTCGAGGAGGACCCATGTCACGAACGAGCCCCCGGATCGCCGTGCTCGGCACCGGTGCCCAGGGAGCCAGCATCGGCGCGGACCTGCTGCGCGCCGGTCTCGACGTCACCTACATCGAGCAGTGGCCCGCCCACGTCGAGGCCATGCGCGCCCGCGGCATCGAGGTGCGCCTCCCCGACGAGACGCACGTGACCCCCGTCCACCCCCTCCACCTGTGCGAGGTCGCGACGCTGCGCGAGCCGTTCGACATCGTCTTCATCGTCGTGAAGGCCTACGACACGCGCTGGGTCGCGGAGCTCATCGCCCCGCACGTCGCCGAGGACGGCCTGGTCGTGGGCGTGCAGAACGGGATGACCCAGGATGCCATCGCCGCCGCCGTGGGCGCACACCGCACGATGGGCGCGGTGATCGAGGTGGCATCCAACATGTTCGAGCCGGGCATCGTGAACCGCCAGACGCCGGTCTCCGGCTCGTGGTTCGCGGTCGGTGCGTACGACGATGCGGCGCGGGGGCGCGAGCACGAGGTGCAGGCGGTGCTCTCGCACACGGGACGCGTGGACGTCTCCCCCGACATCCGCTCGTCGAAGTGGATGAAGCTCGTCGCCAACGCGGGCGAGCTCGTCCCGTCCGCGATCCTCGATCTCCCCCTGGCCTCCGCCGTCGCCCTCCCCGGCGTCCACGACTTCATGATCGAGTGCGGCAAGGAGGCCGCGCGCGCGGCCCTCGCCGACGGGAGCCGCCTCGTCCCGATCTTCGGTCTCTCCGACGACGCCGTGACCGACCCCGACCGCTACGCCGCAGACCTGCTGGGCGCGGTGCTCGACAGCTTCTCGCTGCCCGATACGAACACCACGGTGCTGCAGGACTGGATGAAGGGCCGCCACGCCGAGTACGACGAGGTCAATGGTCTCGTCGTGTCGGTGCTCGCCGCGGCGGGGCAGGAAGCGCCCTACAACGCGCACACCGTCCGGCTCGCGAAAGAGATCGAAGCCGGACGGATGCCGCGTTCCGCCGCCAACCTCGACGTCCTGTTGGACGTCCCCGGACGCGGGTGAGGCTCGCCCGTGTTCAGGCGCGGCGCACAGGATGTGCGCGAATCGGCCGGTAGCGTGTTCTCGCGAAGGGCGGGGTCCCGGTGATCGGGTTCACCTCCGTCGGACGAGGAGGCGCGGACATGACCGACGACATCGGCAGCAGGCTGCGCGACGCGCGGCTGCAGCGCGGCATGAGCCTGCGCAGCGTCGCCAGCTCGCTGGGCGTCTCGGCGAGCCTGATCTCGCAGGTCGAGACGGGCAAGACGCAGCCCTCGGTCTCGACCCTCTACGCGATGGTGACCCACCTCGGCATCTCGATCGATGAGCTGCTCGGCGTCTCGGCCACGCCGCCGCCCGGTACCGCCGTTCCCGCGCCCGAGCCCCTTCCCGCGGATCTCACGGTGCAGCGCGCCGCCGACAACGCCGTCCTCGACATGGAGAACGGCGTGCGGTGGGAGCGCCTGGCGGCGGGTGTCGGCCCGGCCGACTCGCTGCTGGTCACGTATCAGCCGGGGGCGTCGAGCTCCGTCGAGGGCAAGATGATGCGCCACGCGGGGGTCGAGTACGCCTACCTCCTCGAGGGAGAACTGACACTCCGCCTCGAGTTCGACACCTTCACGCTCCGCGCGGGCGACAGTCTGCACTTCGACTCCGTGCGTCCGCACCTCTACGTCAACCAGAGCAACGCGATCGCACGCGGCATCTGGTTCGTGGTCGGGCGCCGCGAGCAGAACCAGGCCATGCCGTCGGCGGGGCAGCAGTTCGGCGCCCCGCGCGAGACGATCGGGTCCGCGGTCGACGTCCTCCGGGCGATGGACGACCTCGACCGCTGACCGATCTGTTCGAGGGTCGGCGTCACGCCCTCGCGGGCGCGACACCGTGCCGCGCCACTCGACGCCGCGAGGCCGTCGGGTCGATCACCGTCTTGATCTGACGGGAGCCGCCCCGGGTGAGCGGCTCCAGCGCCCCGTCGGCGACCTCGTCCAGGGGCAGCACCTCGTCGGCGACGTCGGTCCAGTCGGGACGGTCGGCCAGCAGTTCCACCGCACGGGGCAGGTCGACGCCGATCGCGTGGGCGACGGTCCCGACGATCGTGTACTCGCGCAGCGTCCAGGATCCCAGGGGGATGGGGACGTCCTCGCGCTGGATGCCGACGGGCACGAGCACCGCGCCCGGCAGCGCCGCGGCGACGACCTCGTCCCACCCCGCGCGCGATCCGCTCACCTCGAACAGCACGTCGGCCTCACGGCCGGCGGCGGTGAGCTCGGCCGCGACGGACTGCTCCCCCGCGAGCAGCGTGCGCTCGGCGCCGAGATCGCGGGCCAGGGCGAGACGCGCCTCCGACCGGTCGACGGCGAGCACGCGTGCGCCGACGGCCGCGGCGGCGTACGTGAGGAACGCGCCGATCCCGCCGATCCCGAGGACGACGGCATCCTGCCCCGCCGACAGACCGCTGCGGGATACCGCATGCACGGCGATGGCCATGGGCTGCGCGAGGGCGAGAGTGTCGGATGCCAGGCCCCACGCCGTGACGTCGAGCAGGGTGGCGGCGGGCACGCGGACGAACTCCGCGAGCCCGCCGTCGATCTGCAGCCCCGCCGTCCGGTAGCGGCGGCACAGGTTCGTGCGCCCGGTGCGGCACGGCTTGCACTCCCCGCACGAGATGCCCGCCCCGGAGACGACCTGAGCGCCCAGCGGCAGGTCGACGCCTGCGCCCACCGCCTCGACCGTGCCGGTGAACTCGTGGCCGAGCACGACCGGCAGATGCGTGAGGACCGGGCCGCGGGAGTACTCCGTGGCATCCGATCCGCAGACGCCGCACCCCGTCACCCGCACGAGCGCCTCGCCGGGGCCGGGCACCGGAACGGGGCGATCCTCGATCCGCAGGTCGCCGGCGCTGTAGAGGACGGCGGCGCGCATGCGCGTCACAGGGCGGTCCCGTCCGGCACCTCGAGCTGCACGGCCTGGCGCGACTCGATCATCCGCGCGAGGTGCGCCTCGTACACCGCGGCGTGCGCGGGCGAGTCGAGGTACGCCGCGAGCGCGTCCGCGTCGGCGACCAGCGCGACCACGGCGTAGTCCGCCGGGCTCGGGCGCATTCGCAGGTTCACGCCGCAGCGGTATCCGCTGAGCATGGGCAGCGCCGCGGCCATCTCTTCGAGTGCCCCGGTCAGGGCCTCCGCCTCCTCGGGACCGACCTCGGGTCTCCAGGTGAACAGTGCGGCGTGCAGGATCATGCGGTCCTCTCAGTCGTTGGCGCGGGCGACGACGTGCGCGTCCCCGTCGGTGTAGCGGTACGGGTTCTCGATCTCCTCGTCGACGGGGATCTCGGGGTGCATGCCCTCCGCCCACGCCTGCTCCCCCAGCTTCGACCGCACGTACTCGACCGACGCCGCCACCTTGTCGCGGACGGGCGCGAGCGGCAGGCCGATGCGCTTCCCCTGGTATTTCACGACCTTGCCGTCGACGACGACGGTGTGCACGTCGGCCGTCCCGGCCTGGTAGACCACATGGGCATAGGGGTGCAGGATCGGGGTCATCGCCGGGGACTCATCGTTCTTGATGAGCACGATGTCGGCGCGCTTTCCCGGGGTCAGCGATCCGATGCGGTCCTCCAGACCGATCGAGCGGGCGCCACCGACGGTGGCCATGCGCAGCACGTCCTCCGCGCGCAGGCGGTTCGCCACGATCGTCTCGCCGCGCGCGTGCGCCTCGAGGTGGTCGCGTGAACGGTCGGCGCTGAGGGTCGCGCGCATGGCCGAGAAGAAGTCGGCGCTCCACCAGACGCTGGTGTCCATCGACAGGGATGCCGGGATGCCGTGCTTTCGGATCGCCCACGTCGAGGGATACCCCTGGCCGGCGCTCTGCTCCGACTCGGTGGCGACCGACACGGTACCGCCGGTGGCCGCGATCTTCTGGTAGCTCTGCTCATTGAGCGACGCGGAGTGGACGTAGCAGATCTCGGGCGTCATGAACCCGGCGTCGTACATCTGGGTGATGGCGGTGTCGGTCGTGGCGCCCCAGACTCCCGCGTGCGTCGTGACGCGCAGACCCAGCTCGCGCGCCGCCTCGAACGCGCCCCGCTCGGGGAAGTCGGAGGCACCCGGCACGTCGAACGCCAGCTGCAGCGTCAGCATGTCGTCGTGCGAGGAGAAGTTCTTCGACACGAAGTCGCGGAACTCCGGGGCGTTGGCCCACTCCCACGGGGCTCCGAGGTAGTTGCCGTACCCGAGCACGAAGCGGCCCGGGATCTCGCGCAGCGCCTGCAGCGCCGCCTCCCCGTACTCGGGGGTCCGGAGACCGTGCGACCAGTCCAACGTCGTCGTGACGCCCGTGTCGACGGACTCGAGCGCGCTGAGGAGGTTGCCGGCGTACACGTCCTCGGGGCGGAACACCTCGCCCCAGTTCAGGTAGTAGAAGACGAAGTACTGGCTGAGCGCCCAGTCGCCGCCGTACCCTCGCAGCGCCGACTGCCACATGTGGCGGTGGGTGTCGATGAAGCCGGGGGTCACGATGCCCCCGGATGCGTCGATCTCGAGCGTGCCCTCCGGCACCTCGAGACGGTGCCCGACCGCGGCGATGTCGCGGCCGATCACGAGGACGTCGGCGTCGTCCAGAACGCCCTGCTCATCCATGGTGATGACGGTGGCGTTGCGGAAGACGAACGGGCGGTCAGCCGAGAACTGCTCGGCGGCGGGTGTGCTTTCGGTCATGGCCTTCTCCCCATCGAGAATGTTCGTTCCTGGTTTACACTCTCCTCAGGGTCGAGGCAAGAGTGCGATTTTCGTTCAGCCCGTATACATGAACACGCGATCTCGCCTCCATCGCGTTCGCTGACACTCCAACGAAGGAGCGACATGTCCACTCCGTCCATCGCTGTGCTGGGCGCCGGCGCCAACGGGGCCTCGATCGGTGCCGACCTCATCGACGCGGGCCTCGACCCTGTACTGATCGAGCAGTGGCCCGCCCACGTCGAAGCCATGCGGCGCGACGGTCTGCGCATCGAGATGCCGTCGAGGACCCGCCACGTGCATCCGCGCACGCTCCACCTTTGCGAGGTCGCGACCCTGCGCGAACCGTTCGATCTGGTCCTGCTGGTGACGAAGGCCTACGACGCCCGCTGGGCGGCCGCGCTCATCGAGCCCCACCTCGCCGCCGACGGCGCGATCGCCGCGGTCCAGAACGGCATGACGACCGGTGCCGTGGCCGACGTCGTCGGCGCGCACCGGACGGTAGGCACCGTGATCGAGATCTCCTCCACCATGACCGACCCCGGCGTCGTCCACCGCCATGTCGACCCCGAGCGGTCCTGGTTCGCGGTGGATGCCACGGCGCCGCGCGGGCACGACGTGGCCGACGTCCTGTCGCACTCGGGAGAGGTCGCCCGCGTGGACGACATCGCCTCCGCCAAGTGGATGAAGCTCGTCAGCAACGCCTCGGTGCTCGTGCCCACGGCGGCACTGGGCCTTCCCATGGTCGACGCGATCGGGGTGCCCGGAATGCGCGACCTCATGCTCGAGGCCGGACGCGAAGCGCTCCGCGTCGCCGGCGACCACCGGGTCCTGCCGATCTTCGGGCTGACCCCTGAGTCGATCGCGAGGTCGCCCGACGTCGTCGAGACCATGCTCGACGCGCTCTACACGCGCTTCACCGTGCCGGGCGCGACGACCACCGTGCTCCAGGACTGGCGGAAGGGCCGCCACAGCGAGGTCGACGACATCAACGGTGCCGTCGCCGCCGCCGGCCGGAGACTCGGCATCCCCACCCCCGTCAACGACGCGATCGTCGAGGTGGGCCACGCCATCGAGCGCGGAGAGATCGAGCCCGCCCTCACCGCGCTGCAGCTCCTGCAGCGCGGTTGAGGGGTCAGTCGGCGTGACGCAGCGTCGACACCTGGTACAGGGCGACGGATGCCGCGATGCCCGCGTTGAGCGACTCGGTCGACGCCGAGATCGGGATCGACACCACCTGGTCGCACGTCTCGGTCACCAGGCGCGACAGGCCCTTGCCCTCGGATCCGACGACGATCACGACGGGGCGGTCAGCGAGCTGGAGCTCGGGCAGGGCGACGTCGCCGTCGCCGGCGAGACCGAGGATGAAGACGCCCTGCTTCTTGAATTCCTTCAGCGTCGCGGTGAGGTTCGCCGCGAGGGCGACCGGCACCCGGGCGGCCGCACCGGCGCTCGTCTTCCACGCCGCGGAGTTCACGCTCGCCGATCGGCGCTGCGGCAGGACGAGGCCCTGACCGCCGAACGCGGCGGTCGAGCGGATGATGGCACCGAGGTTGCGCGGGTCGGTCACGCCGTCGAGGGCGACCAGCAGCGGGAGCTCGCCGCGGTCGATGATCTTCTCGAGCAGGTCCTGCGGGTGGGCGTACTCGTACGGCGGCACCTTCAGCGCCACGCCCTGGTGCACGCCGTCGAAACCGGCCATGCGGTCGAGCTCGGGGCGGGTCACCTCGAGCACCGGGATGCCGCGGTTCGTCGCGATCGACAGCATCTCCTTCACGCGGTCGTCCATCTCGACGCGCTGCGCGATGTAGAACGCGGTCGCGGGGATCTTCGCGCGCAGCGCCTCGAGCACCGAGTTGCGGCCCGTGACCGTTTCGGTGTCGTCGCTCTGCTTGGCGCGGGGGCGACCCTGCGACGAGCCCACCGGGCGCACGCCGGGCTTGCCCTTGCCGCCGGCGGCGGCGTAGCGCTCCTGGGCGGCCTTGCGCTTCCCGGCGACGTGCCAGGCGCGGTCCTCGGCCTTGGGCGTGGGGCCCTTGCCCTCGAGCGCCTTGCGCGAGTGTCCGCCGGTGCCCTTGAGCGGGCCCTTCTTCTTGCCGGGGTTACGGGCTCCCGGACGTCCAGGCTTAGGCATCGATACTCCAATTGGTTCCGGCCGGAGTGTCCTCCAGCGTGATTCCGGCGGCGGCGATGGCATCACGGATGCGATCGGCAGCGGCCCAGTCCTTGTCGGCGCGCGCGCGGGCGCGCTGCGCGATCATCTCGCGCACGAGTGCGTCGAGCGCGGTGTCGGTTCCGCCCGCGGGGACGGGCTCTGTGGCATCCAGCCCCAGCACCGACAGCATGGCGGACACCGCGCGGCCGGCCCGGGCCGCCGCGTCAAGGTCTCCCCCGTCGACGGCGATGTTGCCGGCGCGCACGGTCTCGTGCACGACCGCGAGTGCCTGCGGGACGCCGAGGTCGTCGTCCATCGCCGCGGCGAACGCGTCCGGCAGATCCGCGGGCCCCTTCGCGACGGCCGAGTCCCCCGCGGTGCGCTGCACCCGCTGCAGGAACGTCGCGATGCGGTCGAGCGCGGCACGCGCCTCGTCGAATCCACGGTCCGACACGTCGAGACTCGAGCGGTAGTGCGCCCCGGCGAGCGCGTACCGCACGACGAGGGGGTCGCGCTCGGCGAGCACATCGGCGGCGAGTGTGAAGTTGCCGAGCGACTTCGACATCTTCTGTCCGTCGACGGTGACCAGGCCGTTGTGCACCCAGTAGCGCGCGAACGCGTCGCCCGCGGCGGTGGACTGCGCGATCTCGTTCTCATGGTGCGGGAAGCGGAGGTCGAGTCCGCCGCCGTGGATGTCGAACTCGGGGCCGAGGTAGCGCCGCGACATCGCGGAGCACTCGATGTGCCAGCCGGGGCGACCGGCACCCCACGGCGACGTCCAGGTCGCGGACGCCGGCTCCCCCTCCTTCGCGCCCTTCCACAGGGCGAAGTCGCGGGGGTCGCGCTTGCCGCGCGGGTCGGCATCGGTCGCCGACTCCATCGCATCCACGCTCTGGCGGGTGAGCTCGCCGTAGGCGGGCCACGACCGGACGTCGAAGTAGACGTCGCCGGCGGCGGCATACGCGTGGCCGCGCTCGATGAGCTCGGCGATCAGCTCTTGCATCTGCGTGACCGACGCGGTCGCGCGCGGCTCGTACGTCGGGGCCAGGATGCCGACGGCGGCGTAGGCCCGCGAGAACTCCAGCTCCATGCGGTACGCCAGCGCCCACCACGGCTCGGTGTCGGTGGCGTTCGCGAGGATCTTGTCGTCGATGTCGGTGACATTGCGCACGAACGTCACACGGCCGAAGCGGTGCGCAAGCCACCGGCGCAGCAGGTCGAATGCGAGGGCGGCGCGGACGTGCCCGATGTGCGGACCCGACTGCACGGTGGGACCGCACACGTACATCGTGACGTTCGCGGGGTCGACGGGGACGAAGTCGCGCAGAGCCTGCGCTTTCGTGTCATACAGCCGAACGGTCACCGCACAAGCCTACCGGCCGCCCCTGGAGGCGACCCGTGCCCGAAACACGGCCACGCTAGGGTCTCTGCATGCCGCTGGAGATCCGCCTCGATGACGTGTCCGTCGCCGACACCCGCGCGCTCGTGACCGCGCACGTGTCGGGCATGCTCGAGAACACCCCGCCGGAGAGCTGCCACGCCCTCGACGCCGACGCGCTCGTCGACAAGGGCGCCCTGCTGTGGTCCGCCCGGGTGGACGGGGAACTCGCGGGTATCGGTGCGCTGTCGCCGTTCGGCGCGGACGCCGGGGAGCTTAAGTCGATGCGCGTCACGGACCGTTTCCTCGGCAAGGGGATCGGCCGTGCGATCCTGCGGCACATCGTCGCCGAGGCGCGGGAGCGCGGCATCCGCAGCCTCTGGCTCGAGACGGGGAGCGGCGACGATTTCGCGGCGGCCCGGGGCCTTTACGCGAGCGAAGGATTCGTGGAGTGCGCGCCGTTCGGGTCGTACCGGCCCGACCCGCTCTCGACGTTCATGACGCGCGAGGTCTAGACCGGGAGCACGAGCGCCGTCGCGAACGCGGCGACGCCCTCGGTGCGGCCCGTGAACCCGAGACCGTCGGTCGTCGTCGCGCTGACTGAGACGGGGGCGCCCCCGAGCGCGGCGGACAACGCGCGCTCCGCCTCGGCGCGGCGCCCCGCGAAGCGCGGACGGTTGGCCTGCACCTGGACCGACACGTTGCCGATGCGCCAGCCCGCCTCGCCCAGGAGATTCCGCGTGTGCGCGAGGAAAGCCTCGGCGTGCGCTCCGGCGAACTCCGGACGATCGACGCCGAAGTGCGTGCCGATGTCGCCGAGGCCCGCGGCGGCCAGCAGAGCATCGACGATCGCGTGCGCCACGGCGTCGCCGTCGGAGTGGCCCGAGAGGGCCTGCTCCCCCGGCCATTCCAGACCCGCGAGCCACAGCGTGCCGTCACCGCCGAAGCCGTGCACGTCGGTGCCGATCCCGACGCGCGGCGCACCCGCCGCGGGAGCGGTCGGGGCGGGAGCGGACGGAGCGACGGCCGGCGCGGCGTCGGCGAGCAAGGCCCGCGCGCGGTCGAGGTCGGGGCCGGTCGTGATCTTGAACGACGCCGCGTCTCCGGCCACCGTGATCACGGGGTGACCCGCGGCGGCGACCAGCGCCGCGTCGTCGGTGTGGTCGGCGTCGGCGGAGCGGAGCGCCTCCTCCAGGATGCCGCGGCGGAAGCCCTGCGGCGTCTGCGCGGCGGCGAGCTCCGACCGATCCACGGCCGCGACGATCGCGCCCTCGGCATCCACACGCTTGATGGTGTCGACGACGGGCACCGCGGGGATCACGGCATCCGCCCCGGCGTCGAGTGCCGCGACGACCCGCTCGAACACCGCCGGTGGGGTGAGGGCGCGCGCCGCGTCGTGCACGAGCACGGTGTCGACGTCGGCCCGGAGCGCGGCGAGCCCGGCCGCGACCGACGACTGACGCGTCGCTCCGCCGGAGACGACCGACACGAGATCCCGGCGATCACCCGCGACCGCGTGCACGTCGGTCATCGCGGCGCCCTCGAATCCCGAGGGGACCACGACGACCACCTGCGCGCGCGGAGCGGAGAAGACGCCGCTCAGGGAGTGACGAAGGATCGAGTGCTCGTCGAGGCCGACGAACGCCTTCGGGGCGCCCCCGTTCAAACGGGTGCCGGAGCCGGCGGCGACGACGATGACGGCCAGACGCGGAACGGGTGCGGGGATCACCCGACCACGCTAGCGCGGACGCGCGGCGAAGCCGTGCGGCGTCAGGACGCGAGGACCTCGTCGAGGACGACGCTCGCGCGGTCCTCATCGGTCTTCTCGGCCAGAGCGAGCTCGGACACCAGGATCTGGCGGGCCTTGGCCAGCATGCGCTTCTCACCGGCGGACAGGCCGCGGTCCTGGTCGCGGCGCCACAGGTCGCGGACGACCTCGCTCACCTTGATGACGTCACCCGAGGCGAGCTTCTCGAGGTTCGCCTTGTAGCGGCGCGACCAGTTGGTCGGCTCCTCGGTGAAGGGTGCGCGCAGCACCTCGAAGACGCGGTCGAGACCCTCTTTGCCGATCACGTCGCGCACGCCGACCAGGTCGACGTTGTCGGCGGGGACCTCGATGACGAGGTCGCCCTGTGTGACGTTGAGCTTCAGGTATTTCTTCGTCTCGCCCTTGATGACGCGTTCCTTGACCTCGATGATCGTGGCCGCGCCATGGTGCGGGTAAACGACGGTCTCGCCAACCTCAAAAAGCATGGAGTTATGTCCTTTCGGCAACATCCAGGATACCACAGGCCCCGATGCGCTAAGGTTCCGCCCCACCTCGCGACGACCCCTCTCCCGCGCGTGAGCCCCCGCGAGTGAGCGCCCACGGGAGCGGGCCGCGGTCCCCGACCCCGTAGGATGATCAGGATGCCGTCTGTCGTTCCGGGAGGATCCGTGAAAACGCGCCTGTTCGCGTCCCTGGCCGTGGGGGCCGCCGTCGTTCTGGGAACGACGGGATGCAATCTCATCGCCCCCCAGGCGACCACCATCGACTACTCCGCCTCCGACGGGGTCAACGTCCCCGAGTCCGGTCCGCTGCAGGTGCGCAACGCCCTCATCGTCACCGACGAAGAGGGGTCCGGCGGCAACCTCGTCGCGGCCATCGTCAACAGCACGACCGAGGCCCAGACCCTGCGGGTCGAGGTCGGCGAGGGCGGCAGCACCGTCCGCGCGTCGGTCCAGGTCCCGGCGAGCAGCACCGTGAGCCTCGGCGATCTCGCCAACGACGTCGCACCCCTCGCCCTCGACGGTTTCGAGGGTGCGGCCGGGTCGACCGTCCCCGTCTACTTCCAGTCGGGCGACGGCCAGGGCGCGCTCATCGACGTGCCCGTCCTCGACGGCGCCCTGGAGTACCTCCGGACCCTCGCGCCGACCCCCACGCCGACGAGCATCCTCGTCCCGGCCACGACGCCCTCGGCCACCCCGTCGCCGACGCCGTCGTCATGATCGCAACGACGAAGGCGCCGACGGTCATCCGTCGGCGCCTTCCTCGTTCCCGCGGCTGTCAGGCCTCGAAGCGGTAGCCGAGTCCACGGACCGTCACGAGCATCGACGGCTCGCTGGGGCTCTGCTCGATGCGGGAGCGGATGCGCTTGATGTGCACGTCGAGCGTCTTGGTGTCGCCGAAGTAGTCGGTGCCCCAGACCCGGTCGATGAGCTGGCCGCGGGTCAGCACGCGGCCGGCGTTGCGCATGAGCACCTCGAGGAGTTCGAACTCCTTCAACGGCATGCTGATCTCGGCCCCGTCGACCGAGACGGTGTGCCGGTCGATGTCGAGCGTCACGCGCCCGCCGCTGAGGATGCGTTCGTCGAGGTCCGACTCCTCCGGGTTGCGGCGGCGCAGGACGGCCCGCATGCGCGCGAGGAGCTCGCGCGTGGAGTAGGGCTTGGTGACGTAGTCGTCGGCGCCGAGCTCGAGCCCCACCACGATGTCGACCTCGGAGTCCTTGGCCGTCAACATGATGATCGGCACGTGCGAGGTCAGTCGCAGCTGGCGGCACACCTCGGTCCCCGGCATCCCGGGGAGCATGAGGTCCAGCAGCAGGATGTCGGCGCCCCGCTCGCGGAAGGCGGCGAGGGCGAGCGCGCCGTCCTCGGCGATCTCGACCTCGTACCCCTCCCGTCGCAGCAGGTAGGCGAGCGGGTCGGCGAGATCGGGCTCGTCCTCGACGATCAGAACACGGGTCATGCGGTGTCTCCCTTCACGGGTGCGGGGCGGGCGGCGGAGCCGGACTTGCGGCCCTTGCGGCGCGCCTTCGGACGAACCAGATCGAGGTCGGGCGCCTCGGTCCGGGGCAGGCGGATGGTGAACGTCGAGCCGCGCTCGGGTCGCGACCAGAGTCGGACCTCGCCGCCGTGCCGCTGCACGGCGTGCTTGACGATCGACAGGCCGAGACCCGTGCCGCCGGTGCGACGGGAGCGGGCCTGGTCGGCGCGGTAGAAGCGCTCGAAGACGCGGTGCTGGTCGCTCTCGGGGATGCCGATCCCCCGGTCGGTCACGGCGATCTCGACGACGTCCTCGTCGAGCTTGACCCCCACCCCGACCTTCGAGCCCTGGGGAGAGTAGGCGATCGCGTTGGCGATGAGATTGCCGACGGCCTCGGTGAGGATCTGCGGTTCGCCCCGCACCCACAGCCCCTTGACGCCGCCGCGCACGACGGTCACCTGGGCCGAGTCGGCCTGGATCGTGTGCGACTCGATGGCCGCGGTCACGACCTCGTCGATCGACACGTCGCGCACGTCGCGGAGCTCGTCGGAGGCCTGCAGACGGGAGAGGCTCAGGATGCGGTTGGTCAGGGCGGAGAGGCGCTGGATCTCGGCCTGCATGCGGCCGGAGAAGTACCGTACCTGCGCGGGGTCATCGGCGGCGAATTCGATCGCCTCGGCCAGGAGGCTCACCGCACCGACCGGCGTCTTCAGCTCGTGGCTGGTGTTGGCCACGAAGTCGCGCCGCATCTCTTCCACGCGCTCGCGCTCGGTGATGTCGCGCAGCACCAGCAGGACCAGGCGCGGCGAGACGGGGGCCGCCCGCACGGCCACGAGGCGCGGCTCGGCGGGAGCGGCACCGCGACGCAGGCGCAGCTTCTCGCTGACCGGGGCGCCGTTCTCGCGTGCGGTGCGGGCGACGCGTCGCAGATCGTCGTCGGCGATGGCGCTGCCGGCATCCAGTCCGAACACCTCGGCGGCGGGAGAGAGAGCCAGCACGGTGGCGGACGTGTCGCACACCACGGCGGGGTCGTCCAGGGCGCCGAGCATGGACTCCACGCCCTCGGGGAGTTCCGACGACCCCTGGGCGAGTGCCCGGTCCCGGGCGCGCTGCGCGACGACGATGAGGCTCACGACGGAGCTCCCGACGATGATTCCCACGAGGAGCGCGAGCAGCGAGAGCTGCGTCTGATCCATGACTCCAGCGTAGAGCCGCCCATCGGACGTCACCGGACGTTCAGACAGGGGCGACCGTGCCGAGCAGTTACTATTCACTGTCACAGCACCACTCGTTAACCTTCGATCGGAAGAATCCCGGAGGGTCGCGGGACGTATGTGTGCCGTGCCGCCGACGAGGAAGGTATCGCGATGCGCGAAGTGTTCCACCAGTCCCTCGAGGACGTCCAGGGCCGACTGGTCGAGATCGCCGAACTGGTCGCCGTCGCCATCGACCGCGCGACCCGCGCGTTCGGGTCGAGCGATGTCTCCCTCGCCGAAGAGGTCATCGAGGCCGACGCCATCATCGATGAGAAGGCCGTCGCCCTCGACGAGCTCGCGATCGAGATCCTCGCCCGCCAGCAGCCGGTCGCGCGCGACCTGCGCATCGTCGTCACGGCGCTGCGCGTGAGCGCGTCGCTCGAGCGCATGGGCGACATGGCCGAGCACATCGCGCAGCTCGCGCGCTCGCGCTTCCCCGAGCGCGCCATCCCCAAGGGGCTCAAGAGCACCTTCACCCGGATGGGCGAGCTCGACGTCCAGGTCGCTCGGAGCCTCGCCGAGCTGCTCCGCACGCAGGACCTCCGGATCGCCGAGGAGATCCGCGACGTCGACGACGACATCGACGAGCTGCACGTCAGCGTCTTCGAGAAGGTCCTCGGTGACTCGTGGAAGGGCGAGGCCACGGCCACCGTCGACGCGACCCTCGCCAGCCGCTACCACGAGCGCTTCGCCGACCACGCGGTCTCGGTGGCCAAGAAGGTCGTCTACCTCGCCACCGGCGACTGGGCCGGCGCCGACGAGGTCACCCCGACCCCGGTCGTCTGACCCTGCGAACGTCGAAGGGGGGTGGATGCCACTGGCATCCACCCCCTTCTCGTTGCGGAGCGCGTTACTTCTTGTTGCCCTGCGCGGCGACGGCGGCGGCACCGGCCGCGGCAGCCTCGGGGTCGAGGTACTCGCCCGGACCGAGCGGCTTCAGGTCGTCGTCGAGCTGGTAGACGAGCGGGATGCCGGTGGGGATGTTCAGCTCGGCGATGTCGGCGTCGCTGATGCCCTCGAGGTGCTTGACGAGGCCGCGCAGCGAGTTGCCGTGCGCGGTGACGAGGACCGTCTTGCCCGCCTGCAGGTCGGGGACGATGTCGCTGTGCCAGTACGGCAGCATGCGGTCGATGACGATCTTCAGCGACTCGGTGTCGGGCACCTCGCCGTCGATGCCGACGTAGCGGGGGTCGCCGACCTGGCTGTACTGGTCGTCCGCGGGGAGGGGCGGCGGCGGAACGTCGAAGGAGCGGCGCCAGAGCATGAACTGCTCGTTGCCGAACTCCTCGAGCGTCTGCGCCTTGTCCTTGCCCTGCAGGGCACCGTAGTGGCGCTCGTTGAGGCGCCAGGAGCGCTTGACGGGGATCCACAGGCGGTCGGCCGCGTCGAGGGCGATGTTGGCCGTCTGGATCGCGCGGCTGAGCACCGAGGTGTGCAGGACGTCGGGCAGCACGCCCGACTCCTTCAGGAGCTCGCCGCCGCGCTGGGCCTCGGCCTTCCCCTGATCGGTCAGCCGGACGTCGACCCAGCCGGTGAACTGGTTGGTCTTGTTCCACTCGCTCTGCCCGTGGCGGAGGAGGATCAGCGTGTGAGGCATGTCTCCATGCTAGCGACGCCGACGGCTCTCCTCCGGGTCGCGCCTGGCATCATGTCGGAGTGACTCCCTCCCCCGTCGGCCGCCCCACGCGCGGGACGACCGGGGTCAACCGCCTCCGACGGGTCGACCGGTGGATCGCGCGGCATCCGGTGCTCCGGCGCGCGGACGACCCCTTCGTCATCGACCTCGGATTCGGGGCGAGCGCGGCGACCCCCCTCGAGCTGCACGCGCGGGTGACGCGCGTGCGGCCGGATGCCACGGTCCTCGGTCTCGAGATCGATCCGGAACGCGTCGCCCGGGCCCGGGCGCAGGCCGAAGGGATCGACGGGGTGAACTTCGCCCTCGGCGGCTTCGAGGTGCCGACGCCGGGCGGGCGGCGGCCGGCGATCATCCGGGCGATGAACGTGCTGCGGCAGTACGACGAGGCGGACGTCGCCGACGCGTGGGCGCGGATGTGCGCGCGGCTCGCACCGGACGGCATCCTCGTCGAGGGGACGTGCGACGAGATCGGCCGAGTCGTGACCTGGGTGGAGGTCGGCGCGGATGCCGTGCCCCGGTCGCTCACCGTCTCGCTGCGGCTCGCAGAGCTCGACGACCCGGCCATCCTCGCCGAGCGACTGCCGAAGGCGCTGATCCACCGGAACGTCCCGGGTGAGCGCGTGCACGACTACGTCGCCGCGCTGCAGCGCGAGTGGAGCCGCGCCGCAGCCGTCGCGCCGTTCGGGCCCGTGCACCGGTGGCGGACCGCGATCGAGGCGCTGGCCGCAGACGGGTGGCCGGTGCGCGGACGGTCGCGCTGGCGGCTCGGCGAGGTCGGCGTCGACTGGAGTGCCGTCGAGCCGGCCTGAGTCAGACGCGCGGGAGCAGGGCTTGCGCCTCGGCGAACGGCATCCCGGTCGCCACGAGCAGATCGACCGTCAGCGGGCGCATGGCCGCGACGAGGTTGAGCTCGCCGATGTTCCCGTCGGGGAGTATCTGCGCCGGGTCGAGCCGCACGGCGAGAGCGGCGAGGGTCGCGCGGGCCGCGGGTTCGGCCGCGACGTCGTCGAGGGCGTCGCGCACGAGACCCGCCCCCCGTTCGATCTCCGCCAGCAGATCGGCCGGGACGGCCCGCGGCTGCCCGTCGGCGCAGAGGTAGGCGGCACGCCGGGCGACCACCCGGAGATTGCGGGTGGCGAGGTCCATCGCGGCGCGGACGCGCGCGTGGCGCTCCAACTCGGTGCGCTGACGGCGCAGGAACGGGGAGATGCGCGCGACCTCCTGACCCGATTCGAGGGAGCCGCTCCAGGCGTCGACGTAGGTCTGCAGCGCCCGCGCGCGTTCGAGTCCCCGCTCGGCCCGGGCGCGGTCGCCCCGGCGCAGCGCGCGCACGATCGTCGCGGTCGCGACGTCGAAGGCGTCGAAGAGCTCGTCGGCATCCCGGAGCTCGGTGCGCCGGAGCGTTCGCGGGATGAGCGCTGTGACCAGCAGTGCGGCGGCTCCCCCGATCGCGCCGTCGAGGAGCCGGACAAAGGGCGCGCCGGTCACCAGGACGAGGGCGATGAGCGACTGCACGACCGCGGCCAGCGCGAACCCCGGCTGCGGCGAGAGGAAGCGAGCCACGACGAGCGTGACGAACATCGCGAGTGCGATCTGCCACCATCCCGCTCCCGCGACCAGCAGGACGACTTCGGCCAGAAGGATGCCGACGAGCATGCCCGCGACCGTCTCGGCTACCCGCCACGGGCGGGCGTCCCGGACCAGCCCCAGGCTCGACACCGTCACGGTCGCGGCGAGCAGCGGCACGGGGTGGCCGAGGACGAAGTGCGCGAACGCGAAGGCCGCGGTCGCGGCCACGACGATCTGCACGATCGCCGGCAGCGACTCGCGCACGCGCGCCCACCGGCGCCGCAGCGTCGTGCGCACGCGCGAGCGCGGAACGACGACGCCGAGCGTCGTCGAGGACTCTTCGCCGGTCATTCCGCGGCGCGGCGGCGCCCCAGGCGCGGCAGCCGGGGAACCCCCGCGGTCGCACCCGCATCGGAGGGGACGACCGTCTCGACCGCCGCGGCGATCGGACCGTCCGCCGTGTCGACGACGTAGGCGACGTCGGCCGGGGCCGTGCGCTTGACGAGGGCGAGGGCGATGGGCCCCTCCTCGAAGTGCACCGCGACCGAGGTCACGGCGCCGATGGCGTCGTCACCGACGCGCACGACATCGCCGCGCGCGGGCAGCACGCTATCGCTCCCGTCGAGCTGGAGCGCGACCACGCGACGGGGCGGGTGGCCGAGGTTGTGCACCTTCGCCACCGTCTCCTGCCCGCGGTAGCACCCCTTCGACAGGTGCACGGCGGTGCGGAGCCAATCCATCTCGTGCGGCAGCAGCCGCTCGTCGGCGTCGACGGAGACGCGCGGACGCCACGCGGCGACGCGCAGCGCCTCCACGGCCTCGCGCCCCGCCAGGGCCACCTCGCCGGCCACGGCCGCGGTGACGATGCGGTCGAACTCCGCGGCATCCACCACCGCCTCGGCCCAGTCGCGGTCGGCGCCGGGGTGGTCGTCGACGCGCGCGTACGCCCAGCCGCCGGGAGAGACCTCGGGCCACGGGTCGACCCACACGACCGGGACGCCGGCGGGAGCGACCGCGCCGAGCGCGGCGACCGCGGCGCGGGTGCCCCCGACGACCGACAGCTCGTCGGAACGGTCCGTCACCTCGACGCGCAGGCGGAACCGCATGCGGGAGAGCCAGGTCGCGAGCGGTTCAGCGTCGACGGCATCCACGAGGAGCCAGGCGGTCTCGCCGTCGTCGATCACCGCGGCGGCGTGCTCGACGCGCCCGTTCGGATCGAGGATGAGCATCTCGGTCGACACCCCCGCGGGCAGGTGGGTGAGCGCCTGGGACGAGAGCGAATCGAGCCAGCTCAGTCGGTCGGGGCCGGATACCGAGAGCACGCGGCGGTCGCCCAGCGGAGCCAGGGCGGCACCGGAGGCGAGACGGCGCTGCTCCGCGAGGGGCGAGCCGACGTGGCGGAGACCGCCGTCGTCGACGACGGCACCGGGGACCTCGGACAGCGCGGCCATCACTCGGCCCGCGCCAGACGGGCCGACGCGTGCGAGGCGAGCTCGCGCCCGAAGGCCGAGACGTCCCACGCCCAGAGCAGGTGGTCGTCGACGAGTCCGTACAGACGCGTGGCGGAGGTGTACGTCTTGGCTCCGGCGGTGCGGACGACCGCATCGCTGGCCAGATCGATGCGCGGACCCCGAACCTGACCGAGATAGAGCTCGAGGATGCCGTCGGAGTGCGCGAGGCTCACCTCGAGCGGGAAGCCGCCCTCGGAGGTGCGCAGTGTCTCGACGTCGTCGGCCGTCCGGCGCGGGGCGGTGTCGGTCGGCGGCAGGAGCGCGGGACCCGCGTCGGCGTCGGTCGCGGGGCGCGCAACGCGCCAGTAGCCGGTCTCGGCCACCAGCGGACGACGGTGCTCACCGTCGAGAAGCCAGGCGTGCCCGGTGTAGTTCAGGAAGTCGCCGCCGTCATGGCTGAAGCTCACGCGGTGCGCGAATTCGCCCGAGAACGTGCGGCCGTCGGCCTCGTAGTCGATGACGCCGGTGCCCTCCCAGACGCCGATCAGCCACGAGAGCGGGACGAGGTCGGCGGGGAGGTCGGTCGGAATCTCGATCACGACGGCGCTCGTCAGCGCTGGCCGCGGTAGAGGTTCCAGATGACCGTGCCGGAGACGAAGGCGATCGCGAGCGAGGCGAGGCCGAGAAGTCCCACGAAGAAGAGTTCGAGCGCGAGGAGGTCCATGGCCCAACTCTACCGGGGAACGATGGATGCCAGTCCGAACCCGGCCGTGACGAGACCGAGCACGATTAGTGCGCCGAGGACGCTCGCGGCGACCCGCTGGATGAACGCCTGCGACCGGCCGTACCAGAGCTGCACGGCGAAGGCCGCGATGACGCAGCCTCCGAGCGCGACGGTGATCCACTGCGCACGCCACTCCGCGGGGACGAAGACGCCGATCGCCACGCCCGCCACGAGAGCCAGCACCCAGACCGCGATGACGCCGCCCAGGGTGCGGCGCGGCGCGAGGTCGGGAGTCGACATGCCCCCATCATGTCGCACACCGCCCCGTTCGCGCGCGCAGGCGGCTCGCGACGCGTCGCGGGGCGCCCGGCGAGGGGGTGACGGCAGGACTGCGCGCCTCACCCTAAGATGGGCGGGTGCGGCAGGCCCGCACGGGGAGGTCCGTTTGGCTCAGCTGCTCGTTCTCAGCTCCGCCCCCGGCGGTGGCGCGGTTCTGCCTGCGCTCGAACTCCTGAGCCACCGCGTCCGGCAGATTCCCGCCGAACCCGCTCAGCTGGTCAATGCGCCCAGTGCCGACGTCGTCTTCGTCGACGCCCGCATCGATCTGGTCGGCGCCAAGTCGCTGTGCAAGATCCTGACCACGACCGGCATGGAAGCGCCGCTCGTGCTCGTGGTCACCGAGGGCGGCCTCACCGCCGTCTCGACGGACTGGGGAGTCGACGACGTCGTCCTCGTCGGCGCCGGGCCGGCCGAGATCGACGCCCGCATCCGCCTCGCGATGGGGCGTCGCAGCGCCGAGCAGGTCTCGTCGCGCATCTCGACCTCGGGGATCACGATCGACGAGTCGTCCTACTCGGCGAAGGTCCACGGCAAGCCCCTCGACCTGACGTACAAGGAGTTCCAGCTCCTGCACTTCTTCGCCACGCACCCCTCCCGCGTCTTCACGCGGGAACAGCTGCTCAGCGAGGTGTGGGGCTACGACTACTTCGGCGGCACGCGAACGGTCGACGTGCACGTGCGACGGCTCCGCGCGAAGCTCGGCGACCTCGAGCAGCTCATCGGCACGGTGCGCAACGTCGGCTACCGCTTCAACGTATACGAGGACGACCAGCCGCCCGTCCCGGCGCCGTCCGCCTGAGCCCGCCGGCGCAACCGTTCACGCGCACGTCATCCACCCCTGCAATGATGTGGGAATGATCGAACACGACGTACTCGACGCGGGCTTGGGCGATGCGGACGACGACGACTTCGACGAGGCGATCGAGGCTGCCGACGAGCAGCTGCCCGACAGCCGGTACCTCGACCGCGAGATCAGCTGGCTGGCGTTCAACCAGCGCGTGCTCGAGCTCGCCGAGGACCCGTCGGTCCCCGTCCTCGAACGCGCCAACTTCCTCGCGATCTTCGCCAGCAACCTCGACGAGTTCTTCATGGTGCGCGTCGCCGGCCTGAAGCGGCGCATCGTCACGGGTCTCGCCGTGCCGACCAACGTCGGCCGCGCCCCGCTGGACGTGCTCGCCGACATCTCGGCCGAGGCCCACCGCCTGCAGCTCCGGCACGCCGCCGCATGGACGGATCACGTGCGCCCCGCACTGGCCGACGCCGGCATCGAGGTCGTGTCGTGGAACTCGCTCGACGAGGACTCCGCGACGCGGCTCACCGAGTACTTCCAGCGCAACGTCTTCCCGGTCCTGATGCCCCTGGCCGTCGACCCGGCGCACCCCTTCCCGTACATCTCCGGGCTCTCGCTGAACCTCGCGATCCGCATCCGCAACGCGCGGACGGGTCGACAGGAGTTCGCACGCCTCAAGGTGCCGCCGATGCTCCCCCGCTTCGTCGAGGTGCCGGGCGACGGCCCCGGCGTGCGCTACCTCCCCCTCGAAGAGCTCATCTCCAACCACCTCGGTGACCTGTTCCCGGGCATGGAGGTGCTCGACCACCACGCGTTCCGCCTCACCCGCAACGAGGACATGACGATCGAGGAGGACGAGACCGAGAACCTGATCCAGGCGCTCGAGGCCGAGCTCCTGCGCCGCCGGTTCGGGCCGCCCATCCGCCTCGAGATCACCGAGGACATGGACGACCTGACGCGCGACCTGCTCCTCAGCGAGCTCGACATCACCGAGCAGGAGGTGTACCGGCTGCCGGGCGCCCTCGACCTGCGCGGGCTGTTCGACCTCTCGCGCATCGACCGCCCCGACCTGCACTACCCTCCGCACGTGCCGAAGACGGCCCTGGCCTTCCAGCCGGCGGAGCAGAACGGCCGGGCCGACCTGTTCGGGGCGATCCGCAAGGGCGACGTGCTCGTGCACCACCCGTACGAGTCGTTCGCGACGAGTGTGCAGGCCTTCCTCGAGCAGGCCGCGCGCGACCCCCACGTCCTCGCCATCAAGCAGACGCTGTACCGCACCTCGGGTGACAGCCCGATCGTGCAGGCGTTGATCGACGCCGCCGAGGCGGGCAAGCAGGTGCTCGCCCTGGTCGAGGTCAAGGCCCGCTTCGACGAGGCCAACAACATCGTGTGGGCACGCAAGCTCGAGAAGGCCGGCGTCCATGTGGTCTACGGCCTCGTGGGCCTCAAGACCCACTGCAAGCTCGCCCTCGTCATCCGTGAGGAAGAAGGGCGTCTGCGCCACTACAGCCACGTCGGCACGGGCAACTACAACCCCAAGACGAGCCGCATCTACGAAGACTTCGGCCTGTTCACGGTGGACGACCAGGTCGGTCGCGACCTCACCCGCCTGTTCAACGAGCTCAGCGGCTACGCGATCGAGAAGAAATTCAAGCGCCTTCTCGTGGCACCGCTGCACCTGCGCAAGGGTCTGCTCCGTCACATCGAACGCGAGCGCGCCAACGCCCTCGAGGGGAAGCCCTCCGGCGTCCGCATCAAGGTCAACTCGATGGTCGACGAACAGATCATCGACGCCCTGTACCGGGCGAGCCAGGCCGGTGTGCCGGTCGAGGTGTGGGTGCGCGGCATCTGCTCGATCAAGCCCGGCGTCGAGGGCATGAGCGAGAACATCCGCGTGCGGTCGATCCTCGGCCGCTACCTCGAGCACTCGCGCATCTTCACGTTCGTGAACGACGGCGACCCGCAGGTGTTCATCGGCAGTGCCGACATGATGCACCGCAACCTCGACCGCCGCGTGGAGGCGCTGGTCCGCGTCGTCGACCCCAAGCAGGTGCAAGAGCTGTCCGACCTGTTCGACCTCGCGATGGACGACGGCACGAGCTCGTGGCACCTCGGCCCCGAGGGCGAGTGGACGCGCCACAGCGTGGATGCCGACGGCGCGGCGCTGATCGACCTGCAGGAGCACACGATGGCGCGCGTCCAGCGCAAGCGCCGGTCGCGGGCGGTCCGGTGACCGAAACCGCCGTCTACGCCGCGGGCGGTGTGGTCTGGCGCATGGTCGAGGGCAAGTACCGCGTCCTCCTCATCCATCGCACCAAGTACCGCGACGTGACGCTCCCCAAGGGCAAGGTCGACCCCGGCGAGACGCTGGCCGAAACCGCCGTGCGCGAGATCCGGGAAGAGACCGGCATCCGGGTCTCGCTCGGCGTGCCCGTGGGCGTCTCGCGGTACCGGATGCCGAGTTCACGGACGAAGATCGTCCACTACTGGGCGGCGGAGGCAACCGACGCGGCGGTGCGCACCTCGACGTTCGTGCCGAACAAGGAGATCGCCGCGATCGAGTGGGTGGGGCTGAAGAAGGCGCGCAAGCACCTCAGCTACCCGGTCGACATCGAGATCCTCGACGAATTCGTGCGCCTGGTGGACGAGCAGGCCCTCCCGACGTTCCCGATCATCGCGTTGCGCCACGCCAAGGCCCGCACCCGCGAGGAGTGGGACCAGGAGGATGCCGCGCGCCCGCTGAGCCCGCGCGGTCGGCGTCAGGCGAACGCGATCGTCGGTCCGCTCCTCGCGTTCGGCGTGCGGCGGATCGTCTCGAGCCCGGCCGAGCGGTGCGTCCGCACCGTCGTGCCGTTGTCCGCCGCTCTCGCGCAGCGCGTGCAGATGTCGGAGGCGATCAGCCAGGACGCGTGGGAGGAGGGCCGCAGCGACGCCCGCAGCCTCGTCGGGGAACGCGTCCGCGCCCGCAAGCCCGTGGTCCTCGCCAGCCACGGCCCGGTGCTGCCCGACATCATGCACGAGCTCGCCCTCGCGACCGGCACGATGCGCGGTTCCTACCTCGGCAGCTCGTCGGCCCTCGAGCCGGCCGCCTTCTCGGTGGCGCACATCCCGGTCGCCCACCCCGGGTCGGGCATCGTCGCGATCGAGACGCACGAGCCGCAGGTGTGACGATCCCCGCCGAGATGTCCGTCGCGTGGCGCCGTGTTCCCGCGGGCGTCGAGCGCCGCACGGTCTCGCGCGCGCTGCTCGGGGAGCTCGTCCCCGGCGCGACGTTCGCGTCGCGGTGTCCGCGTTGCGGCGGCGACCACGGTCGCGTGCACGTCGGGGGGACGGATGCCACCGTGTCGGTCTCGTACGCGGAGGGGTGGGCGGTCGTGGTCACGGCGCCCGGATGGCGGCGCGTCGGGCTGGATGCCGTCCCCGCCTCCGCGTGGGGATTCGACCGCGTCCTGCCGGGCGGAGACGCCCGGTCGTGGGCGCGAGTGGAGGCCGTCCTCAAGGCCGACGGCCGCGGGCTGGCCGTCGATCCGCTCCGCGTGCGGTTCGCCGACTCGGTCGCGCCCGGTGTGGAATGGACCGCGTCGATCGACGACGGCGCCACCATGGTCGGCTGGGACGTCGCCGGTCCGTCCGGCGTCATCCTGGCCGTGGCTGCCGATCCCGGCGCCGCGCATCCTCGGTGATCCGCACGATCTCCGCGCCCCGGCATCCCGCCCGACGCACCGAACGCGAATCGTTGAGGATGCGCCGCGGCGTCAGCGGAACGGGGGCAGCTCGACGCGATCGATCCAGCGCGACAGCAGGTCGACGGCCTCCGCTCCCCCCGCCGCGAGCACGGCGGCGCGGAAGTCGTCGGTGCCGACGAGGGCGTGGCGGTGGGCGGCCGTCCACGCGCGGACGAGGTCGAAGAACCGGCCGTCGCCCAGACTCCGCCGCAGGGCGTGGAGGGCGAGCGCGCCGCGCTTGTACACACGGTCGTCGAACATGTCGTCGGGGCCGGGGTCGGTCAGCAGCAGATCCTGCGGCTTCGCGGCCAGACGGGCGTAGTGACCGCGCGCGCAATCGTCGGCCGAACGGCCACCGGATGCCTCGGACCACAGCCACTCGGAGTAACAGGCGAAGCCCTCGTTGAGCCAGATGTCGCTCCAGCGGGCGATCCCGACGCTGTTCCCGAACCACTGGTGCGCGAGCTCGTGCGCGATGAGGCGCTGCGCCGCGGGCACGAGGTGGTTCATGCCGAACACGGCGAGTCCCTGCGCCTCGAGGGGGATCTCCAGCTCATCGGCCGTGACGACGAGCGCGCAGGCCTCCTGCGGATAGGGCCCGAACAGTCGGTCGAAGACCCGCAGCATCTCGGGCACGGGAGCGAAGGCGCGGTCCGCGGCGGCCGTGAGCGCCGGCGGCGCGGTGACGGTCACCGCGGGGACGCCCGCAACACCGGACCCCGCGAGGACGCCGCTGCGGTAGCGGCCCACGTGGACGGCCGCGAGGTAGGTGGCGGTCGGCACATCGGACGTGAACGTCGTCGTCACCCGTCCCGCGCGGCGGCTCGCCGCGCCCGGCACTCCGGTGGCGGCGACCGCGTAGCCGTCGTCGACGGTGATCCGCATCGTCATTCGAGCCCGGTCATCGGGGCGATCGTTGCACGGGAACCAGGTGGGGGCGCCGATCGGCTGGCCTGCCACGAGGGCCCCGTCGGTGAGCTCCTCCCAGCCGACAGCCCCCCAGCGCGAGCGCCGAGGGCCGGGAGCACCCGCGTAGGCCACCTCGACCTCGAAGGTCTCCCCCGCCGCGATGGGCCGGGGCGCCGCCACCCGCAGCTTGCCCGCCGCGGCCGAGAACCGCGCGGGCGCGCCACCGACGCGGACGCGCGCCGCGCGGAGCCCGACGAGATCGAGGACCACGGTCGTCAGGTCATCGGCGGCGACGGCCGCGATCACAGCCGTCCCCTGGAGGCGGTTCGTGCGGACGCGGTAGTCGAGGGTGAGGTCGTACGAAGCCACGTCGTAGCCGGCGTCGCCGCTCTGCGGGGCGTACGGGTCGACGCCGCTCACGTGGTCGACTGGTACGCGCGCACCTTCACCGCGCGCCAGGGGCCGATGGGGTTGCCGCTCCACCGCGAGCCGACCGGGACGGTCTCGCCCCGCATCACGAGCGAGGCGGGGCCGACGGTCGCGTGCGCCCCGAGCGTCGATGCGGGCAGCACCACGCTGTGCGGCCCGAGGGTCGCACCGGGTTCGAGCTCGACGGTGTCCATACTCATGATTCGATCATGGAAAAGGTGGGTCTGGACGACGCACCCGCGGTTGACGGTCGATGCGTCGCCGAGAGTGACCAGATCGGGCTCGGGCAGCCAGTAGCTCTCGCACCACACACCGCGTCCGATGCGGGCGCCCAGGCTCCGCAACCAGATCGCGAGCGCCGGGGTGCCGGCGGCGGCGCGGGCGAACCACGGCGCCGCGACCATCTCGGTGAACGTGTCCGACACCTCGGTGCGCCAGACGAAGCTCGACCACAGCGGCTGCTCCCCCGCCCGGATGACGCCGACGATCGCCCACTTCGCCGCGGTGGACACCGCCGCGGCGACCGCGCCGGCGAGCAGCAGCACGAGCCCGGAGAGCAGCAGCGTCCACACGGGCCCCGTCGTCTCCCACAGCCCGGCGAGAGCGAACAGCACGCCGAGCCCGATCGCGCAGGTCACGACCACGGGGACGAAACGGCCCAGCTCCCAGAGCGTGCGCGCCAGACGCAGCCCCGGGCCGGGGTTGTACGTGCGGGACTCGTCACCGGTGGCCGAGAGACGCCGCAGCCGCACGGCGGGCGAGCCGAGCCACGACGAGCCGGGCTTGGCCTTCAGCGGTGCCGCCGACAGCACGGCGACGAGACCGTCGCGCGGCACGCGGTGACCGGGCGCCGCCATGCCGGAGTTGCCGAGGAACGCCCGCTTGCCGATGCGCACCGACCCCACGCGCAGCCAGCCGGCGCGGAGTTCGTACGACGCCACCATCGTGTCGTCGGCGAGGAACGCGCCGTCCTCGATGCGCGCCATCGTCGGCAGGAGAAGGACCGTGGATGCCTCCACGTCCCGGCCCACGCGGGCGCCCAGCATCCGCAGCCAGACGGGGGTGAAGAGGCTCGAGTAGAGGGGGAAGAGGATCGTGCGCGCCGAGTCCAGCAGCCGCTCGATCGTCCACGCCTGCCACGCGACGCGGCTGCGCACGGGGAACGTGCCCTCGACGAGACCGATCGAGAACAGCCGGACGAGCAGGACGACGGATGCCGCGAACACCAGGCCGGTGACGGCGACACCGGGCACCAGCCACGCGAAGGCGGCCCCTGCCGCGGCGGCGAGGGATTCGGCATCCCGCATGCCCTGTGCGACGACGAGTCCCCCGACCGCGAACGACAGCAGCGGGAGAAGCGCGAGGAGCAGGGCGGAGGACGCATACGCCCACAGCCAGCGCGTGGGAGCGGGCGGCCGCTCGGTGGGCCAGCCCTTCGCGGTGCCCCCGACGCGGACGGCCGGAGAGCCGGCCCAGGACTGGTCGGCCTTCACACGCCCGAACACCGCGGATCCCGGCGCGATCTCCGCCCGTCGCCCGATGCGGGTGCCCGGGGCCAGGGTGGAGCGCGCACCGACCGTGGCCTCGCTCCCGATCCGCACCTCGCCGATGCGCACGAGGTCTCCGTCGATCCAGTAGCCGGTGAGGTCGACCTCGGGTTCGATCGAGGCGCCGTCGCCGACCACGAGCATGCCGGTCACCGGGGGCAGCGCGTGGAGGTCGACGTTGCGACCGATCCGGGCCCCCAGGGCACGGGCGTAGTACGACACCCACGGTGCGCCGGCGAGCCCGACGGCATCCACCTGGGCGGCGATCTGCTCGGCCAGCCACAGCCGCACGTGCACGCCGCCGCCGCGGGGGTAGTCGCCGGGGCGGACCCCGGCCAGGAGCAGCCGGGCCGAGGCGACGGCGATCGCCATGCGGCCGAACGGCGTGGCGAACACGACGAGCCCGACCAGGAGCACGGGCCAGGGCACGGACGGCATCACCTCGAAGCCCGGGACGAGCTGGAGGATCGCCGACGCGGTGAGGAGGTACAGCAGCCACCGCACCCCCGAGAGGATGAAGAGCGGCGCGCCGAGGAGCGTCTGCACCCACTGCGTCGCACGGGGCGTCGGCGTCGGCCGGTGGAACGCCACCGGAGCGTCGTCCGTGAGCTGCGGACCGAGGGCCTTGGCCATCGCCCCGAGGCGGGGCACGTCATAGATGTCGGCGACCGAGAACTCCGGCACGCGCGTGCGGATGCGCGAGACCAGCTGCGCCGCCGACAGGGAGCCCCCGCCGAGGTCGAAGAAGTCGGCTTTGCGCTCGGTGACGGGCAGTCCGAGCACCGCCTGCCACTGCTCGGCGAGCCAGATCTCGTCGGTCGAGAAGTCGGTCGCGGCGGGGGCGTCGACGCCCGGGAGCGGCCACGGCAGTGCCGCCCGGTCGACCTTGCCGGACGTGCGGACGGGCAACTCGTCGACGACCCCGAGCAACGGGATCGTCGCGGCGGGCAGACGTTCGGCGAGCGCGGCACGCGCGGCGGCGCGGTCCAGCTCCGCACCCTCCTCCATCACGAGGTAGCCGACGAGGATCGGCACCCCGGCCTCGGTCGTGCGCACCGCGACGGTCGCGGCGTGCACCTGCGGCAGGTCCTGCAGCGCCGATTCCACCTCGCCCAGCTCGATACGGCGCCCGCCGACCTTCACCTGATCGTCGGCGCGGCCCTGGAAGACGAGCCCCGCGCTCTCGAAGCGGACGAGGTCGCCCGAGCGGTAGGCCCGCTCCCACCCGAGGGTCGGCATCGGCGCGTACTTCTCGGCATCCTTCGCCGGATCCAGGTAGCGCGCGAGGCCCACGCCCCCGATGATCAGTTCGCCGACCTCTCCCTCGGCGACGGGCTGCCCCTCGGCGTCGACGACGGCGAGCGCCCACCCGTCGAGCGGGAGGCCGATGCGCACCGGCAGGGTTCCGTCCAGCGGCGCGGCGCACGCGACGACCGTGGCCTCGGTGGGACCGTACGTGTTCCAGACCTCACGGCCCTCGGCGACGAGGCGGGCCGAGAGCTCGGGCGGGCAGGCTTCGCCGCCGAAGATCAGCAGGCGCACGTTCTCGATCGAGTCCGCCGGCCACATCGCCGCGAGGGTGGGCACGGTGGAGACGACGGAGATGCCCTGACGCAGCAGCCAGGGTGCGAGGTCCTCGCCCGAGCGCACGAGCGAGCGCGGCGCGGGGACGAGGCAGGCGCCGTGCCCCCACGCCAGCCACATCTCCTCGCAGGACGCGTCGAAGGCGACCGAGAGACCGGCGAGCACGCGGTCGCCCGGGCCGAGGGGGTCGCCCTGCAGGAACAGGCGCGCCTCGGCCTCGACGAACGCCGCGGCCGAACGATGCGTGACGGCCACGCCCTTGGGCACCCCGGTCGAGCCCGACGTGAAGATGATCCACGCGTCGTCGTCGACCGTCGGCGGCGCGACGATCGGGACGGCGTTGGTGCTGGGGTGCGGTGCATCCCCGTCGTACAGACGCACGAGCGCGTCGCCGGCTGCGACGAATTCGCCGTCGGCGGCGATGATGCCTCTCACCCCTGCCTCGCCGAACACGAGACGGGCGCGCTCATCGGGGTCGTCGGCATCCACCGGCACGTAGGCGGCGCCCGCCGCCATCACGGCGAGGATCGAGACGTACAGCTCCTTCGAGCCCGACGGCATCCGGACGCCGACCCGGTCGCCCCGGCGCACACCGGCCTCGTGCAGCGACGCCGCGGTACGCCAGACGCGCGCGAGCAGCTCGCGGTAGCTGAGGGCACCCGAGCCGTCGTCGATGGCGGAGGCCTCTGGATGCCGTGCGGCCACCTCTGCCAGGATGTCGATCAGCGTGCGCGGCGATGCGGCGGCACTCGTACGGTCGAGCAGCTCTTGGCCGGAAAACGCGGGGGTCGTCACGGGGATGAAGCGTACACACGCCAGGAAAACACCCCGGAACGGCCGCACCGGTTCACCTTCCGTTCACCCGTGCAACGCACTTTGGTAAGAGTCGGTGTTTAGCGTGCGGGAGAACCCTGCACCGGGTTCGTGTCCCCGACATGCGAAGGATTCACATAGTGAAGCTCTCCCGACTCGCCCAGCTGGGCACCGTGGCCGCCGTGGCCTCTCTCGCCCTCGCCGGTTGCTCCTCCAGCACCGGCGGCACCACGGAGTCCTCCCCCTCCGCCACCTCCTCCGACGTGGCGTTCACGATCGACCCCAACCTCGCCGGCACCATCACCGCCGGTGGATCCAGCGCCCAGGCCAACGCCCAGGCCGCGTGGACCAGCGCCTACAACGCCACCGCCAAGGGTGTGACGATCAACTACGACAAGTCGCAGGGCTCCGGTGGCGGTGTCACCAACTTCCTCAGCGGCGCGTACGACTTCGCGGGCTCCGACTCGCCCCTCAACGCCGACCAGACCACGCAGTCGCAGGCCCTCTGCACCGACGGTGGCGTGAACATCCCGATCTACCTCGACGGTGTCGCGATCATCTTCAACATCCCCGGCGTGACCGAGCTCAAGCTCAGCGGCGAGACCATCGCGAAGATCTTCGCGCTGCAGATCACCGACTGGTCCGACCCGGCCATCACCGCCGACAACGGCACGGCCCTCGCCGCCGGTCCCATCACGACCGTCGCGCGTTCGGACGGCTCGGGCACGACCCAGAACTTCACCAACTACCTCGCCGCGACGCAGTCGTCGGTCTGGACCTCGCCCGCGGGCAAGGACTGGCCGATCGAGGGCAACGTGTCGAAGCAGAAGGGTGGCTCGGGTGTCGTCGAGGCCGTCAAGGCGGGCTCCGGCACCATCGGCTACGCCGACCACTCAGCCGTGGGCGACCTGAAGTCGGTTGCGATCGTCGTCGACGGCACCGCGATCCCCTTCAGCCCCGAGGCCGTCACGGCGACCTTCGAGGCCGCGGCCGTCGACGCCGACAACGGCGTGGCCGGTGACCTGTCGAAGAAGTTCGACTACACCAAGCTGACCGCCGAGACCTACCCGATCCCGCTGGTCTCGTACGCCATCACCTGCACCGAGTTCAAGGACACCAAGCAGGCCGAACTCGTGAAGTCGTACCTCGGCTTCATCACCAGCTCGCTCGGCCAGCAGGTCGCCGCGAAGAACGCCGGTTCGGCACCGCTCCCCGAGTCGGTCCTCGCGGACGCCGCGAAGACGCTCGAGGCGATCAAGTAAACATCTCTCGGATCCGAACCGGTCCGCACCTCGGTGCGGGCCGGTTCGGGCTGATCAGAAGCGTCGACGTGCGCGTCGACGCTTCCGCTGAGCCCGATCATCCTCAGAGAGAATCCCGACCCGAGGAGCACACCATGACCATTGCCGAGAACGAGGTCAGCCGTGGCTGACACCGTCTCTGCTCCCCCGGCCGGGGACCGTTCCACGATCGTCGGCAAGCGCCGCGCGGGAGACACCGTCTTCCTCGGCCTGTCGATGACGGCCTCGATCTCGATCATGATCATCCTCGCGGGTGTCGCGATCTTCCTGATCATCAAGGGCCTTCCCGCGATCACCGGAGACTGGTCGCAGGGCGACCTCGCCGGCTACCAGAACGGCTCCTGGACGAACTTCTGGGAGTACGTCGGCCCGCTGCTGTGGGGAAGCATCTGGGCGGCGCTCATCGCCATGGTGCTCGGCACCCCGGTGGCGATCGGCATCGCGCTGTTCATCTCGCACTACGCCCCGCGGCGGATCGCCGGAGCGCTCGGCTACATCGTCGACCTGCTCGCTGCCGTCCCCTCGATCGTCTTCGGCCTGTGGGGCATCATCGTGATGCGCCCGCTGCTCATCCCGCTGGGCGAGTTCCTGAACACCTACTTCGGGTGGATCCCGCTGTTCGCCGGCTCGCCGTCGAGCACCGGGTCGACGCTCCTCACCGGTTCCGTGGTGCTCGCGGTGATGATCCTCCCGATCGTCACCTCGATCACGCGCGAGATCTTCCTGCAGACCCCGCGCCTCCACGAGGAGGCGGCCCTGGCCCTCGGCGCCACCCGCTGGGAGATGATCCGCCTGTCGGTCTTCCCCTACGCGCGCAGCGGCATGGTCTCGGCCACGCTCCTCGGCCTCGGCCGCGCCCTCGGCGAGACGATGGCCATCGCGCTCATCATCTCGCCCAGCCTGATCTACTCGGTGCTGATCCTCACCGACGGGTACAACTCGCAGACGATCGCCGCCAACATCGCGCTGAACTTCCCGATCGCGACCGACCTGCAGCGCTCGGCGCTCATCGGCACCGGTCTGATGCTGTTCGTCGTGTCGCTCGCGGTGAACATCCTGGCCCGCTACATCATCAGCGCGACCGGCCCGGGGGCGAAGGGTCGCAAGAAGGGGAAGCGCTCGTGACCACCACCAAGGCCCCGTCCGCCGCCTCGCCGGCGTCGACGCCCCTCTCGCTCACCAGCGGACAGCTCCCCCGCTACGTCGAGCCGGCGATGCTCGTCGGCGTCGCGGTGCTGGTCGCCGGCGTGCAGTTCCTCATCGGCGGCTTCCACCTGCCGAGCTGGCTGATCCTCACCGCGCTGCTGTACCTGGTCGCGATCGCCATCGGTTCCTCGATCGTCGAGAGCCGCCGCAAGGCCGTCGACCGCGTCGTCCGCGGCCTCGTCACGGCCGCCTTCCTCCTCGCCGTGGCGCCGCTCATCTCGACGCTGTGGACCGTGGTGTCCAAGGGCCTCGCGGTCGTGAACTGGAACTTCATCACCCAGACCGGCGGCAGCGCCTTCGACCCCGACACGCTCGCGGTCGTCGCAACTCCCGGCGCCCTCCAGGCGATCGTCGGAACGCTCATCATCACCGGCATCGCGGCACTGATCTCGGTGCCGATCGGTGTGCTCGCGGCCGTCTACCTCGTCGAGTACGCCCTGCCGACCAACCCGCTGCGCCGCACCATCACGTTCCTCGTCGACGTCATGACCGGCATCCCCTCGATCGTCGCCGGTCTGTTCGCGTTCTCGTTCTTCGCGCTGATCGTCGGACCGAAGGCCTTCTCCGGGTTCTCGGCATCCATCGCCCTGTGCGTGCTGATGATCCCGATCGTCATCCGCTCCACCGAGGAGATGCTGCGCCTGGTCCCCGCCGACCTCCGCGAAGCCTCGCTCGCCCTGGGCGTGCCGCGCTCGGCGACGATCATCAAGGTGGTCCTCCGGACTGCGGCGAGCGGCATCATCACCGGTGTCGTGCTGGCCGTGGCCCGCGTCGTCGGCGAGACCGCGCCGATCTTCATCGCCGCCAGCTTCACCGACAACTTCAACTCCAACCCGTTCGACGGTCCGATGCAGACCCTCCCCGTCATGGCGTACACCGCGTACAGCTTCCCGGGGCAGGACATCGACGCCTCCCAGGCCCAGGCCTGGGGAGCGGCGTTCCTGCTCGTCGTCCTCGTCGTCATCTTCAACCTGATCGCCCGCATCGTGGCTTCGGTGTTCGCACCGAAGTCGCGTTGACCCCAGGAAGGTATCCGTGTCCAAGCGCATCGAGGTCGAAGACCTCAACGTCTACTACAGCGACTTCCTCGCGGTCGAAGGCGTCTCCATCGACATCCAGCCCCGCACCGTCACGGCCTTCATCGGCCCGTCCGGCTGCGGCAAGTCCACCTTCCTCCGCACGCTGAACCGCATGCACGAGGTCATCCCCGGGGGTCACGTCAAGGGCCGCGTGCTGGTGGACGGCGACGACCTCTACGGTCCCGGCGTCGACCCCGTGCTCGTGCGTCGTCACGTCGGCATGGTGTTCCAGCGCCCCAACCCGTTCCCGACGATGTCGATCCGCGAGAACGTCCTGGCCGGCGCGAAGCTCAACAACAAGCGCCTCTCCAAGAGCGACGGCGACGCGCTCGTCGAGAAGTCGCTGCAGGGCGCGAACCTGTGGAACGAGGTCAAGGACCGTCTCGACAAGCCGGGCGGTGGCCTCTCCGGCGGTCAGCAGCAGCGTCTGTGCATCGCCCGCGCGATCGCCGTCTCGCCCGACGTCCTGCTGATGGACGAGCCGTGCTCCGCGCTCGACCCGATCTCGACCTTCGCGATCGAGGAGCTCATCTCCGAGCTGAAGAACCAGTACACGATCGTCATCGTGACGCACAACATGCAGCAGGCGTCCCGCGTGAGCGACAAGACGGCGTTCTTCAACATCGCCGGCACCGGTAAGCCGGGCAAGCTCATCGAGTACAACGACACCTCGGCGATCTTCACCGCCCCCACGGTCCAGGCGACCGAGGACTACGTGTCGGGACGCTTCGGGTAAGCACCCGCTCCCCCGCGCGATGGCCCCGCTCCGGCGGGGCCATCGTCGTCTCCGCGCTCAGTCGCGCGGCGAGAGCAGGTAGGCGTTGAGCTCGTCGGTGACGGCGTGGTCGACGGCTCTCGCTTCACCGTCGACCGCGGAGATCGGCGCGGCGAGCCGGACGCTGGACAGCAGCCACGCGGCATCCGCTCGCCCGAGATCCGACACCGGCACCGTCTCGTACGCGGTCTCGAAGCCGCGCTGCTCGAGGTGGGCGAAGAGGCTCAGCTGCGTCGTTCCGTGCAGAATGCCGGCGTTCGGTGCGGGGGTGACGAACCGGTCGCCGAAGCGGAGGACGATGGATGCCGTGGGCGCCTCCAGCACGAACCCGTCGCTGGTGACGAACACCGCGTCATCCGCTCCGCGCCTCTTCGCCTCGCGGATGGCGGCCATGTTCACCGCGTACGACAGCGTCTTGGCGCCCAGGAGCAGCCACGGCGCCCGGGCGGGGACGTCGAGCGCATAGCCGCGGTCGAGCGTCGCGATCCGCACGCCCTCCGTGCGCGAGCGCGCGTTGTCGGGCGCGTCGGCGAGGGTGAGCCACGCGGTGGGTGCGGGGCCGTGCTCGACGCCCCGGCTGAGGATCAGCTTGATCACGCTCTCGCCCGCGGGCGCCTCGGCGGCCGCCCGGTCGATGGCGGCGCGCCACTGGTCGAGGTTCGGCTCCGGAAGGTCGCAGAGCCCCGCCGAGTGCGCCAGTCGCGCGAGGTGGGGACCGACTTCCTGCGGGTGGCCGTCGACCACGCCGAGGGACTCGAAGACCCCGTCGCCGCGCTGCGCGCTGAGGTCGCCGACGCGCAGGGCGGGGCCGTCCGGATCGATCACCGCGAGCGTGTCGGAGAAGTCGTCTCGCCGGATGTCGGATGCCACGGGGTCGATCACGAGAGCGAAACGCCAAGCCATGGATCGACCCTATGCCCTCGTATCGACACGCCCGGGTCGCGTCAACCGCCCGGTCGGAGGGAATGCTCCGGGCGCGCTCTTGTTACACTTCCATAGCCGGGCCGCAGTAACCCCGGGCTCCATCTTCTGCCGCTATGAGCGGCCTTGCGCCGAGAGGCGTTCTGCGGCCCGGCACTTTCTTTTCCCGGGCGTCGCCCGAGATCGCCGAGTGTCCAGGACATGCCGGAGAGGTCTCCCCCGCGGCGGCGTGTCCCGGACACTCGGCGGCGCGTCAGGTCAGCGCGTCACGGCGCCACAGAGCGGCGGCGGCCGCAAGATCGTCGGCGTAGGTCGACAGACGCAACGCCCGCGTGGTCAGCGCCGTCGCCCGCTCGGACTCGGTGTTCTCGTAGTCGTCGGCGAGGTGGGTGGCGCCCGTCGCCTGCACTCGGCAGAAGGCCGCTGCCCGCTCGAGAGCGACGGCGAAGTCGCCCTCGAAGAGCCCGCGCAGGATCGTGTCGATGAGCTGCACCAGCTCCTCGGGCCCGGCGGGGGCGGGCGCGCCGACGACGACCGGGTCGACCGTCGCCATCTCCACGCGGCCGCGCTCGAAGAGCAGCGCGGCGGTGGCGGCGTCGTCGTGGATCATGAGCTGCAGCAGGTACAGCCGCCACAACGCGCCGGGGAGTGACCGGGCGGGCGAGCGCGACCACAGCTCGGCGATGTCGTCGATGCCGTGGTCGTCGGTGAACGCCACAAGACGCTCGACGACATCGACCGTCGGGTCGGCGCGCACGCGCGACAGCAGGGCCTGGGCGGTGCTGTGCGCGACGCGGGAGACCTCGGCCGGGTCGTCGGCCGCGAACAGCCGGTCGAACAGCTCAGCCGGGCGCCGGACGGGTTTGTGGAATTCGCGAGGGGAATCGCTCATCGTTCCAGGCTAGAGCGTGAGCGCCGAGCCCCGGGCCGGAGCGATCGTCCGTTCAGGCCGTGGCCACCGCGACGACGGGTGCCGAACTCGGCGTTCCGTCGGGCGATCCGCCGGCAGGTTCCACGGTGACGGCGATGACATCGCCCGAGTGGAACTCGCCCTGCAGGACCGCGGTCGCCTTGCCGTCGGCATCCGTCGAGAAGATCCCGGCGGCGATGGCCGTGTCATCTCGCACGAACCACAGTTCGTACGTCTTGTCGCTCGGCAGAGCCGACATCTTGTCGGTCACGAGGACGCTCTGCCCCGTGGATGCCGACCAGTGCGCCGTCACGACGGCACCGTCGGGCATCGTCGCCGTCGCGGACTGCGCGTCGGGGGCCGTGGTGACCTGCTCGAGCGCCACCAGCGGTGCCGGTCGAGTGAGCTGCTGGCCGATCGTGACGGCTCCGAAGCCGAGCACGAGGACGGCGACGATCGACGCGGCGAGCGTGAACCAGCGACGCAGCCCCCAGCCGGATCCGCCCGAGGATCCGACGGCCACGGCTTCGAGCTCCGGCTCGACCGGGGCGGGACCCGCGGCGGCGTAGTCCTCGAGGTCGGCTGAGTTGCGCTCCGGCTCGGACGCGCCGACCTGCGGGAGGTCGGTGATCCGCGCCAGCAGTGAGGCGCGGACGGATGCCGGCGGTTCGACCGGCGCGACGGTGTCGGCGATCGCGGCGACCGCGTCGGCGGCATCCCGAACGTGGGAGGACCAGTGCGGGTTGCCCGCGAGAGCCTCCTGGTACGCGCGTTCATCTGCTTCGGAGAGCGCGTTCAGCGCGTGACCGGCAGCGAGGTCGGCGAAATCCCTCTCGTTCACTTGTCCACCCCCATCTCGATTCTCAAGCGCGACAGTCCGTCGCGCATCCTGGTCTTGACCGTGCCGAGCGGCGCCCCGACGAGGGTAGCGATCTCACTTTGGCTGTACCCACCGAAATAGGCCAGCGTGAGCGCTTCTCTCTGGGCTTCGGGAAGCGTCGCGAGTGCATCGACGACGCGCCGCCCTTCGATCTTGAGTTCTACTTTCTCAGAGACATCGTCGTATGCGACGTCCAGATCCCGGAAGCCCGCGCGCACATCCCGATCGACACTCGACTGCGACGACCGCACGCGGTCGACAGCCCGTCGATGAGCGATCGTGAGAACCCACGAACGTCCTTGACCTTTGTTCGGAGTGAAGCGCGCGGCGGATTGCCAGATTTCCAGAAACACCTCCTGGAGCACTTCTTCGCTCTGCGACCGGTCGACGAGCACCCGCAGGATGAGACCGAACGCGCGAGCCGACAGGGTGTCGTACAGCTCGGCGAACGCGGTGCGGTCGCCCGTGGCGACCTTCTGCAGCAATTCTCCGACGTGGTCGACGTGGTCCGCCCCATCCTCGGGGAGAGAGAAACCGTCGATCACCATGCACTCCAGCATGCCGCACGCGCCGAGGACTTCCCTTCCTCGCGCGCGCGTGGCGCGCATGAGGTACGCAACCGTGACCCTTCCCTGCCCCACCAGTGCTCCCACGACCGGCAGGCGGCATCCCAGAAAATATTCCGGATAATATTTATAGGCGTTTGACCTGGGCTTTATTGCCATTTTGCGGGCCGATTCGACCCCGGCTCGCAACAATCCGCAATCCGATCGGAAGGGGGTCCCGAAGACCCTGTGTACGCCGCAACACGGCGAACCGCCCCCCGCACCGGGGTGTCCTAAACGGGTCGCAGCCGCGGTCCGAACGATTTCGGAGGAATGTCATGCTGAAGAACAAGAAGCCTGTCGTCGCCGGTCTCGCCCTCGTCCTGGGTTCGGCCTTCGCTCTCACCGCATGTTCGGGTGGCTCCACCACCGCCGGCGGAACCACCGAGGAGTCCACCGCTCCTTCCATGGCCGCGTCGCCCTCGGCGTCGTCGAGCATGATGGACCCGGCCGCCAACCTCGTGGGCCCCGGTTGCGCCGACTACGCCGCCGCCGTTCCCTCGGGCGCCGGTTCGGTCGAGGGCATGGCCGCTGACCCGGTCGCCGTCGCCGCCTCGAACAACCCGCTCCTGAAGACCCTCACCGCTTCGGTCAGCGGCCAGCTCAACCCCAACGTGAACCTGGTCGACACCCTCAACGGTGGCGAGTTCACGGTCTTCGCTCCGGTCGACGACGCGTTCGCGAAGATCGACTCCGCGACCATCGACACCCTGAAGACCGACTCCGACCTCCTGACCAAGATCCTCACGTACCACGTGGTCCCCGGCCAGATCGCTCCGGACGCGATCGACGGCACGCACACCACGGTCGAGGGCCAGGACGTCACCGTCTCGGGCTCGGGCGACTCGATCAAGGTCAACGACGCCAACGTCATCTGCGGTGGCGTGCAGACGGCCAACGCCACCGTGTACCTCATCGACTCGGTGCTGATGCCCCCGGCCATGTGATCTCACATGTCCGGACCGATCACTGACTGATCGGACCTGACGGCGAGCGCCGGACCCCAGGCGAGGGGGTCCGGCGCTCGCTCTTTTTCGCGTTCAGTCGCCGATCACGCGCACGATCTCGTCCTGGACGAGCCGGGCGGCGGTGGGACCGGCGTTCATGAACCACGGGTCGAAGTCGACCGTCGTCGTGCGGCCGTCGGCGACCGCGCTCAGCGTCGACCACAGCGGGGCGGACTCGATGAACGCCACCCCCTGACCGGTTCCCGCATAGAAGACGTGGTCGGCGTCGGCGAGGTCGAGCTGCTCGGCACTGACGTCCTGCGAGGTTTCGTCGAACCGCTGGGATTCCGGTCGAGCGAGGCCGAGGTCCTCCGCGAGACCGCCCGCGAAGGACGGGACGCCCATGATGCGCGTGCGGTCGCCGGTGGACTGGAGGAACGACACCGTCGGCGCCTCCGCCGGAAGCGTCTGAGCGAAGGCGGCGCTGTCGGACTGCAGGGCGTCGAGATCGGCGCGAGCGTCGCCCTCCTGGCCGAGTGCGTCGGCGATGAGGAGGAAGTCGCTCTTCCAGTTCACACCGTTGCCCTTCGTGACCACCGTCGGCGCGATGGCCGACAGAGCATCGAAGATCTCGGTACCCCGCGTGGAGTTGACGAGGATGAGGTCGGGGGCGGCCTGGGCGATCGCCTCGAGGTCGGGTTCGGTCCGCTCCCCGATGTCGGCCATCGCGTCGAGCTGCGCCGCATCGGCGGCGAAGGCATCGCGCAGGTACTGCGGCACCAGTCCACTGTTCTCCGCACGCGTCGCGGCCACGGGGACCTCGCCGAGGGTGAGGACGGCATCCAGTTGCCCGGTCGAGACGACGGCGATCCGCGTGGGGGCGGCGGGGATCTCGGTCGTTCCTGCGAAGTGCGTCACCGTGCGGGGGAAGACACCGTCGGCCTCGCTCGACCCCATGCCCGGCTCGAGGTCGCGCGCCACGACCCACTCGCCGGTGGACCCGGCCTCCGCGTCGGGGAGGGTGGGGGCGGGAGCGGCGGAGGCGCAGCCGGCGAGCGCGATGAGCACGCCGACGGTTGCGGCGGCCGAGGCCAGCCGACCTCGGGAACGTGAGCGGGGAGACGGGAAACGAAGGGATGCCATGCAGTTAGGTTAGCCTTAGCTATATGCCACTGAATGACGTGGGAGCTCCTCCCGCGGCGACGCTCGTCGCTGCCCGGCGGCAGCGACGGCACGTGCGCACGGTGGTCGCGACGCTGGCGATCCTGGTGCTGCTCGCGGTGGTGGTGATCGCCAGCCTGGCCGTCGGCTCCCGCCCGCTCGCGTTCCCCGACGTCATCGCCGCCCTCTTCTCGGAGCGACGGGATGCCACGGGCGTCATCGTCCACGACCTCCGACTCCCCCGCACCCTCACGGCGCTGCTCGTCGGCTCTGCGCTCGGCGTCGCCGGTGTGCTGATCCAGGCGGCGACGCGGAACCCGCTGGCCGATCCGGGCCTCCTCGGGGTGAACGCGGGCGCCGCCGTCGGCGTCGTCGTGGCGATCGCCTTCTTCGGCGTCGGCACCGCGAGCGGGTACGTGTGGTTCGCCTTCGTCGGCGCGGGCGCCGCGGCCACGGCGGTGTACCTCGCGGCACGCCCGAGCGGGCGCTCCGGCACGGTGGGGCTGGTCCTGGCCGGGATCGCGCTGAGCGCGTGTCTCAGCGCCGTCGTGCGCATCATCACGCTCGCCGACGACGACACGTTCGACTCGTTCCGCTTCTGGGCCGTGGGGTCGTTCGAGCGCCGCGATCCCGGCGTCGCGCTGCAGCTCCTCCCCCTCGCGGTCGTCGGCCTCGTGCTGGCGGTCGCCGTCGCGCGCGGTCTCGACCAGCTGCGTCTGGGCGCCGACGTGGCACGTTCACTGGGGGTCTCGCCCGCGCTGGTGCTGGTGGCATCCGGTGCCGCGATCACGCTGCTGTGCGCCGTCGCAACCTCGGCCGCCGGCCCGCTCGCCTTCATCGGTCTGCTCGTGGCGCACGTCGTCCGCCGGGTGGGGCCGGCCGACCTGCGGGCCCAGCTCCCCCTCGCCGCCCTGGCCGGCGCGACGCTCACCCTCGCGAGCGACGTGATCGGACGCGTGATCGCGATCCCCGCCGAGGTCGAGGCCGGAATCGTCGCCGCGTTCCTCGGCGCGCCCCTCCTGCTGTGGCTCGTGCTGCGGAAGAAGACGTCGTGACCTCCGCCGTGCACCGCGGAGGGTACCGCCGTCGCGTCCGTTACGGGGTCGCGGTCGCGCTCACGCTCGTTGTGGGTGTGGCCGCTGCGGTCGTCGGCATGCTGACCGGCTCGTTCCAGGCGTCGCCGGCCGAGGTGGCATCCGCTCTGCAGGGAAACGGAGATGCGCGCACGACGCTGGTCGTCCTGGGCATGCGGATGCCGCGCATCGCGGCCGCGCTGCTGATCGGGGCGGCGCTGGGGCTGGCGGGGGCGGTGTTCCAGACGCTCGCGCGGAACCCGCTCGCGAGCCCCGACATCGTGGGATTCAGCGCCGGGTCGGCCACGGGCGCGCTGATCGGCCTGACCCTCATCGCGCCGACCGCCTCGCCCGCGCCCGGCGCGTGGATCGGCGGACTGCTGACCGTCGCGGTCGTGATGCTCATCGCGCGGAGCGCGGGGGTGTCGAAGGAACGCACGATCCTGGCGGGCATCGCCCTCGCGATCCTCCTGTCCGCGGTGAACGACTACCTCCTCACCCGCGCGCCGCTCGAAATCGCCCGCAACGCGAGCCAGTGGCTCTACGGAAGTCTCGCCGCCACCTCCGGGGCCGATGTCGTCACGCTCGCCGTCTCGGTCGGCGTGCTCGCTGTCGGCATCGCGGTGGTGCACCGCGATTTCCGCGCGATCGAGCTCGGCGACGACACCGCGCGGGCGCTGGGTGTGCGGCTCGGGCGCGTCCGCCTGTTCCTCATCGTCGTCGCCGCGCTCCTCACGGGCACCGCGACCGCCGTCGCCGGCCCGATCGGGTTCGTGGCCCTCGCCGCCCCACAGCTCGCGCGTCGGGTGACCGGGTCGAGCGGCATCCCGCTTCTCGCATCGGCCGTGACCGGTGCGACCGTGCTGCTCGTCGCCGACGTGATCGCGCAGCGCGCGCTGGCCCCGCTGCAGATCCCGGTGGGGCTCCTCACCGGCGTGGTGGGCGGGGCGTACCTGTTCTGGGTCGTGGCGCGCGGGCGGCGGTGACCGGGGTTCCCTGCGCGAGGCGCATCCCGGTTGGTGCTGCGCGCGGACGCGGGCACCCCGCGACCGCCGGTAGGGTGGATGCCACGGGCCTCTAGCTCAGTCGGTAGAGCATCGGACTTTTAATCCGCGGGTCGTGGGTTCGAGCCCCACGGGGCCCACCACGTCAGCGTTCCCCCGGTCTTCACCCTGACGACGCCGAGGCGAACCGTCCGGACATGTCGCGCGATGCCGGGCAGGATGAAGCCATGCAGGAGCAGGGAGCACCCAGCGTCATCCAGCCTCAGCCATCGGGAGAGGTCCTTCTCTACCAGCGTGGCGACGGTGCGCCAGCCCTCGATGTCCGGCTGGACACCGACACGGTCTGGCTGAGCCAGCAGCAGATCGCGGAGCTTTTCCACACCACCCGCGAGAACATCACCATGCACTTGCGGCATGTCTACGACCAGGGCGAACTCGACCGCGAAGCAACCAGTAAGGATTTCTTACAGGTTCGCGTCGAAGGCGCACGATCGGTCCGTCGGAGCGTCACGCACTACAACCTCGACGCGATCCTCTCGGTCGGATATCGCGTCAAGAGCGCCACGGCTACCCAGTTCCGCATCTGGGCCACCGGACAGCTCCGCGACTACCTGGTGCGCGGTTACGTCGTCAACACGGAGCGCCTCGAACAACTCGGCACGATCGTGCAGATCCTCGGCCGGTCCACGGACGAACTCGTGTCCGGAGTCGCCGATGTGCTCCGCGGTTATCTGCCCGGGCTGACGCTCCTTCGTGACTACGACGAAGGACGCATCCACTCACAACCCTCGGTCGTGCCGGGGTGGGAACTCACCCACGGAGAAGCACGCAGCGTGATCGATCAGCTTCGACGGGAGTTCCCCGAAGACACTCTGTTCGGAAGAGAACGGGGCGACGGACTCGCGGCGATCGTGTCGGCGCTGTACCAGACGTTCGCGGGCCAGGAGCTATATCCCACGGTCGAGGAGAAGGCTGCCCACCTGCTCTATCTCCTCGTGAAGGACCATCCGCTCTCCGACGGCAACAAGCGCACCGCAGCCGCCCTGTTCGTCACCTTCCTTGCCCGGAACGGCATCCTCGACAACGTCGATGGCACCCTGCGCGTGTCCAACAACGCGCTGGCCGCCACCACGCTGCTCGTAGCCATGAGTGACCCGAAGGAGAAGGACATCATGATCTCGCTGCTGGTCAAGATGGTCGCGGGCTGAGCCCTCCGGCGCCTCGCCGCCGCCTCCCCACCCCCGCCGCGATACCCTGGAATCCGGCGCAGCCGCCCGTGCGGGCACCGCCCCACATTATGAAGACCTCCTCGCTCTCCGTCCTCCGGCATGATGCCCCGGTGCTCGTCGTCGGCGACGGCCGCATGGGCCGCGCACTCGCGACCGCGCTCTCGGACGCGGGCGTGCCTGTGGTCGGCCCCGCGGGCCGCGGCGAGAACGGCGCGGATGCCGGTGTCGTGCTCCTCGCGGTCCCGGATGCCGCGATCGCCGAGGCGGCGCGAGCCCTCGCGCCCGGCCGGTTGGTCGGGCACCTGTCGGGCGCGCTCGACCTGTCGGTGCTCGCGCCGCACGAGGCGTTCGGCATCCATCCGCTCATGACCGTCACGGGCGCCGGGGCGTCCTTCGCGGGGGTGACCGCCGCCCTCGCGGGAACGACCCCGCGTGCGCACGCGATCGCCGCAGCGCTTGCGGGCGTGCTCGGGATGACCGGTGTCACGGTCCGCGACGAGGATCGCGCGGCGTATCACGCGGCCGCGTCGATCGCGGCGAACTTCCTCGTCACGCTCGAGGGCATGGCGGAAGACCTCGCCGCCACCGCCGGCGTCGATCGTGAGGCCCTCGTACCGCTCGTGCGCGCGGCCGTCGAGAACTGGGCCGAGCGGGGAGCGGCATCCGCCCTCACCGGGCCCGTCTCGCGCGGCGACGCCGCCACGGTCGACCGGCAGCGGGCCGCGATCGCCGAGCGACTCCCCGATCGCCTCGCGCTCTTCGACGCGCTCGTCGAGGCCACGCAAGACCTGGCCGCGACACAGCGCGCCGGAATCACGGCGACCCCGTGAGCCCCCGGATCGTTCGCACGGTCGCCGAACTGCGCGCCGTGCTCGCCCCGCGCCGCGCCGACGGTGTCGGCTTCGTTCCCACCATGGGGGCCCTGCACGAGGGGCACCTGTCTCTGCTGCGCGCCGCGCGCGACACCAACGGCACCGTGGTCCTCTCGATCTTCGTCAACCCGACGCAGTTCGGCGAAGCCGCCGACCTGAACGCCTACCCGCGCACCGAGGCGGCGGACGTCGCCCTCGCCGCGGAGGCGGGCGTCGACGTGGTCTTCGCACCGTCCGTCGCCGAGATGTATCCGAGCGGTTTCGCCACGACGGTCTCAGTCGGCGGCGCCATCACCGGCACGCTCGAGGGCGCGGAACGGGGGCGCTCGCACTTCGACGGCGTCGCCACCGTCGTCGCCAAGCTCCTCCTCGCCGTCCAGCCCGACCGCGCCTACTTCGGGGCGAAGGACGCCCAGCAGGTCGTCGTCGTCCGCCGGATGGTGGCGGACCTCGGCATCCCGGTCGAGATCGTCACGCGGCCCACCTCCCGCGATGCGGACGGGCTCGCGCGCTCCAGCCGCAACACGCGTCTCTCGCCCGACGACCGCGCGATCGCGGCGGCGATCCCGCGGGCGCTCCGGGCGGCGCAGGATGCCTTCGCCGACGGCATCCGGGATCCTCATGTCCTCACCTCGACCGTGCGCGCCGAACTCGACGGTCTCGACGCCGAGTACGTCGAGATCGTGGATGCCGACAGCCTCGACCCGATCGATGAGATCGAGCGCCCCGCGCTTCTCGCGCTGGCGGTGCGCGTGGGCCAGGTGCGGCTCATCGACAACGTGGTGCTCGCACCGGGCGTCGACGATCGCATCGCCCTCAGCACCGCCGAAAGGAGTCACGCATGACGGGTCCGAAGGTCACGCTGCGACGGCTCCGCGAGCTCGCCGACGCGGGAACGCCGATCGTCATGGTCACCGCCTACGACTTCGTGTCGGGGCGCGTCGCCGAACGCGCGGGCGTCGACATGGTGCTCGTCGGCGACTCCGGCGCCCAGGTCGTGCTCGGTCTCCCCGACACGACATCGGTGACGCTCGACGAGATGCTGATGCTCGCCAAGGCCGTCCGCCGGGGCGTGCAGACCCCGCTCATCGTGTGCGACCTCCCCTTCGGCAGCACCGAGCTGAGCGATGAGCAGGCGGTCGCGACGTCGGTGCGCTTCGTGCAGGAGGCCGGCGCCGACGCGGTCAAGCTCGAGGGCGCGAACCCCGCCCGGCTCTCGCGGCTCCGGGCGATCGTGGATGCCGGCATCCCCGTGGTCGGCCACGTCGGCCTCACGCCCCAGACGGCCACGGCCCTCGGCGGTCTCCGCGCCCAGGGTCGCACCGCCGACGACGCCATCCGCGTGGCGCGCGATGCGTTCGCCGTTCAGGATGCCGGAGCGTTCGCGGTCGTCATCGAAGCCGTGCCCGCCGACGTCGTGGACGAGATCCGCCGGGCGCTGCGCATCCCGGTCATCGGCATCGGGGCGGGCTCCGCCGACGGACAGGTGCTCGTGCAGCACGACCTCCTCGGGATCACCGAGGGGCGCGCGCCGGTGTTCGTGAAGCGGTATGCCGCCGTCGGCGACGCGATGGTCGAGGCCGTCGAGGCGTACGCCCGCGAAGTGCGCGAGGGCGCCTTCCCCGCCGCCGAGCATGTGTACCCGGCATCCGCCGTGGTCGCGGAGGCGGTGCGCGCGTTCGTGGACGGCTCGGGCCGCGGCTAGCTGCCGGTCTTCGCCCACCCGTCGGGCGCCGCGATGTTGAACACCCCAGGGGTCGACGAGCTCACCGTAGAAGTCGCCCCAGACCTGCTTCTCCAACGGTTGGACGACCTCGGAACCGCGCTCGACGAACCGCTCGTAGAAACCGGCCACGCGGTCGGTCTCGTCGCTCATGAACGCCGCCTGAGCTCGTCCCTTCCCCCAGCCTTCGGCCGGTTCGGCGAAGGCATCCGCTCCCATCACCGTGAACCCCTCGGCGCGGAGCTCGGAGTGCATCACCCCTTCGGCGGGGGCGTCGGTCATGCCGAAGTCGGCGAACGTCGCGATCGTCAGCTCGCCCCCGAAGACCGACTGGTAGAAGGTCATCGCCTCTCGGGCGTGACCGTCGAACGAGAGGTAGACGACGAGCGACGTGGGCATGGCGGCATCCTTCGGGAGAGAGCGACGGTGAGGCCCACGGTAGACCGGGCGTCCCGCGCGCGGAAGGGCGCCCGTCGACGCGGCGACCGAACGCACATAGGAAGCGCATAGGCGCGATGAGGATGCCATGAGTGTCCGCCCCCGATGCTGAGGTCGTCCCCGAAACGACCGGCATCAGGAGCAACCATGACCCGCATCCCCGAACCCGACCAGACCCCCCTCGGCCCCGCCTACGAGGGCCGACTTCTCGACCGACCCGACGACGAGGTCGTCGACCAGGGCGCGTCCTTCGACATGCGCACCCTCGTCAGCCGCCGGAACGTCCTCGGCATCGTCGGACTCGGCGCCGGCGCGGTCGCGCTGGCCGCGTGCGCGCCGCAGACCGCGGCATCCACCGCGACGGCCACGGCCACCGCCACCCCGTCCGCCACGGCGACGCCCACCGCCTCGGCGACTCCGACGGCGACCGCGGCCGCCGCGGCGTACGCGTCCGAGGAGATCCCGCAGGAGACGAACGGCCCCTACCCCGCCGACGGCACCAACGGCGTCGACGTGCTGAACCAGTCCGGCATCGTCCGCAGCGACATCCGCTCGAGCCTCGACGGCGGAGCGACCGCCGAGGGCGTGCCCCTGACGTTCACCTTCACGCTCAGCGACCTGGCGAACGGCAACGCCGCGTACGCGGGCGCCGCGGTGTACGTGTGGCACTGCGACGCGGACGGCCTGTACTCGATGTACTCCGACGCGGTCATCGACGAGACCTACCTCCGTGGCATCCAGGTGGCCGACGCGCAGGGCCAGGTGACCTTCACCACCATCGTCCCCGGGTGCTACTCCGGGCGGTGGACGCACATCCACTTCGAGGTGTACCCGGATGCCGCCTCGGCGACGAACGTGTCGAACCAGATCGCGACCTCGCAGGTGGCGTTCCCGCAGGACATGCTCGACGCGGTCTACGCCCTCGACACCTACCCCGGCTCGGCGCGCAACCTCGCCCAGATCGGCAGCCTCTCCAACGACAACGTCTTCTCCGACGGGTGGGACCTCGAGATGGGCACCTTTACCGGCGACCCCGCGACCGGTTACGTCGGCACCCTCGCGGTCGCGGTCGATGCGACGACCGAGGCCAGCGTGTCCTCGCCCGGCGGCGGCGGCGGCGGATCCCGTCCCTGATACCTCCCCACCCAGAAAAGAGAACCCCATGTTGCAGAACCTCACGGGCTGGCACGCCCTCCTCATCCTCGCCGTCGTCGTGCTGATCTTCGGCGCTGCGAAGCTCCCCGCCCTCGCCCGTAGCGTCGGCCAGTCGATGCGCATCCTCAAGCAGGAATCCGAGGCCGACCGCTCGCCCGCGGCGGAGACGACCGCCGTCACGACGGTCGCCGACGCCGCACCGCGCACGGCCGAGGCCGACGCCGTTCCGCAGAGGTCCGGCGCATGAGCGCCGCCACCGTCGCCGCACGGGCGGTGATGCCGCTCGCCGGACACGCGCGCGAGGCCCGCGTCCGCTCGATGCGCGCGGCGGTGGCACTCGTGGTCGGCATCATCGCCGGCTACGCCCTGTCGGGCGGCATCCTGGAGATCCTGCGCGACCCCATCGAGCAGATCGCGCTGGCCCGGAACGCGAGCCTCAACTACGACAGCGTCTCCGCCGCGTTCGACCTCAAGGTGAAGATCGCCGTCGTCGCGGGCATCATCCTGTCGAGTCCGGTCTGGCTGTACGAGCTGTTCGCCTTCGTCTCCCCCGGCCTCACGCCCCGCGAGAGGCGGATGACGGCCGGCTACACGACCGCCGCGATCGTCCTGTTCGCCGGCGGGTGCGCTCTGGGATTCACGATCTTCCCGCACGTCGTGGAAGTGCTGACGAGCTTCTCCTCCGACCAGGACAGTTCGATCCTGAACGCGAGCACCTACGTCGACTTCGTGGTGAAGCTCGTCGCGGCGACGGGCGTGGCCTTCGTCCTGCCCGTCTTCGTCGTGCTGCTCAACGCCGTGGGTCTGGTCTCGTCCTCGACCATCCGACGCCATTGGCGTGTCGTCGTCGTCGCCATCGTCCTGTTCAGCGCGCTGGTGACGCCCGCGGCCGACGTCCTGTCCATGTTCCTGGTGGCCGCGCCCATGTCGGCGCTGTTCGCCGCCGCCCTCGTGATCACGCACCTCGCCGACCGTCGACGTGCGCGTCGCGACGCCCTCGACCGGAGATGACCCCATGTTCGGAATGAGCCTCGAGAAGCTCGTCCTTGTGATGCTGATCGCCGCCGTGCTGATCGGCCCGACCCGTCTGCCCGACTACGCGCGTCGCCTCTCGGCGTTCACCCGCTCGGCCCGCGGACGCTGGGATGCCGCGACCACGCAGTTCGAGCAGGAGACCGGCCTCACGCGCGACCAGTGGAACCCCGACGAGTGGCGCCGCTACGACCCGCGCGAGATCGTGCGCAGCGCGCTGCGAGACGCCCCCGCCGAGATCGATCCCCCGACACCGGTTGCCGAGACCCCGCGTCCCGCGGCCGCAGCCGACGAGAGCGTGAGCGCGGCGGCATCCGACGCCCCCACGCCCGCCGATCCGTGGGCCGAGGTGCTCTCGGCACCCGAGACGCTCGCGCGGATCCGCCCCGGACAGCGGTTCATCGTGGTCGGCAGCTCCGCCCACCCCACGCGGATCGCGCTCGACGCCCTCCCCGAGCTGCACCCCGCACGGCTGGCCGCCGCGGTGGTCGACCCGGAGGAGCCGGAGCTTCCGGCGGCCCCCGCCGCCGACGCGGAGCGGAACGACACCGCGGAGAAGACAGCTTCCGTCGGCGTCGCCGCCTGAGCCGATCGGCGCCGGACCGCTATGCGGATCGGCGCCGATCGGCTTCGGCCTGGGCGGGGTCGTCGAGGCCCGTCCGCCGCCGACGTCATCGGGCAGCAGCGCGGCGAGCGACGCTGCCCGAGCGGCGTCGACCCGAGAGTCGGCCGCCGGTCAGGAGTCGGCGAGAGCGCAGAGCCGTGTCGCCGGCTCCGCGAGGGTCGCCTCGAGCTCTCGGCGCAGCTGTGCCCCCACCGTCTCGGGGATGAACCGCGCGGCGGACCGACGCGCCCGCTCCGACGTCCGCGTCCAGCGGGCATCGTCGTCGAGGAGCGACACCACGGCCGCGGCGATCCCGGCGACGTCTCCAGCCGGGACGAGGATCCCGCCGTCGCCGATCACCTCGGCCGGCCCGTAGCGCACGTCGGTCGACACGACCGGCACACCCGCGGACAGCGCCTCGACGATCGCGAGCCCCTGTCCTTCGAACGCGCTGGTCGACAGGAACACGCGCGCCTTCGCCATCGCCGCGCGCACATCGTCGTCGTGACCGCGCAGACGGATCGCCTCGTCCAACCCGCGTTCGCGGATCATCGCGCGGAGGTGTTCGCGCAACGGGCCGTCGCCGTACACCTCCAGACGGGCGCCCGGTCGCGATCGCACGACCTCCTCCCAGGCGCGGACGGCGAGGTCGACGCGCTTCTGTTCCACCAGCCGGCACGCCATGACCACCACGTCGTCATGCCGCCGCGACGGGACCCGGCGCGTACGGCGCGGCAGGATCGCCGAGGGCACCGTGGCGAAGTGCACCCGGTGCGGGAATCGCCCGTCGACCTCGCGCGCCTGGGCTCGGGTGGGCCAGAGCACCAGGTCGAAACCGTCGAGCGCGTCCAGCCATCGTCGCCATCCCTCGTCGCGTACGGGCGCCGCGGCGTCGAACGGGTGGGCGAGGTGGGAGTTGTGGACGGTGTGGACGATGCGCACCCGAGGGTCGCGCCACCGATCCAGCGTCTCTCCGACCTGCCGGGACTCGCAGATCACGACCAGGCGACGCTCGGCGTCGCCCGCCGCGCTGCGCAGGCCGTCGGCCACGTGCGAGAGCCATGCGACGTACAACGCCGCGAAGCCGGGGAGGACCCGGTCGCCCGCTCCCCCGTGCACCACCACGTTCGCCTCGGACAGGTGCCAGGCCGCGTCGGCGATGACCGGCAGCGACACGATGAGCGCACCGCGGTCGTCGCGGACCTCGCGGTAGGCCACGCCCGGCGTCCGTCCACCGGGGAGGGCCCGGGCGCGCAGCCAGCTCGGATCCCGAACCGCCTCGTCGAAGAGATTGCGCATCGTGAAGGATCCCGCCGGCACCCCGTGCGCGTGCGCGTACGCGACGGCGCGCTCGCGGTCGCCCGACGAACCGACGTCCAGGGTGAGGAGCAGGGGATGCCGCGCGCCCGCGCTGCGCAGGGTGAGCAGCCGCGAGAGCACCGCCACCGCGTAGCCCCCGTCGCGCTCGGGCGCGAATCGGCTGGTGAGTACCACTGCGTCGGCGTCGAGCTGTCCGGTCATGGCGGTCTCCTGGGGGTCGGGGGAACGGACTCCGACGGTACGGATCGGGCACTCTCCCCCGGCTAAGCGATCCTATGAACGGGCTGGGAACGTCGAAGGGGCCGTGGGACGGGGGCAGCTGCCCCGTTCCACGGCCCCGCGCGGTCGTTCAGGGGCGGCCGCCGCCCATCCCTCCTCCCATCCCGCCGGACACGGCCTGACCGGCCGCCACCGTCGTCGACGTGCCGTCCACCGTCACGGTGTACGACTGACCGGAGCTGATCGCGGCGGACGAGAACACCACCGTCTGGAAGTCCTTCACACCGGTGTAGGACGCGCTCACCGCGCCCGTGGCATCCGTGATCTGGATCGACGAGCCGTCGGAGCCGTCGACCGCGGCGGCGAGCCAGCCCTGCGCCGACGACGTCTCCGGGGATTCGGCCATGCCGCTGCTGCCGATCGCCACGAGCGTGCCGCCGGAGACCGTGATGCCGCCGTTGGAGTCGAGCGCGCCGTTGCCGTTCGAGGTCGGGCCGTAGACCGTGACCTCGCCCCCGGTCATCGAGATCGTGCCGTTGGAGTCCAGCCCGTCGCCGTCGGCGTCGATCCGCAGGGTTCCCCCCGAGATGGTGAGCGTCTCACCGGAGTCCTGCATGCCTCCACCTCCACCTCCGCCCCCGCCGCCGCCCGACGTCGAGTTCCCCGACGCGTTCACACCGTCGTCCGACGAGGTCACGCTCGTCGCTCCGCCGGCGATGCGGATGTCGGCCGACTCGATTCCCTCGTACGAGCGGGTGATGTCGACCTGTCCGCCGGCGATGGCCAGGGCCGTTTCGGAATGGATGCCGTCGTCGTCGGTCGCGAGAGTGAGCGCGCCGCCGGTGACGACGGCGTCGGTCTGCGCGTCGATGCCGTCGTCACCCGCGGTCGCGTCGATGGTGCCCCCGGCGATCCAGACGTATCCCTGCGTGGCGTCGTCGGTCTGATCGCTCTTGAGCGCATCGCCGCCCGCGGTGATCGAGACGGTTCCGTCCTTCACCACCAGCGAGTCCTTGCCGCGGAGACCGTCGTCGGCGGCATCCACGGTGATCGTGCCGCCGATGATCGCGAGGTCGTCGGTGGCGGAGATCCCGTCGTTGCCCGAGTCGGTGACCGCGAGCGACCCCGAGCCCGAGATCGTCAGGTCGGTGTCGGCGTAGATCGCCGCGCTCGCGTCGGCGTCGGCCGAGCTCGCCCCCGTGATCGTGTTCGTCGAACCCGCCGCGAGATTCACGGCCACGTCGTCGGCGGAGACCACGTGGATGGCCGAGCCGTCGGCGTTCGTCACGGTCGCGCCGTCGAGCACGAGGACGACGAGCGCGTCCTCGGGAGCGTCCACGACCACCTGTCCGTCGAGGGTGCCGCTCAGGCGGTAGACGCCGGCGGCGGAGATCGTCACGGTCGACCCATCGACGGCGACCGCCGACGAATCGCTCGTCGCGGTGGTCCCGGAGAGGGTGACGTCGACGGCATCCGCGATGCTCCATTCGTCGTCTTTCACGACCGTTCCGTCGGCGTTCGACGCGAGCAGGTCGGCGGCCGCCGCGGGGATGGTCGAGTCCACCTCGGCGATGGTCTCGGTACTGGTCTGCGACGTCGAGGTCGAGGTGTCGGTCGAGGACCCCGGCTGGGCCGTGACGGCGCACCCGGCGAGGACGAGGCCGGCCACGGCCAGCGGGAGGGCGAAGGGGATCAGGCGGCGGCGCATGGCACGTCCTTTCGGTCGGGGTCGGGGGTGGGGACGGCGGAGGCGAGGGGACCCGCGAGCACCCTCGCCCAGCGATTGCGGGGCAGATCCTGATGCAGGGCGGCGAGGCCCGTGGCGTACTTGCTGATGCGCGACGGCCGGTGACCCGCGCGCCACAGCGCACGGTCGAGGCGTCCGGCGCGCCCCGGCGACTTCGTCTCCACGATCGCGAAGCGCGGCAGGGTGAACCCGCCGCCGACCGCATCGATCCACTCGAGGTCGAGGTCGACGGTCGCCCGGGAGGACGGCGCTCCCCCGTCACCGGGCAGGAGCAGGGTCGCTCGCCGGTACCGGGTCTGGAGCCGGGAGTCGAGGTCGTCGGCGCGCGTGGCGGGGATGCCGATGGCATCCAGGGCGAGAGCGACCTCGTCGCGCGCCGCCGCCGTGAGACGGTCGGGCACGGCCGCCGGGTAGGCGTCGCGATCCTTCTGCGTCGCGCCCCGCGCTCCCCGCGTCTTCATCTCGAGGAACGTCGACCCGGTGTCCAGGTACGAGCGCGTGCGCAGCTTGAACCGCCGCCGGCGCCCGTGCGCCGCGAGCCGGAAACTGAGCAGGTCGGGGGTGTCGAAGTACACCGACCGGTACGCCATCTCGCGCCGGGCGTCGATCTCGAGCACCCGCGGCGCGTCCGCTCTCCGGCCGAGCTCCTCCAGCAGCTCCCCCGCGGCGGCCAGGGGCACGAGGTACTTGCGATCCACGCGCGTGAGCAGAGCGGCATCCTCGGTGAGTTCTTCGAGCGACACCGGCGGCAGGACCTCCAGCGCGGCGCCGACGCGCTCGCGGGCGCTCATCGGCCACCGCCGAGGAGGTCGGCGAAGCCGGTGTCGGCGGGCGCCGCCGCCCGCACCTCGGAGCCCAGTGCGGGATCGACCCGCGACGCGACGGGAGCCCCGGCGGGGCGCACCCGGTACCGCACGTCCACGAGCGTGGTGTCATCCACGAGATCCAGCTGCTGCACCGTCAGCGCGGTCACCTCGCCGCCGAGCAGACGACCGAGCTCCGCCCGCAGCTCCGCCTCATCGGCGATCGCCCGGTCCAGGTGCACCGTCTGGTGCCGCGCGCGCGACAGCAGACGCGGGTGGTCGGCGATCGCCAGGACGGCGACGATCAGTCCTACCAGCAGCAACGGGGTCGCCGGGTCGGTGTGAGGCAGTCCGCAGATGAGGCCGATGGCCAGAGCCGCGAAATAGTAGGCGACCTCGCGCTGGCTGATCTCGCTCGAGCGCAACCGGATGATCGACAGCACCCCGAACAGCCCCAGTCCGAGACCCAGCGCGACCTCGGCCGTGCCGAGCACGGACGCGACGGCGAGCACGCCCACGTTCACCCCGAGGAACGCGACCACGAGGTCGCGACGGCGGTGGCGGTGGAAGTACACGGCGCTGAGGACGACGGCGGCGACGAGATCGGTCGCCGCCAGCAGAAGGGCGGTGGTGGTCATCGGATTCTCCCTGTGGTGGGTGTGGTGGTCATGGCATCCGGATCCGCGGTCACGAGGGGGGCCGTGTCGACGCGGACGGTGCGGGCGGGCGGCGCGGCATCCGCGCGAGGGAAGACGAGCGCGCGTTGCACGCCGTAGCTCAAGACGAAGAGGACGCCCTCGGTGACGACCTTCGCCGGAAGCAGGGCGAGCCCGTTCTCGGTGAGGAAGGACATCCACGCGATGTTCGAGGCCAGGAGCGCCAGCGCCAGCACGCCGTAGCGCACGGCCTGTCCCGTCACCGCCTGGTCACGGGCGCGGAAGACCACGCGGCGGTTGACGACGAAGTTCACGGTCGCCGAGAGGATGCGGGCGGCGATGATCGAGGGCACCAGCCACCCCGTCACGAGGTCGAGGACGAAGAGGGCGATCGTGTCGACGACGAACGCCGCGAGCGACGACGAGGCGAACAGCAGCACCGGCATCAGCACCCGCAGCGAATCCCGCACGGGACGGAAGTGGCTGGAGGCGTTGCGCGCGAGATACACCGTCGCGATCGGCACCTCCCGCACCGCCACCCCGTCGGGCGCCAGACGCAGGAGCACGCGTTGCTCGTACTCGAACCCTTCCCCCGGGATGCCGAGGGCCCAGGGGATCCGGTCGGCGGGGATGCCGCGCAGGCCCGTCTGCGTGTCGGTCACGCGGCGCCCCGTGGCGACGCGGAACAGGCTCCGCGCGACCGCGTTGCCGACCCTGCTGCGCAGCGGCACGTCGCCACCGAAATCCCGGACCCCGAGAACGAGAGCGCTCCGACCGCGCCCGGCGTCCTCACGGAGCGCGTCGGCCACGCGGAGCACGTCGGACGGCGTGTGCTGGCCGTCGGCGTCGGCCGTGACGACATCGGCATCCGGGAAGTGGACGGCGATGTCGGCCAGCCCGGTCTTCAGGGCCGCGCCCTTGCCGCGGTTGGCCTCGTGCGTCACGACCCGGGCGCCCGCCTCCCGCGCGGCCGCGAACACCTCGGCGAACCCCGGGCCGCTCCCGTCGTCGACGACGAGGACATCGAGATCGGGATCGGTGCGCCGCAGATCGGCGACCAGGCCGGGGAGCGCGGGACCGGGCTCGAAGGCGGGGATCAGGACGAACACCGGTCAGCCCGCCACGTACAGGATGTCGCTCGTGCCGCGCTCGCCGCCGTTGGACGGGGAGTTGACGACCCTGCCGTTGAAGTACATCGTCGAGCTGCCGCCGCCGTCGAGGTTGTAGGCCGTCGTGGCGCCCAGCGAGATCAGGATGTCGGCGAGCTCCGGGAGCGTGACGCCGTCGCTGTAGCCGGACTGACGGCCGTCCACGACGACGAACACGAGGTCGTTGTCGCCCCGCACACCGATGGCCGTGCGCGGCTGATCCCCCTGGATCGAGTGGTTGCCGACGTTCGTATCGATCTCCACGGCGTCGATCCCCGCAACCGCCGTGCCGTTCTCGACGATCGCCGGTCCGAAGCTGAGGGTGTTCCATACCCCGGCGGCGACGAGGGCGTCGGCGGAGGTCTGCGTCTCGTCGTAGACCTCGACGTGCCCGTCGAGGAAGAACGCGAGCCCCTGACGTGCGGGCTCGTCGCGGTAGACCACGCCGTTGCGGATCTCGATCCCCGTCGAGCGGAACCCGTAGTAGTCGCCGTTGATGGCGAACACGGCGCCGTGCGCCTCCGCGATCTCGCTCGTGGTCTGGATGATGTTCTCGCCGAACTGGTCGTCGGCGAAGGCCGAGCGCAGAGCCGTGGCATCCCCCAGGGTCACCTCGGCCACGTAGTAGGTGAGGGCCGACGAACCCGACCCGGTCGAGACGGTGGAGAGGGCGATGGATGTCGCGCCGTCGCTGAACGAGGTGTCGGTCAGCGTGGTCTCGGCCGAGGCCGTCGCGGTCGCGCGGCGTCGGCGGCGGCGCTCGCCGCGGAGCTGACGTGCTCCGCCTCGTAGGACGAGACGTCGGCGACCTGGACGTGCGGGATGAGGAACCGGTCGGCCGCCCACCACGCTCCGCCGCCGACGGCGACGAGCGCCGCCGCACCGCCCAGGAGGACGGTGCGCCGGGTGACGACCCGGCCGCCGGCCCGCTGCCGGCCGGCGGCGGCGTCGGGGGCCGGCGTCGACGGGTCGGGCGAGGCGCCCGCAGCGGGCTCTCGATCGCCCGGGGATCCGGGGAGGCGGGGTGCGTTGTCCATGCCCCCTGTCTACGGACGGGGCACTAACCGGTCCCTCCCCGCTCCTCGGCGTGGGCTGTGGAACGCTATGCGTCCGCTGTGACGGGGGAAGACCGGAACGCGGGCAGCCGCACGGTGAAGGTCGTCTCCCCCGGTCGGCTCCGCACCGCGAGCGAACCGCCGTGCGCGAGCACGATCGCCTGCGCGATCGAGAGCCCGAGTCCCGTGCTCCCCGCGTCGCGATTGCGCGCCCGATCCCCCCGCGCGAAGCGCTCGAACAGGGTGTCGGCCACGACCGGGTCGATCCCGGGGCCGGTGTCGGTCACGCTCAGGACGGCCTCGTCGCCCTCGCGGCGGATCGAGGTCGTCACGACGGTCCCGGGCGGCGTGTGGGTGTGGGCGTTGCGCAGCAGATTCGCGACCACCTGGCGCAGCCGATCCTCGTCACCCGGAACGGTCAGCGGGTCGTCCGACGCGACGTCCAGCCGCCACTCCCGCTCCCGGTCGACGGCCTGCGCGTCGCTGACGGCGTCGATCGCCAGCAGCGGCAGCTCGACGTCGTCCACCCGCAGCCGCTGGCCCGCGTCGAGCCGGGCGAGGAGCAGGAGGTCCTCGACGAGGGTCCCCATGCGCCGCGACTCCGACTCGATGCGCTCGAGCGAGCGCTGCTGCGTCGACGACATCGGTTCCGGCCCCGAGAGCGTCAGCTGCGCGTAGCCGCGGACGCTGGCCAGGGGCGTGCGCAGTTCGTGGCTGGCATCCGCGATGAATCGCCGCAGCTCGTTCTCGCTGTGCGCCCGCGCGGCGAGCGCGGCCTGCACGTGCCCGAGCAGGTCGTTCAACGACGCGCCCACCCGTCCGACCTCGGTCCGGGTGTCGGTGTCGGACTGGGCGACCCGGTCGGGGATGTCGACGTCGCCGCGGCCGAGGGAGAGTCCCGACACGCGCTGCGCGACCGCGGCCACGCGGTCCAGGGGACGCAGGGCCCGGCGGACGAGGACGGACAGCCCCGCGATCGCCGCGAGCAAGGTCACCGCGCCCACCGCGACGAGGATGGTCGTCAACGCCGTCGTCGTCGCGGCCGAATCGGCGAGCGAGATCCCCGAGAACACGGTCGATCCGTCCGAGTCCCGCGCCGCGACGCGGAACGCCCCGAGGTCGCCGCCGAGGTCCGCCGTGACGGGCACCCCGTCGGTCGGGACGTCGGCCCGGAGGATCGCGACCTGGTCGGTCGAGAGGGTGACGACCGTTCCGTCCGATTGCGTGTAGCTGGAGGACTGGACGCTTCCGTCCGCGGCGACGACGAGCTGCAGCGAACCGACGCGCGGCGACGGCCCCCGTCCTCCCGACCCGCTCGTGCTGGAGGGGCTGGGACCCGGTGCCGGAGACGCGCCGGCATCGGTGCCGGAGAACTGTCCGTGCCCGCCGTCGCGCTGTCCCCCCACCATCATCAGACCGCCCTGGACCTGCTCGTCGAGGCGGTCGTAGACGAACGCGCGGAGCGCCGTGAGGGTGGCAACGCCCATGATCAGGAGGGCGACGGCGACGAGGGCACTCGCGCCGATCACGAGGGCCCTCTGCAGCGTCAGCGGCCGGCGGGTCATGAGGACTTGATGGTGTACCCGACACCGCGCACGGTGTGGATCAACGGTTCTCCGAGCGCGTCGATCTTCCGCCGCAGATACGAGATGTAGATCTCCACCACCCCGCTGCTGCCGCCGAAGTCGTACCCCCACACGGTGTCGAGGATCTGCGTCTTGCTCACGACCCGGCGCGCGTTCTGCATGAGGTAGCGGAGCAGTTCGAACTCCTTCGCGGTGAGTTTGATGGCGACCCCGGCCCGCTGGACCTCGTAGGCGTCCTCGTCGAGGGACAGGTCGCCCACCCGCAGGAGGCTGTCGGCTTCGGCCGCGGCGGCCACGTGACGGCGGGCCATGCCGCGCAGGCGCAGCACGACCTCCTCGAGGTTGAAGGGCTTGGTGACGTAGTCGTCGCCGCCGGCCGCGATCCCGGCGATGCGGTCCTCCACGGCATCCTTCGCGGTGAGGAAGAGCACGGGCACGTCGTTGCCGCCGGCGCGGACGCGGGTGAGCAGCTCGACGCCGTCGATACCGGGCATCATGACGTCGAGCACGAGCAGGTCGGGGTCGAACTCGCGGATGACGTCGAGGGCCTCCCGGCCGTTCGTGACCGCCCGCGCCTCCCAGCCCTCGTTCGCCATCGCCATGCGCAGCAGTTCGCCGAGGTTGACCTCGTCGTCGACCACGAGGGCACGGATCGGTGATCCGTCGGGGCGGGTGAGCGGATGCCGTGCGATGACCATGGGGATCAGCATGCCCTCTCCACGGGGGTGGGGCGAGCCGACCGCGCCGACATCAGCCTCTCCAGGTCAGGGCCAGGCGCGGGCACAGGGCGACGGCATCCCGGGCGTCGCGTTCGCGGCCCGCGGGGACGACGATGTCGGTTCCGCCTTCGGCGAGCGGGTACCCCCAGTCGTCGGTGCGCACCACGCCCGCCAGCAGCTCCGCGCAGACCCCGCGCCCCGTGCAGGCGGTCCAGTCCACGTGCAGGTTCTTCGTCATGACCTCACCCTTCTTCCGGCGCGGCAGCGCCCCTCCGTGTGGGCCTGCGCATCGTCCGCGAACACCGTCAGCGCGCTCCGCAGCAGTCGGACGGTCCCGTCGGGGTGCGCGCAGGCGCCCCGACCGTCGACGAGGCCGGCGATGCGCCGCAGTTCGTCCCGGGTGTCCCGCCCCGCGGCGAGCGCCCGCATCGACGCGGCGATCGCGGGCAGGCCGTTCAGGCACGGCCCGCACTGCCGGGCGGACGCCGCGGCGAGGAAGGCGAGCATGTCGGCCGTCCCACGGATGCCGCAGTCGCCGTGGGAGACGACGTGGAGCACGCCGGCGCCGGGCGACGCCCCCCATTCGTCGAGGCCGCGGGGCGAGAGGGGCGCGTCGAGCGCCTCGGGTGGGAGCCACGTGCCGTGGAATCCTCCGACCAGGACGGCCGCCGGCTCGTGCAGGACCCCGGCCGCGGCCAGGATCTCGGTGATCGGCGTTCCGCCCTCGACCTCGAACACGATCGGCGCCGCTCCGGGCGCGCTGACGCTCACCAGCCGGGTGCCGGCGTCGCCGGCGCGGCCGAGACGCCGGTGCGCCTCGGCGCCGCCGCGCACGATCACCGCCACCTGGGCGAGCGACTCGACGTTCTGCACGAGCGTCGGCCGGCGGCGCAGGCCCCGCTCGGCGAGACGGACGACCCGGTCGGAGGGCACACCGGGGCGCCCGGACACACCGGCGACGAGCGCCGAGGCCTCGCCCCCGACGAAACCGTGATCGGCCACGTGCACCCGGACGATCGCGGCATCCCGCCGTTCGACCAGGGCCTTCTCGACCGCGGGTCGCGCATCGGCATGCACCACGAGGTGGGCCTCGTCGGCGCCCAACGCCTCGGCGCAGATCAGCAGTCCATCGATGACCAGGTGCGGGGCGCGTTGCAGCAGCACCCGGTCCTTCGCGCTGAGCGGCTCGCCCTCGCTGCCGTTGCCGACGACGATCGGGGCCCCGCCGAGCACCGCGGCCCGAGCGACGGCGGCGAGTTTGCGGTGGACGGGGAATCCGGCCCCGCCGCGCCCCTCCAGCCCCGCGCTCTCGAGCTCGCCGAGGAGGCGGTCGAGGGACGGCGACGGACGGGCACCGAACGCCGCGACGTGGGCGGCGAGGTCGGGACCGGTGGCCGACAGGAGGCGCGACGCGGTCACGAGGCCACCCCCACCCGTGCACGCGGACGTTCGACCGGGGCGACGGGATCGGCGGCGCGGCGCTCGCGGGCCCGGAGGACCAGACGCCACGACACCGCCGCCGCGACCGCCACAGCGCACGCCGCGACCGTCACGAGGAACCAGGGCTCGGCGGCATCCGTTCCCGCGCCGATCGCGTGGGCGAGGGCCAGCGGCCACAGCAGGTAGGTGCCGCGGTGGACGAAACGGAACACGCGGGCACCGATCCGGTGCCGCAGCAACGCGGTCACCACCACCGCCAGCACGAGGTCGATCGCGAGCGTGCCGAGTCCGAGCCACACGGGCCGGTACGCCGCGAGGAAGGGCACGAAGAAGTCGACGACGTCCAACTGGGCGTAGCTGTCGAAGAGCAGCGAGACCAGGTGGATGCCGATGAACACCGTCGCGAGGAGCGCGATGTCGCGGTGCAGGCGTGCCGCACCGAATCGCCCGAGGCCCGGCAGCGGGGCGCCGGAGCGGACGACGATCCCGCCGACGACGGCGAGGCTCAACAGCACGAGTCCGACGACCCCGGTGCCGCGCCCGAGGGCCCACAGCGCCTCATCCACGGCTCATCGCCTCCCTCGCGGCGTGCGCGGGTGCGTCCTCCGCCGGCCAGCCGCCGACGGTGTGCACCCGACCCTGGTGGTCCACCAGTCGTGCGGGCGCGCGGTCGGCCAGCCATTCGCGGGCCGAGGCGCCGCGGACGATCGCGGCGGTGGCGTACGCGTTGGCGAGGACGCAGCGCGATGCCGCGACCGTCACGGTGCGCCAGATCGGATCCGCGGGCAGCCCCGTGCGGGGATCGACGATGTGGTGCATCGTCTCGCCGCCGCGGAGCCACCGCCGCCGCAGCGTGCTCGACGTGGCCACGGCGTGGCCCGCTGTCACCCGCACGGTCGTCGCCGGCTCGTCGGGGAGGTCCTGGACGCGCACGTGCCATCCGTCGCGCGGCTCGGGGCCGGCCGTGGACACGTCTCCGCCGAGCGACAGCAGCACCGAGCAGTCGAGACGCGCGGCGATGGTCGCCGCCACCCGGTCCGCGGCGAGCGCTTTGGCCGTGGCGCCGAGGTCGAGCGTTCGGTCCGCCGGCACGCGGAGGCGTCGACCCCGCAGCTCCACCCGCTGCCATCCGGCGACGTCCGTCGCGATGGCGCGCACCGGCCGGTCGTCGTCGAGGACGAGCTCGATGTCGCGGTCGTAGCCGAGCGCGCTCAGGTGGCGGCCGAGGGTCGGATCGACGGCTCCCTCGGTGAGGCGGGCGGCGTCGAGGGCCGCGCCGACGTACTCGGTGAGTAGCGCGCTGATCGGGGCTCCGGTCGGCAGGTCGGCGGCGATGCGGTTCAGCTCGCTATCGCCGCGGAAGCGGTTGAGGGCCGCATCGACGAGGGCGAGCTCGCGGTCGGCGATCTCGCGGGCGGCGTCGCGCAGCTCGTCGATGTCGCGGATGCCGCGCGGCAGCCGTTCCGTGTCGCCGTCGACGACGAGGACGGCATCGGTGGACCAGAGGCTCCACAGGGAGGAGGCGCGCATCATGACCCGCTCGAGGTGGCGTCGGACTGCGTGGACTGCGACGACGAGACCGATCCGGAGGACGAACCGGTCGAGCTGTCCGAGGTGGACGCCCCCGAGCTCGACTCGGCCGCGGTGCCGCCGGTGGTGTCGGTCGTCGTGGCATCCGTCGTCGCGGAGGTGTCGGTCGTCGCGGAGGTGTCGGTCGTCGCGGCGTCCGACGTTTCAGCGGTCGCGGATGCCGACGGCGTCGGCGTCGCGGTCGACACGGCGGTGTCGGACGTGGTGGTGGACGACGTCGCCGCCTCGGTCGCCGAGGAGCCGTCGACCACCCCGGTGGCGATGACCGCCACGGCACCCGCGCTGAGGGCCGCGACCATGGCTGTGGCGACCCGGGTGCGGAGCCACATTCTCTGCAGAGCACTCATCGGTGCCTCCTTTCGATGACCCCATGCTCACGAGGCCCGACAAGAGCAGCACTCACCGATCCGATGCGCCGTCTTTGCGATGTCTATGCGCCTGCTGTGCGAGGCGGTGACCGCGGATCGACCGCCGGGAGGACGGACATACCGCTCGCATAGGAAGCGTGAGGGATCGATGAGGGCGCCGTCCCTACTTTCGGGGCCACGGCCGCACTCCGCGCCGGGAAGGAGAACCATGTACTGGACGTACCTGCGGCGCGAACTCGCGGGCCGCACCAAACAGACCGTGATCGTGGCCGTCGGACTGGCCGTCGCGATCGCGCTGGTGATCGTCGTCAACGCCCTCTCCGCGGGGGTGCGCGACGCGCAAGCCCAGGCGCTCTCGTCGGTGTACGGCGTGGGCACCGACCTCACCGTCACCGGGGCGCAGACCCAGCCCGGCGAAGGCGACAGCGGCCCGCGATTCGATTTCGGCGCCGACGACGGATCCACCTCCGACGGCACGACGTCGCTCAGCCAGTCGCGGCTCATGACGGACATGATGCGCGGAACGCTGGATGCCTCGACCGTGACGACCGTGGCCGGACTCGACGGCGTGGCCTCCGCCACGGGTGCCCTCGCACTCACCAACACCACGTTCTCGGGGGAGATCCCCGACCGCAGCGCCGACTCGGGCACGAGCACCGACGGCGCGCAGGGCGGCGGCATGGGCGAACCCCCGTCCGGCGGACCGGGCGGTGACGGTGGCAGCGCGTTCGACATCAACTCCTTCAGCGTGCTCGGCGTGGATCCCTCCGCGACCGTGGGTCCGCTGACCTCCGTCACGGTCTCGGACGGCCGAGCTCTCGCCGCCTCCGACGCCGGGACCGACGTCGCCCTGGTCGACGCGACCTACGCCACCACCAACAGCCTCACCGTCGGCGGGACGATCGACGTCGGCGGCACCACGATGGAGATCGTCGGCATCGTCGCCTCCGCCTCGGCTGAGGCCGACACCGCCGCGAACGTGTACCTCCCCCTCGATGTCGCGCAGTCGCTCGCCGGCGTGGGCGCGGTCGTCTCCACCGTCTACGTGCAGGCGGACTCCGCGGATGCCATCGACACGGTGCAGGCCGAGGTCACGGCCGCTCTGCCGGACGCGACGGTGAGCTCGCAGTCGGAGCTCGCGTCGACGGTCTCGGGCTCGCTGTCCAGCGCGTCCTCGCTGATCTCGAACCTCGGCACCTGGCTGTCGATCGTCGTGCTGGCCGTCGCCGTGGCGCTGGCGGTGCTCTTCACCCTCTCCGGCGTCTCCCGCCGCACCCGGGAGTTCGGCACGCTCAAGGCGATCGGCTGGTCCAACGGCCGCGTCGTGCGTCAGGTCGCGGGCGAATCGCTCGTGCAGGGGCTGATCGGCGGTGCCGCGGGACTGATCCTGGGGCTCGGCGGCATCCTGCTCGTCAACGTCATCTCCCCCACCATCTCGGTCGCCGCTTCCTCGACCGGTGCCACGGGCCCCGGCGGTCAGGGCGGCCAGGGCGGACCGGGGATGGGCGGCGGCGGCGGCTTCGGCCAGGCCGCGTCGCAGGCCACCGACATCGTGCTCAACGCCCCCATCACCCCCACCGTCGTCGTCGCGGCGGTCGGGATCGCCGTCCTCGGCGGCGTCTTCGCCTGCGCCATCGGCGGCTGGCGCGCCGCACGGCTCAGCCCCGCCGCCGCCCTCCGCTCGGTCGCGTGACCGGCATCCGTTCCCACCTCATCCGCAGGGAGACATCATGACCATGACCGGTATTCCGCCCCTTTCCCCCGACCCCGTCGTGCCGACACCGGCCTACCGCCTGGAGGGCGTCACGCGCACCTACCGGCAGCGCGAGCGCATCGTGAAGGCGCTGGACGGGATCGACCTCGAGATCACGGCAGGCGATTTCGTCACGATCCAGGGCCCGACGGGCGGGGGCAAGTCGACGCTGTTGCAGATGCTCGGGGCGCTCGACCGTCCGACCGACGGCAGTGTGCGCCTCGGCGACCTGGACATCGCCCGGGCCTCCCACACCGAGCTGGGCCGTGTGCGCGCGGCCGAGATCGGATTCGTGTTCCAGGGCTTCAACCTCATCCCCACCCTCACGGCGGCCGAGAACGTCGACATGGGGCTCGAGCCGCTCGGCCTCGATCGCGACGAGCGTCGTCGGCGCGTCACGGAGGCGCTCGAGCGCGTGGGCCTCGCCGACCGGGGCGACCATCGCCCGACCGAGCTCTCGGGCGGACAGCAGCAGCGCGTCGCGATCGCGCGGGCCGTGGCCAAGCGGCCCCGCGTGCTGCTGGCCGACGAGCCCACGGGCAACCTCGACGAGCACATGCGCGATGAGATCCTCACGGTCCTCGAAGCGCTGAACGCCGAGGGGCTCACGCTCATCATGGTCACGCACGACTCGGCGGTCGCGCGGCGTGCGCGTCGACGGCTGCGTCTCGCGAAGGGCCGCATCACCGACATCACGCGCGGGTGATCCCGGCGGGGGTGAGCCGCGGTCCGCGGCCGCCCCCGCCGCCTATGCTTCCAGGAATGACAGCCTGGGCCATTCTCCACCTCGTCGCGACGATCGTGGTCGGCGCAGCTTTCCTCGTGAGCGGCGCCACCAAGATCCGCGGCATCGCGACCACGCGGGAGACGATCACCGCCCTCGGGCTGCCCTCGATCCTGCGCAACGACGCCGTCGCGCGGCTGTATCCGATCGCCGAGATCGTCCTGGGAATCGCCCTGCTGGTGCTGCCGGCGCCCGCGTGGTGGATCGCCGCGGCGGGCGGTGCGGCGCTCATGGCCGTCTTGACCGCACTGGTCGTCCGGGTCGTCCGGTCGGGGCAGGCGGTCTCCTGCAACTGCTTCGGCGCGACCCAGGTGCTCAGCGGACGCTCGGTCGCACGCAACGCGGTGCTCCTGGCGCTGTCGCTGGCGACGGTGGCATCCGATCCGTTGACGACGGCCCCCGTCACGCAGGCCCTGCAGACAGCTCCCGACGAGCTGCTCGCGATCGTGACGGCCGTCCTCACCACGGCCGTCGTCACGGCGCTCATCACCCTCGGCCCCGCCCTCCCGAAGGACGCCGAGACCTTCGAGGATCGCGTGCTGGAGGTGCCCGAGGCGACGGTGCGCGACAGCGTCGGCCGTGAGGTCGATCTGCGCGGAGTCGTCGCGGGGGGTCCGGTGCTCCTGATCAACGTGAAGACCGGATGCAGCCCGTGTGCCACCGTCATCGAGACCCTGCGCGACGGCGACCTCATCGCCGACCGCGTGCGTGTACGCCTCCTCGAACGCACGCCCGCCGACGGAACACTCGACCGCCCGCGCCTCTGGGACGATGCCGGCGCCGTGGCGCGGCTGCTCGGGCTTCAGAACACCCCGTCGGCGCTCCTGATCGCCGCCGACGGCACCATCCCCGCCGACCCGGTGCGCGGTTCCGAGCAGATCTTCGCGCTGGTCCGGGGCATCGAGGAGGCCGTCGCGGCGCAGCAGCCGCAGCCTCTCGACGGTGTCGACCTGTGAACTAATCATCGTGTAGACATCCCCTCCCCTCTTTTCCGCACCCCCCTAGCGTCGCGGTACCGGTCGGCCATCGACCGTCACACCGCACTCTCTGGGGGATCACCATGTCCGAGGCATCGACCGGGCTCGACCGTCGTACCGTTCTGAAGGGCGCCGCGTGGTCGGCCCCGATCGTCGCGATGGCCGTCGCCACGCCGCTGGCTTCCGCTTCGACGGGCCCGACCTGTCCGCCCTGCCTCACCGCGGGCGTGCTCGGCGCCGTCACGACGCAGGCCGTCGTCGTCGGCAATACGGGCGCCCTGGCCTTCGTGGGCGCGCTGGGGCTCGACTCCCGCGGCTGCGACCTGACGCTCTTCCAGCCGCTCTACACGATCATCCCCACGAGCGCGACGCTCACGATGAGCGACGGCACGACGCACAGCGGCACGGGCCTCACCGCCGGCACCGGCACGTTCGGCCAGATCGGCGCTCTGCCCGGGACCCTCCTGTTCAGCAACCTCAGCTTCCCCAGCGGCACCTACGTGCTCAACAGCAACCCGCGCCGCCCCACGAAGATCGTCGTCGAGGCGAACGTGATCCTGGTCGGTCTTCCGTCGCTGATCGAGATCACGTGCCCCGTCACGCTGACGTACACCCTCGACGTCTGGGGGGTCGGCGTCGTGACCCCCTCCTTCCTCGGCGGCACCGGCACCATCAACTTCACCGGCACCGCCACCCCGGCGTGAGCGCACAGGGCCCCCGTCCGTTCCGTTCGCCGACGGGACGGACGGGGGCTCCGTCGTTGCGCGGACGGTCGGATCCACCGATTCCGCACCAGTACGCGCCAGATTCGATGCACACCACGCCACCGGTCCGGGCCGGCTCCCGACGCGGAAAGATCACGAAAGGTGCGGTTGGACTCGTCCCCTTCCCCCGTGGAAGGAGCCACGTCTTCCCGCCCACGGGGAACGGGGGGACGGATGCGACGATCGACGGGGAACCGCGAGGTCGGAGACCGGCGCGAACCGCGCCGGGTGGTCGTCGTGACCGGCGCGTGGGCGTACCCGTGCGTCGCGATCAGAGCGGTCGGCGCGGGGTGCCCCGAGATGTCCGGCATCCCCTCCGGCGGCCGCGAGGCGGTGGGGAAGGGATGAGCATCCGCGCGCGCCCTCACGGCGCGTCCATCCAGCCCTCCTCGATGAGCCGCGCACGCAGCTCCTCGCGATTCGCCGCTCCCAACGCCCGTCGGGCCCGCTGCAGGTGCGTGCGCACCGACGACACGGGCAGCCCCAGCCAGCGGGCCAGCCACTCCGCGGAGGGCGCTCCCCGCCCGGCGAACAGACAGGCCAGCTGCAACTGCCGATCGGATAGCCGCGCCTGGCTGAGCAGGGGCCGGATCGCCCGCTCCGCCGCGACGGCAGGCTCCGACCCGTCGAGGCAGTCGAGCAGGTCGGAGAGGTCGTGGTCGCGCGTGAGGACGGCGGCAGCCCCGACGTCGAGGAGGCGCGCGCGGTGCCGCGGAGACGGACGGTTCCCCACGACGACGGGACGCGCGCCCGCCGAACGCAGCGCACGGACCTTCAGCGCCGTCGGCACGTGGTCCATCAGCTCGGCGCGGACGATGACGCATCGGGCAACGCTCTCGATGGAGGTGACGTACTGGGCCCACGAGGAGGTCACCGCGCCCACCTCGACCGACGTGTGTCCCAGCGTGATCGCGGCCCGCACCGCCGGACCGATCGACAACAGATCGTCGACGACGTCGACGGTCGATCCCCGGACCTGCTCCCCGTGCCCCACATCGGGAGCGTAACAAGCCATGTCCACCGCGCGAACCACGAATGAATCGGCCGTCTGGGCCGCGAGCTCCCACAGGATGGCCGCGACCCTCATGGCCGAGTACTTGCGCGCCGCCCTGCGGCGCCCCGTCGTGGCGGGTCCGCCGGTCGAACCCCATCCGGCGCGGGTCACCCTCCTGATGGCCGAGCACGAGGACTCGCGCACCCTCCCCCGCACGCTGCGCGCGCTGAGTTCGGGGTCGAGCCGCGTGATCCTGCGGTACGACGGGGCGGAGCGATCGGCCGACATCCTCGAAACGGCGGACCGCTTCGGAGTGTGGGCCACCGTCGACGCGCGGGACGACGTGCGGGGCCTCGTCGACCTGGTCCGACGCGGATTGACCCGGTCATCGGCGTCGAGCGGTTTCCACACGACGGCTCTGGCCGGATGGCATCACGCCACCGACCCCGAAGCCTCGGCGCTCACCGAACGCGAGAAGGCCGTCGTCCGTCTCCTGTGCGGCGACACCCCCCTCGACACGGCGGCGGCGGCGCGACGACTGGGCATCAGCGTGAACACCGTCAACGTGCACCTGCGCAACATCCGCCGCAAGCTCCGTGACCGATACACGGGGAATCGCCAAGCATTACGGGATGCCCTCGCCGACGCCGGTTGGTTGGAATGCTAGAGGGTCGGAAGAGTGGAGAGAGAATGTTGGATCGCGCACAGAATGTCCGTTATACGGAGAACCTCGCGATCCGCGTGCCCGAGGGAGGGAAGGTCTCCCTCGGCCATCTGGTCATCCGCCGCACCGACATCTACCGTCTCCGCAACGTGACACGAGTGACCCTCACCCTGCTCGAGCCGCAGCGCGACGAGGTGTTCCTCTTCTCCACGCTGTCGCTTCCCATCGACGTGACCGTCGGGTCGGAGACGTCCGGGGCGCAGGTCCACGAGGTGGTCATCGTCAACGAGCCGAGAGTAGAGATCTCGACGCCGATTCCCACCGACGTCATCGTCGCGGTGTCCCAAGCCTGCGTCATCGAGGAGATGGGACTGCGCGCGGACGAACCGACGCCGTCGATCCGTCGTCTCGCCGTCAACAGGCTCGTCGGGCTCCCCCTCATCGCCGGGCTGACCCAGGCCTTCGACCTCGTGGAGGCGGGCACCGTCAGCCTCGACCCCCGGGTTCTGGACTTCCTGCACGTGCTGGGGCGCAGCGCCGTTCACCTCCCGCACGACGTCGAAACCGACGACGCCGACCCCGTCCCCCTGCTCGCGCGCGTGCGCGCCCTGATCGCCGCCCTGCACACCGATCCCGAGCTGACCCCCGCGGGCGTCGCCGACGCTCTGGGCATCCCCCTGCGGACCGTCCAGAGGACCCTGTCGGCCGAGGGCACGTCGATCGCGAACGAACTGCGGGTCGCGCGCGCCCGGACGGCGCGATCGCTGAGGGAATCCGACGCCGGCCGGGCGAGCGGGATCGCGCGTGTCGCGCGCGACGCCGGGTTCGGCAGCGTCTCCAGCATGCGGCGGGCGCTGCGCGAACTCGACGCCCGCGAGATCGGCTGAGGCCGCGGCATCCGTTCCGCCTCCCGCTCCGAATCACCCATATGGCGGTGCTCTGTGCGTCGTCGACGAGGAAGAGGGATGCCATGACCACCGACACCGCGGCCCGCACCGACGAGCCGACCACCGTCCGGCGTCCGCGAGGCTGGTTCTGGGCCTCTCTGGCGGGACTCGTGTCGGCGGCCGCGCTGCTGGCCGTCGCCGAGCTGTTCGCCGTGCTCGTGGCTCGATCGGCCAGCCCGGTGCTCGCCGTCGGGTCGTTCATCGTCGACATCGTGCCGCGCCCGTTGAAAGAGCTCGCGATCACCGTCTTCGGCGAGTCCGACAAGATCGCCCTGCTCGCCGGCGTCGGCCTCGGAGCCGCCGTCGCCGCGGCGGTCGCCGGAGTGCTGGAGTACCGCTTCCGCCCGGTCGGCGCGATCCTGCTCGGTGTCGGGGGCGCCCTGGCCACCGCCGCGATCGTCACGCGCGCCGGAGCCACCGCGCTCGCGTGGCTGCCGCCGGTGCTCGGCACCGTCGTCGGCGTCGCCCTTCTCGTCATCCTGAGCCGTCGCCTGCGGCGCTGGTCCTCCGCGGCCGCCGAGGGCGACGCCACCGCGGCCGGGGTCGACCGCCGCGGCTTCTTCCTGCTGTCCGGCATCGCCGCCGCGACCGCCGTCGTCGTCGGCGTGGGCGCGCGCGTGGTCAACGCGGCCACGGCGTCGGTCGCCGCAGCCCGCGACGCGCTGCGCCTCCCGGCCACGCGCAGCACCGTCACCGTCCCCGAGGGCGCGTCGCTCGACGTCCCGGGCCTGTCGCCGATCATCACGCCCAACGCCGATTTCTACCGCGTCGACACCGCCCTCACCGTGCCGAACGTCGACCCGTCGACGTGGCGCCTGACCATCGACGGCATGGTCGACAAGCCGATCGAGCTGTCCTTCGACGACCTCGTCAACATGGGCCTCGACGAGTACGGCGTGACCCTCACGTGCGTGTCGAACGAGGTCGGCGGCGGGCTCGTCGGCAACGCGATCTGGCAGGGCGTGCCGATCCGCGACGTGCTGCGCATGGCGTCCCCGCAGGGCGACGCCGACATGGTGCTCTCCGAGAGCGTCGACGGGTTCACGGCATCCACTCCCCTGAGCTCCCTCACCGACGACGGCCTGGATGCCATCTTCGCGGTGGCCATGAACGGCGAGCCGCTGCCGTTCGAGCACGGCTTCCCCGTGCGCATGGTGGTGCCCGGTCTGTACGGGTACGTGTCGGCGACGAAGTGGGTGAGCAAGCTCACCGTCACGCGATTCGACCAGATGGAGGCGTACTGGACCCCGCGCGGCTACTCCGCGGAGGCGCCCATCAAGATGTCGTCCCGCGTGGACACGCCGAAGATCGGCACTCCGGTCTCGGCCGGCAAGGTGCCCATCGCGGGAATGGCGTGGGCGCAGCCGATCGGCGTGAAGATCGTCGAGGTGAGCATCGACGACGGCGACTGGCAGCAGGCGACGCTGTCGACGCCCATCAACGACCAGTCGTGGGTGCAGTGGGTCCTCGAGTGGGACGCGCAGCCCGGCTCGCACTACATCACCGTCCGCGCCACCGACAAGCAGGGCAACGTGCAGATCCAGGAGCAGGCGGCGATCGCCCCGAACGGTTCCAGCGGCTGGCAGCGCACGCTGGTCACGGTGAGCTGACATTGCGCGAAACGTCCGGCGAACGAGCCGTGTCAAGCGCTGGTCTTCGCCCGCACGGCGGGGCATGATCGGGGCATGCCCTCAGCAAGCATCCCGCCGTTCATCGGCCGCCCCGCATGAGCGTGGCCGAGGACGACGCCATCCCTTACCTTCCCGCCGTACCCGCATCCGATGAGGTGAGACCCATCGCCAGTCTCCGACGCGCCCTCCCGCCGGACTGGGACGGTCAGGTCGACCAGTTTGCGATCGTCAAGCTCGACGGCGGCGGCATCGTGCGCGGGTGGAACGTGGGGGCCGAGCTCATCAAGGGCTACGCGGAGCACGAGATCGTCGGCGAGCACTTCTCGCGGTTCTATCGCGACGAAGACCGCCGCCGCGGTCTGCCGGACAAGCTCCTCGCCGCCGCGCAGCGCGAAGGGCATGTGGAGGACGTCGGCTGGCGCGTGCGCAAGGACGGCAGCGAGTTCTGGGCGAGTGTGACGATCTCGGCGATCCGCAGCGAATCGGGTCAGGTGCTCGGATTCGTGAAGATCGTGCGCGACCTCACGAGCGAGAAGCAGTCGACCGACGAGCAGGCGGCTCTTCAGCGGACCTTCGCGCACGATCTGCTGTCGCCGGTCACTGCGCTTCGCGGCTACCTCGAGCTGGTCGCCGAGGAACTGCCCGCCGACCATCGGCTCATTCGACTCGCGGCCGAGGCGAGCGACCACCTCGTCGCGATGGCCCAGGCGCTCATGGCCGACGCGAACTTGCGCCCCGAGCGGGGTCGTCGCCGCGCCACTCTCGATCTCGTGGCGCGCGGCGCGGTCGCCCTCGTGCTCCCGGGCGACGCCCCGGACCGGGTCGCCTACGGACAGATGGATGCCGTCCCGGTCGTGGGCGATGTCCTCGGTCTCCGCCGCGCGGTGGCCAACGTCCTCGAGAACGCCGCGAAGTACTCGGACGACGTCATCGAGGTGGAGGTCTACGAGACCGACGAGGGCGCCACCGTGTCGGTGCGGGACCGGGGCCGCGGCATCCATCCCGACGACCTGCGGACCGTGCTCGAGGAGGGCGAGCGCGGCCGGATGGCGGATGCGCGCGACGGCGGCAGCGGGATCGGTCTGGCCAGCGTCCGGCACATCGTGCAGGAGCACAGCGGCACCGTGCGGATCACCAGCGAACTGGGCTCGGGGACGACCGTGACCCTCACGATCCCCCGCGCCGACGACGAGGTCACTCGGAGCGAGTGAGGCGGGCTCCGGCCGTTTCGATCTCGGCGAGGGCCGCGGCGCTGGAATCGGGGTGCACGCCCGCGACGAGGTCGGTCAGCACGCGCACCGCGCGTCCGGCCTCGAGAGCGTCGAGAGCGGAGGCGCGGACGCAGTAGTCGGTGGCGATGCCGACGACGTCGATGTCGCGGATCCCGTGCTCGTCGAGGATGTCGGCGGCGGTGCGACCGTCGTCGGTCACGCCCTCGAACAGCGAGTACGCGGGCTTCCCCTGCCCCTTCTTCAGGTGATGGGTGACCCGGCGGGTGTCGAACACCTCGTCGTAGTCGGCGCCGTAGGTGCCCCCGACGCAGTGCACCGGCCAGGTGTCGACGAAGTCGGGCTCGGACGAGAAGTGGCCGCCGTTGTCGTCGTCGCCGTGGTGCCAGTCGCGCGAGGCGACGACGACCGCGTAGTCGTCGGCGTGCGTGTCGAGGTACCGCGAGATGCGTTCCGCGACGGCGTCGCCGCCGACGACGCCGAGGGCGCCGCGTTCGGTGAAATCGTTCTGGACGTCGACGATGAACAGTGCCCGGCTCATGCCCCGAGCCTACGCGCGGCCGCGACCGCCGTGCTCGTCAGCCGCGCAGGAACAGCAGAACGATCGAGAGGGCGGACGCCACCGCACCGAGCCCGAGGACCCCCGCGGCGAGCAGGGCGACGAAGCGGACGAGGGGCGACGAGCGCGTCAGCCGCATGCGGTGCACCGACCCGCGGCGGGCGAAGACATCGGCCATGTCGGCGTCGCCGATCCGGGCGTCGTCGTGCGGGGAGAGCGGGGCTTCGTTGACTCCCCCGTGCTCGTCGAACCAGCGGACGACGCGGTGGTCGTCGACGTCCTCGACGACGGCGCGCACCGGCAGCCAGGTGCCGTCGGCGACGTACAGGATCAGCGCCGCCACCGCGAGGAGAATTCCGGCTCCGAGACCCACCCAGGTGAAGAGCTCGATGACGACATCGACGACGTTCGACACGGGGGCTCCTGCGGGCGGGGCGATGATCTCCGCGCCGAGGCGCGACGGTGGAGCTTCAGCCTATCGGGCCGTCGGCGCCCGCCCCGCGGCGCGGTTCGGGGCGGGAACGCGAAAGGCCCGGGTGGGAAACCCGGGCCTTTCGGTTGTGCTGGAGCCGCCTAAGGGAATCGAACCCTTGACCTATTCATTACGAGTGAATCGCTCTGCCGTCTGAGCTAAGGCGGCGCGCGCCGCTGACGCGTGCACGATCATCGATCTTACATGCTCAGCGGCTCGCCCGACGAATCGGGGCCGGCTCAATAGTCGGCGGTAGCCGAGCGGTCGGCGAGGATGTCACGGCTCGACGACAGACCCAGGCGGGTCGCGCCGGCGGCGATCATGTCTTCGGCTGCCGCGCGGGTGCGGATGCCTCCGGATGCCTTCACCTCGGCGCGGTCGCCCACGGTCCGCTTCATGAGCGCGACGGCGTGGACGCTCGCGCCGCCGGCGGGGTGGAAGCCGGTGGAGGTCTTGACGAAGTCGGCGCCCGCGGCCACCGCGGCCTCGCAGACGGCGACGATCGCGTCGTCGGACAGCGCGGCCGACTCGATGATGACCTTGAGGACGGTCGGGGCGGGGACGGCGGCGCGGACCGCGCGGATCTCGGCCTCGACGATCTCGTAGCTCCCCTCGATGGCGGCGCCGATGTCGATGACCATGTCGATCTCGTCGGCGCCCTGGGCGACCGACAGCGCCGCCTCGGCGGCCTTGACCTCGGCGTGGTGCTTGCCGCTGGGGAACCCGCAGACGACGGCGACCTTCAGCCCCGCGGGCACCTCGACGGGGAGGAACGACGGCGAGAGGCACACGCTGTAGGTGCCGAGTTCGGCGGCGTCGGCGATGGTGCGCTCGACGTCGGCGCGGGTCGCTTCGGGCTTGAGCAGCGTGTGGTCGATGTAGGTGGCCAGGTCGGGCGTGGTCATGGTGCTCCTTCGGGCGGGGACGACGACAAGCCTACGTTCCGCCGGGGGCCGATCGCCGTCTCAGCCGCAGCGGAGACCGTTCTCGGGCACCGTGCCGTCGACGAGGTACGCGTCGACCGCGTCGGTGACGCACGCATTGCCCTTGTTGTAGCCGAGGTGCCCCTCGCCGACGTTGGTGATGAGGACGCCCTGCGCTAGTTGCGACGCGAGGCTCTGCGCCCCGTCGTACGGGGTGGCGGGGTCGCCCGTCGTCCCCACGACGACGATGGGCGGGGAGCCGGGTGCGGTGATCGGTTCGCGGACGCCGGTGGGCGGTGCGGGCCACGTGGCGCACGGGTCGCCGCCGCCGCCGGCCCAGTACGGGGCGACGACGGGAGCCTGGGCGTCGAGCTGCTCCTGCAGTGCCGCGAGGGCGGCATCCGTGCCCTCGTCGGGGTAGTCCATGCAGTTGTAGGCGACGAACGCCTCCATCGTGTTGCCGTCGTACTGGTCGCCCACGCGGCCGTTGTAGAAGTCGGCGAGCTGGAAGGCGACGTCGGCGCGCCCGTTGCTCACGTCGGTCAGCGCCGAGCGCAGGTACGGCCAGCTCTCTTCGCTGTAGAGCGCCGCGGTGATGGCCGTCATGAGCGAGTCGCCGCCGAGCTTGCGCCCGTCGGCCGCGGTGAGGGGGCGCGCATCGACGCGGGCGAGGAGCGTGGAGAGGTCGGACATCGCGTCGTCGACGCTGCCGGCGAAGGGGCATTCGCTCGTCGTGAGGCAGTCGGCCATGAAGGTGCGGAGCGACTGCTCGAAGCCGACGGCCTGCCGCAGCGACGTGTCGGAACCCGAGACGCTGGGGTCGATGCCGCCGTCGAGCACCATGCGTCCGACGCGCTCGGGGAAGAGCCCCGCGTAGGTCGCGCCGAGGAAGGTGCCGTAGGAGTAGCCGAGGTAGTTGAGCTTCGAGTCGCCGAGCACCGCGCGGAGCACGTCCATGTCGCGCGCGGAGTTGTCGGTGGTGATGTACGGCAGGATGCCGTCGCTGCGGTCCTGGCAGGCCTTCGCGAAGTCGGCGGCGCGCTGGTCGAGGGCGGCCCGCCGTTCGTCGCTGCCGCGGGCTCCGGGCGGGATGTCGTAGAGGTAGGCGTCGAGCTGCGGCGGGTCGTAGCAGGTGACCGCGGTGGACTCCCCGACTCCGCGCGGGTCGAAGCCGATGACGTCGTAGGCCTCGGTGAGCTTGTCGTCGACGAGGATCGACAGGGCCTGCTTCATCAACGAGACTCCGGCCGCCCCGGGGCCGCCCGGGTTGGTCAGGAGCGACCCGATGGGGGCGCCGGACGTCGCGCGGTGGCGGACGACGGCGAGCTGCAGGTCGCCCACGCTCGGGTCGCTGTAGTCGCGGGGCACCGTCACCGTCGTGCAGTCCAGCCCGGTGCCGCATTCCTGCCAGTCGAGGGTCTGGCCGTAGTACGGGAGCAGTTCCGCGGACACCCCGTCGGTCTGCGGCGCGAGCGAGGCGCCGCCGCCGGGCGGGAGCGGGGGGATCTGGGCGTAGAGGCATCCAGAGAGCGCCACGGCGAGGGCCGCGACGCCGGCGACGGCCGTGACGAGACGGCGGCGGAGGCTCACGGGGCGGACCCGTTCGCGACGGTGATGAGCAGGCTCTCGAGCGCGAGGAGCGGGGCGGCGTTCTGCTCGAGGTTGCGGCGGGTGTCGGTGATGCGGTCGAGGACGCCCAGGGTGCGCGCGGGGGTCCATTCGGCGGCGAGGGAGCGCAGGTCGTCGATCCTTTCGGCGTTGACGAGATCGGCGTCGCGCCCGTACTGCAGCATGACGACGTCGCGGAAGAGCGACTGGAGATCGGTGAGGACGCGGTCGATGCCGTCGCGCAGGCTCCGGGTGGCCCGACGCTTCTGGTCGTCTTCGAGCGCGTTGAGCTGCCCGCGGACGCTCGGCGGGACCGCGGCGCCCTCGGCGACGCCGAGAGTGCGGAGCAGGCTGCGACGCTCTTCGTCGTCGCGGGTGGCGGTGAGGGCCTTGGCGTCGTCCGTCGCGAGCCGCACGATCTGCCCCGCGACCTCGACCGCGTCGCTGATGCCGCGGACGGCGAGCACCGCCGACAACGTCTCGGCGCGGCGGGCGCGGGCGTCGTCGTCGGTGGCGAGGCGCTGGGCCATGCCGATGTGACGCTGGGCGTGACGGGCGGATTCTTCCGCGACGTCGGCGGGGACCCCGGTGCGTTCGACGATGAGCGAGGCCACGTCGGCGACCGACGGTTCGCGCAGACGCAGCACGCGCACGCGCGAGCGGATCGTGGGCAGGAGGTCGGCGTCGCTCGGGGCGCACAGCACCCACACGGTCTGCTCGGGCGGCTCTTCGAGGGCTTTCAGCAGGACGTTCGAGGTGCGTTCGGCCATGCGGTCGGCGTCTTCGACGACGATGACGCGGTGGCGTCCGAGCGAGGGGGCGAACGACGCGCGCTCGACGAGGCGGCGCGCTTCGTCGATGCGGATGACGACCTGCTCGGTGCGCAACGCCGTGAGGTCGGGGTGGGTGCGGGCGAGCACCTGCCGTTGGGCGGCCTCGTCGCCGGGGTCGGCGATGAGCGCGGCGGCGAAGGCGTAGGCGAGGGTGGAGCGCCCGGAGCCGGGAGGGCCGGTGATCAGCCACGCGTGGGCCAGCGCCGCGGGATCGGCGGCGGCGGAGCGGAGCGTCTCGACCGCGTCGTCCTGACCCCAGACCGCGTCCCACGGGAAGGGCGCGACGGCGGTCTGCGAGGGGGACTCCACGGCGGCCGGCATGGGTTCCACCCTAACCGCGGCCGCCGACATCGCCGCCGTCGATCGGCTGGGGGTCGGCAGGGTGATTCCGCCGCCGAGGCCGTCCGCTCCCCCGCGAATCCCGCGCGGCGGGCGGAGGGGACGCGGCGCCGCGGCGGCGCGCCGGACGGCCCTGGGTGCGGTCAGGAGAGTCGGGATGCCACGGCTTCGCGCACGCGGTCGGCGAGGACGGCGGCGGGTTCGGTGGCGTCCAGGACGAGGAAGCGTTCGGGTTCGGCGGCGGCGAGGGTGAGGAAGGCGGCGCGCACGCGTTCGTGGAACTCGGCCTTCTCGGCTTCGAGGCGGTCGAACGGTTTGTCGTCGGCGTCGAGGCGCGCCCGTGCGGAGGCCGGGTCGAGGTCGAGCAGGACCGTGAGGTCGGGCAGGAGTCCGCCGGTGGCCCACAGCGACAGTTCGCGGACGTCGTCGGCATCGAGGACGCGGCCGGCGCCCTGGTAGGCGACGGAGGAGTCGAGGTAGCGGTCCTGGATGACGACGTCGCCGCGGGCGATCGCGGGCTGCACGACGGTTTCGATGTGGTGGGCGCGGTCGGCGGCGTAGAGCAGGGCTTCGGCGCGCGGCGCGATGTGACCGCGGTGGTGCAGGACGATGTCGCGGATGCGGACGCCGACGTCGGTGCCGCCGGGTTCGCGTGTGCGCACGACCTCGCGGCCCTGGGCGCGGAGCCATTCTTCGAGCAGCGCGGCCTGGGTGGTCTTGCCGGCGCCGTCGCCTCCCTCGAGGGTGAGGAAGAGGCCGGGGCCCCCGGCCGTCGTCGCGCGGGGGGCGTGCGGCGGCCGAGGGGCGTCGGCGGTCACGACTTCTTCGCCGGGGCCTTGCGCGTGGTCGTCGTCTTCTTCGCCGCGGCGCGCTTGGGGGCGGGGCCCTTCGCGCGCTTGTCGGCGATGAGTTCGACGGCACGCTCGAAGGTGATGGCCATGGCGTCTTCGCCGCGCGGCACCGTGGCGTTGGTCTCGCCGTCGGTGACGTACGGACCGAAGCGACCGTCCTTGAGCTTGATCGGCTTGCCGCTGACGGGGTCGGCGTCGAACTCCTTGAGCGCGCTCGATGCGCGCCGGGCGCCGTACTTCGGCTCGGCGTACTTGGCGAGGGCGTCTTCGAGGGTGATGTCGAAGATCTGGGTCTCGGAGTCGAGCGACCGCGAGTCGGCGCCCTTCTTCAGGTACGGACCGAAGCGGCCGTTCTGCGCGGTGATCTCCTCACCGGTCGCGGGGTCGGCTCCGACGACGCGGGGCAGCGACAGCAACTGCAGCGCGGTGTCGAGGTCGATGGTGTCGACCGACATCGAGCGGAAGAGCGATGCCGTGCGGGGCTTGGGCGCGGCCTCCTTCTTGGCGCCGCGCTTCTTCGGCGCTTCGACGACCTCGCCCGTGGCCTGGTCGACCTCTTCGGGCTCCTCGGCCTCGACCTCTTGCACGTAGGGACCGAAGCGGCCGTCCTTGACGACGATGAGCTTGCCGTTCTCGGGGTTCTCGCCCAGGACGCGGTCGCCGGCGATCGGCGCATCGATGAGCTCCTGGGCCTTCTCGGGCGTGAGCTCGTCGGGCGCGAGGTCTTCGGGGATGTTGACGATGCGCGGCTTGGCGTCCTCGGGAGCACCGGGCTCGACGACCTCGAGGTAGGGGCCGTACTTGCCGAAGCGGAGGGTGGCCGTGTCGGTGATGCGCGTGGAGTTGAGCTCGCGCGCGTCGATCTCGCCGAGGTTCTCGACGATGTGGCGGAGGCCCACCTGCTTGTCGGAGCCGAAGTAGAAGGCCTTGAGCCATTCGGTGCGGCGCTGTTCGCCACGGGCGATCGCATCCAGGTCGTCTTCGAGAGCGGCGGTGAAGTCGTAGTCGACGAGGTCGGCGAAGTGCTGTTCGAGCAGGCGCACGACGCTGAAGGCGAGCCAGCTGGGCACGAGGGCCTGGCCGCGCTTGGTGACGTAGCCGCGATCGAGGATCACGCCGATGATGCTGGCGAAGGTCGAGGGGCGACCGATGCCCTTCTCTTCGAGCGCCTTGACGAGGCTGGCTTCGGTGTAGCGCGGCTTCGGCGAGGTGCTGTGGCCCTTGGGCTCGACGTCGCTGATCGCGAGCTCGTCGCCGACGGCGACGGCGGGGAGCGACTGGTCGGCGTCCTCGTCGTTGCGCTTCTCGTCGTTGCCCTCTTCGTACGCCTCGAGGAAGCCCTTGAAGGTGTACACGGTGCCCGAGGCGGTGAACTCGGCCTGCTTCTCCCCCGCCTGGACGGCGAGGGTCACCGTGGTCGTTTCGTACTTGGCATCCGACATCTGGCTGGCGACGGTGCGCTTCCAGATCAGGTCGTAGAGCTTCTGCTCGTCGCGGTCGAGCGACGAGGCGAGCGACGCGGGCGTGCGGAAGTGCTCGCCCGATGGACGGATGGCCTCGTGCGCCTCCTGCGCGTTCTTGGACTTGCTCTTGTAGACGCGCGGGTTGGCCGGCACGGCCTTGTCGCCGTACAGCGCCACCGCCTGCTCGCGCGCGGCCGTGACGGCCTGCGTCGAGAGCGCGGTGGAGTCGGTACGCATATAGGTGATGAAGCCCTTCTCGTAGAGACGCTGTGCGACGCCCATGGCGTGCTTGGCGCTCATCGAGAGCTTGCGTCCGGCCTCCTGCTGGAGCGTGGAGGTGGTGAAGGGTGCGCGGGGGCTGCGGGTTCCGGGCTTGGCCTCGACCTTGGCAACGGTGGCCTTGGCCGCGGCGATGATGTCGGCGGCGAGCGCGCGGGCCTGCGCCTCGTCGAGGACGACGACGGCCTTCTTCAGCTTTCCGTTGTCGTCGTAGTCGCCACCGCGGGCGAGCGGCGCGCCGTCGAGGCGGTTCAGGCGCGTCGTGAACGACGAGCCCGACTTGGATGCCAGCGCCTCGACGTCCCAGTAGGTGGCCGAGACGAAGGCCATGCGTTCGCGTTCGCGCTCGACGACCATGCGAGTGGCGGCGGACTGCACGCGGCCGGCGCTGAGCGCGGTGCCTTCGCGGCCGGAGCCGACCTTGCGCCACAGGACGGGCGAGACGTCCCAGCCGTAGAGGCGGTCGAGGACGCGGCGGGTCTCCTGCGCGTCGACGAGCGACTCGTCGAGGTCGCGGGTGTGGTGGACGGCGTCCTGGATGGCGTCCTTGGTGATCTCGTGGAACACCATGCGGCGGACCGGGACCTTGGGCTTCAGGACCTCGCGGAGGTGCCACGCGATGGCTTCGCCTTCGCGGTCACCATCGGTTGCGAGGAGGACTTCGTCGGCGGACTTCAGGGCGCGCTTGAGCTCGGCGACCGTCTTGGTCTTGCGGTCGTTGACGACGTAGTAGGGGTCGAAGTCGTTCTCGACGTCGATGGAGTACTTGCCGTACGCCGCCTTCTTATCGGCCGGGATCTCCTTCTTGGAGGCGAGGTCGCGGATGTGCCCGACCGAGCTGAGCACTTCGTATCCGTCGCCGAGGTATCCCTGGATCGACTTCATCTTCGTCGGGGACTCGACGATGACGAGCTTCTTGCCGTTTGCCACTGGGGTCCTTTCTTCGTTGCACACCATACACACGCCTCCCTGTCCGGGTTCCGGGAGGTCGTGCGCCGTCGAGACATCGGGTGGTCCCGCGCGGGAGCGTGCAGCGAACGGAATCCCACCGTACGCGCTGCCGACGGTGACCGTGGCGACGAGGCCGTCGACATCGCATTCGCTCAGGTTCGCGCCGCCCGCGTCCGCGACCGCCGTGGCCGCCTCGCACGGCACCCCGGCGACCGCGCCGCTGACGGTGTCGGCGGCGGCGAGGGCCGCGGCATCCGCGATTCCGGCGAGGCGTTCCGACTGCACGACGGCACCCGCCACGACGGCCAGGCCGAGCGCCGCGATCGCGACGGCCGCGACGACGCCGACCGTCGACACGCTGCCGGCCATCACCCGCCCCCGTCGAGTGCACACGACCGCGCCGAGAGGGGGCCGACGGGCAAGGGCACCGGGGCGGGCGCAGCCACGTCGACGCACACCAGCGCATCCGCGCGACGGACGTCGACGGTCGCGCCCACGCCCGCGACGACGGCGCGGGCACCGGCGTCGTCTCCGCGCCCGAACAACCGCGCCGACTCGGCGGCGGCGTGCTGCAGGCGTACCGCCGCCGCGCCCGCGGACAGGGCGCCGAGGCCGAGCGCCAACACGAGCACGACGGCGGGGAGCGCGACGGCGAACTCCGCCGTCACGGCTCCGCGGTCGTCGAGGCCCACGGATCTCATTGCACCGTCAGGGCACGCCGGACGAGGTCGGTGAGGATGCCGCGCACCTCGTCGGACCTCATGATGATCACGAGCAGCCCCGCGAAGGCGACCGCCGCCATCGTGGCGATCGCGTACTCGGCCGTGGCGGCGCCGCGATCGTCGAGGAAGAGCCGTCCGGCTCGCCGCGACGTGAGCGGCGGCAGGACGGGAAAGCAGGGTGCGGGGCGAGACGTTCGAACGGACATGGGACTCCCTTTTCATGGGTGGACGGTTCAGAGGGGCAGGACGGTGGAGCGGACGACGCCGAGGACGGCCGGGACGACGCCGAGCAGGAGGAACGCCGGCAGCGTGCAGATGCCGAGTGGGAGGAGGAGTCGCGTCGACAGCCGTGCCGCGGTCTCCCTCCCCTGCGCGCGGGCACGCTGGCGCGCGAGCCACGCCTCGCCGCGGAGCAGTTCGACCGCGGGCGCCCCGGTTCGGACGGAGAGGTCGAGGGCCTCGGTGATGCCCACCGGAACGTCGGCCGAGGGGGTCGCTCCGCGTTCGGCCGCGACCAGCGCCTGAGCCCGGTCGACGGACGCCCCCGACGAGAGTGCCACGGCGACGAGCTCAGCCTCCCACCCTGCGAGATCGGTACCGGGTTCCGCGCGGCGGGCGAGGCGCCGTGTCCAGACATGAGACACCCCGATGAGCAGAAGGCCCGCGATCACGGCGCCGGTGCCGAGCGGCTCTGTGACCACCCGCAGCGGGTCGAGTCCGAGGGCGATGCCGAGCGGGAGGCCGAGAAGCGGGAGCCAGGTCAGGAGCCGCGCGGTGGCCACGGGTTCGGAGAGCGCGACGACGACGTCGTCGTGGACCTCGTGTGCGTCGCGGAGCGCGGCGACGGCGGAACGCAGGGTGTCCGCGAGGGGTGCGCCGACAGCGACCGCCACGGCCCAGGCCCTCGCGATGTCGTTCCACGCCCCACCGCCGAGACGGAGCGCCGCGGCGACGTCTCCCCCGCTCTCGGCGGCCCGTGCCGCTTCGACGAGCACCGCGTCTCCGTCGCGAGCGAGATGTCGCCAGGCGGCCGGTACCGTCACCCCCGCCGACAGAAGAACGCTGAGTCTCATCGCCATCTCGATCACCGACGTGTCGGCGCCGCCCCGCGTCGATGGCTTCATGTGCAGCGAACCTCTCGGACGCTCAAACAATCACCGTTCAGCGTTGGGCGACCGATTCCGACGACCTGCCGCCGCCCGCCCCGACGCTCGACGTGCACGATCGCGTGCAGTGCGCTGACCGCCTGACGCGCGAGAGAAGCGGCATCCATCCCCGCAAGCGCGCCCAGAGCTTCGAGCCGGGCCGGGACTTCGGCGATCCCCCGGGCGTGCAGTGTTCCCGCCCCGCCGTCGTGCCCGGTGTTGAGCGCGAGGAGGAGCTCCCGGATCTCGGCACCGCGGCACTCCCCCAGCACGAGACGATCCGGTCGCATCCGCAGTGCTTCGCGCACCAGGCGTTCCAGCGCGATGCCGCCCGCGCCCTCGAGATTCGACTGACGCGCTTCGAGGGCGACGTGATGGGGGTGCCGAGGTCGGAGCTCGGAGACCTCCTCGATCGTGAGGATGCGCTCCGCGGCGGGGACGCGCGAGAGCAGCGCCGACAGCAGCGTCGTCTTCTCCACTTGGTGCATCTGACGCACCTAGTCAGTGGAGGTGATCGGCATGGATGTCGAACGCAAGAAGAACGTCGTGGCGTACGTGCGGGTGGCCCGCGCGCGGGCCGTTGGCGGGGATGCAACAGCACAGCGACGAGCCATCGAGCGGTACTGCCGCGAGAACAACCTAGTCGTCGCAGCCGCGCTGCAGGCAACCCGCCTGGCAGTCGATCGGTCCTCGAAGGAGGTGCTTCGCGCACTGGCGCGATGCCCCTTCGATGTGTCCTTGAGGCAGGGCTCCGATCGGGGCGGTCGTCATGCTCTCTAGGGCAACGACGAGCAGCACCGGGACGATCACGGAGCAGGTGCTGGTCTATCTGAGGATCAGCGAGGACCGCACCGGGGAGGAGGCCGGGGTCGAGCGACAGCGAGACGACTGCCTCTCGCTGTGCGCCCGGCTGGGCCTGGACGTTGCCGAACCCGACGTTTTCATGGACAACGACACGTCCGCCTACCTCGACAAGAAGCGACCGGACTTCGCGCGAATGCTCGCCCGGATCAAGCTCGGTCCTTCGCGGGTCGTCGTGTGGCACGTCGATCGCCTCTACCGGCGACCCCGTGAGCTCGAGGACTTGATCGACCTCGTGGAGACGCATCCGATCCGCATTGAGGCGGTCATGGGCGGTGCGTTCGACTTGAACACCCACGAGGGTCGGCTGATGGCCCGACAGCTCGTCGCGATGGCGGCCTACGAGTCCGGACACAAGGCTGACCGCATTCGCCGCGCGAACCGGCAGAAGGCCGAACGTGGCGACTGGCACGGCGCAGCAAAGTTCGGATACGGCACCGGCGGCGTCCTCATCCCCGAGCAGGCCGCCGTCGTCCGTGAGATGGCGGACAGGTTCCTCGCCGGCCAGTCCCTGCGCTCGATCACCGCGTGGCTGAACGATGAGTCCGGGTTCCCCGCACCGCAGGCGAAGACCGGGAAGACGCTCGGCGTCTGGCACGCGACCACCGTGAAGTCCATCTTGGTCTCCGCCCGGATCAGCGGGCAGCGAGCGTACGAGCCGACGCGACGGCGCGGTGATGGCCCGAACGGGCGAGAGATCCTCGGACCGGGAAACTGGCCGGCGATCATCACGCCGGAAGAGACAACCCGCATCAGGGCCATGCTTTCCAACCCCGACCGCCGGGTTGGAGCATCTTCGATCAATCTGCTGTCGGCGATCGCGACGTGCGGCAAGTGCGGCTCCGGGCTCGTCGCGGGCAAGGCCAAGCACGGGCCATCCGATGCGAAGCGGAACTACTACCGCTGCATGCCAGTACCAGGACATCCCGAGAGAGGCGGTCTGTCGGTCAGTGCATCCGGCCTCGAGGCTGTTGTCAGAGAAGCCGTGATCGCACGCCTGGCCGTGACCACCCTTCCGGCCGACACTCCCGAGACAGGCGGGGCAGTCGCGGAAGCGATGGGACGGATCATGGCCGCGCGCGAGCGGATGGAAGATCTCGCCCGCGACTACGGGGCGGGCATGCTGACTCGCAGCGAGTACCACGCCGGTCGCGTCGCCGCCCAGAGCGCCGTTCACGACGCGGAACTGGCCCTCGGCAGGGTAAACCGCGGGTCGGCCCTCAAAGGGCTCCCTATCGGCGATGAGGCGGCTCTGCGGCACGCTTGGGAGCACGAGTGGACTGTGCCGCAGAAGCGCGCGATCCTGACCGCGCTGATCGACAGCCTCGTCGTGCAGCCCTACGCGAACGGTGGTTCGCGCTTCCGGCCCGAGCGGGTGCAGCTCACCTTCAAGGCATGACGGGAGGATGCTGGGTCAGGCCGGATGCTCCATGAGCGCGCGAAGCCGGCCCAGCGCCACCGGGTCTTCGACGGCGAACGGCACCCCTGACGCCTCGCATGCCTCTCGCGTCCAGGCCAACACATCGAAGTTGGGCGGGAGCGCGTCCTTCGCGAGATCGCCGCGGGTGGCGTGCTCTGCGCTTGTGCTGCCCATGATGCACAGGTACGCGCATCGCCCCGACCCCACGGCGGCGCGCACCTTCGTGGTGCGGGCGCCTGCCCGCGGCGAAGAAGCGGAGCAGCATCATGGCGACCCCTCGATATCGGCCGGAGCAGTTCGTCGACTCGGGCTGGGACTCGGGCACGCCGGAGCGCAAGGCGCGGTTCGTGAACTCCCTGCTGCGCTTCATCGCCGACGACTTCCCCCGTGAACGGTTCACGCGCCCGCTGTGTCTGGGGCTCTCCACGCACGGCTACTTCGGGTTCATCGCGCACTACGACATTCACGGCTTCTACGACGAGCAGATGTCGACGCCTGCCCGCCGTGAGCGGTTCCTGAGCGACCTGGCCAGCGACTGCCAGAAGGACGCGCACCTGGACCGCCCGGACCTGTGGAGCGACGTCAAGGCCATCCTGGCGATCCGCCTCATGCCCCAGGCCGAGCAGGCGCCCGCGGCGCGGCGGCTGGCGCCGTCGTCTTCGTTCGGGACACGTCCCCCCGCCGCTGGCCCTGACGCGCCGACCCTGTTCTGAGACTCGACCTCAGAGGCCGAACTGCGGTCCTTCGCGCAGCGGCGCCGTCGAACGCTCGGCGACGGCGAGGTCGGCCACAGTGCGGTCGGGGTCGGCTCGCACACCGAGCGCGGGACGGTGCGCTCGGACGGACTCCACAGTGATCCGGGCCTCCTCGACGGCAGGCGGCAGGTCGCCGCCGTCCTGCATCGCGGCGAGCTGCGCCTCGACACGGGCCAGGTCCGCCTCCGACTCGGCCAGGGCGCGCACGTACCGGAACGGTTGACCAATGCGTTCCTCGGTCTCGGCGATGGTCTGCTCGGCGACGGCGAGGTCATCGCGGGCGTGCCCGAGCAGGGTGGGGATGCCCGAGACGCGGTTCTCGATGCGCTGAATCACGCCGACACCACCCTCGAGGAAGATGTCGCGGGAGATCGTGAAGCCGCTGCGGGGCACGCCGTCGAGCGTGACCTCCATGAGCAGATCGCCGAGCATCGGCAGCGTGCTCAGGTGGACGTCGAATCCGCTGATGCGCCCGATGACGCCGTAGTCGCGGGTCGCGTACTTCGGCGCCCACTTCAGGTCCGAGTCGTGCGCCCACCGGGCGAGCGCGTGCGCGGCATCGACCCGCGAGTCGTAGTGCGTGCCGCGCAGCTCGATACGGAAGTTCTCGCCGGAGGTCTCTCGGATGCGGGGCAGCGCCGCCTCCAGATGCTCGATATCGTTCCCGGCGCGGCGTGCGTCGCCGCGGGCGCGGTCACGGCTGTGGATCAGCATCGACTCGTTACGGTGATAGGCACGTTCCAGCCGACGGAGCCTAGTAACCTCGTTCTGGATCGTGGAGTGCTCCAGCAGCAGGGGGTTGCCGGAGCTGATCGCCTTCGCTTCCGCGGCGGACAGAGCCGAGGAGTCGATCTCCTCGATCTCGCGGGTGTCGAGCCGGCCACGCATGAGCTGGGCGATGAACGTCGCCTTCCGCTCGACGCCCTGCCACATGTAGGAGTCGAAGGAGCGCTCCGTCACGAACCGGACGATGGCGACCTCCGCGTTCTGGTTGCCCTGCCGCATGATCCGGCCCTCGCGCTGGGCGATGTCCGAGGGACGCCACGGGCAGTCCAGGTGGTAAAGCGCGACGGCGCGGGCCTGGACGTTGGTGCCGACGCCCATCTTCTCCGTGGAGCCGAGCAGCACGGCGATGTGCCCGGCGCGCGCGGCGGCAAACAGCCGCGCCTTGTCCGTGTCGGTCTTGGCCTCGTGCATGAACCGGATCGCCTCGCCCGGCATCCCGCGCATCACGAGCTGGGCGTGCAACTCGTCGTAGGCGTTCCAGCGATCGGGGTTCGGCGTCCCGATGTCGGAGAACACCAGCTGCAACGCCCCGCGTACCGGCGAGGGCTGCCCGGTGATGACGTCGAGGTACTCGTTGTCGCGCGTGCGCTCCCATACCCGGTGGATCGCGTCCGCGGCCGCGTCGATCTTCGTCGGGCCGGAGGGCCGGTTCGGGACGATCATGCGAATGTCCAGCGCGGCCTTCCGCCCATCGGTGGACACGTTGAGCATGTTGTCCTCGGTGGGCGGAACCGCCTTCGCGGCGATCTTCTCCGCCCGCGCCCCCAGGTGCTCGATGAACCGTTCGAGCTCCACGGTCGGCTGTACCGGCACGGTCGCCGGCACCCGCTGCCCGTCGTCGCGGGCAACGAGGTCCGGGGTCGGCAGTTGCAGGTCTTCGGCGGTCTTCACGTCGGCGAAGATCGACCACATCTTGAGCATCTCCGGCACGTTCGAAAACTTCGCGAAGCGGGTCTTCATGCGGAACGTGTTGTTTCCGGTCGGGGCCATCTCCATCTGCGTGACGGTCTGCCCGAACGTCGCCGCCCAAGCGTCAAACGCACCGATTCCGGCCGCGTCGAGTAGGTCTGGGCGCAGGTAACGCTGCATGACGTATGCCTCGGTGATCGAGTTGGAGATCGGGGTCGCGGTCGCGCCGGTGACGACTCGCTCCCGGCCCTGTGAGCGCAGGTACTCAAGCTTCATGTGCAGGTCGGTCGCCCGGTCGGAGCCCTCGATCGAGGCGTCGCGGATGTTGGACTCTGTGGCGAGGTTCTTGTACATGTGCATCTCGTCGACGATCACGTAGTCGATGCCGGTGTCCTCGAAGCAGACGCCGACGTCGCGGGAGGTGTCGGTGCGTTCTTTGAGCTTGTTCTCCAGGGCCAGGAGCTTGCGCTGGATGCGCTTAACGCTCATCCGGTCCTCGCCCTCGGCCTGGTCGAGCACTTCCTTGACGTCATCGACCTGCGAGCGGATGTATGCCTGCTGGGTCTCGGTGCGCAGCGGGATCTTCGCGAACGCGCCCTGCGTCAAGATCACGGCATCCCACTCGTTCGCTGCGGCGCGGGCGACGAAGGTGCGGCGCTTGTCCGCAGTCAGGTCACCGCTGGAGACGGCGAGGATGCGGGCCTGCGGGTAGATCTGCAACCACTCCCGGCCGACCTGCTCAAGCATGTGATTCGGCACGACGACGACGGGCTTGGCGATCAGGCCCATGCGGCGCATCTCCATCGCGCCCATCACCATCTCGGCCGTCTTGCCGGCACCGACCTCATGGAACAGACCGGCCGAGGGCTCGGCGATCATGCGGGCGACCGCGGCCCGCTGGTGCGGGCGCGGCTCGAAGCTTGCCGCCATGCCGGGCAGCGAGAGGTAGTCGCCCGCATCGCTGTAGTCACGGAGGACGATGGAGTTGAAGCGCCGGTTGTACTCTTCGACCAGCGCCGCGGCGCGGGCCGGGTCTTCCCATACCCACTCGCCGAACCGCTCTTGGATCAGGTCGGCCTTCTCCTGCGCGGCCGTCGTCTCGATCGGGTTCAGGACGCGGCGGATCTTCCCGCCGACGTCTTCCACCTCGTCATAGACGAGCAAGGTCTTCTGTTCCATGACGGCTTGGGCGATGTCGGGCGCGGGGCGCCGCTCGGTGCCCCACTCGCTCGTGGACAGCACGCCCACCCGCCCGCCGCGGACCTCCCACATGCCCGGCAGCGCGTTCTCCACCCGCACGTCGGAGGTCTTCAGGATCGCGTTGAGGAAGTCCTCGTGGATGCGTTCGCTGATCCACACCGCGCCCAGGCGGGCGGTGATGTCCTCGACGCCGAGCGCGGGCGGCAGCACGGCGGCCAGCGCGTCGACGTTCGCCTGGAACGCGGGCTCATCGGCGGCGCGCGCCTTGGCGGACTCCAGCTTTCCCCGCACGTCGCCGGACAGATAGGCGGGGGCGTGGACGAGTTCGCCGCCAACGGGATCGGTGAACACCATCCCGGCCAGCGCCGAGCGTGCCTCGTGCTCGGGCATGCCCAGCAGGTCGGCGATGAGGGTCAGGTCGATGCCGCCGGTGCGGTCCAGGCTCACCGCGATCGCGTCGGCGGGCGTCTCCACGCCCTGCACCTCCGGGCGCGGGGCGACGACACGGCGGGTCATGATCGCCGCCGGCGTGGCCGTCTGCTCGGTGTCGTCGAACTGCTCCAGGGCGATCACCAGTGGCCCGAACGGGTCGGAACGCAGCAGCCGGATCGGGGTCGGCACGATCCGCGCGTAGGTGTCCTCACCGGCGGGGTTCTGCCGCCCGGTCGGCCGCAGTGTGTAGCGGTTGAGGGGGCCGTACTTGCCCAGGTACTTCTGGTAGTCGCGCCGCAGCGCCGCCCGCGCCTCGATGACCTCGATTGTGTCGTCCACCGTCGCCGACTCCAGGGTCAGCAGGGTCGTGGCCCGGTCGCGCAGCCCGAGCAGAGCGCGCAGTTCGGTCGCCGCCGATTTGGGTACGGCGAGTGGTTCCAGCGCCCCGGAGGCGACGGTCGCGAACTCGCCGCCGTCGACGGGCACGATGCTGCCGTCCCATACGGTCGGCGCGGACGGGGTGAACGCGGCACGGCGGGACTGCTGCGCCGCGGTGCGTTCGCTCATCATCAGCCCGAGCCGGCGCCCGGCGAACACGATCTCGTCCACGGCGAGCGCCAGTGTGCTCTCCAGCTCGGCGAGGTTCCCGGTGACGGTGAGCGTATCCGCGCCGTACATGCCCTGCTGCACGCCGACGGCGCCGAGCATCCGCTCGGGCCGATGGTCGAAGTAGGCGTTGATCTTCACCAACCGCCCGTCGATGCTGACCGGCGTGACAGTCTCCCACAGGTCGTCGGCCGGTGGCCGACCGTCCTCGCGGCGGCGGAAGATGAGCAGATCGGTGAGCACCTCAGTGCCAGCCGCGCGGCGGTGCGCGCCGGTGGGCAGGCGGATCGCCCCGACGAGATCCGCCAGGGCGTTCATCTCCCGGCGTGCGCCGGGATTCTGTGCGTCCATCGTGTAATGCGAGGTCAGCACCGCGACGAGCCCGCCGGGCCGGGTCAGCCGCAGCGACTTCAGGATGAAGTGGTTGTGCATCGTCTGCTTGGTGCCGTTGTGGACCGGATCGTGCAGGACGACGCCGGCGAACGGCACGTTGCCGATCGCAGCGTCGAAGTGCCCTTCGGGCAGGCGGGTGTCGGCGAACGACTCGGCGCGGATCGTCGCGTGCGGGTAGAGGCCCTGGCTGATCGCCGCCGTCACCGGGTCCAGCTCGACGCCGGTCATCTGCGCCGAGCCCGGCGCGAGCCCGATGAACGTCCCCGCTCCCGAACCCGGCTCCAGCACGCTTCCGCCCGTGAAGCCGAGCGCGCTCATGGCGCGCCACATCTGCCGGACGATCAGCGGGTCGGTGTAGTGGGCGTTGATCGTCGTGCGGGCCGCGGCGTCCCAGTCGGTCTCGTCGAGCAGGCCGCGCAGCTCGGCGCGCTCGGCATCCCAGCCGTCCTTCGTAGCGTCGAACACGTCGGGGATCGCACCCCAGCTCGACCAGCGGGCGAGCACCTGCTGCTCCTCGCCCGTCGCGGGTCGTTCCTCGGCGGCGAGGGTGCGGGCGAGCCGGATCGCCGCGGTGTTCGCCTGGAAACGGGCCTTCGGCCCCGAAGGGGCCAGGTCGTCCTGCGATGCTGGGACGAACCGAGATGGGGCGGCTAGCTCAGTTCGCGTAGGAAACGGATCGTCGCCGCCTCCTGCAGCACGGCCTGGTTCTCCCGTAGGTAGTCCAGCGGCGGCTCGGTCGCTACCAGGCCCTCGAGGAAGGCCACCGGCACCGCCCAGTCGTTCGCCATCTGCTCCAGCTCCACCGTCGAGGGCATCAAGTCCGGGGAGTCCTGCATCCGTTCGGCCCAGGTCACGAGGTTCTCGTCCGAGGGCCGGGTCTGCTCCCACTCCTCGCGGGCCTGCTCCAGCGGCAGCTCCGGGTCGCCGATCCACACCAGTTGTGCCATCACGACCTCCTCCGCGATCCGCCGGGCCGTCACTAGCCGGGCGATCTCCTGCAAGTAATTCTGCTCCGAAGATCGCGTCCCAGCCAGTATTGCTGTCAGGTCCGACACTTGCGCCTGCACTTCCAGGCCCAGGTTCGTGAAGAACTCCTCCGGGTTCTCCAGCGCCTTCAGCCGGCTCGGGGCCGTCCTCTCCCAATGTGCTCTGGCCGCTGCCGCGTACTTGTTCATCGGCCTGTTCCTCCCCGGCGGTGTCCTCTGGCGTATCGGATGCGAGCGCACCGGCCAGGGACTCGTCGGCGGTCTGCTCGTCCAGTCCCCACAGGTCGAACGCGAGCTGACCGGGATGCGGGTCGCGGTTCCGGCGCGCAGCCATCAAGCCACCTCCGTGTCGCGCATGGGCTATCTCGTGGTCGGTCGCGCAGGGTCAGGGGCGGATCTCGCCCGTGTCCGGGTCGAGGTTGCGGTAGAACTCGTCCTCGGCCTCGCGGCGGCGGGCGACGTCATCGAGGACGTGCTGCACGAAGTCCGCGTCCCGGTCGGTGATCGGGATCTCCTCGACGGGCTCGGCGGGTTCCTCGCCGGGCCACACCGTCTGCCTGGTCGGTCGGTCGCGGTCCAGGCGGGTGCCGGACGCGGCGACCCAATCGCGCAGCCGGTGCCGGGCGTCGGCGAAGTCGCGGTGCCAGCCCAGCGGTGCCGACCCGTTCTGCTCCGGGTCGTAGGCGCCCAACCAGTGCAGGTGCAGCGCCGACAGTTCCCAGACGAGCTCGGAGTGGCGGTGCCACAGCGGCGGGACCACCGCGGCCGGCAGACCGTAGGTGCGGCGCAGCCAGTTCACCCAGGCGTTGAGCTCCAGCCACTCGGTCTCGGCCTCGTCGGCGGTCAGGATGTTCCAGTTCACCGGGTGCGGCGGCTCCGGCAGCAGCTCCGGCTCGCCTCCACCACCCGCGGCGGGCTCGCGCGGGGTGTCGTCCTGGTTGCTCATGGGAAGGCCGCTGTTCAGAGAGCGACCGCGGTGGACTGGGCGGACGGCCGCTGCGGCGCATCCGCGATCGGCGCCGGCCTGCGGCGCGGGCGCGGCGTCGGGCGCTCGGCCGCGTCTGCCTCCGGGGCGGGCTGGTTGCGGTGGCTGCGGTCGACGCTGTAGCGGGTGCGCAGGCTGTCGTGGCCGATGGCGGTCGCAATGAACTCCTCGTCGCGGATCGTCTTCCCGTCGCGCTCGTAGGTGAACGGGTGGACGCGCCCGCTGGCGACGAAGCTGTCGTCCTTCGCCAGGAGGGCGTGGGCGCGCTTGGCGGCGGCGCGGAACAGGACGAGGTGGTGGAACGTCGGCTCGAGGTCCGTGGTGGTGCCGTCGGGCTCGCCGCGCTGATGCCGCACGCCGACCCTGGCGTAGAACCGGGCCTGCCCCTTCGAGGTCTCGGTCAGCTGCGGCTCGGTGGCGATGAACCCGGTCAACGACTGCTGGGTCTGGATGCTCACGTCGTGCTCCTTGCCTGTCGTGACAGCCGCCAGATGCGGCCGTTCCCGTCAGGCAGGTGCGCGCCCGCTGCCAGTCAGGCGGGGCGGCCTAGCAGCGCCTCGACCTCGGTACGGTCGGCCTTCAGCGTCGCCGCGTCTTCGCGGGTCGTCCATGCCCGCAGATCGGTCACGATCGGCGGGGCCGAGCGCAGCAGCGTGATCCCCGTGCCGAAGGGCAGGGTGCGGATCGTCTCGGGCGGCATCACCGCCACGCGGCGCACGGAGCGTTGCGAGGAGCGTGAGCCGCGGTCGCCGATCGTGTCCGAGTGGGTGGTCTCGTCCCGCTCCCCGATGAGGGTCGACAGGTCTTGCAGGTCGCGTGAGCCGGACGCGCCGCCGAGGACGATCTTGACGATGGAGGCGTCCCAGATCGCGGCGGCGGCGTTCTCGCCCCACTTCTCCCGCGCCTGGGCGAGGGATTGGAGCACGGGCATGGTCGTGATCCCGGTGCCGCCGCCCTCAGCCATCAGCGTGGGCAGGCTCGGCAGGGGCGCGAGGTTCCCGATCTCGTCCAGCGCGAGCAGCAGCGGCGGGTCCAGGCGTGCGCCCGGTGAGGTCGCGGCCAGGTGCCTGGCGGTCTCCACAAGGTCTTCCACGAACGCGGAGACCAGCGCCGAGGAACTGCCGGCCCCCGCAGAGGTCGCCAGCAGGTACAGCGTCCCGCGCTGGGTGAGGAACGCGGCGGGATCGAAGTCCTCGCCGGGGCGCGGGGTGACCGCCTCCAGCACGCGGGGGTCGGCCAGGCAGCTCAGAGCCAGCGACACGCCCTGCCAGATCGAGTCGCGGGTCCGGGGGTCGGCGTGGATCATCGCCTCCAGCGACTCGGCCCACCCGGTCGCCGCCTGCGGGTGTGCGGTCAGGATCGCGACGGCCTCCGCAGCGGCGGTCGGGTCCAGGGTCCACCGGAACAGCTCGGCGGCCCCGCGCCCGTCGAGCGCCGCCGCGTGCAGGAGCGCCTGGAGCGCGGTGCGGGTCTTGCCCTCCCAGAACCCGCCGCCCTCGACCCCACCCGAGGACAACCCGGTTCCCGCTGCCAGGCCCGTCGCGCGGATCATCGCAGTCAGCGGAGTTTCGCAGCCACGCACCGGCGACCAGCGCAGCCCGGCCGGCACGCCTTCGGCCAAGTGCTGCGGGTCGAACACCGCCACGGGACCGCACCGCAGCCGCGCGCGCAGTGTGGCCGTGAGGTTGTCGGGCCGGGTCGAAGTCGTCACGACCGCGCCGGGGGCGTCCAAGATGGCGTTGATCGCGACGAACATGCCCTTGCCCGCGCGAGGCGGACCGATGAGCAGGATGCTGTCCTCCACCGACGCCCACACCTGGCGCCCGTGCGATCGGCCCAGCAGGTAGCCGACGTCAGCCGGCTTCGGGTCAGAGGTCGACGGCCGCAGCGTGGAGGCGCGGCGCAGCAACGCCCGGCTGGAGGCTGCCTGGGCGACCTCCGCGCCGGTCGCGGTGCCCTGGATGCGGTGCGGGTCGCGGCGCGTCGCCGTCGAGTGCCGGCGCAGCAGCGACCAGCCCCACCAGCCGGCGACGCCGATCACGGCGAGCAGCACCGCCGTCGCGATCCAGTAGACGACCGGGTTCAGCCCCGGCACTCCCAGCGGGTCGCCGGGGTCGCCGGGACGCAGCAGCACACCGAGGCCGGCCTCGATGCCGCCGGCCGGCTGCGGCGCGCCGGTCAGGAACGCGGCGATCGTCCCGGCGACCCGCAGCACGCCGGCTAGACCCGCAGCGCCGATCAGCAAGCCGATGCCGAGGCTCGCGAGCAGGTCTTCCGGGCCGCGGCCCGTCGTCGTGCTCACCGGCCGGCTCGCTCGGGATGCTGCACCGAGAAGGTTCCGGAGATCCGGCCCAGCAGCAGCACCTCGCGAGTCGGCGCCAGCTCGAGCAGATGGTGTTGCAGCAGCGCGCGACCGTGCCCGGTCGGGCCGGCGTCGGAATGGGCGACGATGACCGCCAGGGCGACGTCCTCGCCGGGCACGAACCCGTCCGCGCTCACCTCGAACAACACAGCAGGGACCGCAGCCGCCGGAGCCGAAGCCTGCTGGGGAAAGGCAGGCTCGGGAGGGGCGAAGCGGCTCCGGCGGCGCGGTGGCGTGAGGATGTCGGTGAAGGTCGAGCCGTCCGCCTCATGCACTTCGACGCGGATCGGGCTGTCCAAGGCAGCGGTGAGATGATCGGCGAGCGCCCCGAAGGTGTCGCGCCGCAGCGGACGCAGCGCCTCCGGCGCGGTGAACGGCGCGCCATCGACCGTGACGGACAACGCGCCGTCGGGCGCGACCGCGACCCGGACGTGCGGGACGTGAATGATCGGCTGCGCCGGTGCCGGGACGTCCGGCTGGTCGGCGTCACCGCCGCGCCGGTAGCGGGGCTTCACGCCACGCCCCCGGTCATGCGGGTAGCCGTGTTAAACAGTTCGAGCTCGGCCGGATGCAGCTGATGCTGCGTGACGTAGGAGTGATCCTTGACCCGCCACAGCCCTTGCCCGGTGCCCAGCGTCGGCAGGAGTTTCTGCTCGGTCCCGGTCAGCCCAAGGATCTCGCCGGTGATGCCGAGCTGGTCGCTTTCCTGGCGGTAGATGATCCGCGTCTCCGCGTTGGCGAGCAGCGAGGATGCCAGGGCGCGCATCGCCGAGCCGCTGTCGCCCACGTTGTCGAGGTCGGTGAGCTTGTGGAACACGAGCGCGTTCGCGATGCCGTAGTGCCGAGCGAGGCGCCATTGGGCGTCCATGCGGCGCAGCAGCGGCGCATGGGACATGAGCCGCCATGCCTCGTCGTAGATCACCCACCGCTGCCCGCCGTTGGGGTCCAGCAGCGCCGCTTCCATCCACGCGGACGAGCAGGTCATCAGGACGCTGATGAGGGTGCTGTTCTCCGCGACGCGGGACAGATCAAGGCTGACCATCGGCAGGGACGGGTCGAACGTCACCGTGGAGGGGCCGTCGAACAACCCAGCGAGGTCGCCGGCGACCAGCCGGCGCAGAGCGTGCCCGGCGAGCCGTCCGTCCTCGGCGAGGCGCCCGTCCGAGTCGTCGGCGGCGGCGGGGTTGAGGATGCGGTCGACGACCATCGGCAGGATCGGGATCTCGGCCGAGCGCACCGCATCGGCCAGGGCGAGGTCGATCGCGGTGTGCTCCAGGGGCGTCAGCCGCCGATCCAGCACGGTTTCCGTCAGCGCGCCGATCAGATCGCGGCGGCGTGCAGCGACCTGGGTCGCCCATTCGCTGTCGGACACGTCCGAGGGCCGGTGCCCCTCATCCAGCGGATTCAGCCGATTGCGCAGCCCGTGCCCGAGCACGATCGCTTTCCCGCCGACGGCCTCGGCGACCGCCGTGTGCTCTCCCTTGGGGTCGCCGGGCACGTAGACCCTGCGCCCGAACGCGATCGACCTCGTGTACAGGGACTTCACCAGGGAGGACTTGCCGGAGCCGACGATGCCGGCCACGACGATGTTCGGAGCGGTGATGACCCCGCGCGCGTACAAGACCCACGGGTCGTAGACGAAGCTGCCGCCGGAGTAGAGATCCTGGCCGACGAACACGCCTGCGGACCCGAGGCCGCCTTCGGCGAGGAAGGGATACGCCCCGGCGAGCGTCGCCGAGGTGTCCTGATGGCGCGGCAGCCGCAGCCGGCCGGGGGTGCGTAGCGCAGCCGGGCCGGCCTCCCCGGCGGGTGGCAGGTAGGTGGTGCGGCGGCGTTCGTCGCGCTCGGTTTCCCAGCGTTGCTGCGCTTGCAGCTTGCGGGTGCGTTGCTGCTCGGCGATCAACTCCGCGGCGGCACGCTGGCGCGCCTTGCGGTGCTTGCGGCGCTCGTTCTGCGGGGAGACGAGCACGCTGGTGTGCAGGCGGTCGTCGTCCTGGCCGCTCACAGCGCGAGGCCCTGACCCAGCCGTGCGGCTTGCGGAGCGGCACCGAACCACTCCGGGTCGGCGGGCCGCCCCCTGCCGGCCTGCGTGAGGGGCGCGGGCTCGGCGAGCGCCGGGTCGGGCGCGACGTCGTGCGCGCGCAGCAGGCCGACGTGACCGAGGGTCGGGTTGTACGTCAGCGCGTATCCCTCGACGGTGACCGTGCGGTCCAGCGCACCGACGGGCGGGGCGTCGTAGACGTAGCCGTTGACCAGCGCCGCGTCGGTCGTCTCCTGGCCGTAGTCCCACCGCGCCAGGTGCGCAACGGCCGCGTCGGGACCCTCACGGTCGATGAGGGTCAGCACCTCATCGGCCTCCTCGCCTTGCAGGAACACGACGCTCACCCACCGGGAGGTCGCCTCCTCCGGTGCATGGGTCGGGGCGTCGCCGGCGAGACCGGCCGGGTCAAGGCTGGCAGGCTGCCAGGCGATGCGGGAGGCGTGCTGCGAGGCCAGGTCGAGCCGCACCTGCACCTCGTCGAGCGCGTTTGCGGCGAGGTTGAGTGCGTCCGCGGCGGCGAGCGCGTAGACCCGGCCGAGGAACGGGTCACCGTCGTCGGTGCGGGCGAGCTCGTGCGCGTCGACGAGGCTGCGGGTGAGCTGATCGAGCACCTGCCGCAGCGACCGGGTGCCGGCGATCAGCTCGCCAAGCACCGGGTAAGTGCTGGTCGGGGGCATGTCCCGCGTGGCGTGCGCGAGACCGCGCAGCGCGGCGGCGCTCTCCGCGGCATCCGCGAGCGGGTCGGTCAGAGTCGGCATGGCGTTGTCCTCACGATGGGTTGGCGTGTCGGAGGACAGGTGCGCACGGCCGGTCAGACGGTGCGGCACAGCGGCAGCGCGGCAGCGGCGAACGCCGCGGCCTGCTGCCCGACCAGGCGGCGCGTCTCGCACGACGCCTGGATCGCGGCCTGCTCGAGGGCGGAAACGGCCGCCTCCAGCTCATCGAGCGTCGGCGCGGATACGGCAATCAGGCCCGTGTAGCGCAGGATGCCGTGGCCGCTGGTCAGGTCCGCTTCCTGCTGGAGGACGTCCTCGAACTCAGCGGACTGCTGCGCATCCTCGATCTGACCGATCCGCTGGCGCTGGTGCGCGTCGCTGATGTACTCGGTCTTCTTTTTGCGGATGTCGCGGGCGGCCTGGTCGGAGCGGATCGGGGTCGCGATCAGCGAGAACGCGCGCCGCACGCCCGAGGACAGCAGGATCGGGGCGAGGAACCCCGGATACACCAGCGACCTGGGCCATTCGGTGATCCACAGCACGGCGTGGAAGGCGGAGTCCGAGCGCAGGTGCTGCCAGCTCTCGGTGATCGCGACGGGGCCGGCTGTGGCGAGGTCACGGCCGAGGTCGCGGTGTCGTTCCAGGGTCGCCGCGACGGCGGGGTCATACGCCGAGCGCAGTATCACGGCGATCTCGCCGGGAGCGGCCCACTCGGAGGGGGTCAGGTCGGCGGCGCGCAGCGCCGCCGTCAGCGTGGTCATCTCCTGTCGCAGCACCGCGGCGGCGCCCTTCATCCCGCCGCCGGCGGTGCGGATCGCGCGGGCCGAGGTGCGCAGGTCGAGCGCGACCGAGAGGGTCGTGGCGTGCCGTTCCCCGGCGGGGCCGGCCCGGTCGATGAGCTCGGCGTAGGTGTTCGAGGTCCATGAGCCGTCGACGCGGCCGTGCTCGGCCCACCACTCGGCCAGACCGCTGCCGGAGTCCGGCAGCGTCCGCTCCAGCACCTGCACGCGGGCGAGCCGTCCCGAGCGGCAGCAGGTCGCGAGCACCCGGCCCCATCCGGTGACGCGGCGCTCCTGCTCGCTGGGGTCCAGCAGCACGAACGCCGGATGCGTGACGGTCAGCACCGCCGTCAGCGTCTGGGCATGCGGGTCGTGGATCATCGCCGCGTCGGTGGCCGGGTCGAGGTACTCGCGCAGCGCCGCGGCGTCGCCGGGAAGCGCGAGGGTGCCCGCCGGGCGTGGCTTGACGATCCGGGCGCGGAACATGAGCTGCCCGCCGGTGGTGCGCCAGATCCAGCGCAGCGCGATCGGCACCCACTCGATGAGCTTCCGGCCGCCGGCCGGCACCCAGGCCAGCACGGCGCAGAGCAGGCAGATCGGGGCGGCGTAGGCCAGCAGCATGCCGCCGCCCATGTAGAGGGCGACGACGATCGACAGGGCCGCGACGGCGAGCACGAGCAGTTGCGACAGCGACAGGCCCAGCAGCACGCCGCGGCGGGTGAGTCGGGAGAACTTGACCGGGTGCAGTTCGGGCTCGTCGCGATGGCCGGCGCGGGTTCGGGATGCCATGACCTACTCCTTCTTCGCCGGGGGCTGCGGGCGCGCCGGCGGGTCGGGCTGGCGCGGCGGCGGCGATGCGGGCGCGGCCGGCCGTGACGGCGCGGCCGGGGCGGGTGGGGTGCTCGGCGGGGTCGTGGCCGGCTCGGCGGCGTCCGCGTGTCCTCCGGCTGCGGCGGCGACGGCGTTGCCGGCCTTGGGGCCTGCGGTCGCTGCGGCGCCGGCGACCTTGGCACCGACGACGACGGCCGCACCGACCGGCCCTGCGGCGGCGGCGCCGCCGGCTGCGGCTCCACCTCCCGCCGTGGCACCGGCCCCGGCGCCTGAGCTTGCGGCGGCACCGCCGCCCGCGGCGGGCGCCGCGCCTCCGGCCGCCGCTCCGGCTCCGCCTCCGGTCGACGGCTGCCCGGTGGGCGCAGGGGGCCGGCCGCCGCCGGAGGGGCCGTCGCCGCCGTCGAGGATCTTCTTCGGGGACGCCCCGTTACCACCTCCGGTCGGCACGGGCACGGGCCTGTTCATGGCCGATTTCGCCTCCTGCTCGGCCGACATCGCGTGGTACATGTCGAACCCGACGAAGGAGATGAACTTGTACGTCATGTACGGCGCGAACGCGGCCACCAGCATGAGGACGACGCCGGCGATCGGGTCGCTGATGGAGGCGAGGTCGAGGTCGATCGGCTGGGAGACCTGGGCGATGGCGACGAGGAACACGACGACCAGGACGAGCTTGGACAGGATCAGGGCGAGCACAAAGGTCGCCCACTTGCCGAACCAGCCACGGGTCGCATCCCACGATGCTCCGGCGAGGGCGACCGGGGCGAACACGATCGCGACCAGCAGGAGGGCTTTGCGCACGAGCAGGGAGAACCACACGATGGCGGCGGCGGAGATCGCCAGGCCCGCCAAGAAGATGGTGATGATCGCCCCGACACCGGGCGCGGCGATGTTGATGCCGGCGAGCGCGCCACCCAGAAGGGCGATCTTGTCGCCCATGTCCTGCATGGAGTTGCCGGTTGCCTGGACGATGCCGATGCACAGCTGATCGGTGATCTCCAGCAGCGTCCCGGTCAGGGTGAGGGCGACGAAGGAGCCGAGCACGGATTTCGCCAGCCCGAGGGCAGCGCGCGGGAGGGCGCCGGGGTCGCGGCGGATCAGGCCGGTGATGAGCTGGAGGCAGAAGAAGACGAGCATCACGAAGATCGCGACGCCGAACAGGAGGTTGTAGACGCCGACGTACTCGGCGCCGGTGACGTCGACGAGGGTGGTGGTGTCGAACACGCCCCACACGGCTTGGAATAGCCACCCGGCGGCGGCGCCCATCGCCTGGGCGAGCCAGTCGAATGGGGCCGCGACCAGGGAGGCGACGCCCTCGCCGACGGCATCGCAGACGCTGGAGATGACGGGGATGTCGCACACGCTCATGAGCGCCGCTCCCGGTGCGCGCTCGCGCGGCTCCTCATACGCTCTGGCCCACGTTCCAGAAGAAGTTGATGAGGGTGACGCTCGCGCCGCAGATGATCGCGGCACCGCAGCTGACCAGGACGCCGACCTTGCCGCGCGAGGCCAGGTGGGGGTTGCTGCTGTTCGCGCCGAAGCCCCAGATGATCGCGGAGACGATCAGGGCCAGGACGCTCAGGATGAGACCTACCGTCATGATCGCGCCGACGATGGTGCGCAGCTGCTCGATACCGGGCAGGCCGGTGCCGTTGGGGTCGATGTCGATCACGGTGGGACTCCTTGACGTTCGCGAGGGATGTGTTCTCGCGAGTCAGGTGCGCGGCACATCCCGCCGGGGCTTCAGAGCCCGGAGCCGAGGGTGATGAGCCAGTTCAGCCAGGCGACGCCGGCTCCGGCGAGCACGGCGGTGCCGATCGCGACGAGCAGCCCGGTTCGGGCGCGTGTGGCGGTTTGGTAGTTACCGTGCGAGGCGGCGAGCGCCCAGGTGATCGCGCAGACGACGAGCATCAGCACGGCGATGACGAGCACGAACATCAGCAGGGCGCCGATGACTTGGGGCAGGTCCGCCGCGCTGGCGGTGGCGCCGAAGTCGGGGAACACGTCCATCAGGCAGCCTCCGGGCTCGGCCTGCATGCGGAGGTGCTGGCGGCGTCCAGGTCGAGCGCGCCGCGCTCGGCCAGCCACGGCTCCGAGTCGACGGCGGTGCCGCCCCCGCCGCCTTCGCGGATCTCGAAGTGCAGGTGCGGGCCGGTGGACTGTCCGGAGGAGCCGACGTCGCCGATGTGCTGCCCGGCGCTGACCGTCTGCCCGTTGGCGACATAGATGCCGTTCTCCCACATGTGCGCATAGGCTGAGGCGACCCGCTGCCCGCCCACGGTGTGCTCGATGACGATGAGCCCGCCGTAACCACCGGAGTAGCCGGCGTGGGTGACAATGCCGTCGGCGATCGCGAATATCGGGGTGCCGTCGGCGGCGGCGAAGTCGGTGCCGGTGTGCATCGACCGCTCGCCGGTGATCGGGTGAACACGCATCCCGAATGGGTCGGTGCGCACCCATGTCCCGGTCGGAAGCGGGAACACGACCCTCGTGGTCTCGGGCACGATCGGCGTGGCCGAACCGCCTCCGCCTCCGCGCGGCAGCGCGGTCAGCACACGCAGGATCGTCTCGGCGACGGGTCGGTAGTTCTGATAGCGATCCGGGTAGGCGCTGACCTCGACTGCCTGCGCCGCCTCGCCGGGGTCCATCTGCTGCCAGCCGGGGATGTCGAGCAGACCCCTCGGGCTCGGGTAGTTGGGGCCGTCCGGCCCGCCGTAGAACGCGCGCGCCTGGTAGTCGGGGTCCATCAGCTCGGCGACGGTTCCCCACCCGGAGGCGGGCCGCATCTGGAACAGGCCGAGGCTGTCGTGGTCGGCCCCGTTGCCGTCGTTCGGGTAGTCGCCGGACTCGGGGTAGGCGCCGGTGTTGGCGAGCATCCGCAGCCGGGACTCGGTGAGCGCCGCCATCAGGGCGATGACGACGCCGGGCGCGCCCACGCCGCTGGTGCGCCCGCCGACCGTGATGATCGTGGCCGCATGGGTCAGTTGCGTGCGCGTCAGCGTGATCGAGGTGCCGTCGGCTGCGGTGGCAGTCAGCTCGTCGGGGATGGCCCCGACCGTCAGGGAGCCGGGCAGGCACGCTGCAGCCTGGGCGGCGGGGGTCATCAGCAGTCCGACCGCCAGCAGCGCCGGGGAGGGGCCGACGAAGATCAGCAGCGCGAGGGTGATGGCAAGCTTCTTCATGCCGTCACCGCAGCGGGTTGTCGAGCTGGGACAGGCGCAGCAGTCGGCACGGCCCGGTGGAGAACTCCGGCGCGGGCGGCGAACACACGATGAACGCGGTGAACGCGACCGGATGCTCGGAGGTGATCTGCTGCCCGTTCCAGATGCCGGTGCGGTGCCGGGTCGCGTCGATCGTGAACGCCGTGGTGCCCGGCAGCAGTTGGCCGGGGCGGGCCTGCGCGAGCGCGTCAGCCCAGCCGTCCGGGACGCCGATGCTGTCGATGGTGAGGCTCTGCCTCGTGGCGTAGCCGCGCAGCTGCGCCCACGCCGAAGTCGTCGGCAAGTAGCCGGCGATGTCGGAGGCGAGGCCGTTCTGCTCCCCGGTGGTCGTCTCGGCGGCCTCCAGCAGCACGTCGGCGATGTCCAGCGGTCCGTAGCTGGCGCCGGCGTCCCAGGTGAACAGGGTCGCCGCGACCGAGCGGGCGAACCGCTCGGGGTCGTGCGTGAGCCGCAGCGCGGCGGGCTCGTCCGCGGCGGGGAATGTCTCGACCGGGGCAGCCGTGGATGAGGTGCTCGGCGGCGGGTCGACTGGGGCGTCGCGGCGGGGACCGGCCAGCAGCCCGTACACGCCGACGCCGGCCAGGATCAGCAGCAGGCCGGCGGCGACCAGCGCAAGGATGACGCGTAGCCGGCGTCCGGGTCGAGGGGTCAGCTCCATGCTGTCCAGGTGCGCGGGGCGTCCCCGCGCACGGTCACAGCGCGATCAGGCGACGCGTGCGCGCCGAGCGCATCTGCTCGGCCAGCTCGTTCAGCGCGTCGAGGACGGCCTCGAACTCGGCCCACTGTTCGTCGTCGAGCGTGGCGGCGAGTTCAGCCGGATCGAAGTGCGACGTGAAGCCGGCCAAGTCATCGACCGTGGCGACGAACACCCGCACTGGATAACGCGCCGGCTCGTCCTGCCCCTGCCCTGGGACCGGGTGCGGCCGGCCCGGTCGGCGCTTGGTGGCGGCACGGACACGGGCCAGGGTGTCGGCAGCGACCCGCTCCAGCTCCGCTGCGCGCACGGTGGATTGCTGGCCGCGCAGCCGCGCCAGCGCACGGGCCGCCGCGTCACGCACGCCGCCGGGCTCGGTGTCGTCCTCGGCCAGGCGCTCCAGCTCGGCGAGGGACTGCTCGGCCTGCGCGCGCCGGTAGGCCGGGCTGACGGGTCCGCCCTGGCCGATCGCGTCCAAGCCGGCCTGGGCGCGCTCGCGCACGGACGCCGGCTGGGCGTCGTCGGCGGCCAGCTCCTCCAAGCGTCCGATCTGCTCCAGCTTCGTGTACCCCTTCTTGCCGGTGACCATCAGCGCCGCCCGCTCACGGACGTCCCCCGCCTCCCCGTGCGGTGCCGTCGATTCGACGGCACCGTCTGACCTGGGGTTTCTTCCTTCGGAGGTGAACCGGGTGGCCTCCTGGCGGCGTGCGGCGTCCGCGGCGAGCTCGGCGCGCAGCTCCCGGTACAGCGACGCTTTCTCCAGGTCGGTGTAGTCCAGGCGCAGCTGGTTCTCGTCCTGCTCGGCCAGCAGCAGAGAGAGCTTGTCGGAGATCCCGGTGCGCACCCACACGTTCACGGTCTTCAGCCCGAGGTACTGCGCTGCCAGGTAGCGGCGCCCGCCGCAAATCAGTAACCCGTCGGGGGTGATCGTCAGCGGGTGCAGGAACCCTTGCCGGCGGATCGACTCGGCCAGGCCGGGGATGTCGCCCTGCTCTTGCCGGTGCCGGTAGCCCATGCGGATCGCGTCGAGCGACCATTCCAGTTCGATGTGTCCCGCGGTCGGGTCGCTCGCGCTCATGTCAGCTCGCCACCGCGCACGGTGATCGGGTTGGCGAGGATGATCGTCAGCGCCAGGTCGTCGTCGGCGGCGATCTCGGCGACCGGATACCCGCGGGTCAGACGCAGCAGCACCCCGCGGCCGGTGTTCGTGGCCACCAGAGTCGGGTCAGGGCTACCAAGCACGACGCGTAGCAGCGTCGTCCACGACACCCGCGGCATATCCAGCAGCGCGCGGGCGTGCTTGTCCCGACGCAACGACTCGTAGGCAGCCCGCCGCGATCCGGTCTCGATGAGCCGTCCGCTGATGTACTCGATCGCCGCGCGGGTGACGTCCTCGGGCCAGTCCAACGCGACGAACAAGGCGATGGTCTCCTCGAGGGCGCGGCGGGCCTGCTCGGAGCGGTCGTCGCTCTCGTCGTCCGTGTCCTCGGGCGCCTCGACGCGGAACGCCGGGTGGTACTCGGTGATCGAGGTCTCCCGGTCGGAGAACCGCTCGGCCTCATGGAAGCCGGAGTATTCTGCGCGTCGCGCCTGATGGGTGGAGCACAGCATCCCGGCGGCCTGCTCGTCGGCCTTCAGGGTGATGTCCACGGCGCGGGTGACAACCGCCCAGGGGTCGTCGGCGCCGCGCACCGAGGACGTGCGCATCGCATCGAACGCGGCCGGGGCTGCGTCCTCGGGCTCCTGGCGGTGCTTGCGGGCCAGGCCCGCGTACTTGCGGATCGTGTACTGCATCAGCGCCGCCGCCTCCGGGTCGGTGCGCCAGGCGCCGGGGCCGGCGTCGTGCAGGCGGACGAGCAGGACGCGAAGTCCCTCGCTCGTGGCGAACGCGGGCTGAGTGGTTTGCAGCATGATCGGGCACCTCCTGTACGTCAGGCAGGTACACGGACGCTCCCCAGCGGCCGGCCGGACGCTGGGGAAGCGGTGCATGCTGGGGCTCCGGCCTACTTCAGCTCGAGGGGTTCGAGCGAGGTCTGTGCGGCCGGGGTGTTCACACCGAACGCGGTCACCGGGGCGAGCCGGTGCGAACGCCGCGCGATCCCGCGACGGGACACCGCGACTGCGTTCGACGGCAGCCGGCGTGCCAACTCCGCCTGGAAGTCGATGCCCCGGCCCGAGGCGCGCCCGCTCAGGCTGACGAACAGATCGGTCGGCCGCACCCACGCGACCGTGCTGCGCCCCGTCGCCGCATCCGGAGCCGGTCCCGGAACGGCCTGACGGGATGGGTCGCCATGCACCGCGAACTCGGAGACGTCCGGCTCTGGCCGCTCGATGGGGGCGCGGGTCGGCTGCGAGCCGGCCTCACGCGATTTGTCGTGAGGCGGCTGCGCGTCTCGGATCGCGTCGCTCATGGTTGCGTTCCTTCCGTGTCGGCGGTCGCGGTGATGGCTATCGGAGAGGTACGCGCTCCGAGCCATCGTCCGACAGTCGAGGGATGCACGCCGATGTGCCGGGCGATCCGCTTGTTCGACCAGCCCTCATCCCGCAGCACCACCGCGAGCTCCCGCCCGGACGTCGGCGGGTCCGTCTCCGCGACCGGCTCGACCTCGACGGCGAGCGCGGGCTCGGCGACGCTCTGCTCGGACGGGCCGGCCGGGCGCGCGCGGGTGAGGACGACGGTGAGATGGGTGATCGCCAGCAGCACCAGCGGCGGCACGGCGGCCACGGAGGCGGCGAGCACCGCCGGCACGTCGGCATCGGCGGCGACAATCGCGTGGATCGCGTTCGCGGTGACCGACACGAGCGCCCCGGCCATCAGCAACAACCACGGATACCAGGCCGTTCGCTGCCCGGCCAGGGCGACGACCGCGACCGTGGCGACGACGATGATGCCGTCCACGATGAGCGGCCACGCCCACGCCTGCGCGTCGTCGATCCCGGAGCGGCGCGCCAGATCCGCCAGCGCCGTGAAGGACAGCCAGAACGCGCCGATCGCGATGAACACCGTGCCTGCGATGGCGGTGCCCACAACGAATCGCCGCACCTGGGGCTGACCGTTCACAAGGCCGCCCGGATCGAGGGCTGCACAGCGACCGGGGACATTCCGGCAGGCACGGGCCGGGCCGCGGCCTGCGGGTGTGCGATGCGATACGCGGAGCGGATCGTCGTAGTGATCTCGGGAACCGGCAAGCCGGCGCGTTCGGCGGCCGGCCCAAGGACGGCGTGGGCGTCGGCGGAGGGGACGCCGGCCTCGGCGGCGCGGCACGCGGCCCAGAACAGGGCACGGTTGCGTTCGCCCTCACCGCGCGCGGCAACCCAGCGTGCCAGCCGATCGGGGTCGAGGTCTCCGACGCGCTCCCGCGGCCCCGCCCACGGGACCGGCTCGGGGCGCGGGTCCAGCAGCTCCCGCAAGGCGCGCGCGTCGACCGGCGCGCCGTCGGAGGTCGCGGTGGCGACCACCGTATAGGAGCGCTTCCCAGCCCGCCCGATCACCGTTGAGGGCGGCACGACGATGTAGCCGCCGTCGCCACGGAAGTCGATGTGCGCGGCCGGCGCCTGCCAGGAACGGTGCGGATCGTCCGGGCTTGCCGGGTAGTAGGCGTGCAGCCCGCCGGACGGGGTGCGCACGAGCGCGGCCCATCCGTCGACCAGGCCCTCGCGCTGCGCTCGCCCGAACGCGACGTATCCGGTTCCGGCCGGGTGGACGTCGACGTCGACCACCTCGAAGCCCGAGACCGCGCCGGTCGGCACGCCGATGTTCGCGGTCGGCCAGCGCCGCCACCACGCGGCCACCTGTCGCAACTCGGCGCTCGCGTCATGGAACCCGTGCTCGGTGCGCGGCTCCTTCCCCAGACGCCGGCACGGGAAGACGGGGACGCCGGCCTGGGCGAACGACCTCGCCGCATCCGACAGCGGCATCGCCGCGGCGGCGCGTAGCACGACGCCGATGTCCATAGCCGGCCTCCTCCCTACGCCCCCGATACCAGGGCTCGCTTCATGGCTTGCGACCATGAGGTGCGCGAGGTTCACCACGCAGCAGGCAGACGGACGATCAGCGAGTACGCCCGTCAGGTGCAGCGGTGAACCTGACGTATCAACCCGGCCTACCGGGAGGGCGCAGAGATCGTCTAGGAAAGCCGCCGAATGTGCGCGTCGCGGCGCGAATCACGCGACACCGCACGAGTTACGGGCTCAAGGACCGGAGTGAGGGCGCACACACCACGGCACGACTCGCACGGCATGGCGCCGGTGCAAGAAGGGTGCGGATGCCGCCGGTACTGCGTGGGGGTGATTCCGAAGCGCTTGCGGAACCATACTGCCGCAACTCGCGCGTCGTTCCATCCGACTTGCCGGGATGCATCGGCGATCGGCAGGTCGGTTTCCTCGATCAGTCGCGTGAACTCCGTCAGGCGGGTCTCGATGAGGAACCGCATGGGGGCGACACCGACCTGCTGGGTGAAAACGCGTGTGAGATGGGCGCGGGAGACGGCCACCTCCGCGGCGAGCCTGCCGACCGTCCACGGCTCGGTCATGCGCGAGCGCAGCAGGACGACCGAGCGGCGCACGGGGCGAGCGATTGGCGGCTGCGCGAGCCGGCCGCGCACCGGGAGGACGAACCTCTCGGGCACGGCGCCGTCGTCGGCGAGCAGCGTCGGTAGGGCAATCTCGACGGCGCGGGAAAACAGAGAGATCAGTCGGGTGGTCGCGACCTCCGGTGGCGCGGTCTCGTTCACGAGGCTGATCTGGCGCCACAGCGGTTCGATGCGGTGCAGGATGTCCACGCCAGGCTGCAGCACGAGTGCCGAGCCGTCCCAGGCGTCAGGATGCACGCCCGGACGGACGCGCGTGGTGTCGGCGAGCACCCATCGCATGTGGGAGCGGAGGAAGGACTCGTCGAAGTAGAGCGTCCATAGCCGCACAGTCGGGTCTGGGCGCACTGAGCACCACATGCCGGCCCCGAGAGCCATCGCGTAGCCCGGTGTCAACTCGTGGATGCCTGTGGCTGTCTCAATATGTGCGGCGCCCTCGAGGACGTGGACGATCTTGGCGTGCCCAAACACGGCGCGGTGGATGCGTTCGGCGCGGACGCTCTCCACCGCCGACAACGGCGGACCGGCCGGCCGGCCAATAACGTAGCCGCGGCCGGTATCGTCACGATCCCGCAGGGGTGCGACCGCATCCCGTCCGATCAATGGCGCCGTCACGCGTTCATCGACACGACCAGTTCCGTGGCCTCCGGAAGGTTGCGCCGTGGTCACGCCCGATAGCCGATGACAGTGGTCATGCCGGTTTCGGCGTGGTAGATGTTGTGGCAGTGGGCGACCCAGAGACCTGGGTTGTCAGCGTCGAAGTCGACGGTGAGGGTCTGCTTGGGCAGGACGATCGAGGTGTCTTTCCGCGGGCCGCCACCTTCATGCTGGTAGGTGTGACCGTGTAGATGGAATGGGTGCCACATCTCGGTGTCATTAGTGATCGTGAACCGGACGCGTTCGCCTTCGCGGATCTCGTGCGCGCCGTCGAGGGGCTGATTCATATCGAACCGTCGCCCGTCGATGCCCCAGTCGTATTCGGCCATACCTCCGGTGAGAGTGATCGCCACGGTCCGATCGGGCTGCCGTGAGGACAGCGCAACGCTGCTATCTGACGTCAGCAGCTGTGCGGTCCCGATCCGGCTGCTAGTGAGCTCCGGGATGCTCACATCGGCCGTCGGTGCTGCCGCGGCGCTGCCGGTGCGGATGACGGCGAAACCGCGATCGCGTTTGCCCTCGGCCTGAGCGATGAGGGGGAACGCGCCGTCATCCAGGGTAATGATCGCGTCGTAGCGTTCGCCCATGCCGATGAGGATGCTGTCGACTTCGACCGGTTCCACGGGGAATCCGTCGGTATGGGTGATGGTGAGCGTGTGACCGCCGATGGCGATGCGGAACGCGGTGTCGCTGCCGGCGTTGATGATCCGCAGCCGCACCTTCTCGCCGGCCCGCCCGGTGAACTGGGTCGGGTCGGCGGGGGGCTTCCCGTTGACGAGGTAGAGGGGATAGTAGACGTCGCCGGCGTCGCCGCCGAGCAGGTCGGAGGTGGCGCCCATGAGGGTGTTGCCCATCCGCATGAACATGTCGCCCATCCCGCCCATGTCGCCCATCCCGGCGGACAGCTCGTCAAGGACGTCGTCGGGGGTGGCGGTGACGCCGTCGAGCCAGTCGTCGAGGATGATGACCCACTCGTCCTCGTACCCGCCGGGCTCGGCGGGGTCCTCGACGATCAGCGCCCCGTACAGGCCACGGTCCAGCTGCACCCCGACGTGGGGGTGAAACCAGTAGGTGCCGGGATCGGGCGCGATGAACTCGTAGTCGAAACTGGCCCCGGCCTTGATGGGCTGCTGGGTGACCGGCGGGACGCCGTCCATGTCGTTGCGCAGCGCGAGCCCGTGCCAGTGCACGGAGGTGTCCGCCTCGAGCTGGTTCCGGACGGTGGCCTTCAGAGTGTCTCCGGCGCCGAGACGGATCACGGGCGCCGGAACAGACCCGAACGCCCAGGTCGGCGCGGTCGCCCCGGCTAGGTCCAGCACGGTCGGGGCGGCGGTGAGGGTCGCGGTGGTGACCTTCCCGGTGCCGCCGCGGCGCCGCTCGGCGCCTTGGACCTGGGCGCCGTCGGGCTGCACCCAGTTCGCCGCCGGCGCGCAGGATGCCAGCGCGACCGTCGCGACGGCGCCAATGCTGACGCCGAGGAACCCTCGCCGAGTTAGGAGGAAGCGGGGGCGTGGGGCGGGCGACGGGTTCATCGTTGTTTCCTTTCCGGCCGGGAGCGCGGGCCGTGGTTTTCGTCAGGGAGGCCGTCCGGGTCGGACGTCGCATGATCGGCGGAGGCTCGTGGGGCACGATTGCCGGTTGCCGTGACGGCCGAGGGCTCTGAGCGCCTGGATCCGATGGCGAGCAACGCCATTGCGATAAGCACGATCACGGTCCCGATCCAGCCCCACAGGCCCGGGTCCTCGCGCAGGATCAGCAGCGACAGCAGGATCCCGAAGACCGGCACGAGCAGCGTCCACGCGGCGAGGAGGTCGAGCCGGGCACGTCCGATCTCGGTGAACCAGGCGACCGTGGTGGCGGCGGTGCCGACCAGTGATAGGAACAGCAGGGTGAGGATGAACCGGATGTTCCAGTCGATCGTGGGCGGCCCTTCTGTGACGGCTGCGGTGCCGGCGAGGATCGCACCTCCGATGAGCAGCTGAGCTGCCGCCACGATTCGGACGTCTGCGTGCACGATCCGGCCGATGAGGGTGCCTGCGGTGATCGCGGCGGCGGACGTCAGTGAGAGCCACGCTCCGGTGCCGAGCCCGGAGGGAAGGACGATGATGAGTAGGCCGGTGAAGCCCAGGCCGATCGCGGCGATCGCGGCCGGGGTGGGACGCTCGCGGTAGAGCCACCACGCGGGCAGCAGGATCAGGATCGGCTGCGCGTTGGCGAGCACCGTGGCGATCCCGGTCGACAGTCCGGTGGCGGCGACGAACATCGTCGCGAATGCCAGGGCGATGTTCACCAGTCCGAGGCAGCCGATCAGTGCCCATGTCTTCGGGTCGCGGGGAAGAGGTGCCCGCTGGATGCCGGCGACGGTTGCCAACGCGACCCCGGCGATGAGGGCTCTCAGTGCCGCGAGCCACAGCGGCGGGGCGTCTTGCAGGCCGACGGTGATCGCGACGAAGCACGACCCCCAGGCGAGCGTCACCCACAGCATCCGCAGCGGTCGGGGATGCCCGTGCCGGCTGGCGTGCGCGAGGGGGCGGACGACGGTGTTCACGACGAGTCTCGCGTGTCGATACCGCTGTCGCCCCCGTGGCGCCGATGATCCGAGTCGTGGCCGCCGGTGTGGTGGCGGTGGCCGAACAGGTGCATGGCGGCCATGCCGATGATCGCGACGTAGGGCAGCACTGCGACGACGTGGGGAAGGTGGTCGATGAACAGGTAGATCGCGATCCCGAGCACGGAGATCCCGATGATCAGCCACGCCGTCACAGGCATCCGTCGCCGCGGGCCGCCTTCGCCGGGATGGTCGGCGGAGTGCGGTTGGTGATCACCGGTCATGGCCTGGCTCCGCCGCCGCTGTGAGGAAGTCCTGGCGCATGCCGAGGCTCTCGTCGGTGAGGCGGATCGAGGTCGCGGCGTCGGGGACGGTGCCCGTCAGCGCGCGGATCGCGTCGATCGTCTCGGGCACGACGATGGCCTCGTTGTAGACCTGGTAGGCGAGGTAGGCCTCGCTGCCGTTCACGGTGACCAGGTCCTCCCACACCGCGACCTCCCACATGTCTCCCCGGGGGCGGCCGAGATCGCGCATCAGCTCGACGGTGGAGTTGAGGGCGACCAGGCCGTCGGACATCCGGATGAACGCGATGCGGGGCGCGGCGCGCAGAGCGTCCAGCACCTCGTCGCGGGTCGCCTCCCGGGTCAGCTGCAGCGTCCAGTAGTGGCTGTGGGTCTGCGTGTGGGCGCCTTTGGCGGCGATGGTGACGACATCGAGTCCGGGGAGCACGGTCTGTGCGTCGGGGCCCTGATGAGAGGGGATGGTCGGTTCCGGGACCATCGTGTTCATGACCCCGCCCAGGTGCGACTCCCACGGATCGGTGGCGCGGCGGATGAGCACCCCACGGGCGCGCAGCAGGAGTCCGGCCGCATCCAGCGCGCCGAGGATCCGCACGATGCTGGTGGTGTTGCAGGAGACCACCCGGGTGCTGTCCCTGCCGATGGCGCTGGCGTAGTTGGCTTGGGCGACGAAGGAGTGGCCGGTGGTGGAGTGGGACTCGCCGCCTTGGAGGACCACCTTGACGCCGAGGGCGCGGTAGCGCTCCAGGTTCCCCGCTGCCACATGCTTGGGGGTGGTGTCGACGACCACGTCGCACTGCGCGAGAAGGTCGTCGAGCACTCCCCGTGCGGTCACGTCGGCGGCCCGCATGGCCTGCTGCGCCTCGATGGTGGAGGCGAACACGGGCAGGCGGTTCGCTGCGGACTTGATCCGCCAATCGGTGGCGATGTCCGCGACGCCGACCAGGTCCATGTCCGACTGCAGCAGGACCGCGTCGGCGACGCGCTTGCCGATGACGCCGTAGCCGTTGACACCGACTCGAATGGTGTTCATGTGCGTGCCTTTCTGATGAGGGATGGGAACCGCGGCGGTCATCGCCGTCGCCGCGTGGTCCAGAGCAGGTAGCCGCCGAGTGCGGTGACCACGCTCGCGCCGGCGCCGATCATGACGCCTTCCCGCGAGCGCCATCTCGTGTTCCCGCTGACGAGTTCGCCGATGCCGTTGATCAGGGCGGCGGTGATCATGCCGGCGATCAGGCGATTGCCGATCCGTTCAGCCCGTCCCACGAGCGGTTCCAGTTCGGCCGCGCGCAGGTGCACCTCGAGGCCGCCGTTCTCCAGCACCCGCCGGAGCTGCTTGAGCGTTCCGGGCAGCTCGAGCAGCAGTGCTCCGGCATCCGCGGATGCCTGTGCCCAGCGTTTCGCCAGGGCGGGGAGGGAGAACTGTCGCTGCACGATCCGCTCCGAGAAGGGGGTGAGCGCCTGCAGCATCTCGAACTCGGGGTCGAGCCGTGCCGCCAGTGCCTCGCCCATCATCAGGACCTTGAACAGCAGAGCGGTCTGCTGCGGCAGCTGGAGGTGGTGGTGGCGCAGCAGGGCGAGCAGCTCTCCGAGCAGGTGGCTGAGGTGGATCTCGGACAGGGGACGCCCGCGATACCGCGACACGAAGACGTCCAGGGAGCGGCCGAGCTCGCCGCGGTCGGAGGTGTTCTTGGTGATCGAGAGCGCGAGCAGGGCCGTGGCGAGCGCGTCGGAATCTCCGCGGGTGAAGGCGAGCAGCACGTCGGAGAGCTGCTCGGTGACCTCTTCGTCGAGTTGGCCGACCATGCCGAAGTCGATGAGGGCGATGGATCCGTCGGGGTGGATGAACATGTTTCCCGGGTGCGGGTCGGCGTGGAAGAAGCGGTTCTCGAACACCATGGTGAGGATGAGGTCTGCGCCTCGCCGGGCCAGCTGGCGCCGGTCGATGCCGGCCGCGTCCAGGGCGGGCAGGTCGTCGACTCGGATGCCGTGCATCCGTTCCAGGGTCAGCACACGTGACGTGGTCGTCTCCCAGAACACCTGGGGGACGGCGACGTCGGGTGAGTCGGCGAAGTCGGCGGCGAACCGCTCCGCGTTCCGGCCCTCCTGCAAATAGTCGAGCTCGGCGCGCAGCGTGCGGGAGAACTCCTCGACGATGCCCGGCAGGTTGTACTGGCGGGCGGACTCCCACCGTTTGTCGGCGCGCTCGGCGAGGTTCTGCAGGATCTCCAGGTCTTCGTGGATCTGGGCGACCGCGCCGGGTCGGCGGACCTTCACGACGACCTGGGTGCCGTCGTGGAGGATCGCGGCATACGCCTGCCCGATCGACGCGGCGGCCAGCGGTTGCGGGTCGAACTGTGCGAAGAGCTGTTCCGGGTCCGCGCCGAGCTCCTCGCGGATCACCGCCTTCATCGGCTCCCAGTCCTCGGGCGGCGCGGCGTCCTGAAGCTTGGCGAGCTCGGCGAGGTAGGCGGCGGGCAGCAGGTCGTTGCGGGTGGACAGCAGCTGGCCGAGTTTGATGAAGGTCGGTCCGAGCTCCTCGAGGGCGAATCGGAGGTGTTCCGGGCTGGTGTAGGGCTCGTCCCGGCGCGCATGCCCGAGAACACCCTTGTTGAAGGGAATCCACTTCTCCAGTCCGAGCAGCCCGAGTCCGAGTCCGAGTCCGTGGTGCTCGAGGATGGTGGCGATGCGCCGATACCGGCTCCGATGCGTGCTCATCAGTCGAGGCCTCCTTCGCGGTTGGTCGCGTCGCGGGCCGAGCTGCCCGGGCCGATCGCGAACGTCCTGATCTGTCCGGCCGAGAGCGGCACGGCGACCGCGCCGACGCGCACGTGGATCGCGGGTGCTGAGCCGGCGTGCACGCGAAGCTCCAGGCTGCGGTCACGGAGCATCACGTCGACGAGGTGGCCGCGGTATCGGATCTGGAACCCGACCCGGGTGAGGTTCGGAGGCAGTCGGGGGGCGAAGACGAGCTCGTCGTCACCGAGGGTCATGCCGGCGAAGGAGCGGACTGGCAGGTCGATGGTGCCGGCCATCGCGCCGAGGTGGATCCCTTCGCGGGTCGTGCCGCCCTGGGAGTCGTCGAGGTCGGCGATCAGCGCCTCGCGGAACGCGATCCAGGAGCGGGACGGGTCGATGCCGGCCAGGACGGAGGCGTTCACGACTCGGCTGAGCGTCGACCCGTTGGCCGTGCGGGCGAGGTAGTACTCGACCGTGCGGGTCAGGTCCTGCTCGGAGAACGGGTAGCCGAGCGTGGCGAGCTGCGCCCGGAGCCCGTCGTGGCCGAGCAGGTAGACCAGCATGACGACGTCGGGCTGCTTGGCGAGCTTGTACCGGTTGGTGCTGTCGTTCTCGGACTCGAGGATGAGGTCGAGCCGGCCGATGTTCCCGTACTCCTCGCGGTAGTGGTCCCAGTCCAGCTCCTGCAGGCTCTCGTAGCCGTCGAACTGGGTGAGGATGCCGTCGCGGTGGAACCCCACCGCGAGTCGTGTGCTGAGCCGGGCCCATCCCGCGATCTCCTCGTCGGTGACGCGGAGCCGGTCGCGGAGGCTCTCGCCGCGGTGCCCGTGGAGCAGGGCGAGTGTCTGGGCCGCTCGCGTGGCGACCCACGAGGCGAGGACGTTGGTGTACGTGTTGTCGCGCAGGCCGCTGCCGGGAGCGTCCGGGGCGCCGTCATGGAACTCGTCGGGTCCCATCACCCCGGCGATGTGGAAGCGGTCGGTGGCAGTGTCGTGCTCGGCGAGCGAGGCGAACAGGCGGGTGACCTCGATGATCAGCTCGCCGCCGCGTTCGGCGAGCCACTCGAGGTCGCCGGTGGCCTGGTAGTGCTGCCAGGCGTTGTAGGCGATGGCCAGGCCGACGTGGCGTTGACGGTGGGAGTTGTCCGGCATCCACCGGCCCGAACGCGGGTTGTAGAGCGCCTCGGGCGTCTCCTCGCGACCGTCGCTGCCGCTCTGCCAGGGGAAGAGGACTCCGGCGAGTCCGGCGGCGGTCGCCGCGGCGCGGGCGGCGTCCAGTCGCCGCCAGCGGTAGTCGATCAGCGCCCGGCTGATCTCGGGCGTGCGCAGAGCGATCACGGGCAGGACGAACACCTCGTCCCAGAAGACGTGCCCCCGATACCCCTCACCGTGCAGGCCGCGGGCGGGCACCCCGGCGTCGAGCTCGACGGTGTGAGGCGAGAGGGTCTGGAGCAGGTGGAAGACGTGCAGGTTCAGGATGAGTCGGCTGTGCGTGTCGGCGTCCAGGGTGACCGCGAAGCGTTCCCAGAGTCGCCGCCACGCCGCCGCGTGGCGTTCCCGCAGCCCCTCGACGTCGCCATCGCGCTCGGTGAGCAGGGTCAGGGCGGCACCACCCGGCTCGCTGATCGCCCGATCGTGGGAGGTGTAGATCGCGACCGTCTTGGTGAGGGTGACAGGTCGACCCTGCTCCAGAGGGATGCGGAACTCCCGGGTGTACTGCGATGACGCGTCGATGCGGTGATCGGTCGCGCTGTCGGTTCCGGTGAGGGTCGTGCGGACGGCGGTGGCGATGTGGACCCGGCTCTGTCGGGTCCGCACCTCGCAGAGGGTGGTGTCGCCGACGTGGCGGAACGTCGGCTGCGTGAGGTGGGTGGCGTCCGATCCGAGGTACGCGGCCACGTTGCTGTTGCGCACCCCGGCGTCGATCCCGGCGCGGAGGGTGACCGTGCCGCTCCAGTCGGGGGCGGTGAGCGTGGTCTCCAGCACGGCCAGGTGAGGTTCGTCCAGGGAGGTGAACGTCGTCTGCACGAAGTCGAGTCGATCCCCGTTCCCAGCGGTGAGGACCGCGCGGCGGACGACCAGGCCGCGGCGCAGGTCGAGCTCGCGTTGTTCGCTGTGCGTCACGACCTGGCCGGTGGACAGCCACGGCCCGTCTCCGATGCGGAGGTCCACCGGAAGCCAGTTGGGCGTGTTGACGAGATGCTCCTCCTCGAGCTCGCGCCCGTGGATGGTGCTCGCCAGTCGGTTGTACACGGCGGCGAGGTAGGTGCCGGGATAGTGGATGCCGTCGTCGTGGTGCTCGGGCCGGGCGCCACGGGTGGCCAGGTAGCCGTTGCCCAGCGCGGTGAGCGCCTCCCGGTGCCCTTCGTGCGCGGGGTCGAAGCCGTCGTAGACCAGCTGCCACGGATCCGTGGTGGAGACGCCCAGGTCGAGCTCGGCGACATCGGCCAGGACGAGGTCGGCGCCCGCGGCCTCGAGCTGCTCCCGCGCTCCGGCGCGGTCGATGCCGACGACGAAGCCGAAGCCTCCGCGCCTCGCGGCCGCTACGCCGGCGACCGAGTCCTCGACGACCGCGGTGCGGGCCGCGGCGACACCCAGTCGCCGGGCCGCCTCCACGAACATGGCGGGATCCGGCTTGCCTTTCAGGTGGTGCGTGAGCGCGATCCGGCCGTCCACCACGGTGTCGAAGCAGCCGGCCAGTCCTGCGGCGGCGAGCATCTGCTGCGCGTTCCGGCTCGCGGTGACCAGCCCGACCGGCACGGCCGCGTCCCGCAGGCGATGCAGCAGCGCCGCCGTGCCCGGATAGACCCGCAGCCCGCGGGTGTCCAGCTCCGCCAGGAACAGCTCGTTCTTGCGCGCCGCGAGCCCCGCGATCGTCCACGCCGTTGGTGGGTCGTCGGGATCTCCGGCGTCCAGGGCGATCCCACGGGCCGTCAGGTACGCCGATACCCCGTCCTCGCGGGTTCGCCCGTCCACATAGCGGCGGTAGTCGGCGACCGGGTCGAAGGTCGTCTCGGGGTCGTCCACCTGCACACGCGGGTCTCGCAGCACCTCGTCGAACAGCTGCTTCCACGCGGCGGCATGGATCGCGGCGGTGTTCGTGACCACGCCGTCCATGTCGAACAGCACCGCGTCGTAGACGGCATCGAGGTGGTGAGTCCCGTGCTCTGCGGGCCGCGGAGTCATCGCGGCGCCTCGCGTCCGGTCATGAGGCGCCGCCGGGCGTCGACGCCGGGGCGAGGCTGCTCGCCTCTGCCGGGGCCGCGGGGGCCTGCTGGGCGGGCAGCCGGAGCCGCTTGAGCAGGAGCGCGTTGACGGCGACGATCACGCTGGAGCCGGACATGCTGATGGCGGCGATCTCCGGGGAGAGCATGATCCCGAACGCGGGGTAGAACACGCCGGCGGCGATGGGCAGCGCGATCGCGTTGTAGCCGATGGCCCAGCCGAGGTTCTGCCGCATCTTCCGCAGCGTGCCCTTCCCGATCTTCAGCGCGATCGCGACATCGAGCGGGTCGGAGCGCATCAGGACGACGTCTGCGGTCTCGATGGCGACGTCGGTGCCGGCGCCGATCGCGATGCCGAGGTCCGCCTGGGCGAGGGCGGGGGCGTCGTTGACGCCGTCGCCGACCATCGCGACCTTCTTGCCGGATGCCTGGAGTTCGGCGATCTTGGCGGACTTGTCCTCGGGCAGCACGTCGGCGATCACGGTGTCGATGCCCAGCAGCGAGGCGATGCGCTCGGCGGTGGGCTTGTTGTCGCCGGTGAGCATCGCCACCTCGATGCCCTGCTCGTGGAGTGCGTCGATCGCGGCTTTCGCGGTGTCGCGGGGGGCGTCGGCGAGGGCGATCACGCCGGCGATCTGCCCGTCGACGGCGAACATGATCGCGGTGCGGCCGCCGTCTGCGAGGGCCTGCTGCTGCGAGACGACCGGGCCGGTGTCGATGCCCTGCGCGGCCATCAGCCGGGCGTTGCCGAGCACCACCTGCTTCCCGTCCACGGTGGCGATCGCGCCCTGCCCGGTGACGTTGCGGAACGCGGACGCGGTGCGGCGCGGGATGTTCCGGCTGTCGGCGTAGGTGACGATCGCCTTGGCCAGCGGGTGCTCCGACTCCCGCTCGAGCGCGGCGGCGAGGGCGAGCAGCTCGAGGTCGTCCATGCCGATGGGGATGTAGTCGGTGACCTCCGGCTCGCCCTTGGTGAGCGTGCCGGTCTTGTCCAGCACGACGGTGTCGATGTGCGCGGCGGTCTCGATGCCGGTCGCGTTCTTGAACAGCACGCCGCGCTTGGCGCCCAGGCCCGTGCCGACCATGATCGCGGTCGGCGTGGCGAGCCCGAGGGCGTCGGGGCAGGTGATGACGACGACGGTGATCGCGAACAGGATCGCCATCGGCAGCTCCGCCCCGGCGAGGAACCACACCAGGAACGTCAGGGTGCCGCCGAGGAGGGCGAGCAGGACGAGCCAGAACGCGGCCCGGTCGGCGAGGCGTTGGCCGGGGGCTTTGGAGTTCTGCGCCTCCTGCACCAGCTTCACGATCTGCGCCAGCGCGGTGTCCGCGCCGACCTTCGTGGCGCGCACACGGAGTGTGCCGACGGTGTTCACGGTCGCCCCGATCACCTCCGAGCCGGGCGCCTTCTCGACCGGCATGGACTCGCCGGTGACCATCGACTCGTCGATCTCGGACTCGCCGTCCTCCACCACGCCGTCGGTGGGGACCTTCGCGCCGGGGCGGATGAGCATGAGGTCACCGGGGACGACCTCGGAGGTGGGAATCTCGACCTCCTCGCCGTCGCGGAGGACGACCGCGCGGGCGGGCGCGAGCTCCAGCAGCCGACGGATGGCGTCGTTCGCACCTCCCCGGGCGCGCATCTCGACCCAGTGCCCGAGCAGCACGAAGGTGGCCAGCACGGTCGCGGCTTCGTAGAACACCTCGCCGCCTCCGGTGAGGGTGATGATCAGGCTGTAGATCCAGCCGGCGCCGACACCGACCGCGACCAGCACCATCATGTCCAGGGTGCGGGCGCGCAGAGCCCGGTAGGCGCCGTCGAAAAAGATCCAGGCCGAGTAGAAGATCACCGGCAGCGACAGGATCAGCATGAACACGTCGTCGCGCAGCCCGAACGGGGCCGGCGCCTCGAAGCCGAGCACCTCCCGGCCGATCGGGGACCACAGGGTGATCGGGATCGACAGGATCAACGCGACCAGGAACCGGTTGCGCATGTCGCGGATCATCGCCGCCATCGACATGCCGCCGTGATGCCCGCCGTGGCCCATCACATCCTGCGCGCTGCGGCCGGCCGGCTGAGCCCCGTGATCGTGCCCACCCTCGGTGGCCGGAGCGTGACCGGCATGCTCACCGGCGTCCACTGCGGAGTGGTCAGCGTGGTCCGCTGCCGGGTGCGGGTGCTCGTGCCCCGCCGGGGTGTCATGACCGGTGGAGACCGCGCGTCCCTCGTGCTCGGCGTGTTCCTGGTGGCCGTCGTGCGCGTCATGCCCGGCGCGGGCATCGTGCTCGGCGTGGTCGTGGTGGTCGGCGTGCTCGTGGGGTTCGTGGGCGGGGTCGCAGATGTGGTCCGGGACGGACTGCCCGGCGCAGTGGTAGCCGCATTCGATCACCCACTTCTGCAGGTGCGCGACCGAGGTGGCCTGCGGGTCGTAGGTGACGGTCGCGGTCTGGGAGACCGGGTTCGCGTCGACGGACAGGACGCCCGGCTGGCGGGCGAGGTGGGCTTCGGTGACGTTCTTGGAGGTCGCGCGGATCATGCCGCTGACCTGCAGGGTCACGGTCTTGGTGTCGGTCATCGGATTTCCTTCGCGGTGGAGGGGTGGTTCGGGTCAGTGTCGGGGTGGGGCCAGCGCCAGTCGGCGACGGCGGGGATGTCGGTGCCGTGCTCGCGGGTGTGGGCGCGGGCGCACAGCCGGGCGTCGACGAGTTCCTGCCGCAGCTGCGCGTGGGTCGCGGCAAGGCCCGGGACGTGGTCGAGGACGTCGATCGCGAGCCGGTAGCGGTCGAGGTCGTTGAGCATGACCATGTCGAACGGCGTCGTGGTGGTGCCCTTCTCCACGAAGCCGCGCACGTGCAGGTTCTGGTGCCCGGCGCGCTTGTAGGTGAGCCGGTGGATCAGCCACGGGTAGCCGTGGTAGGCGAAGATCACCGGCTTGTCGGGGGTGAAGATCGCGTCGAACTCCCGGTCCGGCAGGCCGTGCGGGTGCTGGTCCTCGGATTGCAGCCGGGTCAGGTCGACCACGTTCACGACCCGCACCGACAGGTCCGGGATGTGCTCGCGCAGCAGCGCGGCCGCGGCGAGGACCTCGAGGGTGGGCACGTCGCCAGCGGCGGCGAGCACCACGTCCGGCTCGGTCCCCTCGGTCTCGGTGCCGGCCCACGGCAGGATGCCCAGGCCCCGGGTGCAGTGCTCGATCGCCTCGTCCATGGTGAGCCACTGCGGGGCGGGCTGCTTCCCGGCGACGACGACGTTGATGTAGCCGGTGGAGCGCAGGCAGTGGTCGTAGGTGGACAGCAGCGTGTTCGCGTCGAACGGGAGGTAGACCCGGACGATGTCGGGGCTCTTGTTCAGGGCGAGGTCGATGAACCCGGGATCCTGATGGCTGAACCCGTTGTGGTCCTGCCGCCAGACGTGGCTGGAGAGCAGGTAGTTGAAGCTCGGCACCGGTTCCCGCCAGGGCACCTCGCGGGCGGCTTCGAGCCATTTGGCGTGCTGGTTGAACATCGAGTCGACGATGTGCGTGAACGCCTCGTAGCAGTTGAACAGGCCGTGCCGGCCGGTCAGGACGTACCCTTCGAGCCAGCCCTGGCACTGGTGCTCGCTGAGCACCTCCATCACCCGCCCGGTCGGCGCCAGATACTCGTCCACCGGCAGCACGGTCGCGTTCCACTGCTTGCCGGTGGCCTCGAACACGGGCGGGGCGAGCCGGTTGGAGGCGGTCTCGTCGGGGCCGAAGATGCGGAAGTTGTCCGGGTTGTGCCGGATCACGTCGGCGAGCCACTCGCCAAGCATCCGGGTCGCCTCCGCCGTTCCCGCGCCTCGCGCCTCGGGGTCGACCGGGTGGGCGTGGTCGCGGAAGTCGCCCAGGCGCAGCGGGACGGTCAGCTGCCCGCCGTTCGCGACCGGGTTCGCGCTCATCCGCCGCGCTCCCACCGGGGCGGCGGCGACCGTGGCGGGGAACGGGGCGCCGTCGGCGTCGAAGAGCTCGTCGGGCCGGTAGGAGGCCAGCCAGTCCTGGAGGATCTGCAGGTGCTCGGGGGTGTCGCGGACCTCGGCGAGCGGCACCTGGTGGGACCGCCAGGTGCCCTCCACGGGGAGCCCGTCGATCACCGGCGGGCAGGTCCAGCCCTTCGGGCTGCGCAGCACGATCGCTGGCCACGCAGGCCGGCCCTCCAGGGTGCCGGCCGCCGCGGCGGCCTTGATGTCCGCGATCCGGTCCAGCACCTCGTCCAGCACGCCGGCGAACCGGGCGTGGGACTCCCGCGGGTCCTCGCCGTCGAAGCCGACGGTGACCACAAACGGCTCGTGCCCGTAGCCGCGCAGCAGCGCGACCAGCTCGTCCTCGGGGATGCGGGACAGCACCGTCGGGTTGGCGATCTTGTACCCGTTCAGGTGCAGGATCGGCAGCACCACCCCGTCCGCGGCGGGGTTGAGGAACTTGTTGCCGTGCCACGCGGTCGCCAGCGGCCCGGTCTCGGCCTCCCCGTCGCCGATCACGCAGGCGACCAGCAGGTCCGGGTTGTCGAACGCGGCGCCGTAGGCGTGGACGAGGGAGTAGCCGAGCTCGCCGCCCTCGTTGATCGACCCGGGCGTGTCCGGGGAGGCGTGCGAGGGGATGCCGCCGGGGAAGGAGAACTGCCGGAACAGCGCCCGCAGCCCCTCCTCGGTGCGGTCGATCCGCGGGTACAGCTCCGTGTAGGTACCGTCCAGGTAGGCGTTCGCGACCATGCCCGGCCCGCCGTGCCCCGGACCGGTCACGTACAGCGTGTTCAGATCCCGGTCGGTGATCGCCCGGTTGAGGTGGGCGTACAGGAAGTTCAGGCCCGGGGTGGTGCCCCAGTGCCCCAGCAGCCGGGGCTTGATGTGCTCCGCGATGAGCGGGTCGCGCAGCAGCGGGTTGTCCAGCAGGTAGATCTGCCCGATGCTCAGGTAGTTCGCCGCCCGCCACCACGCATCCACCCCCTCCAATCGTTCCGGGGTGACGGCGGTGGTGCGGTGGGCCCAGCGGGCCGGTGCGGTGCTCATGGTCGGTCTCCTCGCGGTTCGCGGCCGGGGCCGCCGAATGTGGTCATGGTGATGGTGGTCATTGTGCGGTCCCTGTCGGGAGGACGACGGTGGTCTCGGTGCCGTGGATCCAGACGATGCCGCGGTCGTCGACGAGCACGACCGCCCCATCTGCGTTCCCGAGCGCCTGGACGGTGCCCGTGGCGGCGCCGACGCTGTCCCAGGATCCGGTGCCGGTGAGCCGCCAGAGGGTGCCGTCGGTGTCGACGCCGACCAGCCCGCCCGTGGAGTCCGCCTCCACCAGGTAGAGCGGCGGCGCATCCGCGACGAGGTCGAAGGTGGCGCCTGCATCCCGGCTCTCCTGCAGGCCCTGCCGCGTCGCGGCGTAGAGGGTGCCGTCGGTGGTGACGGTCAGGTCGGCGGCGGGGAGCTCGGCGCCGTCGATCCAGGTGGTCCCGCCGTCGGGGCTGGTGCGGATGGTGATCGAGCTGGACCCGATCCCGTGGATCGCACCGTCTCCGGCGGTGAGGACGTGGAAGTCCTCCTGCCCGGTGAACGCGACCGGCTCCCAGGTGGTCCCGGCGTCGGTGCTTCGGATGAGTCCCAGGTTGTGCTCGCCGAGCTCCGCCGGGGTGTTCGGTCCGGGGTGCCCGGAGGCGTAGAGGACGTCGCCGTCGGCGGTCAGGCCCATCGCGTCGAAGTCCGCGCCTCCCAGGGGGCCGGAGACGTCGCCGGTGTCGGTGAGGGTGTAGAGGCCGGTGTGGGTGCCCAGCAGCACGGTGCTCCCGCCGAGGTCGACGATGCCGTGCACATGACCGAGACCCGTGTCCGGGGCGGGTGCCGAGATGGCGGTCGGCGTGGGGGTGCAGCCGGTCAGCAGCAGGCCCGCGGCAGCGGCGACGGCAGCGGCCGTGATCGTGGTGGCGTTGCTGCTCATGCGATCGCCTGGATGAAGAGGATGGTCGCCGCGGAGAGGATGATCAGGGCGAGGATGATGCCCACGAAGCACGCGGCCAGAGTCCGGGAAGTCATGATGGGCCTTTCGACGGGCCGGCGCTGTCGGTCAGGACGGATGCGCCGGGCCTCGGGCGGGGCCAGGTCAGGGGTGGTCGGCCCCGCCCGAGGGGTTCGGGTCAGAGGGTGGCGAGGATGTCCTGCATGGTGGTGATCTCGGCGGTCTGTCCGTCGATGATCTGCTGGGCGAGCGCGGCCACGTCCGGGTTCTCGCCGTTGTTCAGCACCATCTGGGCCATGGTGACGGCGCCCTGGTGGTGGCCGACCATGCCCTCGAGGAACAGCCGGGTCGCCTCGACCCCGGTGGCGGCGTCCAGGGCGGCCATGTCGTCGTCGGACATCATCCCGTCGCCGTGGTCCATGCCGCCCATCCCGCCCATGTCGGACATGGAGTCGTCGTAGGGGATTCCCCAGTCCTCGAGCCAGCCCTTCATGGTCTGGATCTCGGGGCCTTGGGCGGCTTTGATCTGCTCGGCGAGGGTCACGACCCGCTCGTCGATGCCGTCCTTGGCCAGGATCTGATCGGCCATCTCGATGGCCTGTTCGTGGTGCGGGATCATCATCGTGACGAACATCTCGTCAGCGGAGTTGAACGATGCCTGCTCGGAGGGGGCGGGGGTGCTGCTGGTCATGCCGCCGGGGCCGTGGTCCATGCCGGGCATGGATCCGTCGGTGGGGGCGCAGCCGGCGAGCACGAGCGCAGCGGCGAGCGCGCCGGTGCTCAGCGCGAGAATGCGGAAACGCATGGGTGGGTGTCCTTGTCTAGTCGGTCGAATGGTGAGTTGATTCCCGTGCCGTATGCGGGCACGGCGCAGCATCTCCCGGCACAGCGGTGACGGGAGGGCGGGGAATCAGGTTCGACTGATCGACAGGACGATGAGGGAAGGTGGTCGGGGGTGCGGTAACGCGGTGAGCACATTCCGCCCGTGCAGGCGCAGCAGGGCGAGGGCGGTGCCCAGGCGGGCCAGCAGCGCCGGGGCGAGCAGCACGATAGTGGCGGCCAGCAGCGCCAGCACGCACGCCATCATCAGCATCGAATGGTCCGGCATTCCGCCCGAGCTGTCGCAGTCGCCCTCGCAGTGCCCGCCCGATGCCTCGGGGCCTGTCCCGATGGTGTTCTCGAGCATGCTCCCGGTCGCGACGGTGCCGCCCAGGTCAGAGTCGGGCGCGGCATGGGCGGCTTCGGAGGCCGCTGCGGGGGTGTCGGCGTGCCCGCTGGTGAGCGTGCCGGTGAGGGTGTGCATGGCCAGCAGGCCGGCGATCAGCAGGAGCGCGGTCGCGAAGGTCAGCAGCAGCCGGTGCAGCCCGGATGGGGCGTGCACCAGGGTTCGGATGTGGTTCACCGCCGACCTCCTTCCCGCGTCCAGCGTACCCCGGTGTGCCTGGATCCCCGCCGGCGCCGATCGGGCGCACGGCGGTCCTGCCCAGCCTGGTCGCCCGACCGATGCCTGGCCAGGGGCGATGGTCCCGGATGGGGACCGGTGCGCGGCAGCCGGCTCATCGGCGGCCCGTTCCGGCGCGGTGGGCCTTCTCCATCAGAGCCAGCAGCCCGAGGGCGTCGTCCTTGATCTGGGTGCGGCCGACGACGGCCCAGTTGCGGGCGAGGTGATCGCGGAGATAGTCGAGGATGTGCTCGAGGGGGACGGTGTGCCAGGAGCCGGACCGATGGGGGCGGGCGGTGTTGCCGAACGCGACCGTGCGGATCAGGTGGCCCTCCGGGGCGAGGACCTGCCCGGTCGTCAGCAGCTCCTGGACGAGGGCGGGCGCGTCGGCGGGGGTGCAGCAGCCGAACCGGGCGAACGCGGCCTCCAGCACCGCGGGGTCGCGCATCGCGGGGTTCAGCTTCGGGGCGCCCTCCTTGACCTCGCCGACGATCATGTCCGGCGCCCCGGGGCGGGCGCCGAGGGCCGGGTCGGGGTCGTCGCCGGGGATGTGGTGCAGTCGGATCGCGAGGATGTCCAGGTCGGTGACGGTGCGCGGCCCGTCCGGACCGGTCGCGTCCAGCACTGGGTACTCGGCGACGGTGAAGTACCCGTTCGCGCGCAGGTAGGCCTGCACCAGCCCGACCGCTGTATCCATCCCGCGCCCCCTTTCCCTGCCGTCGTGGGTCAGGCGGCGTTGGCGTAGCGGGCGGGGTCGGCGTCGAACAGCGGCCCGCACTCGGGGCAGCAGAACCAGTACCGCGCGCTCTCGTAGTCGCGGAACAGGCCGCGCTTCTCGGCCCATGCCGGGTCGACCTGGTTGCCGGGCATGACCGGGCAGGTGACGAGGTCGGTCGCCCCGGCCGGGGGCTCGTGGTGATGGTGCTCGTGGGACCCGTGATCGTGCGCGACGTGCTCGTGGTCGTGGTGCTCGTGGTCGTGGTCGTGTGTCATAGCTGTCTCCTTGCGGGGTGTCAGGCGTGGACGGGGGTGATGTCGCGGCTGGGCGTCGGGACGGTGGGCACTGGGGCGGGCAGGGGGCGGAAGCGGCGCAGTCGGAGGCTGTTGGTGACCACGAAGACGCTGCTGAACGCCATCGCGGCGGCGGCGAGGATGGGGTTGAGCAGGGCGAGCATCGCGACCGGGATCGCGGCGACGTTGTAGGCGAACGCCCAGAACAGGTTGCCCTTGATGGTGCCCAGGGTGCGGCGGGCGAGCCGGATCGCGTCCGGGACCAGGAGCAGGTCGCCGGAGACGATGGTCAGGTCCGCGGCGGTGATGGCCGCGTCGGTGCCGGTGCCCATCGCGATGCCGAGGTCCGCTTGGGCGAGGGCGGCGGCGTCGTTCACGCCGTCGCCGACCATCGCGACCACCCGGCCGGCGGCTTGCAGCTCCCGGATGGTGTCGAGCTTGCCCTGCGGGGTGACTCCGGCGCGGACGTCCTCGATTCCGGCGTCGTCGGCGATGGTGCGGGCGGCGCCCGGGTTGTCGCCGGTGAGCAGGATCGGGGTCAGCCCGAGCCCGCGCAGCCGGGCGATGGCCTCACGGCTGGTGGGCTTGATGGTGTCGGCGACGCTGATCGCGCCGCGCGCCCGCCCGTCCCACGCCACGACGGTCACGGTGGCGCCCGCGGCCTCATCGGCCGTGATCGTCGCGGCGAGCTCGCCGGGGATCGCGATCGCCCATTGCCCGGTGATCCAGGTGGCGCGGCCGGCGGCAACCATGCGGCCGTCGACGATGCCCTGCACGCCTTGGCCGGCCTCGGCGGCGAACGACTCCACGGCATCCACCGGGCCGTCGGCTGCGGCGGTGATGGCGCGGCCGATGGGGTGCTCGGAGCCGTGCTCGAGCGCGGCAGCGACCCGGATCAGCTCCGCCTCATCGGTGCCGGGGGCTGGGTGGATGCCGGTGACGGTCATGGTGCCGGCGGTGATGGTGCCGGTCTTGTCGAGGACGACGGTGTCGATGCGGCGGGTCTGCTCGAGCACCTGGGGTCCGCGGATGAGGATGCCCAGCTGGGCGCCGCGGCCGGTGCCGACCAGCAGAGCGGTCGGCGTCGCCAGCCCCAGCGCGCACGGGCAGGCGATGATCAGGGTGGTCACCGCGGCGGTGAACGCGACCTCCAGCGGCGCTCCCGCGATCAGCCACCCGGCGAACGCGGCCAGGGCGAGGACGATGACGATGGGGACGAAGACTGCCGACACCCGGTCGGCGAGGCGCTGCACCTGTGCCTTGCCGGTCTGCGCCTCCTCGACCAGCCGCGCCATCCGGGCCAGCTCCGTGTCGGCGCCGACCCGCGTGATCTGCACGAGCAGGCGCCCGCCGGTGTTCACGGTCGCTCCGACCACGCGGGATCCGGGGGCGACCTCGACCGGCACGGACTCGCCGGTCAGCATCGACTCGTCCACCGCGGAGACGCCCTCGGTGACCAGGCCGTCGGCGGGGATCTTCTCACCCGGCCGCACCACCACGACATCACCCGGAACGAGCTGTGCGACGGGGACGCGCTGCTCAGTGCCTTCGCGAAGGATCACTGCGTCTTTGGCGCCGAGTTCCAGCAGGGCGCGCAGGGCCTCGCCGGACTGCCGCTTGGCACGGACCTCGAGGTAGCGGCCGAGGAGGATGAACACGGTCACCAGTGCGGCGACCTCCAGGTACACCTCATGACCGCCGGACTGCGGGGTGCCGACGAAGGTGACGCTCATCCGCATTCCCGGCATCCCCGCGCCGCCGAAGAACAGCGCGTACAGCGACCAGCCGAACGCGGCCAGCACGCCGACGCTGATCAAGGTGTCCATCGTCGCCGCCCCATGCCGGGCATTGATCGCCGCGGCGCGGTGGAACGGCCACGCCCCCCACACCACCACCGGGGCGGCCAGGGTGAGCGTGAGCCACTGCCAGTAGGTGAACTGCAGGGCGGGGATCATCGACAGCACCGCCACCGGCACCGCCAGCACCGCCGAGACGATCAGCCGCTGGCGCAGTGACGCCAGCTCCTCGTCCCGCGGGGTGGTCTGCTCATCTGTGTCGGGGGCGGGTGGGGTGGGGACGCTCGCCCCGTACCCGGCCTGCTCGACCGCCGCGATCAGTTCCTCGACCGGCACCGGGGCCTCCGAGTGCACGCGGGCCTTCTCGGTGGCGAAGTTGACGGTCGCCGCCACGCCGGGCAGTTTGTTCAGCTTCCGCTCGACCCGCGTCGCGCACGACGCGCAGGTCATTCCGGTGATGTCGAGATCGACGTCCAGCGTGCTCATGATGTTGCGGCGAGGCTGTATCCGGCCTCCTCGACCGCCTCCCGCACCCGCTCCGCGTCCACCGGGGCGGTGCTGGACACGGTCACCGTGGACACGCCGCCGGGGTGCAGGTCGACCTCGACGCCGGAGACCCCGTCGATCGCGGAGACCTCCTCGGTGACGCTGCGTACGCAGTGCGAGCACGTCATGCCCTCCACCAGGAACTGGGCCGACAGATCGCCCGACGCTGGTTGCGCCGTCGCCGGAGCGGTAGTGCTCGCCGTGGTCGCGTGCGAGGCGGGGCCGCAGCAGGCGCAGCCCCCGCCGTTCGTCGCCTGCAGGCCGAGGTCCTGGAATCTCTGTCCGGTCATGTTGTGCTCCTTTCGCGAGCGTGTTGATGCGTGTGGTGTGAACGTTCTAGGAGCGGACCAGCCGCGCGATCGCGGCGTTCGCTTCGCGGAGCTTCTCCTCCGCGACCGGGCCGCCCTGCGCGGTCGCCTGCGCGACGCAATGCCCGAGATGGTCCTCCAGCAGCGTCAGCGCGACCGACTCCAGCGCCTTCGTCGCCGCCGAGACCTGGGTCAGGATGTCGATGCAGTACACGTCCTCGTCGACCATCCGCGCGATCCCGCGCACCTGCCCCTCCGCCCGATGCAACCGCGCCAGCAGTGCCTGCTTGTCATCCACGTATCCGTGTGCCATCTCAGCCACCTCCGACGTCAATCCTATACCCTCTAGGGGTATAAGGTACTTCGTGAAGAGGATATTCCCGGTGCGGGCAGAGCGAAAGGGCGAACGTGACCAACTGGTACGTCATCACCGGCGGGCCCAGCTCGGGCAAGACCACCACCGTGAACCTGCTGCGGGACCGCGGCTACACCACCACCATCGAGCATGCCCGGCACTATCTCGACCTGCAGCGCATCGCCGGCCGCACCGTCGAGGAGGTCCGCGCGAAGCAGCGGCAGTTCCAGCGCGGCGTCCTGAACATGCAGCTCGCGGAGGAAGCTGCCCTCGACCCGGACGCCACCGTGTTCCTCGACCGGGCCGTCCCCGACTCCCTCGCCTACTACCGCTTCCTCGACCTCGAGCCCGACCCCGCCCTGCTCACCGCGCTCGAGCACGTCGATTACCGCAAGACGTTCATCCTCGACCTGCTGCCCCTGGCCGCCGACTACGCCCGCACCGAGGACACCGCCGCCCAGCAGCGCATCCACGAACTGCTGACCCAGGTGTACGAAGCGCTGCCCTTCCCGGTCGTGCGGGTTCCGGTCCTCAGCGCCGAGGAGCGGGTGCAGTTCATCCTGGACCGGCTCTGACCGCTCTCGCCCGATCGGGGTGTCCTGTGCAACGCTTGGCACCCAGGGCATATCTCACCGGCACAGGTCCAGGCGAGAACGCGCCCCACGGTCGAACAGGACGGATGTCTCGGATGCCCACTCAGGAACGTCTCCGGAAGGACCTGCTAGGCGGCGCTGTCACGACCGCGCTCGGCGTCTTCACCCTCGGGATCGGGGTCTACTTCCTGTTCCTTCGACCCTCCCTCCTGCCCGAAGACATCCGGCATACGGGTATCGACGCCGCCACGCTGCCAGTGGCATTCGTGGACTGGCTCGGGATCGTCTTCTCGACCTGGGGCGGCTTCATCGCGGGGTTCGGGATCGTGCTGCTGGGCATTGGCGCGTCCCTGCTGTCCCGCCGCACGCTGTGGCTCTACCTCGGCACGGCGGCCGGGGTGCTCGTCGCCTTCGGCCGCTTCGTCATCAGCAACATCCTGATCGGCTCGGACTTCCTGTGGTTCATCGCGACCATGTTCGTGCTGGCACTGGTGCTCGCAACCGTCCTCGTCTTGAACGTCATCCGACGGCATCGGACGAACGAGACCGCCTCCTCCGACGTCGACCGAACCGCTAGACGCTGACCGCTGCGAGCGACTGCCGGGCGATCTCGAGCTCCTCGTCCGTGAGAACGATCAGCACGGCGACCGGTGAGCTCGGGTCCGAGATCGCTCGCGCCCCGTCGGCCCTCGCCTCGTTGCGTGCCGGGTCGATCAGGATGCCCAGGCCCGCCATGCCGGAGACCACCGCCGCGCGCGTCGCGGCGGCGTTCTCGCCGACGCCGCCGGTGAAGACGATCGCGTCCGCTCCGCCGAGCTGGGCGAGGTAGGCGCCGAGATAGTGGCGCAGCCGGTGATGGTAAACGTCGAGCGCAGCGGCGGCTCTCGCATCCCCAGCGGCGGCCGCGGCGTGGATGTCGCGCATGTCCTCGGTGCCGGCCAGCGCCCGCAGGCCGCTCTCGCGCGTGAGCAGCGCCTCCAGCCGATCCCATGCTACGCCGGCGCGGCCGAGCGCGAGGAGCACCCCCGGATCCAGGTCCCCGGCGCGAGTGCCCATCACGAGCCCCTCCAGGGGCGTCATGCCCATCGAGGTTTCCACCGAGCGGCCGCCGGCCATTGCGCAAGCGGATGCCCCGTTGCCCAGGTGGAAGATGATCAGCCGAAGCTCCGACAGCGGACGCCCGAGCAGTTCGGCGGTGCGGGCGGAGACGTGCTGGTAGGAGATGCCGTGGAAGCCGTATCGGCGGATCTGATGTCGCTGGACGAGGTCTGCGGGAAGCGCATACGATGCCGACGCAGCCGGCAGGGTGCGGTGGAACGCGGTGTCGAACACCGCGACGTTCGGGATGTCCGGGAAGGCGGCGCGCGCAGCGCGGATGCCGGTCAGGTTGACCGAGTTGTGCAACGGAGCCAGGGTGGCGAGCTCGTCGATCTGATGTTCAACCTCGTCAGTAATCAGCGCAGCCGCTGCGAATCGGTCGCCGCCGTGCACGACGCGGTGGCCGATGACCGCGATGCGCTCGTGCTCCAGTCCGGCCAGCAGCGTGCTGATCACGGCGCCGTGCTCACGCCCATCCGCACCGGCGTGGCCGAGCCGCTCCACGACGCCGCCCCGGATCGTCGTGCCCGTTTCCCCGTCGACCAGTCTCCACTTGACCGAGGATGAGCCCGCATTGAGGACGAAAACGACCGTCATCCGCGACCTCCCGAAGGCTCCACCACCGTAGTCGTCGGATTCTATGGTCTCCACCGCACCGACTTCCGGCCTGCAGCACAGCGCACCGCGAAACTCGGCATCAGACCCTCAACCGGCCTGGCCGGCGCACCCATGCTGGGCATCGCCTTCGGCCTCGGTTGGACGCCCTGTCTCGGCCCCACGCTCGCTGCGATCTCCGCACTCAGCCTCAGCGCCGCATCGGCACCACGGGGCGCACTGCTCGCCACCGTGTACTGTGTCGGCCTCGGCCTGCCGTTCCTGGCCCTCGCCACCGGGCTGGGATGGGCGACCACAGCGACCGCGTTCCTGCGCCGGCACATCCGCGCGATCAACATCGCCGGCGGCGTCGCAATGATCGGAATCGGCATCTTCATGATCAGCGGGCTGTGGACAATGCTCGTCTACTCGCTCCAAGGACTCATCAGCGGGACGGTCTTGCCGATCTAGCTCATCACTAACTCGAGCCCTGTAGGCCGTCGCCGAACCAGAAGCTGGGTCAGGCGCCGTCGGACGGAAGAGGACGGCGTATCCAGGCCGAGTAAAATGCCGCTGGGTTGACGAGCTGGAATCGCCAGTGCGCCTTTTCCTCGCGGTCGAATCCTGGGGCACTCATCCCAACCGCTCCCCGCGGTTCCGCATGAACGAGATCGGGTCGACGACTCAATTTTCTGGCCGAGCAGATGGTGATTGATCGCCCGGGCGCGCGACTCTGCGACGACATCGGCGAGCAGCACAAGCAGCAAGGGCAAGGGCAAGGGCAAGGGCAAGAAAGAGCTAGGCCTTGAAGGCCTCAAGATCCGCTGCGATGGAAAGCCGTGAAGCGTATGGGATGAGCAAGAGGCGCCAACTACATGGTGATACCCCGACGTAAGGCGTCGAGGGCTCGGATCGCTTGGCGTGGTAGGACGCCGTTGCCGAGTGCGGTGAGCTGCTCGCTGCCAGTCAACTCGTGATCGGGGTCTGTGACCCAACCGTCAGGCAAACCCATGAGCCATTCCACGAATCGCGGCGCAGGGCGAGGCTGACCGCCGTCATTCAGGAGGGCCGGCGAGGGGGCAGTCCGTCCGGTGAAGTATTCCCACCGTCGGATGGCTCCGGCGTAGTGTCCCCACCGTCGAACAGCTGCTCGATCAGCGGCCACAGCCCGGCCGGCTCCTTGCCCTGCCAGGATCGGGGTCCGTTCTGCGCCAGGTCGATGATCTGATGCGAGAGGGCGATCGTGCCGCGTCGGGCTCGGACCTGTTCCAGGGTCTCCGCGCCACGGGCGACGTCCGAGGCGAGCGGGGTGCGGAAGAGTGCGCCGGGCGAGGATGAAGATCCGAAATCGGGTGTGGGGTGCGCCGACGTGGGAAGCGGGTAGGCCAAGCCAGCGAGCGTCGTACCGGAGGTCGGCCAGATCGCCGAGTACGGCTCCAAGTGCCCGTAGAGGTCGGGCTGGTGTGTCTCCCAGATTCCACGGGTCGGGTTCCATTGCGCGAAGGGCAGAGCGTTCGGCGGGGGTTGCGAACTCGAGGGCTGCGGAGAGGGGGTTGCTTTCATCGGGGTCGTCCTTTGGTTCGGGGCGTCGAGCGGTGGCCGAGAGCAGGCCACGGACGTTCTCGGCGACGACCCACTCGGGTTGCAGCACGTCGATCGCAGTCGCCATCTGCGCCCAGAGGCCAGAGCGGGTGCCGGGGGCGAGGCCGGCGCGCTTGCCGACCGTGGAGACGTCCTGGCAAGGGAAACCTCCGCACAGCACGTCGACCGGCTCGGTCTGTCGCCAGTCGATCTGGGTGATGTCGCCGAGGTTGGGGACGCCGGGCCAGTGATGCGCGAAGACGCGGGCCGGGGCAGAGTTGAGCTCGGAGAACCACACCGTGCGCCCGCCGAAGACGTGCTCGACGGCGAGGTCGAGGCCGCCGTAGCCGGAGAACAGCGATCCGATCCGCAGCGGGGCGGCCGGGGCGGTGGCTGTGTCGAGCATCGCGGTTCCATGACGGTCGGCGCGTCCCGGTCGAGACGTCGCCGGGCTGGTCACCTTCCAGGTGCGCGCGCCATCCACGCGTCCCGGCGCTCCGCCCGTGATCGCGACACCGATCGCTCAGCGCGTCGGCCCCGGATCGCGTCCGCGAGAGCGTCGTCCCGGTGCGGCCGGTCAGCCGGCCTTCGGTCGGTCCACGCCTCTTGCAGACGAGGTTCGGACCTGGCGCGAGCGCCGGGTCCGAAGCCGGTGATCTCGTTCGCACCTGACGGGCATGACGGTCTCGATGCGGGTGATGAGCGCGGGCGAGGGTTACAAGTACCTGCTCAAGACGGTCGCCTCGGGCGACGGGAACCGTGCCTTGTCGACCCCGCTGACGAGGTACTACCTCGAGGAAGGAACTCCCCCCGGTCGCTGGATGGGCAGCAGCGTGCCGGCCCTCGGCGGCGGGAGGATCGTGTCCGGCGATCCGGTCTCGGAGGCCCAACTCCAGCTGCTTGTCGGCATGGGCCGCGATCCGATCACGGGCGATCCGCTCGGCCGCGCCTACCAGGACTTCTCCACCGCTACCGCTCGTGTGGAGAAGCGGATCGCGTCGCTGGACCCGAGCCTGGGCGTGGTCGCGCGGGCCGAGGCCATCGCGCAGATCGAGGCTGAGGAAGCCGCGCGCGGGACGCGGCGTGCCGTCGCCGGGTTCGACTTCACGTTCTCGATCCCGAAGGCTGCATCGGTCGTGTGGGCGGTTGCGGACGCCGGCACGCAGGCGATCATCGCCGACGCTCACCATGCAGCGGTTGCGGAGGTGGTTGCGTTCATGGAGCGGGAGATTGCGGCTACGCGCGTCGGCGCAACCGGACGCGACGGGGCCGTTGCACAGGTCGGCGTCGGCGGGCTCATTGCAACCGCGTTCGATCACTACGACAGCAGGGCGGGCGATCCCCACTTGCACACCCATGTTGTGCTCTCCAACAAGGTGCAGACGTTGCTGGACGGCAAGTGGCGGTCGCTGGACGGCCGGCCCCTGCACGCGGCGGTCGTCGCCCTGTCGGAGCTGCACGAGGCGGTGTTCGCCGATCACCTCACGCGGACACTAGGCGTCGAGTGGGAGGCGCGGGCTCGTGGCCGGGACCGGAACCCGGCGTGGGCGATCACGACCGTCCCGGAGTCGCTGATCGCGTTGTTCTCCTCCCGGTCGCGGGACATCGACCAGGAGACCGACCGGCTCATCGAGCGATACATCGGCGAGCACGGCCGGCGCCCGTCACCGGCGACGATCGTGAAGCTGCGCGCTCAGGCGACGCTGACGACGAGACCCGACAAGCAGGTGCAATCCCTCGCCGCGCTGACGGCGCAATGGCGTGAGCGTGCGAGTGCGAGCTTGGGCGAGAACGCGACCGAGTGGGCGCGGCGGATCACCGCCGCCCCGTCGCCGCCGATGCTGCGCGCCGATGACGTCCCGCTCGACGTGATCCGCGAACTCGGCCAGACGGTGATCGAGGTCGTCGGCGAGAAGCGGGCGACGTGGCGACGCTGGAACCTCTACGCCGAGGCCGCGCGGCAGACGATGGGGTGGCGATTCGCCAGCACGATGGATCGGGAGGCGATCGTGGGCATGATCGCCGATGCCGCCGAGGCGGGGTCGCTGCGGCTCACGCCGCCTGAGCTGGCGAGCAGCCCGGCGATCTTCCGACGCTCGGACGGCACGAGCGCGTTCCGGCCGAGGCACGCCACGGTCTATTCCTCCGAGCAGCTGCTGGCCGCGGAGGATCGCCTGCTCGAACGGTCCCGGATGCTGACCGCTGCGACGCTCGACCTCGCCCAGCTCGAGCGCGTCACCCGCCGGCCCGACCGTCGCGGTCTCGTGCTCGGCGCCGACCAGGCCGCCGCATTGGCGACGGTCGCCGTCTCCGGCCGCGTCCTCGATGTGCTGGTCGGACCTGCCGGCGCGGGGAAGACGACGGCGATGAGCGCGCTGCGTCGGGCCTGGGAGATGCAGCATGGCGAAGGGTCGGTCATCGGGCTTGCCCCGTCTGCCGCTGCGGCGCAGGTGCTCGGCGACGACCTCGGGATCGTCACGGAGAACACGGCGAAGTGGTGGCAGGATCACCTCGTTCACGGCACGACGTTCCACGCCGGCCAGCTGGTCATCATCGACGAGGCGTCCCTCGCCGGGACGCTGACCCTGGATCGGCTTTCCGCGCTCGTGGCGCAGGCCGGTGCGAAGGCGCTGCTGGTCGGCGATTGGGCGCAGTTGCAGTCGGTCGATGCGGGCGGTGCATTCTCGATGCTCGTCCACGACCGGGACGACGCGCCCGAACTGGTCGACATCCACCGCTTCACGCACCGCTGGGAGAAGGCGGCGTCACTCGGGCTGCGCCACGGCGATGCCGCCGTGATCGACGAGTACGACGCCCACGGTCGGGTTCACGGCGGCGACACCGACACGATGGCGGACGCCGCCTACACAGGATGGCGGAGCGACATGCTCGCCGGACGTCAGTCGGTGCTGATCGCGGAGACCCACGATTCCGTCTCCGCTCTGAACCAGCGGGCGCGCGCCGACCTGATCCTCGACGGCGCCGTGACCCCGCGGCACGGCTCCGTGGTACTGCACGACGGCACGGTCGCCTCACCAGGCGATGCCGTGATCTCCCGCCATAACGACCGGCGCCTGCGCGCCGCAGGGCGCGGCTGGGTCCGCAACGGCGACCGCTGGACGATGACCGCCGTGCGCAGCGACGGCTCGGTCACCGTCCGCCGAGCCGGCCGACGACGCGGCGCGTCCGTGGTGCTGCCTGCCGGCTACGTCCGCGAACACCTGGATCTCGGCTACGCGGTCACCGCGCACCGCGCGCAGGGGCTCACGACTGACACCGCGCATGCGCTGATCGAGGCGACGACGACCAAGGAGAACTTGTACGTCGCGATGACCCGCGGGCGCGAGGCGAACCACGCCTACGTCGCGACCGACCGGCCCGACGGTGTGCATGCCGGCCCGCATCCCAGCGACAACACGGCCGCGACCGCCCGCACGGTGCTGTTCGGCGTCGTCCAGCATTCCGGCGCCGAGCTGTCCGCGCACGAGACGACCACCTCCGAGCAGGAGGCATGGTCGTCCATCCGGCAGATCGCGGCCGAATACGAAACGATCGCCGCCGCCGCGCAGCAAGACCGCTGGGTCGAGCTGATCCGCGCCAGCGGCCTCACCGAGCAGGAGGCCGAGGATGCGATCGCCTCTGACGCCTTCGGCGCGCTCGCCGCCGAGCTGCGCCACGCCGAGGCCAACCACCACGACGTCGCCGTGCTGCTGCCCCGCCTGGTCGCCTCCCGCAGTCTCCACGACGCGGAGGACGTCGCGGCCGTGCTGCACGCGCGCCTGGCCGCCGTCACAGCCAGACCCGCAGGCGCGGGCCGCGCCCGTCGCGCGCCCCGCCTGATCGCCGGGCTCATCCCCGAAGCCGGCGGCCCGATGGACGCACAGATGCGGCGCGCCCTTCAGGAGCGCCGACAGCTCATCGAGGACCGCGCAGACGCGCTCGCTCATGCCGCAGTCGCCGAGCATCTCGCATGGGCCGGCCACCTCGGAGCGCCGCCGACGCGCGAGGCCGCCCGAGCCCGATGGTGGCAGGCTGCCGCGACCATCGCCGCGTACCGAGACCGCTACGGGATCGCAGCGGACATCCCGCTCGGCGCTGCCCCCGATTCGACCGCGCAACGCCTCGACGCCGCCCGCGCCCGCGCAGCGCTCGACCGCGCTCGTGCCCTGACCGACACGGCCGAGGGCGACGCATGGACACCACGCGATCCGCGCGCCGAGCGGAGCGGTCCCAGCCTGTGATCGGCGATGCGCTTCCGATGTCGCACCTGTCGGCGTATTCTGTGTGCAGGCAGTTCCTTTCGGCGCCGTCGCTTGTTGCGAAGGCATGACCGCACCGCTGGCCGGGTTGGTCCTTCTAGTTACTCGCTGCCGAGTCACTAGGAGAGGACCGCCCTCATGATCCGGCTGCTCTGGACTCTCAGCGTCCGTACCCGCGCATTCCTGCGCCGCTATATGCCGACTAACATTCTGCTCGACACGATCCGCACCCGCCGCGGCCTCAAGTGGGGTGTCCCCGCGATGCTCATCGCCGTCCCCTATCTGCTCGCTGCCGCCGCCTTGGCGGCCGTGGTCGCCGACGGCGGCCCTGGTTGGCTGAACGTCCTGGTCGTGCTGTTCATCTGGAACGCCGCGAAGTTCGCGTTCATCGGCCCGGTGAGCCTCATCCTGCTGGCCCGGACCCGCCTGCACGAAGCTCGCGCCCGCCGCGCACGGAGCCGCTACGCCGTCGTCTGACACGACCGCTCTCTACCCCGGTCAAACGGGCAGCCTCTCGCCTAGTGGATAACGGTATTATCCCCTTGTGGGCGAGGCGAGACGACGAGGCGACTCCGGCAGAATGGAGGGGTGCCTGAACACGTTCGCCCCGACCTGCCTCCGGGGGTCGGTGACGCCGTGAGCGCGTTCGGCTACGGGGTCCGGGTCGCGATCATTGGCTACATCCACGAGCACGGACCAGCCACTCGCGGACAGCTCGCGACCGCCCTGGGCCTGGTGCCCAAGACCGTGCAGTTCCACCTCACCGGCTTGACCGCGCTCGGCGTCGTCGTCCCTGACCCAGCTCCCGAGCTCGCCCGTCGCGGACAGCGCACCCGATATAGCATCGATGCCGCGCGGGTGCTCGATCTGTACGCCGAGCTCGGCAAGCACCTGGGCATCGGCGACTGAACCCTCCCGGCCCTGACTACCCCGGAGAGCGTCGCGATCCGCTGCGAGTCAATCGTGCCGCCGGCCCAGGGCTGTGCTTCTGGTGGCGGCGCTGCGTTCTACGCGATCACGCTCCAGGTGTTCGAGGCGTTCGGTCGCTGCTCTGACTGCGCGACCGTCAACTGACGCGTAGGTGAAGGTGCGGGCACGGTCAACGACCGTGCCCGCACCTGTGTCTGCGATCAGCGCTGCTCGTCGAACAGTGCCAGGAAGTCCTCGTCCTCCTCTCGCACGTAGCCATTGCGCTCGCGGTAGATCGCCAGGCGACGGCCGAACCACAACGTGAGCACGCCGGCCAGGGCGAAGATGCCGCCAGCGATGCCGAACGGGAGCATCCAATCCCCGGCGCCGGTCAGCGCCAGCGACGGCGGCAGGTCCGGCGTCTCGGGCGTCTCCGGAACGGGGATCACGGCCGTGGTCTCGTTGGGCGCTCCGCATAGGCCGCGGTGGATCTCAGTGCCGTTCTCATCGAACAGCGTCTCGATCCAGTAGTAGGTGCCGACCTGCTCGAACACCACTTCCTCGGAGGCGTACTCGCCGGGGCCGTCCAGCGGCATCGGTTCAGTGCGGAACGCGAGTTCGTCGGCCGTGCAGGTCGCCGTCTCCCCGTCCTCCCGGTATGCCTCGAAGACGAGCGTGGTGCCGTCCGGGACCGTCCCGCTGACGCGGGCGAGGTCATGCGCGGGCTCGCCGAGGGTGACCTCGGCGACGGCCTGCGTCGTGACCGTCAGCTGCTCGGGCTGCTCGGTGACCACGGTGGTCTCGCCGGGGGCGCCGCAGGTGCCTTGCACGAGGATCGTCCCGTCCGCGTCGTAGAGCGTCTCGATCCAGTAGACGTTGCCCGGCTGGTCGGTCGTGGTCTGGCCCGAGGCGTAGACGCCCGGCTGGGTGACCGGGATCGACTCGCTCTCGTAGAGCACGGTCGTGCAGTTCGGCTCCGCGTCGACCGGCTCGGGGCCGTAGGCGCGGAACTGGAGGTACGTCCCTTCGGGGATCGTGCCCTGCACCAGGGCCGTGTCCGCGAACGGCTCGCCCACGCGCGCGGTCGCCGTCGCCTGGGTGATGACCGTGACCGGCAGCTCGACTTCCGGCGTCGGCGGCACGAAGAACCGCTCCAGCACGTCGGCGGGCGAGGAACGATACGGCTGCACCCGGTCGTCACCGTCGAAGGTCGTGACGAGGACGTAGAAGCCGGGCTCGGTCGGAGTGATTCGGTCGGCATCGGTATAGCCGAGTCGGTACACGCCGTTGCGCGCCGGGGTCGTGATCGAGGTCAGCACGGGCGCGTCGGACAGCTCGAGGTCGTCTGTGAGTACGTCGTCCGTCGCGAATGGCCCGTACACGGTGTGAGTCACCTCGTCGTTGTCGGCCTGCCAATACCCGTCGCCCTCGAACTGCCCGTGGTTGGCCGGGAAGCCCGTGACCGTCACCGTGTCGAACGCCCTGCCGCCGGAGTGGACGTTGTACTCGCGCATCAGCGAGGTCGTCGTGATCGGCCAGCGCACGGAGGTCGTCTCGACCGTGATGCCGTAGTCGTCGGTCCAGTCCGCGGCGAGGTAGTCGCGCACCCACTCCGGCTGTGTCGCCGTGTGCGCCCGCCACACCCAAGTCACGAAACCGCCCTGCGGCGCCACGACCTCCGGCGATGTGTACACACCAGGACCGTCCGCGGTGATCGTGACGGTGCCCAGCGGCACCGCCCCGGCGTCCGCGAAACTCGCCTGCGCCGGCGGCACCGTGCCCGGCACCTGATAGGCGGTGCCCTCGAACACGACCGGGATGTACGCGCCGTCGCGCTTGAGCCACGCGCCGTTCGTGCTGGAGACCGTGATCGTGTCGGTCAGCGCGTCACCGGGCACCGCGAGGTGCTGGTCCGCCTCGGAGACGGCGACCGGCTGGAACGGGACGACGCTGCTCTCCGGCACCTGCCCGAAGCGATCGGTGAACGAGTCGGTCAGATACCGGCCGTTGGCGCCCTGGGCCGCCTTGTCGATCGTCCAGACCCAGGAGTAGAAGCCAGACTCAGCCGCGGTCACCGTGCCGGGCGAGGTGTACGAGCCGGCGCCGGTCAGTGTGACCGTCTCCTGACCGGCCACCGGCGCGCCGGCCGGCGCTGCATCGGCCTCGGCGGGCTGCTCATCGAACGGGCCGAACAGCGTTCCCGTCGCGGTGATCGGGACCGGCACGCCGTCGAGCCTGATCCAAGTCCCCTTCGTCAGCGTCACGGAGAGCTGATCGGTGAACGTGTCGCCCTCCGCGACGAAGCGGGAGGACACCTGCGTGGCGATCTGCGGCTGAAAGTCCAAGTCGATCATGGGCGTCCGCGCCTGGGCCGACAGCCCTGTCGAGGAACCAGCGACTGCCGCAATGAGACGCTGCGCTCCCGGCGTCGTGTAGAGGTCGACCTGCGCCCCGTACCCGGCCGCGGCGACGCTCATGCTCGCCTCGATTCGGTAGGACGGCGCCTCGTCGGCAGGGGTTCCCGTGATGCCGTACTGCCCGACGCCGAGCGTGCGCGACGTCGACCCGTCCGCGAACACCGCGCCCGCGAGCGTCGCCCCACCCTGCAGCGACACCGGGTGCGCGGCGACCGTCAGCGTGCCAGCGTATTGATCCGACATGGCGATGCTCAGCGACAGCGACGGATCGGTGACCGCGTTGACCGCGGCCTCCTGCCGCATGACCGCGAGGTTCGCCAGGATCGCGCCGCGCACGCCTACGGGCGCTCGGGCGACGTAGTAGTCATCGCCCGACATCCCGTGGCTGTTGTAGACGCCCGGATCGGCGACCGACCACACGTAGAGCGCGACCGCCGCGGTGAGGGTGGGATCGCCCGACTGGCCCCACCTGTCCAGCACGTAGTTCAGCTCCGCGAGCTGCTGGCGGGAGAGCGAGTCCAGGGAGGTCACCGTCTGCGGCCCAGACGTGGGATCGAACGGGGAGTTCGCGCCGAGGTCGATGCAATACCCCTGCCGACCGTCGACGTCCGTGTTGTATGCCCCAAGGAAACCCGAGTCACCGTAGTAGCCGGTCCCCAGGCTGCCCGCGTGCGCCGGGGCCGCACCGAGCACGACCGTACCCGCCAGCACGAGCAGCGCGACGAGGATGGCAGCGAGACGACGGATCACCGCGCCGGGCGGATGCACACCGCGGGGCTCGGGTGGCGATGCGATCGACGTTGACATGGGTCGTCCTCCTGACTCTGCAAAGGACGGTGGGAAGCGACCGTCCTCAGAGCAGGTGCGCGGATCGGCCCACACGACGTCGCGCAGCCGAAACCGAAGTCAGGTGGCAAGCAGGTCTGAGAGTGCTATACGAGCGATGCGTTACCGGACTTCCGGTTAGGCAGAGACGGTCAAAGCACATGACCCTGCGGCGGGGTTCGAGCGTCCCGCCTTGGACGTTGGAAAGCATCCGCATGAGAGCTCTGATTGCGCACCTTGCGCGTCCACTTCTCGACTTCCACCAGCAGTCCAGCAAGGTCTTCCGGAAAGGTCTCGCCATGCCGCTCTAGCGCCCACACATGTGTTCCGTCTGCCTGGCGGGTGATGCGTTCGGCTCGCCACAGCCATGAAACAGGCAGGCGTTCTGGATCAGACCAATCCCTCCCGGCGGCGTACTGCTCCTCGATTGCGAACCGGGCGCGGGAGTGCTCGGCAGGATAGAAGACGAAATGCCCAGCGCCGAACGTTTCGGGATCTTCCTCCAACAGGCTCACGTCCTCGCTGTGGCGCCGTGCAATGCGCCGAAGCCCGTCGTCAAGCATGAGCATCGCCTGCGTCAGGCGCTCGTCGCTCACAGCACCCACCTCATCTCGCCGGTTCACGAGAAGCAGGTGCGTAGGAACGATCGGGACAGCGCCGAGCGCCGGTTGCATCGCGAGGGCTGTCGACCATTAGGACGCACTGCCCTGTGCCGAGTTCTTCCGGACTCTGCGAACGAACTGGCTGTTGCTCGGAGCACCCGCAGCTACCTGGGTCAGAGATTCCATGTGGTGGTTCGCTGCGATCTCCCATTCTTTCTGCTGCAGATATGCCTTCTGACCAGGCAGGTAGTGCACGGTTGTCGACCGCGCGGTCGACCCGTCCGTTGCGGGATCATGCTCGCCGCAGTTTGGGGGCACGGTTTTCGTGGGTCGGTCGTCGGCCTGTCGAGAATTCGTCGGCGGCCACCGAGAGGCCGCCAGAAGCGATCGTTTTCCGGCGCCTCTAGAATCCGCCGGCATCGCGGACGCGGTAGTGCTCGTTCAGTGCCGTGAGCTCGGCGTCGGTGAGCTCGATGTCGACCGCGGCGGCTGCGTCGTGGAGGTGGTGTGGTTTGGTCGCACCGATGATGGGCGCTGTCACGACGGGGTTGCTGAGGACCCACGCCATGGCGATCTGCGCCATAGGAACGTTTCGTGCCTCGGCGATGCGTTGCACGGCGTCGATGACGGGCCGGTCACGTTCGGGGTCGTTGAAGAGCTTGTTGCCGATCGGGTCGTCGGAGGAGCGCTTGGTCTGCTCGCCTGCGGGCCGCGCGACTCGTCCCTTCGCGAGGGGGCTGTAGGGGATGCTGCCGACGCCCTGGTCGGCGAGCAGTCCGAACATCTCCCGTTCCTCCTCGCGGTAGAGCAGCGAGTACTGGTCCTGCATGGAGACGAATCGGGTCCATCCATGCAAGTCGGCGGCGTGCTGCATCTTGGCGAACTGCCATGCCCACATCGCGGATGCGCCGAGGTAGCGGACCTTGCCTGCCTTCACGAGATCGTGTAGGGCCTCCATGGTTTCCTCGACCGGTGTCTCGGGGTCGAAGCGGTGGATCTGGTACAGGTCCACGTAGTCGGTGCCGAGTCGGCTGAGGGATGCGTCGATCTGCTGCATGATCGCCTTGCGCGACAGGCCGCTGTCTCCGGGGCCGTCGCCGACTTTGATGAACACCTTGGTTGCCAGCACGATTTCGTCGCGATGGGTGAAGCGGCGCAGCGCCTCGCCGACGATCCGCTCAGAGTCGCCGTATGAGTAGACGTTTGCGGTGTCCCAGAAGGTGATGCCCTTGTCGAGCGCCTGCTCGAAGAACGGGAGGGCGTCACCCTGCCGCAGCGTCCACGAGAGGTGTCCGCTCGCGGGGTCGCCGAAGCTCATGCATCCCAGGGCGATGCGGCTGACCTTCAGGCCGGAGTTGCCGAGTCGTGTGTACTTCATGGTGTTCCTCTCGGTTCGGTGGCCCGCGAATGGTGGCCGCATGCGATGTGGGGCCGATCCGTTTACTTCGGGCCGATCCGGAGCGTCGTTCCGAGGGCGATCGGGCGGGTGATCCGCCGGACGCCCTCGCTGGAGCTGCCGTACTTCGCCGCATAGGCGGCGTCGATCTCGGCGTCGTGCTCATCGTCTCGAATGAACGTGACGTCCGTGGAGACCCCGCCGGACTCGATATAGCCTTCGCCGTGGATCTGTGTGCCGCGGAACCAGGCTGCGTCGGGGCCGTTCACCGATCGGACGTAGAGCTCATCGCCGATCCGCACCTGCCAGATGGTCACGAGGTTGCGGAGGCTGCCGTCGTCGCGGCGTCCGGCGATGCGGCGTCCGGCGATGCGGCGCCGATCCTGTCAAGCTCGTCCTGGGTCCAGCTGGTGCTCATTTCTGTGCTTCCTTCTTGTCGAGGCCGACGTGTGCGAGCCATCGGGCGACGTCGTCGGTGGCGTCGGTCGCGGTTTCCCCCTGGACCGCGAGGCCCTCGCCGATGGTCGCGGCGCCGAGCCGCTTCGTGTAGTCGTCCACGACCGATCCGAAGTCGCTGACGGCGTAGGTGACGAACGGCAGCACCCGCTTGCCCGACCAGTCCACGGCGTCGGCGAAGGTCCACATGATCATCGGCGCGCGCACGTTCCAGACCGGGCTGCCGAGGACGATGGTGTCATAGTCCTCGAGCGAGGGGATGGTGCCGGCGATCGCGGGGCGGGCGTCCTGCTGCTCCTCGCGCACATTGCGGGCGACGGTCTGCTCGTAGTCGGCCGGGTAGGGGTCGGCGGCCTCGATGCGGAACACGTCGCAGCCGATCCGGTCGGAGATCATGCGGGCGACGACCTCCGTGTTGCCGACGTCGAGAGTGCGGCGGTCGCCGTAGTAGTAGTTCTCACCGGCGCGGGAGAAGTAGACCAGCAGCACGCGGCCGGAACCCGATGCGCTGCTAGTGGGGGTGCTCATCGGGCGCTGCGCAAGCGGCGGCGCGCAGGCGGCGAGCCCGGCCAGGGCGCCCACGGAGAGCACGCCGAGGGCCGTGCGCAGCATGGCACGCCTCGACGGGTTCGGCCGCAAGGGTCACGCCTCCGCGCGTCCGGTGAGCCAGCGGACCATGTCGGGGTCGGCGTGGGAGAAGAACTGCGACTCGCCCTGATCGAGGGTGGCGATCTGCGCCATGTCGCCGTCGGTGAGCTCGAAGTCAAGCACGTCGATGTTCTGCTGCATCCGCTCCAGCCTGGTCGACTTCGACACGACGACCACCTCGCGCTGCACGAGCCAGCGCAGCATCACCTGAGCTGGACCCTTGCCGTACTTCTCGCCGATGGAGGTGAGGATCGGGCTGCTGAACAGGTCGTTCTTGCCCTCGGCGAACGGCGCCCACGCCTCGATCTGCGTTCCCTCTGCCTTGAGCAGCTGCTGATAGTCGGTCTGCTGCTGGAACGGGTTGGTCTCGACCTGGTTCACGGCCGGGACGACGTCGCTGAACGCGATGAGGTCGACGAAGCGGTCCGAGGCGAAGTTGGAGACCCCGATCGCTCGGATGCGGCCCTCCGTGTACAGCCTCTCCATCGCCCGCCACTCGCCGTAGTAGTCGCCGAACGGCTGGTGGATCAGGTACAGGTCCAGGTAGTCCAGACCGAGCTTCGTCATCGACGTCTCGAACGCCTCCACCGCGCCCTGCTCGCCACGCTTCTGAATCCACAGCTTGGTGGTGATGAATAGCTCCTCGCGCGGGACACCACTCGCGGCGATCGCGCGGCCGACGGCCTCCTCGTTGCCATAGGAAGCGGCCGTGTCGATCAGCCGGTAGCCCGCTGTGACCGCATCGCGGACCGCCTGCTCGGTCTGCTCCGCCGGGATCTGGAAGACGCCGAAGCCGAGGATCGGCATCTCAACACCGTTGTTCAAAGTGACGGTAGGGATGCTGCTCATGAGGGAGTTCCTTTCGTAGGACGGTCGGGGTGACCACCGGAGGTCATTGAGCGCGGTGTCGGGGTTCGCAAAGGACAAGAGCGCCGGCCTGTAACCATGCAACATCCTTCTGACGCTGCGGACCAGACCGGGCTCTTTGGTGTACTGACAGTGCCTGTTAGGACTCCGCGCCGCGGACCTACGCTGGGGTGTATGGATGCCCGAGCCGAAGCAAGCGACTTTCTCAAGAGTCGCCGTGCGCGGCTCACTCCTGACGCGGTGGGTCTGTCGCCGGCGGCCACCGGCCGGCGCGTCAAGGGTCTGCGCCGCGAGGAGGTCGCCACTCTCGCCGGGGTGAGTGCTGAGTATTACAACCGCATGGAACGCGGCATGCTCGACGGCGTATCCGAACCGGTGCTCCATGCCATCGCCCGCGCACTGCGTCTCGACGAGGCCGAGCTGACGCACCTGTTCGACCTCGCCCGATCCGTCTCCGCGACGGCGACCCCGTCGGCGGCCCGCCGGCCCTCCCGCCCACGGACCCGTCAGATCACCCAACGGCTGCTGGACGGCATGACCGAGATACCCGCGTATGCGCGGAACGACCGATACGACATCCTCGCGATGAACCGGCTCGGCGCGGCGCTGCTGCCCGGCCTGAAGACAGACCACCCCAACCTGGCGCGCTACATCTTCCTCGACCCCCACGCACAGACCTTCTACGCCGCGTGGGAGCAAGTCGCCCGCGACACCGTCGCCGCTCTTCGGATCGAGGCCGGCCGCAACCCTTTCGACCGCGGCCTCACCGACCTGATCGGCGAGCTCAGCACCCGCAGCGACGCCTTCCGCACCTGGTGGGCCTCGCACAACGTCCGACTGCACACCAGTGCCACCAAGACGTTCCATCATCCCGAGGTCGGCGACGTCGAAGTCACCGGAGAAGCGTTGAACCTCGCAAGCGAGCCCGGGACCACGATCATCGCCTACACCGTCGAGCCCGCATCTCGATCCGCCGAAAACCTCCAACTCCTCGCGAACTGGATGAATGCGGCCGAGACCCCACGAACCCAACAGAGCTAACGACACCACGCCCAGGACTGGCGCACCACCTCATTGGCTCCAATCGTGCGGAGCTGTCAGTCGCGGAGCGGCGGGAGGGCTCTCGACGGCGAGCTGACAACCTCTGCGGGCAGCGGGCGTGAGGAACGGATCGGTGACAACTGATCGTTAGTGTCGGGAGGCGCTGACGGGGAGGATGTCATCATGCCCGGTCCCTATCCCAGAGAGTTCCGCGAAGACGTTGTCGCGGTCGCTCGCAGCCGCGAGAGCGGCGTCACCATCAAACAGATCGCCATCGACTTCGGCATCAGTGAAGCAACCCTGCAGAACTGGCTCCGCCAGGCCGATGTTGAAGACGGCAATCGACCTGGTCAGACCGCGGCGGACGCGGCCGAGGCTCGGGAGCTGAAGAAGCGGATCCGGTTGCTGGAGCAGGAGAACGAGGTCCTCCGCCGTGCGGCGGCGTATCTGTCGCAGGCGAACCTGCGCCTTGGTGGCTCCCCAAAATGACGTACCCGCTCGTTGCTGAGCTCGCCGAAGCGGGGATTCCCGTGACGGTGTCGTGCCGGGTCCTCAAGCTCGCAAGACAGCCCTACTACCGGTGGCGCAACGCCCCTGTCCGGGACGCGGACGTGCTCCGCGCGTATCGGATCAACGCGCTGCATGACGCGCATCACGACGACCCGACGTTCGGGTATCGATACCTTGCCGACGAAGCCCGTCGGGCGGGATGGCGGATGAGCCGGCGGACGGCGTGGAAGCTGTGCTCGCAGGCCGGGATCCTCTCGTCCGCGCAGCGCCGGCGACGTGGGAAGGGCAAGAAGGCCGGCCCGCCGGTGTTCGACGATCACGTGCAGCGGGTGTTCCGCGCCGATGCCCCGAACCGGCTGTGGCTCACGGACATCGAGCGCCACGAGGCGCTCTTGAACCTTGCGGTGGTGAAAGGACACCGCTCGGCGTCTGTCGCAGCAGGCGTGTGATAGCTGGAGGACGATCTGGCCCGTTGGCGTGAGCGGGTTGGGTGGAGCAGTCCTCGACAACGACGAGTCGTGCCAGAACTGCCAGATGGTGCGGGCTCGGCTAGCGAGACGGAGAGGCATACGGATAGGAACCAGTGGCTGAAAGCCTCTCAATACGAGACCACCGACTCCAACCTGGCGGATGCGGGTCGGGTTGCATCGCGCACCTTCACGGCTTCGGCGGTGAGGGGAACTCCTGGGCTGGGTGATGTCGCCGGTCGGGAGGCCACGGTGAAAGCCTGCGGCGTAGCCGTGGCGAGGATGCTGGGGCATAACTGGGTGCCGATCCCGTCGAAGGGTTCGAGAGTGAACGTGGGAACTATCCCGGCCTCGCCGGAGGTGCGTCGCCGCCAGCGACGACACCGAGGGCTGAGCGCACGGCCTGCTGATCGGGCCGGGATGGGACGGAGGGCCCGTAGTAGTCCGAGGCCGGGAAAGCCGGCCGCATGGCGAAGGGGTCCAGTGTGATCGCAGGATCGACAAGCAGTAAGGGAGACACAACCGTGAATGCGGATGTTCCGTGGCCAGCCGATACTCAGGAGGCGTGGGCGCGGGTACTGAGAATGCAGACGAAACTGCACCAATGGGCGACGACCGACCCCGGTCGTCGCTTCGATGATGTGTTCAACCTGGTCTATGACCCCGGGTTCCTCGTTGCGGCGTGGAGCCGGGTGGCGGGCAACAAGGGAGGCCGCACCGCCGGAGTCGACGGAATCGCCCCGCGATCCGTCCCGCCGGAGAAGGTGCACGGGATGCTCGCCGAGCTGCGCGAGAGCGTGAAGCACGGCGAGTTCGTCCCAGAGCGGGTGCGTCAGAAGTCGATCCCGAAAGCGAACGGCAAGGTCCGCAAGCTCGGGATTCCGACGATGACGGACCGGATCGTTCAGGCCTCTTTGAAGCTGGTGCTGGAACCGATCTTCGAGGCCGACTTCCAGCCGTCCTCGTACGGGTTCCGGCCGCGCAGGCGGGCGCAGGACGCGATCGCGGAGATCCACTACTACGCCTCACGTGGCTACGTGCAGGTGTTCGAAGCGGATATCACCGCGTGTTTCGACGAGATCGACCACGACGCGCTCATGCAGCGCGTCAGGGCGCGGGTCGTCGACAAGCGTGTGTTGCGTCTGGTCCGCGGGTTCCTGAGAGCGGGCGTCCTCAGTGAGGACGGCGTGAACAGGGACACGTTCACCGGCACCCCGCAAGGCGGGATCTTGTCGCCACTGCTGGCGAACATCGCCCTGTCCGTGGTGGACGAGCACTTCCAACGCAAGTGGGACATGCTCGGCCCGCAATGGTCGCGCACGAAGCATCAACGCGCCGGGGGCGCGACGATGAAGCTGGTCCGCTACGCGGACGACTTCGTCGTCCTCGTCCGCGGCACCCGCGAGGATGCCGAAGCGCTCTGGGACGAAACAGCCACCGTGCTCGCGCCGATGGGTTTGCGCCTGTCGGTCGAGAAGACGACGGTCACGCACATAGACACCGGGTTCGACTTCCTCGGGTGGCGCATCCAGCGCCGCCGGATCAGAGGTCATGGCGGGAAGACCGCGATCTACACCTACCCGTCACGGAAGTCGCTGGCTTCCATCCGGGACAAGGTGCGGACGCTGACCCGCCGGGCATCCCATCGAACGCTCGCCGACCTGCTGCGCCGCCTCAACCCGGCGCTGCGGGGCTGGTGCGCCTACTTCCAGCACGGCGTGGTCAAACGCGTCTTCACCGTCATCGATCACTTCGCCTTCTGGCGGATCGTGGGCTGGCTGAAGAAGCGGCACCCGAAGCTGAATATGCGCACCCTCGTCAGACGGCACCTGCCCCGGTGGCAGATCCGCGCCGAGGGGATCGAGTTCTTCCGTGCCTGGCAGGTCCCCGTGACCCGCTACCGCTACCGAGGAACCCGCATCCCGAACCCCTGGGCGAGCGTCACGGCGTGATCGCATGGAGAGCCGGATGCTCAGGAATGGGCACGTCCGGTTCGGAGGGCGGCCAGCAGAAACCCACCCGGCGCAAGCCAGACAGGGCGCTGCTGGCCGACCCTACACGGAGCATCGCACGAGCGAAGGCAAGCTCTACTGCTGCGCGATCAAGGACGTGTTCTCCAACCGCATCGTCGGCTACTCGATCAGCGACCGGATGACCGCGAAGCTCGCCGTCGATGCCGTCCGCAACGCAGTCGCGCGCCGCGGTGAGGTTGCCGGTTGCATCCTGCATGCCGATAGGGGCAGCCAGTTTCGTAGCAGGGCGATGGCCCGCGAGCTGCGCCGTCACGACATGGTCGGATCGATGGGCCGCGTCGGCGCGGCCGGGGACAACGCCGCCATGGAGAGCTTCTGGTCACTGCTGCAGACAAACGTGCTCAACCAGCAGCGGTGGACGACCCGGCAAGACCTGCGGCTCGCGATCGTCGTGTGGATCGAGCGGAAGTATCACCGCCAGCGAGCCCAGGACACCCTCGGCGGGTTGACGCCCATCGAATTCGAAGCCAAGCTAGCCGAGCCGCACACACTCGCGGCCTAAACCGAAACTGTCACCAGTTCGTTCCTCACGCCCAACCGCTGACCGTCTGGTGCAACTCCTCTATCGCACTGGGCAATGTCGGCTGACTTCGCAGTTATGGTGTGCGCGAGTCCGAGCAGGAGTTGGTGCAACGGGTCGTTGCACCAACTCCTGGGTGTGCGATGCTGGCAGGTTGCTCTCGATCGAGGGGGAGGTAGCCATGACGAGCGAGGCGACGGCGCTGGTGGAGTTTCTGCTGGGGAGGGTCGAGGAGGATGAGCGGATCGCGGACCATGTCGCGGCGGTGTCGCCGACGGCTGATATCGGGTTCTGCGTGTGGGCAACGCAGTTCGCGTTCGACCCAGAGCGGATGATCGTCGCGATCGACTATCAGCGCGTGCGTGCCGAGTGCGCTGCCAAGCGCCGGATCGTCGAGGCGTTCCGCACTGCCGCGCCCGCGACGGCAGAGACGCTGGAGGTGGTGCTGCGGGAGCTCACGTTCGCCCATGCAGATCACCCCGACTACCGGGACGAGTGGCGAATCTAGCGAAGTCGTGCGATGTCTAGCTTTTCCCTAGACTTCGCGGGTTCCGTGCGTCCCGGGCAGAGCAAGCTATCAGGGGGCCAAGTCAAGGCACCCGCGAATTGTCCAACGGGTCGTTGGAGAATCTCCGCGGCCGGGGGAACAACACGCCGGTGAGGGCGATCGCGGCGCCGGCGCCCAGGAGTTGAGCGACGAGGAACGGCAGCACCGAGGCAGGGGCGATGCCAGCGAACGTGTCGGTGAAGATCCGGCCGATGGTGACGGCGGGGTTGGCGAACGCGGTGGAGCTGGTGAACCAGTAGGCCGCGCCAATGTATGCCCCAACGGCCGTCGCGATCACTGGTGCGGGCCGGCCGGTGCGACTGAGCCCCATGATCAGGAGCACGAGCCCGGCGGTGGCGACGATCTCGGCGAGGAACGTCGCGGCGGTGGCGCGGTCGGTGGTCGAGATCGCGGTAGGGGTGGCGAACATCGCGTTGGCCAGGACCGCGCCACCGATCCCGCCCAGAATCTGTGCCGGCAGGTAAACCACGAGGTCTCCGGCCGACAGCCCGGTGCCGGCGCGGCGGCCGAGGAGCGTATCGGCGACGGAGACGACGGGGTTGAAGTGAGCGCCGGAGACGGGCGCGAGCAGCACGATCAGGACACCGAGGCCGAGCGCGGTCGCGAGCGAGTTCTCGAGCAGCTGCAACCCGATGTCGGTGGAGAGGCGTTGCGCGGCGATTCCGGAGCCGACCACGACGGTGACCAGCAGCCCGGTGCCGAGGAACTCCGCGAGAGCGCGCCGCCAGAGCGGGAGCCCCGTCACGACCGGGCGGCCGGAACGCTCGGGGTGAGCTCGGTGAGCAGCTGCTCGACGTGCTGCTGGATCTCGTCGCGGACGGCGCGGATCCCGTCCAGGTCGAGGTCTGCGGGGTCATTCAGCTGCCAGTCGAGGTAGCGCTTGCCTGGATAGAGCGGGCAGGCGTCCCCGCACCCCATCGTCACGACGGCGTCCGCGGCGCGGACGACATCGTCTGTGAGCGGCTTGGGGAACTCGTCCGCGACGTCGATCCCGGCCTCTTCGAGCACGGTCACGACACCGGGGAGCAGTCCGGCGGCGGGGTGGGAGCCGGCGGAGCGGACATGGACCTTCTCACCGGCCAGGTGCCTGGTGATCGCGGCGGCCATCTGCGAGCGGCCGGAGTTCTGGACGCAGACGTAGAGGATCTCCGGGACCGGCTTCGCGATCAGACCGCGGGACTGGGCGAGGGCTGTGAGCCGGTCGCGGGCGAACTTCTCCGCGACTGTGGGTAGGTGGGTGGTGACGGCGGCGGTGCGGGCCAGGGCGGTGTAGGACTCGAACACGACCCGCTCGACGGTCTCCTCGTTGACCGTCCCGGTGAACTGGTGTGCGAGCCGTTCGGCGGCGCGGTGCAGCACCAAATCCGGCGAGAGGAGCCCGTCCTGGCCGCGATGCGCGTTCATGCCGCCCGCCCGGCGGGGAGCAGCTCGGCGATCAGGGTCTCGACGCGGGCGCGGATCTCGTCGCGGATGGGCCGGACCGCGTCGATGCCCTGACCTGCGGGGTCGTCGAGTTCCCAGTCCTCGTAACGCTTGCCGGGGAAGATCGGGCAGGCGTCGCCGCAGCCCATCGTGATCACGACGTCGGACTCGTGGACGGCGTCGACGGTGAGCAGCTTCGGGGTGCCGCCGGCGATGTCGATGCCCTCTTCGGCCATCGCGTCGACGGCGACCGGATTGATCTGGTCCTTCGGTGCGGACCCCGCCGAGAGCACCTCGACCCGATCTCCGGCGAGGGACTGCAGGTAGCCGGCGGCCATCTGCGAGCGGCCGGCGTTATGGACGCAGACGAACAGGACGGTGGGCTTCTCACTCATGACGGGTCTCGCTTCCTCTCACCAGAAAGCATAGACCATCATCTATGGATTACGTGACGGATGCGCCAATGAGTTCGGCAAGCAGGCCGCGGACGCGCTGGTCGATGTCGTCGCGGATCTCACGGATCACGCTGAGCGGCTTGCCGACCGGGTCGTCGAGATCCCAGTCGAGGTAGCGGCGTCCGGGATAGACCGGGCAGGCGTCGCCGCAGCCCATCGTGACCACGACGTCCGCCGCCTTGACGGTCTCGTCGGTGAGTGGCTTGGGGAACTCGTTGCCGAGGGTGATGCCGATCTCGTCCAACGCGGTCACGATCGCCGAGCGGACCTCGGCCGCAGGGGCGGACCCGGCGGTGCGGACCGTGACCTTGTCGCCGGCGAGCTGGCGAAGGATGCCCGCGGCCAGCTGGGAGCGGCCGGCGTTCTGGACGCAGACGAACAACACCGACGGCGTCCCGATCGAGTTGCCTTCGGTGCGGTGCAGGGCGTCCAGCCGGGATGCCGCGAATGCCGCGGCGCGAGAGGCCAGCAGCGGGGCGCCGGTGGCGGCGAGCAGGTTCCGGGAGTCGGCGAGGAACCGGGCGACCGTCTCGCGACTGAAGACGCCCCGATAACGGGCGGCGAGGTCGTCAGCCACCCGCCCCCAATCCGGCTCCTCCGCGGCGAAGGCCGGGGTGCCGACCAGCGCGGTGACGCGGTCGGCTTCGTCCGGGTTGATCGAGTACCAGACCCGGCGCCCCTCCGGCTGCCGGATCACGAGGCCCTCGGCGTGCAGCGCCGCCATGTGGTGGCTGACCGTGGGCTGACGCAACCCGAGCTGCTCCGCCAGTCGGCCGACCAAAGCGCGCCCGCCCTCGGCGTCCCGGATGAGCTGGACGAGCCGGGCACGGGTGGGATCGGCAAGCACGCTCAGCGCCGTCGCCTCCACCACCTGATTCATAGACGCGAGTCTATCTTAGATAGGGTGTGAGACGCCCGCCGGGCCCCTACTCAGGAACAGGAGCAGTCATGACGCAGGCATCGACGGTCACGGCCCGCAGCACGGTGTGGGAAGTGTTCCTGGTGTTCCTGAAGCTCGGGACCACCTCGTTCGGCGGCCCGGTCGCGCACCTGGGCTATTTCCGCACAGAGTTCGTGGAACGCCGCAAGTGGATGGACGACCGCGAATACGCCGACCTGGTCGCGCTGTCACAGTTCCTGCCCGGCCCCGCCTCCAGCCAGGTCGGGTTCGGCGTCGGGCTGCTGCGCGCCGGCGGATGGGGCGCGATCGCCGCGTTCGTCGGCTTCACGCTGCCGTCCGCGGCGCTGATGGTCGCCTTCGCCTATGGCGCGTCCTGGTTCGCCGGCCCGATCGGCGAAGGTCTGCTTACGGGGCTGAAGATCGTCGCCGTCGCGATCGTTGCCCAAGCGGTCTGGGGCATGGCGAGAACCCTCACCCCCGACCGGCCCCGCGCCGGCATCGCCGTGATCGCCCTGCTCACCACCATGCTGATGGTCGGATCGGTCGGGCAGATCGCCGCAATCCTCATCGGCGCGCTCGGTGGACTGATCTTCTGCCGCGCCGCCGTGGAAGACCGGCCCGACATGCTCCACTTCCCGGTCCGACGTGCCGCGGGCATCACCAGCCTGGCCGTGTTTGCCGCGCTGCTGATCGGCGCCCCGATCATCGCTGCAGCGACCGGTCTGGGCGGTGTGGCGTTGTTCGACGCGTTCTATCGCGCGGGCGCACTGGTGTTCGGCGGCGGACACGTGGTGCTCCCGCTGCTGCAGGCAGGGGTCGTCGACCCGGGATGGGTCACCAACGCCCAGTTCCTCGCCGGATACGGCGTCGCCCAAGCCGTCCCCGGCCCGCTGTTCACCTTCGCCGGATACCTCGGCGCGATCGCCGACACCGGCCCCGGCGGAATCTGGGGCGCACTCATCGCCCTCATCGCAGTGTTCCTGCCCGGCTTCCTGCTGCTGCTCGGAGTGCTGCCGTTCTGGAACACCTTCCGCCGACACGCGTGGGCGCAAGCCGTCATGCGCGGCGCAAGCGCAGCCGTTGTCGGCATCCTCGCCGCCGCGCTCTACTCACCCGTGTTCACCACCGCCATCACCGACGCCGGATCGTTCTGTCTCGCCGTGATCTGCTTCGTGCTCCTGGTGTCCTGGAAGTTGCCTCCCTGGGTCGTGGTGCTCGTCGGTGCCGCTGGCGGCGTCCTGATCGGTCTGCTGTAGAGCCTCTCGCGGCGGCTACCCGGATATTGTCCAGGCTCACATTCGCATCGCGGGGTATTGCGCGTAGGCGGATGCGGCGACGAGCTGCCAGCGCGCCGCGACGTTCGGTGACATGCCGGTGAGGTCGCAGAGCGGGCCAACGGGCATCGTCGCGGCGAGGTTGAGGAGTGCTGCGCCGCGCAGTCCGACGACGCGGCAGGTGAGATTCTGCAGGTCGGCGGCGAAGCGGCTGGCGTGGACGTGTGCGCCGGCGCGTAGTTTCGAGGGGAACAGCCAGGTCGATGCCGTGTCCCATCGCCGTGGTGCTGCGAGCTGCAGCCTGATCAGCGCCGGCAACGGCGGTGGCAGTTGGACAGGGGTGAGTCCGAGTCGGAGACGCATCTGGTCGCCGTCATCGATGATGCTGGCGGTGGTGAGCGCGGCGATCGTTGTGGTGGGTCTGCCGGTGATCCCGGCGATCAGCCCGCAGATGCGGGTCCGCAGCCGGATCGTCTCGTCGGTGGCGAACCGGCGCATCCATGCCCGGTAGGTGTCGATCGGGTAGGCGGTGTAGGGGTCGGCGTAGGGGGAAGGGACCGGGTGGATGCGATCGGCCGCGCCGCTCTGCGACGCCCAGCGCAGGAACACGGCGAGCGGTTCGAAGTTGCGCGGGTGTCGGTCGAGGTAGGACTCTACGGCGTGCTGTGAGGCGGTCTTCAGCTCGAGGCCGTGAGTGTCGAGGTCGGCCAGGAAGTGGGCGGCGATCCGGCAGATGCGGCGGGCGCGGACGAACGTGCCGTCGGTGATCCCGTTGCGTTGGATGAGCAGGCGGGTGCGGGCGGGAACGTGCCACCGGCAGAACGGCCCGAGGGTGCGGATCAGGTGCTCGGGGCGGTGCTCGAGGAACGTGTCGATCCAGGCCACGAATTGCACCCATGTGGTGTCACGCGGGTCGAGGACGCCGACGTCGACGAGCGCGTGGCGGAGCAGGCTCGCCGCCTGAACGGTGGGGTGTTGGTCCAACGCTGCATGGGTGAGGTCGATGTCTTCGATGAGGATCTCGCGCAGGATCGTGGCGGAGGCGCTGCGGCCGGGCCAGCGGGCCATGCTCTTGGGCTCGGGGTGGTGGAGCAGGCGTTGCCGGAGCGGTTCGAGAGCCTTGCGGCGGGCGGGTGTTCCGGCCGCGAACAGGTCATCCAGGGCGATGCGTGCGAGGCAAGGGTAGCAACGTTTCCCGTTGCGGATGTCCTCGACGCCGCAGTCGGTGCAGATGAACCGGGATCTCACTCCGGTGCAGGTGGAGCAGGCGAGGGTGCCGTCGTCCGCGACGGAGGCGACTAGGCCGACAGCGCCGCAGCGCGGGCAGGGGCGGCGTGTCCCGCGGATCATGTTGAAGCAGGGTTCGCAGGTGACACCGCCGAGGAAGCGGACTCGGACTCGTCGTTCGCGGCCGCAGTGCACGCAGGGCTCGACCTTGCCAGGCGCGCACTGGGGGCAGACCGGGCCGTCCGGGGTGCGGTTGTGGACGAGCCGGTCCTGCCCGCAGCGGATGCAGGTCTCTTTCGCCTCCGGCCGTCGCCGGCGGCAGGTGCCGCAGAAGCTCTTCCCGTCGCGGCGGTGCGAGATCACCCGGATCCGGTCACAGCCGTCGCAGCGGCGGGTGTATCGAGCGTCGCGGCAGTTATCGCAGACCCGGCGGCCGTCCTCCAGCGTCTGGGTGAGCAGCTGTTCCCGGCAGCAGCCGCTGCAGACCGGCAGCGCGACCGGGATCCCGCGGTCTCGGAGCAGCCGCAGCAGCCGTTGCGCCTGACGGGGAAGCTGCGGATCCGCGTCGGTGGGCCAGGCAACGTCGGCATCGGCGAGGAAACGTCGAAGATGCGCTTGCCCCGCCGCCGTAGGGGCGAGCTGCTCGAGAAGCTCACGCACTCCTTCCGCGCCGATCGTCGTCCACGGTTCCCCGTGGCCGAGCAGCGTGGCGATGTTGTCAGGAAGTGCGGTGGATGGTGGCGAGGTCACGACCTGTCGGGCCGGGTGATCCGCGCGGGAACAGTCTTGAGCGTGCCGATGTCGGTGACCGTGGCGCCGCCGACGGCCTTCGGCTGCTGGCGGGCCGCGACGGTGAAAGTGATCAGGTCGTTCGGAGTGCAGTCCAAGATGACGCAGAGCGCGTCGAGGACCTCGATGTTCAGGCGTTGCGGTGCGGCCGTCACGAGCCGGTAGACCTGCTCGCGTGACAGCTGCACTCCCTGCTCGGCGAGCAGCGGCACCAGCTCGGTGGTCTTGTAGATGCCGCGCTCGGCGAGCTTGCGGCGAAGGTGCCAATCGAACTGACGGGTCATGCGGTCGCTCCTTCTCCGAGCACGCGGCGCAGCGCTTCCTGGAAGATCCGGTTCTTGAAGTCGTCACCGACCGACGTGTAGATCGCAGTCGTCGACGAGTGATTGTGGCCGACCTGCTCCTGCACGAACTGGGCGGCGTAGCCGAACTCGATCAAATGAGTCACGTAAGAGTGGCGGAGACTGTGCAACGTCAGCGCGCGATCCAGGCCGGCCGCGTCGCGGATCTCCGCGAACCGCTGATCGACCGTGCGGGTCGTGATCCGGGCGCGCCTCTCACTGATCCAGAGCGCATCGCTGTCACCGGCCAGTCGTGGGCGCACCTCCTCGACCCAGTAGCGCAGTCCTTCCGAAGCCCATGCAAACTCCGGGCATGCCAGCACGGTGCGGCGGCGCGGCGGCGACCCCTTCATCGCTTTGCCGTAACGGACGTGCACCTTCGCATACGCGCCCCACTCGGGCACGTAGGGATTGGGACGGAGGTCGTTCAGATCGAGCATCACCGCCTCGCGCCGCCGAAGCCCGAACGCGTAGACCGTCTTGAAGAACTGCGCATCCCGCAGTGCGGGCAGAGCACCCTTCTTGCGATCAGCGAGCAGGTCGTGGGCTCGCTGATCGGCGTGCGCGAAGAACGCCTCGAGCTCGTCGTAGCCGAACGGTCGCCGAGCCGGCTTCGCCTCGAACTCCGCCAGGTGCGCGAACGTGTTCCACGGATGACAGATCTGCGCCGGCGCGGCCCCGAACCGGTCCAGGCAGACGTCGACCCAGTCGTAGGCCGGATGCGAGATGTACCCGCAGAAGCCCTTCAAGACCTGGTGGTAGCCGCGGATCGTGGAATGCGCCAACGGCTGCGGACCAGACAGCAGTGACGACGTGAAATCCTCGACATCCTGCGGCCGCCACTCCCACGGGTAGGTGCCCGCGAACCGGAAGAACCGCTTCACGCCGTACTGACTCACCCGGATCGTGCCCTCCGACAAGCCGCGAGACCGCATCGACACGGCGTACCCGCGCAGCATCTCGTCAAACGTCGACCGCGCCGGATCCAGGAGCAACACCGGTGCCAGCGACCGCACCTCGCGGATCACCAACCAAACCTCGCCGTTGCGTCAGATGCATCAAACATGCTGTGAACGTATCACAGAGTCTACCAACGCAACGAGACAACCATGGTTGGGCACTGTCGTCCCCACCGGCGTCCCCAGCGTCGATCCACCCCCTCATCAGGGAATCGTCAAGCGATGCCCCTGAAGGCCGAGGCAATCACCCCGCTGCCAGCTCGACGAGGCGCCCCCGCGGTGTGCGGTGCGGGACGCTGAAGGCACGACACCATTGAGTCATCCGATGCAACTCCGCTTGCTTGTGTACTCCAAGGCCGGCTGTGTGCAGTGCACGGCGACGCTGCGGGCGCTCGATGCAGCCGGCATCGCGTACCGGGTGGTCGACCTCGCCGGTGATCCGGTGGCGCTGGAGCACGTCAAAGAGTCGGGCTTCCTACAGGCGCCGGTGGTCGAGGGCGCCGGCGATCCGTGGTCGGGTTTCCGACCTGACCGGATCGACGAGCTGGTCAAGTCGAGGCGGTGTGAGCGATGAGCACGATAGTGAGCTTCGCCACGATCCAGACCACATTCCCCAGCGGGGACAACGATCACTACCGGCTGGCGCAGAAGGTCGCCGAACGCGACCAACAGCTCCACGACTACGGCCGGCACGGGTACCGGTTCGCGAACTCGGTGACGGTCCCCGGAACCGAGTTCGTGACGGTGATCGACACACTCACGAGGGAGAGCGACTGATGCTGCACGAGCACTCCCCCGCACCCGCTCTTCTCACCCCCGACGAGGCGGCAGTCATTCTCGGCCGCGACGTGGCAGAGCTGCGGCGGTGGCGTGGCCAGAACGTCGGGCCCACGTTCCACGACCTCGGCCGCGGACTCATCCGCTACGCCCGCGACTCGGTGGTCGAAGAGGCAGCTACGACGTCGGCTCGATGAGAGACATCGCCGCCAGCCCTCCCGAGGAACGTCGGTCGGACCAGGCAAGATAATGAGTGTGAATTCCGGCGCGCGTGACCCCCTCGACAGCGCTGGACTCCGCAAGTCGCGCGGCGCCTTCTTCACGCCCCCCGAGATCGCTTCGTTCATCGTCGATTGGGCTGTACGTTCCAGGAACGACAAAGTGCTGGAGCCGTCCGCGGGTGACGCGGAGTTTCTTGTTCACGCCACTGCCCGCCTCCAGGCGCTAGGAGTACCAGCGCCGCAGGTCTTTGGAGTGGAGCTGCATGACTGGAGCGCTCGTCTCGGAGTGAGTCGGGTGGCCGCAGCCGGCGGAGACGCCGACATGACCGTGGGGGACTTCTTCGACGCACCCGCGGACGGTCAATATTCAGCAGTTGTCGGTAACCCTCCCTATATCCGCTTCCAGGACTTCTCTGGAGATGCGCGGGCCAAGGCTCGCGCAGCCGCACTACGCGGTGGCGTCGCGCTGTCGGGGCTTGCCTCTTCCTGGGCGGCGTTCACCGTGCACGGTGCGTTGAGTCTTCGGCATGGCGGACGTCTCGGCTTTGTGCTGCCCGCGGAGCTTCTGCACGCAAACTACGCGGCACCCGTGCGGCGGTTCCTTTTCGAGAACTTTGCGCGGGTAGACCTCATCCTGTTCGAGGAGCGGGTCTTTGCGGAGGCGGAGACGGAGGCACTGCTCCTTCTCGCGGACGGATATGGCGGCTCGACCGACCATGCGCGCATCCGCCAAGTCGCGACCGCAGCCGCTCTATCTGTCGAACTTCCGTCAGCCGCGACCTGGGCACCCTCGGATCCATCCGCTAAGTGGTCAGGATCCACGGTCAGTCCAGAGGCTGCCGGTATCTATGCCAAGCTCGTGCTGGACGGGCGTTTTGCCGCTCTCAAGACCTGGGGCGAGACGACGCTCGGCATGGTCACTGGCAACAATAAGTATTTCGCTCTGAGCCCCGCCGAGGTGTCTGAGCTGGAGTTGCGCCCTACCGATGTCCTCCGTCTCTCCCCTCCTGGATCTAGCCACCTTCGCGGCCTGGAGTTCTCCACGCGAGCTCACAGCGAGCTTGGCCGAGCAGGTAAACGGACCATCCTGTTCCGGCCCTCGGGCAATCCATCCGAGGCCGCGTGGCGGTACATCCGCCAGGGTGAGGACGACGGCGTGGACCGAGCGTACAAATGTCGTGTCCGCAAGGAGTGGTGGCGCGTCCCGCTGGTCTCGCGGGCCGATCTGCTGCTCACCTACATGAACGCAGACACGCCACGACTCACCACCAACACGGCTGGCGCGCTGCACCTCAACTCGGTGCACGGCGTGTACCTCAACGATGCGCACCGCGACTTGGCGCACGAGCTTCTTCCTGTCGCGGCCTTGAACTCAGTGACGATGCTCGGCGCCGAGTTCACCGGTCGTGCGTACGGCGGTGGCATGCTGAAGATGGAACCGGGCGAAGCGGATCTATGGGCACTTCCCTCCCCCTCGACGATTGCAGCCGCTCGTGAGGATCTGCTGGCCATACGTCCCCAGGTCGCAGGAAAGCTCCGCACTGGAAAGGTGCTGGAGGCAGCCAAACTCGTAGATGATGTGCTGCTAGTGGGGTCGCTCGGAATGCGCCGCCCAGAAGTGGCCGAGATCCGCGCTGCTCGTGCCGCGCTCGCTGGCCGCCGTGAGGCAAGGAGTCGACGTGGCAGCTATTGATGATCGCCTTCTTGCCGCGCTCAAGTCGTGCGGCTCCAAGCCGGGGAATGACGCACCCCAGGCCACCAAGAAGAATTACAACGAGAAGCTGTCGGCCGCCGTCGCGCTGGCGGTCGCAGCGGAACTCCGCGCTCGAGGAATGGATGGGGCACGACCGGCGGGTCCCGGTGAGGTCGGTCTCAGCGGCGCGGAGCGTCGTCTTGCCGGGGGGATCGGTGCGAAGAAGGTCGACGTCACCTGGGCGACCGAGGAGTCGGGGCTCATTCTCGCTGTGAGCGTGAAGACGATTCTCTTCAAAGACAGCCGCACTCAGAACTTCCAAAAGAACCTGACGAACCGGCGCGCGGACCTTTTGAATGAGGCGGTCACGCTGCACCGCAGGTTCCCCTACGCGGTCCTGGCTGCGCTACTCATCTTCGACGCCGGTGCCGCTCATGATGGAACAGGTCGACGCAAGTCGACGTTCCTTAACGCCGGTCCGCGCCTACGGCTCTTCACCGGTCGGCAAGATCCCGCGGGCCGCGACGAGCAGTACGAGAAGTTCTATGTGCTGCTGGCTGATCTCAATGACACCATGCCGTCCCTCCGGGCATACGAAGCGAACGACCTCGAGAACGAAGTCCCCCTCTCAGAGGCGTTTGACACGCTCGTAGCTCTCATCGGGGAGCGAAACTTCGACCTTTACGAAGGCCTCGACGGGCGAGTAATGAAGGCCTAGTTAGTTCGCCTCAGACGTCTACGCGCTCACGTTCTCGGTTTGGGCGAGCGCGCGGCGAACGGAGGCGGAGCTGACCTGCAACGTCTTGGCGATCGTCTCCCACGTCGCCGGCGGGGTTTGAGCGCGCATTTGCCGGGCGACTTCGATCCGCTCGACACTCATCACCGTGGGCCGGCCACCGACGCGACCTTGGGCGCGTGCGTACTCCAGACCGAGCCGGGTGTTCTCCCGGATCGTGTCGACGCGCAGCTGCGCGAACACAGCCACGATGCCGAACAAGGCACGGCCCATCGGGGTCGTGGTGTCGATCACCGGTTCGGTGAGGCTCTTGATATCGACGCCCTTGTCCTCCAGCTCATGCAGCGTCTCAATCAGGATGCGCTCGGTCCCGCCGAGCCGATCGAGGCGGCGCACCACCAGCACATCGCCGGCGCGGAGGTAGTCCATGCACGCGACCCACTGCGGGCGATCCTTGACCCGGCTGGAGTCGCCGTGGTCGACGAACACACGCTCCGCTCCTGCCGCGTGCAACTCGGCCTCCTGCGCCTTCGGGTTCTGCTCACGCTTGGACACTCGGGCATATCCGACGACGGTCATAGGTCCCTCCCCTGTTCCGCTTCACGGCCGGGCGTCGTCAGCCGGCGCGAGCGGCCCGTCGACATCGACGGTGCGGAGCGTCCCGGCGCGACGCTGCTGCTCAGGTTGGCGAACGCGCGCAGCTGCTCCATCCGTTCCGGGGAGAGCCGGCCCCCCGCGGCGGGCTGCACGATGCGGTCGAAGATCCCGCGCAGTTCGGTGAAGTCCTGTCGTTCCATCGCGGCACGTGACGCCTGGTCGTTCTCCGCCCCGGTGACACGGCTCCAGTCGAGGTCGAATCCGGCGCCGGCGGCGACCTGCGTCCAGAAGATCCGTTGCGTGCGGCCGTTGCCCTCCCGAAACGGGTGCAGGTAGTTCACCTGGTCGTAGTGGTACGCCAGGCGATCCACGAACCGGTCACGGTCCAGGCCGTGCAGCTGGTGCTCGTCCGCGAGCTCCGCGAACGCGAACCCGGCGCCGGACTCCAGCCGGGACACAGGCATGAAGAACTCCGCGCCCGGGTCGGTGCCCTTGCGGATGTCGACGGTGCGCAGCTGGCCGGCCCAGTCGTAGACGTCCTGGAAGAGCTGCCGATGGATTGCCTGGAGCTGTCGGAGATCTCCGGTGACCTTCACCGGACGGGTGATCATCTCGGCCCGTCGCCACTCGGTCAGTTCCGCTTCGGCGCGATCCAGCGTGGCGCGGTCCGTCAGGCCGAGCCGGTTGCGGAGGATGCCCGATTCGGGCTCGAGGTACGGGTCGACGAAATCAGGCAAGGCCCCAGCGGGCCCGTGTGCGGCGTCCCAGCTCGTCGACGTCGAACTCCCCCGCCGCGTAGGCGGCCGCGTCGGCGCGGTACTCGGGACCGGCGGTCAGGCCTTCCATCGCAGAGCTGTGTGCGGCGTCGGCCACGACGCGCTCGCGCAGTTCGCGCTCGGCCGCGGAAATGGTGCTGGCGGTCTTGACGCTCATGGTGGCCTCCCTCGTTGCTTCTAGTCTACCCGACTTGCTCAAAAACCTATAGTGGAGGTTTTGCACAGAATGGGGTTTTGACAAGGGTTTTGAGCACCGGAGCTTTCCCGACATCTCACGGCGCGCACCTGTGACTGATGACGCTCTTTGGCGGTGTTCTTGCAGTGCTGTTTGGCGGCGGTCATCCGATGTCGCGGTGATGGTCTCGAGTCCGTCCTCTCCGCCCGGGGATCACCGGAGACGACTCATAGTTCTCAGACCTCTCGATCGGGGCGCTGCTATAGGTAGCGGCAGACCTGGTCGGTGCTGCAGGTGT
>NZ_JASHKP010000019.1:0-240 GCF_030056775.1 Microbacterium sp. IEGM 1404 | reverse complement strand
GACCGGAGCCTGAGGGAGCACCCGAGAAGGGCGTCGAGAGCGGCTCGCGCACGTCGCCGTTGTCGCCGGGATCGGGGTCGGGTGTGCGCACGGGCATGCTCCCTGGATATCAACGGTCCGCGGCGTTGCCTACGCGGGAGGCGACGCCCTGCCGCCGCGCGCGGGCGGGCGGAGCCCGTGTCGGAGGCGTTTGCCACCATGGCCGCATGAGCGAGCGCCCGATCATCGACACGTCAGTCG
>NZ_JASHKP010000018.1:0-241 GCF_030056775.1 Microbacterium sp. IEGM 1404 | reverse complement strand
CGCGCGGCGCCTCGGGGAGGGCGTACGTGCCCGCCCTCTCGAGCGGGTTCAGCGTGGCCACGACGAGCAAGGGGGAGGGCAGAACGTGCGTGCGCCCGTCTCTCCAGGGCGGTGCTGCCCCTGTCTCGTATACACATCTGACGCTGCCGACGATCACAACAGGGTGTAGATCTCGGTGGTCGCCGGCGCATTAAAAGCCGGGGGGGGGGGGGGGGTCGGGCTGTGGGCGGGGCGGGGCGGG
>NZ_JASHKP010000017.1:0-241 GCF_030056775.1 Microbacterium sp. IEGM 1404 | reverse complement strand
GCGGCGTCGGGGGGGGCATCCGGGGTCGCCTTCGACTCCACGGCCGCGCCCGCCGCCGCCGACGGCGTGCAGCTGGCGTTCGCGGCGCGGGAGGTGGAGGCCGAGGCCCCGGCGATCCGTGCGGTGCTGGCCGCGCGACGCCCCCGCGATGCCGGCGACGACGATCCGGCGACCGTGCTCGACGTGCCGACGCAGCGGCGGTACGTACTCGCGGTGGAGGGGGCGATCGTCGTCGATCGCG
>NZ_JASHKP010000016.1:0-242 GCF_030056775.1 Microbacterium sp. IEGM 1404 | reverse complement strand
TCAGTACGTGGTCAGCGTGCACGTACCCCGGGTCGGCTTCCCGTCGATGCGGGTCGTAGAGGTGGGCGAGGTGGCCGTGAAGTGGTATGCGTCGCGCTCCTGGCAGCCGCGGGGGCACGGCGAGGGCGTGCGGGGGGGGTCCTGCGGCGTCCTCGACGGAACGCTCGGGTTCACCGTCGGCAAGCACATGCAGGAGCCCGACCGCGACGAGAGCACCACCGCCCTGGAGAACAGCGACTGGG
>NZ_JASHKP010000015.1:0-252 GCF_030056775.1 Microbacterium sp. IEGM 1404 | reverse complement strand
GGCGGCTTCGCGCAGCGGACGGCGGCCGCCGAGCCCGCGGCGAACAACCGCGCCGATCGTCGCGCCGCCGGCAAGAAGAAGTCACCCCGCCTCACGGATGCCGTGCCCCCGCCGATGCGCGGGAGCACGGCATCCGAGCGTCGGGACAGGCCACGGGTGGTCGATTGGCCGGTTCGGCCCGGGGAGATCCTGAGGCGATGAGCCCGCTGCGCCCCCTCGATCAGTCGTCGAAGCTGCAGGACGTCCTCTACG
>NZ_JASHKP010000014.1:0-253 GCF_030056775.1 Microbacterium sp. IEGM 1404 | reverse complement strand
CCGGACACGAGGCGGGCGCACCCGCAGGCCGCGCTGGCCAGCGCCCGGTGCTGCGCGGTGCTGCCCATGCCGCCCGCCAGGCCGTCGCGGCCGGCTTCCCGCTCCTCGAGGTCCACCCGGCCGACGAGTCCGCCGCTCGCATCGTGCGGAGGCGCAGCGGGCCGACCGGCGCCGACGGCACCCGTTTCCTCAACAGGGGGCCGCTGCACGCCCAGACGTCCATGCGCGCAGAGGCCGAGCGGCAGCGGTGGGC
>NZ_JASHKP010000013.1:0-257 GCF_030056775.1 Microbacterium sp. IEGM 1404 | reverse complement strand
GTGCCGGTACTGCTCCCGCACGGCCGCCGCCACCCGGGCCTCCGCCTCGATCATGCCCGCGCAGGTCAGCAGCACGTCTTCGAAGGCCATCTGCCGACGCTCGTCCTTGAGCTTCTCGTAGGCGCTCTGCACCGCCACGACCTGATCGACGCCGAGGCGACCGACGCCGCCGGGACGCGCCGCGGCGTACTGCTCGATCGACCGCATCGTGACCTTCCGCCACTCGATCTCCCCGGCGACGTCGCGCAGGGTCGCGG
>NZ_JASHKP010000012.1:0-263 GCF_030056775.1 Microbacterium sp. IEGM 1404 | reverse complement strand
CGCGGCGACAGGGCGCCGGCCACCAAGCGGCCCACCGCCACCCCACCGCGGCAGGCGTCGGCCACGGCGCCGCAGAACATCGCGCGGGCCGCGCCGTCCCCGGCATCCCGCGCTGCCCGGTCGACCGCGGCACCCCGCCGCGCGGCCTCGCCGCGCGGGCGGGTGGCGGGGCGCACGGGGGGGGCGGGGGTGCAGCCGCGCGCGTGTGATCCCGCGGTGGGAGTCGCCGGGGGGGCCCGGCCCCCCCGGCCCCCCCCCCCCCC
>NZ_JASHKP010000011.1:0-263 GCF_030056775.1 Microbacterium sp. IEGM 1404 | reverse complement strand
TGCTATACGCCTGATACATCGACGCCCGCGCGACCCGCGGATTGCGCGGCACCCGCTCGGCGTGTCTCTCGATCATCGTCTTCGCCGCCGTGCTGTTCAAATTCACGATCGTCAACGTCTTCTTCAAGTGCCTCCACGCCTACTCCGGCCTGACCACCTGACGTCGCGGGGGTCTTTGCGGCATCCGAGTGTACAAAAAAACACGGATACGCGCATAGATAAGCGGCGTGTGTTTGACAAAAGGCCCGAACGATTACGGAGAC
>NZ_JASHKP010000010.1:0-326 GCF_030056775.1 Microbacterium sp. IEGM 1404 | reverse complement strand
CCCCCGGGGCCGCCGCCGCGGCACAGGCTGCCGCGACGGCCCGCCCCGGGCCAGCGCGACCGGCCCCGCCCGCCCCGCCGGCTGCGCGCGCAGGGGCGGGCGGGGTGGTCGTCGCCCCCCAGGGCCGGCACCCCGCCCCCCACACCCCGACCACCCCGACCCCCCTGCCCCCCGCCGCGCCGGAGCACAGGAACCGCCGGCCCCCCTCGGCCGCGGAGACCACCGACCCCCGCCGCACCCCCGCGGCCGAACTCGCGGGCCCTCGTCGGCTTCGTCGCGGCCAGCGGCCGCTACGTCCGCCGCGTGCCGGGAGGGGTAGCGCGCGC